>CAVPVW010000009.1:0-80684 GCA_963709295.1 uncultured Chloroflexia bacterium | reverse complement strand
AATTTTATATTTGTGAGACAAACCCACCGCCATTTTAAGCGTGTCTTCCGGCAGGTTCGCATCCAGAAAAACCATCGAGGCAGATTTGAACAAGTCCGTTCGCAATTTTAATTCATCGGGAGTCAGGAAAGACATCACCCGCATGTCGTCGACGGCGAGTTCCACCTGCCCATTCCTGTTGACAATTCCCATGTAAAAGCCGGTGGGGTACACGTCGGTGCGAACCACATGCGAAATGTCCACGCCGGTACTCTCCGTATGGGCAAGAACCTGTTCCCCGATTTGGTCCATGCCGGTGGCGGTGATCAGGATCACCTCCTGCCCCAGCCGGGCAAGATTTTCCGCGACATTTCTGCCAACCCCTCCGTACGAGGTGCGCACTTTCGCCGGGTTGGAGGACCCTGCTTGGAAGCCGCCTGAGAGGTGAGCGATCACATCCAGCCCTGAGGCGCCTATGACAAGCACGGGGCCGGAGCGGGCGAAGCGTTCGATAGGTCTATCCATCATATCCCCACCCAATGATCCGCAAAACCTCGGATTTCGTTGATTACACGAATGGCGTCAAGTAATTCGAGAGGAGGATCTCCCCCATCGCGGTGATAGAGATCGAGCGCAAGTTTCAGACGTTCGTGGAAATCCGCCAGCATCTCATCCACGACCTGGTC
Organism: uncultured Chloroflexia bacterium; assembly: GCA_963709295.1. Taxonomy (GTDB): domain Bacteria; phylum Chloroflexota; class Anaerolineae; order Anaerolineales; family Villigracilaceae; genus JBGPQJ01. The sequence continues at coordinate 80,019 of CAVPVW010000009.1, read as the reverse complement.
CGGTTTTTCCGATTTCTCCACGGCGCTCTGGAAGGAGGCCAGCATCTCCTGGACCAGGCGCAGCAATTCCTGCATACGGGCATCGTCTTCGAGTTCCTGCAGTTTTTGAGGATTTCCCCTTTGGGCATTGTCCCGGCTGAGCATCCAGGCTTGCAGGTGGTTCTCCAGGATGCCGGTATCCGGCGTATCCCATGTGCCCACCCCGATCCAATGGAGCTGGAAACCCTTCTTTTGCTGCACCTTGGCAAAATCCACATCCTGGAAGAGATTGCTGATGTTGGTGCGGGGGATGAATTTTCCCGGTTCGAGCCGCAGCGTGGAGCTGGTCTCCCCACCCCCGGCAATTCTCACGCTGGTTTCCGCGATGGTTTCCTCGACCTTGTCCATCTGAGCCATTTCAGGCTCGCCGATGTTTGCCAGGAATTCTCCGACATTGTTGGCGCCAATGAACCCACCCAGGTGGCGGTTGATCTGGGCAAATAACTTTCCGGGCAGGCTCTTTTTCCAATCCGGCTCACCGGCCGGTTGACCAGCGGTCCGCGTCTGGGTATAGACCTGGTTGAGGACCGCTTCCTCGGCGAAGGGATAAGGATTGGCGTGCGAGGGGACGTGCTGCCCGCGGGCGATGCTGTACATGTAGCGGATATCACGGGCGGTGATCAGTATCCCGTCGCGGCTGCGGGCGACCACGGTTTGTGACCCGGGGTGGTCGCGCAGGTCCACACACTGGCGGATTCGTTCGAATCCGTCCAACCGGGCTCTCCCGTGAGGTTCTCGTCCCGTCGGGCCGATGACGCGATGTCCATCGGGTCCTTCGACCAAAACAGCGCTGTCCAACTCGACCTGCAATTCGCCGGGGCCGCCGATGAGCAGGATGGGCAAATCTTCGAAGGCAGTGTGAATTTTCCCCTTGCTGATGTTGATGGCGTTGTAATAAGAAGCGAACGCCGCCTGCTTGATGAATTCCCTGCCGACCTCCTCTTCCTTTTCGAAGATATCCGCCAGGAAAAGGTGTGCCGCCTGGAATGCCAGCCAGTACGTCACCACAATGAGCAGTAGAATCCGCATCGCGGTTGGATCGAGCAAATGAGTGAGGATCGTCACCAGGCTTCCGATCAGGTCGCCTTGCTGCGTCAGCAGCACCTGGAAAAAGTTCGCCAAATCCTGGCGGATGGTTCCGCCCCAATTGAACATCACGAGTCCCAGCCACAGCAGGAAGAACAACCAGAATCGGAACGCCTGCCGGCGCCTCGCTCCGCGGTGAGTCAGTTCAAAGAACCAATCCAGGAATTCGTCCTTCCTGTCAGGTTTGGAGGGATTGGTTACAGGGGGAGCAGTCCGATTATCCGACGACATTCTCCCCTCCCGCGTTCTCCCGAATCCACTGGATCAGGTCGGACAACTCATTTGCCTCGGAGGTCATGCGGCGCTGCAAGGTGGCATTTCGCAGGGAGCCGCGCAGGATACCGTGAAGCAGTAGTTCAAGCGCATCGGGCTTGCTGTGCGGAAATTGCACCCCGATCTCCTGGCTGGCTGATTTGGCAAATTCCAGCAACGCACCTTCTTGACCCATTCTGGTCCGCAGAGTGCGCTGGCGCTCCACCTGGTCATGTTCCTTTTCCGCGCTCTTCAGCCAGTTGGTAGTCCAGGCGCCGATCAGTTTCTGCTCGACATCAGGGTCAAACCACAAGCGGCGGAATCCGGCACTGACCTTGACTCCCATCGACTGGATCTGATGGTATTCCAGGCTGTCCACTTCGCGCATGGTCAGCCGTCCGAATTCGTCCATTTCGTTGACCTTGGCGCTGCCCAACCGGGCATTGACCATGGCGATAATGGTCTGAAGAATCGTCTTGTTTGATTCGCCTTCAGGGGTCTCGAACAGTTGGCTCAACTTGAACCGGCGCACGTATTCACGCCAGACGTCCACCACCATCCGTCCGATAATCTCGCTGGTCACATTGTTGCGCACGAAATTGTAGACGTTTTGATCACTAAACCCAAACGGGGTTTTGGGATTTTTAATGCTTTCCGCTGGGTTGTTTACACCGTAATTTAATGAGATTGACGCGACAATTTCTATCCCGTCCCGGGTCATCGCGCTGGTCTCCCAACGGCGTTTCTGGATTTCCTCATAGTCCGGGCTTTCCTTGGATGCCTTGAACGGGTCGTCCTTCTCCTCCGCATCATTCGGTCCCATGGCTTGTGTCTGACTGTGAAGGTCCACGGTCGCGGCAATATATTCATGACTGTGATTGAAGACAATGCCCGGACCCACTGTTCGGGTGAAGAAGGTCGGGGTTCTCAAGACCGCAGCGCTCGCCGTATCCAGCCAGATGATGCCTGGTCCATGGCGGCGCTGCTCACCTTCCCTCTGGCGAATTTGTCCGTTTTCGATGATGACCGCCGGACCGTGCGACCGCAGCGCGTAAAGTTGAAGATGCTCAAAGATCCTTACGCGGTCGGAGAATTTTCTTACTGGTAAAATGAACTGGGAAAAGAAGAAAAGCCAGAAAGGCATCGCGACAAGCAAAATGACGATGTCCCACCAGCTGATACCAAATGCCATCCAAACGGGCGAGGAGGATATAGGCGATCAGGAAGCCTGTCACCCCCGCCGCCAGCCGGAAACGTGTCGTCTGGTAAAATTTCTTTGGCTCCATATGATATGATTTTATATCAAAATAGGTAAAATTGTGAGGTAAAGGTGCCTTTCATGCAGACGTTTCGGGTCGAATTTCATTGCCATACGGAGTATTCGAAAGACTCCCTGACCAAACCGCGGGATCTGGTGGAAAAGGCACGTAAAATCGGCCTGGACCGGTTGATCGTCACCGATCACAATTCCATGGGTGGGGCGTTCGCCTGCAAGGACATCGACCCCGAACTGGTCATCCTGGGCGAGGAGATTATGACCACACAGGGGGAGCTTCTCGCTTCCTTCATGACCGAAGAAATCCCGCACAGCCTTTCCCCCATGGAGACCATCCAACGGCTGCGCGAACAGGGCGCGTTCATCAGCGTCTCCCACCCCCTGGATGCCCATCGGGGTTGGCAAAAAGGGGACCTGCTGGAAATCCTTCCGCATGTGGATGCGATCGAAACCTTCAACTCCCGCTGCATGTCGGCTTCGTACAACGAGGCGGCTCTCGCCCTGGCTCTGGAACATAATGTCCCCGGTACCGTCGGGTCGGACGCTCATGTCATACGGGAAGTGGGTCGAGCGATCCTGGAGCTGCCGGCATTCAATAACGCCGATGAACTGAGAGCGGTGATCCGCGAAGGCCGACCGGTTGTCAAGCTTTCGTCACCGGCCATTCATTTTACATCCCGGTACGCAGTCTTCCGAAAGAAACTGATCCCTCGGCAAAGACCCCCAAAAACCAGGAATTAACACTGCTGACAGGCGTCTTGACATGGCAAAACAGCCATGATAAATTAGCGCTGCCCTGGGAAAACCAGGAAAAATTTCATGCAGGAGAAAGAAACTATGTCAGAAAGATACGTGGGCACCGTCAAGTGGTTCAATGCGACCAAGGGTTTTGGGTTCATCGGTCGCGAGGAAGGTGAAGATGTGTTCGTTCACTTCTCCTCCATCAACATGGAAGGCTACAAACGGCTCCAACCTGAACAGAAAGTGGAGTTCTCGATCGAGCAGGGTCCCAAAGGGACTCCAGGCGGCAAACGTCGTCCCCCTCCCGTAAGATACGCAGTTACAACCCTGAACAAGGCTGTGTGATTTCCACAGCCTTGTTTTACTAAATTTCACCTATTTTCCCCGATCAGCCGTAACCTTTCCGCTCATTAATCGACTATTATAAATATTATGGGCTTGCGTTCCTTGTTCAGACCGGAAGTAACGCGTCGAAAAGTCCTCACTGCGGGGCAGGTCGTTCCTGATCCAGCCCGATGTGTGCAGTGCGGCATTTGTTCGTTTAATTGCCCGATCAATATCGATGTCCGTCGGCATGCCTGGCTGGGAGAAGTCATTATCGAGTCCCATTGCCTGACCTGCGGCGAATGTGTTTCACGCTGCCCGCGAGGGGTGCTGAGATTCGAGCGCACCGATGTTTTCAAGGAGAAGAATAAATGACGCAATACGTCATCCTTGGATCAGGCGTTGCGGGGATGTCCGCTGCAGAAGCCATTCGCAGCAAGGACGATCAATCATCAATTACCCTTATCGGAGATGACCCTCATGGGTTTTACTCAAGACCGGGCCTGGCGTATTACCTCTCCGGGGAAATCCCCAAAGATCTTTTATTTAATTACACGCCCCAGGCCTACAAGGCATTGAATGCAAAATTCGTTCGAGGAAGCGTCTCGAAAATCCTGCCAGCCGAGCATCGGGTGGAGGTCGAAGACGGGAAGCAACAATATCCATACGATAGATTGCTGGTGGCTACCGGGTCGTACGCCCTGAAACCTGCAGTCCCGGGAATCGACCTCGAGGGAGTAGTCAAACTCGATCACATGGAAGATGCAAGGCGAATCGTTTCTTTATCGAACAAGGCGAAAAAGGCAGTCGTGGTTGGAGGCGGAATCACAGCCCTCGAACTGGCGGAAGGACTTGCAGCTAACCGGGTAAAGGTTTGCTACTTGCTCAGGGGAGACCGATATTGGGGAAATGTCCTCGACGCTGCCGAATCCAGAATCGTCGAAAGTCGCCTAAGGGAAGACGGGATAAAAATCCAATACCATGCAGAGATGGCTGAAGTGATCGGAAAATCTGGCCGCGTTTCAGCGGTTCGCCTGGTTGGTGGCGAAGTCATTCCATGCGATGTAGTCGCCGTGGCGATTGGAATTAAACCGCGGCTTGAACTCGCAAAAATTTCCGGCATCGCGACGGAACGAGGCATCGTAACCGATGAATTTTTACAGACCAACCTGGAGTCGGTTTACGCGGCGGGCGACGTTGCCCAAGCCTATCGACTCCACCAGTGGAAAGTATGTTCTTGATACGTTGTGGAATCCGGCCCGGGAGCAGGGCTGGGTGGCAGGGCTGAACATGGCGGGCGTAAGAACCCCTTACAAAAAATCGCCTCCGTTCAACGTGACCAGACTCGCCGGATTGACGACGACCATCATTGGTCAGGTAGGCGGAGGCAGCGACAGCGATATAGCCGGTATCGCCCGCGGGGATAGTGAAACCTGGCGGGATATCCCGGATGCCATCGTCGCGCAGACTGGGTTCGAGGTCAACAGGTTGAGGCTGATGGTCGGTGAAAAGCACATCGCAGGCGCAGTGGTCATGGGCGATCAAACCTTGTCCCGGCCGATTCAGCACATCGTCTCGCAGAAATTGGACATCTCTTCCATCCGCCCAGTCGCTGCTGGAAAAGGGTGCCGACCTTTCTGCCATTATCGTCAAGTATTGGACCGAATTCAACAAACAAGCAGTCCATTCTCCATCTTAGAACATTCTTAAAGGATTGACCTACAAGGATATCGAAATGTTACGAGGCGCAAAGGAACTTTGGATGTCATTAGCGGCAGTGGCTGGAATCACCGCCATGTATGCGTTGATCATTAACCTGACCAGCGCCATCCCGGCTGCCGGCGAATTCTACGGCCATACGTTGGGAATCCTGGGGTTTATCATGATGTTGATGACTGAAACGTTATATAGCCTGCGGAAGCGTTCACGTACGCGAGTGGCGCGCTGGGGGAAAATGTCGGACTGGCTTCAATTCCACATTTTCACCGGGATTGTCGGGCCTTATCTTGTATTGTTGCATTCATCCTGGAAATTCAACGGGCTGGCGGGAGCGACGATGCTTCTGACTGTCGTGATCGTCATCAGTGGATTTATCGGCCGCTATATTTATACTCGCATCCCGCGCACGCTTGACGGGATCGAAGTGGATTCCACCACCGGTGGCCTTCAGGCATCCGCCCTCGCACAATCCCGCCGATGGATGGCGCTTTGGCACACCATCCATATCCCCATTGGGATGGCGTTGTTTGTTTCGGCCTTTGTCCACATTTTTGCGGCGTTATATTATGCGACCTTGCTGAAATAACCGGGATATAGGATTATGAATAATCGCCTTGGATGTTTTTCGACTTCCGCCATCATCACCGCGATCATCACTGCATTGATCATTGCCAGTGTGGCATTCGCCAGTGGCAGTTCCATGTTCAGCCCCGGAAAATTGAATGCCCTACCGGGCGAACAATCTGGCGGAGTATTGTCTCATGCACAAATTGGGGGCGAATGTGGGCAATGCCATACCGCCTTTTGGGAGAACGAGCGAATGGCGGATCGTTGTTTAGTCTGCCACGTTGATGTCAGCCAGCAGATGACCGACCCCCTCGTGCTCCATGGAATCCTCCGCGAGGCTAACCCTTCCATGGAATGCCGGCAATGTCACCCGGAACACAGGGGAGCGACCGCCTCCCTGACGGCTTTCACGTCTGATTTTCCTCATGAGCGTCTCGGTTTTTCCCTGGCTGCCCACGTGGAAATTGATTGTGCCGGCTGCCATAGCGGGAAGTATTCCTCATTCGATGATCAAACATGTATTAATTGCCACGAGCAGAAAGATTTCGCGATATCAACTGCTCATCGAATCTCGTACGGAGATGACTGCCTGGCCTGCCATGATGGCGTCGAAACGATCAGCAAGGATTTCGACCATTCTCAGGCTGATTTTCAACTCACCGGAATCCACCTGGATCTCGCCTGCATAGAGTGCCATCACGACTCCCGTACGATCACCGATTTCCAGAATGCACCCGACCAATGTTTGAACTGTCATGCCAGGGATGAAGCGCATCAAGGCCGATTTGGCACCGCTTGCGAGACCTGCCATAGCACAAACGGTTGGAAACCAGCCAAATTCGATCATGATCTGGCATACTTTAAATTAACCGGGAAGCATCTCGAAGTCGCCTGCGAGGACTGTCACACGGATGGTTCCTATCAAGGTACTCCCTCCACGTGCGCCTCCTGCCACCAAAAGGATGATGCGCATTTGGGCGAGCTGGGAAATGATTGCGGTCTGTGTCATTCAGCCGATGCGTGGACTCCCTCCACGTTTGATCATAACAACTCCACCTTTATACTAACCGGCGCTCACCTCACCATTGACTGTAAGCAGTGCCATCAGGGAGGCATATTCAAGGGCACACCTGCTGCATGTTACGCCTGCCACAAGATAGACGACAAGCACAATGGACGTTTTGGAACCAGCTGCGATGCCTGCCATTCGACCACTGCCTGGAAACCGGCGACTTTCGACCATAATCTATCCACGTTCAGGCTGACAGGCGGTCACGCCAATCTCGCCTGCGAGCGCTGCCACAGCAAAGGATTCGCAGGCACACCGTCCTTCTGCGCTGGCTGCCATGGAGATCCGGGGTTTCACAAGGGAATGTTCGGGAACAATTGCGCTGAGTGCCACAACACCAGCAACTGGAATGCCGGTTATAACGGTCCGCACCCTAGTTTTGGTGAGCACGGTGGAATAAATCATGAAGGCGCCACATGCCGCGATTGTCATACTCAAAACCTGGCCACAGCCACTTGCACGAAATGTCATGAAAGTAATAATCCGGGCGATGACGGTGGAGGCGGCGGGGATGATGACTGACGATTATTCAAATCGAAAGTGGGAGGCTGGGTGACATTCAGCCCAGCCTCCCGCTTTATAAATACAAATTTCATTAAAGGGATGGTGTTTCCGATTCAGGGACAACTTCTTTGACGCCTTCATTGTGGCTAGTTTCGACGTTCATAATAGTCGGGATGAAGAACCCGGTGATTGCGATCATCGTACAAAGGATGCCTGCAATCCAGAACCAGACGCGGATGCCATAGGCATCCGACAGCGGACCCGCCACCAGCAGGCTGAGCGGGGACATCGCGATTACCATGCTCCCAACCAGCGACAGGACACGTCCCTGCACGTCCGGCCGAACAATGGACTGCAGAAGCGCCATGGCAGGACCGTTAATGATCGGGATCGCGACTCCCATAAAAAAGAAACCGGTCAATGCCAGCCAGAACGCATCGGCAGGTGCAGCCGCCACAACCATCACCCCCAAACCGGCTCCCACGGTACCGATCAGCATGGTCTTGATTCGCATCTTGAACCCTCCCCATATTGAAAGAAGGACTCCTCCGGCGATCATCCCAATCCCCCACAACGAATCCATCGACCCGAGGGCAAGCGCTCCTTTTTGAAAATACTGGGTGACCAGAAGCGGCATCAACGCACCAAGCGGGTTGAAAAGGAAATTCACCAGCATGAACATGATCAGAACCGCCAGCAATCCCGGCCAGGAAATCACATACTGAATTCCCTCTTTCACATCCTGCCAATAAGTCGGGTGTTTGCCATCGGAGTCCGGGTGAACTTGACGCACAGGCTGGGGTACGGGCAGGAACAACAGAGGCAAAATCGCGATAATCGCCGTGGCGACATCGATCATCAACACTCCCTGGGTGGGTAACCAGCCGATTAACACGGCACCGGTGGGCGGGGCGATGATGCTGATCAATCCCTGCAGAGTTTGATTCATGCCGGCCACGCGCGAGAGGTGCTTCTCGGGCACCATCAACGTGGTGGAGGCCTGCATCGCAGGCCAGTGGAATGCGCCTCCTGCAGACCGGATGAACAGCACCGCATAAACATGCCAGGTTTCGACAAGGCCTGCCCAAAAAAGATAGGCGAGTACTGCGGTCGCAATGGCGATACTCGCATCCGAGAAGATCATCACCAAGCCGCCTGCTCCACCGGTCGATCAATGGCCCGGAAAAGGGTCCCAGGACAATTTGAGGAAGCAGCCCAAAGAGAGTCGCGGTCGCCAGGACTGTTGCTGAACCTGTCTCCTGAGTCAACCACCAGATCAACGCAAATTGGACCAGCGCGCTGCCGAAAAGTGAAAAAGCCTGGCCGCCCCAAATGGTAAAGAAGCGCGGTGCCCAATTGTCCGGAACAGTGATCGTCGACGATGTCATCTGGTGCTCCTGAGCAGGAAATGAACCCCTATTATATAGCGAAGTGAGCCGGATTTGATTTCCGGCTCACTCTTATTTCTTTCGACAAATGGACATCGTTCTGCTATGACATCCTCACGACATCCCTTCAAAAACCGACTCTCATCAAGAGGTCCATTTTATCCTGGGCCTAGAAGTTGTAGCAGGTTGTAGGTTGCCTATACTTTTTTTACCAATATTAAACCTTGTCATGCTTCATACAGGCGCCAGGGTGCCGGTCCAGATCAGCCAGCACAGCGCGGACTTGGCCAACAAGCTCAGAATAATATAGACGCGTTCCCCGAACAGGTAATCCTTCCACCGGCCAACCTTTTTGTATTGTAAAACCATGTTGATGGCGAAAATGTTAAAGAAGACAAACAAGGTCGGGACGATGGTGTACACAAATGCCGGCGGCTTGGCGTCCCCGGAGTTGACCGCACCCACGAAGTAGATCATGATCACGATCCACGGCACGATCCCGGCGATGCAGCCATAGATAAAAGCTGTCCAGTTCGTTCTCTCGGTGTGCTGGTTGTGAAGCTCCATCATGATGCCAAACAGGTTCATCGTGGCGTTCACGGCGAAGATCAGGATGATCGCACCCAGGTCCCAGATGCCGATCAGCATGCCAATCAAAACGATCATCAACGAAGAGCTGAGGGCATATTCATAAAAGCGCACCGGGTTCATGCCCTTCTTCAGGTTTTCCACATAGCGCTTGTAGCCAATCGTCGCCAGATAGAAATGCGCTACAGCCGAGATGAGCAGAAACAAGGAAACGGCTATCCCAAACGGAACCTCGTAGACAAGCTCGGCGCTAGGGGCAAGTGTAAGGGTGGCGACATCAAAGTTCAGGAAATTCGTGTAAATGGGGTACGTGGTGTCATTGCTGACCGCGATCATGAAGATGCCCTGGATCAGGTGCAGGAATCCCATGCCCAGGTTGAAGCGCCGCAGTCCGGTAAACTTGGCTTCCATTTCGCTTGTTGAACTGTCTGATACGGTACTAGTGGTAGTCATATTCTTTTCTCCTTTTGTCTAAATGAATGGTTACTCATTATTGTATAAAATCAGTCAATTGCAATCAAGAAAACCGGCACAACTGACTGGAACGCTCAGTTACTCAAACTTAATCCTCAATGCTGAGAGCAGATCAACCTTTCAAGGTGGCAAGATTGGTCAGGTCGTATGTGGCATAAGTCATCAGTCCGAACAAAGCCGTTTTGAGAAGGGGTATGCGGTGGTGATGACGAAAAGACCTCCAGTGAAGCAAAAGAAAGTTCTCGAATTCTCTTCATGTATTCTTCTGAAGTTCAGTTTCGACCTGGATCAGGACTTCGTTGCGCGCCAGAAAGCCCGGCACCCAGGGCGGATTATATCCCGCCACGATGAAGTCGCCTTCCGTTTCGATGCCTTGATCATCCAACCATTGACTGAGGCGTTGCTTGTTTTTCTGGATCGTATCCTGCCGGAAGAACCCGGAAAACCGGATGGCAGCCAACGAATGGGCGGGGATCTGCCTGAGGTTAATCCGGCTGTCTTTCGGCTGCGGCAGCGTCTCCAGGGTGTATGCTGAGGGCATGATGAAAGCCACTGTGAAGCTGGATTCTCCCGTGACAGTGACTGGCGTGGTCATAGCAATTTTTTCAGATCGAGATGCCTGGACAGGGGCGGTCATCTCGATTCTTTGACTGGAGATATTATTTCCGAAAATATATCCTGCGAGGATGTTAAAACCCTTTTCAATGGCTGATTTATAGTTTTTTTCGTCAACAGCTACCTCCGCTTGAATGTAAGCAGGGTACTGCCGGATTTCAATCTCATTTTGTTTCTTGAGCACCAAATACTTCGGAGTTTCTGTCATATATACTTTCCTCTCAATGCAAGCTTACTGTCTAAAGTAATATTCCTTTGCCACAATCAAAAACCGCAACCACAGCCAAGGGAAAAAAACACTGGAAGGTTTGTCTCATATATTGCACATGTTATTTCAATATATTGTATAGTATAATGGTCTAAATTGTCAAGATGAATGTTCGAATTTGGAGGAATTAATGAAAACTGCGAAGCGTATTTTATTGGGTTTGATTGGTTTGGCGATGTTGCTCGTAATCCTTATAGCAAGTTCAATAGCCTTTGATTTTGCGGTAGGCGCAGAACGCATTAACGCGGTCACGAACACCACGATACCCGGACAAAACGGCGGACACGATGTGCGTGCCTATGTTGCGACGCCACCTGGCGAGGGTCCCTTTCCCGGTCGTGATCATGATCCATGAGTTTTTTGGGCTCAACGAAAGTATCGTGGGGAAAGCTGAAGGCCTGGCTGAGGAGGGGTACTTCGTCATCGCGCCGGATACTTTCCGCGGTTCAACCACCTCCTGGATTCCGCGCGCGATTTACCAGGTCATCACCAATTCACCGGAAAATGTGAACACCGATCTTGATTCCGTTTTCGCATGGCTTGAGTCCCAGCCCGAGGTAGACTTCAATCGAATCGGGATCGCCGGCTTCTGTTATGGCGGGCGGGCGTCCCTTCTCTATAGCCTTCATAATCAAGATATCGCGGCTACAGTGGTGTTCTATGGGTCGGCAGAGACCGACCCGGATGTTTTACAGTCTCTCCCGGGCCCGGTACTTGGCATTTTTGGCGGGGAGGATATGTCCATTCCAGTGGCAGATGTGAACGCTTTCGAAGCTGGCTTGATTGAAGCAGGGATTCCCAACGAAATCACCATCTACGAAGGTCAGCCTCACGCCTTTGTCACCGATATCGAGTCCATACGGGCTGGCGGCGTTCAAGCAAAAGCCTGGAATCAGATGTTGGAATTTCTGGAGAAGAACCTGAAAAATCCTGATTCCACCCACCAGGTTTCTCCTTCAGCCTACGAACCTGCATTTCCCTGGCAGTATTATGTGATGCTCGTTTACGAGCACGCTTTTGGCAGCGCCAGTCATACGCATTAACAAAGAAGAGCCGGATTTTCATTTCCGGCTCTTCTTCACTCAAAACCCAACAAATAATCTTACTTGCCCAGTTTCTTCTTGAAGGCTTCGGTCACCTCGGGCAGGATGGCGAACAGGTCGCCGACAATGCCGTAGCGTGCCACCTTGAATATCGGCGCGTCGGCATCCTTGTTGATGGCGACGATCACCTTGCTCGTGCGCATCCCTGCCAGGTGCTGGATCGCGCCAGAGATGCCGCAGGCGATGTAAAGATCGGGGGATACAACCTTGCCGGTCTGTCCCACTTGATGGGAATACGGGATGTAACCCGCATCGACGGCTGCGCGGGAGGCGCCCATGGCTGCCCCCAACGCGGACGCGAGATCGCCCACCAGTTTGAATCCCTGCTGGGCACGCCAAATCTCAGCCGCTTTTTCATCCAATCCGGCAGGAGGCTGCAAGGACGGATTGTTGCTGACCCCACGACCTCCTGACACAATGACACCTGCATCCGTCAGGCTGACCCCGGCTTCCGAGGCGGAATAACCCTCCACGGAGGTCAATGCGTTGGTATTCGCAGCAACCTTTTTAATTTCACCTGATTTTCCGGCAGCCGGTGCCGGCTTGGGGAATGCTCGCCCCCGCAGTGTAACGATCTGCGGTTTGGATGCACACGTCTGTTTCTGGAGTATCTTCCCGGAATAAATCGGACGTGTCACCACGAGTTTATCGCCCGAGAGTTCCACGCTGGTGACATCCACAAGCACGCCTGTGTTGAGGTCGATCGCCAGCATGGCTGCCAGTTCACGGCCGCGAGTGCTGGTGGGAATAAAAATGGCGTCGGGAATTTCACCTGCCGCAGCGACAGTGGATGCGAAGACTTCCGCGCGAAAATCGGCTAAAGCGGGGTCATCACTCAGAATGACGGAGTCTGCGCCGTATTCCAAAGCCTGTTTGGCTACCGGTTCAATCCCGGCGCCAAGCACCAATGCAGTCACATTCGCGCCGAGGGATTTTGCCGCACCCACCGCCTCCCACGAAGTGGGAAGGGGATTGCCCTTGAAGTGGTCGATATAAACCCAGATGTTCATAGCACCTTCTCCCCGAGAATCTTCTCGACAAGTTTTTCAGCGGCTTCGCCAGGGGTGCCCGAAAAGATCTCGCAATTCACTTCTCGCGAGGGTGGATTGAGAATCTCCAGCGTGGACACAACGGTCGCCGGGGCGGAAATACCCAAATCAGCCAGGGTCCAGGTGGGAATGGTTGCCTTAGAGGCTTTCCGGATTCCCATAAAGGACGGGTAACGCGGTTCACCGAAATCCTTGGCGATGGACAGAACCGCCGGAGGTTTGGATGTGATCACCTGCCGGCCTTCCTCCGTCCCCCTTTCAACGCGGAGCGCTCCATTTTCATATTTCACGATGGACGCCAGCGTCATCGAAGCAAAACCAAGCAGGCGGGCGGTTTGAGAGGCGACCAGGCCGCTGTTGCCGTCCACCGCCTCCTTGCCAAAGAAGACAAGGTCCACGGCATCCATTTTCTTAACCGCAGACGCGAGAATCCGCGCTGCTGACTGCGTGTCGAGGATCTCGAGCGCAGGATCATTGATCAGAATGGCATCATCACAACCCATGGCAAGGGCATGCTTGAGGGCATCTGCAGTCGCTGGACTGCCAATCGTGACCGCAGTGACGGTGCCGCCCTGAGATTCCTTCAATTGAAGGGCAGCTTCGACAGCATATTCATCCCAGGGGTTAATGACCAGAGGTGCATCCCCCCACCCGACCTTCCCGTTATCCACCGTGACTTTTGCAGCGGTATCGGGAACTTGCTTGACACAGACTACAATTTTCAACGGACCCTCCTTGAACTGAATGAGATTGTTTTGACAAATTCAGTACTATTCATTTGCAATACTTCCAACTCATGAAGCTGCGCTTATAAAATCGAAACCTGGCTCAGGAGTTTGCCGGTCTTCAAATCCACCTCGCAGGCATGTCCGCGCGTGGAATAGGTGAGCAGTTTCTCACCCTGGTCGTCGAATCTCACCCGGGTGTAATGAGATCCATCCACCGGTCTTTCCGCGAACCAGACTATCTTTCCGTCAGCGCCGGCACAGTAAAGGTTGGATTCATCTCCCGGATAAGCTGCAGGACTTTCCAGCACGACTTTGCCCACCACCGTGTCGATTTGCTTTTCAATTTTGGTATGTCTGGGTTCAATCACTGCCATGGCATCAACTCGTTTCAATTTTGAGAATCAGGATTGCCAGACATCCGCGTCGTATTTTGGTAATTCGCAGCGTAATGGCTTATCTTCCCGAAAACCGAGGGCGTAGCCAGCCTGGATCAGAGTCTGGATTTCGCTGCTGCCCTCATAAATGACCGCACCTTTTGAATTTCGAAGGTAGCGTTCCACATCATATTCATCTGAAAAACCATAAGCACCATGAATTTGAACAGCCTCATTGGCGGCACTGAACGAGGCTTCCGTGGCGAATTTCTTGGCATAGGATGTCGCCAGGGTGCTGCGCTCCCCCTGATTCTTCAACCAGCCCACCTTGAGATATAACATTCGCGCGATTTCGTGATCCTGGGACATGCGGGCGATCTTCTGCTGGATCAATTGATGTTCCGCAATCATCTTTCCGAAAGTCCGCCGGTCAAGCGAATATTTCACACTGGCATCCCGCGCAGCACGAATAATTCCTGTCGCACCAGCCGCCACCGTATAGCGTCCATGGTCAAAACCGGCCATGGTGATCTTGAAGCCTTCCCCTTCTTCGCCGATCCGGTTGGCCGCTGGCACTTTCACATCGGTAAAGGAGATCCAGCCCGTGGAGCCGGCACGAACCCCAAGTTTGCCATGCAGGTCTCCGGTTTTTACACCCTCGGAGTGCAGGTCAACGATAAAGGAGGAAAGCCCAGCCGAGGGTTTATTGGCATCCGGGTTCGTCCTCGCAAGGACCATGGCGTAATCCGCTTTTGCGGCCAGTGATATCCACATTTTTTCACCATTGAGGATGTAATAATCACCGTCGCGCTTGGCAGAAGTCTGCACAGCAGAGACATCCGAACCGCAGCCCGATTCGGTGAAAGCGCCGCAACCCAGTTTTTCACCTTTCGCCAATGGCGTGAGGAATTTCTCCTTTTGTGCTTCAGTCCCCCAATGGAAGAGGGTCATGGAACACAATCCGGTGTGAACAGACATCGCCACCCGAAGGTGTGTATCCACCGCTTCAAGTTCCTCGCAAGCCAGCCCGAGGGTGATGTAATCCATCCCCTGACCTCCGTAACGCACGGGGTAGCAGATCCCGAGGATCCCAAGTTCGCCCATGCGTTTCAACACCCAGGGAATCGGCTCGGAGTTGCGGTCCGCATCTTTAATCACAGGAAGGACTTCCTTCTCGGAAAAGTCCTTCACCATTTTCTGAGCCATAAGGTGTTCTTGAGTCAATGTAAAATCCATGCTGATCTCCTTGTCGATTTTCACCAACCTGCATCAGGTTGATCGATCATTCGAGTGATATCTCTATTATAGACCGAAAGAAAAAAACCTGTTATTTCGGATTCACAATTGACCTGGCAGGCTGCGCATCAGGGGCGGAGTGTTGACAAATCCTTGAAAATGGATAAAATACAGGACGCACCAGCCGAAGTGGCGGAATTGGCAGACGCGCTAGGTTCAGGGCTTAGTTCCCGCAAGGGAGTGAGGGTTCAAGTCCCTCCTTCGGCACTGGGAGACCCGCAGAAATGCGGGTTTTTTGTTTTAAAGCCGCATGGTAAAATAACAGCATGAAAATTGGTTCGGTGGAAATCAAATGGCAGCGCATCGCGGCCTTTATCGGAATCGCCATCCTGGTGCTACTGATCATGGATTTTAATGCGCGGCTGGAGGAAATGACCCGGTTGAGCCGCCAGGCCGAATCCGTACGCATCCGCGCCACGGAGATCATGGCTACGCAATACAACCTGGAGACTGCTGTCGCATATGCTCAATCTGATTTCTCGGTCGAGCAGTGGGCGCGCGAGCAGGCGGGTATGATCCGGCCGGGTGATGTGCCCATCGCCCCCATGCCTGTCCCCGGCGAACAGCCTCCTCCCCAGGACAGTTCCCCGGTCGTGGTACCCACTCAGATTTCCAACTGGCAAATCTGGTGGCTGGTCATTTTTGGAGAATAGGACGCCCAACAAATCAATAAAGCCGCCCTTTGATTGGGGCGGCATTTTTAATTCACGGGTAAATCTTGAGTAATCTTCTCAGCACCAGACTTCCGTTATTTCCCGAATCAACAACTGTTGTTGGCGGGAACCTCGTCATCGCGGACTGCGATTTGAACGCGCTGGCGGTAAAGCATGGCTCACCTTTATATCTCTACGACAAGTTGACGCTCGATTCCGCAGCGGACACGTATAAATCTCTCCTTGCCAGGTATTATCCTTCTCATGCCAGCATCACCTATGCAGGAAAAGCCTACCTCTCGGTTGCGATTGCTCAATGGGCTGTGCATCACGGCCTGAATTTGGATTGCACCGGTCTGGGAGAAATTGCCATCGGAGTAAAAGCTGGAATTCCAAAAGGATCGATCAATGTCCATGGTGTGAACAAATCTCCGGGTGACCTGAAATCTGCCATCGCCCATGCCGGAACCGTTGTCGTGGATAATCTTTCAGAATTGCAGCGTCTGTCTGCGCTTGCTGGCAATCACACCCTGCCGGACCTTTGGCTGCGGCTTCAACCCGGACTTTCAGTCGACACCCATGCTTTCACCCAAACCGGTCATGCAGACAGCAAGTTTGGCATGGATTTTGACCAACTTTTGGCGGCTGCGCAAATCTGCCGGGAAAACAACCTCCCGCTCACTGGGATTCATTTTCATCAAGGATCACAATTTCGGGATGTCGAACCTCTTGCCCAGGGGATCGAACTAGCATTGGACGCCGCAAGGAATATTGGATTTACAGGTGAGTGGCACCTCTCTCCCGGCGGCGGCTGGGGGGTGGCCTATCACGAAGACGAACTGCCCCATCCCTCCCTGGAGCAGTATGTCCGATTCGTTTCAGAAATGATCCTGGCTGGATGCCGCTCCCGCGACCTGTCGCTACCGCATCTTCATATCGAACCCGGACGGACTCTCGTTGCCCGGGCAGGTGTTGCACTCTACCGGGTTGGCACTGTCAAGCGGACCGCACACCGAACCTGGCTGTTGATCGATGGAGGCATGGCGGACAATCCCCGTCATTCGCTTTATGGAGCCAGATACTCCGCGCTGCCTGTGCATGCACCAGATCGGACCCCGGAAGAAAAAGCATGGATCGCCGGTCCCTTCTGCGAAAGCGGCGATGTAATTATCGAGGATTTACCATTCCCTAAAATTGAAGAAGGGGAACTGATCGCAATCCCAATGTCGGGGGCTTACCACCTCAGCATGGCGAGCAATTACAACGGAGCAAGAAAGCCTGCGGTTATATTAGTTAATCAAGGTCAAGCGGTGTTTTGGCAGGACCGCGAGAATCCCGAGAACCTTTTCAGCCGCGATCATTCACTTACATAGCTGCCTTTTACTCAGTCTCGATTTCATCCCCAAAGATTTTTATTAATTCAAGCTTCTCCGCTGTCTGGAAAGACGCTCCACCTTCGTGGTTGTTGTACGACCAGACCTTGATCTGTTTCTCACCCTGGTAGTGGTTATACGCAGAATAGACCGTTGAAGGTGGGCAGATGTCGTCCATCAGACCAACTGAGAATAAGGCCAGAGCGTTTGCACGGGCGGCAAAGTTCATCCCATCGAAATAGGATAACGTATTGAAAACCTGCTCAACCTTATCGCGATGGGTCTTGCAGAAACGGGTGATCTCGTGATACGGATCTGTATCCACCAGGTCGGTGGCACGGCGAAAATTGCATAGGAATGGCACGTCCGGCATGACCGCTGAAAGGTCGTGTACAAGCCCGGCAACCGCCAGCGTAATCCCTCCTCCTTGTGAGCCGCCGGTTACCGCAACGCGAGACGCATCCACTGCAGGGTGAGCCCGCGCTGATTCAACGGCACGAACCGCATCGGTGAACACCCGCCGGTAGTAATACGTTTTCGGGTCAAGCACGCCTCGGGTCATGAATCCGGGAATCTGCGGATTGGAACCTTCAAGCTCAGGATCTGGCGTATCTCCCGATGACCATGTACTGCCCTGCCCGCGCGTGTCCATCACGAAGTGGGCATAACCCGCATTCGCCCAAAGCAGCCAATCGGTCGGGAGCGCGCGCCCTCCGCCATAACCAATATATTCCACAACACAGGGGAGTTTGCCCGGGCGGTCCTTTGGCAGGATGAACCATCCTTTGATGGACTGCCCTCCAAAGCCGGGAAAGGTCACGTCAAAAACCTCCACCAGCTTGAGACCCGTCGAGACGGGAACAAACTTAGGTTCGAGCTTATGCTGCCGGGCAGATGCGAGTGTCTCAGCCCAGAAGGAATCGAAATCCGCCGGCTCAGGCCGGGGTGGACGATAAGTTTGCAGTTGGTCAAGCGGCATGTCAAAATACATGGTGGGCTCCTTAAGTCAATTTTCCATAATTAGATTATCATAGAAATGCAATTCCAGTGTTCGATTTCGCAGACTTAAATCAGGAGAGTCAAATGACAAATAACTCTTTGCCCAACATCCCCTGGGAGGAGCGGCCGGCTGGCCGCAGCGACGTGGTCTGGCGGTACAGTGCCAACCCCATCATCCCGCGCGACCTGCTGCCCATATCCAACAGCATCTTCAACAGCGCGGCAGTCCCATTCAACGGAAAATTCGCTGGCGTGTTCCGGGTGGACAACCGCAAGCGCGACATGACCCTGCACAGCGGTTTCAGTGAGGATGGATTCACATGGAAGCTGAGCGACGGTCCGATCCAATGGAAATCCAATGACCCCGACTCTGCTTACTCGATGTACAAGTATGACCCTCGCGTGGTGTGGATCGAAGACCGCTACTGGGTGGCCTGGTGCAATGGGTTCCACGGTCCCACCATTGGATTGGGATACACCTATGATTTCAAAGAGTTCCATTTCTTTGAGAATGCACTGCTCCCTTACAATCGTAACGGCGTGCCCTTCCCGCGCAAGATCAATGGCAAGTATGTGATGCTCAGCCGCCCGAGCGACAACGGGCACACGCCGTTCGGCGATATCTATCTTAGCCAGAGCCCGGATATGAAGTATTGGGGCGAGCACCGTTACGTGATGGGGACCAAGGGCGGCTGGCAAAGCACCAAAGTGGGAGCGGGTCCCATCCCGATCGAGACGAAAGAAGGCTGGTTGATGTTCTACCACGGCGTGTTGACCTCCTGCAACGGATTCGTCTACAGTTGGAGCGCCGCCCTGCTCGACTTGGACAAGCCCTGGAAGGTGTTGTACCGCGCTGCGCCGTACCTGCTCTCTCCCCAGACCTATTATGAATGCGTCGGGGACGTGCCGAACGTGGCTTTCCCCTGCGCAGCGCTGTATGATCAACCGACCGGTCGTATCGCGGTCTACTACGGCGGCGCGGACACGGTTACCGCGCTTGCCTTCTGCAAGGTGGATGAAGTGATCGATTTTGTTAAAAAGAACTCGGAAGTGTGATTGGGCAGCTATTAGAGAGTGGTAATTTGAGATTAGTTCGAGGGCAGCCGGCGTTCGATTGCCGGTTGTTCTTTTTTCTGTGGTGCCTGCCCCGGCAAACGGGGGTCCCTCGACCAGATAAGCAATACCCGCCTAGAGGGCGGGTTTGAGTGCCGAGGGAGGCAGTCGCCTGCCCCGGCAGCCCGGGGGTCCCTCGTCCAGAGTAAAAAAAAAACGCCTTTCCAGACGGGTTTGTGCCGAGGGAGGCAGTCGCCTGCCCCGGCAGCCCGGGGTACCCTCGACCAGATAAAGAAAACCGCCCCTGTTCGGGACGGTTCTGTGCCGAGGGAGGGAGTCGGACCCTCGACCCAACGATTATGAGCCGTTTGCTCTGCCACTGAGCTACCTCGGCGAGGCGGGCTGTATATTACTACGGGATATTTAATTTGTCAACGGAAGTTCAATCTACCAGCAACAATCCGTTTCACTTCAGATACTTATCCATCCATCTTAGGATATGGTTCAGGCGCGCGATGCGACGATCGGTGCGACCGGTGCGGGAGAGCCCATGGAACTCCTCGGGAAAGCGGATGAACTCGGTCTCGACGCCGAGGCGTTTCAGCGCGACAAAGGCCTGCTCACCCTGCTCGATGGGACAGCGCAGGTCGCCCTCATTGTGGATAACCATGGTGGGGGTTTTGGCATTGCCGATATATTTCATCGGAGACAAGTCCCAGTACTTCTTCAAGTCCTTAAAGGGCGGACCGGCGGTCAACTCCTGCTCGAAGGTCCAGTTCAGGTCGCTGGAGCCCCATTCACTGATGAAGTTGCTCACGCAGCGCTGGGTGACGGCGGCTTTGAAGAATTCGTTGTGACCGATGATCCACAGGGTCATGTAACCCCCGTAGGATCCGCCTGTCACGCCCATGCGATTCTTATCGATGTAAGGTTTCCGAGCCATCATCTCCGCAAACGCCATCACATCGATGTAATCCGCGTTGCCCCAATCGCCCCAAATGGCCTTCGTGTGAGCCTCGCCATAGCCGCGCCCCCCGCGCGGGTTTGAGAAGTACACCACGTACCCGTTCGAGGCGAAATAATTGAACTCGTGCATGAAGAACTTTCCGTACTGAGTTTGAGGACCACCGTGAATCTCAAGGATGGAGGGATATTTCCGCTTGGGATCGAACCGCGGCGGGTACATGACCCATCCCTGCAGGCTGAGTCCATCGGGATTTTTGAACCAGACCTCCTCGACCCGGGGCAGGCTGATCGTGTCGAGCAGTTCCCGGTTGACGCGAGTCAAGTGGCGGGTTGTCCCGCTGCCCAGTTCGCGCAGGTAGACCTGGCCAGGGTCGTGCATCTGCCCGAAGAAATACGCCAGCCTGGATTGTGTCCGGTCAAAGGAATAGGATCCGACCACTCCCCCTTCCCCGACGATATCCTGCAGGTCCCTACCATCGAGTGAAATACGCTTGAGGAGTGACGAGCCGTGATACGCGACCTGGAAGTAAATCTGCCTGCCGTCGTTCGACCAGGTCGGCCGCATCTGCTCGGGTGAACCGACATCGTTGATGACCATGGAGGAGGCGTGCAGGTCGAATTTCTGGGTAAGGTTTTTTGAAGGTTTCGAGCCATCCACGGGCACAACCCATAGCCCGTAGTTCCGGTAACCCAGTCCCTCGCCCTCCTGCCCGTAGTAAGCCAGCCAGCCTCCATCCGGCGAGAAAGACGGCTGACCTTTCGGTCCGACAGGCGTCTTGATCAGGCGCGGCTCGCCGCCCGAAGCGCTCATCACGAACAGGTCCATCGCGTCCGGGTTCTGGTCCGGTTCGTTGAGACGGTTGGAGACGAAGGCAATCTCCCTGCCGTCAGGAGAGAAGACCGGGTCGATCTCATCCCACACCGGGTGATCAGTGAGCTGACGGCCTTTGCCGGTACGCGCGTCGATGACCCAGATGTGGACGCGCTCCTGCGGAAAATATCCGTAACCGTCCAGCTTGTAAAACAACCGGTCGTAGCGGCGGTAGACCACACCCAGTTTTTTCTTTTGCTCATCCTTCTCGCGTTCGAGCACTTCGGCATCTGTCTTGCGGACCGTGCACAGCAGCCGCCGCCCGTCCGGTGACCAGGACAGGGCATCGATCTCGCCGTCGATGGAGGTCAGCTTGCGCGCCTCGCCGCCATCAAACGGCAGGAGGTAGACCTGCGGAGGTTTGTCCTTGTCCGCCCGGTTGGAGAGGAAGGCAATCGTTTTTCCGTCCTGTGACCAGCGCGGGGACGAATCGGACTGGTCGCCGTGGGTGAACTGGCGAGGTTCTCCCCCTCCGGTCGGGACAACCCACAGGTTGCCATATTTTTTCTCTGTCTTTTTATCCACCCGCTGCAGGCGGTAGACGACGTGATTCCCGTCCGGTGAGATGCGGGCATCCGAGAGAATCTCCAGCCGGTAGAGGTCTTCAGCGGTGACCGGTCGTTTCTTTTGTGGCATGAGTGCTCCTTTTACTATTATTTACCGATTTTGATTTTATACCGAAAATCACGCCTTGAGGGGATGAAAAGCCATTGCACACAGCGTGATATTCAGTTATGCTATTCAAAATATCGTTAAGGACTTTAGCCGAGAAACGGTAATATTAATTTAGAAGTAAAGGATTCCTCATGGGCATCAAATCCCTCTTCATCAAGCCATCCACTGAAGCGTTTTTCAAGGAAGCGGATAAACTCCCCTGGTATACGCGATTCGACCGGCTGCACGGTTACGTTTACGGCCGCTGGACCTTCCTATATATCGGCATTGGAACGGGACAGCATCCAATCGCGAAAAAACTGGCACCGATTCTTGGCCTGCTCCCCAAGGGCAGGAAGAAAGAAGGAACTGAAAATCGTGGGATGGCGGATGAGTATCATGGCAAAGCCATTCCATTGGAGACAGCCACAAAACTGGTGATGGTGGACGAACCGGTCAATATCCCCGACCTGGAGCAGGTCATTCCCTACAAACAGGCACGGTCATTGATCCTGCAGAACCCGGACCATATCGTCGCATTGAATTGCCCGTGCCGTTCCGCGCGGGAGAATCCCTGCCTGCCGCTGGATGTTTGCCTGGTGGTCGGTGAGCCATTCGCCAGCTTCGTCAGCGAGCATCACCCGGATAAAACGCGCTGGATCACTCAGGCTGAAGCGGTCGCCATCCTGAAAGCCGAGGATGAGCGAGGGCATGTCCACCACGCCTTTTTCAAGGAGGCGATGCTGGGGCGCTTTTACGCCATTTGCAATTGCTGTTCCTGTTGCTGCGGGGCGATGCACGCCCACCAGAGCGGGACCCCCATGCTGGCTTCGTCCGGTTATGTCGCGCAGGTGGACGAGGATTTGTGCATCAGCTGCGGCACCTGCGAGACCTACTGCCAGTTCGATGCGTTGACCCTGGATGGGATCTCCGTTGTGGATGAAGCCGCCTGCATGGGCTGCGGGGTGTGCGTCAGCAAGTGCCCCGAGGAGGCGCTATCCCTTCGACGGGAGGAGTCGAAGGGTGTACCATTGGAGCTGGACAAGTTGATGAGTTAAGCTTTGCAGGCAAAGGCGTAATCGTCCAGCACGTCCATCACCCGGCTGAGCAAGAACTCACGCGGGTGATTTTTTATTCCCCCAGAACGGACCTTTTCATACTGCTTGGGCAAATACTGGCTGAGCAAGGAAAGCGGTAAAGGGCGTTCTCCTAGATTACTCATAAGACGCGAGAAAGCATTCTGGACGGCAGGAACATTCCAGTAATAACGAATCCGATCACTGAAGCTGAAAGCACGGGAAAATTTCTGCTGACGGGGTGTGCCGGCATAATGCAGTTGCCAGTACGATGGATGTTCCAGCATGGCGGCTTCGAGCACTTCTCGAAGCTGCGAAGTCTCCCCTTCTAACAGAATTTCCTCCATTTCAGCCAGGGCAAAAACTGCCTCGCGGAAGGCAAACGTCAATGCCGGTCCGACCTTGAGAATGGCGAAATGGTCTTCAACGAGAGAATGTAAAGCCGTGCGAGTCTGGTAATCTGTGGAATGGGCTTCGTATACCAGCCCCGGTACGGACTCGATGAATCGAGTCAACCCGGTCGCTGAAGCATGATCATAGTCATGCACCGCCTCATCGCCAAACTCGACTCCGGGCTGGACGACCAGTGCCATCACGCTCTCCCAGGCCGAATCGAGATCCAGGTCGGAGAAAGCGCGTCGGGTCATTTCAATGGTTTCGAAAGCATCTGCCGGGTCGGTGACGAAGATGTGATCCTCGCCAGTTTTGGCGCCACCGGCAGGTGGCACTTCTGTTCCGATGACGTACCTTAGGGCCGAACGATTTTCCCCGGCAGCCATCTCGGCGACTTGCGCTAATTCAGCTGTTCGACGAGCCGCCAGTTCTACAGAAAAATCCCCGTCATCTGCACACGGCATGGAACAGTCCAGATGGATTTTTGTAAATCCCGCCTGGACATATGCATGCACAAGATCCTTTGCATTTTCCATTGCCTTGTTGGCTGGCATAGACGACCAGACGAGGGGGCCAAGATGGTCACCTCCGAGTAACAAATTCTCTCGCGGGAAATTTACTTCCTTGGCAATTTCACCAATAAATTTTATAAATCCTTCCGGCGTCATTCCCGTATATCCGCCAAACTGGTTGACCTGGTTGCAGGTGGCTTCGATAAGCAGCGGTGATCCGCTTGCCAGCCCGTGCTTGAGGGCAGCCTCAAGTACGAGCGGGTGAGCCGAGCAGATCGACGTCACACCGCGCGCATGCCCAGCTTTCTGGGCATGCACGACAGCGTCAAGGTAATTCATGAAGCAACTCGTCTAGGGTGGGTTGCGCGGACGTCCCGCCGGCTTTTTGCGTCGAAAGCGCTCCGCAGACTGTTCCGGCTCGCAACGATTTTTCCAATGACCAGCCTTGAAGGTAGCCGTAGAGAAAACCTGCATCGAAGCTGTCGCCTGCGCCAATGGTGTCAACGACTTTAACAGGGATTGAGGGGACTTGGGCTTTTTCACCTCTCCGCATCCCAAGCGCGCCATCCGCTCCCAGCTTGATCGCGAGAGTTTCCACCCGTTCCGAAAGCCGGGTCGCCGCCACGTCAACATTTTCCTCCCCGGCGAGGGAACACGCTTCGGTCTTATTCGGCAAGAAGACATTGGTAACCGCGAGGAGCTGATCGAATCCAGCCCACAGCCCGGTCGGGTCGTAATTGGTGTCGAGGGACGTCGTCAGACCGAGTGACCGCGCGCGCTCAAAGAGATGCGGTAACCCTGGCTGCAAATCCTTTTGCAGAAAATAGGAGGCGACATGCAGGTGACGGGCCTGGCGGAGCAGACCGGCAGGGATGTCATCGGCTTTCAGAGTAGACATCAAGCCAAGGTGGGTCAGAATTGCGCGGTCAGTGCCCCGGTTCAGAATCACGCTCAGGCCGGTCGACCCGCCTGGGACAACGATCACGTTTCCGACATCAATCCCGCGCTGCTGCATTTCATCGAGCATATAGCGGCCCAAAATATCATCGCCGCACAGGCCGATAAAGGCCACCTTGAGCCCCAGACGCGCTGCACCGCAGGCAAAGATGACCGAAGAAGAACCGATGGTCAGCTCTGTGGAGTCGACGAGTTTCTCAACTTGTCCAAACTCCGGTTCGACATTGCCGGAAAGAATAAAGTCCGGGTTGATTTCACCTGCAACAAGGATGTCGAATTTCGGGATCATCTCAATAGGTTTTATACCAGTCGAATGGCGCATCAGCCGAGTAGTAGTCGGTGAAAGGCCGTGCATGCGTGACGCACAGGTCATTCAAGAGATGCAGCCTTTCCCGCCCGGATGTGCGGAGGAAGTCGAGACGCGCCTGCCCATCCAGGGTAACTGCCTCCTGCCAGACAGCGCGCCCAACGGCTATGCCGCTGGCACCAGCTTTACAGGCCGTGATGACCTGTTGCTGAAAGGATTTAAAGGAAACGGCGGCCGAGAGCAATATCCATGGCGTGACGGAGGCGGCACTGACTTCAGCACAGGCTTCGGACAAACGGCCGGCATCGGTTTCAGATGTATCCAGAGGCAGCTCGGCTTTGAGCAGGTCCACACCGGGGATGGGCGTCAGGCGGCGGGCGGTTTCGACGACGACATGGCGTTTCTCGTCGCTGGTCAGTTTCTTATCGGTCAGGGAGTAGGAAAGCGGTTCGATCATCAAGCCGAGGTCGTACTTGATGCAATCCGAGGCGACCTGGGCAGTGAAAGCTTCGGTCTCGGCTGAGGTGGGTGAATCAGGATGGTAATACACCAGCAATTTGATCATGCTGGCGCCCATGCGCTTGGCTTTTTCCACGCTCCAGCCGGGAATGATTTGTCCACGACGGGCAGTCGCTTCGCCCATGTAGCCTGTCGATTCCACCGCGACGACGAAAGCTTTGTCCCCGGGGATTTTTCCGGCAGCGATGGCCTGGGCTGCGGAAACTTCGGGGTCAAGCAAGACAGCGGTGGCACTGGGAGCAAGCTCCTCGGTGACTTCGAGCTTGAAACGGCTGAGTTCAGAGTCAGCGTTGAATGCCGGGTTGGCCTTGCGCAGGTTCTGGCGATGGTCGAGCGCAAGGTAAGTGAATGTACCACGCGCCGAGGCGCACTGCTGCAATCCGCGAAGTTTTCCAATAGTTATATTCTTCATAGTAAATCCAAGTTTACCGTTATTTGCACAATTCCACCCAGCTGTCCAGCCCGCGATGTTTGAGGATGGTGCTGAATCCGAGCTCTTCCGATTGACGGCAGAATTTCTGGAAATCCCCCGGCAGGTCCGTGTACTCGGCAGCAAATATGGGCTTGCCTGCTTTAACATAAGGCAACATGTCCTTCGCCCATTTGAAATAAAAGGCATCTTCAGTGATGGCAAAATCGTACACAGCCACCAAATCGTTGACCTGGTCAGGTGCGTTCTTCTGCCCGATGGCCAGACCGCGTTTGTGGGCTTCCTCAGCAAGCCAGAGGGCATAACGGAGCTGGTCATCGTAGGTCAACGGGAAACCGGTATGGTTTGTGTAGATCTCCATGTTATCGGGTTCCACCCCATCGAAGCCCTTGGCTTTGCACAGGTCCAGCCGAGCCAGCATGATAGGTGCCAGCAGGTCGATGCGGCGGATATCGAGCCACTTCTCCCCTGGCCAGCCATCGTAGTCATTGCCCAGAACTTCCTCAGGGAATTGTTCTGTATCAGGGCGCCAATCCTCGTAGGAGCCGACGCTCATGTAGCAAATCACTTTTCGCCCTTTGGCGTGAAGTTCATCGATGACGGCCTGGTCCACATACAGGTCAATATCATAGACATCCGCTTCGATGGAGGTGTCAATGTCGTTGTCACCGATCTGCCATTGCCAGGACAGGTCGGTAGTGGGATGCCACCATTCAGTGGATGGAGAAGTGGTTGATGCCATTGGATCCAAACCTTTCGTCGAATCAGAATTATAAGGCAGTACGTCTGACGAGGGACTGCACCCCAAAAGGGAGATTGAAATAAACAGGAGGCAGACGATCGTCTTATGCTGCATGAATGAAACCATTACGGTGTCGAGGTGGGAAAAATCCACTCGCTGGGATCCTTGTCCGGCTCGAAACCGGGGTTGATGCGCAGGCGCCCAAGGGCGCGGTCTGTGACGTAGGGGATATAACCATGCGAATTGGCGCGGAAATAGGCGTCGGCGATCTGCTCGGGGCGGCCGGTGTAGTCGATGGTCAGGACCAGTTTTTCAGCCGCGACCCATTGGTCGAGAATAGCCTCGCGTTCAGCTGTCCACCCGGGTGGGCTGGCCTGATGGTCTTTTGGATAACCATAGTACAGGTCTTCAACGCCAATGCCGGTCATCGCGTCCAAATATTCAGGGTATAAAATGCCGAGTTCCTCGGCGTTTTGCGGAAAAACACCAAAACCGGGGCGGCGCTCGCGGGCATATTCGGTGAAGTCAAGGATAAAGTCGACCATCTCGCGCGCTGCGGTCTCACGACCTTGATCCTGGTAGTACCAGTAGGCATCCACCCGGTCCAGGTAAACACCGTCGAAACCGAGTTCAAGTATCCGGTCGAGATACGAATCTGGCGTCCCGTAAATGATGCGCTGCCATTCCGGGTCCCAGTAACGGACCCAGTAGTCGCCCGCCCAGGTGCCGTCGGGGGCATCCAGCCAATCAGGTGGATTCTCAATCCAGTCTGGATCCCAGTACCAGCGGTAGTTCTCCGTCTGGCCGATGCTCATGTAACACAGGACAATTTTTGGGCCGCCCGGGGAGTTTTTCAGTGCGGGGATTACATCTTTGGAATTGCCGGCAGTGGCCAGAGTGACGACTGCCAGATCGAAGGATGTCTCGCCGATGCGATCCGGGTCCGCGTGCTGAAGCTGATAAAGAAAGTCGTTCACCCCCGCCCAATCCGGTTCGGCAGGAGCTGTGGTTCCGCATCCCACGAGAAGTCCGGCAACGAGTAACATCAACCAGGAGGGAATAGTCGGTCGGGGCATGCGGTTTCCTATTTGAATCCCGACATGGTAAAGCCCTGGACAATCCAGCGCTGGAAGAAAAGGAAGACAATCAGGATGGGCAGAATGATCAGGACAGTGGCAGCCATGACCAGTGCTCCCTGACCGGTATGAGTTGAGTTGAACCAGGTCAGGATGATCGGCAGAGTGCGGACCTCGATCTTTTGCAGGACAATCATCGGCCACAGATAGGCGTTCCAGCTGTGCATGAATCCCAGGATACCCAGCGTTGCCAGCGGGGCACCCAACTGCGGCAGGGCGACACGCCAGTAGATCTGCCATTCACTCGCTCCATCCATGCGGGCAGCATCAAGCAGTTCGTTGGGCAGGGTCTCACAGAATTGCCGCATCATGAAGATCCCAAAGGCATCCACCGCGCTGAAGATGACCAAGCCCCACAGGGAGTTGATCAAACCAAGTTTGGCCAGGATGAGGTAGCTGGGAATCATGGTGATCTGGGTGGGGATCATCATCATGGTCAGGAACCAGGCAAAAAGCAATCTCTTCCCGGGGAACTCGAATTTGGCAAACATGTATCCGATCAGGGAGCTGGTAAACAGGGTCGAGACTACATTGAGGATCGCTACGAATGCACTGTTTCCGTAAAATCTTAATAGCGGCAACTTGGGGTCGTTGAATATCTTGATGTAATTTTCAAAGGTAAAGCTTTCCGGAATAAATGTGGGTGGGACGCGCAGGACTTCCACGTTCGTCTTGAAAGAGCTCAGAATCATCATGATGAACGGCAGCAACGTGAACGTCAATCCCAGGGTTAGTAGCAAATAAATCACGATGCGGCTTGAATATTTACCCGCGCGGATTGGCTTGCTTGTCGAGCCGGACGATTTCGGGAGGCTGTTTTCGGCCATATTAGTATTCCCAGTCGGTTCGCAAGACACGCATCTGGATCAGAGTCACGCTCATCACGATCAGAAACAGCACAAACGATTCAGCTGCCGCCCAACCCATTCGCTGATACCGGAATGCGTTTTTATAGATGTCCAGCATCAACACCTGCGTCTGGTTGCCCGGGTCGCCGTTGGTCATCACCTGGATGATGTCGAAGACTTGAAAGGAGGAGAGCATCGTCATTACGCAGACAAACAGGATAGTCGGTTGAATAAGAGGGACCGTGATCCTCGTGAAAGACTGCCAGGAATTGGCCCCGTCGATCATGGCGGCATCGTGGAGTTCCTGGGGGATTCCCTGCAGGGCCGCGATGAAGATCACCATGTTGTACCCGTAATCCTGCCACAGGTAGGCCAGAATCACCGCCCACATGGCTACGGAGACACCTGCAAAGCCTGCCCGTGGATCTGACAACCACGAAACGGGTGTGCCTCCAACCATGCGAATTATCTGGTTGATCCAGCCGGATTGGGGGTTGTACATGCTCATCCAGATCAGAGCCACGCCCACGGAAGAGGTCAGAACAGGCATGAAGTAAATAGTACGATACAACGACTTAAAGCGGCGGCCGATCGATTCGAGCAACCAGGCGAGCGACAGAGTGATTGCCAGGTTCAGCGGCAGGATGACCAGGGCAAAGATGAGCGTATTTCTTAGGCTGATTCGAAAAAGATTGGCCTCCACCGAAGAGCCTTTAATCATCTCGATGAAATGACCCAGCCCAACGAAAGGATTGCTGCCTCCCAAGCCCAGTATGGGACCACCGACACGCCCCGGACTGTAGTCAAAAAACATCAGGGAAAAAGCCCAGCCGAGGATAAAGATACCCAGGGATTCGTATAAGAGCAGCGGGATGGTGATCCCGGCTACGAAGCGCCCTTTGGACTTTGCCAGGCCTCCTTTGGGTTTCTTCTTGGGAATTGCCTCATCGGTTGCAGTCAGGGTCATCACCTACCGCCTTTATCACTGGTTTGGAAATAAATTGGACGATAGCGATGGGGGCGGGTTGTGCCCGCCCCCGTGCAATGCTTACTCAAATGTTGAATTAGCTTCTGCGTCGATGGCTTCGATGGCCTGATCGACGGTTTCCACACCTTGTAAAGCATTTAAGACGTGCGGGTAAATGATCTCATACATCACCAGGTCACGGTCAGGCATGTTACCCAGGTAGGCTCCAAAGGGGAGCAGCCCCAATGCCTTTGGCACCCAGGGCATCGCTTCGGCGACCTCGGCCGATTCCGCCACAGCCGGCAAGGCAGGGATCGTTCCACTGGCGATATTCCACTGCTTGGCATTGTCGGGATTTGCAGTGACGAATTTGACGAAATCCCAGGCGACGTCCTGATGTTTGCTGTTGGGCGATACGGTCAGACCCCAGCCGGAATCAGCCACAAAGACCGGATCACCCTCGAAGGACGGCATATAAACATAATCCCACTCATCGGTGAAATCGGGGAAATTGTTTTGTCCCTCAGCAATCGCCCAGGAACCGATGTAGCCGATGCCCACCATACTCTGGAAGAAGGCGTCGATGACGAAGTTGGTGCTGTCGTTGAAGACGATCGGATCCACCGCACCCGCATTAACCGCATCCACCATCCATTGCAGCTGCTCGCGCGCTTCGGGAGTATTGAAGGTGAAGGCGGTTTGGTCGGCATTCCAGTAGTCGCCTCCGCGCTGCTTGATTCCAGCCAGGAACGAAGCGGCGATCGGGTCGGCAGATGTGAAGTGGAAACCCGCGGTGGTCATCATGCCGGCGTCATCCGTCTGAGCCAGCGCAACGCCATCGGCAACGACATCTTCCATCGTTTTCCATTGCGGCGGGAAGGCAAGGCCGGCAGCTTCGAATTTGGTCTTGTTTACCAGCACACCGCCATATTCCATGTTAAATTCCTGCGGCATGCCGTAAAGTACCCCATCCACGATGTAGCCACCGATTGGCGCGGCATAGAAGGTCTGCTTGGCCTGGTCAATGGTCATAACTTCGGCGGGAACGGGGGCAAGACGCTCATAGTATTGGGAAGTCCAGGTGCCGAACAGTTGAAGAATATCCGCTTCTTCGCCGGCGGGCATGGCTGTCTGCAGGGTTTGCAGATAGAGCTCGTAATCAAAGTTCTCGAGCTGGATGTCCACATTGGGATTTTCCGCTTCGTAAGCAGCAATCAGCGGTTCATAGCCGGCGATGAAGGCATTGTTGGTATGCACCCACATGCGCAGGGTGACCTTCTCATCTTCAGCAGGTTGGGTACCGCCGGTACCGCAAGCCGCCAGCAATACACTTGCAATAACAAGAACAAACAGCAGCTTTTTCATTTTCTTCTCCTTTTTATTACTGGTTGACAGAAGAATCTTCAAAAACGCATTGCATGGATTTCCGTGTGAGCACCTCCTCAGATGTCCAATTTCACAACAGCGCTGAGATTGGTAGGTCTATCTGGGTTCAATCCCTTTGCGAGAGAACGATGAAATGCCATTAACTGCAGAACGGGAAGATACAGGACTCCGCGAATGCTTTCCGGGATCCCCGATTCCAGACAGATTTCCGCAGTGGATTCACCCAAACCTGCCACCGTTCCCCCAAGCGATTTCATTTCTGACAATACCTTCGCTTCGTGGTCTCGATTTGCGTCCGACAGCAAACCCACCACGGCAGCGTTTTGATTCACCATGCTCATCGGTCCATGCCTGAATTCAAGGAAGTGAAAGGGTTCACTGTGGGTGAGGGTCATTTCCTTCATCTTCAGATTCACTTCACATGCCAGGCCATAGCGGTAACCGCTGCCGAGAAAATAGAATCGGTCGAATTCCAGATTCCGGCCAAGGCGCTCTGAAAAATCTTCGTACTTTTTCAGCAAACGCTTTCCCGCTTCAGGAAGTGCTGACATGGAATCCCGCAAATCCTCCCGCCCTGCCAAAAGAGCTGACATCGCTGTCGCTGCCACAAACATGGACGCGAAGGAACGCGTCTGTGCCACACTCTCCTCCTGGCCCTTTTCGATGACCAGTGGCAAATCTGCCAGTTTGGCAAGCGGCTGATCACCGTAATTAGTGATGGCCAAAACCGGACCATGATGATGCTTCTTGAATTGCTCCACTGCCCTGACAGTCTCCGTTGTTGAGCCTGAACGGCTGACAGCCACCAGCAGAGTTAGATTGTTCAAGTTTCCATTGTGTGGGATTGCGGATTGAGGATTTCAGTAGTAGTTCTCCACCTGGTACCGCCCGTGCCATCCGGCCGGTCAACTCCTGAAAGAGAGCTGCCGCGGCAAGCGACAGATAATACGTCGAACCACAGCCTGCAAAAAGGACCTGATCGAATTCCCTTTTCCCGATATCCTTCAAACCTTCCCTGGCTTTTTCAACAACAGACAGCGCATCAGACCAGGCTTCCGGCTGTGAGAAAATTTCAGCGTGAGTATGACTGCCTTTTTCCATTTGCACCGATTTACTCCTGTTTTTTTCAGATTTATGACTTATGCGATTTGAACTTTTATCCCGGCCTTCTTTAAACCGGCAATAAATTCCGTCGGGATCTCGGAATTGGTCACAAAAAAGTGGATGCTGGTGATTGGCGATAAATATGCAGTCGCGACCGTGTTGACTTTGGTGTGGTCAGCCACTACGATCACTTCCCTGCCGGCATTGATGATGGCGCGGTCTGTCATGGTTTCGGGAAGGAAATCATTCGTCAGACCCTGCTCCAGGCTGATGGCATGGATTCCGATAATTACTTTGTCGACACGGACTTCCGCCAAGGCCTGTTCCGTAATATGGCCAATGAAGGACAACTCACTTCGGCGCAGCATCCCGCCAAGGGAGACCAGGGTAATTCCTGGCTGACCGGAAAGCGCATTCAAGACCGGCAGGGAATTCGTGATCACTGTCAAATTCTGGCGATGTTGAAGATGATGCGCCACCTCGAGGACCGTCGATCCTGAACCGAGAAAAACTGTCTCGCCGTCCTGCACTAAAGCCGCTGCGGCCTGTCCTATCTTCTGTTTACTGTAACCTTGCTCCTTCTCCCGTTCAAGGATTGGCAGCTCCGGCAAGGCCTGGGTAATGGGTAATGCTCCCCCATGCACGCGCTGGATCCGGCCTTTTTCAGCCAAAAATTCTAGATCCCTGCGAGCAGTGGCCTCGCTGACCTTAAATCGTTCCACGATCTCGCCAACGCTCAACTTGCCCTGGCGCAGCAACAAGCGGACAATGTCATTTTGTCTTTGTTCAGAGGATACAAATTCGCTCATAATCAATCACACTCAATCATTTTCAATCACATTATAATGATATTTTGACGGAATTCAAGTGGGAATTTACTCGACTGCTCTTGGGAACTATTTTTGATGTGCATGGCAAAAAAAGAAGGGCGCCAGATAAAGCTGGCGCCCTTCTTCCCGATAAGCTCAAAAGTGTCGGATTAAATATTCCCCCAATTATGCAGAGGGTCTACCAATACTGATGTACCAATCCCTTTATATGCGCATCGTAGATTGACCGTACTTTGTCCATCGTCGCAGCATCCAATGGGGGTAGGTCTGCAGCTTTAGCATTGTCTTCTGCCTGGGATGGGTTCTTCGCACCCGGGATGGCACAAGTTACCGCATCGAACATCAATATCCAGCGCAGGGCGAATTGCGTCATGCTCCAACCTTGGGGAACAAGCTCGCGAATTCCTCAACAGCTTGCAGACCCGTTTCATAATCCACACCTGAGAAGGTCTCTCCCCGGTCAAACGATTCCCCATGCCGATTGAATGCCCGGTGATCGTCGGATTCAAAGGCGGACTTGGCCGTCAGTTTGCCGGTCAGCAAACCGCTGGCAAGCGGCACTCGCGCCAAAATCCCAACCTTGCGCTTTAGGGCTTCCGTAAAAAACAAGTCAGACGGCCGTTGGCGGAAGATGTTGAAGATGATCTGCACTGTCTGAACGTTGGGATATTCAATCGCCTTGAGCGCCTCCTCCACCTTCTCCACGCTGACACCGTAATAGCGCAGCTTCCCTGCCTTGACGAGGTCATCCAGCACACCGAATGTTTCAGGGCGGTAATAGACTTCGGTCGGCGGACAATGGAGTTGAAGCAGATCGATGGCATCCGTCGCAAGATTCTTCAGGCTTCGTTCAACGAAGGCGGTCAGGTTCTCGCGGTTGTATCCATTCGCGGTATGCGGATCGAGCCTGCGCCCGGCCTTGGTCGCGACATAGATGGTTTCCTTGCATTCCTTCCGCAGTTGCGCCACCAGCCTTTCTGAGCGTCCATCGCCATAGACATCTGCCGTGTCGATGAAATTGACACCTTGATCGATTGAACGATGTAATGCAGCCAGTGATTCCTTATCGTCCACACTACCCCACGAGCCTCCAATCGCCCAGGCGCCGAAGGAGATGGTCGAGACTTTGAAGCCGGTACGTCCGAGTTCACGATATTGCATCAGGTTACTCCATAAGTTATGAATTGAAATCTTGATCTACATTGTGTTTCTCGATCGGTACTGCAGCGCTTCGGCCACATGCGGTGTCAGAATCAACTCACTGCCTGCAAGGTCAGCGATCGTGCGCGCCAGCTTGAGCACGCGGTGGTATCCCCGCGCGGAGAGATTCATCTGGCTCATGGCCACCATATTTTCCAGGCTGGATCTATACTAATAAAACCAGTAATAAGGGCAATAATAAGTCCCGCAAGAATGGTAAATGGACAGGCTACCAATGCTCCGATTATTAACCATAGCACTCTTGACCAAGCAGTATCGAGACTAGTCACCTTTGTTGAAAGTATTGGAGTTATTTTCCATCCAAACGTATCTATAAAAATACTATACATAACGTCGCCCATTGAAGTTATTGTGTTACCAGCAACATCAAAGTCCTGATCATTGGAGTCGAATAATGCGACCTCACCCTTATTAGGGAGATTTTCTAAAATTTTAACTGTTATATGATTTTTCCCGGGCAGGAAAGTTCCTTGTTTTTGTGGCGCTTCTATATGGATATGAAACTTCACTCGATCAAGAACTTGGTATGTAAGCATATTCTTAAGGATTGGCCATGACCGATACCAGGGACGTGGAGTAATTTCCAATTTGTCGATTTTATAAACTTTGCAGAGATGCTCAATTTCTTTTTTAGATATATATTTAGGCATATTTCACCCCCACGGGTGGTAAGCAAATTCCCAATATACAAGTACGATGATCGGAAGGGCGATCACCGTGAAGGCATATTCAAGCCCTGGACTGGGCAAGGGTTGGAAAAGTCCCACAATAATCATGCCTATTGGAATAATCAGCAATAGAAGAAGAATCGCGCGGCGAGTGTATTTAATCATCGGATTTCTCCCAATCGAAGGGGTGATCAATTCTCAAGTCATTTTCACTTTTCTTGTTTGGCTTCGAGGGCATAAAGAAACTCGCGAGCCTTATCAATAAACTCACTCTTCGCATCGACAAACTTCATAAATACTTCCATTTCTGTACCTTTATAAACATCAGTGGTATCTGCTACAATCCGTACTCTAATAAGAGTCCAATATTTATCCCCTTTATCTGCTAAATCTTCATCGCCAAGAAAATCAATAACTTGCCGATAATAATTACCAGTTTCATATGCCAAATCCCTGGCTTTCTTCGAATCTTCAGAAGGGTGTTTCGCAAATTCAATACTTTTGGATATATAGTCATCAGCACTAGCCATAAATTTTATTATCGCATCTTTAATTTCATTATATTTATCTTTTTTGTGATTTTCAGCTCTTTCTAAAAAGGTCAATCTAATTTTGCGGTCTTCTCGATTCAGTTCCTGTTCTTGTTCATACTTGCGATCCTTACTTAGCGTATATCTTGCCCAAAATGCGCTTGCAATAGCGCCTACAAACGGACCCAGAATCGCCCAATATCTGAGGAAATTTTCATATGCGATCAAATTTTCTTCCATGAGGCACTCCATTTCTTCAAAAATAAATAACTCTCATTGATGGTGCTTAAATAATACATCAATTTCGATAAGTTGATCCTATTGGTCTACAATGCCATACTATACAGACCCTAAACTTGGCAAAAATTTTTTATTTAATAATGTTATCGAATATTTTAATAAGAATATTGTATAATGTTCCAAGCATCGATATTTTTATGGAGGGGACATGAAACTACCTAAAGTATTTTCTCATTGGTTCAGGGAATCTTATGTTAATGCTGATTATCCATCACGATTTGAGTTAATTTTAGTGGGGATTATCGAATTACTTACGCTCATTGTACTGTTTAACAGTATATATAAAATTTTTGAAAATAAATATCAGAATGCATTATTGGCAAGTACATATATAGTTATACCAGCCCTAATTATTGCAGTTTGGTTTCTATATAGAAAAGATAGAAGATTCAGATTAGATTTGATAGAAAAAAATAGTTTTATTCAATTTATT
This sequence comes from uncultured Chloroflexia bacterium, assembly GCA_963709295.1. GTDB lineage: Bacteria > Chloroflexota > Anaerolineae > Anaerolineales > Villigracilaceae > JBGPQJ01. The sequence continues at coordinate 43,631 of CAVPVW010000009.1, read as the reverse complement.
GTTAAGAATATCGATCCCGAATATACTATAAAAACCTTTCACGAAACTCATGAGATTCTAGACAATAAAAGTGGTCATTTTTACAGGCACGTAGTACTTAGCTATACGGGGAAAGATGTACCTTGGTATGAAATGGCAATGGGTACCACCAATGGTAATGCAAAGAAGGAAGAAAAAATAATATTTTCAGCAAAAAATGAAGCCGGCACAAAATCTTTACCAAAGGTTTTATATGATTGGGATGGAAACAAATCATATTATGCGATTATTTTAGATCCATTTTTAACCAATGAAGCCAAGGAAAGCGGTTTAAAGATTTATAGATATTGGGAAAATGTATGGGCTGACTTTATTCAATCCTTGAAAGATAAGGGAAAGGTCACTGCGAAAAATAAAATTGATGACTTTCGCCTTAAAATCGTAGCCCCAAAACCGCTTGAGTTTTCCGAATTCTCAATCAACCCTAATATTGGTTCATATAAGTTTTTGAAAGATGAATTTGGAAAATCAGTCTTAGAACTTACTGCCACTAATGTTCCAAAAGGAATATATTCTTATGAAATAAAGGCACGCAGAATATATGATCCGCATTAAATGAAATGAGCCCAAAACTGGGCTCATTTTTTACATGGTGCTTTATGCTTTTTTACGTATCAACGTCGGGACCTTCTGCAAATACGAGCGTCAATATATCACTTTTGTTGTCCAATTTTGCCTTCCTTTCAATCAAAACAAAGACAGAAAAACAAGGATTTCTCTCATTATATGGGATGCAACCTAAAGAAATCAAGGGGATCTTTCAGAGTTGCAAACCTACGAAATTATAAGCATTTCTGCTACAAAGTCAATGTTTTTACAGACGAATTTTATCCACATAAGCGCGCTCGCGGCGTTCCTGCACGGCAGCGTCCGGCAATCCTACGATGGTCATCCCCGGAAAGCCGGTGGTGTAATCCACTTCGACTTCGACGATGACCCCTTCAAGGCCGACCACAGCGCAGGTATAGACTCGGGCAATCATAGATTTACAGGTTACAACCTGGGATGGGATTTAATCCAAGATCAGCCTAGTCTCTTCGCCAGAGGAAGAAAATGATGATCCCGATGACGATGAAGACCACCACGCCAAAGCCTGTGCGAAGATTTTCTGGGAGAAAACTGAAGAAAGAGTTGAAAAGGTTTACCACACCACCCAGGATTGAATTGAGAAATCACCTACTGTGGCAAGCAGTTCTCGTGCAGTGGATTCCAGGTCCATGACATCCTCCTTGGCAAAAAACCGAAAGGTCAAGGTTTGTTATATTCAATTCTACTTGTTTTTAATGGTATGAGATACCGGGTTATTGGATTTATGAATACCAACTGTCAGAACGTGAAGAGGAAAGTCAGGTCGTTGACATTCGTACCTGTTGGACCTGGTGTCAATAAATCATCCAGTTTTTTGAAGTAAGTGTAAGAATCATTCCTGTTCAGGAATTCTGTCGCACTCATGTCAAGCGCCATTCCCTGGCGCCAGGTGTTTCCTGTAACGACTGCCCCGGCTGCATCCGTGACACCGTCCTCGCCATCGGTGGCCAGTGTGACCAGCATCACATCGGGAAAATCCGCCAGCTCGCTTACAGACGCCAATGCCAGTTCGGTGTTCCGGCCTCCACGACCATTCCCCTGGATGGTCACCGTCGTTTCACCTCCAGCAACAATGCAAGCCGGACGAGGTGCCGGATCTCCCATCTTCCAAGCCCATCTCAACTGGATGGATAAATCACGAGCGACCTCCCGTGCTTCACCTTGAAGGTCTGTCCGCAACAGATAAGGATGAAAATCTTCCTGCTCGGCTTGCTTCAAGGCTGCTTGGGCAGCGATTAGATTGCTGCCAACGATGATATTATGGATACGCGAAAATAGGCTTTTTTCGGGTTCAGGTGCCTTTTTCCTCTGCTTCAACACCTTTACAATGCTCGAAGGAGTAAATTTAACCAGTTTATACCGATCCAAAACAGCCAGAGCGTCCTCCGCAGTCGTCGGGTCGGGCACCGTCGGACCCGATGCAATCGATTCCAATGAATTACCGACCACATCCGAAAGTATCAAACTCACGATCTGGGCAGGAGCAGCCATCTGCGCCAAACCACCCCCTTTCAACCTGTCCAACTGCCTGCGGATAAGGTTCATCTCATCGATTTGTGCACCGCACTCCAGCAAGGAGGCCGTCAGTGATTGCATATCCTCAAGCGAAACACCTTCTACTGGTGAAGTCACCAATGCGGAGCCGCCCCCTGAGACGAGACAGATCAATAGGTCATCCGCACCCAAAGAGCTGACAAATTTCTCGACCCTTTTACCGGCGTCCAGGCTGCGCTCATCCGGTATGGGGTGACCACCCTCGATGATCTCCACGCCCGGAATCGGCAAATCGGGTTTGTGTTTGGTCACAACCAGACCTGCGGTTAGCCGCGGACCGAGAACCTCTGCCACAGCCCGAGTCATTGCTGAAGCGGCCTTTCCGATGCCGAGAGTAAAGATTCTGCCCCTCACTTCAATTGGAATTCCCGCCATCGACGGAATGCCTTCATCCATGGTGAAATGCCGGCGGACAGCCTTACCGGGCTCAACGGCGTCCAGACTGGCTGCCAGAATTCGGGCGATGGAATCGCCGCGGGGGTGGGAACGAAGGGTCTGCGTCAGAAATAGATCAGGATTTACAGTGTGACAGGTTTGCCGGTTTTGGCTGATTCAAACAGGGCAAGGATGGTTCGGGTGTTGGCGCGCGTATCCGCCAAACTAATAAGTGGAGGCTTTCCCAGAAGGATCGCGTCCGCCATATCCTCCACTTCGCCATTGTAGAGTCCCGGTGCCTTAACCGTGATCTTCTCGGTCTTGCCCTCCCGGGTCAGGAAAATGTATTCCTTGGACTGAGGCGTGAACGGCACGGGGATGATCAACGTCGCTTCATCGCCGACAAGTTCCATGAACGTATGATTAGGGACCGCGAAACTGCAATCGAACTGCGCATGCGTCTCGCCCGGGAAGCGCATTTGGGCAACGAAAGATTCATCGATACCAGACGCACCTGTCACCTGCCAGCCGAACACCTCGACCGGTTCCATGCCCAGCATCGCTCGAGCGTAACTGAGTGGATAACAGCCGATATCCCAGAGCGCGCCGCCCCCCATGGCCGGATCGGTCCGGTAATTATCCTGACGGGTGAATTGATACGTGAAGGAACCGCGAATCAGTTTTACTTTTCCCAGGATACCGTCATCCACCATTTGCTTAACCTTCAGGGTTTGGGGATGATGGCGATACATAAACGCCTCGGCAATGATTTTCCCCGTATCTTTCGCGGCTTTCTCCACTAAATCGACTTCCTCAACAGTTAAAGCAAACGGCTTCTCGCATAAAACATGTTTTCCAGCCTGCATTGCCTTGATGCTCCATTCAGTATGAAGATGGTTCGGCAGTGGATTGTAAACAACATCAATTTCCGGTGATGCAAGCATGGCTTCATAAGAACCAAAGGCTTTGGGTATTTTCCACTGACGGGCATAGGGGTCCGCAGTTTCCTGATTCCTTGAAGCAACTGCGTAAAGCCGGTTGCGTTTTGAATCGCGAAACGCCGGCATCACCCTTTGGTTGATTTTCGCCGTGGAGAGAAATCCCCAGTTAAGCATCTTTTCTGTCATATCCCGTCTCCTTGATAAGAATCACAGTGATGACCAACAATAAACCGCAATAAAGCAAGTTCACTCCAAATCCGATACTCAGACCCAGCACGTCCCCGGCAAGCCCGATCAACCAGGGACCAAGCATGCCTCCCACGCCGGCAAAGGTGAACAACAACCCGAGAATGGATGCCATATTATCGGTATGAAGGTCGGATACAGCCGCTGTGAGGGTAGGAAAAATGATCGAGAGGAAAAATCCCGCCAGGGGCAGGATCACGATGAGGGTATGCGGACCCAGCAATCCCAATCCGATACAGACCATCGCCCCAATCGTGGCATAAAGAATGGACCATAAGTATCCCACTCTCTCGACCACAAAACTGCCGAGGAAGCGTCCCAGCATGACCAGACCGAAAAAGACGGATAAATAGACAGCGGATGTGCCAGTAGAGACCTGACGAATCTCCTGAAGATAGGTCACAAGCCAGCTTGCCAATCCCAACTCAACGGCAACATAGACAGCGATGGCGAAATAAAACCAACCCATCGGGCGCGCGAAGGCGGTCTTTCCCAAATGGAGCAAATCGAATTTTTCACCGTTCGATTTTCTGATATGAGGATAGGGAAGTATGACGAAGATTACAATCATGAGTCCAGCCACGAGTAGATCCCAACGATAGACCATTCGCCATGATGACCCGGAAACCAGCAGCCATCCTGCGAACAATGGAGCCAGCATGGATCCAAGCCCGTGGAAAACGGCCATTAAATTCAGGTAACGACCTTTGTCCGACGAGTGTATGTCGACGATGATGGCATTCGCTCCAAGTTCGATGGATCCAAGTCCCATGCCGATGGCCGTCATAGACACGAGCAGACCCACTGCAGCTTTCGAAGAACTGTATCCCAGGATTCCGGTCACGAGAAGGACACCTGCGAGAATGATCACGAATTTGTTGCCAACCGTGTCCGCTAGTATACCGGTGAATAGGGTCGCGATGATAAAACCGACGTACGCCCCAAGCAGTATAGTGCCGCCCAGGGTATAGGACAGTCCAAGTTCGTCAAGCAGCGGAGGGAGAGTCGCGCCTTTGAGATTATCAGTAAAACCAAAAACAAAGAATGAATAGAAGGCTGCAGAGGTGAGTAATAACAAAGACCTTGTCATTGATTTTGACATTATGAATCTCTGTGATGTGAGTTAGGATGATTCAGGTTTGCTCACTAGACATTCAGTCGGTGAGCAAGTCGGCCTAGAGGCGATACATAACGTAACGGCAACAGAATGAAAATGGGCAAAACGGGAAGGGTTTTCTTCATTAAGGAGTAGTTTAGAGCCAATCTCAGTCAATGTCAACAAGGTTCAAAATGAATAATCCGAGCCAAATTCGACAAAATTCTCCAAGAAGAAGTTCGTGATGAAAATCACTCTTGACTCTCGGTTTTGGAAGTGCTATTATGTAACCGGTTACTGTAACCGGTTACAGTAACTCTTTCATCCCCCTATGACTCGCAGATCCTCCTCCGTCACGATACGTGAAGTTGCCAAGCAGGCTGGCGTTTCGATTGCCACTGTCAGCAGGTATATTAACCAGACAGCGACTGTTTCCCCCGAGGTGGCAACCCGTCTCGACGAAGTCATGACGGATTTGAAATACATTCCACATTCCGCTGCCCGGAACCTGGCGACACAAAAAACAAATGCCATCGGTCTGATGCTGACCTATAATATTTACGGTGATTTTTTTGCTCCCATGTTGCGGGGTATCGAGGAGGTTGTTGCCGAAGCCGGCTACAACCTCCTTATTTCATCAAACCTATCAAGATATGGGACTACCCATAATCCGCCCCTGGGACCGAACAACACGGACGGAATACTCGGCTATGCCGACAGCCTGTCTGAACCAGGCTTGAACCACTATTACCATTCAAAATTTCCGATTGTCCTCATTTACCGCTCTTCCCCTCCTCATCTGGCTATTCCATGCGTGACGGTCGAAAACAAGGCAGCCTCAAAAGCCATTGTGGACCACTTGATCGAGGTTCACCACCGGCGCCGCATTATTTTTCTTCGAGGTCCTGAACACCAGGAGGATTCCTACTGGCGCGAGATGGGTTATCGCGCTTCGTTGGAGGCTCACAACATCCCATATAACACAGAACTGATCTGGCCTGGAGAGTTCGAACGCGAAGTAGCCCAGACCACCATGATCGAATTGATCCTGGCAGGTGTCGAATTCGATGCTGTTTTTTCCGGGGATGACGATGCCGCCATCGGCGTGCTCTCTGCGCTTAGAGAGATGGGGAAGCGTGTTCCAGAGGATGTCTCTGTGGTGGGATTTGACGACCAGCGTTCTTCGCCTTACCTAACTCCTTCGCTTACAACTGTCCGTGCTCCCACCGAGGAAGTAGGTCGTGTGGCAGCCAGACAAATAATCAACCTTATCCGCGGCAGGCAGGCTGATCCCCTGACCCTTCTGCCAACAGAAATTGTCATCCGAAATTCGTGCGGGTGCCAATCCGGATAAAACTCATCGGAAAGGAGGTGCAGATTCATACCAAAACCAAAGGAAATACAGTATATTTAACCGGCAACACAATTCATTTCACACTCTAAAAGAGGAGAAAATCACGATGAAAAAGTTTCTGTTTGTATTAACCGCGTTGATCATCGCATCGATGGTCCTTGCGGCATGCGGCACCCCCGCGCCTACCGAAGAGGCTCCTGTCGAAGAACCCGCCGCTCCGGAAGCGACTGAAGCACCCGCTCCCACCGAAGAAGCGCCTGTTGACGCGAATACCCTGCCCCGCAACGAAACCCTGTACTTCAATGGGCAGCAGTGGGGTCCAGTTGTATGCTGGAATCCATACTCCCAAAGCTGCAACAACGCGTTGGCAATCGGTCAGCAGGACAGCGCCCGCGTCATCATGTTCGAAACCCCGTATCTGTATAACATGCTCGATGGCAAGCAGTATCCTCTGCTGGCCGATGGTCCCTATACATGGAACGATGCGCAGACCGAGATCACCTTCAAGATCAAATCCACCGCCAAGTGGAGCGATGGCACCCCGGTGACTGCTGAGGATGTTGCCTATACCTGGGCGACCAATCTCAAGTACGAAACTGGTGCTGGCACCGGCTCTAAAGATTTCATCGATACCATCGAAGCGGTCGATCCCCAAACAGTCGTAGTCAAGGCTAAACTGGATGCGGACGGCAAAACTGTCAATCCTCTGGAAGTTTCTCATTACCTGAGTAATAACTATGTCCTCCAAAAGGCCTGGACCCAGGCATTGGAAGAGCGCACCGGTGGCGATGCGACTGCTCTTAAAGCTGATATCGCTGAAGACGTCGTTTACTCCGGTCCCTATCACGGATTCTTCGCTGACGATTCGAAGGTTGTCTATGTTCGTGATGACAACTACTGGGGTCAGGATGCCTCCATGTGGGGCAAGCTGCCTGCTCCGAAGTACCTGGCACATACGATCTTTAAGGATAACGCTGCCGGTACAACCGCTTTACAGGCTGGCGAGGTGGATGTCAGCCAGCAGTTCAACTCCAATGTTCAAGACCTGTGGCTAAAAGACGGCCTGCCCATCTCCACTTACCTGCCCGAGGCTCCTTATGGCATTGGCGCCAGCCTCCCGACTGCATTCTATAACTTGCAGTCACCAGGTTTGGACAATGTTGCGGTCCGCAAGGCGATTGCCATCGCCGTGGACTACCCCACCATCATTGCCAACGCGATGACCAACCAATCCGCCACTTTCGACCAGGTTCCGCGCTCGCTCATGAACCCGACCGACGGCGAACAGGCCATGTATGACAAGGCAGCTGTTGCCGACCTGCAGTGGGCTGGCAACGACATCGAAGGCGCCAAGAAACTGCTTGACGACGCTGGGATCAAAGATACCGATGGCGATGGCTGGCGTGAGGTCGATGGTAAAAACCTCAGCTATATCGCGACCTGCCCCAACGGCTGGTCCGATTGGCAGGCTGCCATTGAGATCGTTGCTGCCGCCGGTAAAGAGATCGGCATTGATATCACGACCAACTACCCTGAATGGTCCGTCTATCAAACCGTTGTCACCAAGTCAGATGCACCCCTCCCCGAGGGCTACGACATCTTCATGATGTGGAGTGACGGCGCCGGCCCGACCCAGCCTTGGTCACGTGTCCGCCATATGCTGAGCTCTGAATACGTTGGTATGGCCAGCAACTGGAACGGCAACTGGGGTCAATACAGCAACCCTGCCGCCGACGAGTTGATCAAAGCGATCCCCGGTATGACTGACGAAGCCGAAATCAAGGCAGCCTATACTGAGCTCGTCAAGATCTACCTGACCGATGTTCCCTCCTTCACACTCATGTACCGCCCGCAGTCGTTCCACACTGTGAACGAGAGTGTTTGGACGAACTTCCCTCACCAGGGTGACGGCACAAACCCGCCCGTCCCACCGCTCGATATGACTGACGGTTGGGCTATCGCTGGGCTCTATAACCTTGAGCTAGTCAACCCGTAACCATAAATTAAAGTAAAAACAGCCATGTTCCAAGAAAACCGGAACATGGCTGTTTTGTAATCATCCCAAGTCTTGAGCAGATGACTGGTACATGGTCATACTTGGCATGAATCAGCAATTCCAAAGGTTTTCCAGATTGAGCGAAAAGTGACAGCCATCTTTTTGATATAATGTTTTTTATAAATCTTGCCAGGAGGTGCTGCGATGAAAGGATACCGAAAGTATATCCTTAATAAGCTGCTTTGGTTCGCGGTTACTTTTGTTTTTGCCTTCATGCTGAACTTCATCCTGCCTCGCCTCATGCCTGGAGATCCTGTATCGGCTATTGTAGCAAGGCTGGCCCAGGGCATGACCAACGCAACCGGGGTTCAGGCGATTTATGAACAATACGCGGAACTGTTTGGAACCAACAAACCCATGCTTGTGCAATTTTTCATCTATGTTAAAAATGTAGCCCAGGGCAATTTCGGTTTTTCTTTCAGCCAGTATCCCAGAACGGTTGCAGACGTTCTCGGATCTGCCGTCTGGTGGTCGGTGGGTTTACAGCTGCCCGCGATCCTCGTCGGGTGGATACTCGGGAACCTGCTCGGCGCATTGGCTGCTTATGTTAAGGGAGGCTATGATAAAGTTCTCATGCCCATAAGCCTTTTCGCAAGCAGCATTCCGGCATTTGGCATGGCGGTCATTTTGCTGGTCATATTTGCCGTTCAATTAAAATGGCTCCCGACCTCGGGTGGCTATGGGTTTGATATGATCCCCAGTTTTACCCTGCCCTATCTTGCATCCGTGTTCGTCCATTATCAACTGCCATTCTGGTCGATTGTGTTGATCATCATCGGCGGTCAGGCGATCGGCATGCGTTCGATGGTTATTTATGAACTCAATGCAGATTACGTAAAATACAGCCGATTCCTGGGAATCAAAGATCGGAAGATCGTCCGCTATGTATTCAGGAATGCCATGCTTCCGCAGATCACCGGTTTGGCATTGGCCATCGGTACCATTGTCGGCGGCGCGCTGGTGGCGGAGATCGTCTTCAGCTACCCCGGTCTCGGTACCACACTCCTAAACGGAGTTATGGGACAGGACTATCCGCTGATCTCAGGTGCCACCATGATCATTACATTAATGGTATTGCTCTCGACCTTTACCATCGAAATTCTTTACGGCTTCATTGACCCGCGCATAAAAGCGGTTCAATCTGATCAATAAGGAGAGAGGCTGTTATGAAACATACGCTCAAGCAGGTTTTTCGCTCTCCTAAATTTGTCATTGGTTTTTCAATTCTTATGTTCGTGCTTCTGACGTTGATCATTTACCCATTGATCGTACCAAATGAGCCATTGGAGATAATCGCCCAGGGTACTTTCTTCCCACCCGGGATTTATGTGAATGTATTTGACAGCACCAATTCCTCTACTACTTATACGCTTCTTCTGGATGATGCCGCTGCCAGGCGAATAGCGAGTAAATTAAGTGAAGAGGACCGGCTTGCCATGAAGGAATGGCTCATAGCAGCCGGGATAGCTGAAAGCGAAATCGATCTCACAAATACCGAAAAACTCATGGCGCTGTGGGCAAGCAATTATGACTCCACAAAGAATATTCCCGGGATGACGAACGCCAAGCGAAATTACTTCATCAGGCTCGACAAATCGCTTGAAGGACTCCTGTCCACAGAGGGGGAGATCATCGCCGTTAATAACCCGCAAACGGGAACCCTGGAACCGATCAGCATGATCAACCAATCTGATTTTGTGAACATCAACCAGGTTGCGAACGTAAAAGTGTTACTGCTTGGAACTGATAACTTCGGGCGGGATGTACTTACCGAATTGGTTTCGGCAACCGGTACATCGTTGATGATCGGTGTTGTCGCAGGTCTCATCGCAACCTCGATCGGTCTTATCCTTGGGTTGATGGCGGGTTACATGGGTGGCTGGGTGGATGACGTCGTCATGTTCTTCACCAATATCTTTACAGTGATCCCAAGCTTCGTCTTGTTGATCTTGATTTCCTATAGCATCGGACAGGATAAACGTGGTGCCTTTACCATCGCGGTGGTGATCGGGCTGACTTCCTGGGTATGGACAGCCAGGGCAGTGCGGTCACAGGTAACCTCGCTGCGTAATCGAGACCATATCAATCTGTCCAAGCTTTCTGGGCACTCCATCCCACGTATTATCATTTTGAGTGTTCTCCCTTACATCGCTTCTTATGTCATCATGGCACTGATTCTGCAAATTTCCTCGGGGATCCTGGCGGAAGCCGGGTTATCGATCCTGGGGCTGGGACCCAGAACTACTGAAGTGCCAACTTTGGGTTTGATGATGAACTGGGCGATGATCTACCAGGCACAGATCCTGGGAAAATGGTGGGCGTACTTCCCCGTGCTCCTGACCATCGCCCTGATTTCATTCTCGATGAATCTAATGAATACGGGCCTCGACCAGGTCTACAATCCGCAACTAAGGGAATAGGTAAATGCTATGGCAGAAATAATGTTAGAGGTCAGGGATTTAACCACAAAATATATCACCCGATATAACGAAGATGTTTACGCGGTTGACCACGTTTCTCTAAAGGTCGAGGAAGGGAAAAAACTGGGAATAGCGGGAGAATCCGGATGCGGGAAGTCGACACTGGCTCTCAGCCTGATGGGCTATTACTTCGCTCCGCTGTATTATACAAGCGGCGAGATTATCATCGACGGACGTAATATTACCGGGATGGATCCGGATGAAGTCCGAAAATCGATATTGGGGACGGAAATTTCTTATATTCCCCAGGCCGCCATGAACGCTCTCAACCCTACCCAGAAAGTCATCAGTATCATTGAAGATGTTTATCAGGCACATGAAATCGATAAGTCCAAGAAAGAGGTCCGGGAAATTGCCGATGAATGCTGTAATGTCATTGGACTTCCACCCGAAGTGCTGGATAAATACCCCGTTGAACTTTCAGGCGGAATGAAACAGCGCACAGTGATTGCGATTTCCGTGATCCTCTTTCCGAAAGTGCTGATTGCCGATGAGCCTTCATCTGCGCTCGACGTCACTTCACAGAAATTGGTCATCAAGATGCTGAACACCTTGATGGAACAGGGATTCATCAAATCGATGATCTTCATCACCCATGAGCTTCCACTACTTTACAACGTGACCGATGATATCATGGTCATGTACGCAGGACAAATTGCTGAGAAGGGCACCGCGAAGGAAGCGGTGTTTGATCCGCTCCACCCCTATTCCAAAGGACTGATGGGGTCGATCATTGTGCCTGAACAAGGCCTGCGGGGTGTCAAACTGGCCGCCATTCCCGGGGTTCCGCCCAATCTTAAGAACCCACCTTCAGGTTGCCGGTTTGCTGAACGGTGCAAATACGTCCGGCCGGAATGCAAGGCGCTCTCTATCGGTCTTCGCGATATTGAGGGTGGTCGTTCATACCGATGTATCATCCCTGAAAAGGAATTAAGGGAGATTTACCAGAGGGAGGCTAATCAAAATGGCTGATGAAAAGAAATCATGCCTGAGTGGCTCGGGGCTTACCAAGGTATTTGGATTCGGCCGCCAGAAAACGTTAGCCGTCGACCATGTGGATTTCAATTTCTATGAGGGCGAGATCATCTCGATAGTTGGCGAATCGGGAAGCGGAAAGACCACTCTGGCAAAGATGCTATTGGGGTTGATCAGCGTGACCGAAGGGGAGATTTACTTCCAGGGCGTTAAGCGCGATATCAGTAATAATAAAAAGAAACAGGAATACTGGAAGAATATTCAGGCGATCTTTCAGGATCCCTTCTCTTCATACAATATTTTTCATAAGATCGATTCAGTACTCCTGGATTGTATCCGCATGCGCGGCGGGGGAAATCTTCCACAGGCGAAAAAAGTAGAGTTGATGAAAGAGGCGTGCAGCTTTGTAAATTTGAAGTTCGAGGAATTGACGAACAAGTACCCGTTTGAGCTCTCCGGCGGACAGATGCAGCGCCTGATGATTGCCCGTATCTTCATATTAAAGCCGAAGATCCTCCTGGCGGATGAGCCGACCTCGATGATCGATGCCTGTTCCCGCGCGACCATCCTGGATTATCTGATGAAACTTAGGGACGAAATCGGGATGACGTTGATTTTTATCACCCATGATATTGGTCTGGCGTACTATGTATCGGATAGCGTCTATATTATGGAACATGGAAAAATCGTTGAGAGTGGTTCCGCCGATGATGTGATACTGCATCCGAAAGCGGCTTACACTCAACGTTTGATCAACGATGTTCCAAAGATCTATGAAGAGTGGGATCTCTCAACTGTTTAATTCAGCCCTCTTGAGGTGAATTTCAAAAAAGATATTATGTTGGTTAAGAACTGTTCTGCTTTCATTCCATTAAGGAATCTCTTATGCAGGATATAAAATCCATCGTCGCACAAATGACCCTTGAAGAAAAGGCTGCACTGTGTACCGGTGCCAGTTCATGGACGACGACGCCCATCGAGCATTTGGATGTTCCGGAAATGATCGTATCGGATGGTCCGCACGGCGTCCGGCGCGTGCCCAATGTTCACGAGATGGCATTGGATAGCCTGCCCGCCACCTGCTTCCCCACCGCATCTTGTACCGCCTCCACCTGGGATGTGGACCTAGTCCACAAGATGGGCGAGGCGTTAGCCGAAGAATGTATTGCCCTTAACGTGGATGTCTTGCTTGGTCCAGGCGTGAATATGAAGCGTTCCCCACTGGGTGGCCGCAACTTTGAGTATTTCTCTGAAGACCCTTTCCTCGCCGGGGAAATGGCTGCCAGCTTCATCGCGGGGGTTCAATCCAAGGGTGTTGGCACTTCCCTTAAGCATTTTGCTGTCAACAACCAGGAATTCCAGCGCTTCAGTATCAGCGCCAATGTGGACGAGCGCACCTTGAGAGAAATCTACCTCCCAGCGTTCGAAAAAGCCGTTAAGCAGGCCAAGCCATGGACCGTGATGTGCTCGTACAACAAGGTCAATGGCACATTTGCGTCCGAGCATTACCACCTGCTGACTGAGATTCTAAAAAATGAATGGGGGTTTGAAGGGCTGGTGGTCTCAGATTGGGGCGCGGTACGCAACCGTGTCGCGGCCCTGAAAGGCGGTCTCGACTGGGAAATGCCCGGCCCACGGGAACGCCGTGTCAAAGCAGTTGTCGATTCAGTCCGCTCTGGTGAATTGGATGAGGCGGTTCTTGACGAGTCGGTGCGACGCATCTTGAGGATCGTCTTCAAAGCCAAGGAAACGCCAAAAAGCGGAACCTTCGACGTCGACGCTCATCACGAACTGGCGCACCGCATCGCCGCCGAAGGCATGGTGCTGCTCAAGAACAACGGTCTGCTGCCGCTCAAAGGCCCGCATCACATCGCTGTGATCGGCCGCTCGGCGGAAAAGGCACATTTCCAGGGAGGCGGCAGTTCGCACATCAATCCGACGAAGGTAGCCATCCCATTCAAGGAACTGCAAGCCCAGGCTGGGAACGCTGAAATGACATACGCAGAAGGCTACCCGATTGATAATACATTCCACCAGGAAATGATCGACCAGGCGGTGGGCATTGCCAAATCCGCAGATGTGGCTGTGCTTTATATCGCCCTGCCTACCTTCAAGGAATCCGAAGGCTACGACCGCCAGGATCTCGACCTGACCGACCAGCAGGTTGCGCTGATCAAAGCAGTCGCCAAAGCTCAGCCCAACACTGTGGTTGTGCTTAACAATGGCGCACCCGTGGCAATGGGCGAATGGATTGATTGCCGTAGCGGCTGTGCTCGAAGGCTGGATGATGGGCCAGGCGGGCGGTGTGGCGATTGCCGATGTTCTTTTTGGCAAGATCAACCCGTGCGGTAAATTGGCTGAAACCTTCCCGCTCAAACTCTCCGATACCCCGGCACACATCAACTGGCCGGGCGGTGCAGGTGAAGTACATTACGGCGAAGGTCTGTTCATCGGCTACCGTTACTACGACGCCAAAGAAATGCCCGTCCAGTTCCCTTTTGGTTACGGGTTGAGTTACACGACCTTCACCTACAGCAATTCTAAGGTCTCGGCAACCAATTTCAAAGATATCGACGGTGTGACTGTCTCCGTGGAGGTCACCAATTCGGGGAAAGTGGCAGGCAAGGAAATTGTCCAGGTCTACGTTCATGACCAGAAATCCGGATTGGTGCGGCCTGAAAAAGAGCTGAAAGGCTTCACCAAGGTGGAACTGCAACCGGGAGAGACCAAATCTGTCTCCATCCAGCTCGACTTCCGCGCTTTTGCCTTCTACCATCCCGAATACAAACAGTGGATTACCGAGGAAGGGGATTTCGACATCCTGATCGGTTCCTCTGCTGCGGACATCCGTCAAACGCTGACAGTCTCACTCGAATCGACCCTGAGCCTGCCCTGTATTCTCGACAAGGAATCTACCGTCCGTGAGTGGTTGGCAGACCCGCGCGGTAAAGCAGTCTTCGGTCCCATTTACGGCATGATGGAATCGGAAGCACGTAAAATGTTCGGCGGCGGGGACGAGCGTTATGGAAATGAAGGCGCCATCGGCATGGACATCATGGAAATGTTTAACGATATGCCTTTGGTGAGCGTACTGATGTTTCAGCAGGCAGCCCTTCCCATGCCGGCAGAAGACATGGTGGATGGATTTCTTAAGCAGGTTCATAGTTTGGGGTAGGCATAAGTTTTTCCTTCGGTATTGGGCTTAGTCGCAAAAGTTCAATAGTATGCCCTAGCCTTTCAGTATTCCCGATGTTGACAGTGATAAGGTTATAATAAATTTGCCGTCATGGTTCACTAAACCATTGTTGGCAATTTTTTTCTTGTCAGCATCAATCCATTTGTTTCCTGTGTTTTTTACATTAGTACACTTTTCAAAACCTGCAAGTCTGCGTTACCTCCTTCATGACAACGGGTTAAAATAACAACTGTCACAGATTTCAATTAACATCAACCGGCAAAGAATATTTATCTGGGAGAAAATAAACCATGTTGAAAGTCGCTGTTTTTGGTGGAGGCTCCACCTACACCCCCGAGCTGGTCAACGGATTTCTGGAAAGGCTGTCCTCCTTCCCCATCCAGGAACTTTGGCTGATGGATATCGACGCTCAACGATTGGAGATCGTCGGAGGATTTGCCCAAAGAATGGTGAAAGCCAAAGGGTCCCCCTTCAAGGTTATCTTGACGACAGACCAGCGCCAGGCAGTACAGGGAGCCTCTTACGTCACCACCCAGCTCCGGGTCGGGCAGATGCAAGCCCGGGTCAAGGATGAGTACCTCGGACTGCGTCATGGGCTGATCGGGCAGGAAACAACCGGTATAGGCGGTATGGCGAAGGCGATGAGAACCATCCCTGTCATTCTCAGCATTGCCAGCGACATGCGCGAATTGGCTCCCGGCGCCATGCTGGTCAATTTCACCAATCCCGCCGGCCTGGTCACCCAGGCGTTGAGCAAGTACGCGGCAGATGTCCCCTCCGTGGGCGTATGTAATGTACCGATCACAACCAAGATGGGCATTCTCGAAGGTTGGGAAAACGCCACCGGCCAAAAAGTGGACCCATCCCGTGCGGAACTGAACACCCTTGGGCTGAATCACCTGTCCTGGCATCGCGGATTCTCGATCGACGGGGAGGATGTTTGGCCTCAAGTCATCCAAGCGTATATCGCCGAATTAAAGTCGGAAGAGCAACCAGAGTGGGATCCGCGCATGGTGGAGATTCAGCGCATGATACCAAACTATTACCTTCAATACTTTTACTACACCGGTAAGAAATTCGCCTCCCAGGAAAATTGGCCGCCCTCCCGGGGAGAAGAGGTGATCGAAATCGAGAAGGATTTACTTCGGGATTATGCAGACCCCAACCTGAATGAGCCTCCTGCCGATCTTATGAAACGAGGCGGCGCTTACTACTCGACGGTAGCGACTCAGCTCTTAAATGCGCATTACAACGACTTGAATGAAATACACGTCGTGAATACACGCAATTCAGGAGCAGTAAAAGAATGGCCAGCGGATTGGGTGCTTGAGCTTCCGGCCAGGGTGAAGAAGAGCGGGATCTCCCCCGTCCCCACCGAACCGCTGCCGCCTGCCTGCTTTGGTTTGATCGCTGCTGTGAAGGCCTACGAATTACTGACAGTTGAAGCGGCAGTTCATGGCGATCGCGATGCAGCTTTCCAGGCATTGTTGGTCAATCCGATTGGTCCCAGGGGAGAAAATGTCCAGGTCGTGCTGGATGACTTGCTCGAAACTCATCGGGAATTTCTGCCGCAATTCTGGAAATAATAATCACCTATTGGGTTTTGGAGATACTATCCTGACTGGGACAATGTATTCTTAATAAAAAAGAAGCGGACTACTCAACTCGAGCTGAGGAGTCCGCTTCTTTTAATTATACTACTCCATTTTCTTTGATAAAACTTTTAACAGCAGCAATGAAAAAACCACTGCGCCGATCGTCGCGCCAGCGGCAATGACTGCCTTCCCCCACAGCGATAGAAACGGGAACATGAAATTCATCAAACCCATCGCAAAAAGCAAGCCCGCGACCGAGGTAAATCCAAACACATAGATGCGGTAGCTCCACCAACCGGCTGTGCGCCCGTAATGTCCAACGAAATACACTACAAAGGCCAGAACAATAAATAGAATGACATCGCTATACATCGTTTCACCCGGATCAAGAGGATTCCCAGCGGGAATAAACAGCGTGTGAAAGCAGGCGGCCGGCGCTTTTTTCCCGCAAGACGAGCTCGCCTGAATCGATCTTCCCCTTCTGATTTTTTAAAGCATCCTGCAGCGCATAGGATAAATGGATCGCAGAGGCGCGCACGGCATAAACCGTCAGCGCCACAAATAACGGCATCTCACTCAAAACAAGCCGGCAGCTTTCCAATAATTCAGGCAGGGACTTGTAGACCTCCCACACCTCCCCCTTGGGTCCTCTGCCGAACTTTGGCGGATCAAGGATGATCCCGTCATATCGAACACCGCGCCGGCTTTCCCTCTGAACGAATTTCATCGCATCATCCACGATCCATCGGATGGGGCGGGCATCCAGCCCGGAGAGGGCTTGATTTTCACGCGCCCACCCGACTGATTTTTTCGATGCATCAACATGAGTGACGGATGCGCCTGCCGCTGCAGCCGCCAAAGTCGCCAAACCTGTATACCCGAATAGATTCAGAACTTTTATTGGTCTGCCGGCTGATTGAATTAAACCTGCCATCCAATCCCAATGCGCGGCGGTCTCGGGGAAGACCCCGAGGTGTCGACCCGGCGTGGTCATGACACTGAAGCGGAGGTCGTGGACCGGATGCTCCAAGGAATACTTCATCTCCCAGCGATCATCCATTTGTATGTTCACCTTCCAATGTCCGCCACTTTCTTCGCCGGTGGACACGAAGGTCGCATGGACATCACTCCAGGCAGAGGGATTCAATACCGGCTTCCATAACGCTTGAGCTTCCGGTCGGACGAAGCGATAGGGGCCGAATCTTTCCAGCTTCAAACTGTTTCCGCTATCCAGAAGTTCATAGTCGGTCCATCGTTTTGATTCCAACAAAGTGATGTGGGGAGTAGTATTCATGGTCTCGGTGGCATTTCCATGGTGAATTGTGGGGCTTGAATCATCCCAAAGTGCCAAAAAACCGCTATTTTGTGGGAAATATCCGAAAGTACTACTTGCATCTTGGGCTGAAATTAAGTAAAATATGTCTGTAAGTGGGATATTGTGGGAGAAAGTGGTAGAAAATTTATCTTGACTAGTTCGCCGGAATCAACCGGCGAACTGCTATTAAAGGAGTAAGTAGAACTTATGTTCTTGGGCCAGTATCAACACTCATTAGATGATAAAGGACGCCTGACCATTCCAGCCCGCTTCCGTGAGTTATTGAGCAAAGGCGCATACCTCACCCAGGGTTTTGACAAAAACCTCATGGTGATGACTGCCGAGGCTTTCGAACAGGTTCTCGAGCGAATTACCTCCATTAGTCTGACCGATCCCACTGCCCGCCTCCTGCGCCGGTTGATTCTGTCCAACGCCTATCAGGTTGAAGTGGACAAAGCCGGCCGCATCCTTGTCCCGCAACACTCACGACAATTCCTTAATCTCGAGGGCGAAGCGACGGTGGTCGGGCAAGGCGAGTACTTTGAGATATGGCTGCCTGCCGATTGGGATCAGCAGGTGAAGAACCTTCAAGATACTGAAGCCAATGCCCACCGTTTTTCGGCTTTCAATCTCGCGGCGGATAAATAGGCAGTAACAATGCCTGCCGGGCCGCATATACCTGTACTTTACCAAGACATTATACACGCGTTGCAGCCAAGGAGCGGAGGCTCCTTCGTGGATTGCACACTCGGTGCAGGAGGGCACGCCCAGGGAATCCTGGAGGCCAGCCAGCCCGATGGCAGACTGCTCGGTCTCGACCTGGATCCACAGGCAATCGCAATTTCCGAAAAGCGACTCGCCGACTTTGCAGGAAGGGTAAGGATCGAAAGGGCATCCTACGTGGAACTGGCCAAAGTGCTCGAGGCGATCGGCTGGAAAAGTGTGGACGGAATTGTGTTCGACCTCGGCGTTTCATCGATGCAATTCGACACACCCGAACGAGGATTTTCCTTCCAGCAGGATGCCCCGCTCGACATGAGGTTCAGCCCGGACAGCCCGGTCTCGGCTGCCGAACTGGTCAACCAGTTGAGCGAAAAGGAACTGGCGGAGATCATCTTCCGCTACGGAGAGGATCGCAACGCACGGCGGATAGCACGGGCCATCGTGCGGGCAAGACCGCTGGAAACGACCAGGCAGCTCGCAGCAGTCGTGGCAGGCACTGGAGGAGCCAGAGACCATCTCCACCCGGCCACACGCACATTTCAAGCGTTGAGAATTGCGGTCAATGAAGAGTTGAAATCAATTGAAGCAGCGCTTCCGCAGACAGTACAAGTATTACAAACAGGCGGGAGATTAGCAGTAATCAGTTTTCATTCGTTGGAAGACCGGATCGTAAAAGACTTTATCAACCTGGAGAGCACCGATTGCCTTTGTCCGCCCCGACAACCTCAATGCACCTGCGGTCACAAAGCATCGCTCAAAAAGATCACGCGTAAACCGATTGTCCCTGCCGAGGCCGAAATCGCTGAAAACCCAAGGGCTCGCAGTGCAAAACTAAGGATAGCGGAAAAAATATAAAGATGAAGATCAGAAATCAAAAAGTGGACGACACCATCCACGCCACCCGTTCAAAGATGGACCACCTGGTCCTTGCGTACAAGGAAGCCCCCTGGCGGACTCAACGCAAGTGGATCGGCCTGTTTTTGGTCGGCACGATTGCCGTCGGAATGGTCGCCGGGATCTACCTGAACGTCACCTCCAGGGCGGCATTGGCTGGGCGCGAGATTCAAGACTTGGAGGCTGCCATTTCAAATACGCAACGCAACAATGCGGATCTGGAGACTGAATTGGCGGAACTGCTTTCCACCGGCAATCTTCTTGCCCGGGCTGAAGAGATGGATTTTGTCCCCGCTTCGCCGGAAGAAGTAGTTTTCATGTCCATCCCTGGGTATTTCCCTCCCGCGCCTGTCGTGATGTCCGCATCCAATGTCTCGAGACATTCACCCGCGCTGGACCCGCGCTTTTCCCAGTCGCTGTTTGGCTGGTTTGAAGATCAAATGCAGAAAGCTGCAACCCGTTAGGAGCATGGGATGAAACAGCAGTATCAATGGCGCTCACTTCTACTTTCCGGAATGTTTGTGGTGATTTCGATTGCAATCATCTTCCAGATTTTCCGCATCCAATCCAGCCCGCAAGCAGCCGCGCTTCGCGACCAGGGCGACATGTACCAGGGCGAGTATCAGACGATCTATCCCCCACGCGGGGAAATCTATGATCGCAACGGTCATCTCCTGGCGGGAAACAAGACGGTATATGAAGTCGGTGTCAACATGGGCGAACTCCGCAACACACAGACGATCGCTCTCGCGCTCAACGTCGCACTCGGGATGGACGCCGGCGAGGTGATCACCAAACTCGATGAAGCGCCTGCCAACCAGCTTTATGTCTATCTCGCAGACCATATCCCGGCGGATAAAGTTGAGGAACTCCAAAAGTTACAGGAGCAATTTGCAGCTCAATATGTCCCGGGAGAGAATGCCCCGACTTTGTCCGGTTTGTATTTCAGACCTCACCTGGCTCGCAGCTACCCGGAGAGCGACCTGGCATCCAATGTGCTGGGTTTCGTCAGCCGGGAAGACCGCGGTTACTACGGCGTGGAGGAGAAATACAACGACCTGCTCGCAGGGCAGCCCAAGCTGGTGTGGATCCCTTCAGATCCCACCCTGGCCGAACAGATGCCCGAGGTTCCCGGCGGCTCCAACCTCGTCCTGACCATCGACCGGGAGATCCAGGCTACCGTGGAGGATATTCTGGATAACACCCTGGCAGCCACAGGGGCAGAAAACGGAACCATCATTGTCATGGACCCTAAAACGGGTGAAATCCTGGCGATGACCTCCTCCCCACGCCTGGACCTGAACGAATACTGGAGCTTCGACAAGACCTACCCGAACGGCACCGCTTTCAACCGCGCCATCAGCACGCAGTATGAGCCGGGTTCCGTGTTCAAGATGATGACCATGGCCTCCGCGCTGGATACCGGTACTGTCGCGCCTACCACCCCGTTCTTTGACCCCGGTTATTATGAAATCGGCGGCGCCTACATTCACAACTGGGATGGAGGCGCATGGGGCGCTCAGGACATGGTGGGCTGCCTCGAACACTCCTTGAATGTTTGTTTCAGCTGGATCGCTGATGAAGTCGGCAACACCGATTTCTACAACTATATGCAAAAATTCGGCCTTGGTCATCCCACCGGCATCGACCTGGTCGGTGAAGCCAGCGGACGATTGAAACTCCCCGGTGATGATGATTGGTACCAGGTGGACCTCGGCACGAATTCCTTCGGCCAGGGCGTTGCGGTCACCCCTATCCAAATGATGATGGCGGTATCCGCGGTCGCCAATGATGGAAAGATGGTCGTCCCTCACATGGTGAAAAGCATCGTCACGAACGGGCGCCAGTACAACACGCCCACCCAGGTTGCAGGTACGCCCATCAGCGCCCAGACCGCCCGCACGCTGACCGAAATGCTCGCTCAATCTCTTGAGCGCGGTGAAGGTGTGGTGGATGTGCCGGGTTACAGGCTGGTCGGCAAGACCGGCACGGCACAGATCCCGGGTCCCGGTGGATATCTGGAAGGTGTGACCAACGCGTCCTTCGTGGGATGGGGGCCGATCGAGAACCCACAATTCATGGTTTATGTGTGGCTTGAAAAACCGCAGACGTCCGAGTGGGCGTCCCAGGTGGCAGCCCCTGCTTTTGAGAGAGTGGCAAAACGGCTGGTAGTTCTCATGAACATACCGCCCGACAATGTAAGGGAAGTCCTGGCCGGTCAATAATGTTGACTCTTGCAGACGCCTTCGAAGCCCTGACCCAATCACGCCCGGATATGACCGAAATGGTCATCACCGAGGCCGTGATTGATTCTCGGCAGGCGATCCCCGGAGGGATGTTTGTGGCCCTGCCGGGTGAACGGGTGGACGGCCACGATTTTGTCGCTGAAGCCTTTCGTCGAGGCGCCATCTTCGCGTTGATCGAGCATGAAGTGCCCGGCAATTTTTCCACACTGGACTTCCGCAAGAACAATGTTCCAGCCGTGGAGGAACCCATCGCTCTCCCCCTCTGTCTCCTGGTGGACAACAGCCTGATGGCGCTTCAGAATATCGCAGCCTTCTGGCGGAAGAAGCTTAGTGTTCGTGTGATCGGAATCACGGGCAGCGTGGGCAAATCCACCACCAAAGAGGTCATTGGCGAGGTCCTTTCACAGAGGTACCACACACTCAAGAATCCGGGAAACCTGAATAATGAAATCGGTCTCCCTCTCACGCTGCTTAAGCTGGGCTCCGGGCACGAACGTGCCGTTTTGGAAATGGGATTTTATGTTCCCGGTGAGATTAAATTCCTATGCGACATCGCCCTTCCCTCCGTGGGAGTCATTACCAATATCGGCACCGTACATGCGGAGAGGGCGGGAACGCAAGAGGACATCGCGAGGGGAAAATCGGAACTCGTTCAGTCACTGCCCGCCGCCCCTGAAGGAACTGCCGTGTTGAATCATGACGATCCCTGGGTGCGGTGGATGGCAGACAAGACGCAGGCGAGCGTGTTTTACTACGGACTGGATCCTCAAGCCGATCTGTGGGCGGACGAAGTTGAAAGTGAAGGGCTTGAGGGCATCCGCTTCCGGCTTCATTACAAGGATGAAGTCCTTCATACGCATGTACCCATGATTGGGCAGCATTCTGTTCATACTGCCCTGCGTGCCACTGCGGTCGGTCTGGTCGAAGGATTGACCTGGCAGGAAATATTCGACGGACTGCATCACGGTCACACCCAATTGCGCATGGTCGCAGTAAGGACCGAATCCGGCGCGATGCTGCTCGATGATACCTATAACGCATCGCCCGAATCCATGCTGGCTGCGCTCAATCTTCTTGATGAAATGGAAGGCCGTAAGATTGCCGTCCTGGGCGATATGCTCGAGCTGGGTCAGTACGAGAAACAGGGACATGAAATGGTTGGCGTGCGCACTGCCCGTGTGGCAGATGTGCTCCTAACTTTAGGTCCCCGCGCGCACATGATTGCAAGTGCTGCCGGCAGATCAGGTATGAAGAAGGACAGCATATTGCAATTTGAGGAAATCGAGCAGGTAATTGAGTGGCTTCGCTCTCATCTAACCAATCATGATTCGGTACTTTTGAAAGGTTCTCACGGTCTTCGAATGGACCGAATCACATCAGCGCTGGAGGTTCAGGAATGAAAGAATCCTCCCTCGCTGTCAGTCTTGCCGCTCTGAGCTTCATGCTCACCGTCATCTGGGGCGGTCCGCTCCTGAGGATCCTGCGCCATTTCAAAGTGGGCAAGATCATCCGGGTGGACGAACCGACCCATCACCTCGTGAAGATGGGCACCCCTACCATGGGTGGTGTCATGTTCATCGCCCCGGTCATCCTTCTCACCATCCTGCTCAACACGGCTTCACTTCTGGGGGTGAGCGGGGTCGGCAAATCGGTACTCGTCCCGCTGCTCGTCATGGTGGGGTTTGCAGTGCTAGGCGCGATCGACGACTGGGAGGGAATCCGCGGCAAGCGCAAAGGCGAGGGCATGCGAATTCGCACCAAATTTGCAGCGCAGGTGGCGCTTGCTGTAGGAGCAGCGTTTACTCTGTTTTACCTGCTGGACGTGCCTGATATGTTCATCCCCGGCATTCAAGGTGAAATTGTACTCGCGCCATGGCTTTATATCTCCATCGCTGCTTTCCTGATTGTCGGCACATCCAATGCCGTGAACTTCACGGATGGATTGGACGGATTGGCTGGATTGATCTCCGCCACCATTCTGGCTGCTTACGGCATCATCGCTATCAGCCAGGGTCAAATTTACCTGGCACGCTACTGTTTCACGATTGTCGGCGCACTGTTCGGTTTCCTGTGGTTCAACGTTCACCCTGCTGAGCTCATCATGGGAGACACCGGTTCCATGGCACTGGGGTCATCGATCGCAGTGATCGCATTGATGACCGGGCAATGGCCGCTCCTGGCAGTGATAGCTATTATTCCGGTCAGTGAAGCCGTCAGCGATATTCTGCAAATCGGTTATTTCAAACTAACAAAAGGCCGCCGGATTTTTAAAATGGCTCCCCTGCACCTTCATTTTGAATTACTCGGTTGGAGCGAAACACAGGTTGTTCAGCGTTTCTGGTTGATTGGTTTGCTTGCAGCAATGATTGGTATCGGTCTTGCGATGGTGTAGGTTGGGATAAAAAAATGGCAAATTGGAGAGGAAAGCGTGTGGTCATTCTCGGAGCAGCCCGTCAGGGTATTGCTCTGGCACGCTACCTGGCCGGGCACGGCGCCAAGGTCACCTTGAACGACCAACGGACTGCTGAACAGCTGGATGCCCCCCGACAATCAACTGCGGGGATGAACATTGAATGGTCCACCGGCGGGCATCCTCTTCACCTGCTCAATGGTACCGATTTGCTCGCAATTTCCGGCGGAGTCCCGCTAAGCAACCCTCTGGTGGTCGAGGCAGCCAAACGCGGTATCCCGTTGACCAATGATACACAAATCTTTCTCGAAACAGTCCCCTGCAAGACGATCGGCATCACCGGATCGGCAGGCAAAACAACCACCACCACGCTGGTTGGCAGAATCGCAAAAGCAGGGTTATCCGGCAAGTTCCGAGAAGTATGGATCGGCGGAAACATCGGCGACCCTCTTATCAACTACGTCGATGACATGACGTCAGATGACCTGGCCATCCTTGAAATCTCATCTTTTCAACTGGAACAGATGACGGTTTCTCCCAACATGGCAGCCGTACTCAACATCACACCCAACCATCTGGACCGGCATGGTTCCATGGAAGCTTACACAGCGGCGAAAGCGCGCATTCTGGAATACCAATCCCCGACCGACACTGCGATCCTCAACCGCGATGATACGGTGTCCTGGGCTTTGGCGGAAAAAGTCAAGGGGAGCCTGCTCTCTTTCGGTTTCACACCTCTCTCAAAAGATGGCGAGGGAACATTCGTCCAGGGCACTGATTTCTACGTCCGCACGAGGGGACGCGAGGAAAAACTCCCCGTTTCGGATGCCATTGAATTACGCGGTGAACATAACAGGCTGAATGTCATGGCGGCCTGCACCATCACCTACTCGGCAGGTTTCACGCCCAGCGACATGCGCGCTGGAATAGTAGGCTTCAAAGGCGTGGCCCATCGCCTGGAGTTCGTCCGTGATTGGCATGGCTCGCTTTGGTACAACGACTCCATCGCCACCGCCCCCGAGCGGACGATTGCCGCCATCAATTCGTTCAGCAGCCCGCTCGTGTTGATGCTGGGCGGCCGCGACAAGGATCTCCCCTGGGATGATCTGGCTCAACTGATCCATAAACGCGTGGATCACGTTGTTATTTTCGGGGAAGCAGCGTCGAAAATCGCATCCGCGCTCGGTCCGCAAATCTCTGGGAAGCGTCCGTTTACCCGTCCGACCTGCAAGAATTTGAGAGAAGCCATCATCAGCGCTTCCAGAGCTACACAACCCGGATATGTCGTTCTTTTTTCGCCGGGCGGCACGAGTTATGACGAATTCAAGGATTTTGAAGAACGAGGAGAATTCTTTAGAAAATGGGTACTCGAGCTTTCATGAATTCATTACAGAGATCCGGTGTGAAGAACAAGGCCGCCTACGGTCATGTAGACCTGCCTCTCATTCTTGTGCTCATCGTACTTGGGGCATTTGGTCTGATGATGGTTTTTTCGGCCAGTTGGGATTTTTCTCAGGCAGTTTACGACTCGCCGACTTACATCTTTTTCAAGCAGATCCTCTTTATGGCAGCCGGGATTGCCGTGGCGTATGTGCTTTCTCGTGTGGATTATCACATTTTCAAGGAAAAGAAAGTCCTGCTCGCCATCATGGGCGTCACCGTTGCCCTCCTTATCATCGTTCTTTTCATTCGAGAAGTTCGCCTGGGCGCTGTTCGCACCCTCTTCCAGGGCTCCATACAGCCATCCGAACTGGCAAAAATGGTCACCGTACTTTACCTGTCAGTCTGGTTGTATACAAAGCGGGAATTGTTGCATGACATCAATTTAGGGCTTATCCCCATGGCGACCATTCTTGGGTTCATCGGCGGGTTGATCTATCTCCAACCTGACCTGAGCGCTACTGCCACCATCTTCCTGCTCGGCGGATTGCTTTTCTTCCTGGCAGGAGGCGACCTTCGGCAGATCGTCTTCCTGATCATTATCTCCCTTGCGACGGGATGGATCGTGGTCCAGTTCAGCTCAACCGGACGCGAACGGCTGGCTGCCTATATGTCCGGCCTTGAAGATCCGATGCAGTCATCCTATCACGTTCGCCGCTCGCTCGAAGCCATCGTGAACGGAGGCTGGTTCGGAGTGGGGATAGGCAAAGCCCGCACCAAGCTCACAGGTTTACCCGTCCCCCCCACCGACAGCATCTTTGCCGTTGTGGCTGAAGAATTGGGTCTGTTCGGAGCCTTGTGCGTGGTCATCCTTTTTGGAATGTTCATATGGCGCGGGTTGCGGATTTCCTACAAAGCGCCGGATATGCTCGGGACACTTATCGGTGCTGGCCTGACGATCTGGATCGGCGTGGAAGCGTTCATGAATATGTCGGTCATCGTGGGATTGTTCCCCTTTGCCGGGAATGCACTTCCCTTTGTCAGTGCAGGCGGATCCAATTTAATCGTGTCTCTAGCTGCGGTGGGCATTTTAATGAATATAGCCCGGCAGGGAAATGCAAAACCGCAGACACAAACTCAAACCAATGTTGAAGAACGGAGATCATTCAGTGCGACTGCTGATTTGCGCCGGCGGAACGGGCGGCGGGGTATATCCCGCATTGGCCGTTCATAACGCTTTATTGAAGGAGAGACCTGACTTGGAAACGCTGTGGGTCGGTGGTGAAGGCGGCCTCGAGGCTGGGTTGATTGAACGGACAGGCATCCCGTTCAAGGCCATTCCCGCTGCCGGCATCCATGGAGTCGGTTTGAAGCAGCTTCCGCGAAACCTGTTGCAGGTGATTCGCGGAATAGGCGCATCCTTGAGAATCCTTAGGGATTTCAAACCTAACGTGCTCTTCTTTACCGGCGGCTATGTGGCATTTCCGATGGCTGTGGCAGGTTGGTTCAAGCAAAGTTTGCTCTATGTACCTGATATGGAACCGGGCATGGCTCTCAAGTCCATTGCACGCCTTGCTGACCGGATCACTGTCACCTCTGATGTATCGAAGGCATTCTTCACCGGGAAGAAAATTGTTGTGACTGGTTATCCAACCCGCCCAGAACTTGCAAAATGGATACGCGAGGAAGCCAGATCCAAACTTGGTCTCAATTCCTCCCTCCCCACCCTGCTGGTTTTTGGCGGGAGCAAAGGCGCACATTCCATCAACACAGTAATGCTGGCGCATCTCCCCGCCTTATTGGCCAGAGTACAGATTGTTCACATCAGCGGCGAACTCGACTGGCCGATGGTCACTTCTCAGCGCAGCAGTTTGACAGCCACCCAGGCCGAGAGATATCACGCCTATCCCTATCTACACGAGGAGATGGGAGCTGCCTTGGCAGCAGCAGACCTGGTTGTCTCTAGGGCTGGAGCGTCGACACTGGGAGAGTTCCCCTTGTTTGGTCTTCCTGCGATACTAATCCCTTATCCCCATGCCTGGCGATACCAGAGGGTCAACGCTGATTATCTTGCCCAGCGCGGCGCGGCGGTGGTGCTTGAAGACAACCGGCTAATGGATGAACTTTACACGACAATCTGCACACTATTGGACAATCCGGGAAAAATGGATGCCATGAAGAAATCCATGCGAGATTTGGCCCGGCCACAGGCTGCACAAGCCATTGCAGCACAGCTCATGGAAATGGCTGGAGCATAAGATGGTTACCTTAAGTTTCCTCTTCTGGATGTTCGTCATCCTCTTCGGGATCATCGGCGCGATGCGCGGGTGGGCGAAGGAACTCCTGGTCAGCTTCAGCGCGGTCCTGGCGCTGGCATTGATCACGCTGCTTGAGAGCTACATCCCATTTGTCAGCACTCTGCCGGAAGACAGCAGCACGCTCTTCTGGATAAGGACAATAATCCTGAGCCTGCTTGTTTTCTTCGGTTACCAGACCGTTTACATCCCTCGACTGGCACCCAAGGCACATCGCGAGCGCCTCTCCAATTCGTTGCTGGGTTTCTTCCTTGGTGTGTTGAATGCCTGGTTCATTTTCGGTTCGCTCTGGTACTTCATGGCACAAGCCGGCTACCCCTTCCCCAACCTTATCTCGGAGCCAGTCCCCGGGACGCCACAGGGTGATGCAGCCATAGCCATGCTCAATTATCTGCCGCCGGAACTTTTCGGTGCACCACTGGTTTACTTCGCCGTTATCCTTGCCTTCATTTTCGTATTGGTGGTTTTCATCTGACATTTAGAGGAGCCCCGGTT
Organism: uncultured Chloroflexia bacterium; assembly: GCA_963709295.1. Lineage (GTDB taxonomy): Bacteria > Chloroflexota > Anaerolineae > Anaerolineales > Villigracilaceae > JBGPQJ01. The sequence continues at coordinate 15,358 of CAVPVW010000009.1, read as the reverse complement.
TCTAAGCCGGGTTATGAAACCGGGGCTCCAACAATCTTGAGACTGAATGAGTGATATGACACACGTGCATTTTATCGGAATTGGAGGAAGCGGACTCTCCGCGATCGCCCGCCTGCTGGTCGATAGCGGTTATACGGTCACGGGGTCCGACACGGTCATGTCCTCGTTCGCGCTTGATCTGCAATCCCTGGGCGTGGACATCCGCGAAGGGCACAATGCCCAGAATATCGCCGGAGCGGATTGGGTGGTGCGTTCTTCAGCCATTCCGGATGACAACCCCGAGGTGGTGGCAGCTCTTGCCAACGGAATCCCTGTCTACAAACGGTCGGATTTCCTCGGGCAGTTGATGGAGAACAAAACCGGCATCGCTGTCGCCGGGACACATGGGAAAACGACCACCACAGCCATGCTGGCATGGACATTGTCAGCGATGGGAGAAGATCCCTCCTTCATCGTAGGGAGCAACATCTCCGGTTTGGGTGTGAATGCCCGCGCAGGAAAAGGTAACACTTTCGTGATCGAAGCGGACGAGTACGACCGCATGTTTCTTGGACTAAAGCCAAAGGTTGAAATTGTGACGTACGTGGAACACGACCATCCTGATTGTTATCCCACTCCGCAGGATTTCCGTGCGGCGTTCGTGGATTTCGTCAAGCTCCTCCCTGCCGATGGAACGCTGGTCGCCTGTGGTGACGAACCCGGCGCTGCGGACATCGCTTCCGAGGCACACAGGATGGGAAAGAATATCTTGCTATACGGCGCTGCTGACAAACTGGGGACCAGCAGCGATTGGGTGTTGGCGCAGAACTTCAAACCGAACAATAAAGGCGGCTTCTCCTTCGACGCCACGGTAGCTGGCCAGGCATATCCGGTCGCCCTAAGCATTCCTGGAATGCACAATATGCGCAACGCCCTTGCAGTAATGGCAGTAATTCATGTGCTGGCTCTCTCGATGGTCAAAGCAGCCGAAGCCCTGGGTAATTTCGCGGGGACCGGACGGCGATTCGAGGTGCGCGGCGAAGCCGACGGAGTGACCGTAGTGGACGATTACGGTCATCACCCGACGGAAATTGCGGCAACACTCTCAGGAGCGCGCGCTCGCTATGCGAAGCGGCGCCTCTGGGCTGTCTGGCAGCCGCATACCTTCACTCGCACCCGGACGCTATCGGATCAGTTCGCGAATGCTTTTAGCGAGGCTGACGAAGTCATCGTGACAGAGATCTACAGATCTCGCGAGCCAGCACAGGATTACTCCAGCCTGGAAGTGGTCAAAAAGATGAAGCAATCTTCGGTCAAATTTATCGCTGCTCTTTCTGAAGTAATAGATTATCTTATAAAGAGCCTTCAAGCCGGTGATGTCTTGATTGTTTTTTCCGCCGGTGATGCCGACCAGGTCAGCACCCAGGTGCTCGGCCAACTTAGAAAGCGTGAGGTGCACCATGTCTGATGACCATAAAGTTAAATACGAATTCGATACCCATCTGCCAAGCCTGAAGAAGAAATCTGCAGATCTCAAGGCGAAGGGTCATTCACCTCAGTCTGAGATGGCTTTTCGGGAGGATTTTTCCCCGATACTCGACAAGCAGAATGTTGTGATCCGAATCATCGACCACCTGAAGGAAAGGTTCTAGTACGAACAGGTAACGAGGAGAAATGATCTTGACCGCCCTGCCCCAGGATATCCTGCGCGCGACCTTTGGTGAAAGACTGCATAAGGATGTATCTCTTGCACCTTATACATCCGCGCGCATTGGCGGTCCTGCTGATTTTCTCATAGAGGCGAGGACCTCGGACGACCTTGCTGACATTGTTGCCAAGCTGTGGGAATCCAGGAATGATTTTGTTATTCTGGGCGGCGGTTCAAATGTGCTCGTCAGCGATAAAGGTATTCGAGGAATTGTCGTGCTCAACCGGGCAAAGGAAGTCCGCTTCAATCTCGGTGACCAGCCTGCGGTGTGGTGTGAATCAGGAGCTGTGCTTAGCAGCGTGGCACATCGAGCAGCCGCATTTGGGTTGGGCGGGTTAGAATGGGCAGCGAACGTCCCCGGTACAGTCGGAGGAGCGGTGTACGGAAACGCCGGCGCCTTCGGAAGTGATGTCGCTCATGACCTTATTCGGGCAGATGTCCTCGACGAGTCCAACCGAAGCTGGTGGTCTGCAGAAAAAATGGAATACGGCTACCGCAGCAGTGTACTGAAAAGAGACCTTCGAAGGGTGGTCATCCTGGCTGCAGAATTCAAATTGTTCAACAGCACCAAGGTTGAAGCTCAAACCAAGATTGAACAGTTCTCTGCAAAACGCAAAGCGACCCAGCCTCCGGGCGCCAGCATGGGTTCGATGTTCAAGAATCCTGAAGGAGATCACGCAGGTCGGCTGATCGAAGCTGCTGGATTGAAGGGCACGCGTATTGGAAATGCAGAGATTAGCCCGGTGCATGGAAATTTCTTCATCAATAAAGGTGAAACAAAAGCAACGGATGTCAAAGCGCTTATTGAGCTTGTTAAAAAGACAGTAAAAGAGAATGGTGGTGTGGATCTTGAATTGGAAATCGAGTTAATGGGTGAATGGGAATGAGTAACACGGACCGCAAACTCACAGTGGCTGTCCTCTTCGGAGGGCGCTCAGGCGAACATGAAGTATCGCTCATGTCCGCGCGATCCGTGCTATCTGTCCTTGACCGCAGCCGCTACAACGTGATTGAAATCGGCATTACCCACCAGGGGACCTGGCTCACAGGGGACAATGTACTTGACGCTCTCGTTTCAGGGAAAACAGATGGGTTATCACCCGTGGTCGTCTCCCCTGATCCATCGGAAAAGGGTGTTTACGTTCTTGAAGGCAGTGGGGCATCGGTCAAATTTACCAAGTTGAGTGATGTGGATGTCTATTTCCCTGTCCTGCACGGCACTTTCGGTGAAGACGGCACGTTGCAGGGTCTATTCGAGTTGGCTGACGTTGCCTACGTCGGCGCTGGTGTACTCGGATCGTCAGTCGGCATGGACAAGGGGCTCTTCAAGGATGTAATGCGGTCCAATGGAATTCCAACACCTGAATCAATCATTGTGCTCAGGTCGGAAATTAAGAATGCGATGGAGGCAGTGATCGAAAAAGTGGAAAAGGTCGGTGCGTACCCATTGTTTGTCAAGCCAGCAAACCTCGGCTCATCTGTGGGTGTAACCAAATGCCGGTCACGCTCGGACCTGGCTGAGGGATTGATGGACGCTGCACAGTACGACCGGCGTGTTCTAATCGAACGTGGTATCCCCAACCCTCGAGAGATTGAAGTCTCAGTGCTGGGCAACAACCAACCGACTGCTTCTGTCCCCGGCGAAATCATTCCCGGCGCGGATTTTTATTCCTACGATGCCAAATATGTCCTTGAAAATTCAGAGCTCGTCATTCCTGCTTCTCTCTCCGCAGATCAGGTCCACACCTTCCGCGATCTGGCGGTGAAAGCCTTTGCAGCCGTTGATGCTGCCGGCATGGCGCGCGTGGATTTCTTGATGGAAAAAGAAACAGGAAAAATTTACTTGAACGAGATCAATACCATACCGGGTTTCACAAAGATCAGCATGTATCCCAAGCTCTGGGAAGCCAGCGGACTTCCATACGCTTCTCTCGTGGACAGGCTGATCGACCTGGCGCTGGAGCGCAAGGCAGAACGTGACAATACCGTACGTCATTTCCGGAGGACTGCATGACACCTGACAATACGAACAACGGTTCCCGCGCGGGCCGCCTCCGGCTTCGAAAGAACACTGACACCCAAACCCGGGCAAGCAAAGCCAGGAAGGCTGTCTATCAGAGTTCTTCGGCTAGACCTGCGGTAGTATCCCGGTCCAGTGGTGGAAAACTGACTGCCTCCAAAATTACCAGCCGACCACGATCCCACGAAAGGTTGGAGGTTGCGGTACCGTTCGGGCTGGGGGAATCCACCAGCTTGCGCCTCCCCACCCTTGAGATGAATCTTGGCAACCGGTGGATATCAGGGCTTATCGCTGTCATTTGCGCCGGCTTGCTTTTCATGATGTGGAGCATGGAACCCTTCGTTGTGGGCTCTGCGAAACTCATCGGCAACGAACGTCTGTCAGCCGGCGATATCAATGCCGTCATGGGAATTATGGGAAAATCCGTGGTTGAGGCTTCGCCGGAGCAACTTAAATACAATCTTCAGGCAGCCTTTCCCGAGCTGAAGGATGTAAGAGTGAGTGTGGGATTTCCTGGAAGTGTGACCGTAAGGGTGATCGAACGCCAACCATTGATCGCCTGGCAGCAGGACAGCAAGGTTTCATGGATCGATGCCGAAGGCGTTGCTTTTCCGCCACGGGGAGCAGCGGAAAATTTGATACCTGTGCTTGCCCTTGGAGATCCTCCCCCTCTCGAGTCGGATGTGGATTACGAGAACATCAATCTAATGGTGAAACCTCTGCTGACTGCTAAAACGGTTCAGGCGATGCAATCCATGATCCCATACATGCCTGAAGGGACCACCCTGATCTACGAACCGGATTACGGTTTTGGCTGGAATGATTCACGCGGATGGAAGGCATATTTCGGAAAGACCACTGGGGATATGCCCATGAAAGTCACCATGTACCAGACGGTCGTGGATAACCTGGCGCAAAGGGGAATCACCCCAACCATGGTCAGCGTTGAATATCCCAACGCTCCATATTATCGTCTGGGACAGTAACTGGAGCAGGAACTATGGAAGATATTGTTGTCGGAATTGATGTCGGTACAACCAAGGTCTGCACCCTGGTCGCGCGGGTGGAAGAAGAAGCCCTGCGCATCCTGGGGGTGGGGATCGAGCCTTCCGAGGGGATCAAGAAGGGCGTGATCGTGGACCTGGTGGCAGCCTCTCAATCCATCGCCAAATCCATTGAACGCGCCGAGGCAACCAGCGGCATGGAAATCACCTCCGCGCTTGTCAGCCTGGCGGGTGCCCACGTCGCTTCGGTGAACAGCCGCGGTGTGGTGGGAATCAGCGGTGACTCGGTGGACGAGGTTGATATCGACCGCGCCGTCGACGCCGCCCGGGCCGTGGCCATCCCCCACGATCGCGAGATCATCCACATCATCCAGCGCGGATTCACCGTCGATGGTCAGGACGGCATCAAGCAGCCGATCGGCATGCATGGCTACCGCCTTGAAGTGGAAGCACACATCATCACCGCGAGCGCGACCACGGTGGAAAACCTGAGACAGGCTGTCGCAGCCTCCGGCGTGGAAGTCGCACAGTTTGTGTTGAATCCACTCGCGTCGGCGGAAGTCGTCCTCAACGAGACGGAGCGGCAGATGGGCTCCATCGTCTGTGATATGGGCGGCGGGACGACCGACCTGGCCATCTACGTGGATGGGGACGTCTGGCACACGATGGTCCTGCCGGTGGGCGGGAATCACATCACCCAGGATATCGCCCAGGGTATGCGCCTCCCCATTACCCAGGCCGAGGAAGTAAAAAAACAGCATGGGCATGCGGTCAAATCCGAGATCGGGTTGGACGAAACCATTTCCGTCCGGCCATTCGGTGAGGACCAGCCCATTTTGATCAGCCGCCATGACTTGGCGCACATTATTGAAGCCCGCGTGGATGAAATCTTCACGCTCGCCCTGCAGGAGATCAAACGCTCCGGTTATGATGGTCTCCTTCCCGCAGGAATGATCTTGACTGGTGGTTCCAGCCTTTTACCCGGCATGCGTTCCCAGGCCAGCCGGGTGCTTGGAATGCCCGTCCGTACGGCACAACCGGAGAACCTGGTGGGACTGGCGGATAAACTTAATTCGCCGGCTTACTCCACCAGCGTCGGATTACTCTATTGGGCAACTGCCATGCACGAAATGCTGAATCCCGCTGAGGGATCGCGGCGTAGGCGGAAAGGGGGCAGGGATTGGTCGAATGTCAAGACCTTTTTCAAACGCCTGTTACCGTAGGTCTCTTGAGAAACACCACTTTACCACGTCATCATAACCAAGGAGGAACACATGGATACCAGTAAAACTTCAGAATCATTTGCCCGGATCAAGGTCGTCGGTGTCGGCGGCGGTGGTTCCAATGCGGTCAATCGCATGATCGCCGAAGGAATTCAGGGGGTGGAATTTGTCGCGATCAACACAGACGCGCAAGCCCTCCTCCTCTCGAATGCCCACACCCGTGTACGCATCGGTGACAAGCTGACCCGCGGACTGGGCGCCGGCGGGAATCCGGAAGTCGGCCGCAAGGCTGCCGAGGAATCCGCTGAGGATCTGTACAATGTCCTCAAGGGATCGGATATGGTCTTCGTCACCGCAGGCCTGGGTGGCGGTACGGGAACCGGCGGCGCTCCCATCGTGGCGCAGATCGCCAAGGATGTCGGCGCGCTGACCATCGGCGTCGTCACCCGCCCGTTCACCTTCGAAGGCGGCAAGCGTTCCTCGTCCGCTGAGCAGGGCATGGCCAAACTGAAGGAACACGCCGACACGCTGATCGTCATTCCCAACGACCGGCTGCTTCAGATCGTGGACAAGAAAGCCACCCTGCAGGATGCGTTCAAACTCGCGGATGATGTCCTGCGCCAGGGTATCCAGGGTATCTCCGAACTGATCACCGTCCCCGGCTTGATCAACCTCGACTTCGCCGATGTGCGCACGATCATGAGCGAAGGCGGCGCTGCATTGATGGCAGTCGGCAAGGCCTCCGGCGAAGACCGCGCCCGCAATGCTGCTGAACAGGCGATTTCCAGCCAGCTGCTGGATATAACGATCGACGGCGCTCGCGGCGTGCTGTTCAACATCACCGGCGGCCCAACCATGACCCTGTTCGAGGTCAACCAGGCCGCAGCCCTCATCCGCGAGACCTCACACCCGGATGTCAACATGATCTTCGGCGCTGTCATCGACCCGAACATGGGCGACGACGTCCGCATCACGGTCATCGCGACAGGATTCGAACGGACCGGTGTTCCGCGCCGCGCCTTCACGCCCACCCCGCGCGCTGTTGAGAACACGCGCGTCAACAGCATGCCTGCCGCCCGCCAGCAGGAAATGGTCAGCGTTTCCGCACCTGCTCATCAGCAACAGAGCAGCGCTGAATTCCGCCCGACCACGCTGAACACGGACGACCTGGACATCCCGACCTTCCTGCGCAACCGGCGGTAGAAGAACGGGCAAACTTAACGAACAATCCATTTACCTACTATAAAAAGCGGGGCGGCCGTCTGGCCGCCCCGCTTGCATTTCCCTGACCCTTCACTAATCCTGCCACTCCAGCTCAAAATCACCAATGTAAACAGTGTCGCCTTCCTTGGCTCCTGCTTTGCGCAGCGCTTCGTCAACGCCGAGGGTTTCCATGATTTTCTGGAAGCGTCTCACTGCGCCGTCATGTTCCCAGTAGGTCATTTTGGCAGCACGCTCAATGGCAGCTCCTGTCAAACGCCATTCGTTCGTACCCTGGCGGGTTACTTTGAAATCGCGGGCATCTTCTTTGGGTCGATAGACGGGCAGCTCAGGAGCAATGTCTTCGAGGGCAGGCGTCTCCTGCAATCTCGCAGCGGCCTGGAGCAGTAGTTCGCGAACGCCTGTCCGTGCCATGGCAGAGATACCCAATATTTCCACTTTCTTCTTTTTCATTGCTTTTTCAATCTTTGGCCAGTTTTCCTTCACCTCCGGCTGGTCCATTTTATTGAGTGCTACAATCTGGGGCTTTTTGGCAAGCTGCGGGTCGAACAGGGCAAGCTCAGAATTAATTTGGCTGAAATCAGCCAGGGGATCTTCAGACTCCCCATTGAGAAGGTGAATCAACACCCGGGTCCGCTGGATGTGCCGCAGGAAGTCATGACCCAGACCAGCGCCGTGATGTGCGCCTTCGATTAAACCTGGAATATCCGCCAAGACGACTGAATGGTCATCATCAATCCATGCCACACCCAGGTTCGGAGAAATGGTCGTGAATGGATATGATGCAACTTTCGGTTTGGCATTCGTCAGCACGGAGAGCAAGGTGGATTTTCCCGCATTGGGAACACCGATGATTCCGATGTCAGCGATCAGTTTCAACTCCAGTCGCAGGCGTTTCTCCTCGGCTGGCTCTCCCCTTTCGGCTGTGCGAGGCACCTGGCGACTGGCGGTGGCAAAATGCTGGTTGCCTCGCCCACCGCGCCCGCCCTTGCAAAGAGTCAACCTCTGACCGGCGCTGGTCAGGTCACCGACCAACTCACCTGAGATCGCATCGTAAATGATCGTCCCGGGAGGGACAGGAATCACCAAATCGGGCGCAGATTTCCCGGATTTATTATTACTTCCGCCGTTGCTACCGTCCTTGGCGACATGGCGGGAAACATGGTGGAAAGACGCAAGAGTGTTGAGGGTTACCTTGACCTCCAGGATGACATCCCCACCCCTGCCGCCATCTCCGCCATCAGGACCGCCGCGAGGCACGAACTTCTCACGGTGGAAATGCACCATCCCATCCCCGCCTTTGCCCGATTTCACCAGGATTTCAGCTTTATCTATAAACATTTGCCTGTCACCATTCAGAATTTGGATTATGAAATTGTAAACCTACTAACCAATTATAGCCGGTCAGCAGTCAAATGGACGCCTGCTAACCGGCTAGTATGCCTGGTTTGAAAGTTGAGCGCTTCGTCAGTCCTGCAAACCAAAGGTGACCTGAACTTGAGCCTGGACTGAGATATGACCCGGGCTGACCGGTCCCTCATCAGCCAGTTCCTGCTCCCCTCCAGTCGACACGGCATTTTGGACGACATTTTGAGCCCATAAGGTTGGATTATTGCCATACCCCCAACCGCTGTAGTAGGACCAGCTATTCTCGCTGATATTTAGTACACAACCAGTCTTTGAACCAACCGCGCCAGTCAGTGCTTGAGCTTTTTCCTCGGCAGCTTTCATTGCCAAGTCACGAGCCTGGTCGCGATAAGTGCGCAGATTGCTGGTGTAATATTCCACGTTCACCACCTGATTGGCGCCAGCCGCGAAGGCCGTCGCGATTAAATCGCTGGCTTTGCTGACATCCCGCAGGGTGATCGCCAGCACGTTATAAATCCGATAACCTTTGATGAACAGGGAATCATAATCTTCATAGATGGGTTCGATGATGTAATTGTCACTGGTGATGTCGCTGGCGGCCACGCCCTTTCCCTGAATGGCAGCCTTCACCTTTGAGATCGTTGCGGCGTTGCGGCGTTGGACATCCGCCGGGGAGATCCCGTTGGATTGGACCCCCAGCTGGATCAGCACCCGGTCCGGCTCGACATTGATGACAGCCGTTCCACTGACTTGCACGGTTCGGCTGTGATCGCAGGCAGCAACCTGCTGCTGCGCCACGGGAGTGGATTCTGCCGCCCTGACACCCAGCTGCGGAAGCCCGAGGGTCATAACCAGAAAGACCAGCACTCCAGTCAGAATTGCATTTAGATTTATTGAGATTGATTTCATGGAAGTCTCCTGTTGAATGGAATTTTCTCCCAGCATAATCCACTCAATTGTCAGGAGCGTGTCACACCCCGGTCAATCGGATGGCAGTTCGGCAGCCGGCAGCCAGAAGGTCATCTCCGTACCTTTTCCAATTTCGCTATAAGCCCGGATTTCACCGCCCTGCGCCAGGACGAGTGACCGGGCAATGGCCAGTCCAAGGCCACTTCCGCCTGATCGGCGGTCCCGGGCGGATTCCACCCGATAGAACCGTTCAAAGACAAACGGAAGATGCTCGGGAGGAATGCCCGGTCCGTGATCGGACACCGAGGTCCGCACCCGCTTGCCCTCCCTCCCAATCTTTACCGTTACAATGGTATCTTCCGGTGAATAACGGACGGCATTCTCCAGCAAGTTGTCAAGCACCTGTGCCAGTCGGTCGGCATCACCGCACGCTTGTCCCAGAGATGGATCTCCTGTCTCGTCTGCGACCTGTAACTCGACACGGCGCTTTTCAGCCATTCCGGACAAATGTCCACACCGCTGGCGGAACAATTCCGCCATGATGACAGGTTTCATTTCGAGCTGGAGCGCTCCGGCTTCCGCACGAGTCAACACCAGCAGATCATTTACCAGCCTGATCAATCGTGCCGATTCGCGTTGCATCCCCTCCAGTAGAGGACCACGCCCTTCCCGGTCGTCCAGAGCGCCGTCCTCCAGCGTCTCAATGGTCCCCTGGATGACCGTTAGCGGTGTGCGCAGCTCATGCGTGACATCCGCAAGAAAAGCTTCTCTGGTCTCCCTGGAACGCTGGAGGTCCGTGGTCATGGAATTGAAAGCCCTTCCGAGGCTGTCCAATTCGGTGACCCCACTCTTGACCGGGGCTTGCTGCTCCAGGTTCCCGCCACCGACTGCCGAAGCGGCTTTGGACAACTCCTCCAGCGGGCGAGCCAGCCTACGTGCCAGGATCAATCCCACCCCGCCAGCCAATATTCCAGCCGCTAGTACTGCTCCTGCCAGCTGAATCACATTCCTGAATGGGAGTCCACCTGTGGGCAACGGGGTTGCCAGGTAGACAATTCCGGTCACCTTGCCGTTGGAGTCGTAGATCGGGGCGGCTGCGTACAGCACCCGTCCGCCGCCTGCGACCTCCACCTTTCGCACTGCCGAATTTGCCTCACCGAGAAGGGCCTGCTGAATTTCCGGCCGGGAGAGCAGTTCTTCCGGAGAGATAATCGCGCCCTGCTCCGCCTGAGGCAGCTGCAATGACTGGCTTCCATCGGTGAGTGGAAGGCCGATCGCCACTCCGCCTGCCTCCGTAAGCAGGCGGGTATGGATTCCAGGCAAAACGTTTGCAGTTTGCGAATAAGGTTCGACCGCTTCGAGCGGCAGGGGTGCATCCTGCAGTCCGGTTGCGATCAGGCGTGCCTGAGCCAACAAGTTCTCAGCCTGGCTGGACAAGTAGAGCTGTTCAATCGAAGTCCACGCCAGTAAGCCAGCAAGGAGCACGCCAGTCAGCAGGACAGCGAGGTGGCTTAGCGAGAGTCGCAAGCGCAAGGAGGCAGACATGAGTTATTTGTTTAGACGGTAGCCTACTCCACGCACCGCCTCAATGGCATCCAATTCGGCTGAGACGGAACGCAGTTTGGCACGCAGGCGTTTGACAGCACTGTCCACGGCGCGCGTATCGCCTGTGTAATCGTAATTCCAGACCTGCTCGAGCAAACGCTCACGCGTCAATACACGCCCGGCATTAACCAGCAGGCAATAGAGCAGGTCGAATTCCAAACGAGTCAACTCTATGGGGGTTTCTCCGGCGGCGGCGGTACGGCGCACGGCATCAAGAGTCGAATCCGCCTGGTCCATGCAGCATGTCCCCCGGATCTTTCTCTTCCTGGGCGTGGCCTCGACGCAGAACGGCTTTAATGCGCGCCATCAATTCGCGCACGCTGAAAGGCTTGCAAACATAGTCATCTGCGCCCAGTTCCAGCCCAACCACACGGTCAGTTTCCTCGCCCCGGGCGGTGATCATGATGATCGGTAATGCGCTGTCCCTTCGAAGTTCACGGCAAACGTCCAACCCATCCACTTCCGGGATCATCAGGTCGAGTAATACCAAGTCGGGTTTTGATTCACGCACCACACGCAGCGCTTCCCGGCCATCGGCTGCTGTCAAGACACGATAATGGGCTTTCTGCAGGTTATAAACCAACAGGTTCACAACAGCTGGTTCATCATCAACCACAAGAATACTGGTGGACATCGTCAGGAGGATAACATAAATTTGTGGCAGGATGGTGTCAAATTAAAGAAGACCAGATCATTTCTGATAACTGGTCTTCAATTTTTTCCGGTTGTTCTTATGGACCTGAAAACAAACGTGGCGTTGTTGGTTTTCGCAATGGAATATATCCGAAACGTCACATCACATCCGGGGCAGTGATACACAAAAGCGCCAGGGCATTGGCGAAGACCTGCCGCGCGGCAGCGACCAGCCGCAGGCGGGCATTTCGTATGGCCTCAGACTCAGCCTGAAGCACAGGTACGGCATGATAAAAACTGTGAAATGAATTGGCCAGCTCATATACATAGCTGGCGATGACCAGCGGACGATATTCATTTGCCGCCTGTTCCACCATCGAAGGGAAATTGGATAGCTTTTCGATCAATTCGGTCTCGTGTGTACCCAGCGGATAATTGAAATTCACTGAATCAGGCAATCCAGTTGATTTTTTCAGGATGCTGTTGGCGCGTACGTAGGCATTTTGAATATATGGACCCGTGTGACCGTCGAAGTTCAGGGCTTCGTTGACGTCGAAAACGATGTCCCGGTTGTTGTCCACAGAAAGCATGGCATACGCCAGCGCGCCAAGTCCGATCTGGCGGGCGATCACCTTCCGCTGATCTTCGGGCATGTCAGGTGTCCGCTCCCCCATCGCTGCCAAAGCACGGGTTTCGGCTTCGTCAAAAACATCCTTGAACAGGATCACTCTTCCACGCCGGGCGGACATGGCTCCTTCAGGCAGGCTGACGAATCCATAAGCCAAGTGGAAACACTTTACAGCCTGCTTGAATCCCCACAACTCCAGAATTTTAAAAGCCTGTTGGAAATGGAGGCTTTGACGGTTATCCACCACGTAGATCGACCGGTCGACATGGTATTCGTCAAATTTCACTTTCGCCAATGCCAGGTCCTTGGTCAGGTAAAGCGAGGTGTTATCGGAGCGCAGAATCACTGCCGTCCGGTATTTTTCCTTCTTCAAGCCCAGCTTCTCGTCGATCTTGACGATAACCGGACCGCCCTCCGCACGTTCATCGGCGGCGATTCCGCGTTCGATCAACTCATCCACTATCTTCTTGGAAGGTTCATCGACGTCGCTCTCGAAAAACCAAACATCGATTTTTACATCAACAAGGGCTAGAATGTCATTTAGCTCTTCCAGGCTCCACTGCCGGGTTTCCAGCCACAACTTGCGAATCTCTGGGTCGCCTGAATCCCATTTTCGATACATTTCACGGCGTTCAACCTCATAAGCTTCACGCTGTGTCTTTTCTTCGGGAGATTCGTTTTTCTTAGGTTCTAATAGCCTGGTCGCCTCGACATAGATGTTCAGCAACCACTGTCCGCGCTCGTGGATATTCTCCGGTTGCTTGCCGCGATAAAAGCGATCATAAGCCCAGACCACCGTGATCACCCCTAGGCCGATGTCACCGGGGTATGAAGCGCGGATGGTGTCGAAGCCGGCAAATTCTACAATTCGAGCCAGTGACTCTCCAAGGATCGTATTGCGATAATGCCCAATATGGAACGAATGATGCGTGTTCGGCTGGGCATACTCAACCATCACCCGTTCACCCTTCGACTGGCCGCGACCGAAATCCTTTCCCTGAGATAGTACCGTCTCGACCACCCTGGAAGCATAGACCGGCGTGGAGAAGTACAGGTTGAGGTAACCTTTGACAGCCTCGACGTGACTGATCCCATCGAGGCTTCCGATAAAGTCCCTGACTTGTTCCGCAATCTGTTGCGCACGATGCGGAACCGGAGTTATATTCCCCTGGCCCGCTTTGGCTTCATTCGCAGCCGTCTGGAAAAAGGATGTCGAAATTCCCCACTCCCCGCTGAAAGGGATGGGCGACCACTTCATCTCGCCGAAAGGAATCTCTTTTTCGGTGCAGAATTTTCGGATTTGATTTTCTACGATCTGCTGTTCATGCTGGAACATTTGTTATCTCGTTTCGCGGTTAATCAACCAAAAAGCTGAAAGATTATATCATTTGTCGCTTGAGGCGCTTGAATGCTTCGGGAGGGTCTTTTGATTCGAGAGAGGATTGCCCGCACACATTGGTCAGAAGTTAGTTCGGATGTGTCCACTTCCACGTCATAAACCGTATATTTGTGAATAACAGGAAATTGCAATCTTGCCTGACCCAATGTCCGGTTTTTTCGGTTTTTTTCGCGTTCTTCCAGAACTTCCAATGGACACTGCACACCTATCAGGTAGGCCGGCCGCTCAGAAAAAAGCTCTACACAATGGTCAACCCAGGACTGCTCCACAAGTACATGGTCAGCCAAAATATTGATTCCCGACTCTGACAATGCAGCGATCGCGTGGTGCATCCCCCGGACCAGAACGTGTCCCGTCTCCCCAGCTTTTTCCGCCAATCCAAGTACATCGTCCCAGTGCGGATGATTCAGGTATCTCTCAGGCAGCATCCAGATGAACTTGTCGATCCCTGCCTCCAAGTACGGCTCTTCCAAATGATTCTGCAGCGCCCGGAGGATGCTTGTCTTTCCTGAACTCGACGTCCCATTGATGAAAATGATTTTTCCGTCAGCCATGACCTGATTATAAACACACAGGGACGGAAATCCGTCCCTGTGATGATCAAATTCTTGCATGAAATGATCAGGCTATTTTTTCGAATTTCTCGCCGGGCGTCCCGCATACCGGGCATTTTCCTGTCAGTGGACCTTCGTGGGTGTATCCGCAGAATGGGCAAATAAAATAGTCGACCTCGACTCCGCCTTTTTCGATGTTGTCCAAGGCTTTCTTGTAAAGACCCGCATGGACTTTTTCAACATCGTTTGCCCACTTAAAGCTTGTCAACGCCTTTTTGGCTTCCTCTTTTTCGGCATCGGCAATGAATTCAGGGTACATGTTCTCGAATTCATAGGTTTCGCCTTCAATGGCTGCCATCAAATTTTCCCTGGTCGATTTAACTCCTCCCAGCGCTTTAAAATGGCTCATGGCATGGATTGTTTCAGCCTGCGCGGCTGCGCGAAACAGTTTGGCAATCTGCGGAAGACCTTCTTCGTCGGCTTTTTTGGCAAATGCCAAATACTTGCGGTTTGCTTGTGATTCTCCTGCGAACGCCTCTTTTAAGTTCTTCTCAGTCTTGGACATAGTCCTCTCCCTTCAAGGTGTATGCTTGTGCTGTATACACAAATTAAAGCACGATAACGACCACACCGCAAACAAGGTTAGTCACGTTTATTGAGTGACGAATATCCTTGAAAAACTAGACGGAGAAAAATATAAAAAAGGACGAGAGTCGATTGACTCTCGTCCTTTAGTCACCTACATTTACTTCTACTTGGTTTTTGAAGCTGCCTGGGACTTCATCAGGCGGCTTTTACGGCGAGCCGCATTATTCTTGTGGATCGTGCCTTTTTGTGCTGCCCTGTCGAGTTGGGAAATCGCCTCTGCCACGGATTTCTTCAATTCCTCGGAGTTTCCTGCGGCCACCTGAGTCTGGGCTTTCTTAACAGCCGTCCGGGCGGAACCTCGCATGACGCGATTCTTTACTCGGCGTTTTTCGTTCTGTTTATTGCGTTTGATCTGAGATTTAATGTTTGCCAATTTCTTCCTCCAAAAATTCAAACCTTACTATAGCAGCGCATCATTTTACACGAAGGACGCGATTCTGTCCAGACTAATCAGGGAGT
>CAVPVW010000008.1:0-1177398 GCA_963709295.1 uncultured Chloroflexia bacterium | reverse complement strand
TGGACTTGCGCCCCTCCGAGAGTCATCCGTTTATACGCTGGCATCCGCTGCAGATACCTCCAAGGCAAACATACATCACGCATCACGCATCACGTTTCACGAGGTCCCATGTCCGTCATCGTCACCGGTTCGATCGCAACCGACTACATCATGAAATATCCCGGCCGGTTCCTGGAGCACATCCTCCCGGAGCAGGGCAAGATCAGCGTCAGCTTCCTGGTGGAAGACAAGCAGATGAGCCGCGGCGGGCATCGGCCCGAACATCGCCTACACCATGGCGCTGCTCGGCGAGCGGCCCCGGCTGATGGGCGCGGTCGGCCAGGATTTCGGCGATTTCCGCGCCTGGCTCGAAGCGCAGGGGATCGACACGTCGCTGGTCGTCGCCTACCCCGGCGAGTTCACGGCGACGTTCACCGTCATCACCGACCTGGAGCAGAACCAGATCGCCGGATTCCATGCGGGCGCGATGAGCCACGGCCGCGATCTGACCTATCGCGGCCTGGACCTGAGCGAGATCGACTACACCATCATCTCGCCGCACGATCCCGAGGGGATGCTGCGCAACTGCGCCGAGTGCCGCGAGCTGGGCATCAAGTTCATCTTCGACCCCAGCCAGCAGCTTGCGCGCTTCGATGGGGCGCAGGTGCTGGCCGGGATGGCCGGCGCCTACGCCATGACCGTCAACGACTACGAGCTGGAAGTCCTGAAGCAGAAGACCGGCCTGGACGAAGCGGGCATCCTGGCGCAGGTCGAGCTGCTGGTGGTGACGCGCGGGGCGGATGGCGCCACGCTGATGTCCGCGGATCGCCGCGTGGATGTGCCCGTGGCGCGGCCCACGGCCATCGCCGATCCCACCGGCGTCGGCGATGCGTTCCGCGGCGGCCTGCTCACCGGCCTGGTGCGCGGCTATCCGTGGGAGGTGACCGGCCGCATCGGCGCCCTGGCCGCGACCTATTGCCTGGAGCACGTCGGCACGATGAACCACCACTACACGGTGGCGGAGTTCGCGGCGCGGTATCGGGAGAATTTTGGGGACGCGCCGGAGCTTGAAGATTTGGTAGACGGGTAATTAGTAGATTGGTAGATTGGTCTCGCCTTTCTCCAGAGCGTTGCGTCGCCACTTCACCAATCCACTAAGTTACCTGTCTACCAATTTACCAATCTACCAATTTACCAATCTACAAGGAGTAACCAACTACGTGAGCACTAACTACGACATCAAAGACATCCGTCTGGCCGAGAAGGGCCGATTCCGCATGCAGTGGGCCGCGCGTGAAATGCCGGTGCTGGATCTGATCGAGGCGCGCTTCGCGAAGGAGCAGCCGCTGAAGGGCATCCGCATGTCGGCCTGTCTCCATGTCACCGCGGAGACGGCCAACCTGATGCGCGTGCTGCAGGCCGGCGGCGCCGACGTGGTGCTGACCGCGTCCAACCCGCTTTCGACGCAGGACGACGTCGCCGCGACCCTGGTGGCGCACTACGAGATGCCGGTCTACGCGATCAAGGGCGAGGACAACGCGACCTACTACCAGCACATCAAGGCCGCGCTCGACTTCAAGCCGCACATCACGATGGATGACGGCGCCGATCTGGTGAGCACGATCCACAAGGAGCGCCGCGAGCTGCTGGACGGCATCCTGGGCGGCACCGAGGAGACCACCACCGGCGTCATCCGCCTGCGCGCGATGGCGCACGACGGCGAGCTGATGTTCCCGGTCGTCGCGGTCAACGACGCGCTGACCAAGCACCTGTTCGACAACCGCTACGGCACCGGCCAGAGCACGCTCGACGGCGTGATCCGCGCCACCAACGTGCTGATCGCGGGCAAGACGATCGTGGTGGCCGGCTACGGCTGGTGCAGCCGCGGCATCGCCAGCCGGGCCGATGGGCTGGGCGGCAACGTGATCGTCACCGAGATCGACCCGATGAAGGCGCTGGAAGCGGTCATGGACGGCTTCCGCGTGATGCCGATGGCTGACGCTGCCGCGATCGGCGATATCTTCATCACCTCCACCGGCGACATCAACGTGCTCGACAAGCATCACTTCGCCGCGATGAAGAGCGGCGCGATCATGGCCAACTCCGGCCACTTCAACGTCGAGATCAACATCCCCGAGCTGGAGAAGATGTCGGTCGAGGTGCGTCGCGTGCGCGAGTTCCTGGACGAGTACATCCTGGCCGACGGCCGCCGCCTCTACCTGGCGGGCGAAGGCCGGCTGGTCAACCTGGCCGCCGCCGAGGGGCATCCCAGCGCGGTCATGGACATGAGCTTCGCCAACCAGGCGCTGGCCGCCGAATACATGGTCAAGAATCATGCCAGCCTGAAGCACACCGTCTACAGCGTGCCGGAGGAGATCGACAAGAACATCGCCCTCCTCAAGCTCGCCGCGATGGGCGTGAAGATCGACACCCTGACGCCCGAGCAGGAAGCGTATTTGAACGAGTGGCGGATGGGGACGTGAGGCTGGTAGATTGGCAAACTGATAAATTGGTAGACTTGGAGAGTTCCGATCTGCCTCCCAGTCTACCAGTCTACCAGTCTACCAGTCTACCTGTTCACCAATCTACCAATTGAACCAATGTACCAACAGGAGTCTACCATGACCACCACCTTCGCCTCTTCCCCGAAGTTCTTCTTCACTTCGGAATCGGTGACCGAGGGGCATCCCGACAAGATGTGCGACCAGATCTCGGATGCCGTCTTGGATTCGATCATCAAGGACGACCCGAACGCCCGCGTGGCGTGCGAGACCTTTGCGACGACCGGCATGGTCGTCGTGATGGGCGAGATCACGACCAAGACGTACGTGGACATCCCGTCCGTCGTGCGCGACACCGTGCGCGAGATCGGCTACACCCGCGCCAAGTACGGTTTCGATGCCGACACCTGCGGCGTGATGGTGAGCATCAAAGAGCAAAGCCCCGACATCGCGCTCGGCGTCGATCAGAACTGGGAGACCAAGCACGGCGAGGCGGCCGATGCGCTGATCGAGGCGACCGGCGCGGGCGACCAGGGCATGATGTTCGGCTTTGCGTGCAACGAGACCGAGAGCTACATGCCGCTGTCGATCGACCTGGCGCACAAGCTCTGCCGGCGTCTCGCAGCCGTGCGCAAGGACGGCACCCTGCCCTACCTGCGGCCCGACGGCAAGAGCCAGGTCACGGTCGAGTACCACAACGGCAAGCCCGCACGCGTGGATGCGATCGTCATCTCGACGCAGCACAGCCCCGATGTGGATCATGCCAAGATCGAGATGGACATGATCGACCGGGTGATCAAGTACGTCGTGCCCAACGGCTATCTGGATGCGGCCACCAAGATCTACGTCAACCCGACCGGCCGCTTCGTGGTCGGCGGCCCTGCCGGCGACACCGGCCTGACCGGGCGCAAGATCATCGTGGACACCTACGGCGGCGTCGCCCGCCACGGCGGCGGCTGCTTCTCGGGCAAAGACCCGACGAAGGTGGACCGCTCCGCGTCCTACATGATGCGCTACGTGGCCAAGAACCTGGTGGCCGCCGGCGCCGCGGACCGCTTGGAGATCCAGGTCAGCTACGCGATCGGCGTGGCCCACCCGGTGAGCATCGCCGTCGAGTCGTTCGGGACCGGCAAGATCAGCGACGAGCGCATCGTGCAGCTCATCCACGACAACTTCGACCTGCGCCCGGCCGCGATCATCCGCGACCTGAACCTGCGCCGGCCGATCTACAAGGCGACCGCGGCCTACGGCCACTTCGGCCGCACCGACATCGACGCGCCGTGGGAGAAGTTGGACAAGGTGGCGGCGTTGAAGAAGGCGGCGGGGTTGGCGTAGAACGTGAAACGTGACGTACGTGATGCGTGAGATTGCCGCGCATGCGCTCTTTACGCGCACAATTAGAGAACCGCGAGGCTTGATGCCCGCGGTTCTTTGATGCAGGGAGGGCAGACTCGGGTTCCCGCTTCACACGGGCCAGAATCGCTTGCAACGCGGCGAGCTGTTCCGCACCATCGAAGACCGCCCGCACGGGGATCTCGAAGCCCGTCACGACCGCGCTGGCGATGGTCCCTGTCTTCACCTTGACCGCCAGCCGGTAGACGCCTTCCTGCAGGAGATACTGCTCGATGGTCTCCTGCCATCGGGTCTACGATCCAGTACTCGACCACGCCGTGTGCCGCGTAATCTTCGAACTTGATCCCGCGATCGTTCGCCTCGGTGGATTCGGAGAGCACTTCCACGATCAGGTCAGGCGCGGGGAATTTGCTCTGCGCTAGGTGTGAAGGCGCCGGCCTTCTCCGGAGAAAAAACAGATGTCCGGCTCGTAGTCGTTGCGATTGAGCACAATCAAGATCTTCTCGTGAAAAGTGATACCCAACTCGTGCTTCTGGACAAATACTTTCAGGAGCGTCGATCAGGACGATCGCTGGCGACTGCGTGGCGTAGTTTGACAGGTGAATGCACGATGATCTCTCCGTTGATGAACTCGGCCTTCTGCTGCTCGGTGACGACATCGTAGAAATAGCGGCGCTTCTTCGCCTCGGCATGCGGTGGCGGCCTGCAGGCGGCGCATCGCCTCCGGCAAGCGCGGCGAGCGCAGCAATTGCTCTAGTGCCTGATCTGCCACCGTGGCGGGGATCGTGCGGCTTCCACCGGCTCGATACAGTCCATGACAATCCGACCTCTTGAACTTTCATGCCTCGCCTCCTGATGATCCACTTCATTATACACCCAAACGGTTTTCGACAGAATCAACACAAACCAGCCGACTCTTTGCCCTCGCCGTCATCCTGCGCTATAATCTTCACGCAATACGCAATCCCCTAGCTGTTGGGGACGCAATACGCAGTACATGAGGCATCTTTGCGCGCACTCATCACCGGCATCTCCGGCTTTGTCGGCAGCCATCTGGCCGAATACCTGTTGGCGCACACCGACTGGCAGGTGTCCGGCACGGTCTACGGCAAGGTTGACAACATTGTCCATATCCAGGATCGGCTGAAGCTCTATCCGGCGGAACTCTCGCGCCTGGAAGTCGTCCGCTTCATTGTTGAGGAGAGCCGGCCTGACTATATTTTTCATCTGGCGGCGCAGCCGATTTCGTGGATGTCCCGGCAGGATCCCTGGTTCACGCTGGAGAACAACATCCGGTCGCAGCTCAATATCCTGGAGGCGGTGGTCCAGCTTGGATTGGGGAGCCGCGTGTTGGTCATCGGCTCGGGCGAGGAATACGGCCTGGTGACCGAGGCCGACCTGCCGATCGATGAAGATACGCCCTTGCGCCCGGCGAATCCGTACGCGGTCAGCAAGGTGGCGCAGGACTACCTTGGGCTGCAATACTATCTGGGCAACGGCGTGCAGACCGTGCGCATCCGTTCGTTCAATCACATCGGCCCGCGCCAGCGCCAGGGCTTCGTGGCCGCCGATTTCGCGGCGCAAATCGCCGAGATCGAGGCGGGTCGTCGTCCGCCGCAGATGACGGTGGGCGCGCTGGATGTGGCGCGTGATTTCAGCGACGTGCGCGATGTCGTACGCGGCTATACCCTGGCCATCACGCAGGGCGAGCCCGGCGAGGTCTACAATCTCGGCGCCGGTCAGGCGTTTACCATCCGCGCCCTGCTGGAGACGCTGATCCGGTACTCCGGCCGCGAGATCGAGGTGGTTCAAGACCCTGCCCGCGTCCGCAAGGTCGACATCGCGAGCATCGTGGCCGACTGCACGAAGCTGCGGGCATGCACGGGCTGGCGGCCCGAGATTGCGTTCGAACAAAGCCTGCACGACGTGCTGGACTACTGGCGCGAGCAGGTGCGTACCGGTGCGGGCGACCCGACGCCGTTGGGGTTGCGGATTCAGCGGGATCGTACGTGATTGGGATACGGACTACGAACCCGGACTAGGCAACGCTATGGGTCACGTGCTGAACGCTAGTCACTGGTCATTTGTGAGGAGTACGTTCAATGCCTAAAGCCTTAATCACCGGCATCACCGGCCAGGATGGCTCATACCTGGCCGAGTTTCTGCTAGCGCGCGGCTACGAAGTCATCGGCATGGTGCGGCGCACCAGCACCACCAACTTCGACCGGATTCGTGATTTTCAGGATCGTGTCACCATCGTGCAGGGCGATTTGCTTGACCAGGTCAGCCTGATCAACCTCCTCCAGGAACATCGTCCGGAAGAGGTGTACAACCTGGCCGCGCAGAGCTTCGTGCCAACGAGCTTTACGCAACCGGTGCTCACCGGTGAGTTCACCGCGCTGGGCGTCACCCGCATCCTGGATGCTGTTCGCATTGCGGACCGCTCGATCCGTTTCTACCAGGCGTCCAGCTCCGAGATGTTCGGCAAGGTGCAGGAAGTGCCGCAGCGCGAGACGACGCCGTTCTATCCGCGCAGCCCGTACGGCGCGGCCAAGGTCTACGGCCACTGGATCACGGTGAATTATCGCGAAAGCTACAATCTTTTCGCCTGCTCCGGCATCCTGTTCAACCACGAGAGCCCGCGTCGCGGCCTGGAATTTGTCACGCGCAAGATCACCCACGCGGTGGCACGTATCAAGCTGGGGATGCAGGACGAATTGCGCCTGGGCAACCTGGAAGCACGGCGCGACTGGGGTTACGCGCCCGACTATGTCCACGCCATGTGGCTGATGCTGCAACAGGATCACCCCGATGACTACCTGGTCGCGACCGGCGAGACCCACTCGGTGCGCGAGTTCTGCCAGGTCGCGTTCGATCACGTGGGGCTGGATTGGGAGAAGTACGTGGTGGTTGATCCCAAGTTCTACCGCCCAGCAGAGGTGGATCTGTTGGTAGGCGAGCCCAGCAAGGCGAAACGCTTGCTTGGCTGGGAACCTTCGGTGACCTTCCAGGAGTTGGTCCGCATCATGACCGATGCTGATCTGGCCGGGCTGCAACAGACGGGGAATCATTCGCCGCACGTGGGGTGACGTGATTCGTGACACGTGCTGCGTGATACGTGATTCAAAACGGCTTGGAAAGAACAGTCACGCAGTACGAGTCACGTCTCACGCAGGATATCGTAGATCTCGCCCATAGTCGAAACCTTAGCGCATCACGGAGTACACCGCATGTCCGACATCATCTTCGGTACCGACGGCTGGCGGGCCAGCATCGCGGAAGACTACACCTTTGACAACGTCCGCCGCTGTGCGCAGGGTTTTGCCGACTATCTGAAGGCAACGTATCCTGGGCAACTGGCGCGCGGCGCTGTGATCGGCGGCGACAAGCGTTTCCGATCGGAGGACTTTGCCGCGGCCGCGGCCGAGGTGTTGGCGGCCAACGGCATCCCGGTGCATTTCTGCGGCGGCGGCGTACCCACACCAGTGATCTCGTTTGGCGTCACCGAACGCAACGCGTTGGGCGCGATCAACATCACGGCCAGCCACAACCCGCCCCAGGACAACGGCTTCAAAGTGCGCGACCCCAACGGCGGCGCGATCGATCCCGCCGGGCTGAAGGCCATCGAGGCGCAGATTCCGGCCACCGTGGCGGACGTACAGCGTATGGACTTCGATGCCGCGGTGCAGGCTGGGCTGATCCGCGCCTACGACCCCGTGCCGACCTACGATGCCCGCATCCGTTCGTTGGTGGACGTGGAGGCGATCAAGGCGGCCGGGTTCACCGTGCTGGTGGACAATATGTGGGGCAACGGCGCCGGCTATCTCTCCCGCTTTATCGCCGGCGGCGCGACGCAAGTCATCGAGTATCACGCCGATCGCAACCCGCTCTTCCCGGAGATGAAGCGGCCCGAGCCGATCCCGCCCAACGTGGACGCCGGCCTGGCCAAGGCGCGCGAGCTGGGCGCAGACGCGGTCTGCATCCTGGACGGCGACGCGGATCGCAGCGGCTTTGGCGACGAGAATGGCCAGTTCGTCAACCAGCTCCGGGTTTTCGGCCTGCTGGCGATGTATCTGCTGGAGATACGCGGCGAGCGCGGGCCGATCGTCAAGTCCCTGAGCACGACCGCGATGCTCGACAAGCTGGGGAAGCTATACGATGTGCCCGTCATCAACACCGGCGTCGGCTTCAAGTACATTGCGCCGGCCATGGTGCAGTACGATGGCATGATCGGCGGCGAGGAGAGCGGCGGTTACGCGTTCCGCGGCCACGTGCCTGAGCGTGACGGTATCCTGGGGAACCTATTCCTGCTCGACCTGATGCGTCGCACCGGCAAGAAGCCGACCGAGCTGCTGGAGATGTTGTTTGCGCTGGTGGGCGGCCCGCACTACTACGATCGGATTGACACGCGCGTCAAGGACAACGCGATCAAGGTCGCGGCCAAGGCCAGGCTCGATGCGATCATGCCGGAGACCATCGGCGGTTTGCGCGTTACGGATAAAGTGACCATCGATGGCTACAAATTCATTCTGGAGGACGGCGGCTGGCTGCTGGTCCGTTTCTCCGGCACCGAGCCGTTGATCCGGGTCTACTGCGAAACGATGCACGGGGATAAGGTGCAGGCGATCCTGCAGGATGGGCTGCGGCTGGCGGGGCTGGCGGAATGACGAAAGACGAAAGACCAACGACGAAAGGCGATGCTTCGTCCTTCGTCCTTCGTCCTTCGTCCCTGGTCGACACCCACTGCCATCTCGATCTCCGCCAGTTCGATGCCGATCGCGACGCGGTGATCGCCCGGGCCGGCGAGGCGGGGGTGGGGCTGATCGTCAACCCCGCCATTGACCTGGACTCGTGTCGCCGGGTGCTGGCCCTGGCCGAACGCTACCCGAACGTCTACGCAGCGGTCGGCGTTCACCCGAACGACTGCGCCGACTTCGATGACGACACCGTGGCGCAGTTGCGTGATCTGGCCCACCATCCCAAGGTGGTCGCCATCGGCGAGATCGGGCTGGACTACTACTGGAACAAGGTCGCGGCGGACCAACAGCGGCGGGCGTTGGTAGCCCAGTTGGCGCTCGCTGCGGAATTGAACCTGCCGGTCATCCTGCACAGCCGCAGCGCCCAGGGTGATGCCTCACGCCGGTGCAATGCCGACCTGTTGCAGGAGTTGCAGGGGTGGGTATCGGCGAGAAACGCGCAGCGCAGCGAGGATAGTGTCGGGAGCGACGTGGCACTGACTCCTGATCCCTGTCCTCCCGCTCTGCGCACCTTTGGTGTGATGCCCGCCACCCTGCTCGGCGTCTGGCACGCTTTTTCCGGTGACCTGGCCGAGGCGCAGGCGGCCTACGATTTGGGGCTGGCGCTGGGCTGGGCGGCCCGGTGACGTTCCAGAATGCTCGGAGTTTGCAGGCGTTGGCGCCGCAGCTCCGACTCGACCGGCTGATGCTTGAAACCGATGCGCCGTACCTGGCGCCCCATCCGCACCGGGGGCAGCGCAACGAGCCGGCTTACATCCCGCTGATGGCGGAGAAGATGGCGCAATTGACCAACACGACCGTCGAAAACGTATGTGCGCAGACGACGGCGACGGCAAGGCGATGTTTTGAGAAGTTGGTGTAGTATGCTTCTCATGACTGATCACTCGTTCCTGGTTACTCGTTACGACTCATGACCAAAGTTCCCACCTTACTCGATCTCGTCCGCACCGACCTCCGCAGGGTCGAAGCGAAGATGCACACCATCGGCGAAAGTGCCTACGGACCGCTGGCTGAGGCGTTTGTGACGCTGCTGGGCAGCGGCGGCAAGCGCCTATATGCTGAAGGATCAGGTTGGGCATCGATCAACGCCACCGCATCATTACGGCTGATCCCATTGACCTCTGCCACTACATTAGCCAGCATATAGTTTTCCACCGTCACCCGGCTCACATCAGATAAGGTAAATTGACCGTGCACGCGATAATTACGCACCTGCCAAGGCAGGATAAAAAGCATTCCACTAAGAAGGAAAATAAGAACATTTTCACCAGCGGATTTGGATAACTTGAAAGAGGGTTTCCAGGATATCTCAAATATCAAAAGAAGTACACACCAGATAAGAAGTAGCGGAAAAAGGATTGGCCGGGTCAATGCTCCCATACCAATCATGGCACCTGAAAATACAAACCATCTCCTTTTTTGTACAACGCGATGTCGCACCAACCCCCAGAATGCCAATAGGATCCATGTCGATGTGAGAGTTTCAGTCATGATCTGAAGGGCCTCAAATGAACCGCTGATATTGAGCAGGTAAATCAACACTGCTGCGACCCCCGTTTTCCTTTGGCCAAGATCTAACCCTATCCGATAAATTACATACGCATTAAGAAGGGTCAGTAAGACCTGTACAAGAGATGCCCATTTGGCATCAGAAAAGAGGAAAATATTCAGTGCCAGAAACAAGGGATAAACCGGTGGCCTGATTAAATTGATTTCCGGAAACGGGTAAACCGTACCATGATACTCACCTGTTTTCAAGAATGTTTCAGCAAGATCTACGTACTGATTCGAATCTATAACTCGAAATCTCTCTGGATGGACAATGGTTGGGATTGCGATCACCAGGCGAGCTAGGACGAGCATAGAAATAGAAAGTAGTACTAATTTATTCTTCATTATTGTTTCATCCCATCATTCTCGCCTCAATCGCCATCTCGAGAGCCCGGATGCCGTCATGCAGCGTGCAGACCGGCTTCACATCCCCGTCCGCCACTGAAATGAAATGTTTCATCTGCTCTACAAACATCACATTACGTTCAAACCCCTCGGGGGGTGCAAACTGCTCCACAACCGGTGCAAGTGGATTGGCGCTCCACTCACCGAAAGGCTGGGGCATACGATATAAATGCAATACCCCGTCGGCATTGTCCCAACGCAGGGTGCCCTGTGTTCCGATTATTTCCAGCTGGTGAACAGGCGGACGCTGCACATAATTGATGTGCACCCCACCGATCGCGCCGCTGGCAAACCGCAGTCCGATCTCAGCCACATCCTCAACGTCCATCTCCAGCGGTGAGACATGCCCGGAGAGCGCTCGCACCTCGGTCACCTCGCCAGCCAGCCAGCGAGCATAATCAAGCGGGTGGGTCAATGTGCGGATCACTCCGCCGCCCAGGTCATCGCGTGCGGCATACGTTCGACGGTAATCCTCCCACGGATGCCAGTTGGGCATGTACTCGCCCCAGTGCGCATGGAAGGTGAGTACTTTCCCCAATTCCCCCGACCATATCAATTCGGATGCTTTTTTCAGGGTGGGATGGAAACGGAACTGGAACCCGACCAGGATACGACTGCCCGAGTGTTTTGCTACCGCATCAAGTTGATCCACACGATCCAAAGACCCGGAGATTGGTTTTTCCAACAAGACGTGACAGCCCGCCTCGGCCGCCGGAATGGCAACATCGAGATGCAAGGCAGTGGGATTGGCGACGATGACAGCGTCCGGTTTATGCTTTTTCAGAGCTACCAACATATCGGTTTCAACTGGATAACCAGCCAGTTCATCATCGGACAACGTTGCCTTATGCGAACGCAGGAGAACGATATCGTTCTCCCCCAATGCCCGCAGGTTGCGGAAATGGCGTCTGCCTATCGAACCGAGTCCGGCAATAAGAAATTTCATGCAGCCTCAAACATTAACAATTTTATAAACCTGGTTATAAATACTCTTGGCGATTCGCTGAATGATAGGATTACGGTAAAACTTTGCCAGCCGAGTCGGGGTGGACTTTATCGTTTTGCCAGTTGCCGAAATGCCATATTGCGCTGCCTCAGTTGCCATCTCCGGGCTGACAACATTGCCGATTAAACGGGTGACAGGCTGGCGAGTGGTCAGGCGCAAATAACCCAGGCGGTCCACTGTGGAATCTCAGGTCACGCATCTGCCCCATCAGATTGCCGGTCCAACCCTGAGGGAGGGCTTCTATCAACACCTTGCGTGGCGCGACGAACTGGTGGTGCCCGGCCGAGATAAGTGTTTCCACGCCCTTGTAGGTCAACGCTACATCCTGCAGGTCGGCAATCTCCTCGTTGTATTTTTCCCAGGTGCGCCCCATGTTGTCGATATATTGCTGCTCCCACTCTCCTGGAATGAGCAATCCGCGTTCGACTTTGGTATCAGGCTGTTCGGCAAACTTGAGCGCGGATTCGTTGCCATAGCTCATGTGCGGACGGATGTAGAAGCCGGTGACCATGCCCACGCCGGGATAGGTATCGATAATCTTTAGGTGCGTCTCGAGCCAACCGGGCAGGAAGAAGATATCATCGTCGGTGTAGGCAATGATCTCTCCGGGCGAGAAACGAGTGATCATCTGTAGAGCGCCGATTTTACCAATGTTCTGCGCCGACAAGAGCAAATAATCAATGTCTCCGGAATCACGCAGGCGACGCAGATGGTTCACCATCTGCGCACTGGAGCCGTTATCGAAGACAAGCAGGTCGTATGGCTCCGGCGTATTGGCAATCAGGCTCTCGAGGCACAGCCGGGTGACGTCGAACCGGTTTTCGTAATAGGCGACTGTATCCGGCAAGTAGGTCAATACCGCCAGCGTCACTCGGGCAGGCGAGTAATCGGTCTTGCGACCTCGGGAGGGGTTCATTCCAGTACGCGGCATAGGTTGTCCTACAGCAAGGATAACAAATAATCTCCGGTTCGTTTTCCCGCGGAACCATCCGTGAAGGTGATCTCCTGTTCGACGAAAGCGCGGCGTTTGTCGTCGTCCAACTTATCATCCTGCAGGTATAGGTTTACTGTCTCGAACAGACTTGCCTCATCGAGAGCCACGCGCCCTGCGCCGGCTTCGCGGAATCGCTGATGAGTAGGCCAGTTGCCGATCTCGGAGAGCGCCAGCGAAAACTTGCCGGGGATATCCCAGCCGAGGCCGGGCGCGTCTATACACGCGCTGACCACCGGCCGGCTGTGAATGGCCGTTTCTACCACCATGGTCGAGTAGACGGTGACGAATACATCGGAATAAGCCATCATAGATGATTTCTCGTCCATGTCCTCGCCGGAGTAGTAACCCAGAGTCCCCCCCAGGGATTGCGGCGCAACCACATGCACATGGGAAAACTCTTTCTCAAGGGTGAATATCCTCTCTCGCTCGGAAACGAGATAAGGCCAGTCACGCATGAAATGATTGGGATGCAGGCGGATCAACAGCTGAGAAGGCGCTGCAAGTTTGTCGCTCGCCACCATGCGCGCCAGTGCCTCGATATTCTGGATGTTCGGTGAAAACGTCTCAAAGCTGCAAGCATAGGCTATAAGTTTCCGCTCAAGGTCAAGCTGATGCTTTTTAAAATACTCCTCGCGTGGAATCAGCCATTCGCGGCGGATATACCCATCGTAGGTGGGAATCCCGCTGATGTTCACTTTTTCCGGCGGCCAATCCGAACCAAGCACCAACTCCTCCTTTTGCTTCTCCGACCAGCAGGTGACGTGCTGGGTGGGAGCGCCGGGGATGGCGTAGCTGGAGGGATTGTCCCAGCCCACGATGGCAGCTGTGTTGGGAATGCCGCGGGCTGCTGCTTCGCGCATGATGTAACGGTCCATTCGCCAGCCGGGGGTGTTGGCGATAAGCATATCCGGCCTGTAACGATCAAACAGGTCACTATATAAGCCTGGAAAGTACCGCTTCTGAATCTGCACCAGTGCCTTGCGGACAGCGGAGGACCTGCGCAGCACTTCCACCAACCCACGCATAGGAACATACATCGTCCTTCGCCGGGGCGAACGCTGCTCAGCTTTAACCTGGTGAATATAGGAATCCATGGCTTCGGTATTGATACGGCGCGAACCGCCTGCCCGGCGAAGGAAATTCAGCCACCACTGCGTGTCGTGATGTTCATGCCGGTAATAATACTCGGCCTGCTTGATATGCAAGCCTTCAATGATCAGACCCGGCCTAGCAAAGCGGGTGGAAATTCGTTCAGCGAGGTCGTCATCTGTAAGCAGCACAATTTCCACGCCGGCATCCAGCAGGGTAGGAACGACATCACTCTGCAGAAAATAAACGATCGAGAGCCCATGGTCGGCTGTTATGAAGACGCGTCTGGAAGCCATGTCATCCCTTATCCCGGTCAAAGTACCAGCGGAAAATCTGCCCGTAGAGTTTCAATAATATCGATTTTACCGGCGGCAGGTCAAGTATCAATCTTCTGCGTCCTGCACCTGCCTGTTTGGTCGCTGGTGCGCTGACACCGCGCAGTGAATTGCTCATGTTCATCACCAGCGGCTCGACAGGCATCAAGCGCAGCAGACCAGCTTCGTTCATCCGGCGGTCGAGCTGTTTGACCTGACCCATCGGGCGGTCCATGTCGAATGGCAGGAATTGTGCCAGCACATTTTTCCGCGCTACAAACTGCCAATGCGACGCGCCTGCCATGGCTTGAAGTCCGCGAAACGTCAGGCGCACATCCTGCGTGGACTCATACCGGCTGCGAATCTCCTCTTCGGGTTTACCCAGGCTCAGGTCAAACTCGAGGAAAGTTTGCCAGGGGATGAAGTCGCCGTGCTCGAGCTGAACATCAGAATGGCTTTCAGCCCAGGCTACTGTGCTGCTGTACAAGTCTGCGTCTGTGCGGAAGAGGCGGCTGGTGACCATACCCACGTTCGGGAAGGTTTCCAATAGGTGAACGGACTTGGACAACCAGCCCGGATAATACAGCACATCGTTATCGGCATAAGCGATGATCTCTCCAGGCGCTCCAGCCAGCATCATGTTCCACGCCCCGCCTTTGCCGAGATTCTTCTCAGACAGCATCAGATGTTGAATACGCCCCGCCTGTTTTTCATCGGCAAGATACTGAAGGGCTTCTTCGCAACTCCCATTATCGAAGACCAGCAGGTCAAAGGGCAGGTCGGCGGTTTCGCGCAAGGCTGGTTAAACTCATCTTGAGCACATCCAGCATCTCGGAATAAAAACCGTCCAAAATCGGGATGTAATTCAAGACTGCGACGGTGATCCGCTCAGGCCTGGCAACTGTTTTGGAGGATTTTGCAGGGTTCTGGCCGATTCTCATCTCTCCACCCCCAGCATGATACGTACCCGGCGGATGACGTAAGCGATACGCGACGACAGCCAGTAGTTGTTGAACGCCAGCAAAGGAAATGTCTCCAACCAACGGATGAACCGTTCCCCGCTCCAACCGGAACGCCGCAACTGGCCGTCGACCAGCTTGCGATTTGCGTCAAGGAGAGTGAAGCGTGTCATCTCGCGCCCACCCGCCAGACGGATGTTCTCATAAGTCTCCGGCAACTTGTAATGCGGCTGGCCACCGGGTAAATGGCCGTAGTCATGGTTCTGGTGGATAATCATGATGGAAGCCGTGGCATCCACCGTCGCCCAACCTTTCTCGCGAGATTTATAAATCATCCAATTGTCCCAGCCGGCACGACCGATGGCGAAATCAGGCATATCAACAAAGCACTCGCGCGGAAAGATAAAATAATCGCTGCCCATTGGGCGGTGAAGCTCGCCGCGCGTATGGGCATCTTTCTGGAGATGATCCACCCACCCATCAGAGAAATCGAGCGGTTGTGTCGCGTCCAAATCCCAGCGTTGGCCGACAATAAGAAATTTTTCTACTTTCGCCTTCACTTGCAGGGCTGCCTCCACCAAATCAGGCATCAACAAAATATCCGCATTCACGTAGACCAGCAGCGGCGCCGTGGACGCCTCCCGCGTGAGGGAGAAGATGGAGCTCACCAACGGCGTCCCCTCCGGGTTGCGGGCAACATCCGGCAAATGCTTCACGCCAAACTTACGTGCCGCCTCCGCCAAACCTGCTTCCTCACCGACCAGAATGACTTCCGTTTCTGGCAAACGCGTCCACGACCCGATGGCATTGCGCTGGATGAGCGCAATGTGCGGATCCGTGAAGGGCTTGGGCGTGGAGAAAATGGTCAGGAGAAGTCATGAGCTTGCCGCGCCGCTCCTTTCGTCGAATTCACGAAGCGTCTTATGCCGTATGCCGGCATTGATTTCAAACAGCTCTGGTTCCTTCTGCCACAAGTTCAGCACATCCAACCAGGAGAAATCGTCGCGGTTTCCGAAGTGGGCATAGATTCGGCGAAGGAGATCAAGGTCCTCGGGCGTATCCACCGTCCAGCGTAGCGAGCCAAGGTCGGTCTCGTGATGGACCAACAGCACATTGAATTGTCCGGCTGTCTCATAAAGGTAAGGCATGACGTGTTCGCGCTGGTGCTTTTCCTTCGCGTGTTTCCAAGCATATTCAAGAGCTGATGTGGAACACACCTCCACGTCGAGGCCGATGGGATAAGTGCGGTGAAACGGCGGCGGTAAGCGGTCCGCGACGAAATCATAAGGTCCGGGAAAGGGACTGACGTTCAATTTCGCAACCCGATGGCTTAAAATTTCGTCTTGAGGCTCCGTTTTTCCATAAAACGCCTTCACCGTACGGTCGATCACCGCAGGGTCGATGATGGGGCAATCCGCCGTGATACGCACAACCGCCTCCGCGCGCTGCGAGCGTGCCGCCTGGACGTAGCGGTCCAGCACATCATGGACGCTGCCTCGATAAAAGGGATACCCTTGGTCTCGGCAAAGTTCTGCAACCGGGTTGTCGGACGGATCATCGGTGGTAGCCACCATCACGCCATTCAGCCGCCGGGTACGGCTTGTACGCTCAACCACACGGACCAACATGGGCTGCCCGCCGATATCCAGCAGGACCTTACCCGGCAAACGGGATGATCCCATGCGGGCTTGAATGATGGCAATGGTGCGAGGACGGCTCGGTCTCACCTAATTACCCTTCGCAAAATGAGATGCCCTTTCATAGGCTTCCAATAGTGTCCCGACATTTCTTTTCCAGTCCGCTTTTTCCTCGGCAGTTTTGCGAGCATTCCTGGCAATCTCCTTCAATCGAGCGCTGTTCTCCGTTGCATTCATGATAATCTTCGCCAGCGCATCGGCATCACCATCAGGAAATATCCAACCATTGACGCCGTCAGTCACCCATTCTTTATTGGCCGGGATGTCAGACACAGCGCACGGCAGACCGCACGCGAGCGCCTCCATCAGCGAGACAGACGACCCATCCACGTGCGAAGCGGAGATGTACAGGTCCGCCATGTGGCAGAAACGCGGCAGGTTATCGTTGCTAATGAAACCGGGAAATGTGACCCGGTCCATCACGCCACCTTTGAGCAGGATGTCGCGGATGAGTGCGCCCTGCGATCCGCTGCCCAAAAGCATCAAGGAAATATCCTCACGCTGCTGTGCCACCTTGACAAACGCGCGGGCGACCACGTCCACGCCGTAGTTAGGTTCCCAGGAGCGATTGCAGAAAAGTGTAAAAGAGCTATCGGCATTCAGTGACCGGTCCTTCGGGGTGAAATGAGATAAATCAACACCCCATGGGAAAACAACTGTCCGGTCGGGATTCATGCCGTAAGCCGCAGCCTTATCCCGCGTCACGTGAGCGTCACTGGTGAACCAGGTCGAGCGGCGCAGCGTGTAGCGCGTGACCCATTGCCACCAGCGGTTACGAGTGTCATCCTTCATCAGGTCAAAGCCCCACGACATGGTCAGGATGGGGCGGAAACCCGTCAGCACGGCGATGAAGGCGCAGGTCTGGATCGGCCCGGCATGGATCAGGTCAGGCTGGATACGGTTGATCAATTTACTTAGACCTCTCACATATTTTGGCAGGTCCCGCCAGCGAAAAATCTCCCGCCCACCTTGCCATAACACCTGCTCGATCTTTTCCGGCACGGGACGATCCTCCATTTGCCTCGGTCCGCTCTGGAGACGAACATAAAAGACCTGATGATCCGTCTGCGACAGGGCAGACAGAAAACGGTGGTCGTGCGGGGTGTAATCGAGAGAAAAGTAAATAATTCTCATAACTATTTCGAACTACAAAGGCACGAAGGACACAAAGGAAAACCAAAAGCGAAAAAACCTTCGCGGCTGTTTACATTCCGGTTTGTAAGGTCAAGCTCCCAAATCCGTCCAGCGCAGTTCCTTGCCATGCGGCATATCTGCCAGCGCCTTCGTGCCGATGACCTCTTGAATCTGATCAGGCTTGATCGCGCCGGGCGTGGCGGGACGGAGTACATCGATCATTTCGCGGGTGAAGGTTTCGCCCGCTTTGATGTCACGCGCCGCACGCAGGCAGCGACGCTGGACAACCGCGGTCTGCACCTCGTTTGCCGCAATGAATTTGTCCGGTGAGCCCATAGACCGTTCCAGCAAGCGGGTCTCCTCGACCATGCGCGCCCATTTGTCGGGGTCCATGGCAAACTTGTGGTCGGGACCTTCGCGGTTGTTGCTGTCGGTGAAGTGCCGCTCGATCACACGCGCGCCCAAGGCTACGGCCCCCACCACGGGAGCCACCGCATGGGTGTGATCGGAGAGTCCCAGAATCACATCCGGGAACATGGTCGCGTAGGTCTTGAGCACGTTCAGATGCAGGTGGTCGTAATTGTCCGGGCTGGCCGTGTAGTTGGTATTGCACTGCATCAGCACCAGCTGCTTGTTGATCTTCAAGATGGCATGGACCGCCTTCTGCACCTCGCCAATAGTCGACGCGCCGGTGGCGATGAAGAACGGCTTGCCCTTGGAAGCCATGCGCTCGAGAGCCTCTATCCAATCGATCTCGCCCGAGCCGGCCTTGTACATCTCCACGTACTGGTCAAGGAAATCGATCGCCTCGAAATCATAGGGCGAGGAGAAGTAATCGATGCCGGCTTCCTTGCATTCCTCCGCCAGGGTCAGCGTCCACTCGAAGGGGATGGAGGCTGACCGGTACACTTCCACCACCGACTTCTTCCACGTCGCCTGGTGTGAGACCTGCCCGCCGCTCATGGCCTTGAAACCATAATCCGAGACAATTTTCGGGGCGTCGAAGTTCTGGAACTTGGCTGCATCCGCGCCCGCTTCCTTCGCCAGCCGAATCAACAATTTCGCCCGTTCCAGGTCGCCGTCATGGTTGGCAGCGATGTCGGCAATGAAATAGGTCGGGTGACCGGGTCCGATCAAGTGATTGTTGATTTTTATTTCCATAAATATCTCCTCACTGGCTAGACCTGTTGATAACTCCGCAATTTCTGTGGATAACCCTGTTGGTACTGTGTATAAAACTTGTCCAAACCGGTGGAAAAACCGGGAATAGGCTGACCGAGGGCTGTTGATAACTTGTGGACAGAAAGCCTCAGGTTGTGGGAACGCCTGGCCTTTAATGTGGATGCCTCGACAGAAACTGGTTGAATCAGGCTATCGTCCAACCCAAATCTATGCGCAATAGCCACGCCAAAGTCATATTTCGAAATCGATTCCGACCCGACGACATGGTAAATTCCACTATAATTCTCGCTTGAGCACCTTTAGGAGCATCTCGCCCAAGTCGCCGACGAACAGCGGGCAGAAGAAAACATCCGTGAATCCTTGCGCCTGCTTTCCCGCCGACAGGTTGTTGATAAAAAACTCCGGCAGGCTGCGCGTCCCGCTCAGGCTCCAGCCAAAGAAATTGACCCTGACCACCACCGCATTCGGATTGGCGGAAAGTACATTCCGCTCGCCATCAAGCTTGGTGCTGGCGTAGACTCCCTGCGGGTTGGGCGTGTCCTCCTCGGTGTAAACTCCGTCCTTGGTGCCGTCGAAGACTGCATCGGTGGAGATGTGCATCATGCGGATTCCGCGCCTCGCGCAGGCATCCGCCAGTTCGCCGGGCAGTTCCGCATTGAGCAGGCGGGCGGTCTCAGGCTGCTCCTCGCAGGCTTCGAGGTTGGCCAAGGCTGCCGTGTGGATGACTGCGTCAGGCTTGACCGTGTCGAGGAGTTGGTGCTCAACTTCCGGGTCGAGCAGGTCCGCCTTGATCAGCTCAAAGGGTGTACCCGCCAGCCTGGACCGGTCCACGCCCACGATGGTATGAGCCTCCATCCCCATCAGGGAGAGGTTGAGACCAAGTAAACCGCTCGCACCGGTCACCAGAATTTTCATCTACCCTTCCAGCATCCCGTTCGCGAACGCCTGCTTCAAACGGCGCGATATATTTCTTGATGCCTTCCACGTCCAACCACTGCGAGTTGTTGTCGCTGGTGTACGAGAAGCCCTCGGGCAGGGGTTTGCCTTTGTCCTTCCAAGAGTAGCCGAACCAGATGGCTTCGGCGGGCTGGACCACGTACATGTGCTCCAGTTCGACAGTGTGGCGGGCCTCGTCGTCGGAGAGCAGGTCCTCGTGCAGTTTTTCGCCTGGGCGGATGCCGATGATCTCGATTTTGGCTTTAGGAGCGATGGCCTTCGCCAGATCCACCACCTTTGTGCTGGGGATTTTCGGCACGAAGACTTCGCCGCCTTCCATTTGTTCGATGCAGCTGATGACGAAGTGCACGCCCTGCTCGAGCGAGAGCCAGAAGCGGGTCATACGCTCGTCGGTGACGGTGATCTTCCCGCTGTCGCGCTGCTTGAGGAACAACGGCACGATCGAGCCGCGCGAACCGACCACGTTGCCATAGCGGACGCACGAATAGCGCGTGGCGCTGCCGGCAGCATAGGCATTGGATTGGATGGCCAGTTTTTCCGCGACGAGCTTGGTGCCGCCGTAGAGATTGGCCGGGCTGACGGCCTTATCGGTACTGAGGACCAGCACTTTCTTCACACCCGCATCGAGGGCCGCCTCCACCACGTTGGCCGTGCCCATGATGTTGGTCTTGATGGCCTCCATCGGGTTGTACTCGCAGGCCGGTACCTGTTTCAGCGCAGCCGCATGGACAACGATATCCACGCCGTGCATGGCGCGCACAAGGCGCTCGCGGTCGCGGACGTCGCCGATGAAATAGCGCAGCGAGGGGTGGTCGAACCCGCGCACGCGCATCTCGTGCTGCTTGAGTTCGTCGCGGCTGAAGATGATGATCTTCTTGGGCTGGTACTCCTTCAGCATTATTTCAGTGAACTTCTTGCCGAAGGACCCGGTCCCGCCGGTGATGAGGACGACTTTATCTTTCCAATTCATGAGTACTCCTTATAAATTCCTACCACGACCCCACGAAGAACGTGGGGCAGGCGGGCACGAAGGGTCACAAAGGAAAAGCCTTCAAGAAATTCCTTCATGTTACTCTGTGTCCTTTGTGGTTTTCATAATTGCTACAATCGGATACTGCCCATTCTCGCCAAAGAAACGCGGGAACAGATTCTCCAGCCAGTAAATCAAGCGTAAGATTAATTTGCCGCCGGCCTTTTCGCGGATATATGTCCGCGTGAACTTGGTGCTGACGCTGCGCCAGCAATAAATCTTGATGGGCGTGACATCCCTGAGCTGTTCACGCAGCCAGCCGGCGTTGGATTTGTGGACGAACGTGCCGGTCGGCTCTTCAACCTTCATCTGCGCAGGCGTTGATTTTGATGAATCATTCCTAGCTTGTCGCTTGAACAAGTTCGCCAGGCGGTCGGCGATGCGCATCAGCGGTGGATTGCTCCAGCCGTTGACCACCACGGCGCGGCGCCCGGGCATCAGCACGCGGACGAGTTCCGCATACGCCTTTTTATGGTCCTGCGCAGGCAGGTGGTGGATGGTATGCATCGAGACCAGCCCATCGAAAGCATCTGCCTTGAAGGGCAGGCGGGCAATGTCCATGACCACGTACAACCCCTTATCGCCGAGTCGCTGGCGGGCTTCCTTCAGCGCCGTGATCGAGAGGTCGCCGCAGACGCGGTAGGCATAATGCTCGGAATAGGTCAGGTATTCCTTCCACTGCACAGGACCGGAGCCGGCATCGAGGAACAATCTGCCCTGGGGGTCGAGGTGGCGGTTGACTCGCAGATGGCACTTGTGGATATAATCCTGCGCCACAGGACGCAGATCCTCGTAACGGGCGTTCTGGTACAGTCCGTCGCCGACCTGAGACCAGCCGATCTGGTCATAAAATTCACGCACCTGCTGCTTGGTGTTTTCAGCCATGTTTCATTTCCACCGCAAGGGAGCACCTGTCATCTGTGCGAAAGTTCCCGCAAAATCAGCACCCTCGGTGCCAAGCACTCTTCCCACCGGCCAGGTCTTGATGTCGTCCCAGAACGAGATCAGCCGCCAGGGGAAGGGACGGGGATACTCGTAGAAAAAATAATATGCGTAACGCCAGGCCAGTTCCACTTGTGCGTCGGTCAGTTGAACGTTGCCGACATCCGAAAGAACGCGATTCAAGGTATCGAAATAATCGTCGTAACTTTTCGGGTCAAGCGTGAATCCGCGGTTCCGGTAATGCGTGTTACCGCAGGCGATGACCGGGATGCCGTTCAGGCTCATTTCCAATCCGGTGGTGGTGGTGAACACGAGCCCCAGGCTGGTGAACTCCATCAGATCATAGGTATTGATCTTGTCCAGCGGCCCGATGACATGGATGTTCTCCGGCTGTTCAGGCACGGCTGCCTTGACCACGTCCACCATCGAGGGACCGTGCGTCAGACGCTCGCCGGGGTGCACGCGGATGACCAGTTGCGCATCCTTTCGATCAGCAAAGTACTGCACCGTGCGCGTGATCCACTCCGCCATGCTGCGGCTGAACACATTTCGCCCCAGCGTCAGGCTGTCACCCAGCACATTGGTCGCCAGCAGAACCACCGGACGCGAGTCCAGGCCTAACTGGGCACGGATCGACTCGCCACCCTGAGCAGGCACGTCCTGCCAGAGACGGGCGGCCTTGCCCTCAAGCCGCGCACCCATGCGAGCCGACTCGAATTTGCGGATGCGTTCATTCTGAGACTCAGTCAACGGCCTGGAGCCCAGGTCCGCCCAAAGCTGGTCGGTGTTCTGGCGCATGATCTCATCGTTCTGGGCGAGCCAGATCTGCTCGCGCTGATCGTTGAACTCGTAAGTGGTCACCGGGATTCCCAGATGCTTCGCCACGCGGTAGACCGCGCCCAGCTCGAGAATGGTCCCATTGGGGATGAGCGCCACGTCCGGGCGGTGCTGCTTCAGGTAAGACAATGCCGATTCCGCAGCAGACAGGTTGCGGGCGAGCCGGAGCCGGTAAATCGCAGACGAGGCATCCACCTCCTCGACCTGGTCCGTGTACATCGTGTCGTATTCCGTCACCAGCCGGATATCCTCCTGTAGAGTTTGAGGAAGCTCACCGTGGGCAATGTCGAGAAGATTGACCATCTTGATCAGGCTCTCGGCCGGCTTGAGATGGTCGCGGGTGTAGAGGGCATGCCGGCGCAGGTCGAAGGGCGTGACCTCCTTGCGCCAGTCGCCGTAGGGAAGGTAAGCCAGCGTGACGCGGTGCCCAAGACCCGCCAGGGTGACGCCGATAATGGCCGCCTGTTCGATCCAGTAATGCAGCGTGGCAAAGATGAAAACGTCCTTGCCCTGCGGCGCCTTCGCGGCAAAGGGACGCGCCTGCTTGACCGCGGCAGGCAGCGCATCGGTGAGACGGGAGAGGTTGTAGCGCCCAAGACCCTTGTGCCCGGTGGGATTGAAAAGCCAGTAAGCCTCCATGGCGAGAGGCGAACCGGCAACCACATTCTTGAGGGCGGTTTTAGCGGGCATCAGAGAGTCTCAATTTTCCATTCCAATCGCGGACGCGTCACGCCGGGGCGCGGCTCAGGCCAGTGCATGCCGGGAGCGCCGGTGATGTCCACGTTGAATTCCAATGCCTGCTCTTCGGCAAAGTAGCGGCGGATGCGGTATGAGCTGGCGTTGACGTTGAGCGAGTAGCGCCCGCTGTTGAGCGTGTCAGGCGGGATGATGCAGCGGCTGACGTAACGGCCGGGTTGTCGATTGGTGAAGCGGTCGAACATGGAGGGGTCGTCGGTATCGAAGGTGGTGAAGACTGCCTCACCGCGCGCCGTGTTCAGGTAGATGCCCACGCGCAGGCCGGTGACCGGTGAGGTGAGTTCGTACTCAAATTCGACGACAATCGGGTCGGTGGAGCGGACCGTCTCGACAACCTTCCCATTTGGATTACGAATCCTGAGCGCCACCGGCTTGAACGGCGCAGCATCCAGCGGAATCTCGTCCGAACCCCAGGTGCGTTCCCCGTCGCTGGAGTGGCCGGCGGAGAGATAGAAATCCACTGCCTCGGCGGAAGGCGCGCGCTTGACCAGCTGTCCCTTCTGGATCACGATGGATTCTTGCGTCAGCCGCAGGATGGCTGACATATTGTGGCTGACGAACAGCACCGTGCGCCCCTGCTGGGCCACGTCGCTCATCTTGCCGAGGCATTTGCGCTGGAACTCCGCATCGCCGACGGCCAGGACCTCGTCCACGACCAGAATCTCCGGCTCGAGGTGTGCCGCGACGGCGAACGCCAGCCGCAGGTACATGCCGGAGGAGTAGCGCTTGACCGGCGTGTCGATGAACTGCCCAACCTCGGAGAACTCGACGATCTCATCGAATTTGGAGGCAATCTCGCCGCGCTTCATGCCGAGGATGGCGCCGTTCAGGAAGATATTCTCGCGCCCGGTCAGCTCGGGGTGGAAGCCGGTGCCCACCTCCAGCAGCGACCCGACGCGGCCATTGATCCAGATCTCGCCTTCGGTGGGCTCGGTGATGCGGGAGAGAATCTTGAGCAGGGTGCTCTTGCCGGCGCCGTTGCGCCCGATGATACCCAGCACCTGTCCCTGCTGGACATCGAAGGAGACATCGTTGAGCGCATAAATGGTGTCCAGCGCATCCGGGGCGGGAGTCTGCACCCGGCGGATCGCCCGAATGGGCGCGCTCATGGCATGGGTGATATTCTCGCTCAGCGTGCGATAGTTTTGCGGCGCAAGCCCGATGCGGTAACGTTTGCTCAGGTGTTCAACACGGATGATGGCGGTCATGGCTATATCAAATCCGCAAAGGTGCGTTCCATGCGGCGGAAATACACCCAACCTGTGGCTAGCAACAAAATCGCGACAACGGTCGAGACCAACAGTCCCATCCCGATCGGAGAGGGAGCGCCAAGCAGGGCCCAGCGGAAACCGTTGATCACGCCCACCATGGGATTGATCGAGTAAAGCATCTGCCACTGTTCAGGGATCATGGTGGAGGAGTACACCACAGGTGACACAAACTTCCAAAACTCCGCCAGGAAGGGAAGAATATAGCCCACGTCACGGTATTGGACATAGAGCGCTGACAGCCACAAGGCCACCCCCAGCGCAGTCACCAGAGCCAAAACGATGAAGAATGGCAGCCAAAGCCAGGCAGCATTGAGAATGAACTGAAAGCCACCGGTCACCGAGTAATAGATCATCAACCCGATGAGCACGATGAATGCCAGGGCAAAGTCCACGATGCCGCCCAGCACCGACGAGATAGGAAGGATCAGGCGCGGGAAGTAAATCTTTGTCACCATGTTCTGGTGCCCGACCAGCGACCGGCTGGCATCATTCAGTGCCTTGGTAAACAGCGTGAAAGGCAGCAGCGCGGCATAGGCAAATATCGGGTAGGGGATCCCGTTGTCCGTGGGCATGCCTGCCAGTTCGCCGAAGAAAATGCTGAAGACTACCATTTGCAGGAACGGCTGAAGGACGGCCCAAGTGACGCCCAACACGGTCTGCTTGTAGCGCACCTTCAAATCGCGCCAGATCATGAAGTAGATCAGCTCGCGGTAGGTCCACAGGTCGCGCAGGTTGAGCGAAGCCCAACCGCGCGTGGGTTTGATGTGAACCGTCATTGGCTCGTGCTTGGTAATTTCTGTAGACATTGTCTAGCGAATCTTTTCCCGATTTTCCTTGAACCACTCGATCGTCCGGCGCAAGCCTTCCTCGAAAGGCATCTGTGCGCTCCAGCCGAAATATTCCTTGGCGCGGCTGACGTCCAGTCCGCGGCGGGGTTGGCCGTTGGGCTTGGTCGTATCCCAGATGAGCTTTCCCTGGAAGCCTGCCATGCGGCAGACCATCTCGGACAAATCCTTGATGGAGATCTCGTAGCCCGAGCCCAGGTTGACCGGCTCGGCGCCGTTGAATTTCTCCGCAGCGGTGACAATGCCGTCGGCAGCGTCCTCGACATAAAGGAATTCGCGCGTCGGAGAGCCGTCGCCCCACACGACCATTTCCTTCTGCCCCTTCTCCTGCGCCTCCACCGCCTTGCGGATCAGCGCCGGGATGACGTGCGAGGAGACCGGGTTGAAGTTGTCGCGCGGGCCGTACAGGTTAACCGGCAGGAGATAAATGGCGTTGAAACCGTACTGCTGGCGGTAGGCTTGCGCCTGGACCAGAAGCATCTTCTTCGCCAATCCATACGGCGCGTTGGTTTCCTCAGGGTACCCGATCCAAAGGTCCTCTTCCTTGAACGGCACTGGCGTGAACTTGGGGTAGGCGCACACCGTGCCGATAGCGACGAACTTGCCCACGCCGCGCTGCCAGGCCTGGTGCATCAACTCCACGCCCATCACCAGGTTGTCGTAGAAGAACTCGGCAGGGTGCTCGCGATTGGCGCCGATCCCGCCCACGTGCGCGGCGAGATGGATGATGACCAGTTTGGAGGCGTTAAATCCATTGGCGAGGGTCAGGTCATACAACCGCCGGATGTCCTCACGATTCGTCAGATCATATTCTTCGATGGTCGGGATGTAGATATCCGTCGCGCCGTGTTCCTTTAGCTTGGCGATAACAAATGAGCCGAGGAACCCCGCCCCGCCTGTCACCACCACTTTTTTATCTTTCCAAAAACTATCAGTCATTTGTTCATCTCCCAAATAATCATTGAACAATAAACTGTGCATTTCGATAGCGCACGTCCTGCGGGTCGCGTATCAGACCCGATCGAAGGGCATTCACCAGTTCACGGACACCGTCATCCACGGTCAACTCGGCTTTGAATTCCAATTCGCGCCTGATCTTTTCGAAGGACACGGTGATATCGCGCATATCGCCGCCGAAGGTCAGGTCTTTATATTCAACCACCGTCTCCGGCAGGCGTTTGATCACCAAGCCGACGATCTCGTCCTTGGTGTAATTGCCTGTCTCGGTTCCGAGATTAAAAATCTGCCCGCGTATCTTGTCCTCAGGCACAGTCAGGCCAAGCATCAGTCCACGCACCGTATCGAGCACATGCACGAATGATCGTGAATAGCCCCGCTGGTAGATGATCAATTCGCGCCGGGTGAAGGCTTCCAGTACAAATTGGTTGATAATTAAATCAAAGCGCGTACGCGGCGAAATGCCATACAGCGTCGCCAGCCTAAAAACTACCGGCACGGAGGATGTCTGTTTCATCAGATATTCTTCCGCTGCCACCTTCGTTTTCGGCATACAACGACTGAGGATTCAAAGTCGATTCTTCAGAAACGGGCTGTCCGTTTTCAGAGAGGCCGTAGTTGCTGTAAGTGGACGCGAACACGAATCGCTCCGCCCCCCAACCTGCCGCCTGTTCATAAACTTGTTTTGTCGCCTCGACGTTGTACCGCCAAGCCGCCTGTTTGCCGACCGCCTGGCAGGCCGGGAATCCCACGATGGCTGCCAGGTGAACCACCGCCTGGGGTTTCTGCCAGTCGCGAGGCAGAGAATCGCGCACCCCACGGGATTCCGTCACATCGGCTTTGACAAAATAAAAATTCGGGTGTGCGAGGTATCCCAACAGCGACTCGCCGCCGAAAAGGAGCGAATCCAACACGGTCACGCGGTATCCCTCGCGCAGCAGTTCGCCGGTCAGCAGCGAGCCAATGTAGCCCGCGCCGCCCGTGATCAGCACATGCCGTTCTGGTGGATTAGTCCCGTACATCAGCTTCCCTTCAGGTGCAGGAGAACCTTCAGCCCTGCCACTTCAAGCGTGGGGGCGTCTGAATCGGTCGCCACGGTCAACCCTTGCTCAAGGCAGGTCAGCCGGCAGATATCCGCCACATCGCCTTCGCCGAG
Source organism: uncultured Chloroflexia bacterium (assembly GCA_963709295.1). Classification (GTDB taxonomy): domain Bacteria; phylum Chloroflexota; class Anaerolineae; order Anaerolineales; family Villigracilaceae; genus JBGPQJ01. Next base: position 1,149,726 of record CAVPVW010000008.1, on the reverse strand, counting down.
GATTGTGACGCGGTCGAAATCCCGCCTGCCGGATTTTCTCGACGTGCTCCTTCACGCGCTGGCGGGTGTTGCGGTAGAGAAGGAACTGCTGCTCGACATAGTCCACGGTCAGGCGGGCGCGCAGGGCGATGCCCTCGGGGGTGATGATGTAGCGCAGTTTGCGGCGCTCGGCGCGCTTGACCTTGACGTAACCCTTGTCGATCAGGCGTTTGATGTGCCAGTTGACCGTGCCTACGGCCACACCAAGCTGGGTGGCCAGGGAGAGCTGGGTCACATCGGGGTCGCGCTCGATGTTTTCAAGCAGGGATAGCTCGCGGGAGGTTTCGTTTGAGGTTTCCATAATCCAAAATTCAGTGGCTGAATTATAACCTTGATAAGAGGGGGGTCAAGGGGAAGATATTGACATCTACCCTACGACTCGGCTACGGGTACTGCCAGTTTACGGTGAAAGCTGGGGATAGGGGCAGGCGGATTCTTCGCGCGGAACCATGATGGCCATCCACCCGACAAGTGTTGTCTTGACCTGATATTCACACACCAGTGGGCGGGCCACCCTCAACGCCCAAGTGTTGTTTTCGGCAGCAAAAGGATAATCCGCTGGTTGAAAATCAGTGAATTGAGCACTCGCCACGATCACCCCAAAGCGATGGCTCCTGAGGTCGGAATAAAACTGTTCTAGGTAGGGTTCGTTGTTCGACATGGCCATCTCATTCAAGGTGACCAATTCGTACTCGGGAACAAGAGGAATGCCAACGATGCTTTTATCCGCCAGAAGGTGGCGCTGGTTGATGAAGAGCACTTCCTCCCCATCTGCAACAGCCTGCGATGTCGCTTCCTGAATGGTTTGGATATCCTGCGCAACGTGGGTAAAATCAATAGGCTTTGGGAATGGCGACTAGAAAGAATGGCGAATCCCACCGGCACCAGCATTGCGAAAAAAACCAATCAGCAGCGAGGGTTCGTAAGTGGCAGCGGGCTTATCCAGAACAGCACGGTCAAAAAAAAGGTAACCAGCAATGATTCCCAGCAGGGTCATGTAGGCATCCATGTTGTGCAGGTCGCCTCCCCCACCTATTTTGACGCTCACCACCAGTCCGCCCGCGAACAACACAACCAGCATGCCTGCCAAGCCCAGGAGGCGGATGGGATGCCAGGCAGCCAGTCGTCCACGCAGGGCATGGACGATGAGTGACAAGTATCGGTGCCGAGACAATTAATATCCCCGGCACAACCCCTAAGGGAAAAGTGGGATTAGCCCACAACCGTTCCCAAATCAAATCAGAGGTGAAACTCGAGCCAAACGCCGACAGGTTATCCCGATTACCCGACCAATAGATGTACAGGCTTTGAGAGGCGACAGCGGTCAAGAGCCCCACCGCCAGCCACAGCGCCGGTTTAAGCATGTAGCGCCAGAAATTCCGATAGCTGCTCACCGGCTCTTCAAGCAGATATAACCCAATCGCCAACATGGCAGGCATGGGGAACCAGTTGACCCGGCTCATCCCTGCCCAGATCGAGGCCAGTATCACCGCCGCCAGCGACCGCCAGGGATGCCGCGCCGAAACCCCCAGCAGGATGATCCAGATCATGACCTGAAGGTGGTAGTACACCGCCCCCTGCAACAGGTACAGGAAGAACCACATCACCACCAGCACGGCCAGGAACCGGCTGGCAGGGCGCAGACGTCGCACGAACAGGATGCCCGTCACTGCTGTCATGCCCAACCATAACAGAACCTGCCACAGGCGGTGCACCCAGATCGGCAATCCATCCACCAAAAATGGGATTGATTGCAGGAAATAACGCGTGGGGTGCAGTATCGACAACGGTACCCGCTCACCATAAATCCTCTCCGCAAACACCAGCGACGCATAGTAATACCGGCTCGCCTCCGACCATCCCAGTGAAAAAGGATAGGTAGAGATGGATGGCAAATAGGAAATGACAGACAGGGCAACGCCTTGCAAAAGAAATGCCAACGCAAAGAGTCCCGCCCAACTCCCGCGATAACCTGTTTTAAGAGCTGCGGTCGCACCCAGGGTCAGCCACCATAAAATCCAAAGGGAGGGACCCGCTTGAGGAATAAAACCACCCAGCAGCCGGTACTTGATCAGGAGGAATAGCCCCAAGCTGGCAATAAGAGTCAGCGGACCCACAAGCCCGCCACACAATTCCAGCGCGAGACTCCACCTCCAAGCGCGAGAGGATGCGCTGGCTCACGTTCACCGCGCAGCTGCGCAAGGGCAAATCCGCATCCTGCCGCAACGAGCAAGTATAACCCGAGCAGGAAGACCCACTTGGAACGGAGGATGGCAATGCCCATGGCATTCCCTTGCTGGATGGTCTGGTAGAAAGCCAGCAGGGACAGAAATAAGCCAAAGATGAAAAAGGTTTGCCAGAATGTTTTGGATGACTTCATGCTACGAATTGCCTTCAATCCCCTCATTTTCTCCCGACGGCGAAGAGGGTGAGGCTGTTTTCGCCTTATCGATCGCTGTCAAAATGGACGGCAGATAATACGCTCCCGGCAGGCTGGCAATCATTGTAGTCACACGCACCAGTACCGCGAATGTAAGCGCATTCGCCACACTGGTTCCAGCCACTTCAGCAAAAAGGTAAGTCAGCGATAATTCCTGAACGCCATAGCCGTTGATTGAAATTGGAACCAGGGTTACAAAGTAGGAAATGCTCCAAAGACCGGCAATCGTCCAAAACGGGACTGGATCATTCAATCCGGTCAGCAGGACCGAGGCCGAAGCAAAGGTACACAGCATATGACCCCAGGTCATACCCAGCGCGCCGAGCAACGATACGGGTTTCCTCAACCAGACCGAAAGCGCCTGTAAGGTTTTCTTTACGAAATCCCTGCCTTTTGCCCATAGCGCAGACAGGGAAATTGCCTGTGCCGTCCTGCCCGTCATCGAGGACCAGAAAGCAGCCAAACCAAATGGCAGCACCATCGCCATACCCGCCATCCCTATCAACCGGTCGGCAACCAGAGAGGCAAGGATGAGCGTACTGCTGTAACCCATCTCGACAGCCCCGGCGAAACGCACCACATCTCCCCCGATGGTGGTCGGAAGAAAATTGGCTGCGAACAAACCGGTAAACGTAAGCGCGGTAGATCGAGAGAATGGAATATCCACATCCGCTGAGCGAAGCAGGACATGCCAGCGTCCGATAACAAAAAAACGGGAGACAAAAACCAGCAACTGTGGCAAGTAAAAACCGCCAGAGTGGAATCTGGCTGACCGACCACTGCAATCTCACCCCACCGACCAGCAATCAGGTATACCAACAAGCCAATCGCCAGCAGGCTGCCTGCACCACGCAGGAGCATCTGCCGGTTTTTTGAAATCCATTGTTTCATTTACTCTGAAAGCCTATTGTTTTCAGGACAGTGTAGGTCGGTTTGTCCTGGGACTCGTAGTAAGTGCGCACCTGTAATTCGGCGATCAAACCCATCAAGATGGATTGAAAACCCATGATGACGAACATCACAGCGATCAAAAAGAACGGCGAAGTCAATACCGGAACGCCCCAGAAAAGCCTCCGGATTAGCAGGCCCAACAAGGCAAGTGTGCTCACAATGATCAGCGCCATGCCGGTGCCGCCGAAAAGGTAGATGGGTTTTCTCGAGTAATCGAGCAGGAACTTTACAGTAAACAGATCGAGCACCACTTTGATGGTGCGCTCGAGTCCATACTTGGCCTTGCCGTACTTGCGCGGATGATGGTGGACGGGAATCTCTGTGATCCTGGCTCCAACTGCGTGGGCAAACACCGGGATGAAGCGGTGCATCTCGCCATACAGTCGAAAGCCTGTCAGCGCGTCGCGCCGATAGGCTTTGAGCGTGCATCCATAATCATGCAGGTGTACCCCGGTCACCGTAGAGATCAACCAGTTCGCGGCATTGGATGGCAACGTGCGGGTGAGGTAGGTATCCTTGCGGTCCTTCCGCCAGCCTGAAACCACATCGTACCCTTCATCCAACTTCGCCAACAGCATGGGGATATCGGCCGGGTCGTTCTGCATATCTGCGTCCAACAGGATGACAATCTCGCCCGAGGCATGATCGATCCCAGCTGCAATGGCTGCCGTCTGCCCGAAATTGCGACGAAAGACGACCACGCGGATATGCTGCGGGTCCTTCGCTACCAATTCATTGAGAACAGCGAGGCTGTTGTCGCGGCTGCCATCATCGACCAGAATCAGCTCCCAGGTGTGATCCAGCGCATCCATCACCTTATGAATGGCATCAAATAACAGCGGGAGATTTTCCTCCTCGTTATAGACAGGGACAACAAGAGATAAGTTCATTCCTTATGCTCCAATCGCTCAACATCCGCATCGACCATCATTTTGACCAATTGGGGGAAGCCGACTTTCGGTTCCCATCCCAGCACCTTGCGAGCTTTGGAGGGATCGGAAATGAGCAAGTCCACTTCGGCCGGCCGGTAGAAACGCTGATCCTGGACCACAAAATCCTTGTAATCCAACCCAACATGACCGAAGGCAATCTCGCAAAACTCCTTGACCGAGTGCGTTTCGCCTGTGCCTATGACAAAGTTGTCCGGTTCGGGTTGTTGCAGCATGCGCCACATCGCCTCCACATAATCACCGGCAAAACCCCAGTCGCGTTGGGATTCCAGATTACCAAGACGTAATTCCTCCGCCTGCCCAAGCTTGATGGCTGCAACTGCATTGGTAATTTTTCGGGTGACAAACTCCAAACCGCGGCGCGGACTCTCGTGGTTGAATAAAATCCCGGAGGTGGCAAATAGATTGTACGATTCGCGATAATTGACCGTGATCCAATGCCCGTACACCTTGGCAACCCCGTACGGGCTGCGAGGGTAGAACGGCGTCGTCTCCCGTTGAGGCACTTCGAGCACTTTACCGAACATCTCGCTGGATGAGGCCTGGTAGAATTTGATCTTGGGATTCACCAGGCGGATGGCCTCCAGCAAGCGGGTAACGCCAACCGCGGTCACCTCAGCGGTCAGAACGGCCTGACTCCACGAGGCGGGCACAAAGGACTGGGCCGCCAGGTTATACACCTCGTCCGGCTTGTACTCTTCCAGAACGCTGACCAATGAACTCTGGTCGTGCAGGTCGCCTTGAACGACCGTGATATCATCCTGAATGTGCTGCTATACGCTCAAACGTCACCGTGCTTGAACGGCGAGCCATTCCCACAACACGATAGCCCTTCGAAAGCAGCAACTCAGCAAGATATGAACCGTCCTGCCCGGTGATACCGGTGATTATTGCAGTAGGCATGATTTCCTCACATTTTTTATAAAACACGAGCCATCTCCACCAGCCCGTCTGTAAATTCAACGGCTGAATTATACCCGCATCAAAAATGCTTCCGCAGTCCAGCCTCAAAAAATCAGGAGCGCGGACGCCTGTAACGCACATATAACACATCGCCTACGATGATTACCACACTGAATACTACTAGAAAAGCAGCATAGGTCAAGAAATTGAACTTGGGGACAACATGATAATATCGTCCCGCATACCAGAGGGAAAAAACAACCAGGAAGGATATCTCGACCGCCACAATGCGCGGCAGCCACCGGTCGCGAACCTCCCGCCAGAAGGACCAGGCGTACGCCGCAAAAATCGCCTGCCAGGGCAGCATAAAGACTCGATAACGGGGGTTGTCCCACTGGTCAGCGCCGGCCCGAATCGAGACCAGCACGATCCAAACCCAAATGATGAAACCAAACCACAGCCATACCCTGCGCTCACGAGGATCGGGGGATTTCCAGGCTGCTATCCATCCATAGATCAGCAAGGGCACCAACGCATACCAGCCGATGGCGCGCAGGCTGCCAATAATTCTTGATATCACGATGGTGGGCTCAAAAAGGTTGGCGGGCAATACGGGTTGGGCAATCCCATATCCAACCAGGAACGGTGTGTGAAGCGGTTTTGGCAGAACCCCTAGCAAATATTGAACCATCCCTGAAGATTCGGTCAGAAGGTACAGATCCCATTTGGCAGCATCATAGAACCAGGTGGTGAGCACACTGTAAGGATTATCCGCGGACAAGGTGGTTTCGCTAAGCACAGACGAGACAAGAAAAATCCCAATGACAAAAACCGCCCCCAAGATTGCCGCAAGCCACCAGGAAAACCGGCGGTGATCACCCGAGAACCAGTACCACCCGGCGGTCACGATCAACACAAGCAGGGCAACGCCGGGAGAGAAGAACAACAATCCCGCGATGCCTCCCGCAAACCATACCCAACCCAACTTATTGTGATTCTTGAGCCAGTCCACGAATCCCCAGATGGACATCGCGATGAAAGTGATCAGGAACGGCTCCCGCATCTGCGAGCTGCCCAACAGGATGCTCTCCGGGTACAGCGCAAGAATCCATGCCGCCGGGACAGCGACCTTGATCCCCCAAGCCGCGCCTGACCGCCTTCCACAAAAACGGAATAGCTGCTGCGCTGACCAGTGCCGCCAACAGGATGATAAGGATCGGCCTATGAATATCCGGAGACAAATAGCGGTAGGTCACCGCGCTCACCGCCATCAAACCGCCATACTGGTCGCCAAAGAATTCGCCACTTCTGAATTCCCTCCCAAATCCGCTAGTCCGATTTAGCCAGCGCCCAGGCATCGCTGTCCCTGCGCCAGGAGTCCGTAAAAATATACCCGTCCTTTGATTGTTCAGATTCACTACCGTAGACAGGCAGGAGCGTGGTCAGCGCAATCCCGGTCGCCATGCGCAGAAGAAATGCCAAAGCGATGATCCAGGCCAGGGTCCGGCCTCCACCCGCCCATCGCCACAACGACACCATCGCCAGCAGGCCAAGAAAGAATAGCAGCGAGAAAGCCAGCCAGCCAGTGATGAAAAACTCCGGTTGGAATGCCGCCAGGAGCGCACCAAAGCCCACAGACGCAGGGAGCATCCACTTAAGGTCAGACCGCATTCCTGCTCCGTGTGTAAATAAAATTCACAATCCACCACAGCACGATCAGCACGACCAGCGACTGCATGGGGATCAGAAAACGCGGATTATCCCCATGGTCGAGCATGGATTGCAGTACCGAGGCGATCCACACGGCCCCAATGCTGAACCAGATAAAAGGCGTGACTTTCACCATCCGCCGTACCTTTTTTACCATGACCAGGGCAATCGATCCGAAGATAAAGACCATGTTGATGCCAAACAAAAGGCCACGCTCGATCAAAATAAGTCCGCGCGCGAGGGTGACCAGCATCGGATTCTCAATCGCCGCGGCCGACCAATAGACCGGCACCTTCCAGAACCAGTACCAGCCTTCGACCACGTTGCGTGCATAAAGCAGAGGATGCTCGAGGATCAACTGAATGGAAATCTTCTGAATCAACCTCGAAAGGCCGTAGAAGCTCTCGCCGGTTGCTTTTTGCATCTCGGGAATGGCTTCCCAGATGGCATTGGTTTGTGTCCCATATTCTGCAATGCGTGCATCACGGAACTTGAAGTAGGTATCGCGCAGAGCAGCGTAGTCATCCGGCACATACTCAAAAAAGACGCCTGTATGCTGGATGAGGTGATAACCCGTCATCGCGCTCAGGCTCCACACGTTGAAGCGGTCATGGATGAAATTGACCCACCAGCCGGCAAGGATAATTCCGGGAAGCAGAGCAGCGGCTGCGGCAGACCACCGGATGCCCGGTCTGGGTAAGCGCCAGAGGATTGCCAGGAAGAAAGCCATCCAGAAGGGAAGGTAAATAAAGAGGGGGCGTGTGAGGATCGAAAGCCCGGCCGCCAGCCCCGTCAGGACGGATACGCCGATGATTTTCCACGCGGATCTCTCCTCTCCGCTGGATTTTTCCATCAAGAGGTAAGCCATGCCTGCAAAGGACAGCGCGATCCAGAAGGTTGCCAGCGTTTCGGTCATCAAATCGGCTTCGAAGAGGAACTGCTGGGCATTGAATGTATGCAGCAGAGCAGCCAACGCGCCAAACCATCCTCGCCCGGTTATTTTCCAGCCAATGTAGAAGAACAGCAGCGTGATGCCGAATCCGAGGAGGAGCTGAGCCGTGTAGACACGCTCATCAGGACCGACGAGCGCCATGAAAGCCGGGTAGCCGGGCGTGCGGGTGCCGTCATATTGCTCCCAGCCCCCGAGGATGGCCTCTGCTGAACGGCGATAGCTCCCCGTGTCATTGAGCGGCACAACGGGATAAAAGAGCCTCAGCAACAAGCGTTGAATGGCGGCGACAGCCAACACCACCCAGAACCACGTACGGGTGGAGACTTTATCAAGGCGGGAGAGGAAATTCAGGAGAGTTTGTCATTGGCGAGAGCGATTCTAAACGAGAACTGTATCATTTCCATGCAATTTGCTATCAATTTCTCACGAAATTCTGAAAACCATCGAGCGCGCGCTTTGCCCGTTCCGTCCACGAGTATTGCAGGGAATCCTGCCTGGCCTGCGAGGCCAATGCCTCACGACGGGCGGGATCGTCCAGCAAGGCGCGGACAGCGGCAGTCCACGCCGGGGTATCCTCCGCCGGGCAGAAGACGGCATTCCGCTTCATTGAGCACTTCGTGAAAGACAGGCAGATCGCTGGTCACGATCGCGCGCCCGGCAGCCAGGTAATCGAACATCTTCATGGGGCTGCAATACTCGGAGGAATCTCCACCCGGACGAACCGGTGATCACCCTGCCGTACGGCATGAGTAAAATATCGGCAGCAGCCTGATAAAGCGGCAATTCAATATTTGGAATAAAGCCCGTGAAGGCGATATTGGTTATCCCCATCTCTGACGTTCGAGTCTTCCAGGATTCAACATCCTTTGGGCGTCCTCCCACCCACAGGAATTTCGCATCGGGGATGGTCCTCGCCACCTCCACAAACAACTCCACCCCCCGCCCGGCATACAGATGCCCTGTGCAAACCACTGTTGGCGCTTCGGGGAAATCGAGCTTCCGCCGTGCCTCCTGCGGATTCGGCAGCCCTTCAAATCGATCAAAATCCACTCCGTTCGGACCGACAACCGATTTGCCCGGCTTGAAGACAATGCCGAAATCGCGCTTGAGGACATCAAGAAGTGCATGGGTGATACTGATGACCCGCTTGCGTCCGGATAATTGGGCAAATAACTTATACCACCGTGGACCAAACACTCCGGTCGGCGGCGCGTGAATTTCCATGACGACTGGCATCCCCAGCAAGAGGGCCAGGACTGCCGATTGGACCAGACGCGTATACACCAGATCCGCGCCGTCCATGCGGGCGCGAAACACTGCCTGGACCATGAACAGCAGCCTTGCTGCGACCGGCAATGGACGAAGCCAAATCACTCGAAAAGGATGGGTCAAACCATACTGCCGCGCCAGCACAGGCCAGATCGAACCCTGCGTATGCCCGGGAACCAACAAAGTCACATCGTTCCCCAGTTGGCTGAGCGCCTGGGACGATTTCATAGTCTGGATGCTGTTGGCAACATCGGAAGGGATGGTTGCCAAGGAAATGACTATTATTTTCATGCGGTCGCTACCAGACTATTTTTCCTAACCAGGGTCAGTCCGCGCCAGACATTGATGCTCACCGACACAAACAGGTAGCCAGATAAAATCGCCGCCGCCGCAAGATACCCATAAACAGGCACCAACCGAAAGATGAGCACCAATTCCACGGCACCGACGGCCGCCGCCACTACGAGTGGAAAGGTGGGCTTTCCCAACGCCAGCAGGAGCGGACGATTCCAACTGAAGATGTTAGCCGCTCCGTAGCCGGCCAGAAGGACAACGGCTGCAGGATAGGCAGGGGCATATTCCTCACCATAAAGGAAGGGGATGAGCCACCAGCCGAACAGGATGATGAAGCCCCCTGCGGCTGCCACCCACCCCGCGACGAGTGTGCTTACCCGGCGAAGCAATTGGCGCGTCAGGTTGAAGTTCTTCTCCGCTATGGTGCGGGTGATTTCTGCATAAGTGGGAGAGATGAAAGGTTCCACGGGCAGCATCAGGAGATTGATAAAGCTCATGGCGATCCTGAAGTATCCAGCTCCCTCCGAAGAGGAGAGAGAGATAATATACAAGGGAATGTTGTCGCGAACAAAGATGTTGACCGTGCCGTTCAGGTTGGTGTTGAACGCAAAGGAGAACATTCCGCGCCAACCCGAATATGCCTTTAGGGGAACTCGCAGCCAGTCGGGAAGTTTTTCATTGAGCGCACGAACAGCGAGGACGACAATGGCAATTCCAGCCAGAGTTTTTCCAGCGATATAGGCTATCAAAATAAATGGAATACTGGCTGAAGTGGTCAGGAAGGCAATACAAATGATTGAAAACGTCAGGATGCTCTGCGCAAGATTGACGGAGGCAAACTGCCCAAACCTGTGCGTGGATTGCAGGATGCCGCGCGAGGTCTCGAACATGATGTTCGAGAGGATGATCACCCCGTAGAACACGATCCATTGTGAGGCGGCAGGATCTTTTAGGAAAGTCTGCGCAGCCCACGGCGCAAGTAACAGCATGATAAGAAACGCCAGGATCGACGTCCCTGCTTCGGCCATCCCTGCGCCTTTGGCAACAGCGGCGGCTTCCTCTTTCTTTCCAACAGCCAGCGCAGCGGTGAAGTGACGGACCACCACCTCGCTCATGCGGAAAGAGAACAGGTTGTTTACAGCAGTCACAAATGCAATGACGGCGGTGATCTCGCCCAGGTTTTCCACCCCCAGGAGCCGGGCAGCGAGAATACCCTGAACGAAACTCAACCCGGCAGCGACCGTATTGCTGCTGGAAAGATAACCGCTGTGTTTGACGACCCGCCGCAGGAGCGGGTCGGAACGCCAGGACGCCAGCCTGTCTCGCCAGCTCAAGGAGTTAGCACCTCACTCGCCCACGAGCGTTCGGCGTTGTACCACTCCACGAGGCGGCGCGTTCCTTCGCGCATGTTCACCTGGGGCGACCAATCCAACAATTCGCGAGCCTTCGACACGTCCGCCTGGTTGGTGAGCATGTCGGCCGGGTTGGGCGGGTCATGGATCACGTTGGCTTTCTTGCCAACGGCTTCCTCGATCAATGTGACCAGTTCGTTGATGGTGATGACCTCGTGCCCGCCCAGGTTGATGATCTCGTAGCCCAGCGGCTTGAGCGCTGCGATGGTGCCGCGGGCGATATCGTCGACGTAGGTGAAACCGCGGGATTGATTCCCATCTCCGTTGACCCGCACCGGGCGTCCCTCGCTGACCCACTGCACGAAACGGAACAAGGCCAGGTCCGGGCGGCCGGCCGGCCCGTACACCGTGAAATAACGCAGGATGCTGACGTCGATTCCGTGCAGATGATGATAGCTATGGGCCAACGCCTCGGCGCCTTTCTTGCTGGCGGCGTAAGGCTGGAGCGGTTTGTCGCTCGCCACGGTTTCAGGCGTCGGGTAGGGCGGATCCGCACCGTAGATACTGGAGGTGGAGGCCAGGATGAATTTGCGAATCCCGTTGCGTCGGCATAACTCCAGCATATTCAGCGTCCCGACGACATTCGTTTCGACGAACACCCAGGGGTTTTCCACGCTGGCGCGCACACCCGCCCGCGCGGCGAGGTTGATCACCCCGTCGAACGGCGTGGAAAGGGTTGAGAAGACGCTATCCCGGTTGCTGATATCCAACTTGTGGAAAGTGAAACCGGGGAATGTCTGCATGTGCTGCAGCCGGTATTCCTTCATGCGCACGTCGTAGGCGTCGTTCATATTGTCGACGCCGGTGACGGAGTGCCCCTGCGCGATGAGAAACTCGGAGGTGCGCGCACCGATGAACCCCGCTGCGCCGGTGACCAGATAATTTGCCATTCAGCTCCTTGCTCTGTTAAACCGCCAGCCGACTCTCTACAGGCGGACGACTTTCGGGTTTTCCTTACCCAATTTTCCAAGTGCATTGCGCGAGTTGAAGATGAAGGCGGTCGATTCGAGGATGGCCTTGTAGTCATAGACCTTATGGTTGGTGATGATTACAACAGCGTCAGCAGATTTCACGGACGGCATCAAGTCTTTGATGCTTTCCATCTTCCAATCCTCACGCTCATGGTGGATTTGTGGAATATAGGGGTCGTGATATTCGACCACCGCGCCTTTCTTGCGCAGCAGGGCGATCACATCCAGCGCGGGTGACTCGCGCACATCGTCGATATCGGGCTTGTAAGCCACGCCCAAGACAAGCACCTTGCTTCCCTTGAGAGGTTTGCTTCGGTCGTTCATCGCCTCCAGCACACGGCTGACCACGTATCGCGGCATGTTGGTATTGATCTCTGAGGCCAGCTCGATGAAGCGGGCATTGTAATTGAATTCCCTCATCTTCCATGAGAGATACAAGGGATCGATCGGGATACAGTGTCCGCCCAGGCCGGGACCGGGAGTGAACTTCATGAAACCGAACGGCTTGGTACCGGCAGCGTCGATCACTTCCCATACATCCACACCGAGACGCTCGCACATGATCGCCAACTCATTGACCAGTCCGATGTTGATCATGCGGAAGGTATTTTCAAGCAGCTTGGACATCTCCGCCGCCTCCGCTGAGGAGACCGGCACGACCGTCTGAATTGCGCCCGCATACCAGGCCGTTGCCACATCCGCGCAGTCCTTCGTGATGCCGCCCATCACCTTGGGGGTGTTGAGCGTGGTCCAGTCTTCGCGGCCGGGGTCGACACGTTCGGGCGAGAAGCAGATGAAGATATCCTCGCCAACCTTCAGACCGGATCTTTCGGTCAGCATCGGCAACACCAGCTCGCGGGTTGTGCCCGGATAGGTGGTGGATTCGAGCACGACGACCATGCCCTTGTGCACATACTTAGCCATTTCTTCGGTCGCTGAAAGGATGAAGGACATGTCCGGATCGCCGGTCTGGCGCAGCGGAGTCGGCACGCAGATGCTGACAGCGTCCATATCCTTCAACGCGGCGAAATCGGCGGTCATGTTCAGGTTGCCGGTTTTGTGCAGGCGGGCAACGGTTTCAGTGGGCACATCCTGAATATAGGAAATGCCTTTATTGAATGTATCGACCTTGCGCTGGTCGGGGTCGATGCCGAGCACGTTGAATCCGGCTTCGGCAAAAACGACCGCCAGCGGCATGCCGACGTAGCCCATGCCGAGAATTCCAATTTTCGCAGATTTATCTTGCAGTTTCTTGATGAGGGTTTCTTTTGAAGTCATTTTATTTTCCCAAAATAGTTTTTAAGGACTTTATGCTCTATCCTTAATTATTGACACAACACGCTCCAGCTTTCCATTCATGGTTCGTGACGTGAAATGATCCGTGAGTATCACTAAAGTGTTCGCATCTCTCGCAACCAGGAATTGCCCATTCTCATAGAACTTCAAATCAGGAAAGAGTTCTTTATATGCTTGCCAGTACGATTGAGAAATCCCCTTTCCATAACCAATGATGACTTTTGGAAGATGTTCAGTAACCAGCGCTCGTAAAAACTTTATCCTTCTTGGTTTCACAACCTGGTAATACTCATCTGGCGACGAAAATTGGGGTATTAATTTTTCATATCCCCAGTCATTAAGGTTTGGTTTTGGAATGGGCATTAACTCGCATAACAAGGAGTTCCCCTGATACTTTCCCAAATAATCTGCCTGATAATTGCGAATACTTTCTGCATCTACTGCTTTTCCATCAAGGCGAAGCATAATGTAGCACATTCCACGCCATGTTCTTTGAATTACTTTCCTTCCGACGTGATGTTTGGTTATTCCAAGAATTTGATGGGCTTCAGCGCAATCTTCAACTGGGCGAAACTTTAGGCGTGCGCGGATATTGTCTTCACCTCCTCCAGCTTCTTCCATACCAAGAAACCAAACATCAGATTCCAACCTTCCATATCCGACAAAATTCAATAAATATTCTAGTTCATTGTCTGTAAGTGCCGTATTCAATAAATATCCTTTCTAATTAGAAAAAAAACAACCTAAAACAGCTTCAACTGCTTCGCTTCTTCTTCCTGCGAAGCCTTTGCTTTTGCAACGGCAGCCGGCGACGATTTCACCAGTGCGGCGCGTGCCTGCTCGAGGAGCTGCGGCAGTTTGGCAAAATCGGCCAAGATCGACGGCTTGAGCGCGGCCTGGTGCAGCGCCGCTGCCGGGTGGAACATGGCGATCACAAAGCGGTCGCCCACGCGGCGCATCTGTCCGTGCACCTGGCTGATCTTAACCCCCGGCATGAACTTAGCCATGGAGTAGCGCCCCAGCGTGATGATGATCTTCGGGTTGATGGCCGCGATCTGCCGCTCGAGGTAAATGTTACAGGCGGCGAGCTCATCAGCCTGAGGGTCGCGGTTCTCGGGCGGACGGCATTTGACCACGTTGCCGATCCACACATCCGTGCGCTTCAAGCCCGCCTGGGCCAGCAATTCGTCCAGGAATTTTCCCGCCGCGCCGACGAAGGGGCGTCCCTGCTCGTTTTCGTGAAAGCCGGGACCTTCGCCGATCAACATGATTTCCGAGGTCGCCGGTCCCTCGCCGGGGACGGAATGTTTGCGGGAAGTGTGCAGTCCGCAGTTTGTGCACTTTGCAACTTCACCCGCGATCTGAGCCAGTGTTGCTTCAGCAGTCATTGTTCATCCTTTGTCAGCAAAGTTCGTCCAACCGGCTGACGCTTAAATTGGCGAGAGTCATCAATATTGCATCCTCGTGATTGTCCTGGTAATAACGCGGCCGGCGCCCGACCACATCGAAACCGAATTTCCTGTAGAGATCCTGGGCGGCTTCGTTCCCCGCGCGCACTTCCAACAGCGCGCTGAGCATGCCGTCTTCGGCGGCTTCCTTCAACGCGGCGCACAGCAGCTTTCTCGCAATTCCCTGCCGGCGCAGCTCCGGGTGCACCGCGAGCGTGGCGATGTGCGCTTCGTCCACGATCAGCCAGACCACGATCACCCCGACCACCGCCCGCGCACCCGCCGGCTGGACCAGGTCCGCGACCGGCACCGGGAATGGGGACTTGTATTCGAGAGGCGCCTCGAGCACCTGCTCTGCCACCCAGGCCTTCCCGCCTGTGTTGTTCAACTCGTGGAGATAGGCGCTGGGAGGCCACGGCAGGCTGAAGGACATGCAATCGAGCAGGACCGCCTGATCCAAGTCCTCCGTGCGCATGCGCCGGATGACCAGGCTGCTCACGAGGGAATCGGCTCCGCCACATGCAGGTAGATCGGCGCGAGGGATGCCGCGTTGTCGACCTTGCCGGCCTGCCAGCGCCTCCAGGCCAGTTCGGCCAGGATGCCCGGGCGGCGGGCACAGGCTGCCGGCGAGGCCAGCAGCACATTCTTGTTCTTGCGAATGCGCTGGCGTTCATCCGCAGTCAATTCCCCGCAAACCAGCACCGGTTCCGTGATGGATTCGGCCAGATCGTCCACGCGGGTAACCTCAGGCGCGCCCTTCGGCTGCCATCCGTTCTTCGACCACTCGTAGCGCCCGATCGCCAGCCGTCCGCGCCCGGCCTGCAAGACCACCGCCAGCTTGACCTTGGCGATGGGCTGGGCAGCCGCGACGATATCAAGAGTGGGGATGCCCACGATGGGCAGCTTGCGCGCCAGCACGAGTCCCTTGGCAAACGACAACCCCACCCGCAGGCTGGTGAAGGACCCGGGACCGACCGCCACACCGACGGCCTTGACCTCATCCATTTTGGCTCCGGTGCGTTCGAGCAGGCCGGCCAGCGCAGGCGCAAGTTCCCGCGTGTGATGGGCGCGGCTGTGCCAGAGCAATTCCGCCAGCACCTGCGCGCCGTCGTACAGCGCGAGGCCCGATTGTGCGGTGGACGTATCTATCGATAGCAGCATGCCTGAAAAATCTCCATCCTTGCAGTTTACCCGACAAACCCGAACATGCCCTGGCGCAACTCCAGCAGCAGCGATTCATAGCGCTTGCCGTTCGCGGTGACCTGCATCAGGCGCTGTTCCTCGTCCAGGTACTCCAGCTTGATCCAAAAATTCTCCGCCGGCAGGAGAGTCTGCACCCGCTCCGCCCACTCGATCACCAGCGGACCCTGGATGAGCATCGTGTCCAGGTCCAGCTCTTCAGCCTCAGGGTGTGGAATCGATGCGGTACGTGTCGAGATGAAAGAGCTGCGCCCCCTCCGGCTTGCGGTAGACATTGACCAGCACAAAGGTCGGGCTGGAGACAGCATCCGCGGAGCCCCATCCCTGCGCCAATCCCTGCACAAAGGTGGTCTTGCCTGCGCCGAGGTCGCCCTGCAGGCAGACCAGGTCGCCCGGACCCAGCATTGCCCCGAGACGCATGCCGACCCGACGCGTCTGCTCCGCGCTGCGACTGAAGAACTCGATGGTGTTGGGGGCGAGAATGGGCATGTCGAAGAGATTATACTACGGGGGAACCTGACGGGAATTCAACGGATTACCAACAAAAACAAGCGGCAAATTCGCTATAATGTCGGTGAGATTGCCGCTCTGCTGAACAAAAGGAGAAATCATGATTTTGGAAACCCTTATCGATGCATTCTATAAAATTCTGGATGCCATCCAGAATTTTATAGTGATCTATTTGCCCAAACTGATCGTCGCTGTAATCATCGTGATCGTCGCATCCTATATTGCTAAGAAGGGAGAGCGGCTGGTTGACCGCGCCTTGCGCAGGAGCAAGGCAGACCCCGGCGTCACCACCCTGCTGGCCAACCTGACCCGCTGGATGATCATCGCAGGCGGCATCGTTGTCGCGTTGGGATTATTCATTGATGTGACTGCGCTGCTTGCCACTCTGGGGCTGGTTGGTTTTGCAATCAGCTTTGCCTTTCAGGATGTGCTCAAGAACCTGGTGGCAGGCATCATCATCCTTGTTCAGCATCCATTCAATGTGGGTGAATCCGTCTCCCTGGATGGCTTCGAGGGGACCGTGGTCGCCATCAGCACGCGTTCGACCGAGATCCAGTGCTTTGATGGGCGGCTGGTATTGATCCCCAACGGCAACTCGATCGGCAACCCGATCATCAACTACAGCCGCAGCCCGCAGCGGCGCCTTGAATTGCCCATGCGGTTGACGTACGCTGCGGACCCGGAAATCATCCGCTCGACCATTCTGGAGGCGGTCAAGGAGGTGCCGGGTTACATGGAGGAGCCTCCGGCCATGGTTGTATTCAACGCTGCCAATGAATTATCGGTGGGATTGACGGTGTACTTTTGGATCGATCTAAATGCCGGCGGGATGATCTTCGCCTCCAAGGACCGCGCGATGGTTTTGATCACGCGCGCGCTGTCCGAGAACGGCATTGCCATGCCCGTGATGATGCAGTCCTCTGCGGCACAGGCAGGGCAACTATAGCAGCGTGACTGTCACCGAGATATACATCAGCCGCCTCATGGCGGCTTTTTTTTATTCTGGAAGAGGCAGCTTGAGAACATTGCCAATCTCATGGGCAATGTTCAAAGACGCATCCGGCCGGGCGGACCGACGGCAAGCCTCGACCGCTTTTTGATATTCCTCAGGCCGGGACATCCACGTGCGCAGCGTGGTGACCACCTCTTCAGCGGTGGGCGCCCACACCCCCGCCCCGACGCCGGTGACAAAGGTCACGTTGCCGTCCTCCTGCCCCGGCAGCTTGGAATACAGGATGATGGGCAGGTCGGCATTGAGCGCTTCGGCGATCGTCCCCGGGCCGGCCTTACTGACCAGCACGTCGGCGGCGCGCATGAAATCGGGCATCTCGCGGGTGAAACCATAAATGGTGGCCGGGATGGACCAGGCGTGGGACTCGAACGCAGCTTTGAGCTTGTTGTTGCGCCCGGCAATGATGACCAGGCTGACGTCCAGTCCCGAGGCCTCGATGGCATAGGCCGTGCGCGCGAGCGGACCCATCCCCTCACCGCCGCCGACCAACAGAAGAGTGGTCTTATCCTGAGGCCAGCCGAGTCTTTCGCGCAGGGAATGTTTGTCGACGCCCGGCACGCAGTAGCGCAGCGCGACGGGCTGCCCGACCACCTTCACTTTTTCAGGGGACATGTGATTCCTGAGCGCCTTCTCGCGCGCCATGTCCGTCGGGACGAGGATCAGGTCGGAGCGTTTGTCGAACCAGAAGGAATGCGTGGAGACCATGTCGGTCACCACGGTGATGAAGGGCGGGCGATTCAATCCCAGCACCCGCAGGATCTGCGTCGTGCCGACCGGGTGCACACTGACGATGATGTCGCTGGGATGGTTGCGGATGATGCTGCGCGCTGTCCGCGTAACAAAGGGCCGGAAGGTCGTGTTGATGGCGCGCGTCGCGGTACGCGTGTTGGTGGCTCTGAATCCCAGCCCCCACAACCGGGGGACCTTGACCATGTACGGATACCAGTCAGGCATGCGGTTGAAGGGCAGCGGCGCGTAATCCTTGAAGATATCCACCATTTCGGTGGTGATGGACTTGCCGTACTCATGCTCCAGGGCTTCGATGATGGCCTCCGCTGCACTGCGATGCCCTCCGCCGGTTTCGGAAAAGAGCAGGAGCACGTGCTTTGGAGACGGCTTCGGGTCGGTCATTGTGATTGCTCCGATGGAGGATTGCCTGCAGGGATGATGGTCTTCACACGGCGGGTCAGTTCGCGCCGCGTGAGCAGGATGCGGTGCCCGCAGCCCCGGCATTCCAGGCCGATATCCGCGCCGAGGCGGGTGATCGTCCACTCGGTGCTGCCGCAGGGATGCGCCTTGCGCAGGGTGACAATGTCCTTGAGCTGCAGGTCAGGAAGCATGGCAGTTAAGTGATGTTGAAAAGATTATACCGTTTATTCCTGTGCAGCATTCTATGATAAACTTTTCCTGTCCATACAACATCCCGGAGGGAACCACATGACCAAAAGACAAACTTACCCGGTCGAAATCGCCGGACTGAAGCGCGAGCTGCCTCTTTTCGAGGTCAAGCCCGGATTACGCATCGCCATCCTGAACATTCTCGGGGACACGGAGCTGGTGCAGGCCTGCGCCAAAGCCCTGGGCGCGCAGCTCAAGAAGGTCAGCTACGATGCGTTGATCACCGCCGAAGCCAAATCCATCCCCCTGGCGTATGCGCTGTCAGTGGAGACGAAGAAACCGTACATCGTCCTGCGCAAGGCCTACAAACCTTACATGGGCGATGCCCTGCGCGCGGAGACGCTGTCCATCACCACCGGGGAACCGCAGACACTGATCCTCGACGAGAAGGACCGGGCGACGATCAAGGGTAAGAAAGTCGTCATCGTGGACGATGTGATCAGCACCGGCTCCACCCTGGAGGGGATGCGCATGATCATCAAGAAAGCCGGCGCGGAAGTGGCCGCCGAGACAGCCATCTTCACCGAGGGCGAGCGCTCGCAGTGGATGAGCATCCTCTCGCTCGGGCACCTGCCGCTGTTCACAGAGTAGATTCGTGTCATTGCGAGGAGGGCGTAGCCCGACGAAGCAATCTCCCTCCTATGTTCATTCTCCTTTAGTCTTGAGGAGATTGCTTCGCCCCTTTAGGGCTCGCAATGACACATAATGATAGCGATTCTTCGATCAGTTTTTTCTTTTTTTCGCGGGGGAGGCGTTTGATGCGGAGTTCGCGGCGCAGCGCCGAGGGTTTATCGGGCTGCTCCTCGACGTACGCCAGCCTGACGGGGCGCCGGTCCCGGGTGTAGCGGGCGCCGCGGCCGGCATTGTGCTGGCGCTCGCGCCGCTCAGGGTCGGTGGACCAGCCGGTGTAGAAGGTCCCGTCGGAACATTCCAGGATATAACAGAAATAAGCCATGGGCAATAAAAAGCGGACGAACCTCCCGGCTCGTCCGCTTTGATTTATTTTTTCTTTTCCGGCGGCGCGCCGAACTTGCCCATAAAGAATCTGCGAATGTGCTCCCCGGCGGAGGGTGTGTCGCCCTTTGTCCCCAACTCGGTCTCGTACCAATTTCCTTTTTCGCGCAGCCCCCACCAACGCGCGCGCCCGTCGACCGCCTTGTCAAAACGCGCACCCAATTGGGCAGTGTCCTGCGCGGTGATCTCCTCGCGGATGGCGTTCAGCGAGGCGTTCAGGTTATCCAGAACGCGCAGGGTATTCTCTCGGTCCGCCAGCACGGCATCACGCAAGCCTGGAGAAGTGTCCTGGTAGAACAGGGCAGCCGTCGCAGCCGCATAAGCCTTGCCCGCCAGCTTGCGGGCTTCCAGCCAGCCGGGCTGGTCGACGGTCATGCCGATCAAGGCAGCGGACATGAGCTGAGGCAGCAGGTGCAGGCTGGCCATCAGGCTGTCCACCTCCGCCCTCTCGGCGAACATCGGCTCCGCGCCCACCAGGCGGGAGAAATCCGCCGCGAGCTTGACCGCCTCGCCCGGCGTGCCGGGAGGCGCCACGATGCCGATGAGTCCCTTCTGGAACAGGTCGGCGTGCGCCGCATCGATTCCGGCTTTCATCTCGTGGACATAGGCCGGATTCAGAGCGGGGATCAGCCCCACGTAGTAGCGTCCTTCCGGGACGTACTGCTTGGCCCACTCGAAGACCGGACCCTTGACCGGGGCAGTGTCCATCACCACCGCGCCTTCCTTTAAGTCCTCCCGGATGAATTCCAGCGTCTCGCGGATTCCGTCGAAGGGGATGGACAGCAGCACGATATCCGCATCCCGGACGGAGGCCGGCAGGTTGTAATGGGTCTTGTCCAGCGCGCCCATCTTCTCTGCCAGTTTGGCGTTGCCGTTTTCCTTGTCGTGCCCCATGCGGAAGATGAGGTCTTTTTTCCCGGCCAGCGCCAGCCCGACCGAGGTGCCGATTTGTCCAAGCCCGATGATCGAAAGTTGAACAGGCATAGTATGCTCCTTGCTGAAAGCGTGAAATATCGGTAATTACGACGCGGTAATTATAGCCCAACGCACAGGAATCGAGAGAGCCCGGGACGCCGACCCGGGCTCTCTATTGAAAGGAGGAGAAGAGAAATCACCTAACTGTGCTCATAATAGCATGACCTCTATAAACACGCTTGACGCAAAACCTACGATTACCCTACGCATGTCTGATAACTAACGACTCTGTAAGCTCCGGGGAGGTGTAAAATCATTTTGAAGCACTTCTTAAAGTAAATTTTCCTGTGACATCCTGCCGCGAGCCAAAAAGGAGAGGCGCATGGACACTATCTACATCGGCGACACAGGCAATTCTCCCCTTGGCAACCTTTGGCTGGCAGCATCGGATGATGGATTGGTCGCCGTCGAATTTAACATGGACCGGGATGATTTCACCGGCTACGTTCACACTCACTTCAAGCGCCCGGTCAAATTCGCGCCCAGGCGGGTTGCCGAAACGGCCGACCAGTTGCGCGATTATCTGGAAGGGCAGCGCCGCGAATTCACCATCCCAATAGACTGGTCAGTGCTCAGACCTTTTCAACAGTCCGCGCTTCAGGCCACGTTTGCCATCCCTTTTGGTGAGACACGCACCTATGGGGAACTCGCCCACCAGATCGGCCGCCCGCGCGCAGCGCGTGCCGTCGGACGCGCCGAGGCCACCAACCCCATGCCGCTGGTCATCCCCTGCCACCGCGTGGTCGGCGCGGACGGCAAGCTGCACGGCTACGGCGGCGGTGAAGGGCTGCCGACCAAGGAATGGCTGCTAAAATTGGAAGGGGCGGTCCTCGCCTAAACCAGATTGCGTAAAGAAAGAGAGATTCCATTGACCCCTGAACATTTCCGCGCCGGCTTTGTGGCCGTCATCGGCCGCCCCAACGTGGGTAAGTCCACCCTCATCAACCGCCTGCTCGGGCAGAAGGTCGCCGCGGTCTCGCCCAAGGCGCAGACCACCCGCCGGCAGCAGCTGGGCATCCTCACCACCGAGGCGGCGCAGGTCATTTTTGTGGACACGCCCGGGATTCACAATCCGCGCACGAAGCTGGGCGAGGTGCTCAACCAGCAAGCCGAGTCCGCGCTGGAGGGGATGGACGCGATCCTTTGGATCGTGGACGTCGCCTCGCCGCCCAACGACGACGACAAGCGCATCTCCGATCTGCTTTCTAAAATGAAGCGCCGCACGACCCTCCTGCTTGGTCTTAATAAAATCGACCTCGTCCCCGCCGATCAATTAACCGCCAAAAGCGCCCTCTACACGGACCTCGTTAAACGCGCCGCTGTCTTCCCTCTCTCAGCCACCCGCGGCGATGGGACAGACGACCTGCTCAAGGCGCTGGTCTTCCACATGCCCGAGCGCGACGCGGAATATCCTGAAGACCAGATCACCGACCTGTACGAGAAGGAGATCGCCGCGGACCTGATCCGCGAGGCCTGCCTGCATCACCTGCGCGACGAGGTTCCGCACGGAGTCAACGTGCGCATCGACCAGTTCACCGAGAGAAGTGAATCGACAGCATACATCCATGCCACCATCTTCGTCGAGCGCGAATCGCAAAAGGGGATCGCCATCGGTGAGAACGGCGCGATGCTCAAGAAGATCGGCACGTCCGCGCGGGGGCAGATCGAGGAGATGAGCGGGCGAAAGATCTTCCTCGAGCTGCGCGTCAAGGTCGCCAAGGACTGGCGCGATGACGAGGCCATGCTCAACCAGTTCGGATATAAAATGGATAAGAAGAAGAAAAAATAAATTATTCTGTCACACTTGCACTCCCCGCACTTGCGTTCGGGGCAAGTGTGCAGCGCAGGCGCAAGTGTCGCGAGGAGCGCCAACGGCGCGACGCGGCGATCTGTTCTTGAGGAGATTGCCTCCCTGCCAAAACCGCAGGGACAAGTGCAGGTGTGACAGGGTAGGGAGGGATTATGACTAATTTTCTTATCGTCTTTGCGGTACTCGCCGCCATCGTCAATGAAATCGCCGAACAAAAGGGCAAGCGAATCGTCGTCTACATCGCCAAGCCTGCCGTGATGGTCTTCCTGCTGGCATGGCTGTATTTTTTCGCCGGCCTGGATGGACCACTGATCTATTTTGCGCTCGGCATCCTCTTCTCGCTGGGCGGTGACGTCTTCCTGATGCTGCCCAACATGGATAGGTGGTTCGTGTTTGGGCTGGCGTCCTTCTTGATCGGGCACATTTTCTACACGGTTGGCCTGAACTACTCCATCCCGCCGCTCAATGTCTTCGGCATCTTCCTGGCCATCTCCATCGCGCTGTTCGTCGCGCAGGTCTACAAGCGGCTGGCGGCGGGATTGCACGCCAAGGGGAAGGACCGGCTGCGCTTCCCTGTGCTGATTTATTCCATCGTCATCTCACTGATGTGGCTCTCCGCCTTGCAGACCATCTTCGATGTCAATTGGAAAACGAACGCCTCCCTGCTGGTGAGCATCGGCGCAACGCTATTTGTGACATCCGATATCGTGCTGGCCTGGTTCCGCTTCGTGAGCCCCATCAAGTATGGACGCATGATCAACCTGACGTGCTATCACCTCGGGCAAATTTTGCTCATCGTCGGCGCGGGGTTGCAGTTTGGGTAAGAGAATTTGACCCAAGCCCCCAAGTCAAAATCACGCGATGTCAATTCTATTATGGCGTTACAGGTCTCGATTTACTGCTAGAATTACAGGCTGTTGACAGATGTGTTTCAAAAAAATGCAGATATTTTTATTATCGACTAAACAAGGAAGACTATGACTGCAAAGAAAAGCTACTTGATCGATATGGATGGCGTGCTGGTAAACGGTAAAAAAGCCATTCCGGGGGCGGTTGAATTCATCAAACGATTAATTGACGGCGGCCATCGATACCTCATCTTGACCAACAACTCCCGCTATACCCCGGTTGATCTGGCACACCGATTGCAATTGGCCAAAATCAAAGTGGATACCGCGCATGTTTATAACAGCGCCCTGGCCACCGCCGCATTCGTACAAAAGCATCAACCCGGCGGGTCGGCGTATGTGCTGGGCGATACCGGTCTTTACCAGGCCCTTACGGATGTCGGTTACACCCTGACCGATTACAACCCGAATTATGTTATTTTGGGCGAAACGAAATCGTACCCTTACGACAAAATCATTAAAGGCAACCCGGCTGATCTGGTCCGGCACTCCGTTCATCGCCACCAACCCGGACCCATCCGGCCCGGACGAAAACGGATTGGTGCCGGCGTGCGGCGCAGTTGCTGCACTCATCGAAAAAGCCACCGGTTTCGCCCCTTACTTCGTGGGTAAACCGAATCCGTTCATGATGCGGGCAGCCCTGCGGTATATTGGCGAACATTCCGAAAACGCGGTGATGGTGGGCGACCGGATGGACACTGATATTAGAATGGGGCTGGAATCCGGTCTGGAGACCATTCTTGTGCTCAGCGGTGTCACCAAGCCTGAAATGATCACCAATTTCCCATACCGCCCCAGCCGTGTGGTCAACTCCGTGGCCGATATTGAACTTTAAATACTATTCGCGCACGCAAACTCTGCAAAAAAAGCAGGTCACGTCTAAGACGTGACCTGCTAGCTAATAATCACTCACTGTTATCCTGGCACTATCTTACTTATTCCCATTCTTACTGGCAAATTCATGCGCCCAGGACAGCCATTGCGAGTCGTGGGCAATGTTATAACCCAGCCATTCATAACCATCCTTGCAGTCTGGTTTCAGCTCTTTTTCAACCAGCCTGACCGTGCAGACCAGCTCCACCTCGCCGCCGCATTTTTCATTGGCATTCGCATTGCGGGAGCCGTCCAGGCTCCATAAGACGCAGCTGCGGCCATCGTCGAACACATAGCCGAAAAGGGTCAACCGGACAATTTCTCCGTTTTGGGGAGTAGGTCCAAAATACAGATACGTCGTTTCGGTTGCGCCTGTCAGGAAAGCCAAAGTTGAATCATTCGGGATAACTCGTGTGCCGCTCGAATCGCGCAAATAAAGGGCTACATCGGTCGGAACATTTGAGCAGGGCGATTCTGGATCTGTCAGATCTGCCAAAAGAAGATCAATGAATTCACCAACGGGGAAGGGGAAGCTTGCAAACTCTTCCGGCTGAAAATACACGACAAACGTGTCTTCTACAGGTATTTCTTCTTCCTGTGGAATCTCACATTTACTGAATAAGTATGAAAAATCCCAGACAATGTTGATCCCCGGGTAGGGCTCAAGGCTGCAACCAGCGAGCAACATGCTGCTCAGCAGAATAACAGTTACAATCACCAGCGAGACTCTTTTGCGAACAGAAGTTTTGAACATCATCTACCTCTCATAAATTAAATTGGTGACGCATTTCACAATAACATTGTCGCATGGAAAATTGATATCGGCGATAGGTCTTTGGGGGGATATTTTGATGAGCGAAGGTCCAACAAAAAAGCAGGTCACGTTTCAAATGTGACCTGCTTGATAATCACTACTCACTGCTCTCTAAGCCTTACTGCCTCCGAAAAGGCTGAAACCCCTCCCCCAGCGCCTCGTGCGCCACCCCGATCACCATGAACGCCTTCGGGTCCGCTTCATGAACGATGGATTTCAACTGCTGAATCTCCGAACGGGATACCACGCAGTACAGCACGGGGCGGCCTTCGCCCGTGTAGGCGCCGGTCCCCTCGAGCATGGTCACGCCGCGTTCCATATCCACCAATATTTTCTCCGAGACAATATCCGGCTGGGAGGTGATGATCATCGCTGTGCGGACGGTGCCGCCGCCTTCCATCGTGGTATCCACCACCAGTCCGCTCACGTACAGGACCACGATCGCGTACAGCGCCTCTTTCCACCCGAAGACAAATCCCGCCGAGAGGATGACGGCCGAATCCACCCAGAGGTAACTCTGGGTCATCGGGATGCTGCGATAGTGGGTCAGGATGCGCGCCAGGATGTCGCTGCCGCCGCTGGTGCCGTTGCCGCGGTAGACAAGACCATAGCCCACGCCGGCAATCACCGCTCCGTAGAGCGCATTGATCACCAGGTCGTCGGTCAACCCATTGGGAGGGAAAAACGGCAGACGCGGGAGCAGCTCCACAAGCACGGAGTAGGCGACCACCGCGTAGGCCGTCCGCATGGCGAAGCGGCGTCCGCCCAGGAAGCGCCAGCCGATCGCGAACAGAGGGATGTTGCCGAGGAAGACCATCACACCGATCGGCCAACCCGTGTAATGGTTGATGATCTGGGCGATACCGCTCACCCCTCCGCCGACCAGGTCTGCTGGGATGAGGAACAGCCTGAGCGCCAGCGCCTGCAGCAGCGCGCCGAGGGTGATCATGCCAAAATCGCGGATGGACGGCCAGTGTTTTTTTAACATATTGTTTATCTTTTATCTGTCATGCGAGCCGACGCGAACGTCTTGTCCCTGCGGTTTTGGCAGGTGCGGGTCGGGCTGTCGCCCTCGCAACACTTGCACCTGCGCTGCAAGTGCAGGCGTGACATCATCCTTTACTCTCCACCAGCTTGACTCCCGCCAGCGCCTCGAGCACACCGATTACCGCCGAATTGTCCAACTCACCCATGCCCATCTGCAGCATGGCGTTGAACAACTGCGCGTTCTCCGCGGTGCCTGGCAGCGGGACGCCGTATTCGCGCGCGGTCTCGAGGATAATGTTCAGGTCCTTGGCCTGCATGTAAGCCTTGAACCCAGGCGTGCGGTTACCCACGAACAGCCGCGGCGGCTTTACATCCAGCGACCAGCACTGGGCTGCGCCGCCCTTGATGGCCGCCACCACCTTTTGCGGGTCCGCGCCGGCCTTCTGGGCGAAGACCAGCAGCTCACTCATCGCCACCATCTGCGCGGCGACCATGATCTGGTTGGCGGCTTTGGCGATCTGTCCCGCGCCGGCATCCCCGACGTGCGTGACCGTCTTGCCCGTGGCCAGAAGCACCGGCATGACCTTTTCCAGCGCGCCGGCGTCCCCGCCGACCATGATCGTCAGCGTCCCGTTGCGCGCGCCGATGTCCCCGCCGGAGACAGGCGCATCGAGGGCGAAGACGCCTTTTTCAGCCAGCTTGGCTGCGATGTGGCGCGCCGTCGCCGGTTTGATGGTGCTGTTGTCGATGTAGACCAATCCCTCGTGTCCGCCTTCGATGATACCTTTTTCACCGAGAGACACTTTTTCCACGTCGGGTGAATCAGGCAGATTGGTGAAAACCACGTCCACCTGCGAGGCCACCTCGGCAGGAGAAAAAGCGGCCTTGGCACCCTCGGCAGCGAGTTCGTCCACAGCGGCGCGAGAGCGGTTATGTACGACAAGCGGGAATCCCGCCTTGAGAATGTTCCGGGCGATGGACTTGCCCATCAGGCCCAATCCGATGTATCCGACTTTTAGCATGGTGCGCTCCTTAAGCGATGATGGGGGATTATAACCCTCCGCCACGATGCCGCGAAATAAAAAACCTGGCCGCATTGCTGCGACCAGGTCTGGTAGGAACGTGTTCTCTTACTTGATGAAGTAGGTGATGCTGACCGTGGTGGACAAGGTCAGCGTGCCGGGGTTGATCGGCACTGCCATGGCAGGAGCCGCACCACCACCGCCACCCTTGCCGTAGTCGGCGTAGGGATAGGCGCCGCTGTCGTAGTAGCCGATGGTCTGGATCTCACCCAGCTCCACGCCGGCGGAGGCAGCCAATTCGGCAGCTTGATCCTGGGCATTCTTCACGGCCAGGTCGCGCGCCTTCGCCATGTCGGCGGTTTTTTCAGCCAGGTCGAACGAGATGCTGTAGATCGTGTTGGCGCCGGCAGTGATGGCCGCGTCGAGCAGTTCGCCCATGGAGGCCAGGTCTCGGACGGTCACGTACACGGTGTTGTCCACGGCGTAGGTGGTGCCGACCGGCTGACCCATGTCATCGTAGCGCTGGTTGGGCCAGATGCTGAAGTTGGTCGTGCGGATGTCCTCCGCGGCGACGCCGCTCTTCTTCAAGCTGTCGATCACCTTCTGAGTCTGGGCGGTGTTCTTATCCACCGCTTCGGAGGCGGTGTCCGCTTCCGTGTGAACGCCGATGCTGACGTAGGCGATATCCGGGGTGATGGACACCGATCCCGAGCCGGTCACGCTGACCGTGCGCGGATTTTCCTGGCGGGTGGGGACACCGCCGCAGGCGCTCAGCCCGAGGGCGAGCACCGTAAAAACTGTAAAGACGAGTAAGAATTTGGTACGCATGTTATTCTCCTTTGATGAATAAGTTGTACGGTATAGACGCTTCACCGCTAAAATAGTTCCCTTGAATTTTACTCCAATAACCTGTACAATCTCTAACAAATGTTCTACAAAGTACCGCGTAACTATCTGAACCGAACACACATGATTTGCAAGCGATAAATTATTGGCAAGTTTAGAGTTTTTTCCAAGAAGCGGTAACAGGAAAATCCATGCCCATCAACTTCCAGCAGGTACGAGAGAAAATCCAGCAGATCGGGTCGGGCGCTGCACAGCGGCAGAAGGCTTTGCAGGAGCGGCAGGCGGAGGCACGCAGGCTGCTCAAGGCTAATGCGTCCGCGCTGGAGATGCTGCGGGCGAGGGTGGAATCCGCCAAAGGGGCTGACGCGAACCTGCGCTGCGCCGTACCGCTAAACGAGAACCTCGATTCATCCTTCCCCCCGCCTGCACTGCCGGAACGAGTCACACTCATCGCCGCGGACGGGTCGCAGATCAACCCCAGCCGGCACGAGCAGGTCCAGTTCGGGCTGGTCAACGCGGGCGGAATTGTCATGCGCCTGAACTCGGGCGAGTCCACCCTGCTCCGCACGGACAGCAAGCTGATGTACGACGAGGAGTTGTTCCGCGACGGAGTCCCGCTCAGCGAGGGCATGGTGGCGCTCGAACGCGACCTGCAGGAGCGCAGCCTGCTGGCGGAGCTGGCCAAGGGGCACGAGCCGCCTGTGGTCACCTTCACGGACGGGCCGATTGAGCTGTGGGGTGCGCGCGATGGGCAGGAGGCCAAGGCCTACGCGGAGAGTTTGGAGAAATACAAGGGGGTGCTCTCTCGCCTGCAGACGCGCGGAGTGGTCACCGCCGGCTACGTGGACAAGCCCGCCTCCGACCTGGTGGTGCGCCTGCTCGAACTGGCGCGTGCCATGCCGAAGGACATGGAAGACCTGCGCAATTTCCGTCCGCTGCTGGGGGTAACCGACCGCTTTCTATTTGGCGACAATAAAGAACTTCTACTCAAACCGGGTCATCGCTCGGCGGTCTTCTCAATTCAATCGAGTTCCGCGAAAAATTATCAGGGTGTGCTGTCGCTGCATTTCTTCTACCTGAACGCCGGCAGGGATGAATCGCACCCGCACATTGCCCGGGTCGAGATTCCGCGCTGGGTGGCCGATAATGCATCCATGCTGGGACTGCTGCACGCCGTGCTGGTGGACCAGTGCCGCGTCATGGGCGCACGACCATACCCCTACCTGCTGCACCGCGCGCACGAGACAGCGGTCGTCTCGAACGAGGAGAAATTCCAGGTGGAGCAGATGCTGATGCAGGAGCTGCGCCGCCAGGGCGTGGACGTGGAAGAAGGCTCGAGCAAACAGTCCGCGAAGGACCTGCCGGGCAGGAAGACGAGGTGACCCATGTGGATGATGTGTATTGGCAGTGCGTTTTTTATCCTGACCGGAGCTTTGTGCTTCTACACAAAGGACATCGTGTGGGATGTGCTTGCAATGCTGATGGAGAAGCTGGGCTTCGAACCTGAGCGCACCCGCGTCTGGAACATCCTGATCACACTCTACGGAATTGTGGCGCTGGTGATCGGCGTGTACGCGCTGATCCAGGTCTTCAAGGGACTTTAAAGGAGTTACCATGACCCAAATCGAAATCGGACGTTTACTCCGCGCCGGGACAACCGGATTCACTGCCGGGTGCTCGGTCACGCAGTTCGAAGCGCCGGCCTTCGGCGCACTGGTGCGCGCCCCGCTGGGCGATCAGTACCAGGTCTACGGCCTGATCTACGACATCCACATCGACGATGACGGACTGGTGCGCCAGCTGGTGACCGCGGATAACGTCAGCGCGGAGGTAATGCGCGACAACCGCGAGCGGCGCATCGTGCCGGTGGAGATGTCCGTGCTGTCGGTGGGCTATGAGCAGGGCGGAAAGATTCATCATATGCTGCCTCCGCGTCCGCCCCTGAGCCTGGACGTGATCTATTCGTGCAATGATGGGGAGATCGTACGCTTTACGGAGAGATTCAGCTATTTCAGGCACATCCTGAATTCGCAGGAGGCCCCGGTCGGGGAATTGATCGCCTCGCACATCCAGCAGGCCGCCGCCGCACATGGAAGTGACAGCGCTGCATGGAGGGAATCCGCGACCCGCGAAGTGATCACCCTGCTGCGTGACGATTATCCGGCGCTGATGTCCGTGCTCAGCGCATTGAGCGACTTAAATTGAAGTACGGCAGGAGAATTCCATGGAACATCAATCCAAAATCGGTTATCTCGTTGGCGGTGGATTAAAGGAAAACTTCCGCGTACGGCTGACCGTGTCGCCGCAGGAGATCCAGGAAGGCGCGTTCGTGGTCATCGCCAGCGGGAATTGGCGCTACTACGGCATCGTCACCGACATCCAGCTCGGCGCAACGGACCCGCGTTTCGCAGACGAACAGATGGAGGGACGCTTCCCTGCGCACATCTCGAACGCACTGCACGGGCAGACGCTTTACGCCAACCTCGAGGTATTGCCCAACCTCATGCTCGAGGTGGGACCCGACCCTGCCTCTCCTGATTACGCCGCATGGCGCAGTACAAACCCTGAGCCGAAGCTGCTGCCGGTGAAGAACGTCCCGCCCCACCACGCGGAGGTGCTGCTCGCGTCCGAGGGCGACATCGCCCAGATCTTCGGCGCCCCTGGTGAGAAGAGTAACTTCGTCATCGGCGCCACCCGCGAGCAGGGACATCCTGTGTGCATCGACCTGGACAAGTTCGTGCAGCGCTCCTCGGGCGTGTTTGGTGCCACCGGTACCGGTAAATCCTTCCTGACCCGCATCGTGCTGGCCGGCTTGATGCACCACGGCAAATCGTCCGTACTCGTTTTGGACATGCACAACGAGTACGGATTCGACGACACAGCCTCGGACTCGGGGATGAAGGTCATCGGGCTGAAGACCAAATTTGGGTCGAAGGTGCAGATCGTCGGGTTGGGAGGCGGCGCCCGCATCCGCGGTCAGGTCCCCGATTTCAACCTCGAGATCGCCATGTCGAATATCGACTCCGCCGACATCGAGCTGCTGACCCGCGAACTGAATCTCAAGGAGACCACGCCCACCACGCTCAATGCGCTGGAGAAATCGTTCGGGAATAGCTGGTTTAGCCGCTTCAAGGCGATGAGCAGAGGTGAAGTTGAGAACGAGGACGAGAAGAGGAAAGAAATCTGCGCCGGGCAGCGTGGCCGCCTGGGCGAACGAGAACGGAGTCAACGTGGCGGCGGCCGAGGGCCTGCACGACAAGCTGCGCCGGCTGTTCAACACGGATTACATCGTCGAGAAACCCGCCAGCGACGGCATCGCCGAGATCGTCAAGGCGCTCGAAGCGGGCAAGCATGTGGTGCTGTCGTTCGGTGCACACGACCGGGACCTGGACTACCTGCTGGTCTCGAACCTGCTGACGCGCCACATCCGCCGGACGTGGGAGAAAAAGACCAACGACTTCCGCTCGAAGGGAACGGGGCTGGCGTCCGAGCCGCGCCCGCTGGTGATCGTGGTGGAGGAAGCCCACAAGCTGCTCAACCGCGAGATGGCTTCGCAGACCACATTTGCCACCATCGCGCGCGAACTACGCAAATATTACGTCACGCTGCTGATCGTGGACCAGCGCCCGTCGCAGATCCATGACGAGGTCATGTCGCAGCTCGGCACGCGGATTTCGGGCTGGCTGGGCGACGAGGACGATATCCATGCCGTGCTCTCGGGGCTCTCGGGGCGCGAGGCGCTGAGGGGCATGCTGGCGCGGCTCCAACCCAAGGAGGAAGTGCTGCTGCTCGGCTGGGGTGTGCCGATGCCGCTACCCGTCCGCTCGCGGAGGTACGATGACCTGTTCTGGCAGGACCTGCTCGGGAAGAAGGACAAGCCGAGTATGGAGAAGAATATGAAGGAGTTAGGATTCTAGGAAGTTAGACCTGTCGGTCAATCTCTGGACGGGGACAGGAGTCCCACGCCCAGCGAGCCCAGTGGAGGAAGTTTCTTATGAGTAAAGCCGAGTTCGATAAAATATTCCACGAGTATGTTAATGCAGCAACTGTTCATGGAATGGCCACCATTGCTGGAGATCATAAATCTGCCAACAAACAAACTACTGTCCTAAAGAAGATTTATAAAAAGCTGGAAACGGAAAAAGCTTTGGCAGAAAACTTGATTGACGCCTTATTTAAACAAGATAATGTTTCTGTTAAGATTTGGGCTTCGGCACACGCTCTTGGCTTAAACATCCGAACTGACGAGGCTGCGAGGATTCTAGACCAGTATTCAAGAGATCAAAGCATTGGTATCCTAGGATTAACAGCTGAGATGACCTTAAGAGAATGGAAGAAAAAAGGCACACTGAAATTTTAAACAAAAGACGAGCGCATTGATTGAACTAGCGCTACTCATCTTTTATGCTCGAAACTTCCCGCCTGCAATTCACCCGCAATGAGCACAGAACAACTTTAGAATTAAGGAGGATTACCAATGACCACCATCGGCAAACCCAAAATCGATACGCGACCCAAACAAGCCTACATGGGCATCCGCACGATCGCGCCTTTCAAGGGCATGTCCAAAGTAATAGACCGAATCAGCAAGGAGCTGAATTCCTGGGTTAGTGAACACAAGGTCAAGACCTCCGGCCCGCCCTTCCTGCGCTACCACGTCATCGACATGCGCGGGTTCATGGACATCTCCTTCTGCGTCCCCGTCCGCAAGGCGCTGCCGGACGATGGTAACGTCAAAGCCGGTGAGCTTCCGGCAGGGCGATACGCCAGTCTCATCTACTCGGGCGGCGGCATCTCGGGCAACCGGGCGCTGATCGAGTGGGTGCGCGCCAAAGGCATGGACTTCGACCGCTGGGACACCGAGCAGGGAGACAACTTCCGCGGGCGCTACGAGACCTTTCTTACCGACCCCAAAGTAGAGCCCCGTAAATCCAAATGGAAGTTAGAAGTGGCGATCAAGCTGGCTGAGGATTGAAATACCCGGGCTCTCAATCTTCTGATCTGTATGCCGCTGCTGAATAGAACTCCCTCAGGAAACTCGAGGGATGCAACGCCAGCAGGCGCGGCTCGCTGAATCCCGCTCGAGGGGCCAGCGCGCGATAGGTCTCAAAGGTCAGCGGGTGCGGCACCCAGAGGTTGCCCGAGTCCGCGTTGTATTCGACCAGCAGCAGCGCGCCGCCCGGCTTCAGGAACGTCCGCACGTGGCGCAGCACCTTTTCCTTGTCTTTATAGTAATGAAGTGAATTGGCCATCACCGCGCCGTCGAGCGGAGGCAGGTCGAGGTCACGGGTAAAGTCCGCGTGGATGAGATGCAGGTCCTGCGCATCTCCGAATCGCGCCTGATACGCCCGCGTCAGGGAATCCAGGCTGCGGCGGTCCTTGTCCACGGCATAGACAACTCCGCCCGCTCCGAGCAATTCACGCAGCGCCAGGGTGAAGGCGCCGGAGCCGGCTCCCAGGTCCGCCCACAGGCCGCCGGGGGACAGGTCCGCGGGACGCAGGAGATCCACGTGATCGTGATGGTTCATGGGGAAATATTATCATAAAGACCCCTACAAAAAAACAAGACCCTTTCGCGAGGGTCTTGTAGCGTTTACTCCAGATTCTCGATGTCGGCCAGGTCTTGATGCCTGCCTGTGGCTTTTTTATTTTTCTTGAGATTCTCGAGATCGATAAAATTGGCAAGTACCCCATCAATCTCGGCAGTGATATGCGAAGGGAAACAATCCGAGAATTCCACCCCTGAGAGACTGGTCAAAATATCGATACGGTTTGGAGGGTAACCCAGTTGGACGACTTGATCGGGAGCGATAAAATCAGCTTCTTTCAAATCCAGTGTACCAAACCCGAATTGTTTCAATGCATTTAACATCTTGGGCGCATTGTCGGGGGTCGCCTCCACCCATACGTCCAAATCCTTGGTGTAACGCGGATATCCATGCAACGCAACAGCATATCCCCCCACCACAAGATACCGAACCGCGTTATCGTTTAATAACTGTATAAACTCTTTGAAATCCTGGCTCAGCACCGTACCTCCAGCGATGGTACTCCCGGCGAATATCCTCCAATGCAGCGATCCGCTCCTGGTAGGGTAAATTTCTCCAGTACGCAGCGTCAGTCTTTTTATCTGACAACTTTCCCTTGGTGATAACCTTCTTGATTTGCATGAGTTAAGTATACACCGTGTTCAAGCACCCAATTTGCTCAGCCCTCCCCAAATCCTTGCGTATTTGGGGAGGGTGTCCAAAGGACGGGTGTGATCTTTTTATATTCCTCTAACAAAACAAAAGTATAATCATGGCAGAAACTTACCGATAATTCAAAGGAGAAACCTATGATTTCAAAAGCAATGCAGGATGCCATCAACGACCAGATCCAAAAGGAACTGTATTCATCCTACCTGTACCTGTCCATGGCGGCTTACTTCGAAGACCAGAACCTGTCCGGTTTTGCCAAGTGGATGCGCATGCAGGAAGGCGAGGAACGCGAGCACGGCATGAAGTTCTATGACTTCCTGGTCGACCGCGGCGGACGGGTGCAGCTCAAGGCCATTGACGCCCCCGCCACCGAGTGGAAGTCCTCGATGGAGGTCTTCAAGGAAGTGCAGGCGCACGAGGCCAAGGTGACCGCCTCCATTAACGCGCTGTACGAGCTTGCCCTCAAGGAGAAGGACTACCCGTCCCAGGTGCTGCTGCAGTGGTTCATCTCCGAGCAGGTCGAGGAGGAGAAGAACGCCGCCGATATCGTCGCCCAGCTCGAGCTGATCGATGCCAAGGGCACCGCCGTTCTGATGCTCGACAAGCAGCTCGGCAAGCGCGGCGCTGACTAACCCGCGATTACTATTCCGTTGACCGCGGAGGCGAGGAGGGCAATTCCGCTCCCTGCCTCTGCGGTTCTTTAACCACCATGACACAGGACATCCTCATCCGCCGAGTTTCCGCGCCCGACCTGGACAACTGGCTGCGCATGCGCCTCCTACTCTGGCCTTACAGCGACCGGCAGGAACTGCTCACGCAAATGCAGTCCATGCTCAACGAGCCGCTTGAGCCGGTCTTCGTCGCGGTACGTCCCGACGGATCGCTGGGCGGGTTCCTCGAAGCCGGCCTGCGCAAGTATGCCGACGGCTGCAGCACCAGCCCGGTCGGCTACATCGAGGGCTGGTATGTGGATGAGGACCTGCGCCGGCAGGGTGTGGGCGAGAGACTGATCCGCACCGCCGAGGCGTGGGCGCGCGAACAGGGCTGCAGCGAGATGGCCTCCGACACCTGGCTCGATAACGACCCCAGCATCTCCGCGCACCTCTCGCTCGGCTACGAGGAATGCGAGCGGCTGGTGCATTTCTGCAAAAGGTTGTAGCAGGTCATCGCGAGGAGCGCGTATGCGCGACGTGGCGATCTGGCAGTAAACGGACTCAAATCAAGGAGGTTTCACTCATGAAAAAGCTTCTTGCCTTTTCCCTCTTCATACTTCTCCTCGCCGCCTGTTCGCCCCAAGCTGCCCCTCCTCCCGTCATCGCAACTGAAGCCCCGCCAACAGAGGTCCCCCCCACCGAAGCCCCGACTGTCGAACCTCCCGCCGGCGACTTCACCCTCACCAGCGAGCGCTTCACCGAGGGCCAGCCCATCCCCGAAAAATATACCTGCGACGACCAGAACGTCTCTCCCGCCCTCGCCTGGACCAGGCCGCCCCGCGGCACAGAGACTCTCGCCCTGATCATGGACGACCCCGATGCCCCCGTTGGCACCTGGGTTCACTGGGTGCTCTACAACATCCCCGCAGACGTCACGTCCCTGCCTGACGTGCTGCCCGGTCAGGGCGGCATTGCGTACATTGGGAATCATGGCATCAACACTGCCGGCAACACCTATTACGAGGGTCCCTGCCCGCCCTCCGGCACGCACCGCTACTTCTTCAAACTCTACGCGCTTGACACCGCCCTCGACTTCGCTTCCAGCCCCGATGCCGCCGAGTTGACCGCCGCCATGCAGGGGCACATTCTCGCGGAAACTCAGTTGATGGGGACCTACGCCCATTAAATGACCACCTACCCCCTCTCCGCTGTCCGCGCGCTGACGCTCCACACCCAGCTGCTGGACCGGTCTCCCAAATCCACGCCAACCCCCAGCCTGGATTCCGTTTACGAGGTGGTGGATCACCTCGGCGCGGTACAGATCGACACGCTGCAGATGGTCGCCCGGGCTCATTACCTGGCAATCTGGTCCCGCCTCGGGACGTATGATCCGTCCCTGTTTGACCAGCTATTTTCCCGGGAACGTAAAATCTTCGAGGATTGGTATCACGCCGCTTGCTATATCCCCATACATGAGTATCGCTACCAGCTGCCGCGCCAGCGCAAGACCAGGGA
The DNA here is from genome assembly GCA_963709295.1 of uncultured Chloroflexia bacterium. Taxonomy (GTDB): domain Bacteria; phylum Chloroflexota; class Anaerolineae; order Anaerolineales; family Villigracilaceae; genus JBGPQJ01. The sequence goes on along the minus strand of CAVPVW010000008.1, from coordinate 1,113,354 downwards.
CGGCGGTCATCACTGGTACGCCGACTGGATCAAAGAGCCTGGCAACCGGGAAATGGTCGCCGCTGTCACCGGGCGGATTCGCGCCGAGGGCGGTCTGCGCGCCAGCGATTTCGACAACCCCGACCACCGGCGCGGCAGTTGGTGGGATTGGAAACCCGCCAAAGTAGCGCTGGAGTATGCCTATTCCTACGGCGACCTGATGATCGCTGAGCGCGTCAAGTTCCAGCGAGTCTACGACCTGACGGAACGGGTGCTGCCTGCCTGGGTGGATACCACCGAGCCAACCGATGTCGAACGCGACCACTTCTGGGTCGAACGCGGCGCCAAGGCACTGGGTGTCAGCCTGACACACAACCCCGGCGATTACACCTGGATGGGCGTGGGCAAGAGTCGCCGCATTGTAGCCGAACTGGTAAAAGCAGGGGTGCTGATCGAAATTCAGGGCGAGACAATGACGGAGTCACAAACCTTGATTGTCCATCGCGATAACCTGCCCCTGCTCGAACAGGCCGCCAGTGGCCAGATCCGCCCACAGCGCACGACATTTCTTAACCCGTTTGACAATTTCTGGTGGGCACAGGACCGAGATGAGGTCCTTTGGGGATTCCGTCATACACTCGAAGCGTACGTTCCCGCGGCGAAGCGAGTCTACGGTTACTTCTGTTTACCCATACTGCACAAGGACCGGCTGGTCGGGCGCTTCGACCCCAAACTCGAGCGCAAGACCGGCACCCTGCGCCTCAACGCGCTGTACCTCGAGCCCGGCGTCAAAGCCGATGAGGAACTGGTTAGTGGTGTGGCCGGTGCCATGCGCGACTTTATGAAATTTCACGGCGCCGACGACCTCGTCATCGAATCCAGCCAGCCAAAAGTTTTTGCCAAAAAACTCATCAAGGCTCTATAAATATTTAACTCTTCGCTCTTCTTTGTGTACTTTGTGTCGCTTGCCCCGCTTGTCCCCACGCTCTTTGTGGGGGCGAATTGGGCGGGGTCGTGGCCCGCTCTTGGTTTTCCTTCGTGACACTTCGTGTCCTTCGTGGTAAAAGCATTTCGGAGTATCCATGCACCCTCTTCTCGAACGCGCCCATAAAAAAGGCAACCCCCTCATCAAAGGCAACACCGCCACCTTCCTCTGGGAGGGCAGGACCGCCCCTCACCTGATCGACGACAGCCACGAGTGGGAGGACCATCCTGTTCCCATGGAACGGCTCGAACCCGGGCTGTGGTCCGTCACCCTGACCCTGCCGCGCGATGCCTACCTCGAATACGGCTTCATGGACCCCGAGACTCAGGAACGCGTCGACGATCCCCTCAACCCGGACCGCTACATCTGGAACGGTCTCAGCGCCTACAATCATTTTTTCTACATGCCCAAGGGGGGACCGACTCCGCTGACGAACGTCCTGCCGGGTGTGTTACGAGGCAAGGTGACCCGCCACAAAGTGGAGACCGATTCGATGGCGGTCGGCGACGAGCGCACCGTCTATCTTTACCAGCCTCCGGTCAAGCGCCCGGTCCCGCTGGTGGTCGTCTACGACGGACCGGACTATTTGCGCCGGGCCAAGCTCGCTACCATCGTGGACAATCTGATCGCCCAGAAGCGCATCCGCCCGGTGGCGCTGGCCCTCGTCCAGAACGGAGGTCAGGGCCGGGTGATCGAGTACGGCTGCTCCGAGCTGACCCTTGGCCTCATCGCGGAACGGGTGGTCGGGCTGGCACGCGAGCACCTCAACCTGGTGGATCTCCACCAAAAACCCGGCGCATACGGCATCATGGGCGCTTCGATGGGCGGATTGATGGCGCTCTACACCGGCTTGCGCCTGCCGGGCATGTTCGGAAAGGTGCTGAGTCAATCCGGCGCATTCAGCTTCCCCGAGCATGAGTTCATCACCAGCGACCTGGTACGATACCTGCCCAGGCCGAAGCTGGATATCTGGATGGACGTCGGTGCGCTGGAAGGCCTGCTGGACTGCAACCGCCAGATGGCTGCGCTGCTCAAGGAAAAAGGTTACCGTGTGGCCTACCGCGAATACCCCGGCGGGCACAACTACACCGCCTGGCGCGACGACCTGTGGCGCGGGCTGGAGGTCCTCTTCGGGAAATGAAACTCGCCACCCTGTGCTACGTCAAACACGAGGGGCGCACCCTGATGGTGCACCGCATCAAGAAGGCGGACGACATCCACCAGGGAAAGTGGAACGGCCTGGGCGGCAAGCTCGAGCCGGGCGAATCCCCCGAAGAATGCATCGTCCGCGAGGTGCGCGAGGAATCAGGACTGGTGATCCGCTCGCCGCGCTATCACGGCCTGCTCATCTTCACCAATTTCAAGGGGGATGACTGGTATGTGTGGGTGTTCACCGCCACGGAGTTCGAGGGCACGCTGACTGATTCGCCCGAAGGCAACCTGAAGTGGATTCCCAACCCGGAGTTGACCAAGCTTCCGCTCTGGGACAGCGACCACATCTTCTTTCCCTGGCTGGAGAGGCCGGGGGTATTTTCGGCCAAGTTCGATTACGACGGCGAGAAGATGCTGGGACACACCGTGTCGTTTTATCACTAGGTGGCTTTGTGCATCGATGTTTGGTAATCTTTCTTAATGTGTTAGAATAGTCGTGTTTGTAATGGGAATGAGTGTGCAGTTGCCGCCAGACCTGTTGAGGACTGGCGGTTTTTCATGGGACACCACCGATTGTTATTGAGGAGAGTAAAGAATGGAAAACAAGATCTATGTAGGCAACCTGTCCTTTGCCACAACTGAAGATGAACTGAGGGAGCTTTTCGCCCAGGCAGGGACAGTCTCTTCGGTGGCTTTGATCAAAGACCGCGATACAGGGCAATCCAAGGGCTTCGCATTTATCGAAATGAGCAACCAGGCAGATGCGGAAAATGCCATCCGGATGTTCAATGGCAAGGCGTTTGGAAGCCGTGAACTCAAGGTCAACATGGCGCGGCCGAAGGAAGAGCGCGGTTCCGGGGGATATAACAAGGGCGGCGGATACGGCCACGGAGGCCCGGGCGGCAATCGCAATCGCCGCGGCGGCACCAGCGGCGGCCAGCGCCGATACTAAATCGAAGATGACTCCTGCGGCACTAGAGGCTGCAGGAGTTTGTATTTCAATATAGAAGCGGTCATCCCTGCATCCTGACCGAAGGATGAATGGTGTTGTTTATTTCGCCCGTTCGTGGCTGGGATGTTTGGAAGTATAATCAGGTTGTATGACAATTTTCACCGGCAAGCACATTGTGCTGGGGGTTACAGGTTCCATCGCCGCCTTCAAAGCCGCCGACCTCGCCTCCAAACTCACGCAACAGGGCGCCCTCGTGGACATCGTCCTCACCTCCGCTGCGGAGAAATTCGTCGCGCCGCTCACCTTCCAGTCGGTGACGGGGCGGCGCGCCTATACCGACGCGGACCTGTGGGGCGGCGAGGCGCACGTGCTGCACGTCGGCATGGCCCACAGCGCGGACCTGCTGGTCATCGCTCCCTGCACCGCCAACACCATCGCCAAACTCGCGCATGGGATAGCCGACAACCTGCTGGCGGTCACTGCCCTGGCAGCGGCCTGCCCGGTTCTGATCGCGCCCGCCATGGATGGAGGCATGTACTCCCACCCGGCCACGCAGGATAATGTGCACATCCTGAAGGAACGCGGGGTGCTGTTCGTCGGTCCCGCCGAGGGACACCTCGCCTCGGGCTTGAGCGGCGTGGGACGCATGGTCGAGCCGTCCGAAGTGCTCGGGCATATCCGCCTGGCGTTGGGACGCAAGGGTCTGCTGGCCGGACGCAAGGTCGTCGTCACCGCCGGCGGCACGCAGGAACCGGTCGACCCGGTGCGTGTGCTGACCAACCGCTCGAGCGGCAAGCAGGGGTTTGCGCTGGCGCAGTCCGCGCTGGACCTCGGGGCACAGGTGGCACTGATCGCCACGCCGACCACCTCCGGGTTGGCTGAGCCCGTTGGCGTGCGCATCGTCCGTGTGGCGACCGCAAAGGAAATGCTCGCCGCCGTACTGGCCGAATCCGCGGAGGCTGACCTGCTGCTGATGGCCGCCGCCGTGGCGGACTTCGCAGTGGCACAGGCCGCTCCCGACAAGCTCAAGAAGCGGGACGGGATCCCGCAGATAACCCTCGAGCTGGCGCCTGATGTCCTGGCCGAAGTGGCAAGCCTGAAGAGTAAGAAGGGACGTCCGCGCGTCACAGTGGGATTCGCCGCCGAGAGCCGCGACCTGTTCGAAAACGCCTCCGCCAAACTGGCGTCCAAAAAACTTGATCTTATCGCTGCCAACGACATTTCTGCCTCCGATGCCGGCTTTGGTGTGGACACCAACCGCGTCACGCTGCTCTTTGCGGACGGGCGGCGCGAAGAACTTCCATTATCAAATAAATCCGACATCGCCGAAATCATCGTCGCGCGTGCGGCGTCATTACTGGAGAAATAATGCGCATCCTGGTCATCTCCGACATCCATGCCAACATCACCGCCCTCGAGGCCGTCCTTGCGGACGCCGGCGAGGTCGAAGAGACCTGGTGCCTGGGCGACATCGTCGGCTATGGACCCGACCCCAACGAGTGTGTGGAGAGGATCGCCTCGCTGCCCAACCTGACCGCCGTGCTGGGCAACCACGACGTGGCTGTGCTGGGCAAGATGCCGCTGGTGGCTTTCAACGGTGATGCGCGTATCTCGCTCGAGTGGCAGATCGCTCAGCTCAAGCAGGAGAACGCGGATTTTCTCAACGACCTGCCCCAGAAACCGATCGTCATCGAGGATGCGACCATTGTGCACGGCAGCCCGCGCGACCCGGTCTGGGAATACATCCTGAACATGCTCAGCGCGCGCATCAACTTCCAGGCGTTCGACACCCGCTGGTGCCTGGTCGGCCATTCGCACCTGCAGATGGCGTTCGAGTATGACCCTCCCACCGACCGTGTGCTGCTCAATTTCATCCCTGCCGGTGAGACCTACCGTCTGGACCGCAAGGCGATCCTGAATCCCGGCTCAGTCGGGCAGCCGCGCGACCGCGACCCGCGTGCGGCGTATGCCATCTACGACCCCGAGGAAAACACATGGCAGCCCCGGCGGGTGGAGTATGATTTCGCGGCGGTGCAGAAGCGCATCCGTGAGGGCAAGCTGCCCGAGCGGCATGCCCTGCGCCTGGCGGAAGGGTGGTAGATTTAGCCCCAACCCCCTAGCCCCCTTCCCCACTGGAAGGGGGAATTAAGAGGCGAAAAAAGATGTGCGTGGGCGAGAAGCGCCATACGCACATCTTTTTTCGCACAACTCTACAAGAATGAAAGTTGTATACTTGCTTTACCGGAACCTTTCCCGCCCTCGCAGCGTCATTACGGCATGAGAATCACCCGACCTCAAAAGGAGAAAAATAAAATGAAACGCCTGCTGATCGCCTCAATGTTGATTGCCATTGTTCTGCTCACCGCCTGCGGATCGCGCGCCCAAGTGGCTGTCGACCCCCAATTCATAGAGGAAGGATACGCCCCCGAAGCGCCTATGCCCGTCGGAGCACCAGTTGAAATGGAGAAAGCCGCCGACAGCGCCTACATCGGGAACGCCGTCCCGCCCGCGCAACAGGACCGGCTCGTCATCCAGAACGCCGATTACACCCTCGTGGTCACGGACCCCAAAGCCAAGATGGACCAGATGACCGCACTGGCTCAGACCCTGGGCGGATTCGTCGTCTCGGCCAACCTGTACCAGACTTATTCGCCGAACGGCAACCAGGTTCCCGAAGGGTCCATCGTCATCCGCGTGCCGTCCAACAAGCTTGAGGACGCCCTGAAGCAGGTCAAGGCGGATGTCGTCGAGATACGCAACGAAACCCGCTCCGGGCAGGACGTGACCCAGGAATACGTCGACCTGGAGTCGCGCCTCAAGAACCTGCAGGCTGCCGAAATCCAGCTCACCAGGATCATGGAAGATGCCAATCGCACCGAGGACGTGATGAGTGTTTTCAACCAGCTGGTCTACTACCGCGAGCAGATCGAACTGGTCAAGGGACAGATGCAGTACTATGAGCAGTCCGCCAATTATTCAGCCATCAGCGCCCGCCTCATCGCCGAGGAGGCCATCCAGCCGATTCAGATCGGTGGCTGGAAGCCCCAGGGCGTGGTACGCGACGCCGTCCAGTCGCTGATCAACTTCCTGCAGGACTTCGTCGATTTCCTGATCTGGGCTGTGATCTACTACCTGCCCACACTGCTGCTCATCGGGCTGGTCATCGTCCTGCCGATCTGGCTGGTGTATCTCGCCATCCGCGCCATCCGGCGCCGGTCCAAGAAGAACAAGACCGAGGCTCCACCCGAGCCGCCCGCTCCCGCCAAATAATCCACACCCCCGCCCCTCTCCGAAAATGGAGAGGGGTATAATTTTCCCGATGGAAGGACTGGTCCAGCAAACGCAATCCTGCTTTGGAATCCGACTGAGCGCGAATCAGGCGGCTGCCCTGACCGTCTACGAGCAGGAGCTGCTCGAATGGAACGGGAAGTTCAACCTGACTGCGATCCGCGATACGCAGGGGATTCGCACCAAGCATTTTCTCGACTCGATCTCCTGCGCGCTGGCGTGGAAGGAACATCCGCCCCGCAGCCTGGTCGACGTGGGGACGGGCGCCGGCTTCCCCGGGCTGGTGCTCAAGATCCTGTACCCCGGCATGAAACTGACCCTGGTGGAATCAGTCGGCAAGAAGGCCGCCTTCTGCCAGCACATGGTTGAAAAACTCGCGCTAAACGAGGTGACTGTGCTGTCTCTCCGCGCCGAGGAGGCCGGGCAGAACCCCGCGCAACGCGAGAAATACGACTGGGCGGTGGCGCGCGCCGTGGCGAACCTGCCCGTTCTGGCGGAATTGCTGCTGCCGTTGGTGAGAGTCGGCGGGGCGATGCTGGCACAAAAGGGGGAAAGCGCGCCTGCGGAGGCTCAATCCGCGGAGAAGGCGCTGACGCTGCTGGGCGGGTCGCTGCGACAGTTGATCCCCGTCGCGCTGCCCGGCGTGGCCGAGGAGCGCACTCTGGTGGTCGTGGACAAAGTCGCCGCTACGCCTCCCTCCTACCCGCGCAGGGCGGGCCTGCCGGCGAAAAAGCCGCTGTAAATTGGAAACGACAGCACGGGTCATTGTCGCCAGAAAGATGTCCGGATAAAGGATTCAGCGGTTGATGTAAAACAAAAAAGGAGTTGAGATGGAAACAACTCTTGGTCTACCAACATTACAAACGATCCTGCTCTCCTGCGGCATCATTGCTGCTCTTCTTTATCTGGGGACGGATCGGCTGGCAGGGAGACTCTCTCGAAGGGCTACAGTTTCTCGGCCCAATCCATGAGCGAGTTGAGCGCAGCCGGTTCCCCAACGCGATCACTGGTTGTCTCGCTCACTTTTGTGGCTTGTGCATTCCTGATCGCTTTCGGAGTCGGTGTCTGGGGGATGGCAGGTCAGGCACTTCTCCCGCGTGTGGTCGCCGGGCTCATTTTCGCAAATGCGATAGCAGGGCTCATCGCCACAACTTTTTTTCCGACCCGATTCGGCGAGAGCCCGGTCTTCCAAAGCACGGGAGTGATCGTCATGCTCATCAGCGTCCTCTCATCCGTGCTGGCGATGATAGTCGGAGCTTTGGCTTTCAACGGATGGTTCCGTATATTTTCCATCGCGGTACCCGTGGCTTTCGTTCTTTTGGCTGTCTTGAAGTTCGCGGCTGCCGCATCTTCATCCAAGGAAGGAGTTGCGACATCGATAGGAGCGCAGGAACGGACCATGGCCTACAGCTTCCTGTTGTGGGTAGCTGCCTTGGCTGTATATCTTCTGATGCTCACAGGCAAGGGAATGGACGCTGCAACCGGATTGGGATTATAGAGACCTGCCGGTCATTCCTCGGCACGGCCGGTCCCTAAAGGGACGCTCCCCCTTCGTATCCGCTTCGGGGACAAGCCGCGGAGACTATCGCCGAGCAGTGGAAGGGCTAGATGAAATCAGCAACTCTTGATGAACTGAAACAAATAGCCCGTGAAAATGGCGAGCTCGACGGCTGGGATTTCTCTCGCGTCCACATAGAGCGTGCTCCTGTGTTATGGAACTATGTTGAGGTAGTCCGCTCGTACCTAAAGCCTACTAATTGCGTGTTGGATATTGGCACAGGGGGTGGTGAGATTTTCTTTTCGCTGGCGCCATACTTTGGACAAGGAATCGGTGTTGACCACGATCCTACGATGGTCGAGACAGCCCAGCGCAATAAATCCGCCATGTCAATTGATAATGTTTCCTTGAAAAGCATGGAGGGAAATGCTTTGCGGTTCGGCGCAAACGAATTTGATATTGTCTTGCTCCGTCACCTAAGGGTGTATGTCAGCGAAATCGTGCGCGTCCTTCGACCAGGAGGTTATTTCATCACCCAGACTGTCGGTAAACGCAGTTCACTCAACATTCTTGATGCATTCGGCTGGACGCCTGAGAGCTTTGGACCAGATTGGTGGCAAACGGTTACCGATTTGGCTGACGAGTTTAGGTTGCACGGTTGTCATATGATTGCCCAGGCAGAATATGATGTGCCTTGTTGGTTTCAAGATCTGGAGTTTTTCATGTTTTGGCTCATGTCTGTGCCATGGCCGGAGGATTTTGAGCTAGATAAGCATTGGCAAAATATTAATCGGATTTTGGAAACATCGCAGACCGAACGAGGAATTGAAACCAATGAGCATCGCGGCTTGTTGATTGTTCAGAAACCGTGAAACAGGTAGTCTTGCTGGGTGAGGGACCACCCTTGGGAGCACACGTCCTGACGTACCGGTAAAAACGCAGATGATGCTGTAGAATATAAGAGGGGAAATCGCAAGACGCATGGGTCATAAACTCGCCATTGACTTTGGCACAACCAACTCCGTGGTCGCGCGGTGGGATGCATCCACTGCCAGCGCGCGGACTCTGGATGTTAAATCCTTGAGCGCCTCCACTTCCTCGGGGGCATTTTTAATTCCAACACTTCTCTATGTGAAGGATGGCCGGAGCGGGGACGTCGTCATCGGGCAGGCGGTGCGCGAACAAGGCCTTGATCGCGACCTGGGCAACCGCCTGTTCCGCAATTTCAAACGCATGCTCACCGTCGAATCCACCTTCGATGCACGGCTCATCGACGGGGCTCCTTGGACCGAAGCTCAGGCCGGGCAAATCTTCCTGCGCCGCTTGCTGGAGTCGCTTCCCTATCCCGCAGAAGAAATCGAGCAACTGGTGATCACCGTCCCTGTCGCCGCCTTCGAAGCCTACATTGCCTGGCTCAACCAAGCGGTGACCGGCCTGCCGGCCGGGAAGATCCGCATCCTGGACGAATCGACGGCTGCGGCCCTGGGTTATGCCGTCGTCGAGCCGGGTGCGACCGTGCTCGTGATCGACTTCGGCGGCGGCTCACTAGACCTGTCGCTCGTCCGTCTGCCGGAGAAACGCGAAAAGATGGGGAAGGATTTGCTTGCCGCAAAAAAAGATACGGACGGCTCAAAGGCACAGGTCATCGCCAAGGCCGGAGTGAATCTAGGCGGATCGGATATCGATCAGTGGCTGCTGCAGGAGATTTTGCGCCGCTCAGAACTCTCGCCTGAGTCGCTCGGAGCCGGCTACCCGGCGCTGCTTTCCGCCTGCGAACAGGCCAAAATCGCCCTCTCTACATCAAGTGATACGACACTTCAGTTCCCAGCCAGCGAGGGGAAATCCCTCTCGACCTTGCTGACTAGAGCGGAGCTTGAAGGGGTGATGAGGGAACATGGTTTGTTCACGGCTCTGAAACAGGCCCTCGAAAAAGTGATGGGGTTGGCCGCGCAAAAAGGCGTGTATCGCGAGGATATCCAGCACGTCCTGCTGGTGGGCGGCACGTCACTCATCCCCTCCATTCAGCAAACCCTTGACGGTTATTTTCGCGCCATAACGCAGCGTCAACGCAAAGCCATCACGCAGATGCCGGTATGGCCGGCCATGACGTGGAACGTGGAGAACACCTCCATCCATGTGGAAAAACCCTTCACGGCGGTGGTCGAGGGCGCCTTGCAGGTTTCAGCGGGATTTCAACTGGCCGACGGACTGGCGCATGGTTATGGCCTCCGTTATTCAGACGCCTCCGGCGCGCACCGTTTCGACGAAATCATTCCGATGGGAAGCGCCTACCCAACCCGGAAACCTGTCAGCGTGACGTTGGGCGCCTCGCGTCCGAACCAGGAGGTCGTGGAATTGGTCATCGGCCAAATCGACACGGAGGCGCTGGCCGCGGCGGAATTAAATTTCGCAGGCGGGCAGGCGGCGGTCGTTGCCCAATCGGGGGTCTCGGCGCCCAAAATCGTCCTGCTCAATGCGGAGCAACCACTCCAGGTACGTCTCGCACCGCCCGGCCAGCCGGGACAGGAACGCCTGCGCGCCGACTTCAGCCTGGATTCTCTGCGCCGTTTGCGGGTGTCCGTCCTGGATTTAAAAACGAGACGGATATTGATCAACGACACCATCGCGGTCACCCCGGAGAAGCCGACCGCAGTCCCTGCATCGGGACCGGCGACGGATGCGGGGACATTGTCGGGCTGCGAGCCATCCTTGGTGAAACGCGTAAGCAGCCAGCCGCTCTTCAATCTCAAGAGATTTGCTGCCCTGTTCAATTGGATTGCCCCAAAGCAAAAAGCTTCCACTGATACTTTAAGCGCCGACTTGCGCTCCAAGGATGCGCTGGTGCGCTTTGAAGCGGCCGACACCCTGGCCCGGCGAGGCGACCGGGCGGCGCGGCTGGCCTTCGAGGATGTTATGCAATCCGGCACGCCTCACCAACGCGCCAGCGCCGTCAGGCATCTGCATCGCTTTTCATGGTTCACAGCCGAGTCGCTTCTCCGCCAGGCGCTGAAAGATGAAGATGAGAGGGTGCAAGAGTTGGCGGTGTTCGCCCTGTGCAAAACCAGGCTGCCTGAGGCGTATTCCCTCGCCGCCGATATTTTGCAAAACGGCAGTGACGCTTTGCGCTTATCGGCGGTCTGGAGCATGTCCAGCCATCCAGACCCTGCCGCGGTACCGGTGCTGGCTGTGGCTCTGCAGGCCGGGAATCCTGAAATCCGTGAGTTGGCATTGGAAGTGCTCGGCGCGACGGAAGCGCCCCAGGCTATTCCGGTCGTCAAGGCGGCGGTTGGCGACCCCGTCCCCGAGGTGCAATATGCCGCTGTACTCTCCTGGGTGGAACTGGCCCGGGAATCTTGTTTTTCCGAATTAGCCGCATGGATCGAGCAGACGCGCGGCTGGTCGCGCCGCTGGATTTTACGAGGCCTCTTCCATGCGACAAACTACATGGGGGTCGATTGCGGCTCCGCTCCGGATGTCCTTGTGCTCATTCAAGCCCTGGAGAACGGGTTGACGGATGACCTGCCGCAGACCCGCCTCGCCGCATTTCTCCCACTGGCCTGGATGCGCCACCCGCATGCAGATCAGGCCCTCCTGGCTGGCTTCAGGCGCGAGATCGACGGCGATACCCAGGCCCACATGCTGACGGCAGCCGTGCACCTCATGTCTCCCGCAGCAAATGTGTTGCTGGAAGAAGCCCTGCACAGCAATGATTTGCTGGTAAAACAAACCGCGGAATTTCTCGCAGAACGCTAAGCCGGCCCGGAAATCCGGCCAGGAAGTTGCTGTAGAGAAAAAATGAAGACATTCTGGAATAAGGTTAAATATTTCTATTGCCCAAAAAGGGACAAGAGGTGGCGGGATGGATCGAGCCGAATGGCTGACACTGATGCGGAGCAGAGCGGAAGCGTTATACGACCGTTATTCATCCAGGTATTGGGATACGTGGGGGGTGGATGTGCCTGATACACACCGTGAGTATCTTCAAAAATTCCTGGAGCGGATTCCACTAGGCGGGGTGGTCTTATCCGCGGCATGTGGAGCAGGACGGTTTGATGGATTGTTGCTGGAGGCGGGGCACAGCGTAGTCGGTATTGACCAGTCAGCGGGCGTGCTGGCAAAGGCAAAGGAACGCTTCCCGAAAGTTCAGTATATAAAGATGGCTCTTCACGAGATGAATTTCCTGGAAATGTTTGACGGGGTCATTTGTATGGACGCGATGGAGCACATCTGCCCGGAGGATTACCCCGGAATCTTGCGCGGTTTCCAGGAAGCCTTGAAGCCGGGTGGGGCATTGTACTTTACCGCAGATCGGGAAGAGGAACCCGATTTCGACCTGGAGATGTACTTTGAGCAAGGGAAAGCCTCAGGGCTTCCGGTTGTCTTTGGGGAAGTGGCGGACGAGGCAGCCTTCAAGCAGGCAATGGAGCAGTCAGACGTGTCCGATGAACTGACGGACAGGGCCGTTTACCATTATTACCCGCCCCTGATGAAGGTGCGTGAATGGATTGACCAGGCCAGCTTGACCATCGAGGAGGAAGGCGCGGGCAGCGGGTTCCACCATTTCGTAGCGAGGAAAAGATAAGAATTTAAACCACATCAATTTTGAATTTTATTGGCTGGGCGTGAGTTTGTCTCTTCGGGGTACACGTCATGACCGAGCTGGGTTTGGTATACTGTGCCGATGGTCATCGAGTTCGAAGGCGAAATCATCTATTGGCGCGGGCCTGCCCCCTTTCTCTTCGTCCCCGTCCCGGAAGAGCCGAGTCGTGACATAAAAGCGATCTCATCCATCGCCACCTATGGCTGGGGAGTCATCCCGGTCCACGCGCGGATCGGCAAAACGGAATGGAAGACATCCCTGTTCCCCAAAGATGGCCGCTACCTTGTGCCCATTCGGATGAGCGTCCAAAAATCGGAACATCTTGATGTGGGAGACAGTGTGGTCATTCAGCTTGAAGTTAGATTTCAATAAGGATCAGTAAACATAAAAGTGGCGGATTGCAATCCGCCACTTTTATCTTAGCACCCTTCCCCGATCAGCTTGATCTCATCCGGTTTATTTGGGATCATGCACAGGAACTCGAACGGCTTCTCGCCGATATTCTGGTAGTAGTGCGGCACACCCTCCGGGATGAAGACCACATCTCCCTGTTTGACCTCGAAGTCCTCGCCATCGATTCCGATGCGGGCATGACCTCTCAGTACATACTGTTCGTGCTCTACCGAGTTGGTGTGGAGCGGCATCCCGCCGCCCGGCTGCATGACGAAGCGCCGCATGGCGAAGTTGGGACCTTCTCCCGACGAAATGAGCACCTGGATGGTCGTCCCCTCGCCGGCAGCGACTTTTTTGGCTTCGACTTCGGCAGCATGTTTGACTGTCATATTTACCTCTTTAAATATCGCCATGAGTGTCATTGCGAGCCGTCGGTTTTTGGCGGCGTGGCAATCTCCCGCATAATTAGGAGATTGCTCACCTGCCCACATCGCAGGTGCGGGTCGGGCTGTCGCCCTCGCAATGACATGACTAACCTTGCATCACCTGCCCACCTTGCACTTGCCAGACGACAGCCTGCTTAACAAAATCCTCGGTGAACAACTTCAGGTCGGTGGTGGTGAGCAGCACCTGCTCGGCATTGCCCAGGTAGGATAGTAAATCCGCGCGCCGCTGGAGGTCGAGCTCCGCCATGACCTCGTCAAGTAAAATCACAGGCCACTCGCCCGTCTTCTGCTTCATCCAGTCCACTTCCGCCAGCTTGAGCGCCAGCAGCGCGGTGCGTACCTGCCCGCGCGAACCGTAGTCGCCCAGGTCGATGCCGTTGGCGAGAAAGCGCAGCTCGTCGCGGTGAGGACCAATGGATGTCACGCCGCGCACGATCTCTTCGGCGCGCAACTGCTTCAGCCGGGCGGAAAACCCCGCACTCACCGTCTCATAATCCAGCCCCGAGCGGTCGACCGGCGTGTCGAGCCTCAGGCCGAGCTGCCCGTCCGGGCGCGGGAGCGGGTCGTAAGCCGGTTCATAGGCGAGACGCAGCACCTCGGCGCCGTGGGTCAGCTCGCGGTGGACACGCGCTGCCAGTTTCTCCAACTCCTGCACCGCTTCGATCCGCCACAGGATCAGCCGCGCCCCGTTGCGGACGATGGCCTCGTCCCAATAATCGAGCTGGGACGAATCCCCGCCGCGCTCGCCCAGCAGTTTGAGCAGCGCGTTTCGCTGGGTGACCGCCTGGCTGTACTCGCTCAGGGCACGGGCATAGTCGGGCAGGGTCTGGGCCAGCGCCAGGTTAAGGTAGCGGCGGCGGTCGTCGGGTGCGCCCTCGATCACCGCGGACATCTGCGGGACGAAGATCACTGCGTTGAAATGGCCGATAACCTCGCTGACCGGTCGCTTGACCCCGTTGAGCAGGATCTCCTTGCGCAGCCGTTGTCCGTTGTTCGTCCCCACCGGTTCAAGAATCAGGCGCACCTCGAGCTTGTGCGCCGAGAGTCCGCGCTGATATTCCGCGACCAGCCTCGCCACTGCCAGTGCATCCTTGTCCTTCGAGGCGGTGAAGTTGACCAGCTGCCGGTCCGCGTGGGTCTGGAATGAGGTGAAAGCCGCCAGGAAGTAAACCGCCTCCAGCACGCTGGTCTTGCCCTGCGCGTTGTTCCCGACCAGCAAAACTGCCCGCCTTGGGATATCGATATCCAGGCGGGCGAAGTTGCGGAAGTGGGTCAGCGAAAGATGCTTGAGATACATTTGAGTTGGAAGAACCGGGTTCGGCCTACACGCGGTCCTCGATCGGCTCGGTCGGTTTCCAGATCTTGTCGGCGCGGTCGGTGAACAGCACTCCGTTGAGATGGTCGATCTCGTGCTGGAAGATGCGCGCCAGCCAGCCCTTGGCTTTGACCGTCATCGGCTGTCCGTGCCGGTTCTGTCCCTTGACCGTTATGCCCAGAGGCCGCTCCACTTCGCCGACAATACCAGGGACAGAAAGGCATCCTTCAACCCCAACTTCGGTTTCGGGGGACATACGCGTGATGACCGGGTTGGCCATGACGAACAATTTCTTGGGGACGGTCTCGTCCTCGTCGTCGCCGTATTCGACTACGATCAATTGGATGGGTTCGGCCACCTGCGGCGCGGCGAGTCCCACCCCGGGGGCGTCGCGCATGGTGTCGATCATGTCTTCGACCAGCACCTGCAGGTCATCGCCGAACTTGGTGATCGGCCTGGCCTTGCGCCGGAGGACTTTTTCGGGGACTGCTACAATCGTTCTGAGTGCCATCACTTACCTCTATAAATTCAAGTCGTGTGCCCGATTTTACTCCGGTTTGAACTTGTTTTCCATACCGCCCATTTCATTCTCGACCTGGTGGTAGGCGGCCAGCCATTCGGACATGCGCTCGCGTTCCGCCATCGTATCGGCTTCCTTCTTCTTCGCGATACGCATGGCCATGCGGCGCACCACTTCCTGCTGCACGCCGGTGGGATTGAAGACGTTCTGGAAATCGAGATTGATCTCGCCGACCGCGATCTTGACGGTGCCGTAATTCAGCAGGATGCCGAAGATGCCCTGGCGCACGTAGCTGACCGAGAGGATGTTCTCCAACGGCGCAGACTGGCGGTTCTCCATGCCCAGCGGCTTGCGGTAGATATCCACGATCTGCTCGGGGGTGATGATGTAGAGGTCGTTGGCCCACTCCACGTAGTTATAAGCCCACCAAAGAAAGATAATACCGAACACCATCAAGACGAGCGCTACCACGCCTGCCGTGAGCACCCCGCCGCTTGACAGCCAGTAAACCAGCAGGAACACCGCCAGCGCGAACGTACCAACCGGCAGGAAACTGCGCGCCGCCAGGAGGAACAAGTGTTTTCGGTAGGTGACGATGCCTCCAACCTCCCAGTGCGTCTTGAGGAAATACTCGAACATAACGGGCTGCAGACCGGTGGCGTTGCTCGTCTTCTTGGAAACGCTTTTAGCAGCGGCGGTCGCGGCAGGCGCCGCTTGTCCATCCTGGGAGGGGGGAGTGATCTTTTTGCGCAGCGAATCGCGCAGCACCGCCCGCTGGACCTCCTCCTGTTCGTTCTTGGTGCGGCCCCAATATTCCTCGACCATCGCGGCGGCATGCAGCGGGTCGTTGATGCTGTCGAACAGGATCTCACCGGTGAACGTGCGCACGATCACGTCGCCGAAACCGAAGGTACGCCCGACCAGCCCGGTCTGCGTGTTGACCGAGAGCAGGTTCTCGAGCGTAGCCTCCTGCCGGCTGTCGTAAAAGCCGACCACCTTTTCCAGCCACACCACGCGCCGGTTGGTGATGATGTAGTAGTCGTTGGACCAGTCAATGTAGCGCCACAGCGCCCACAGTCCGAGCACAGTAGCAAGTCCCAGTCCCATGGCCAGCCAGAAGGAGCTCAAGCCAGCGGTGGAATTCATATAAGCCGCCCCCAGCACGATCAGCGTCAAGGCCATCAGGATCACCGGGAACAGCAGGCGCTGGATCAGGACGATGCCATGCTGTCGCGAAAGCAGGTAGACCGTCTCGTTCTCCGAAAGCCAGGGGAACTTCATGCGTGCGGCCATGTCGCGGCTGTGGATGACGATCTCGAAGCGCTGGCGCAGCGCCGGGATCTTCTCGACGATGCGCTTGAAACTGATGCTGTCCAGTTTGAGCAGGACGGTTCCCTGCAAGGCAGTCGCCGTGTTGCTTCTTTTCCGGCGCAGGAGCAGGGCCCCCTCGCCAAAGAAGTCCCCCTGCACAAACGCCCCATCCTTTTTTTCGACCTTGTTGACCTTGTGTTTCGCCTCCACCTGCCCCTTGAAAACGAAATAAAACCCGTCCGCCGGGTCACCCTGGCTGTAGATGACCTGCTTTTCGGTGCAGTGCACCTCCTCGAACTGGCCGGCGATCCAGGTAAGCTGGGTTTCGTCCAGGCCGCGGAAGAGGTGCGACTTCTTCAATGCAGCCACGCGCTGTGGATTCTCAGGCATACGATGATTCTACTTCCATTTGAATGATTTGCGCGGACACGGACACCCCCTTGGGTTGATCTCAGATCTGACGGACGATCGTGCACCCGTAAGCGGGTGTTGAGGCGATCTCGGGCAGGCGACCCGCCAAAAGCGCGTCCACGGTTTCCTTGAGGTGGAACCGCTTCGGTTCGCGCTGGCGGAAGGTGACATCGTCCAGCGCGCCCTGATAGCGCAGGATGCCGGACTCGTCCACGACGAAAACGTGAGGTGTGGTCTGCGCGGACCAGGCATCCGCCACCCGGCAGCCTGAATCCAGTAAAACAGGTGCGATGCCGCGTTGGCGGGCAGCCTCGGTGATGAGTTTCACCGTTTCATTGACATTCGAGGCGACTGTCAGCAACACAACACTCTCTCCCCACTCACCCAGCCACTGCTTGAGTAGGGAATCCGCGCGCTCCGCCCAGGGACATTCCGCCGACCAAAAGTTGACGATCACCACCTGTCCTCGGTAATTGCTCAACGCGTGAGACGCACCGTCCAGGTCCGGAAGGGTGAAATCCGGGGTGAGGTCGCCAGGCTGCATGGGGAAAATTATACCTTTTTGGCGGTACTAGGGGATGGTATAGAATGCTATAATTTTTTGGGATGTTTTTATCCAGAAAAAGTAACTTATCCTGACAGGAGGCTCTCATGAGTGAACATCGTAAGGAAGAACGCAAGAAACTGACATCCTTCATCCTGGTCCATGCGCTTCCCGAAAACCTCCTGTTGGGTTATCTAGGGGATATGACCCTGCACGGCGCCATGGTGGTGGGAACCAGACCGGTGGAAACGGACAAGGAGCTGACCCTGTCCATCGAATTCAACGAGATCCCTGAAATCCCCAACACAACATTGACCTTCCCCGTCCGCGTGGCGTGGTGCAAGCATGAGGCACAGTCCCCATACTATAACACCGGGGTGGAGTTCATCGATTTGAGCGATAAAAACAGGAAGGTGATTGAAGCCATCCTGGAAAGATATCAATTCAGCAAGACACCGCCCGCCTGACATCAAGGTCAAACTGGCTTGCTGAAGGAGGTGTTCCCCCCATGAGTCCTGCCCGCATGGCAAAAATTGAATCCGCGATTCGCCTTGTGCTGAAATTCAACGAGGCTTTCAACCGTCACGACGTATCAGGGATGATGCAGCTGATGAGCGAGGACTGCGTCTTCGAGAACACGGCTCCCGCTCCCGACGGCACTGTATACTCAGGAAAAGAAGCGGTTACCCGCTTCTGGCAGGATTTCTTCCGCGAGTTCGCCGCAGGCCCACATCGACATCGAGGAGATCTTCGGTATGGGCAACCGCTGCATCATGCGCTGGAAATACTCCTGGGGCGAGGGGCACGTCCGCGGTGTGGATATTTTCAAAGTGGTAGAAGGTCTGATTTCCGAAAAGTTTTCTTACGTCAAGGGGTAGTAATTAGGATCGTCTGACGTAAAGTTTGCCTCCCTGCACGTGATAAAATCCCTGATATGAAGAAAATTCTATTCTGGATCGCTGCGCCGATTGTGGTCATCGTCACCGGCATCGTGCTGTTTGGCACCGAACCCATCGGGCGCTGGGAGTTCTGGATCAGCGTGCTGGGCGGGGTGCTCGTCCTGTGGCTCGCCAAACGCTGGCTGGAAAAACGCTGGGCTTTCTGGGCGGGAGTGTGGGTTAGCGGCATCCTGCTGTGGATCGCCTTGAGCGGTTTGCAGTTGGGCGCGTTCCTCGTGGCGCTGCAGTACGCCAACTACTGGTGGCTGATTCCCGGCATCGCGGTATTCTTCGTCGGGATGTGGGTGAGGGCATGGCGCTGGCATTACCTGCTGAAACCCATCAAAAGCATTCCCACGAAGACTGTTTTTCCGGTGACAGCCATCGGCTATATGGGTAACAACATCTACCCGGCGCGCGCCGGCGAGGTGCTGCGGGCGGTGGTCCTCAAGCGGCGCGAAGGCGTTCCCGTCTCCGCCTCGCTGGCGACCATCATCGTCGAGCGCATCTTCGACGGCGTGGTCATGCTGAGCTTCGTGTTCATCAACCTGTCGGAGCTGGCCAAGCTGACGGGCAGTTCGGGGTTCGTCGGCAGCATCCAGAGCGTGGCGTTGTGGGGCTCGCTGGCTTTCATCGGGGCACTGGCGGTCTTCCTGGTGGCAGCCATGTTCCCGGCGCGGACATCCGCCATCGGGCAGTGGTTCATCGACCGGCTGATCCCAGCACGCTTCCGCGCGCAGACCAGCGGCATCATGCACAAATTCCTGGACGGGCTGGCCTCCCTGCGCTCGCCGTGGAGCATCCTGATGGTGTTCTTCACCTCCGTGCTGATCTGGCTGCTCGAAACGGCAAAATACTGGTTCGTGATGCACGCCTTCGATTTCAGCGTCAGCTTCTTCGCGCTGATGCTGATGAACGGCATCGTCAACCTGGCCACCACCCTGCCGTCCGCGCCGGGTTACATCGGCACCTTCGACGCGCCGGGCATCGCCGTCCTGATGGCCTACGGCGTCCCGCAGGCGGTTGCGACGGGGTACACGCTGGTGCTGCACGCCGCACTGTGGTTCCCGATCACGGCGGTGGGCGCGTACTACATGGCTCGCGAGGGCATCCGGTGGACCGACTCGCTGCGGCAGGAAGCCAAAGAGGGGTAAGGGAATAATTATGAAAATTGCGATCATCGGCGCGGGGTTTGGCGGGCTGGCGGCCGCCTGGGACTTGAAACGAGCCGGCCACGAGGTGACCATCTACGAATTGGCGGACTACGTCGGCGGGCTGGCCTCGGGCTTCAAGGAGCCGGGCTGGGAGTGGTCGGTGGAAAAGTTCTACCATCACTGGTTCGCCAGCGACAAACACATGCTGGGGCTCATCAAGGAACTCGGCTGGAGTGACAAGGTGCTGTTCCCGCGTCCGTACACGGTGATGTACCATGAGGGAAAGTTCTATCCGTTCGACTCCATCACCAAAGCCATTCTGTTCCCCGGACTGGGCTGGGGGTTGAACAAGATCCGCTTCGGGCTGGTGGGGCTGTACCTTCGCTTGACGAGTAACTGGAAGCCTTTGGAAAAGGTCACCGTCGAGGCATGGATGCGCAAGTGGGCCGGCAACAAGGTCTACGAGTTGATGTGGGAGCCGCTGGTCATCGGCAAGTTCGGCGAGCGCCATTACAAGACGGTCAACATGGCATGGATGTGGGCGCGCTTGCATGCCCGCACCACCCGGCTGGGCACTTTTGAGGGCGGCTTCCAGAATTTCGCGGACCTGTTCGCGGAAAAGCTGCGCGGCATGGGGGTGGAGGTTCGGCTGTCAGCCAAAGTCGAGTCGATTAAACGGGACCCGGCGGCGGGGCGTCTGGTCGTGCAATCCGATTCGCGTTCGGAAACATACGACAAGGTATTAGTCACCACCTCCCCGGCGCTGATGGCGCGCCTGTCCCCCGAATTACCAAAGGAATATCTGGAAGGGCTGTTGAAACTGGAGAGCATGGGTGCGGTGGTGATGGTGCTGTCGCTCAAGCAGCAGCTTTCGGAGGATGGCTATTACTGGTACAACATCCCCAAGAGCGCGGGCTTCCCCTTCCTGGCGGTGGTGGAGCATACCAATTACGTCCCGAAGGAGAAGTTCGGCGGCGACACGATCGTGTACATCGGCGATTATCTCGAGCCGGACCATGAGTATTTCAGGCTGGGCGACGACGAGCTGCTGAAGCTGTTCGCTCCGCATCTTAAGAAGTTCAATCCCAAATTCGAGATGGACTGGGTGAAGAAGGCCCGGGTGTTCAAGACAGCCTATGCCCAGCCGGTGCCGCTGGCGAATCACTCGAAGAACATCCCGGCAATTCAAACGCCGGTGGAGGGGCTGTACTTCGCCTCGATGAGCCAGGTCTACCCGTGGGACCGCGGCACGAATTTCGCGGTCGAGATCGGTCGCCGTGCCGCACGGATGATGATGGAGTGACCTCTCCTTCCCAAATGACCGATAATCCCACCCCTTCCTGGTTGAAATACGGATTTTTGTTTCTCTTTGCCGCGTCGTTCGCGTGCGCCGGGCTCTTCGTCTTGATGACCGCCTTCGATTTGGTCGAAGTGGACCCAGCCAGCATCCACGCGCCGCGCTGGGTGCTGGCTGCCGCCGGGTTGATGTTCATCATGGGCGGATTCATGATCATCCTGCGGGGGACTGAAGACGAGGGCGAAAAAGACCTCTTCCATCAGTGGGCGGAATATTTCGTGATTGCAGTGATGCTGGCCGCTTTCTCGTCCGTCTTCTTGTGGGTGGGGTTCGGCTCCGGCGAGCGTTCGTTCCAGACCGAGACCAGTTTCGGACCGGTCAGCACAACCGGCCAGGGCGATGAACTCACCGGGCGCTGTCTGTTTGGCACGTTCGGCCTCGCCACAGCTCTGGGGACGCTTTACTACATGATCTCCCAGCCTCTGGTCATCTCCGGATTATGGACACCCCCCCGGCTTCTTCGCGGAAACCGTGTCACCCAAGCAGACGAAGAACACGATATTCAGGCCGATTGACAACGCTATCTGAGAATAATAAAAGACAGTCACTCAATAAGTGGCTGTCTTTTTGTTCACTTCACACTTATCACCGGTAACTGATAACTGCTCTCTAGTCACTGCTCTTACTGACTACCCACCATCACGGAAATAAAGCTCCCGTTATCTTGCGGAGCCACCGTGATCATCGCGATCCGGTCGTCTTTCATGTAATACACCATGACGCTGCCTTCCTGTGTGGTTCTCGCGGTCTCCTCCCAGCCATTCTCGACCAAACCGGAGTCATAGAATTCCTCGACTTCATCAACGGTGAGGCTGGTGGTGAACGAATACATCTGCATTCCCTGAGAGGTGGTTGTGGAGAGGTCGCCGTTGTTGACCGTCAGCAGCGGAACGTCTTCCGGATAGCCCTCGATGGTGGCAAAGGGCTGACCGCCGCCGGGAGTATCGCCCGGTTGGTCAGGCTGGGTCGGCTGCTCAAAACCGGATTCGCTCGTGGGTGCCGTACCCGGTTCGTCGATGATCACACCCGGAACAGTTTCATCGACCTGGGACGTGGTGAGCCATTGCGAGGGCAAAGTAGGTGCCGCCGCCCAGCACGACGCAAACGATGCCCAGCACGACGAGGACTCCGACCGCGATCAGGGCAATGGTGCCTGTGCCCATTTTCTTTTTGGGCGCCGCCGGTTGCTTGGCAATCACTGTTCCTGCCGCCGAGACGTCCACAGCCCTGACCGTTTCAAAGTCCAGAGCGGAGGAGCCGATGACCGTCTCATCGCTGCGTTCCAGTTTTTCCAGCGTGGCGGCGAATTCTTTCATGGTCTGGAAGCGGTTATCCGGTTCCTTCGCCAGCGCCTTGAACAGAACCTGTTCCACCACCTCCGGCAGGTCGTGGACAAAGGTCCTTGGGCGGGGAAGCGGATCGCGCAGGTGTTTGATCAGCACCGCCGCAGGCGTATCGGCCGAGAAGGGCAGCCGGCCGGTGACCATCTGATAGAAGACCACCCCCAGGGAGTAGATGTCGGTTCGTGCGTCGGCAGTTCCCGTCCACTGCTCGGGGGCCATGTAATCCGGCGTGCCGATGCCCACCCCCGCGCCGGTCAACTGCGTGGATCCGCTTTGCACCAGTATTTTGGCGATCCCAAAATCGGACAGGATCGGCGCGCCTGACTGGCTGATCAAAATATTGGCGGGCTTCACGTCGCGGTGGATGATGTTCCGCTTGTGGGCATAGTCGAGCGCCTCTGCAATGGGAGACAGCAAAGAGGCGGCCTGACTATAGGGCATGGGCTTGCCCATCTTTTCCTTCAGCGTGCCGCCCTCGAGGAAGGGCATCACCAGGTAGGGCAGTCCTTCCTGATCGCCGTAATCCAGCACCTTCAAAATAAATGGGTGATCCAGCTGCGCCAACGATTTGGCTTCGCGCTGGAAGCGCTTGAGGAACTCATCCTGGTTTTCGGTATCAATATCCGCGCGGATGATCTTGATGGCCACATGGCGCTCCAGGGTGGTGTCGAACGCCTTGTAGACAGACGCCATGCCGCCCTGTCCCAGCGGCTCAATGATGTGGTAACGGCCCAGGTTTTTACCGATCAAATCATTCATCGAATAGCCTTTCTCCCGTAAGGACCCTCTTCATGGCTGATTATACAGGAATCCGGAGGTCAAAATACAGGGAACAAATTCATCCCCGCAGGTTTTGCAGCAGGGCATGCAAAGCCTGCGCTGCCAGGACCAGCCTGCCCGGATCGACAATGCTCACCCGATCCTCCGGCGTATGGACGATCTCGTTCATCAGGCTCAGCACCTCTGTGGAGGTCAGCGCCAACGCAGGCCGCTGGTTGATCACAAACAGCATATGGTCGCCCTGCACCCACGGCTCCCCTTCGACGATCCCTGCACAAGAAGACAAGACCTCGCGGATGCGGTCTGCAAGCTGTTCCGGGCAGCCATACAGCGAATAAGCAGTGTCCCCCTCGCGGTACCCCACGCCGTCCAGGTTGATTCCCAGAAGGATTTCGTCGAAACGATCCTTGTTGTTGTTTAGATAGAGCATCTCCCCCGGGTTGGAGTAATAATCTTCGCCATTGAGCGCCACCAGTTCGATGCCGAGGTCGCCGTCGTAATTCCCCAGCAGCTCCGCCAGCAGAAGCAGAATCGCCACACCCGAGGCGTTGTCGAGCGCGCCGGGGGTACCCTGTTTGCTGTCGATGTGGGCAAAGCACACGACCCGTTTCTGAAATCCCTTTCCCTTGCGGGCAATCACGTTGCCGCCTTTTGCCGGCGACCGCTGGGCGCGGATGTCGAGCGCGACCCGTTCTCCGGTGTGAGTTGCAAGCTCGACGCCCACTTCCTCCGTCAAGTAAACGGATGGGATGTCGAAGTCGCCGTCTTCGATGAGCGGGAACGGGTACACCGCCCCCGCCATCTCGGGGTTGCGCGAGGTGGCGGCGATGACCGCCTGCGGCTTTTTCTCCTCCAACAGGCGGATGATATGTTTATGTTCATCGGGATTGTAGAAGGTGAAGCTCTTTGGCATCAGCTGCTCGCGTGCCAACTCTCCGCGCACCAGGAGGATGCTGTCATCCGCCTCGAGGGCTTCCAGTTCCGCCAGCGACGAGACGGCTGCAAGTGGCGCCTCGAATTGGCCTCCCGACGAATAGGGGCTGACCTGCGCCTCGACCGGATTCCCGCCGACCGAAAGCGACGCGCCCTGCTGGGTCCAGTCCATGCAGGCGAACTGCGGGAGTTCGACCTGAAAACCGAAGGATTCCATCTGCCGGGCGAAGAAATCGGTTGCATCCCGGTTGCCCCGGCTGCCGACGCAGCGCGAAGGGATTTGCTCACACAGTCTCTGCAGGTAGGTCCCGGCTCTCTTTTTCAACGCTTCATCGACCATATCATCGCTCCACGCCCTGTTATTTTATCATCCATCATTTGGGGAGGCTTTATGGCATGAGGACATTTTCACAAGAGCAGGCTGATAGAATGTTGAAATTTAAGAAATAAGCTGTACAATAAGGATGCTTTTTATCTTCAATTGTCGGGAGGAAACCCGGAATGAAAGACCCTCGCATCGTTATCGATATTTCAAAATGGCAGGACCACGTCAAGCCCGATGAGTTGGACGGCGTGGAAGCGGTCATCATCAAGTCCGGCAGCGGGATGCGCCGTGATCCCAAATTCGAAGTGCACGGCGCCGTGCTTGCCAAAGCCGGGATACCCTTAATGGCCTACCACTGGGACGATATCATCATGGACCCCGCCGAGCAGGCCGAATGGGCTATCGATGATATCGAAAAGACGGGGTTGCCCATCAAATTCCTGTGGGCGGACCAGGAACAGTCTTGGGTCAACTGGGAGGAGTTTTATGCAGCGGCGCAAACCAAGATCGCCTGGAGTGATGTTAAGCGGGCATCGAGCAAGAACATCAGCCTTCATAATCATGTTTATATGAAGACCCTGGCTGCCAGGATGTCCAGGGATATGTGCGGAGTATACACCAACCGGGGCTTTACCTCCTCCTGGGCTGTGGAAACCAAGAACTGGATCGGCGATTATCATCTCTGGGTTGCCCATTATTGGAATTATCCCAAGAAGAAAACAGAGATGACCTGGGCTGAGCTGAGGGAGAAGTGGCTCCCGAACTACAAGCCATCCATCCCCGATGGAGCAGATGTAAAGAAACTCATTGGACACCAGTTTACCGGGGACCGCTGCATCCTGCCCGGGGTTTATCGTGACGCCAAGGATTTCTCCCCTTTGGATGTCAACGTGTTCGATGGCGGGTTTATCGACCGGATCAAATCAAGCAAAGCCACCGTTAAAGCGAAAAAGGCCAAGGAAAATCAGCCGGATGTCTGGTCCGATACCCAGCTGGACACCAAGAAAGGCTCGAACTTCCTCGTGAATGTCGATGCCCTGAATATTCGCAAGGGACCGGGGACCGAACATGAGGTCAAGGGTATTTTGACGAAAAACGAGCAGGTGACGGTCGAAGAACGCCAGGGAAAGTGGGCCAGGCTCACCGGCGGCGGCTGGGTGTATGCCGCCTATCTGACGCCGGTCAGCAAATGAGCTGCCCGGGCTTCGAGAATTGACGTTGAATTTGACACAAAACTCCCCACCTCGAACGGTGGGGAGTTTTTTCGCAAAGAGCAGCCGTGCCAATTTTCAATACTTCTCCCAATGCAGGACCTCGCTTAGCGGTTTCTTCTCCACAACGGGCGATTCAGCCGGCACGCCTACCGGCACCAGCGTGATCAGCCGCTTCGACTCGGGTATTCCCAACAACTCTTTGAACTCCTCTTCGCGAGGGCAGGGTGTAACCCTCCAGCCAGCAGGCGCCATAGCCGAGCGCGACACTGGCCAGCAGGATGTTCTCGACCGCCGCCGAGGCATCCTCCACCCACCAGCGCGAGGAGGGATCCATGACCACGGCGATGATGGCTGCCGCCTTGTCCATCCATTGCGAGGCGATCTTCAACTGGTTGATCATAGCCTCGTCGGTCACGACGATAAAATCCCAGGGCTGTTTGTTGCTCCCGGTAGGCGCGAGCCGGGCGGCATCCACGAGAGTTTCCAAATCGGCGCGGGGAATCTTTTCACCTGTATATTGGCGCACACTTCTTCTGGTTCGAATGGCTTCCAAAGCGTCCATGGTCTGAGCATCTCCTTTCAACAGGGAATGTATCAGCATAACTATATCCCCGAAATCCATTGCAGGCAACAAAAAGACACCCTGGATTAACGAGCCTCCAAAGTGTCTTTGAATAAAAATCCCAAACGCAGATAACTTCGGTCCGTGTCCCAGCAAGGTCAGGGCGGCGGCGATGCCGGGATCCAGTTGCGGATGAACAAGACTTTGCCTGGTGCATCACCAGAGGATTGCACGGTAAGACCAACGGCGCTGCACGAGAGGGAAACAGCAAGGAAAAACAGGATGAACCAAAAATGGTTTGTTTTTATTTCAATTAATTTCTATCCTCCACGAGAATGAAATACTCCCTGCTCATCTGCTGCCCGCTGACACTTGTCCCATAGCATTGCACAAGAATCGTAAAGGTAAACCTCCCGGCTTTCGATGGAGTACCGGTGATTTTCGCCGTGTCTTCAGCCTCGACATGCTCGATGATCAATCCATCCGGCAGCGCACCCTCAATGAGGTAAAAATCGACCACCGGCGTTTCGTTTTGAGAGACGCTCAGTTCGGCCTCGTAAGCGACCCCCTTCTGGGCTGGCGGGAGGGTTGCAGGCTCCAGGATCAGCGGCTGGCGCGTTTGTTCCGGAGGAGGGTAAAAAGGAAGCAGCATGCAGGCAGAACCGGTGATCGACACAAGGATTGCCAACGCAATGACTTTGTAACGCAATCGGGGTATCACAGACCGCCTTCCGGCTTATTCCTTGCCGAACCACATCCGGCTCAACAGCCTGTCCTTGCGGAAGAACTGGTGATACATGGCCGCCGCAAAATGCAGCAGGATGAGCACGATCAGGATAATGGCAATATAACCGTGCCCGTAACGCGCCGGGTACACAAAGAAATCCTCGGGCAGCGATGCGCCGGAAGCGCCAAAAACGATCGGCCCCAAACCGGCCTGCATGGAGATGCCGATTTCGCTGAACGCCATCAGGATGGCAAAGAGATAGAGTGCGTAATGCGTGAGCTTGCCGATGAAATCCAGGAAGCGGTTACCAGCAGTGGCGGGAGCGGGTTTTGGTTTGGCAATCCGCACACCGAGGCGGACCAGCATCAGCACCAGGATGATGATGCCTGTCGCCATGTGGAATCCCAGCGGCAGGAGCTTGGCGGGGTTATTCGGCATCCACTTGAGTGAGAGCAGACCCACCAGCAGCATAAAGATGATCAGCAGAGCCAGCAGCCAATGCAGGGCGACTAATAACGGGTGATACCTTTTCGGTTTTTCCATTTTTCTCTCCATGAGGACAATATTTGGATAAAGATTGTCTAGTATAGCGCAGAAGGAAGTATAAAACAAGCTTAGCCTTAGGCACTCCCTTAAATCGCTTATTGACCTAAAGAAAACCGAAGATGCTATAATGCCGTCATCGCCAAAAAGGAGGCCGCATGTACGACCGCCAAAAGCTGGACCAACTGCGCGACTCGCTCGAAAAATGGGAGCAGACGGGGCTGCAGAAGACACTGGCATCCATGCCCGAGCGCCAGGAGAAGTTCATCACCACCTCGTCCGAGCCGATCAACCGGCTGTACACCCCGCTGGATGTGGCCGACCTGGATTACGCGGACGACCTCGGCCTGCCCGGTGAGTATCCCTACACGCGCGGAGTTCACCCGACCCTGCACCGTGGCAAGCTGTGGACGATGCGCATGTTTGCCGGCTTCGGCACCGCCGAGGAGACCAACCGCCGCTTCAAGTACCTGCTCGAGCAGGGGCAGACCGGCCTGAGCATCGCCTTCGACCTGGCCACGCTGATGGGCTACGACACCGACGCCCCCGAAGCGCTGGGCGAGTTCGGCAAGTGCGGCGTGGCGGTCTCGTCGCTCAAAGATATGGAGATCCTGCTGGACGGGATTCCGCTCGACAAGGTCTCCACCAGCATGACCATCAACTCGCCCGCGGCCATCGTCTGGGCTATGTACATCGCCGCCGCTGAAAAACAGGGCGTGCGCCCCGACCAGCTGCGCGGCACCACGCAGAACGACATCCTCAAGGAGTTCATCGCGCAAAAGGAATATATCTTCCCGCCCGAGCCGTCGATGCGGCTGGTGGTGGATACGATGCAGTTCGGCTCGGACTCGGTCCCGCAGTGGAACACCATCTCGATCAGCGGCTACCACATCCGCGAGGCCGGCTCGACCGCCGCGCAGGAGCTGGCCTTTACGCTCGCCGACGGCATGGAGTACGTGCGCTGGGGCATCGCCCGCGGCATGGACGTGGACGAGTTCGCACCGCGCCTGTCGTTCTTCTTCAACGCGCACAACGATTTCTTCGAGGAGATCGCCAAATACCGCGCCGCGCGCCGGATCTGGGCACGGGAGATGAAGAACACCTTCGGGGCCAAGAATCCGCGCTCGTGGCTGCTACGCTTCCACACCCAGACGGCCGGCGTCTCGCTGACCGCCCAGCAGCCCGAGAACAACGTCGTGCGCGTGGCCATCCAGGCTCTGGCGGCGGTGCTTGGCGGGACGCAGTCCCTGCACACCAACAGCCTCGATGAAGCCCTGGCGCTGCCCTCCGAGCACGCCGTGACCATCGCGTTGCGCACCCAGCAGATCATCGCCGAGGAATTGGGCGCGGCCAACACCATCGACCCGCTGGGCGGCTCCTTCTTCGTGGAGGCCCAGACCGACCGCATTGAGCAGCAGGCGTACGATTATTTCAAACGGATCGAAACGCTGGGAGGGGTGCTGCCTGCCATCGAGAAGGGATTCTTCCAGAGCGAGATCTCGGACGCCGCCTACCGCTACCAGCGCGAGATCGATTTCGAACGTGCGCCGCATCGTGGGCGTGAACGCCTACGCCGAGGACAAGCCGCTCAGCGTTCCCCTCCTCGAGATGGACCCACAGGGTTACCAGCGCCAGGTGTCGCGGCTGGAGGAACTCCGCCGCACGCGCGACGCAGGGAGGGTCGGCCAGACACTCGACCGGCTGCGCATCGCCTGTCAGGGCACGGAGAATACCATGCCGCACATTCTGGATGCCGTCCGCGCCTACGCCACACTGGGGGAGATCATCAATGTGATGAAGGAAACCTTCGGCACCTACGAAGAACCGACGTGGATTTAGAAGGTCGTGATTTGACTAAAGTTATAAATCAAGTGACAGTCATCTGTGAGATGACTGTCACTTGATTTATAAAACCGGATTGGCTGTTACCCTTCGGGGTTCGCTTCCCGCTTGATCTGGAAATTATCGAAATCGCGAGCCACCGACGTGTTGGGGAAGATCGCCTGCGCCTCGGCCAGCACGTCCTTCTCGCGGTAACGGCGGGAGATGTGGGTCAGGATCAACTTCTTCACGCCGGCGTCGCGTGCCAACTCCGCAGCCCGTTTGGCGGTGTTGTGCGAAAACTCTTTCGCCATGTCCGCTTCGGCGTCGAGATAGGTCGCCTCGATCACCAGCGCGTCGGCGTCGCGGCAGACCTCGAGCAGGTCCTCCGTTTTGCCGGTATCCCCCACCACGACAAACTTGATTCCCTTTTGCAGCGGACCCAGCACCTCGTCCGGCGTGACGGCGCGCCCATCCGGCAGCGTGATGGATTTTCCCTCCACGAGGTCGCGGCGTTCGGGTCCGAACGGCACGCCCAGTTCGGTCGCCTTCGCATCGAGGAACGGGCGGCGCGCCTTGCTCTCGAACAGGAAGCCGAAGCAGTCCGGTCCGCGGTGGGTGACGGGGAAGGCCGACAGGGTGAAGTCGTCGCCTTCGAAAAACACGCCCGGCTTGATCTCGCGCAGGTTCAACGGCATGGGCGGCTTGACGCCGCGCAGCACCACGTCGTACAGCAGCGTGCGGACGCGCTCGAGCGTCCCCCGGCCCCCGAAGATTTCGAGTTGGTCGATGGCCTCCCAGCGCATGAAGGTGGAGAGCAGCCCCGCCAACCCGAGGATGTGGTCGAGGTGCCCGTGCGTCAGCAGGATGCGGTTGAGGTGCTTGAAGCCGGCGCCCGACTGTAGGATCTGGCGCTGCGTCCCCTCGCCGCAATCGATCAGGAAACGGTATTCGTCGTGCTTGACGATCTGGGCGGAGAGTCCGCGCTTGGCTGAAGGCGCTGAAGCGGAGGTACCCAGGAAAAGGATTTCAAACAAGTTTTTTTCCTAAAATTACTGATTTGCGTGCCAAATGATTGTACCTTAAAAAATTCCAATACCCGTCCGTCCCTCTTGACAAAAAACCGCAGATGAATAGAATTAGGCGAAATGTACAGACAATGTCCACCTCGCCTGAAATTACGATCACACAACATTGGGGCAGGTGTTCCATTTTTCAGAAATTAGAGAGTCGCTTTTAGCGGCTCTCTTTTTTTTGCCTCCTCACCGTCACTCTCGCCCCCGGGAGAGGGGCGGGGAGAGGCCGAGCCCAACCCATCCTGAGAGGAGAATGTAATGGCTGCAGAAACAAAATCCAAAAGCAAGGTCCTGGGCTTCATGCCCGACGACTCCCCGCCCTGGGGCATGATGCTCAGCCTCGGCTTCCAACAGGTGCTGACCATGTTCCCCGCCACCGTGCTGGTCGCCATTCTGACCAAGTTCGACGTCAGCGTGACGCTGCTCACGTCCGGCCTGGGCACCATCATCGCCCTGCTGGTCACCAAGCGCAAGATCCCCATGTATTACGGCTCCTCCTTCGCGTACATCGCCGTGATGATGACCGCGATGAACGCGTATGCCGGCGGCTGCTTCAACGACCCCAACACGTATTACTGCGCGGACGGGGTGCGGCTGGTGCAGGTCGGTATCATCGGGACGGCGGTCTTCGAGATCCTGATCGGCCTGCTGATCATGCGCATCGGCAAGGCTGCACTGGACCGGGTCCTGCCGCCCATCGTCACAGGCTCGGTGGCCATCGTCATTGGTGTGGCGCTGGCAGGTGCGGCGCTCAATATGGCCGGCGCGAACTGGCTGGTCGCCATCATCACTCTGCTCGCCACGATCGTTTTCTCCGTCTATCTTCAGGGGAAGGGCTTCTGGGGCATGCTGCCGATCCTGTTCGGCGCGGCTCTGGGATACATCGTCTGCATGATCCTCGGCCTGGTGGATTACAGCGTCATCACCGAAGCGCCCTGGCTGCGCATGCCGCCCGTGACGTTCCCCGCTTTCAGCGATCCCCGAGCCTGGGGGCTGGTCTTCAGCGTCGCGCTGATCGCCATCGCCACCATCCCTGAATCCACCGCGCACCTGTACCAGATGAGTCTGTACGTGGACGAGCTGGCCACGGAAATGGGCCGGCAGCCGTTCAACATCAAGAACCTGATCGGTCTCAACCTGGTCGGCGACGGCGCCGATGATCTCGTCGCCGGCTTTTTAGGCGGCGCCGCAGGCACCAACTACGGTGAGAATAATTCACTGATGGCCATCACGCGCAACTACTCGATCCCAGTGTTGATGACCGCAGGCGGCATTGCCATCGCGATGGCGTTCATCGGCAAGCTGGCCGGGATTGTTAACTCCATCCCCGTCGCCGTGACGGGCGGACTGGCCATCTACCTGTTCGGTGTGATCGGCATGCAGGGTGTCGCACTCATCCAGTCGGAGAAGGTCAACCTGTTCAGCCCGCGCAACCTGGCAGTCGGTTCTATCATCCTCGTGTGCGGCATCGGCGGCAACCTGGCCCTGCCCAATGGGTTGTTCCCCTTCGAGATCCCGGTGCTCTTCCCGAGCGGCATCCCGGCCATCGTCTTCGCCGCCATCGCCGGCATCGTGGTCAACCTGATCTTTGTATTCATCAAACCGCCTGCAGTCCGAGGCGATTAACAAACGGGCAACGGATTAAGGATTATGATGGGGATTGGGAAGCAGGGGTAGTCCCAATCCCCTTAGCACGCACGGTGCCTTCACCCCTTCTCCTGATAGCGGATTAATGAACATGCTCAAACTTCCCGGATTGATCGACCCCCACGTCCATGTGCGCGAACCCGGACAGACTCATAAAGAGGACTGGGACACGGCGACTGCATCCGCGCTGGCCGGCGGCGTGACCATGATCCTGGCCATGCCGAACACCAAGCCGCCCATCTTCGACTCGGAGACTCTCGACCTCGCTCTCGACGCCGCCAAGGAGAAAGCCCGCTGCGACTATGGGCAGTACCTCGGCGCCGGTCCCGATAACGTCGCCGAGGTCGCACGCCTCGCTCCCAAGGCCGCCGCGTTGAAGATGTACCTCGACTCCACGTTTGGGGAGCTGCGCCTCGACGATATGACCCTGTGGCTGGAGCATTTCCGTCTGTGGCCGGGCGAGACGCCCATCGTGACCCACTCCGAGAGTCGCAGCATGGCCGCCGCCCTGTGGATGGCGCAGATGTACGACAAGCCCATCCACATCGCGCACATTTCCCTGCGCGAGGAAGTACTGCTGATCAAGGAAGCCAAAGCGCACGGGGTCAAGGTGACCTGCGAAGTCTGCCCACATCATCTGTTTCTCACAAAAGATGACCTTCCCACTATTTCAAATGGACATCCCGGCCGCGGCGAGGTGCGTCCACGTTTAGCCTCTAAAAAAGATGTGGATACCCTCTGGGCTAATTTGGATGTCATCGACTGTTTCGCCACCGACCACGCGCCGCATACTCTCGCAGAAAAAGACGGCGAAAATCCCCCTCCCGGCTTCCCCGGCGTGGAGACGATGCTGCCCCTCCTGCTCACGGCTGTCTCCGAAGGTCGCTTGACCATCGATGACATCATCCAGAAATCGGTGGTGAATCCGCGCCGCATCTTCAAGCTCCCCGAACAGTCCGAGACCTGGGTCGAGGTGGACGAGAACGCGGAATATGAAATCAGAGCAGCCGACTTGCACTCGCGCTGCGGCTGGACCCCCTTCGAAGGCTGGAAGGTCAAAGGCAAGGTTAGGAAGGTTGTGCTGCGCGGGAAGACAGCCTTTGAAGATGGAAAAGTATTG
Source organism: uncultured Chloroflexia bacterium (assembly GCA_963709295.1). Lineage (GTDB taxonomy): Bacteria > Chloroflexota > Anaerolineae > Anaerolineales > Villigracilaceae > JBGPQJ01. Next base: position 1,080,420 of record CAVPVW010000008.1, on the reverse strand, counting down.
GCAGAGCAAGGTTATGGCAGGAATGTACGGGATTAAAAACAGCCTGCCGGGAAAGAGACAGGCTGCCGTGAGCGATACGGATGTGTGTTATTTTTCGGTCAACCCGCCGTTAATATATTTGTGCAGAACACTGGATATAAGAGTTTGATAGGGAATACCCTGACGAATAGCTTTCTTTTGCAGGTCAAGGAGATCCTTCTCGGAAATGCGGATGTTGATACGCTTATCCTTACGGAAGGTGGCGCGAGCATAGGCACGATATTGTTCTTTCTGCTCCTTGAGCTTCTTGGCAGATGCCCATTCGTCCGCCTCATAGGAAGCAAGGAGTTCAAGTTCATGCGGTTGGAGTTTCAGTTTGCTCATTTTTCACTGCCTTTCAAGTAAGTCCTGGTCGCTTTTCGGCTTGGGATAATGGTTTTCAAAAAAACTTCATGCTCATCTTCAATAAACGGCACCAGGTAAACATAGTCTTCAATCTGCACAACGAATATCTTTTGTCCTTTATACTTCTCCTGCCTGGGATTTTCCAATACATCGAGTAAAAATCCCATTTCAATATAAAAAACAACATCCTCAAATGAAACCTGTCTCTCCGCCTTCAGAAGTTCGTTTTTCTCTTCGCTCCAGGAAAAGTACTTCATGTTCCGATTTTAACACCTTGTGTGCCTTTTGGCAACAGATCGCTGGCCTATTGAAAACGAAATTTACCAGTCAACATTCAGAATTAGCAAACCACAATTAAGGAGTAACTATGCCCACTGAACCTAAATCCCCCTATTTGCCCTTCGGTGAAAACAAAACTGCGCCCTGGTACGGCAAGGACATCATATCCGTCAAGCAGTTCAAGCGTGAGGACCTGGAGTATGTCTTCGGCGTGGCACACGAGATGCGCGGCATGGTCGAGCGTGTCGGCACATTCGACCTGCTCAAGGGCAAGATCCTTGCCAACCTGTTCTACGAACCGTCCACGCGCACCTCGTCATCGTTCACCGCAGCGATGGAGCGCCTCGGCGGCTCGGTCATCCCGATCAACGAGGTGAAGTATTCGTCCGTGTCGAAGGGCGAGAGCCTGCCCGATACCATCCGCACACTCGAATGCTATGCGGATGTGATCGTGCTGCGGCATCCCGAGACCGGCTCGGCAGCGATCGCGGCCAAGGCAGCCAGGAAACCGGTCATCAACGCCGGCGACGGCGTGGGTGAACATCCCACCCAGGCGCTGCTCGACACCTTCACCATCATGGAGGAACTTGGCCGGCTCGACAAACTCACCGTCACCATGCTGGGCGACCTGAAATACGGACGCACCGTCCACTCGCTGGCGCGCCTGCTCTCGCAGTTCAGCGGCATCAAGCTGAATTACGTATCGCCCGACATCTTGAAGATGCCCAAGGAAGTCATGGATGAGGTCGCCGAGAAAAAGGTCCCGCAGGCGGAATTCAGCTCGCTCGAGAAGGTACTTCCCGAGACCGACGTGCTTTACGTGACGCGTGTTCAGAAGGAACGCTTCGAAAACCCCGAAGATTACGAAAAGGTGAAAGGTGCCTACCTGATCGACCCGGAAATCATGAAAGCCGCCAAGAAAGAGATGGCTGTCATGCACCCGCTTCCGCGCGTCGGCGAGATCAGCGTGGACTTCGATGACGATCCCCGCGCCGCCTACTTCCGCCAGATGGAGTATGGTTTATACGTAAGAATGGCTTTGCTAGCGATGGTGCTGGGTAAGGCGTGATATTTACAACCACAAAGGACACAAAGGCGCACAAAGGTTTCCTTGGTGACCCTTAGTGTCCTTTGTGGTATATAAAAGGAAGATAATGGAATCATTTTTCTCGTTTCTCGAAAAACGCGTCGACGACTGCTCCTCGCTTCTGTGCGTGGGGCTTGACCCGCACGTGAGCGACCTGCCCAAGCCGACTCCCGCTGCCGCGCTCGACTTCTGCCTGACCATCGTTGATCAAACCGCGCCATACGCTGCGGCTTTCAAACCCAACGCGGCCTTCTTCGAGGTCTTCGGCTCAAGGGGTTGGTCTGCTCTCAAGAAGTTGATTCATACAATCGTCACCAGTTCGTACAACCGCGGGTCACGCATTCCGGTGATCCTGGACGCCAAGCGCGGCGATATTGCCTCAACTGCCGACGCCTATGCCGAAGTCGGCATTCAAGAAACTGGGCGCCAATGCCATCACGCTCAACCCGTATCTCGGCAAGGATTCCATTGATCCCTTTTTAGGCGATCAGGAGCGCGGTGTATTCCTCTTATGCAAGACGAGTAATCCCGGTGCGAGTGATATACAAGACCTGAGGCTCGAAAATGGGACGATGGTGCATGAACAAGTCGCCAGACTGGCCCAACAATGGAATACGAAAAATAACATCGGTCTCGTGGTCGGCGCCACCCAGCCTGAGGCGCTGAGGCGCGTCCGCGCTGCCGCACCTGACTTGTGGTTCCTGGCTCCCGGCGTCGGCGCACAGGGTGGTGACCTGGAGACAGCGCTCAGAGCCGGTCTGCGCAAGGATGGCAAAGGGATGCTCATTAATGTCTCGCGTGGAATCTCGCAGGCAAAGGATCCCCGCCTGGCTGCAGCGGAATTAAGAGACCAGATATTAGAGATTAGATAAGTAGAGAGTAGTAAAAGCAAAAAAACGCAAAGGATATGACCAAAATGGAACAACTGATATCTAATCCGCTGCTCTCCAGTCTCTCCGACGGATTGTTGTCGGCCGGCTGCATCAAATTCGGGGAATTCACCCTCAAGTCGGGACTCAAATCTCCCATCTACATCGACCTGCGACAGATCATCACCTACCCCAAGCTGCTAGCGGATATTGCCCAGGCTTACTTGCCGCTGCTCTCCAACCTCCAATTTTCCAGGATTGCCGGCCTGCCCTATGCTGCGATTCCGATCGCTACTGCCATTTCCCTCGCAGGGAACTATCCCATGATCTACCCTCGTAAGGAGATCAAGGAGTATGGCACGAAAGCCGAGATCGAAGGCGAGTATCACGCCGGCGAGACGGTGGTCGTGATCGATGACCTCGCCACCACGGGCGGGAGCAAATTCGAAGCCATCGAAAAACTGACAGGGGCAGGATTGGTCGTGAAGGATGTGGTTGTGCTGGTGGACCGCCAATCCGGCGCGAAAGAATCACTTGAGAAGGCAGGTTATTCCATGCATGCCGTGCTGACCATCAGTCAAATGTTGGATTATTGGGAAAAGAATGGCAAAATTGGGAAGGATAAGGTTGAGGAGACAAGGAAGTTTTTAACCCGATCTTGAGACTTGAGGACAAGGTGAATAACAAGCTCACCTTCACCGCCGTCATCCAAAACGCAGGCGGAGGCGGCGCGTTCGTGGAAGTCGCCTTCGACGTAGGAAGAAGCCCAAGGTCAAAACCACCATCGATGGCATCCCTTATCGCGGCACACTGGTCCGGACACCTGCACTTGCGCCAGGTGCAAGCGTGGGGACAGAAGGCCACCCATTGTCAATCCTTAAATCCATTCGCGTACAGACCGGCAAAACATTCGGAGATGAAGTACACTTAACGGTAGAAGCAGACACTTCGCCACGCGTCGTCGAACTCCCCGAGGGGCCAAAGCGGGCATTCCAATCCGAGAAGGAAGCAAAAGCCTTTTTCGAGAAGCTGTCGTACACCCACCAAAAAGAGTACGTGACGTGGATCAATGACACAAAGAAGGAAGAAACCCGTCAGGCGCGTGTCAATAAGACGATTGAGATGTTAACAAAGGGTAAAAAGGGACAATAAGTTTTCATCACCCATTTGCTGGTCAACTCGACTCCGAAACCGCTCAAGACCTCACACTGGCGGCCTCCATGCCGAGAATAAATTCTTGAGAGGTTAATATGAAAAAATCAGAATTCGAACGTCTTTTAGACAAGACCTTCGTGGAACTCGAAACCAAATTTGGTTTCAAAAGGACCGAAACCAAATTCCATAAACACGGTTGCACGGTCCGCTTCGAGAATGCAACAACCCTGGTCGTCCTGAACTACGATATCACCACCCTGCCCTGGCTGGAAATCGCGGACATCAAAAAGCCTGACCAGAACAAGTCCACTCTCGGATGGCTGTTGGTGGAGAAGGGCGTGGAAGACCCGCCCACCCCGGAAGAAGCGTTTCATCCCACCAAAATGCACGAAACCCAGCTGGAGAAGGTTTTGCAGAACAAGTGCCGGCAGCTATTGCAGTACGGCGGCGATCTGTTGAACGGGGATTTTTCGCTGCTCCCCAAACTGCAGGATCGCGCCAGGAAATATGAGACCGCCTGCGAGCGCTACGCCAAAATCCATAAAACCAAAAAATAAGATGTACCGGTTTCTCCGCCCGGCCCTCTTTAAGCTCGACCCAGAAAACGCGCACCAGCTCACCCTTCAGTTGGTGCGTTTGGCTGGGTACCAGCCTTTCCGCGCGATCCTGAGCAAAATTTACGATACCCCCGATAAACCAGTCGAAGCCTTTGGCCTGCGATTCAAAAATCCCGTTGGGCTGGCCGCCGGCTACGACAAGGACGGCGTCGCCACCCGCGGACTCTCCGCGCTGGGCTTCGGCCACCTCGAGATCGGCACGGTCACGCCGCGCCCCCAGCCGGGCAACCCCAAGCCACGCATCTTCCGGCTGGTGGAGGACGAAGCGGTCATCAACCGCATGGGATTTCCAGGGAGAGGGGCACAGTTCGCAGCAACGTCATTGCGAGGAGCCCTGAAAGGGCGACACAGCAATCTGCCGTCTGACAATGGAACAATTATCGGCGTAAACCTTGGCAAAAACAAGGACACTCCGCTCGAGGAGGCCGCGGGCGATTACATCACGCTGATACGCCAGTTCATCTTCATGACGGATTTCCTGACCATCAACATCTCCTCACCCAACACGGTGGGGTTGCGCCGCCTTCAGGGACGCAAGATGCTCGAGCAGTTACTCGGCGCCATCGCAAAAGAACGCAAGGAGATTGCGCTGGGGCGAGGCGGGGATGCGCCCGTCTTGGTCAAGCTCGCGCCCGATCTCTCCGAGGAGGAACTGGACGATGCCATCGACGTCATCCTGCGCACCGGCATGGACGGAATCATCGCGACGAACACCACCCTCTCGCGCGAAGGGCTGCGGTCGAAGCATCAGGGTGAAAGCGGCGGGTTGAGCGGCAGGCCGCTCACGGGGCGCGCGGATGAGGTCCTGGCTCAGGTGGTGAAAAAAATCGAGGGGCGGATTCCAATCGTGGGCGTGGGCGGAATCATGTGTCCCGAGGATGCGCAGCGAAAACTGGACCTGGGCGCAACGCTGGTCCAGGTCTACACCGGGCTGGTCTATGCCGGGCCGGGGCTGGTGAAAGACATCGTCAAAAAACTGCGGAAGCTTTGAGCTTCCGCAGTTTTGATTTCAGGGTTGCGCCGGGTGTGTGACAGGCCAGGGCGCTTCGCGAAGGTCGGTGAAAAATTCCGGGGTGAGGTCACCCTCGATCGGCTTGAGTGAGCCGCCGGTGGTTAGCGAAGCGTAGGGGACATAGTAGAGCAGGATCGGGCTTTTGGTGCCCAGCCCCATATCCTGAAACGCAAAGCTGACATAAGATCCGTCCGGGCTGAAGGTTGCGTCCCGGTAGCAGCAGCCGGTGATGGGGATCAGCCGCTCGTATTTGTGAGTGACCGTGTTATAGCCGATCAGGTTCCCGAAGCCGCCGTTGCGGATGTTCGAATTCAGGAAGAACAGCTGATCGCCATCCCAATCAAAATTCACGATCTCGTTGGGGAAATCAAAGCGGGCTCCCGGAAAATCGTCGAGCCGGTCTGGAGCCGCACTGCTGCACTTGGAAATATCCAGCACGCGGATGGTGTCCTTGCGTACACCCCCGGTGGACACGCCCAGAAACACAAAGGCGATTTTCTGCCCGTCGTCTGACCAGCGCACATCCTTTACAGCCTGATCGTTATAGAACAGGCATCCGCTATCCTCGATGATCTTGAGCAGCTCGCTCTTTTTGGTGACCGCTGCAAGCGCCTGCACATCAAAGGGCAGCACGTAAAGCTCGCGGTTCAAGCTGATGGCCACGCTCTTGCCGTCGCGCGAAACCTGGAAAGCATCCAAATATTCCGCGTTATTGAAGGAGGTGAGGATATTCTCCACAGTGGTCCCGGCGTCGACCGTCTTGACCGCCTTACCCATGATGTACAGGATGGTCTTGCCGTCCGGCAGCCACTGGAGGTTGGTCTTCTCGGCACCATCGGTGGTGAGCTGGGTCAATTCCGTCCCATCGAGGTTCATCACCCAGATATTGTCATCCTGCAGGAAAGCAATTTTATCGGCTCCGCCTCCGATAACCACGGGAGGCAGGGTCGGTGCAAGGGTGTCCGTGGGCTTGATGGTGGATTCAGGTGTGGGATTCAGGGCGCCGCCTCCGCTGGTGGGACTGGCCGGAGGTTCAGTCGGAAAATCAAGAAGCGCGCGTTCGGTGGCGGTCGGCTCAAGGGTGGATTCCACAAAGGGATCGAGTGGGTTGCCGCGGGTCAGGTACAAACCGCCCCCAATGCCTGCGCTGACAAGAATGCACAGACGCCAACACCCCGACGATGATCCAGATGAAGCTGCCGCCCTTTCCTTTTCCCTGCGCGGCTGGAACAGGCGCCGGGACCACCGGCTTTGCGCCAAGGCGGGTCTTGGCCGGTTGAATTTTTGTCGCACCGGCAGCGGCGATGACGGTCTTGCCGGCATCCGTGGGGGCCTTGCCTCTTGCCACCGCTTCCAATGCGTCGGCCATTTCGCGCGTGGTCGAGAAGCGCTCCTCGCGGTTCTTGGCCATCGCTCTTTCGATAATCTCCTCGATTTCGGTAGGAAGGTTCGGATTGAGATCGAGAATGTGCGGCACCGGATCGGTGATCTGCTTGACCACCACGCCCATGGGCGTATCGGCTTCGAAGGGCTGCCGGCCGCAAAGCATCTCGAACAGGATGACACCCACCGCATAGATATCGCTGCGACCGTCGATGTTTGCGTCGCCCTGGGCCTGCTCCGGGCTGAGATAGGCAGGCGTGCCGACGATGGCGCTGCCGGTCACGTTGGTCTGCGAAGCGGAAAACTTGGCGATGCCGAAATCGGAGATGTAAGGTTCGCCCGCGCGGTCGAACAGGATGTTGCCCGGCTTGAGGTCGCGGTGGATGAATCCCTTGGCATGGGCCTCGTCAAGCGCGGACGCAATTCGGTCGAGGATATGCGCGGCGCCCGAAATCGAGAGTGGTCCCTTGGCCAGCCGGTCGGAGAGTGTTCCGCCGGTCATGTAGCGCATGACGAAGTAGGGCTGCCCGTCCTCCTCGCCCACGTCGTACACCGGCACGATCCCGGAATGTTCCAGCTTGGCGATCGTCTTGGCCTCGCGCTCGAAGCGGACGCGGAACTGCGGGTCATGCAGCATCTCGCGTGGAAGCACCTTGACCGCCACCTCGCGCTCGAAGCGCGGATCGTAGGCCAGGTAGACCGTTGCCATGCCGCCGCGCCCCAGTTCGGACTTGATTTGATATATGCCGATTTTTTCAGGTGTCATACGCTCAAGTATAACCACCCTAAAACCTTTATGCAAGCACTTGGCGTAGGGATAATTATTCTGTATAATCCTCCACGCGCCCCGGTAGCTCAATTGGACAGAGCAGAGCACTCCTAAGGCTAAGGTTGTGGGTTCAATTCCCGCCCGGGGCACTCGTGTGAAAAATTCCTATTGTATAAACAATAATGAAAATTTTAAGGTAACACTTATTATTTCCCTCTTGAAATCCTTGCATGGTTATAGTAATATATAGTCTGACAAGCGTCTGGGTGCCCCCCTCACTCAGGCGTTTGTCACTTTAATGGCCATAAAAATAACTCATCCCGAATTCAAGGATGGGTCATTTTTATGGCTGGGAGCACTCAACCCCCACCCAAACCCTCGCCCGTTGACGATCAAGAACAGCGCAATGACGAGCTTGAAACGGGGGAGGGCTGAGGGTTCATACGGGGGCAGGGGGTTTGGGCTGGTATTACTCAGACTTAGAACGTTGAAAGATTAAGTCTGGGGTGAGTCATGTTTACCTGTTAGGAGGCTGGGCAAGATCATGCTCTGATGAAGAGCACAAATTAAGTCACGAAGTAAGCAATGATCGCAGCAGCAAAAGCGATATTGCCGACCAGAAGGACAAGACCGAATGTGCCTGCCAGGTAAGCCAGGGAGAAATAGGTCCGCATCCCGGCAATGACCAATCCCCGAAAGCTTGGGGGGGCCTGCATGCTATAATATTTTTACACTCTTTCACTCACGTTCAAAAATATCCAAGGCTTGACTTCTCGCACCAGATAAACGAGGGATGTCATGAAGAAACATCTTTTGCGTCTGTGCCCGCTGCTTGCCCTGATCCTTCTCTCAAGCCTGCTCGACGGATGCAGCCCCGGTGCCCGGCTCCCCTGTCCGGATCCGGACGAAGAGCTGCCCACCCCCGCGCCGGGAGAGGAGCGCATCGCCTTCACGTTGCAGAACGACACCTGCATGAGCATCTGTGTTCTACTTGTCTCGCCGGATCACTGCGAGTACATGGGGGGCGTGAACTGGGTGGAGGACCATCCCCTGCGCAGCGAAGAGTCGATCAGCATGGACATTCCGCCGGGAAAATATGCCGCCTGGGTGGAATACTGTACCGAAGAGTTCCGTGCCGATGAAGGCCTTAAGGTCTACAAAGATTACGTCCATTCCTTCATTAACCCCACTTTTGGCAACGCGCCGCCCTGCGGGACATCGCTGACCGTCATCAACAATTCGGAGGTCCCCATCTGCAGTATGCGGATCGGCATCTCGGAGAGTGTCTACACCGGCTGGAACTGGATCGGCGCCGAGCACATCCAGCCCGGGGAGTCACGAGATATCACGCTCAGACCCGAGACGTATTTCATCCGCGCCGAGGCGTGTGATGGAACCTGGCTGCGCTCCGAGGTGGACGTGCCGCTCTCCGGTCACCAGACATGGACCGTGCCGTAAGGGATTGGCGGATACAAGACAGCCGAAACTCCACACTGCCCACTGAACGTAACGAATTCCGTACCCCTCCATTTTAAAAACAAGGGTCGTGTATAAGAACATGTCAAATCCCAGCTCAATACGTCCAATCGCTATCTGTATTATCCGAAGAGATGACGACATCCTTGTATTCGAAGCGCACGATTCGATAAGGGGAGACACTTTTTATCGCCCGCTCGGCGGAGCGATCGAATTCGAAGAATACGGAATCCAGGCTATCAAGCGCGAAATTTTCGAGGAAATCAACGCCGACATAACCAACATGGAATTCCTGGGCGTACTGGAAAACATATTTACATTTAATGGCAGGCCGGGGCATGAAATCGTCCTGGTGTATCAAGCCGATTTTGCCAACCCCTCCTTCTACCGGCAAGAGACAATCATGGGAGAAGAGGATAACGGTGAGAAACTAAAGGTCCTATGGAAACCAATTCCCGAGTTCGCGAGCGGGAAGCTTATCCTTTACCCGGACAGCCTGGTTAAACTTCTCTCCAGGAGCATTTGACCCATGCCCTTCACCCCGCTGCACCTTGGCCCCGGACTCATCATCAAGGCGGTTGCTCCCAGTCATTTCTCCCTGACCGCCTATACCCTTGCCAATGTCGCTGTGGACCTTGAGCCGTTGTATCACATCCTTCGCGGCGACTACCCCCTTCACGGACCCATGCACACGCTTCCGCTTGCCACGCTGACCGGCCTGCTGGTAGGCGCTGGAGTCTCGCTCCTGCCGAAAGCTTTTCGTGATGGTCCCGCTGCCGAAAAACTTCCCGACGCCCTACGTGCCGAGTTCCGCCTGCCCGAATGCATCGTCGCAGGCGTCCTCGGCGGCATGTCCCACTCGTTGATCAACTCGATCATTTACACAGATTTCCATCCCTTGGCGCCATTTTCCGTACAGAATCCGCTGCACGGATTGATAACACCGAATGCCCTCTTTTACAGCCTTTTTCTGACAGGTGTGATCGGACTAGTGCTCCTGGCTATTCGTGCCCTGCTCGTCTGGCGCGCGGGTCGATAAAGCGTAAGCTCGCCCGGCAACATTCTCTGTACACTAACAAGAGGTGAAAATGACTGATTATCAACAGATTACCGATTCGTCACTCGACGCGAGAACCCGCGCAAGATATCAAAGCGAGACCGCATCTCTGGAGGCGTTGGGCTTCCGCTATCTTGCCAGTTGCCTCGAAATTCAGGGGCCTTGGTCTGCCATCTGGCAGCTCCCCGTGCTTCTGCTCACGCTGCCGAAAAGGGAGATGCTCGTCTTCCCCTGGCCGCTCCGACTGGCCATCGCCAACGCCCTGCTCCGCCATGACGACCCGCCGACCGTGGTCCTTTGCATGGGGATGGGAATCAAGTTCTATAGCCGATTCAGCGGCGGCACGCTGTTGATCACCTCCACATTTCAAAGCTACGCCGTCCCTCGGGCTGGGTCGACCATCCTCAAGTTGAATCCCTCATCGGACATCGCCCAGGCCTGGACCGCTCACGGCGAAGCCGTCCGCAACCTGGAGCATGGAAAGGGTCCGGCACGCAATATCATTTCTTTCGAGGATTACGTCACGTTCTCCCGCCAGGAGGAGGACACCTCCCAATACGAATAGTTGCCGCCCGGCGCAAGGGGCTTTAGACGATTAAAAAACCGGGCGGGGGACAGAGTTTCTCACCCAGCAATGGTCTGCCCTTTGGGGCAGGCGTCCCGTCCTCGTATAACTGCACATTAGCCTGCCCGCGCGAGATTCACATCACGAAGGCGGTCAGCGAGTTGAAACTGGCGACGTTGACAGGAAAAGTGTAAGAACCAATTACCAGTAATCAGTGAACAGACCGCGCTCCTCGCGCGGTCTGTTCTTTTCAATCGCCATCTTCCGCACAGATGTGGAACGTGGTCACCCAGGCATTTTCTTCATCGTAACCCAGAGTCCAGGTGTGCCTGCCGGGGTTGGGACCCAGCCCCATGTTGCTGCATGAGGCAGTCGGTCCATAGGGACCGCTCCCCCATGCATCCGTGCTGCCATAACTTTCGACGCCGGTGATATTATCCATGGACCTGCCTGGAGGATCGAGGGTGACATTGATCTCCAACACCTCATCGCCATAGATCTCGATCCAATCCGAAATGTATTCATAGTTACGGAATTCGAGTATACAATAGCGCGGATCGTAGCACGCGCCCCAGTCGATATCCTGGTTGATGCGCCAGTGAGCGACCTGCCGGCGCGCGTCACCCGAGACCGCATACGCATCGAAGACATATTCCACGCTGTTGCGGTCTCGGTACGGAGCCTGGATGCTTTGCCAGTAGATGATGATCTGATCCATGCCGTTGACTTCGAAACTATTATTCGATGCATCCGCTTCGGCAATGGTCCCTTCCGGGTTGACAGTCACGGAATATCCCTGGAGCATCGTACTACGCCTGATCGGCGTCACGTCGCTGATCTGGAAGGCGCGCGAACTCACCCGGCTCCAGGGTGACATTCCGCCAGGCACCTTCGATATCGATCTGTGTTCCATCAGGGCGGTATGTTTCTATTGAGACTGTTCTGTTCTCCAGCGCACTATCACCGATGTTTTGAACGATCACTTCCAGCGCACCTGCGCCTTCTCCGCCTGAGAAATGGACATTCGAGATGACCAGGTCAGGCAGAGCCGGGCAAACAGGGGAATGTGATAACCTGTCGCTGCGCTCGTATAACTCCAGCACTTGATCTTCGGGATCGATCACCACGCAGGCATCATACGGCTCGGAGAGTGTCCTGGCGGGAAACTCGATGGTCGTCTCCTGGCCCGTCTCCAGCACGAAGGACGATTTGGTCTGCGTTGTGATGAGGTCACCGTCACGCGTCTGCAGGCGGATGTCGAGATCCTTCCACGGCCAGGTAGCGGTGCCGGTGTTGCGCAGATGCACCTCCACCGAACCATTCTCATTGATTGCCAGGTCCTCCACGTTAAGCCATGGTAGAGGTTCATCGCCTGCCACGCCCGACCCCACGGGACTTCCAAGAGCGGGACCGAAACTGTAGGATAACCGGCAACGTCCGTTATCGGACCGGATCAACTCGTCGTGCCATTGGTCGAACATCCGCGTGGCCGGGTTGTCATCGTAGATCATGGACATGCCTTCACAGACCAGTTGATCGTTGTTCCGGTCGCTGTCCATAATGTGAAAGCCGATTTCGAACGTTCCGCCGACTGGTATTTCCACGATATCCGATGTGATCGAGCTAAAATGCCAGTCGCTGTCGGCAGCCAAAGCGCTCAGGTCGTAGGTGGTATTGCTGTTGAGTCCCAGCGCGGTATCGAGAACTCCCGCCGCCGCTTTCATCCGCCGAGCCGCTGCGGAACGAGAGTTGATGTTCGTTGGCAAGGAAGTAACCATAGACTGGTCCCACATCTCCGATAAGATCGCGCGGGGAATTATCGCTTCCCAGATCGAACGTCTCCAGCGTGTGATAGATAATCTGTATCTCACGGTGACAGCCTTCCAGCGGTGTGCTGACCGTCGTCACGCCGGGCATGGATTCCGGTCCATCGGGGTATCCATGCCGAAAGGCAGTGACGCCGAACACATACGTTGAACCGCACGGCGGGTTGAACCATTCATACGGGAGCCCGCTCTCGCGTGCATCGGCCGGTTCGGTCCATTGCAGTGTATTGTTCAGGTAAATACGGAAGCCGTCGATGGGTTCTTCGTCGGCAAGGGGATGATAGTCCCAGCGGAGTGATATTCGGCGATCATCCAGATGCACATCGCTTGGTGCGGTCATGGCTGGGTCAAGATAGAGCGGAACGCCGCGCGGGGTATCGCCCGTTCTTGTAATGCGATATTCCATGAAAATTTGCCCGCCCTCGCCATCTGCGCTAACCGAATGCCGGGCGCCATCCCAATCCTCGGGCGGCACATTTAATTCCATACGGCCGAGATCGACCGCGTCCGTACCGCCGCCTGCGACGCCGACACACGAAATACTTAACGGCAGCGATTGATTATCGGGCCACGTAATGAAGGGCGCGGCGCTTCCGGCAAGATACGATTCCACGTCCCACCAGCCGTGTACCAGCGGTGCGAACGATTCATCCGTTGTCTGGTCACGGTCGGCATCGGGGAACCATGCCGGGCTGCCATCTCCGAGCCCCACATAACAATGCAGACTGTCAAAACTCTGCCATGTGCGCAGGCTCGCCAGCTCCACGCGCAGGGATGTCCGCTCACCGGATGATGTGAACGGGATGGCGAAATGCAACAACTCAAAGAACGGACTCGCAGAACCGGGCGCTTCACCCTCAGCCGGAGGCGGATCGCCTCCGCCAGGCATTTCGTCCACTTCAGGCAGGGTCGGCGCATCCGGGATGACAAGTTCATCACCGGGGACGGGACCTTCCGGCCCGATATCCGGATTCGATGCGGCAATTTCCTCCGGGGTGACTTCGTGATCGTCGGCGATCGATTCAAGCGTCTCTCCCTCCTGAACGATGACCGTTTCCGGACCGGTCAAAGAACTCGATGACATCGAACATCACTGTCGCCTGACCATCGCCTCCCTTTGATGAAACGGCGCGCACCGTGACGACATGCGTCCCAGCGAAATTCGGGAACAACGACTTTGACATCGTCATGTTCGCCATGGAAATATCCGCAGGCGCATCCTCCGCGGCAACGAGTTGATCGTCCAACCACAACTCCATGCGCTGGATGCCGGCATCGTCGCGTGCCGTGGCATGGACGACAAGTCCATCCCCGGCCTGCACGCGGTCATGGTTGACCGGGTTATGGATCAACACCAGCGGATGCGAAAAAAATGCACGCGCCCGCTGTGAAAAATAGTAAATGGAGAACACCAGTAAACACAAACCTGCGAGAACGAGCACTCCGATACATCCCCACCAGAGGGTCGATTTGTTTTTCATAGTGTGCCTCCTGAAGACCGAAGTCCTTGGTATCTCTTGACCATTGCTCCTGCCGCCGAGGACCGCAGCGGGGACGCCGCTTTGAGCATATTTTTGGATAGATTCTTTGTTTTCAAACAAGTTAAGTTGGAGGGTCAAGGTAGATGCTTTTGGAAGTTTTAATCCTACAATTTCATCTTGTTCGAGTACAAGAGTCTGCGAACTATCCCAATGTGATGATGAACTGCGACCAGCCGGACCATGAGCCCACGTTGCCAGCGCCATCCAGGGCGCGCACACGCCAGCGGTAATACCAGCCGCACTCCACCGGAACGTTGGTGGTCTTGTCCGTCAGGACCTGCTGTCCGCTCGGTGCAGCTTGCCAGTTGTTATCGCCGGAATGTCTCTGTACAACCACTTCATATTTCAAGATGCCGCTCGGGTCGTTGACCGGAAGCCAGGTAAGAGTTTGCGAACTTTTACAGGCGATGGTCAAACCATCGGTGGGAACAACAAGCGTCGGTGCAGGAGGAGGCGTTGTATCCATCAGTGTAGGAGTCGCGCATGATCCCGTCACGGTGAGATCCACGCGCTGCTTCTCTTCATTTCCATCTTGCCCGGTGACGGTCAACGTGTAGCGCTGGTCTGAGCAAGGGCAATCTCTGTAGGACCCATCGAAGGACTGCTCGATCCCCCCGAAGACAACCTTCTGCACATTTTCCGCATGCCACTTGATGAGGGTACACATTCCCGCCTGGATCTGAGGCGGATCCGCCCAGAATTGGATGACTTCCACCGGGGGCGGTGTGGGTGTGAAAGTTTCCGTGGCAACGGGAATGGCTGTGATCGGCGGAGTCACTATGATTAGCGGGAGCTCTGTGATGAGAGGTGTCGTTATTATCGAGTTGACGGCATTTGCCTCCCCGATGAAGACTCGTGCCATATCCGGCTGACTGGTAGTGCCATCTGCGCCGAAGGCGATCACCACGATGGTGTGTTCGCCTGCGACTGACGGCTCCCACGAGGTCTGGAACTTCCCCAGTGTTCCTTCCATGGACAGATCAGCAACCGTGGTCAACAGCGAACCATCCACCCATATCTCCACCTTGCTGATCCCTCCGGAGGAGGCGGCATGCCCTTCAATTATGACCTGCTGACCCTCGGGAATATTCATCCCCTCCAGAGGCACATCGATCCACACGGAAGCGCCTCCCGTTGCTGCGCCGCTGCAGGCACTCAGGATAAAAATCAAAAGGAACATAACGACTGAACCGGGAAAATATCGGTTTCGCATTTAAGCCTCCTTGTATGTCGATCGTTTTCATGGAACAACGCATCGCCAAGCCCCCACCGCGATAGACGTGACTCTCGCCCGATCCTTCATAACCCTCCCCGGCCACAAAAACAAGTCATCTCACATTACCATTTTAATTATAGGATAGCACAATGGTAAATACAATCCCCCGCTCGTTGCAGAGGGCTCCCGATATTCCCATGAATTGACCGGGGGGTTAAAGTATACGAACCAAGGCCGTGGTCCAAGCCGGATGGTGTCGATGAGCGCTGCCCAGCGAGCTTACAAATAAATCACCCTGTGCGACAAATGTTTTTCTCAGATCCTTTTTGAACAGATTCTGATACCTTTTGACCGTCATCGCCAGTCCTTTGAGGGTCTTCGATAGTTCGGAGTGAGTATCCTTGCAGAAACCCTTTCAGCAAGGAGGCATAGGCGATGAAAATAGAGATTATTCTGGCTTACATCCCGCGTTACCGCTTTGGGCATGAGAAGGACTTCGTCCCGCCGCTCACCGGCATCCACCTGGCTGCCCTGACGCCGACCCGCCACCAGGTGCGGGTGATCCACCAGAAGCTGGAGGCACCTCCCGCGGACACCGATGCCGACCTGGTGGCCATCAGCTTCTTCAGCGGGTTCGCGCCAGAAGCCTACCGTCTGGCCCGACACTACCGCTCGCGCGGTAAACGCGTCGTGGGCGGCGGTCCGCATGTCACCTTCTCGGAAGAGGAGTCCTCCCAGCATTTCGATTCACTCGTGATCGGTGAGGCAGAATCGGTTTGGGCGCAGCTGCTTGAGGATGCCGAACGCGGGGAGTTGCAGCCGGTCTACCGCGGCATCCCGCAGGGGCTGGAGAATGTTCCCACGCCTCGCTACGACCTGCTGCCGGACCGCTATTTCATTCATCGCGTGGTTCAGGCCACGCGCGGATGCCCCTTCCGATGCTCGTTCTGTACAGTTCCATCCCTGAGCCCTGACTTCCGCATGCGACCGGTCGAACGTGTGCTCGCGGACATCCGCTACAACCATTTCAAGCACTGGTGGCAGCGAAAGCTGGTCTGGTTCTGGGATGACAACCTCACTGCAAACCGCGCCTACATCCGAGAATTGCTCACTGGCATGGTCCCGCTCAAGAAATGGTGGCTGACCCAGGCCAGCATGGACATCGCGAAGGACGGTGACTTGTTGGAGCTGATGAGAGCCTCCGGCTGCATCGGAGTCTTCTTCGGCATTGAATCGTTCGCAGCCGAATCTCTCCAGGATGCGCACAAACCCCAGAACAAGGCCGCGCAGTACGCGGAGACCATCCACGCGCTGCACCGCCGCGGCATCAGTGTGATGGCCGGTTTCATCGCCGGCTTCGACGGGGATTCCCCGGACGCGATCAAAGCCATGGCGCAAAGGTTGTATGAGGCCGGGGTGGATGTCCCCTTCCTGAGCATCCTGACCCCTTTCCGGGGTTCGGACGCATATCAAAAAATGCAAGTCGAGGGCCGCCTTTTGCCCAAACGCGGCTGGGAATTTTACAACGGCTACAACGTGACCTTCCGCCCCAGGCAGATGTCCCCGGATGAACTGCTGTCGGCGCACCGGCAGCTCTGGCGCGAAGCCTTCTCTCTCAAGTACAGTTTCCTGCGCGTGGTCCGCAGCCTGGGATACCTCCGCCCCGGCGCCTTCCTGATGTGTCTTTTTATGAACGCCTATTACTGTCTCAAGCGTCTGCGCGGAAATGAGCCGATTTGTTTTGAAGAAGGCAGGTTTGCCAGATCTGATGAGGAAAAGGCACCAGCACAATATCTAAACGCTGCCTGACATCGATCGTTCCGCACAATAAAACGGACACGGACACAATTCCTCGCGTCCGTGTCCGTTTCCCAAAATCGCTAAACACTAGCTCGCAATCTTCTTGAGCGCCTCACCGAAACGCTTTACTTCATCCACCGTGTTGTAGTGCGCCGCGCCGACGCGCACCATGCCGCCCGAGGTCTCGACTCCCCAGCCGGTCGGTGACGGCCAGCGCGTAATAATTCCCATCCCAGACGTAAAAGCCCTGCATTGCCCAATGCCTCGGCGATGGCCCGGGGGGCTTTTCCTTCCAGCCTGAAGGACACGGTCGGCACGCGCTGGTCCATTTTTTTCGGGTCAGTGATGCCGTAAATGCGCGTCCCCGGCACGGACTCGATGGCCTGAATCAGCGCCCGGCTGAGGTCCATCTCGTAGGAGCGGATCGCCGCCAGCCCCTTATGGACCGACAGCTTCTGCCCTGAGAAACCCGCTTCGCGCCAGGCTTCCCCTTCGCCCGCCGAAGGTCTCCCCCACCCAGGCGAGGTATTCCACCGCGCCCAGCACGCCGGCGATGCCCTCGTGATTCTGCGTCCCGGTTTCGAACTTGCCGGGCGGCAGGGCTGGCGCAGGACGCACCTTGTAGGCTTTCAGCCCGTCGAGCAGGTCGTAGCGCCCATAAAGGATGCCCACATGCGGCCCGAAGAACTTGTACGCCGAACAGACCAGGAAATCGCAGCCGATATCCTGCACGTCGATCGGTCCATGCGGGGCATACTGGACGGCGTCCACATAAACCAGCGCGCCGGCCTCGTGCGCCATGCGCGTGAGGCGGTGAACCGGGTTGATCGTCCCCACCGCGTTGGACGCATACCCGAAGGCCACCAGCTTGGGCTTCTTGGCCAGCGCCCGCTCGAAATCGTCCAGCTTCAGTGTGCAGTCCTCCACGTCGAAGTCCACCCAGGTGATGTTACAGCCGCGGTCCTCCGCCGCCAGCAGCCAGGGAGAAATATTGGCGTCGTGGTCCAGTCGGGTGACGACGATCTCGTCGCCGGGGTTGAACGTCCGCGCGAGGGCGCGCGACAGGCTCAGGGTGAGCGTGGTCATGTTGGCGCCGAAGACGATCTCTTCGCGGCGCGAGGCGTTGAGCATATCGGCCATGGCCTGGTGCGCCTGGTCCAGAATCGCATCCGAATCGCGGCTGGTCTTGAAGGCGCCTTCGTGATTCGCGTTGCATTCCATCAGGTATTTCTGAATCCGTTCGGCGGATCGGCGGGCGACCTGCGTGCCGCCGGGGTTATCGAAAAAAACGGCGGGGCGGTCGAGCGACGGGAACTGCGCGCGGACTTGGACTGGGTCGAGGGTCATGAAAATCTCCTTGAAAAATATCGGTGGGTTTTATGTATACTAGGATTGTACTCAAGTTCCGCTTTCGCGGGCGCGCTGCTCGGCCTGCAAAAGTTCCTCGGGTGTGTTCACGTTATGAAAGGCCAGCCCTTGCGGGTCGAGGCGTGCAACTTCTGAAGATAGGATCTTCCGCACCCGAACCTGTGGGAACCAGGAGATGAGCTTCCACTGGTCCGAGTCGATGGCCTGCTCAATGGCTGGCAGGCAGGTCTCGCGGCGGTAGACGGCGTGCAGCGGTTCGTACCCATCGGCTGATTCCGGGATGGCAACGTCGTCCTCACCCTCGAGCAGCAGGTCGCGCGCGCATGCGAGGAGTTCGAGGCTGGCGAAGGGCATGTCGCAGGCGACGACCGCCACCAGCGGATGAGTGGCAGAGGCCAGCGCAGTGTGGAGTCCGCCCAGGGCGCCGCGACCAGGCTTCAGGTCCGGGAAGAGCGGGACCTCGAGGAAACGATAGGACTCGGGGTCGTTGGTGGTGACGAGGACCTCGTCGGCGATCGAGGCGAGGCGTCCCATCACCCGGACGATGAGCGGCGCGCCGAGAAATTGGACCAAACCTTTATCGCGTCCCATGCGGGTGGACTGCCCGCCGGCCTGGATGGCGAGGGTCAGCATGGGCACATTATAGACGATTGATCATTGATTGGTAGCGGAGGTCGGCATGGTATCGGTATCGCAACAGCTGGATAAACTGACCGCCAACGGAGAACTCGTCGAGAAACTGGAGGACGGGAACGTGCGCTGCCTGGCCTGTGCGCACCGCTGCTTGATCCGTGAAGGAAAGCGGGGCATCTGCCAGGTGCGCTACAACATGGGGGGCGAATTGCGCGTGCCCTGGGGCTACGTGGCGGCGCTGCAAAGCGACCCGATCGAGAAGAAACCGTTCTTCCACGTGCTGCCGGGCGCCAACGCGCTGACGTTTGGGATGCTCGGCTGCGATTTCCACTGCGGGTATTGTTTTGCGGGAGATACGATGGTGATTACGAATCGAGGACCGCTCACATTACAAGATGTTTTTGAGCTTGGTGAGTCTCGTAATAAGCAGACCGATGAGGAGATTTCATTCCCAGCCAATTTGATGGCAATTACTTCTTCAGGTGGTCTTCGTGAGGTGAGAGGTGTTTTTCGTCATCCATATCAAGGCGATTTGATTAAGATACGACCGTATTATTTACCTGCGATTCGTTGTACCCCAGATCATCGTGTGTATGCTACGAATGATATTGCCAAACTGCCCTCGCTCGTTTATGCAAAAGATTTGACCAAAGAATATTACATGGCAGTACCACGAACTTATAAGTTTTCTTCTCCTCAATTCATTGATACTGAACGCCTGCTTGGGTCTTATCAGGTCACATTCCAAACCCCGTGGAAATTATCAAGCGATGAAATGCAGAAGATTATGGATTTGACTGTTGAGGGCAGGTCATCACGCGAGATCGGGGAAGTGTTTGGTAAGAGCGGTTCTTATATTCGACACCTGCGAGTCAAAATCAGAAATGGGCGTGTTACTGAATCAAAAACATCCCATCCGTATATTGAAGATGGCTACTTGCGGTTCCCTAATGAAAGACAGCCCGGAATTCCATTGAAGATAAAAATGGGTGTGGAAGTTGCCGAATTGTTCGGGTATTACTGCGCAGAGGGTTCGATTGTTTCAGACAAAAATCGCCCAAACAGTTTTCAACTGAACTTTAGCTTCTCAAAAAAGGAAACCAAATTGGCTGACCGAGTTGTAAAATTGCTTGATACTTGTTTTGGCGTTGATGCAAGGCTTGTTCTTCGCGATACAACCCTGACGGTTTCCATTTCCAAGGCTTCGCTTGCCTTGCTTTTTGTATCGCTGGCTGGGGAACGATCAACAAAAAAACGTGTCCCTGAAATGCTCTTTGATGCGCCGCGTGAGGTTGTGAAAGCATTCTTGGATGCTTACATCGAAGGAGATGGTCATAGGTTTTCAAATGGAAAAGTAGGTTCCACAACAGTTTCAAAAGAATTGGCTTATGGGGTTGGGTGGCTGGCGCTCAAGTGTGGATATTTTCCGTCTGTGTATGATGCAGTGATGTCGGAGACGAATACGATTCAAGGACGTGTGGTACGCCGTGCGCCACATCAATACTCAGTAGTGTGGTACGAGAATACTAATAAGGTTAAACGCAAGATTGTAGAAACGGAAGACTTTCATCTTGTTCCATTGCGTAGGATTGAAAGCGAATCTTTCAGCGGCGATGTGTTCAATATGGAAGTTGAAGAAGAGCATAATTATCTCGCGGGTTTTTTCCTTGTTTCCAATTGTCAAAACTGGCTGACCTCACAGGCCTTGCGCGACCCCGCCTCGGATGTGGCGCTGAACCTCGTGCGCCAGATCCAGCCGGAGCAGGTGGTCGGCACCGCCCTCAAGAATCACGCGGACGTCATCGTGTCGTCCTACAATGAGCCGCTGATCACCTCAGAATGGGCAGCCGGGATTTTCAAGGAGGCGCAAAAAGCCGGCCTGAAAGGCGCCTTCGTCTCCAACGGCAACGCCACCCCCGAAGCGCTGGAGTACCTGCGTCCGTACCTGATCGCCTACAAAATTGACTTGAAATCGATGCAGGAGAAGAATTACCGCCAGCTGGGCGGCGTGCTGAAGAACGTACTGGCCACCATCCAGAAGGCGCATGAGATCGGGCTGTGGGTGGAGATCGTGACCCTGATCGTGCCCGGTTTCAACGACTCCAACGAGGAGCTGTGGGATACCGCCCGCTTCCTGGCCGGTGTCTCTCGCGACATCCCCTGGCACGTGACCGCCTTCCACAAGGACTACAAGATGACCGAACCCGACAACACCCCCGCGCGGACGCTGCTGCGCGCCGCCGAGATCGGGCGCGAGGCCGGGCTGAACTTCGTTTACGCGGGCAACATCCCCGGGCGGGTGGAGGAGTACGAGTCCACGCATTGCCCCAAGTGTAATCGTGCCTTGATCAAACGTATGGGATATGTGATCCTCGAGTATCATATCTCCGCACAGGGCACCTGCTCGCACTGCGGAGCGCCCGTCCCCGGATTGTGGCATAATGACCCGAAGAAGGTCCACTTGAATGGAATGGGGAGGGGCTGAACTACGTCTACGCCGGCAACATCCCCGGTCGGGTCGAGGAATGACCAGTTCACCCATTGCCCCCAATGCAGCCGTGCACTGGTCAAGCGATCGGGTTACGTGATCACCGCGTATCACATCACATCACAGGGTACCTGTCCTATTGCGGCACATCCATCGCCGGACTGTGGCACAGCGATCCCGAAAAGGTCCGCCTGAACGGATTGGGGATGCCCCTTCCGATGTTTTAAAGAGTCTGTAACATAGGTGGTGGGTATTGAAAAATGACGAGCTTCTTGTAAGATGGTGATTGCTGAGATCACTCTTCAAGGAGCTCGCCATGTCGATTCTTGTCCTAAAACTGCCGGATGTCAAGAGACGGACGGAGGAAAGGCCGAAGGGATGTCCGTATTGCCAGGGGGAGATATTTCAGAGGTGGGGGCGAGTTAAGAAGCCGGTGCGGGACACGCAGTCTCGAAATGTGTGGGTGTATCGCTACCGCTGTTGCCGGTGCAGGAGGACCTTCAGGCATTATCCGCAAGGCACGACGAGAGCCGATCAGACGGAGCGGTTGAGGTTGTTTGCAGCGATCTGTTGGACATTGGGATTGAGTTTTCGAGGGGTGAGCACGATCTTGAGTGGTTTAGGGATCCGGCTGTGCCCGATGACGGTGTGGCGGGATGCCCAGGAGCAGGAAGAGAAGCTGAGGCGGCAAAACCAGTGGAAGCCTGTGCGGGTACTGGGGTTGGATAGCGCTTATGTGTTGGGGTGGGGTGAGAAGCGCCCGGTGCTGGTGGCAGTCGACCTGGGAGAAGGCCAGCCGGTGGCCGGTGGGTATGTGGATGAGCATGATCCACAGGCGGTGCAGCGCTGGCTGGAGCCCTGGGTACAGCGGATGGGCGTGAGTGTGATCGTGACGGATGATCTGGCGATGTATAAAGTGGTGGCCCGGAAGCTGAACCTGGAACACCAGATCTGCCAATTCCACGTTCGACGCTGGGTGGGAAGAACACTCAAGGAGTTGGGAAACACACTGCCCCAAGAGTGGCTGTGGGCACTGGCGGAGATCAAGGAACTGATGGAGGAACTGCCGCCGGAGGGCGACAAGCGCCTGTATGTTTTATGGAAACAAGTCAAGGCTCCTGGGGGGAGACATACCGGCCAATACACTCCGATCGACCAGCTGCGTGACTTGCTCATCCGGCTGAGTGAGACCTGGCCAGGTTTCTGCGCTTTTTACACCGATCCGGCTATCCCCTGGACCGAACAATGGCACGGAGCAGGTGATCGGACGCATGAAAATGAATGCGCGGACGGTGCGCGGCTACAAGACCTGGCCGGGAATGCAGACGGGCTTGATGCTGGCCGGAACAAGATCCGCTTGATCTCTTAATAGCCTGGTCTCATCCTTTTGTCCCACCAATTTCCAAAATTCACCAACCGCGTATGTTACGGAAACGTTCTAAATTGGTTCTGGTATATTCCACTCAATTCGCTGTATAATAAAAACGCATGGGTTGCCAACCCATGCGGGAGGAGCGAGCAGTAACAGACCCATTCTGTTAATTTAACGCCTCCCCAAACAACCACATCTCTATAGGAGGAGAAACGTGAAACGAATATTTTATGTTGGTTTAACTGCAGTACTACTGGCCAGCTTCGTGCTGACGGCCTGCGGCACCCCGGCTACCGAAGTCCCGGTGGAACCGCCGGCTGCCACTGAAGCTCCGCCCCCGCCCGAGGTCCCGACCGAAGCCCCCACCATGGAACCATTTGTGGGTGAAAAACTTGAAGCTCCTGGGGGGAATTGTGATTATGGTGGCACGATTAAATCCATCGAAGCCGTGGATCGGTACTCTGTCAAGTTCACCTTCTGCGCGCCTGAACCGGCCTTCATTGCAAAAGTAGCCGTGGAAGCATTCGACATCTATGATGCCGATTATTTGAAGGAAACTGGCGGCGATGCTGTCGCGATGAATGACAATCCTGTTCGGCACCGGCCCTACATCGTACAGGAATGGGTACGCGGCGATCACATCACTTTCGTTCCCAATCCCAACTACTATGGTGAAGCCCCCGCCAACACCACCTTCATCCTGAGGTGGAACAAGGAAGCCGCTGCCCGTTTGCTCGACCTGCAGGCTGGCAATGTCAGTGGTATTGCTGAAGTGACCGTGGATGACATCCCCACCATTGAAGCCGACCCCAATCTGAAGCTGGATCCCCGCAAGATTAACAACTTCCTGTACTTGGGCATCAACAACACCATGCCACCCTTCGACAACGAGAAGGTGCGCCAGGCATTTGCCATGCTCATCGATAAGCAGAGAATTGTGGATGACTTCTATGCGCCCGGTTCCGTGCCGCCACCCAGTTCGTTCCGCCAGGTGTGAAACCCGGTTATACCGATGGTTTCGTCGACACAACCTACGATGTCGCCAAAGCCGTGGAAATGTTGAAGGCTGAAGGTTTCGACTTCAACAAGGAATACACCCTGTCGTATGCAGAGCGCACCCGCCCGTACTTCCCCCAGCCCACCAAGATTGCCCAGGCTGTCCAGGCCCAATTGGCTGAGGCCGGCATCAAAGTCAAGCTGGAAATGGAAGAATGGGCCACCTACCTGCCCGCCACCCGCGCCGGTGAAAAGGAACTCTTCTTCCTCGGTTGGAGCGAAGATTTTCCCGATGCCACCAACTGGTACGATGTCTTCCTGACTGGCTCGAGCGCCGCCTTTGGCAATCCATTCCCCGATATTGTCGATCTCATCAAGAAGGCTGCCACGCTCTGGCGACCCGGTTGCCCGCCAGGGATACTATGATGAAGTCAACAAACTGTATGCCCAGCATGTGCCGACCATCGTGATTGCGCACGGAACCGTCAACCTGGCATTCCTGTCTTCGGTGGAAGGCGTTGTTATTGGTCCGTACGATGAGAACTTCTAACCTGATGAAGACCGCTGATGGCACCGTGGTCTTCTCGCAGGATGGCGAGCCTGTCTCCCTGTTCTGCGGGACGAGACTGACGGCAACTCCTTCCGTGCTTGCGGTCTGATATTCAGCTCGTTGTATAACTTCTACCACTACTTCAATCCCGGAACCTGACCTGGCTGAAGAATGCACCGGCAATGCCGATGCCACCGAGTGGACCTGCACCCTTAAGCAGGGCGTGTTGTTCTCCAATGGCGCGACATTTGATGCCAATGATGTCGTTGCCACATTCAGCGCAGGTATGGATTACAACTATCCATTGCGCAAGGGCAATACCGGCGCCTATCAGTACTTCAATGACTTCTTCGGTCCGAAGGCCATTAACCAGCCCGCTGAGTAAGTACAGAGTCTGTAAAATTGGATGGAGCATGGTATACCATGCTCCATCCAGCTTTATTAAACAGAAATCCCATATGACACAATTTTTGGTCCGAAGATTATTTTTGGTTTTGCCAGTATTATTGGGAATCCTGATGGTCACGTTTATCATTACGCGTCTTGTTCCCGGTGACCCCTGTTATGTGATGCTTGGGGAACACGCAACCGAAGCAACCTGCAACGACTTCAAAGCGCGCTTTGGATTGGATAAAAGCATCCCGGAACAATTTGTACGCTATGTTTTCAATATCATGCGGGGCGATTTCGGCAATTCCCTGAAGGACCGCAGGCCGATCACGACCATCATCGGCGAGCGCCTGCCCATGACCATTGAATTGACCATCCTGGCGATGATGTTTGCTTCAACCTTTGGGATCCTTCTGGGTGTCGATTTCTGCGCTCAACCGGAACAATTTTGCGGACACGTTTACCATGATCGGCGCCAACATAGGCGTCAGTATGCCCGTGTTCTGGCTGGGACTGCTGCTCGCTTATTTTTTTGCCCTGGTGCTTAAAGACACTCCATTTTCGCTCCCGCCCGGCGGGCGTTTATCGGCCGGAATGTCACATGGTGCCATTGACCAAGGTCTGGGGCATTACCGATGCCACCGGGATCAAAGCTTTTGTTCTCGCAATGCTTTCCAACTCAGCCATTATGAATGGCCTGCTGACGGGTAATTTGGACCTCGTGAAGGATGCCCTGAAGCATCTCATCCTGCCTGCTCTCGCTGTTGGCACCATTTCGATGGCCATCATCGCTCGTACGACCCGGTCTGCCCTTCTGGATGTCCTCGGGCAGGATTACATCCGAACCGCTCGCGCAAAGGGGCTTCCATATTCCAGCCTGGTGCGTAAACACGCCCTGCGCAACGCGCTCATTCCCATTGTGACCATTATCGGCATACAGACCGGCGCTCTGCTCTCCGGTGCGGTCTTGACCGAAACCATCTTTTCCCTGCCCGGCGTCGGTTCGCGGATGGTGGAGGCCATTCTTGGCCGCGATTACCCTGTTGTGCAGGGTTTTTCAGTTGTCATCGCACTTATTTTTGTCATCACGAATTTGATTGTGGACGCATCTTATGCCTACCTGGATCCGCGCGTTCGGGTGAAATAACTCCATGACCAAGGAAAAAGTTCCTGTTCTTTCTGCAGAGGGGATGCCGCAGCGCGATAATCCCTATGTCATCATGGTGCGCCGCCTGTTTCACCATCGTTCGGCCCAACTGGGTATGTTCCTGCTGGGCATCCTGCTTTTATGCGCCATCTTTGCTGAACAGATCGCGCCTTTTGATCCGATCGTTCCATTGAAAGATGTCAAACGCCGGGATACTCCCTGCATCCACTTGTTGGGCTGCCCGGCTGACCAGCCTCAACATTTGATGGGGATCGATGGAAACAGCCGCGACTTGTTCTCCCGCATTGTTTTTGGCGCGCGCCTATCCTTACAGATTGGTGTCGCGACTGTTACCTTAGCCATTGTCATCGGCGGCTTGCTGGGCGCCATCGCCGGCTCCGGGTTTATCGGCGGCTGGGTGGATGATGTGATCATGCGTTCCCTGGATGTTTTAATGGCATTCCCCAGTCTGCTCCTGGCGATTGCGATTGTGGCGGTGCTCGGCCCAGGCTTGATCAATGCGCTGCTGGCCATTGCCATTGTCCAAATCCCGATCTTTGCCCGCGTGGTGAGAGCCAGCGTCGTCTCCGTCAAAGAGATGGATTATGTCATGGCTTCCAAGGCACTGGGTGCGTCTGAGTTCAACGTTTTGTTCAACCGTATTCTGCCCAATTCCCTGTCCCCGTTGATCGTTCAGGGCTCGCTGGGCATTGCGACTGTAATTTTGAGCGCTGCTGCTCTCAGTTTCCTGGGCCTGGGCGCTGAATTCCCGACCCCCGAGTGGGGCCTGATGCTCGGGGAAGAACGCAACAGCATTTTCAACGCCCCCCACCTGGTTTTCTTCCCCGGCATCGCCATCATGATAACCGTCCTGTCCTTCAACCTGATCGGGGATGGCCTGCGCGATGTCCTCGACCCGCGCCTGGTTCACGGCGGGTAAAACAACTTTGACTTTAAATATTGCGACGGCATGTGAGTGGACTGCACCCTCATACAGCATATTAAGGAACATTCCTTATTGAATTGCTGTATAATAAAAAATGCATTCAGCGACCAATTCTTGCGGGAGGAGGTGACCCAATCTCACTATCCATCCTGAACGAATCAAAACACCCCATCCAATCACAATACACTTGTTAGGAGGAGAAACGTGAAGCGAATCTTTTTTGTTGTTCTTTCCGTTCTGGTGGTTTCGAGCTTTCTATTAAGCGCATGCGGCACGCCAGCTGCACCCGCCCCGACCTTCAGCGGCACTGCCACCATCACCTTTGTGCAGGAACCCGACAACCTGAACCCGATGTACACCTCCATGTCCTTTTCAGGTTACCTGCGCCCGTTCTATCTAAGCCCTCGTGGGACTTCGATGAGAATGCGCAAGCCCGTCCCGGTGCTTGCGACAGAAATTCCTTCCGTCGAAAATGGCGGTTTGAGCGCAGATGGCAACACCATCACCATCAAGCTGCGCGACGATGTCAACTGGAGCGATGGCGAACCGCTGACCGCCGACGATTATGTCTTTACGTACGACATGATCATGTCGGATAAGAACGCCCCATAGGGCGCTATCCGTATGATCAGTATGTGGCAGTGTGGTCGCCCAGGATCCCACCACGGTCGTGATCACCTTGAGCGAACCTTTCGCAGCCTGGCTGACCAGTCTTTCTACTGTGTGCTGCCCAAGCACGTTTTACAGCCCGTCTTCGATGCGGATGGCACGATCGACAATGCCGAGTGGAATCGCAATCCCATTCCCGGTCTTGGCCCGTTCGTGTTGAAGCAATGGGAGACCGGCAGCCACCTTTCATTTAAGGCCAATCCCAATTGGTTCACAGCCGCCAAAGCTCGAACAGGTCTTTGTCCGCATCGTGCCGGATGACGCCGCCCAGGAAGCCGCCATCCTGGCCGGGGATACCGACATCGGCACGTTCCTCTCTTCGGACCAGATCGAGAAACTTGAGGCCGGTGGCAAAGTAAAAGTTGCGCCTGTTAGCTCAGGATATAACGAAGCCTGGTTCCTGAATGTCAACCCCGATACGGCACATCCTGCCATGCTGGATGTGAACGTCCGCAAGGCGATTGCCCTGGCCACCGACCGCTTCACCATTGTGAAAGACCTGTTGGTGGCGGATATAAACCCGGTCAATGTCACCTTCTGGGATAGCACCCCGCCCTACCAGACCGACACCCTCGAGCCCTATCCCTATGATCCGGAACAAGCCAAGCCCTGCTGGATGCCGCCGGCTGGGTGGATTCCAATGGCGATGGCATCCGCGACAAGGATGGCGTTGATTTGATCGTCCGCTACGTCACCAACCAGCGCGAACTGCGCAAGAACGTCCAGGCCGTGGTGGAACAACAGTGGAAGCATGGTGGGTATCGGCGCCGAACTGGCCAACTACTCCAGCGATATCTTCTGGAACGGTTACAACGATGGCGGCCCGCTGGCGCTGGGCGATTACGATGTCGCCGAGTATTCAAGCGTGCAGAACGCTTATCCCTGACCCGGATTCTGACATCTTGACGTGCGATCAAGTTGTCAATGCGGACAACCCGGATGGCGCCAACGATCAGGGTTATTGCAATCCGGCGCTGGATGAACTGTTCAAGCAGCAGGCCGTCACCACTGGACCCGGCGGCCCGCAAGGAGTTGTTCAACCAGATCCAGCAGATCATGTACGATGATGTCGTCTATATCGGCATGTGGCAGGACCCGGACCTGTGGTCTGTCAGCAGCCGGCTGAAGAATGTAAAGTTCTCCGGTGTTTATCCTTTCTGGAATGCCTACGAATGGGAAATAGTCGAGTAAGCTGATCCTATCCATGACCTGTCGGGTCCAATAAGACCCGGCAGGTCGATTTATTATCGAATATGATCAACTACATCCTACGGCGACTGGCGCAAGCCATTCCACAACTTTTTATTATCAGCATCATCCTGTTTGCGCTGATGCAGGCCTTTGGCGACCCCATCGCGACGCTCGGAGGACGGATTCCCCCGCGGCCGGAAGACAGGGAGCGCCTGCGCCGCCAGTTGGGTTTGGACAAGCCCATGTACATGCAATACTTCACCTGGCTGGTCGGCAACGACTGGCAAAAGATCGACATGGATGGCGATGGTGTCCCAGAAACCCCCGGCAAGCGCCGGGGCATTCTGCGCGGCGACTGGGGCAATTCCCTGGTGACGCGACAACCAGTGCTTGTCATGATCGGTGAACGCCTGCCCAATACGCTGCTCTTGATGCTCACCGCCGAAGCCATCATCATCCTGTTATCCATTGCCATCGGCTTGTATTCGGCGCTGCATCCCTACTCCTGGTTCGACAACATCGTCACAGGCCTTTCATTTATCGGATTTTCCATGCCGGTCTTCTGGCTGGCATTGATGCTGATGTATATCTTCGCAGTGAACTTCCGCCGCTGGGGGCTGCCCTACCTCCCCACTGTGGGCATGTACGACCCTGCCGTGGGAAAAACGCCCTCGAACTGATGAGGCACATGGTCCTGCCGGTTGCAACGCTGGCCATCATCAGCACGGCAGGTTACAGCCGCTTCGTCAGGTCAAGCGTGCTGGAAGTGCTGGGAATGGATTACATCCGCACGGCGCGCGCCAAGGGGCTGGCTTACATGTTCGTCATCAGGAAGCACGCCCTGCCCAATGCCGCGCTGCCATTCATCACCATTATCGGTCTCGAAATTCCATTCCTGCTGGCGGGGGCGGTGGTGACCGAGCGCATCTTCGCCTGGCCGGGCATGGGGCGTCTTTTCATCGACCACATGGAGCGTTCCGACTTTCCCATGTTGATGGGTATTCTTATGATCATCGCAGTCGCTGTGATTATTTTTCAGATCATCACCGACATCGTTTATTCAATCGTCGATCCCCGCATTCGGCTGGAGTAGAGAACCGCATGGTAGATTTAGCAGAAAGTGCAAAATCTGGAATCCATCAATTAATCGCTCTCACCTGCCGCACTGGCAGTGCGCCGTTTCCGCAAACACCGCATGGCGGTGTTGGGATGGTCATCCTGGTGGGCATTATTCTTTACGTCAGCATTGACCGGGCCTTTCCTGAAGGGTACTGCGCGCCGATCCAAAAGGAAGTGCGCGGCGAGGCCTGGGCAAACTGCAACGATACCAGCCTGAAGTTAATGCCGCCTTCCCGTGAGCATCCCTTTGGGACGGATGTCATCGGCCGGGACATTCTGGCGCGCACGGTCTACGGCGGCCAGATCTCGGTGATGATCGGCATCTTTGCCGTATGCGTGGAAATACTCATCGGCACGACATCGGCTCCATCGCTGCCTTTTATGGCGGCTGGCTGGACAGCATCCTGATGCGCTTCACCGAAGCCATGCTGATCATCCCCAGCCTGTTCCTGCTGATGATCGGCGCTCGTTACATGGGCACAGGGTTGCCGGATGTCAACATCTTCGGGCGCGAAATTACCAGCAATGTCTTTGTCATTATCCTGATCATCGGCGCCACATCCTGGATGTATACGGCGCGCATCATCCGCGCCAACATCCTCTCCCTGCGCGAGATGGATTATATTGCCGCAGCGCGCGCCATGGGCGCCTCGGACAGCCGCACCATCTTCACCCATTTGCTGCCCAACACGACCGCCCCACTGATCGTCGGCGCCACCCTGGGCGTGGCCGCTGCCATTGTGGCTGAAGCATATGTGAGTTTTCTCGGGCTGGGCGTTCAGGGTGCGACAGCGACCTGGGGCAACATGCTGGACGGCGCCTACCGTTATCTGGAGACCGCCCCCTGGCTGTGGATCTTCCCCGGCACGCTGATCCTGCTGACCGTCCTGGGCATCAACTTTGTGGGCGATGGGCTGCGCGATGCCTTCGACCCGCGCAGCGGACGACACGCTTAATCAATGTTCGATACTCTCAGAAAACAGGCTGCGGCCTGTTTTTTTGTTGGCGGCAGCTCCACGAAATCAGATCTGCGCATAGCGCACCTTTAAGATTATCAATCCTCCGTATGAATTAGCAGACCCATGGGAAATAAAAGGATGGGCGGCTGAACTCAAAAGCCGCCCATCCTTCTCGGCAC
The DNA here is from genome assembly GCA_963709295.1 of uncultured Chloroflexia bacterium. Classification (GTDB taxonomy): domain Bacteria; phylum Chloroflexota; class Anaerolineae; order Anaerolineales; family Villigracilaceae; genus JBGPQJ01. Next base: position 1,049,377 of record CAVPVW010000008.1, on the reverse strand, counting down.
ATGCAAAACTGCTAAGCCAATGTCTCTTTGATAAATCTCGCCAGATCCTGTTTCAGTGCCGCAAGCGCCGGGAGATAAGCATACATCATATGCCCGGCTTCATAATATCCCATGCTGATATTTCCGCGCAGCGACTCATCCAGCCCGAGATGCGAGAAGGTGTATTCCGTGGCGAAGTATGGCGTGGCCAGGTCATAGTACCCGTTGGCTACAAAGACCTTGAGGTAAGGATTGGTGGTCATTGCCTTGCGCAATGTCTCCGCGACATAGACATACTGGTTTTCATGTTCGGCATAGGACCACGGCCAAACCTGGAAGTTGAGAATCTCATACGGCATGTCAGACTGGTAGTTCAATTCGCGGCGCACATAGTCATTGAAGACCGCCGTGTAGGGTCCGGTGATGTTGGTATAAGAGGGGTCGTATTCGATCGTCTCCCCCGCCGAGTCGCGATCGATGCCGGTCAAGCGACTGTCGAGCCGGCCGACGGTGCGGCGCTCATCGCGCAGCAACTCCTTGAAAAAACGGGAAGCCTTGATGCGCAGGTTGCTCTGCTCGATGAACTCCTCCGACAGCCCGGTGTATCGCGCGAGCATCTCGATGATCCGTGCCCGCTCACGGAGTGTGAGCGTATCCCCCTTTAGCAACGCGAGGGAATACTCGTTGAGGGCAAAGTCCTCCACCTCCTTGAGCAGCTTCTGCAGCGGGCGGCGGATGCGCAGCTTGTGGTGGTACCAGGCGGTGGCTGCATAGGTCGGCAGGAAGAGAGCATACGGCAGCTCAGTGCCGGGGGAAAATTCCAGAGTCTGGAAATCCAGCACTGCCGAGACCAGCATGATGCCATTCAGATAAAGCCCATGCCGTTCCTGCAGGTAGCCTGAGAGGCCCGAAGCACGCGTAGTACCGTAGCTTTCCCCGATCAGGAATTTGGGAGAAAGCCAGCGCGCGTAACGCGTGGTGTAGAGATGGATGAAATCCCCGACGCTTTCGATATCCTTCTTGAAGCCGTGGAACTCCTTGGCCTTCTGCCCTTCGGCAGGTCGGCTGTAGCCCGTGCTGACCGGGTCGATGAAAACGAGGTCGGTGGAATCCAGGATGGAGTATTCATTGTCGGTGAGCTGGAACGGCGGGCGGGGCAGTCCGCCGTCGTATTCCATGACCACCCGCCGCGGACCGAGGATACCCATGTGCAGCCAGACGGAAGAGGAACCAGGTCCGCCGTTGAATGAAAAGGTCAGCGGGCGCCTGGCCGGATCGTGCACGCCATCCAGAACATAAGCCGTGAAGAAGAAAGACGCCCGCGGCTTCTCGCCCTCGAATTCCTTCTCGCGGTCGGGCGTTTCCTGCTTGAGGATGATCGTCCCTGTGGTGACGGTGTACTTCAATTCCTTCCCGCCGATGGAGATGGTGTGCTTTGTTTCGACAAGGTTGTCTTTGGGAGCAGGCTTCTCCTCTTTCTTCTTTCTTCTTCGGGCTTCTTCTTTTCTTCAGCCATGTCCACTCCTCGAGCTTAAAATGCCAGAATGCGCAGCGGATCGATGAATCCGAGCACAGCCAGGGCGGTAAAGGTCAGAAAAACCACGATGAACGCGACGATGACATCTTGCCGGGTGCGTTTGTCCACCAGGGCATAGCCGGCGCCGTAGGGAATGGTATCCAGCAGGGGTCCACCCAGCCAGCCAAAGGCCAGCCCGCCCAGCAGCCCGCCCAGGTGTCCCCAGTTGTCGATGCCGCCGGTCGTGCCGATGATCAGGTTGATGACGCCGATGGTGATGATGTTCTGCAGCATGCTGCGCGCGTCATGGATCAGCTTGCGGTTCAGGTAGAGCAGCACGCCTTCTGCCGCCAGCAGGCCGAAGATCGCGGTGGAGGCGCCCAGCGAGGGACTCGGCTGGAACAGGAATGAGAACACATTGCCGGCATAAGCGCTCAGGAAATACAGGGCGATGAATTTTCCGTGCCCGTAAGCCCGCTCCATGCGCCCGCCGATGACCCACAGGGCGTACATGTTAAAGCCGATATGCAGGATCGAGCCGTGCAGGAAGACCGGCGTGAGCAGCCGCCAGAATTGCCCCTGCGCGACAAGTGAATTTTCCTTCATGCCAATCATGGCCGGGTAGTCGCTTCCAAATAGCGTCTCGCTCAACATTTGTAGGATGAAAAACAAAACAGTAAGGCCCAGCAGTGTATAGGTCACTGTCGGGTAGGCCACCCGGTTAAGCGGATTGGCCGCCGGCTCCGGCGTCGCGCCGGGGTATTCCTGCGGGGGTTCGGGGGGGACGATTTGCGTCATAGGGAGACCATGCGCGGATTGACGCGGTGGTGTTCGGCCTGGATGATCGCGCGGATGGTATCCACTGTATCATCGAGATGGAAATCGCGGTTGAGCACGACGTAATCAAAATCGCTGACGCGCTGCAGTTCCTTGCGGGCAGTTGCCATGCGCAGCTTGAGCGCATCGGCGGTCTCGGTCTTGCGCTCCCGCAAACGGTTCAACAGCTCTTCCTCGCTGTCGACCGTGATGAAGATCAGCATCGCCTCCGGAGCGAGCTTGCGCACCGTCTCCGCACCCTGCACGTCGATGCGCATGATGACGTCCTTGCCGCTGGCCAGGGCATCGCGCACCTGCTGCTTGGGGATGCCCTTGTAGTCGCCATAGACGATGGCATATTCGATGAGTTCGTCTTCATCGATCATGCGCGCAAATTCGTCCTTGGACACAAAGAAATAATCCCTGCCGTCGATTTCATTTTCACGGCGCGGGCGGGTGGTGGCGGTCACCACAAAGTGGAACGGCAGTTCGCGTTCCTTCATGCGCTGCAGGATGGTGTCCTTGCCGGCGCCTGAAGGGCCGGAGATCACGATCAGCAGCGGCTTGGGCTGGACGAGGTTAAAATCATGATCAGGCATGGTTATATTTTACCAAATGCATCGCCAATTCTCTTGCTTTTGCAATGGGGGTATTAAGCGCAAAGCGCAAAGCTTGACATGCTAGAACGTGTGTGCTATACAAGAAGCGCAACAGCAAAAGGCTATCTGAATGAAAACCTTCAAGTATCGCCTGCGACCCTCCAAAAACCAACGCACCCAACTGATCCACACGTTGGACGTGTGTCGCTGGGTTTACAACGAAACCCTTGCCACGCGCAAAAATGCCTGGGAACAAGAGAAGAAGCCGCTTTCGCTGTACGATACCAACAAACTGCTCACGCTTTGGAAAAGAGAGCATCCTGAGTTGACAGCGGTGCATTCGCAGGTGTTGCAAAATGTTCAGGAACGGGTTATCTGGCTTTCAAGGCGTTTTTCTGTCGGGTGAAGGCAGGGAGAACACCAGGTTATCCCCGCTTTCGGGGATACGGTCGGTAGACAGTTTCACGTTCAAACAATCTGGTTTTCAGTTGCTGGACAACGGTTTGCTTCTTTCCAGGATCGGTGTAGTCAAAATTGTTCTGCATCGCCCGGTTGAAGGTCGCCTCAAGACACTCACCATTCAAAGAGATACGGTTGGCAATTGGTATGCCTGCCTGGCATGTGAAGTCGAACCTGAACCGCTGCCTTGCAACGATCTGGCCATCGGTATCGATGTTGGCCTGGAGACCTTTGCGACCCTCTCTAACGGAGATCGGATCGCCAATCCCCGCTTCTTTCGCCAGGACGAAAAAACATTGGCAAAGGCACAACGCAACCTCTCGGCGGCTGGAAAGGGAACCTCCGAACGAACCCGGCGACGTAAAGCGGTCGCTCATATCCACCAACGTATCGCCAACCGTCGCAGGGATTTTGCTCACAAACGCAGTCGCGACCTGGTGAACAGCTTTGGTTTGCTGGCTTTTGAAAAACTGCACATCAAGACCATGCTTCAAAACCATTGCCTGGCGAAAAGTATTGCGGATGCGGCCTGGAACCAACTGATAAAGTACACCACGTACAAAGCTGAGAATGCTGGTCGTGTGGTCGTATTGGTTGATCCTTGCAACACATCCAAGGTTTGCTCTGCTGGCTGTGGAACATTGGTCGAGAAGTCTCTGTCCGTTCGAGTTCATGCGTGTCCTGTTTGCGGTCTTGTGATCGATCGAGATCAAAATGCTGCCATAAACATATTGGGATTGGGGCTACAATCCCTGGGCGATGCCCGAGAAGCTCCCGCCTTCACCCCCGGAACTCGCGGGGGTCACTGCCCTGTTGGCATGAGCCAGCACGAGTGGGCGTGGGGATTAGTCACCGCCTCTTAAGATAAAATCTGTGGATTGGAGAACCTATGCCGCTTTACGATTTCATTTGCCTCGGATGCAACCAGCGCTTCGACATTCACCTGTCCTACTCTGAGTATGGGAAGAAGGCCGTCGCCTGCCCTCTTTGTGGAAGCAAAAAGGTCAAGCGGCGCGTGCCCCGCGTGCGCGTGAAAAAATCCGAGGAGTTGCGGCTCGAGTCGCTGGCGGATCCGTCCGCGCTGGCCGGGCTGGAGGACGACCCCAAGTCTCTCGGACGGATGATGCGCAAGATGGGCAGCGAAATGGGCGAGGAGCTGCCGCCGGAGTTCGATGATGTCGTCGACCGGCTCGAGGCGGGACAGTCTCCCGAGGAGATCGAATCCGCGCTGCCGGACTTGGGCGGCGATGCCGGAGGCGGGCTGGACGACATCTAGGGAAGGGGATTCAAGCAAATCATTCCTCTAAATTCCCCTTGTTCCAAAGGTCACAAATCGCATCGCAATTGACCAAATTCAAGCATTATGGTATCACTAGGCATCCTTCACGCTCTCGTGAAGGATGCGTTGTATTCATCGCACTTTTCGCTTGAAGGAGGAGGAGTTTATGGCAGATCAACTGTGTTGCGTTTGTGGCAAAGCGTCCACCAAGACCATCGGTCAGCGGGCATTTTGCGACGAACATTTCGAAACAGCCACCCATCAGCGCAAGGGTGTATGGCGGTCCGTTTGGGGACAGGTCATTGCCCTTGTTGTTTTTGTGGTGCTGGTTTACGCCGCGGAGGCTTTTTTCAAACCCGTGCTCGGGCAGACCGCGCTGGTCCTGGCGGGTGTGGTCCTGGCGGTCGTCCCGGCGCTCATTTGGCTGGCATTCTTTTACCAGCAGGATCGTCTCGAACCTGAACCCAAGGCGTTCATTGCCAGTGTATTCGTCCTGGCCATGCTGATCGCGGCTGCCATCTGGCTGCCGTTGGCGGAGAATGTTTTCCGTCTTTCCAAATGGATGTACGCCGACACACTGACCACCATCCTGGGTGGGATTCTGATCGTGGGCTTTATTCAGGAATTTTTGAAATATGCCGCGGTTCGTTACAGCGTCTACCGATCGGCTGAGTTTGACGAGGCGACGGATGGAATCGTGTACGCCACCGCCGCCGGGCTGGGCTTCGCCACCGTGCTCAACATTCACTTTGTCCTTGCAAACGGCGGCGTGGATCTGGGCACGGGCGTCATCCGCATCGCGATCGTCTCGCTGGCACAGGCCAGTTTCGCGGGCATCACCGGTTACTTCCTCGGGCGCGCCAAGTTCGAGAGCGAGCCCCTGTGGTGGATGCCGGCCGGCCTCACGCTGGCTGCGGTGCTCAACGGCCTGTTCTTCTGGCTGCGCACCGAGATCACCCAGAGCACGGTCACACTGACCAGCGGTGGATCCAATCCTTGGTATGGATTAATTCTCGCTGCCGTTCTGGCCGGTGGGACAGCCGCGTTATTGGCCTGGCTGATCCGCCGCAACATCAAATCCGCGCTGACAGCGTAAAGGGAGGCAAACATGACTACTGCTACTTCTTCATCTTCACAACGTTCCCTTGGCGATCGCTATTCCGACTGGGCAGTGATCGTCGTGACGCTGGTCGCGGTTTTCCTCGGCTGGCTGCTCATGTCCAACGTACAATCCCGCTCCGTCCCCTTTGATAGCGGCGGGGTCAAGGGACAGATGCCCGCCGGCTGGGTGACCGACCTGGCCGAGACTGGAGTGGTCCTGCACACTTCGGAGCTGGGTGGCTCCGGCTTCAGCACCGCTTATCAACTGGAAGTGCTACCGGTCGCCAGTGATGCAACTCCGGCAGATGTGGCCAGTTTCCACTCGATCGCCCGCGCCCAGAACCTGAGCACCGTTCGCGTGCTTGACCAGCAGGATGTGACCGTCAACGGTCAAAACGGCTACAAGGTCACCTACGCCTTTGTGGATGCCGATTCCGATCTGACGCGCGCGGATGTGCCCGTGGTCGTGCGCGGGGTGGATTACTTTTTCGTGGCCGGGGATCATGCCGTGGTGGTAACCTACCAGGCCAGCGAAGACAATTACGAAGTTGATTTCGGACGTTTCCGAAATTTCCTGGAATCGTTGGAATATTAGGAGGCCATGATGATAATTAAACGCAAATTTAACCCGGCATGGATTGCGCTTATCGCGCTCGTGCTGGCCAGTCTCGCCTGCTCGCTGGGCGATGACAGCGTCGCGGTCAGTGACCAGCCGGCCATTGCCACACCGGCCGACCAGTCTGAACAGCCGGCTCCTCAACCCAGCGGCGGGAATGGCCTGAGCGCCAAGCAGCGCGCGGATCTGATCTCTGCAACCGTTCAGCTGTTGACCATGTACCCAGATGGAGACGGTTACTCTCCGTTGTATGTGGGATCGGGCACCATCCTCAGCCCGGATGGCTATATTCTGACCAACGCCCATGTCGCAAAACCCTCAGCATTCGGGTATGGCGAAGAAGACCCAGCCTACATGCTGGTCGGCTTGGTTCAAGATGAAAGCAAGGCTCCTGTCTATTTGTATGCCGCTGAAGTTGTCGGCGCGGACGGCTTCCTCGACCTGGCACTCATCCACATCTTTGCCACCGCTGATGGAGATAAAGTAAATTCCGATGATCTCAACCTCCCTTATGTGGAGCTTGGTAATTCGGATGATTTACATGTAGGGGATCACCTCAGTATCTTTGGTTTCCCAACCATTGGTGGAAATACCATCACATTTACCAGCGGTAATTTCGCAGGATGGACACCTCAGGACCAGGTGGGAGACCGGGCATGGATGAAACTGGACGCCACCATTGCCGGCGGAAACTCTGGCGGTCTGGCTGCCAATGACAATGGTCAAATTGTCGGTGTGCCGACCATCGCCTCTTCAGGTTCGGATAACGACATCACCGACTGCCGTCCAGTCCAGGATACAAATGGGGATGGCGTGTTGGATGGTAGTGACACTTGTATCCCGATCGGCGGATTCATCAACGGCGCGCGTCCCATCAATCTTGCCAAAGCGCTCATCCTGGCTGCCAACAACGGGCAGGAATATGCCAGTCCGTTCAAAATCGAAGGCGGCAGCGGGGGTGGCGGGGGAACAGAGCCGGGTTCAGGCAATGAAGAGTTCGGCTCAGTAACCTGGGTGGCATTGGATAACCAGGGTAATCCTGAGGAGGAAGTCGATTCCTATCCTTCCGGGACCGAAGTCATCGCCGGCAACTTTGAATACAGCGGGATGACAGACGGGCAATCATGGGGAATGGTCTGGTATTTGGATGGAGAGGAGATTGGCCAGGGCTTCTTCGAATGGACCGACGGCCCCGAAGGTGACATGACCGCTTCCTTCAACAACAACGATGGTTCATCCCTACCTGATGGCACGTACGTGGTCGAACTCTATGCCGGCACCGGCGATGAGATTCCTCTGCTCTCTCAGGGAGAAGTCACCGTTGGAGGCGGGGGAGGCATCCAGCGCCCCGGCAAGAATGACGGCGTTCAGGTCAGCGGCGAGATCGTCGACAACGACACGAACCGAGGCATCAAAGGCGCGTTCTTCGTGGTTCTGAATCCAGGCACGACCTATGCCAAATGGGAATCGAAGAATTTCCCCGATTCGATGGTTTTCTCCCTCGCTGAGGCCGATTCCCGTGGGGAGTTTGCCCTTCCCGATCTGTTGGAATTCAACGTAGGTTATACGGTCGTGGTCCTTGCCGAGGGCTACTCAGGCCAGTTCTTCGAGGAGACCACTTTCGGTCCCCAAGATGGAGCCGAGTTCTTCTTTACGATACCCCTCACTCAACAGTAGAAATTTATTTCCAATCAAAAACAACGGCGCTAATGCGTCGTTGTTTTTATGTACCTGTATCTGATGATCAGCCCAACTTTTCTTCAATGATCCTTCTTAGTTCATTCTGCACATCCTCCCATGAGCGGGAGGCGTCAACAATCACCCATCGTTCCGACTCTTTTTTTGCCAGTTCAAGGTACCCGGCACGCACGCGTTCATGGAACTCCACCGTGTAGGCATCGAGCCGATTCCACTCATCGGCTTTCTTCTTGCGCCGCAACCCGAGGTCCACATCCAGGTCGAGCAGGATGGTCAGGTCAGGGACCAATCCTCCGGTGGCGTATTGGACCAGCGCGCGCACCTGCTCAAGGTTCTGCTGGTGTCCGTAGCCCTGGTAGGCAATCGTTGAATCGGCATAACGGTCCGAGAGCACGAGTTCCCCGGCAGTCAGATGCGGCCTGAGGATCTGTTCCACAAACTGGGCGCGCGCCGCCTGATAGAGCAGCGTCTCGGTGCGCGGATTCATCTCCGCATTCTTCAGGTTATGCAGCACCTCGCGTATCTGCTCACCGATGGAGGTGCCTCCCGGCTCACGGGTGGGGAAAACAGTATATCCCTTCTCGCGCAGGTGCTGCACGAGGTGGGGGATGTGGGAGGTCTTGCCGGAGCCTTCGGGGCCTTCGAGGGTGATAAACATAAGCTCTCTTCCAACCAAATTGATTTAAAAGACGCCGGGGCCGTAATGGAATTCCTTCGTGCCCTTAGTGTCCTTTGTGGTTAGTCTCTGAAAATCCTCACATGCCTTCTGGGTTCCTTGCCGTACGAATGGCTCACCAATTCCGCCTCGCGCGCCATCTCGTGTTGGATGCGGCGGATGGCCGGTGCGGCCGGCGGCATGTCCACATAACGCTCGCCGTTCAACACAGCGCTGATAGCGGACTGTGTGGCATTCTTGATGTAATCGCCCTCGGGGGGTGGGGTCATCTCTCCCGGCAGGTTGAACAAGTCGGTCAGGAACTGCTCGATCTGGCTGACGGTGTTCGACCGCAGGACATAGATCGGCATGCCGCGGTGCTCAGCGTCCACGATGGTGGCCTGGTGGTCGCGATAATGCGCGCGCAGCGTGATCAACGCATCGGCCTCGTCGATGGTGCGGACGACGATCGCCGGCACGCCCAGACGCTTGGCGGACTGCATCAACCGGTTGCGCGCCACGCCGTAGGGATAGACCTTGACCGGTTGCAACGATGTTCTTGGCGCCGACTCGCTTGCAGCGGAAGGGTACGGACGCCGGGCTGGTTCCCCGGAGAATGAATCGCGCAGCGGCCCGGACATGAATCCGCTCTCGGGGACGCTGCCTCGCTCGCCCGACCGCCCTCTCTCGGGAGTGCGGCTGCGCGAGGTGCGCGCGGCTGGGGCAGCCGCCTGCGCCTTCTCCACCCGGATCCTGCCTTCTTCATCCCGGGTGCGAATCTCGGGCGGGAGCGGGAATCCGCGCAGGAAGGTATCCACCGCCTCGGTGATGTCGGCATGGATGGTGAACTCGTCGCGCGTCTGGATCTCGATCAGCACATCGAAGGTGGGCGGAGCGCGGCGCTCGAGCACGGTCTTCTGCGTGCCGCGGCGGCGGGCTTCCTCGTCCGAGAGCGTGACCGCCTCGATGCCGCCGACCAGGTCGGAGAGGGTCGGGTTGAGCAGCAGGTTCTCGAGCGTCTTGCCGTGCGCCGTGCCGATGAGCTGCACGCCGCGTTCGGCGATGGTGCGCGCCGCGGCGGCCTCGAGCTCGCGCCCGATCTCGTCGATGACGATCACCTCGGGGTTGTGATTCTCGACCGCCTCGATCATCACCTCGTGCTGGAGCATCGGCTCGCGCACCTGCATGCGCCGGGCGCGCCCGACGGCGGGATGCGGCACATCGCCGTCGCCGCCGATCTCATTGGACGTGTCGACAATGATCACGCGCCGGCTTTCCGCCAGGATGCGCGCGGCCTCGCGCAGCAGGGTGGTCTTGCCCACGCCCGGCTTGCCCAGGATGAGGATGCTCTTGCCGCTCTCGATGATGTCCTGGATGATTTCGATGGTGCCGTAGACCGCGCGCCCGACGCGCAGCGTCAGCCCGACGATGTGGCCGCGCCGGTTGCGGATGGCAGAGATGCGGTGCAGCGTGCGCTCGATGCCGGCGCGGTTGTCCGCGTCGAACTCGCCGATGCGTTCATCGACGTAAGCGATGTCCTCGGCGCTGATTTCCTTTTCGATCAATGTGACTTCGCTGTCCACGTATCGCGCCGTGGGGACACGCCCGAGGTCGATGATGATCTCGAGCAGCCGGTCGTAATCGTTCGCCTTGTGAACCGCGTCAACAATGGATTTGGGGAGTACGTTAAGGAGGGCGTCCAAATCGTCAGTAATGCGACGTTGTTGTGACATAGTAAAGTCCTTGTGTCTGGCACGGTTTTTCCGTGCGTAGATCTTTAATGATAGACCACCAACGGTCATGCACATCCTGCCCAGTCTTGCGAGCAGGATTTATACCAATCAGGATTAATTCAGAATCACCATTTTATTTACCCTGCCTGTCTGCCAATCTTCTTATATTATACGAGGATTGGCTCTCCCGCTAATAGCCCAATGGTCAACCAGCCTCTCACCGGATGCCTACTTTTTCGGCTCGATGTGACTCACGCGCGAAGGCTGGATACTCACGTTCGCCGGCTTTGCGGCCATCACCGTCTGCTCATCTTTGACCATATGCGCGAGGTGCTTCATCATGACCGCCTGCCGTTCAGAGGGCTTGCCTCCCAGATCCTCCAGCGCAGATTCGAGCCAGGCCTGGTAGGAGCGCATGCACAAGTAGACCGGGCGGTTGCGCCTGTCGGGGAGGTGAGCCAGCAGACTCGAGAGTCTGTCCGCCACATCGGTGGCCTCCGGGTGGATGAGCGGCGTGAGCACGATACCCTGCGCGCCATAAGTCAGGTTGACATAGCATTTCGAATCGCCTGAACAGACCAACCCTGCCGCGCGCCTCGGGGTCGGCTCGACCGGCTGCAGCAACGGAGGCACGATCTGGTGATGCAGGGATTGGATGGAGGGCAGGTCGACCGATTGAGTTTTGATCCAGCCGGCATCCGCATTCCCCGATGAAACGTGACTCACGTCCCACATGCGCTGCCAGGCATAAACAGAAAAGCCCGCTGTTCGCAGCGCGGTAAAGGCTTCACTGTCTTCATCAATTTCCGCAAGGATATGGAACGCGCCCCACTTGCCTGCTTCGGCGGCGAGATGCTCGATCAACGGGGTCAAGCCCGGGTGCGAGAGCTGTGCGGACGGCGCGATGTAGACCAGCCGGGCGAACATATCCCCGTTCGTGTGCAGGATGCTGCCGAGCAATGTCGTCCCGTTTTCCTGATGGATGCCTGTATAAAGATGGCGCGCCGGGTTGAAATAGGAAAGGAAGCCGGCCGCCCTCAACGGGTTGCCGCGCGTCAACCAGCGGGTCGAGTCCAGGCTGACGGCCTCGCCGCGGTAACGAAACAGGATGGGCAGATCGAGAAAGTCGAGCGGGCGGGATGTCATTTTTTCGCCATTCAAAAAGGGCAGATGGATTTGTCTGCCCCTTGAGTGTTTTACTTTGCCAGAGAAACAAAGAACTCGTGAAAACGCAGGTCGTTCGTGAGCTCCGGGTGGAAGGAGGTGGCGAGGAGTTTTCCCTCCTGTGCCGCAACGATGCGGCCGTCCGGCAGTGCGGAGATAACCCTCGCTTTTCCGCTGACCGACTGGATGATCGGCGCGCGGATGAACACGGCATGGTACGGATCCGTCTGTTCGAGTGGCTTTCTTGAGCGGCTCGATGTCGAGGTCCGCTTCGAATGAATCGACCTGCCGGCCAAAGGCATTGCGTTCAACGATGATGTCCATGATGCCCAGCAGAGGCTGGTGCCGGCGGACATCCTTTGATAAAAAGATGGCGCCTGCGCAGGTGCCCCAGATGGCGCGTGATTTTTCCAAAGGCGCGCAGCGGCTCCATCAACTTGAAATCCTCGGCAAGCTTTCCGATCGTGGTCAACTCGCCGCCGGGGATGATCAATCCATCCAGGCGGTCCAGTTGAGAGGGCAGGCGGACTTCCTCAGCGTCGACTCCCAGCCGCGTGAGCATGGTAATGTGCTCGGCGAAATCGCCCTGCAATGCAAGAACACCGATGTTCATAATAGAGAGTAGAGACTAGATAAATAGTGAGCAGTGAGTAGAGAACAGTGACTGGAGAATAGTGAGTAGTGAGCAACGACCAACCCCTGATCGCTACTCTCTACTAACTAATCTCTGAAATCACCACCCACGCCCGGCGATCTTTTCGCCTTCCGGCATCTGGGAGACATTGCGCCCCACCATGGGCTCGCCCAGGTTGCGGCTGACTTCCGCGAGAATGGCGGCGTCCTTGTAGTGGGTCGTCGCCTTGACAATCGCCGCCGCGCGCTGGGCCGGGTCGCCGCTCTTGAAGATGCCCGAGCCGACGAACACACCGTCCACGCCGAGCTGCATCATCAACGCGGCATCGGCCGGTGTTGCGATTCCGCCCGCCGCAAAGTTGACCACGGGCATGCGTCCCAACTCCTTGGTCTCCTTGACCAGTTCGTATGGCGCGCCGATCTCCTTGGCAAAGTGCATCAACTCCTCGTCGGCCATGGTCAGCAACTTGCGAATCTCGCCCATCACGGTGCGGGCATGGCGGACAGCCTCGACGACATCGCCGGTGCCGGCCTCGCCCTTGGTGCGGATCATCGCCGCGCCTTCACCGACGCGCCGCAGCGCCTCGCCCAGGTTGCGGCATCCGCACACGAACGGGACCTTGAAATTGTGCTTGAGGATGTGATGCTCTTCATCGGCCGGAGTCAATACTTCGGATTCGTCAATGTAATCCACGCCGATCGCCTCGAGAATTTGTGCTTCGACGAAGTGTCCGATGCGGCACTTGGCCATCACCGGGATGGTCACGGTAGCCATGATCTTCTCAATTAGATCCGGGTCGCTCATGCGCGCCACGCCGCCCTGCGCGCGGATGTCCGCCGGCACACGTTCAAGCGCCATCACCGCGCACGCGCCGGCATCCTCGGCAATTTTTGCATGCTCCGGCGTCACCACGTCCATGATCACGCCGCCCTTTAACATTTGCGCCAGACCCTTTTTAACGGCAAAGGTACCGGTAACAGGTGTAACTTCCATAGTCTTGCTCCTTCTTGAAAAAAAGTCTTCCAAATCGATTTTACCACGCATGAATTTATTCTGCGTTAGAGGTACGTTAAAAGCGGGGAGGACGAATTAAGTGGCTGTTATTTCCGCAATAAAAGAACAGAACAAAGAAAGTGTGTTGACTCACCTCTTGACAAACAACAAAATCGATGTACAATTATACAAAGATACAATGATACAATCTGGACAAAATGCATGAAGATTGACGTTGACTTCCGCTCGGACATCCCGCTCTACATTCAAATTGTAGAGCAGATCCAGCAGCGGGTCGCAGAAGGGGAGTTGAAGCCCGGCGACCAGTTGCCCACCGTCCGCGCGCTGGCCTCCGAGCTGAGGGTCAACTTCAACACCGTGGCGCGGTCTTATCGCCTGCTGGACGAGGCCGGAGTGATCTCCACCCAACAGGGACGCGGAACCTACATCCTGGAGATGCCGCCGCCGGAGGTCGTGGAGAGACTGCGCAGCGAATCGCTCCAGGCGCTTGCCAGGCGCTATCTATCAGAAGCGAAACGGCTTGGATATAACGCGCAGGGTGCGCTCGAAATTTTTCAAAAAACCGCTGAAAGTTGGCAGGAAAAAAGCGGCACCGAAATCGAAGAGAAAGAATAAAAAGAGAGGATAACATGGCAACAAAATCAAAGGACCAGACCAAGACTACAAAGCAGGATCCGCACATACCGCCAATTGCAGGAGGAATTTTCACCGTCTGCTTGATCATCGCCACCCTGGGCAGCATCTACCTGGGAAGCAATGTATCCGACATTTCCGCCGGCGCCTGGGTGACGGTTTGGCTGCTAATCGGCACCTACATCCTGTTTGCGCTGAAGGTTGCATCGCAGTGGGAAAAAGCTGTCGTGCTGCGGCTTGGAAAATTCAAGGGGTTGAAAGGCCCTGGCCTGTTCTGGATCGTCCCCGGCATCGACGCCGTCTCGACCTGGGTGGATCACCGCGTGATGGTCACTCCCTTCGCCGCGCAGAAGACGCTGACCAAGGATACCGTCCCGGTGGACGTGGACGCCGTTCTTTTCTGGCTGGTGTGGGACGCCGAGAAAGCCGCGCTCGAGGTGAAGAACTATGAAGCCGCCGTGGACTGGGCCGCCCAGACCGCCCTGCGCGACATTACCGGACGCATGATGCTGGCGGACCTGCTCGTCGGCCGGTCGTCCATCGACGCCGAGTTACAGAAGGTCATCGACGAACGCACCACCCCCTGGGGCGTGACCGTGCAATCGGTCGAGATCCGCGACATCGTCATCCCGCAGGACCTGGAGGACGCCATGTCCCGCCAGGCACAGGCCGAACGCGAACGGCAGGCGCGCGTCATCCTGGGCGAATCTGAAAAGCAGATCGCCGAGTCGTTTGCGAAGGCTGCCAAATCCTATATCAACAATCCCACCGCGCTGCATCTGCGCGCGATGAACATGCTCTTCGAGGGACTGAAGGAAAAAGGTGCGCTGGTCATTGTCCCCAGCAGTGCCGTGGACACGATGAACCTGGGCGGGGTCAGCGGGATGGTCTCGCTGGCGCAGCAGAACCTGCCGAAAGAGGAAAAATAACCAGCTGCCATTGAGCCACCATAAAATAAAAAACCCGTGACAGGGTTTCACGTGAAACCCTGTCACTACAAAACAAGAGAATACCATGTCAACCAAAACCGCCACTATCACCATCATCATTATGCTCGTCCTTTCCTTCCTGGTCGCGCTGGTGCTTTACCCCAGCATGCCGGATCCGATGCCCTCGCATTGGAACGCTCAAGGAGAAGTGGATGGCTACATGTCCAAGTTTTGGGGGATGTTCCTGATGCCGCTCATCACACTTGGAATTTTCCTCCTGTTCCTTGCCATCCCCAGGATCGATCCTCTCAAGGCAAACATCGCCCTGTTTATCGACTCCTACAACATCATGATGGTTGCGCTCGTTGCCTACATGCTTTACATCTACGCCCTGACCCTGCTGGCCGCACTGGGATACGGGTTCAACATGACCAACATGTTGCTGCCGGCGATGGGTGTTTTGTTCATCATCATCGGTTACCTGATCGGCAAGGCCAGGCGGAACTTCTTCGTCGGCATCCGCACCCCGTGGACGTTGAGCAGCGACACGGTCTGGGCCAGGACTCACCAGCTCGGCAAATGGATGTTCATGGGCGCCGGTGCGGTCAGCATCCTATGCGTCTTACTGGGCGAGGTCGGCTTCTGGATCATGATGATCAGCATGATGGCGGCGGCCTTTGTCCCGATCATTTACTCGTACATCCTCTGGAAGCGCGAGAATCCCGCCTAAGCGTTTCACGTGAAACACAAGGAAGCGAACATGGAATCAATCATTGAAATCAAGGAACTACGCCGCGCATTCGGCGACATCCGCGCCGTGGATGGGCTGACCTTCGAGGTCCAGCCCGGCGAGGTCTTCGGCCTGCTCGGTCCCAACGGCGCCGGCAAGACCACCACGGTCCGCCTGCTCAACGGAATCCTTCCCCCCTCGAGCGGCACGCTGCGCGTCTTTGGGTTGGATCCCGCCACGCAGGGTGAGCAGGTGCGTCAGAAGACAGGCGTGCTGACCGAGAGTCCCTCCCACTACGAGAGGCAGTCGGCGCGCGAGAACCTGACCTTTTACGGTACCCTGACGGAGATCCCCGAAGAAAAGCTGGCCGGGCGCGTGAACGAGATTCTGGCTTTCTTCGAGCTGGAACAGCGCGCTGATGACAAGGTCGAAACTTACAGCAAGGGGATGAAGCAGCGACTCGCCTTGGCGCGCGCCTTGCTCCACCAGCCTCCGCTGCTGTTCCTGGATGAACCCACCTCGGGCCTCGACCCGGAAGCTGCGCAGCAGGTCAACGCGCTGATCGAATCGCTCAGCCACAAGGGGCAGACCATCATCCTGTGCACGCACAACCTGACCGAAGCCGAGCGCCTGTGCGACCGGGTGGCGGTGATGAATTCAGGCCGGGCACTCGCCTTGGGCAGCCTGACGGAACTTTCGCGGAAGTTGTGGCCGGCCACCTGGGTGGACGTCAAATTCTGGGAGGCGCCGTCCGCCTCGCAACTCGAGGCTGCGAAAAGCTTTCCGGGCGCGAAGCAAGTGGAGGCTGAGTCCGCATCGTTGTCCGCGCGGCTCGAAAGCAAGGAAGCCATCCCGGCTTACGTCCGCCACCTGGTGGAGTCCGGCCTGTCCATCCTCAGCGTCAACCCGCGCGCGCACTCGCTCGAGGATATTTACTTCGCCATCCAGAATGGCCGCAAGGAAGGTGAGCAATGAACTGGAGATCGATACGCGCGATCGCGTTGAAAGACTATAAGGAAGTGCGCCAGAACAAGGCGGCTTGGATCCCCGCGCTGGTGCTGCCACTGGTGTTTGCGGTGGCGATGCCACTGGGATTCACCCTGTTGCCGCAATTGATTCCCACTGAAGATATTGCCCAGGAGATGGGTGACATGCAGGACCTGATCGGCCTCATGCCTCCGGCCATCCAGCAGATCTTCGCCAGCACAAGTCTCGAGCAGGGCTTCATCATCTACATGACCGCCTTCATGTTTGCGCCCATGTTCCTGATCATGCCGCTCATGTTCTCGTCCATCATCGGCGCGGACTCGTTCGTGGGCGAACGCGAACGCAAAACGATGGAGGCGCTGCTGTATACGCCTTCCAGTGATGGGACACTATTCATGGGCAAGATTCTCGCCTCGGTGGTGCCGGCCGTCCTGCTTTCATGGTTTACCTACGCCGTGTATATCGTCGTGGTCAATGCGGCGAGCTGGCCGCTGTTCGGTCGCATCTGGTTCCCGCTGCCCGCCTGGTGGCCGCTGATGTTCTGGCTGACGCCGGCCATCTCGCTGCTGGGCATGGCGGCCACGGTGTTGATCTCGTCACGCGTTAAGACCTTCATGGAGGCTTATCAGCTGACCGGCTCGCTGGTCATCTTTGTGCTGCTGCTGATGGTCGGGCAGATTAGCGGAGTCCTTTTTCTGGGAGTCTTCTCAACCTTTGCCATTGGCACGCTGGTCTGGGTTGTGGACGCCGTACTGATTTATATCAGCGTGGGAACTTTCAACCGCACAAACCTGATCGCCAAGATATAGTTGTCTATACATATTAAGGAGGCCGAGATGGCTGAAGAAATCAAACAATGGGATTACCGCGTGCAGACTTTTGGCTCCACCTGGAGCAACGCCAAGGCGGAGGATGTCGAAGCCGTGCTCATCGAATGGGGCGTGGAGGGCTGGGAAGTCGTCGGCACGATTCACAAATCCACCAACGAGGCGATGATCATCGCCAAGCGCCCGCTCACCCACGCAGTGATCCGCGCCCGCTCAATGCCGTCATAACAACAAGGAGAAAAAATGCTTGAACGAAAATCGCTCACCTGGTTCCTGATCCTGACATTTGCCATCAGCTGGACCTTTTTCCTGATTCCCCTGGCTTTCAAAGGAGATCCGGCCGTCTATGCACAAGCGCTCGGGATCTGTTGGATGCTCGGCATGTGGGGACCGGGCATCGCCGCCATCGTGACCACGCTATTCGTGGCAAAACGACCTTTCAGCGATTTGCGACTCAACAAGCTGGGGAAATTCCGTTTCTACTTGATCGCGTGGTTCTTATTTCCTCTGCTGGCAGCATTGGCGGTCGCGGTCTCGGCGCTGATCGGCACCGGCGTGCTCGACCCGAACTTCACCACCATGAAACAGATCGCTGACCAGGCTGCCAGAGCATCCGGGCAGTCCGTGCCGGTGAACATCCTGATCATCAGCCAGCTCGTCCAGGGATTGCTGCTTGGTCCCATCATCAACATCGTCTTCACCATGGGCGAGGAACTCGGCTGGCGCGGATTCCTGCTCCCCAAGCTGCTGCCCCTCGGGCAGTGGAAAGCCATCCTCTTCAGCGGCCTCATCTGGGGATTCTGGCACGCGCCGGTCATCGCGCAGGGACACAATTTTCCGGGGCATCCGTTCTGGGGAATCCTGGTGATGGCGTTGGGTTGTGTCTTGCTCGGGGCGATCATCTCCTGGCTTTATCTCAAGACGCGCAGCCCGTGGTCCGCGGCTCTGGCGCATGGATCGGTCAATGCGTGGGGTGGGCTGCCGATGGTCTTTCTTCTTCCGGGCTTTGATGCGCTCTACGGCGGCATCATCCTGAGCCTGACGGGCTGCATCGTCCTGGCGGCATTCATCGGCTTCCTCGTGCTGATCAAGCAGCTGCCGGTGAAAATGCCGGAGGAAGCGCCTGCCATCCCTGCCGTAACAGAAGCCTGATAATATAAAAAGGAATACTTCAATGTACACAACAAAAAAATTCGATTGGCGTATTTTCTTCATCCTGCTGGCAGCCGCCACCTTTGGCGTGATTGCCATCTTTCCCTATTCGCTCGCATTGCAAGCCGGGCAACTTGAAGCAATGGAGGCTCAACTGCCTTTCCCGCTGCCGGTGTACTGATCGTTATTCAGGTCTTCAGAATGTGGTGATGTTTGCCATTGTGATTGGACTGGGCATGCTCGCCGCAAACCGCATCGGGCTTGGGACTGCCCATTCTCGAGGCAAAACTGGCTGGCGAAAAAGTGTGGCCCAGGATCAAAGCCATACTTCCGATCAGTATCAGCATCGGAGTGATCGGTTCACTGATCATCATCGCGCTCGATAAATGGGTCTTCGGCCCGGGACTCGTGGCGCAGTTGGGTGAACAGGCACAGGTTCTTAATCTCGAAACTTCTCAGCCTGAAGCGTGGAAGGGATTGTTGGCATCATTCTATGGCGGCATCAACGAGGAGATCCTGCTGCGCCTCTTTATGATGAGCGTGCTGGCCTGGCTGGGAAAATTCATCAGCCACACCGCGGATGGACGTCCCACCACGGCTGTGTTTTGGATTGCCAATGTGCTGGCAGCTGTTCTGTTCGGGCTGGGACATTTACCCGCGACTTCAATGTTGCTGCCCTTGACGCCGCTGGTCATCACGCGCGCCATTGTGCTCAATGGATTATTAGGCATCGCATTCGGTTATCTCTATATGAAACACGGCCTGGAATCAGCAATGATCTCGCATTTTTCGGCCGACATTGTTCTGCATGTGCTGCTCGCGCTTTAGCAGACAAAAAATAGCTTGAGCTTTTCCATGGCAGGGGATAGGAACTTAAAACGCGCAGATATCTGCGCGTTTTTTATTATCCAAACATTATGATTAATCTATGCGAATTACCTGTCGCTCAGGAACGCCACCGCCCTGCCCTCGTCATCGTCCATGATCAAGTTAATGAAAGAGCCGGGGCGGAAATCCTCCACCTTGATCAGCTTCAGCGCCTTGCATACTTCCTCTTCGGAGGCAGGCAGCCACTCCTCCAACCGGTTGGGCGTCTCGAAGAAAAACTTTCGATTAAAGACAGCATCCTTGTCGTCGAGGTTCACCGCCAGCGGGAAGATGTGCGCCTCCATCAGGTCCTGGAAGAAATGGGTGCCGAAGGACGGCTCGGGGTCCGTGCCGACCTCGCTGCCCGAGAGCTCGACCAAGGCGCGGGTGCCGTAGATGTCTCCGTAAGCCACGTAAACGCCCAGGTTGGGAGTCGACGTCCCCCACCGGCCCGGGCCGACACAGATGAAGGTCTCCCCTTTCATGGCGGCGTTGAGCGCGCCGATCCCCCGCTTGAGCCTGCTGCGGTCGGCTTCGGACTGCAGGTTGAAGTATTCCTCCGGCGGGACAAACAGCACGTAGCGGATGTCGTGAACCGCTCCGCGCGGGACCATGCGGCGGGTGGATAGAATCACGTCGGCCTCGGGCAGGTCATCGGGGATGCTGGCGTCCTCCTCGTCAATGGCGCTCTGCGGACGGCACTGCAGGATGGTAATTTTGACTTCCGGCTGCAGCGCCTGCGGGTCGACGACCTCCACGGTGAACTCGGTATCCACCGGCGAACGGTAATGTTTCTCAAGCAAGTTCAAGCATTGTGCGCATATGTCCGGCAAACGGCGTGCGGCGCAGCAGCCCGTCAAAGGTCACCACGATATTGGCGGAGTCCACCACGCTGGAGCTGATGGCGGCCAGGTAATCCCCCTGATCCTCCTGCGCGATGTAGCGCAGGCCGGGATATCGCGGCTCGATCACATCGCGAACCGGCAGCGTCTTGAACTTGTTATCCTGCAGGTCGATCAAGTCAACATAACGCTGGGAGTACCGGCGAATCATTTTCGTTGCGGCAGCCGGATGAAGCGAGGGATGGCTGAGCGCCACCAGGCGCGGATGATCGTCGCCGACCGTCTCGACAGCACGCGTGCCCATCCCCCAGACGAGGCGCAGGAATCCGTCCTCGCGTTTGATCTGCGGAGACCAGCGGTACAGGTTGTGGCTGAACGCCACGCCAGCGCCGTGCGGCATGAAATAACGCCCGTAGCGCTCCCCCTGCACGAACTGAATCAGGACGGCGACGCGTTCATCGTAGTCCACCAAGCCCTTGTGGTGGCGGTAAAGCAGCGCATCGGGATTGAGGCAGGAGGCGTAGACCCGCGCAATGGACTCGGTCAGCGCCTTGAGGTTCTCCTCCGGCGTCCCCTGGTTCGGGCAGAAATAGCTGTCGTACTTGCCGGCGAAGGAGGTGCCGAAGTTGTCCTCCAGCAGCGACGACGAACGGACGATCAGCGGGCGGTCGCCTGCTTCATCAAGGATCATCCTGAGCCGGTCGAGGATGTCCACCGGGAAATCGCCGTCCACAAACTCGCGCACGATCTGCGGGAACTCGGCGCGCATCATCGCCTCGGGTTTGTATTTCTGGTCGCTCCAGTGCCCCAGCCCGTTGGCTGCCATAAAGGTGTAGAACAGGTCCGAGGCGAGGAAGTAGGACACCGGGATTTGAATCGCGTTATGGATCTCAGGCGGCGCGACCTCCCTCAGGATGCGGTA
This sequence comes from uncultured Chloroflexia bacterium, assembly GCA_963709295.1. GTDB lineage: Bacteria > Chloroflexota > Anaerolineae > Anaerolineales > Villigracilaceae > JBGPQJ01. The sequence continues at coordinate 1,028,225 of CAVPVW010000008.1, read as the reverse complement.
GGCCAGCATCATCCCGGCGGCCTTGCCGCCGATCTTGCCGTAGCCGATCTTGCGCCCGCGGATCTCGCGCAGGTCTTCCACCGTGAACCACTTGCGGGCGATGTTCAGGTAGGCCAGCTGGTCGCTGATCATGGTGCGGATGAGGACGACCTTGATCTCCTGCAGGCGCGCCTCGAGCGAATGGCGGTCTTCGCGCGGAAGTTTTTCGATCATCTCGGCCTGCTCGAACAGCATGTCCTGCGGCGCCAGCTCGGGGTTGAAGGTGACCATGTCGGGCGGGGCGCCGCGCTCGCCGATGATGGCGCGCGCGATCTCCTCGAACGATTTATAGGGGAAGTTGTAGGCGAAGTAGAAGTCAGTCAACGAATCGCGGATGCGCGCCAGGCGCGTTTCCCAGATCTCGATCGACTCCTCGCCGTACGGGTCGCTCAACCCCTCCCGGGTTTGTGATTCAATGGCCTTCTTTCGTGCCTCGGCTTCGAACACCTCCGCGGTGATGATGCCGCGCTCGAACAGGTCCTTCCGCATGCGTGCGCGGATGCGCCCCGCCAGAATCGGATATTGATTCAAGGCGAGGTAGATCGCAAGCACGCGGTCGGCGGAGGGAGTGGGGAGAGTCATAAGGACTTAGTAGTAATATTTTCTGTGGAGGCAGTTACTTATCTTGATACTCCTTAAGATGCTTCAGTGCGACCTCTTGGGGGAGAATACGACCGATTTGAATATGAGAATTTGGATATGGTGAAACCAGTTCGTAAATGAAACTACGCAATTCATCCAATAATTTCTGATCCATTACCACATCCCCGCCCGGAAGAGCAGCCAAAACCTTGTGGTCGACCTCGCCATCCTCATCCTGCTCCAACAGACCGACAGGCTCGCAATCAACGATAGATCCGCCCATCAATTTATCTTTTGTTATGATGTAGCAATCCACACAGTCCCCGTCTGCAGCGCTGGTTCCTAAAACAAATCCATAGGGATAGGGAAATGGGAGTCGCATAAGGGATTTTCCCTTGGGCTCCAGGGTTTTCTCGTTAAACAACCACCTCTCGCAGGAGCCCGCCTCGATTTGTACGACCACCTTTATCATATCAATCAATCCGATTTTTATTTTACAAAAAACGTCAGGGCGATTCTACACCCTGACGTTCGGAATTTACATCGAAGAAGCTTTATCCCAGATGCATCGGCATGATGACATGGATAAAGCTCTCATCCCCCACCGGGCGGATGACGCCGGGCGCGTTGGCGGCACTGGTCTCGAGAGCCACATTCGGCGTCTTGATGACTTCCAGCACCTCGCGCATGTACTTCACGTTGAAGGCCACCAGCAGGCCGATGCCGTCCACGGTCGCTTCGACGATGGTCTCGTTCGAGCCGGTCTCCTCGGACACTGCGGAGATTTCCACTTCGCTTGGGGTGAGTTCGCCGGTGGAGGCCTTGATGTTGATGCGCGCCACGTTCGAGCCTTCGCGGGCGAAGATCTCCGCCTGCTTGCAGGCTTTGAGCAGCGCCGCCGTGGAGACCAGTGTGCGCGATTTGTAGGAGCGCGGGATGATCTGCTGGTAATCGGGGAAGGTGCCGTCGATGAGCTGCGAGACCAGTTCGGCATCCTTGACGCGGAACACGACCTGACCGCGTCCCTTGGGCAGCACCATCGAGATGGCCGTCTCGCCGTCGGTGGCGATGCGCGCCAGCTCGGAGAGCGCCCGTGCAGGGATGATGGCCGAAACCGGAGAGGGAACGGGTGAAGAAAGAGTCGATTTGCGCACCGACAGGCGGAAGCCGTCCGCGGCGGCCATGGTGATGGTATCCTTTTCCACGGTCACCAAGACGCCCATCAGCACGGGACGCGCCTCATCGGTGGAGGCGGCGAAGGCCACCTGCGCGATCATTTCCTTGAAATCCACCACGTTGATCTGGATGGCGTTCTCGAAATCGGGGACCGGCAGCGGAGGAAATTCCTGGGCGTCGATGCACTTGATGTCGTTGGTGGAGGAGCCTGAGCGCAGATTCAGGCTTTGTACCTTCGTGTCCAGCGACAGGCGGACCTGGGAGTCGGGCAGGTTGTTCACCAGGTCGGAGAACGTCCGCGCGGGGACGGTGGTGGAACCCTCCTCCTCGACCTTCGCGCCGATCCAGCAGGTGATGCCCAGCTCGAGGTTGGTGGCCGAGAGACGCAAACGCCCCTCGTCGGTTGCGATAAGAACATTTCCCAGCACAGGCAGGGTGCTGCGCGGCGACACGGCGCGCGAGACGGTGCTCAATCCACGGGCCAGGTTTTCTTGTAGAACGGTCACTTTCATCGGTGTCTCTCCTGCAACAAGGCTAAGAAAAGTATATCATGAATGTTAAATCATCATGCGCACCAGACAGAAATAAAATTAACCACCCATAATCAAACTCATCAGCAACCCAAACAGCAGGAACGCCACTTCAATCCCGAACAGCACCGCGATGACGTAGAGCACGATCATCCCGGGCGTAGGCCGCTGCCGACGGGCGCACTTCCTGTCCCTCGGCCAACTGGCGCAAGGCCAGCGCCGCCTGCCCGGCAGTGACATTGAGTCCGCGCTTCGGCTTGTCCGCTCAAGACCCAGCCCGGAGTCTCGCCCTGCACCACCACCTTTGCGCCTTTGAAATCCTCGAGGATCACATGCAGCGCCTCGGGCGGGTCGAGCGCCAGCGAGGCCGGCAGGACCAGCGCCTGCACACGCCGGGCATCGTCGGGGATGGGCTGGCCGATAGGCTGGACGACCACCGGCATGCCGGGCGCCTGCTTCTCGATGGCGGAGGTGAGCGCAGACACGAAGCCCTCGTCGCCGGGGTCGAAGACCATCACGCCGTAGCTGGTATATTTTGCGCGAATCGAATCCGCGGCGTGGGCATTGTCCCTGCGCAGGGCGCTCATGTGGTAGAGCAGCAGCCCGATAAAGAGCAGCAACAGCTGGGTGGAGTTCAATATCCCGGTCATGGAAAAACCCGCCCGCTGACCGAGCAACGCTGTCAATGCCTGATAAACCAGGGCGATGGCCGAGACCATCAGCCCGATCACCGCAGCGAAGATGACGAGGTAAAGATACACTCGGCGGACCATCGAGCGCCGGGCATGGTCGCCTTCAGCGTCCGTGGCCAGCGCCTCCGCCTGCATTGGGCGCCAGGTCATCAGCCAGAGGGGCAGGCCAACCGCCAGGGTGGCGATCGCGCCGGCAGTGCGTCCGCGCAGGGACTCGCCCCACAGCGCCGTGCCAAACAACTGGTCGAGCACCACCGAGACCAGCAGCGCGAGGCCGGTGAACGAAGCCGCCAGCCCGATCAGCGAAAGGATGTAGTAATAGAACCGTCGCAAGCCTGAACGACGCTGCGTGTCGGGCACGGACTGGATGTCCGCGTTCAGCCAGCGGCCATAGTAAGCCCACAACACTGAAAACGGGATCAGCACGGAAATGGGTCCGCCCACCTGCCGGACGAACTCGACGATCGTGAAGGGTTGGCCGAAAGCCCACAGCAGGATGTTGTTCAGCACGGTACCGGCTGTGGCAAGCACGGTGATGACGCCGGCCAGCGCCAGCAGGTAGAGCACGCCCAGCCGGATGAGCGACCCCCTTTCGGCGGGGTCCGCGAGCGCGTCCTGGCACAGATTCCACGTGTAAACCCAGATGGGCGTGCCGACGACGATCAGCGCCAACCCGTTGACGAAGGTCTCGCGCCCCAACTCACCCAGCATCGCGGAGGGGATGAAGAAGTCGTAGCGCAGAATCTGCTGCGCGCCGAAGACCACCATGGCCAGCGAGTAGATCAGCCAGACGTAGCGGTACAGCCGGCGCACATCCGAAAAATTCTCGCGGTCGGAGATGGATTTCCAATCTTTCTGGAGAATGTTGTAGAAATAAGCCGCGGCCGCCAGGTTGAAGCCGATGGCGATCAGGTTGTCCTTCCAGGACTGAGTCCCGCCGAAGATGGCGCGGTAGGGACTCATGCCCGAGCCTTCCAGCAGCAGACGGTTGATCAGCGCCAGCGTGTTTTGAACCGCCGGGATGAGCAGAATCAGCAATGCGCCGTACAGGAAGACCGCCCGCAGCGTGGCGGTGTGCTCCTCCTCGTCGCGCTGGGCGGCGTGTTGGATCCAGTTCCAGTGCAGGAGGAAGATCGGCACGCCCACCAGGATGAGCGCCAGCGCCTGGGCGAGCGTCTCCACTCCGGGGACAATGTCCGCGGCGAGGGCGGTGCGCAGCAAATTGATCAGCCCCCACAGCACCACTTCGAGGCTGACGAGGGCAATCGCGTAAAAGTAGAGTTGGCGGATCGTTTTCATGGGTCACCACATCAAGCGGAGGGGGGTCAGGGCTTCTCAGGCACGTAGACGGGCTGGTACCAGTCGTACGCCCAGAAGTTGTAGGGCAGCTGTTCCAGTTTCCATTGCCCGTTCTGAAGGATCAGCAAAGCCGCCTCGTTGTTGCGGTAGCCGCCGGAGAACGGGTCGCTGGAGTTGTAGATGGTGCTCAGCGCGACCACGGCATCGTCGCCGCTGATGTCCGCCTTGCCAACCTCCACGCCGACGTTATCCGGGAAGACCATGTTCGTAATGAACGCCTGGCGGAACTGCTCGTAGGTGGGCTTGTAGTCTTTTTCGGCCAGGTAGCTGTAGGCTTTTTCGAAATCGCGCTTGTGCACCGCCACCACGTAGTTGTGCACCACGCCCTCGGGGGTATCGTCGGCGACGTAGGTCTCGCTGTCCTTGCGGGTGAAGAACAGCACGAGGGAAAGAACCACTAAAGCAGCGATACCGATGAGGATGCCGATCAGGAAACGGTCTTGTTTCATTTTGTCCATCCTTTTGGAGAGTTAGCGGGATTTGCCGGGTTGAAGGACGATGACCAGGAAGGGGCCGAAGGCCGGGAGAAACAGAGCCAGCAGGCCCCATAAAGCGAATGCGTTGAAGGAGAGTCGCTGCCGGCGCAGGTAGGCGAGCGCCAGAAAGTACATGGCAAAGATGAAGAGAACGAGCAGGAGGTGCAGGCTGTGCGCGTCCATGATTTGATTGTACAGGGTTGGAGGGCAAAAGGCAAGAAGTAGAACAGACGTTCAAAATCAAGATCTTAACCACAAAGTCACAACCCCACTAAGTTCGTGGGGCAGGCGGTTACAAAGGAGAGCTTTGAAAAACCTTCGTGTACTTCGTGCATTTGTGGTGATATTCTCAGCGATCTTTGTGTCTCTGTGGCCCAGTTAAGTTATACTAGCGGCATCTTACCAAAGGAGAACAATAAAATGACCACCCCTCCCCGCTGGGACTTAACCAATGTCTACCCCTCGCTCGAGTCGAAAGAATTCGAGGCCTCCGTCAAAAAGGTCAAGAAACAGATCGGCGAGCTGGAGAAATTCTTCGATAAGAACGTCGACAAGACCACCGCCAAGACGCCCGTCAAGAAACTGGCCGGGCTGGCCGGCGAAGCCATCGACCGCTTCAACACGGTCTATGTACTCTATGGGACCATCAACGCCTACATCTATTCGTTCGTCTCGACCGACTCGCGCGACATGCTGGCGATGAAGAAACTCTCGGAGTTCGAGCAGGTCGGCGTGCGCATGCAGAACCTGAACACGCGCTTCCTGGCCTGGGCGGGAAAACTCTCGCCGGTGCTGAACAAGGTCATCGCCGCGAATCCGACCGCCAAGGCGCATGCCTTCATGATGAAGGAAGCCGCCCGTCAGTCCAAATACATGATGAGCGAGCCGAAGGAAGCCCTTGCCGCGGAGCTCAACCTGAGCGGCGCCAACGCCTGGGAAAAACTGCAGGGTACGGTCACCTCGCAGTTGACGGTGGACTTCGAGCTGGACGGTGAGGTCAAGAAGCTGCCGATGCCGGCGCTGATCAACCTGCACTCGCATCCGGACGAATCGGTGCGGCGGCGCGCCTACGAGGCCGAGATGAAAGCCTGGGAGTCGGTGCGCGAACCGCTGGCCGGCGCCATGAACGGAGTCAAGGGCACGACCCACACGCTCAACGTCCACCGCGGGCGCAAGGATTCCCTGCACGCCCCGATCGACCAGTCGCGCATCGACCGCCCCACGCTGGAGGCCATGCTCGGCGCGATGGAAGCCTCCTTCCCCATCTTCCGCAAATATTTCAAGGCCAAGGCCAAGCGCCTCGGCAAGGACCAGCTGGCGTGGTGGGATGTCTTCGCCCCGAGCGGGAACAGCCGCAAGACGTACACCTATCCCGAAGCGCGGGACTTCATCCTGAAGAACTTCAACACCTTCTCGCCGGACCTGAAGGCCTTCGCCAAGCGCGCCTTCGACGGAAACTGGATCGACGCCGAGCAGCGCGACGGCAAGCGCGGCGGCGCGTTCTGCATGGGCGTGCCGGCCGTCAAGGAAAGCCGCGTGCTGAGCAACTTCGACGGCACGCTCGACCAGGTCAGCACCATCGCCCACGAGCTGGGGCACGCCTTCCACAACGAGTGCGCCTACGCCGCCGGCAAGACCGAGCTGCAGCAGGACACGCCCATGACGCTGGCCGAGACCGCCTCCATCATGTGCGAGACCGTCGTCATGGAGGCCATCCTCAAGCAGACGAGCGACCCGCAGGAGCAGCTCGCCATCCTCGAGACGCGCCTGATCGGCGACGCGCAGGTCATCGTGGACATCTACTCGCGCTACCTGTTCGAGAAGGAGGTCTTCGAGCGCCGCGCGGAGTCCGAGCTCTCGGCCGACGACCTGTGCGAGATCATGGAACGCGCCCAGAAGGCCACCTACGGCGACGGGCTGGACGAAAAGTATCTGCACAAGTACATGTGGACGTGGAAGCCGCACTACTACTCGGCCGGGCGCGCGTTCTACAACTTCCCCTATTCCTTCGGCCTGCTCTTCGCCACCGGGCTGTACGCCATCTACCTCAAGCGCGGCGCGGACTTCGTGCCCGATTACAAAGCCCTGCTGGCCTCCACCGGCGAAGGGACCGCCGCCGACCTGGCCGCCCGCTTCGGCATCGACATCCGCTCGCGCAAGTTCTGGGAGGACAGCCTGGCGGTCATCGGCGGGAAGATCGAAAGGTATTGCAAGTTGTAACCTTAACTAAAAACATGACTCACCCCGGACTTAATCTAAGGAGCAATGGGGGAGGATGAGCCAGCCAGAGACGGCTGAGGGCAGAACGCAAGCGATAAAGTGGAGCCTTGACCTTGAGGCTCCACTTTCCTGTTCGATGGCACCAGGTCTGGAGCAGAGAGAGGATCACGTCCTGTAGGTTCAGGAGGGAGAGCAGGAAGGCATGTGCCAGAGTGGCAATCAACAACAGGCGGATCTGAGTTTCCCATTTGTGTAAGCGGGGGCTTTCGAAGGCAAGTTCACATTTATCGAAACGGAGCGACATTTCGACATTCCAGCGACGGGCATAAGCGAAGACGATGCGCCAGGCCTGTTGAGGGGTGTGCACGGGTTCATTGGTGAGCAGATACCAGGGTTCACGACCTGCTCCCGGGCGGGCGACCACCAGCCAGAGAGGCTGGCCATGTTCGCGGTCGGTGACGGGGACCGCAATAATACCGACCTTGCGCTGGCAGCGGCGGCGGGCATCCCAGATCAGGCGATGTTCCCAGGAACGTTTGCCACGGGTCATTTCCCAGGCTTTGCGTTCCAGTCCTTCGGCGTCCACCAGGCGATAATGCTTGGGCCAGCGTGTCACAAAACGGACAGCATAGACGTAGGCCAGGGTGAGCCACGGATTGCCTGCAAAACCGCGATCCCAGACATGCAAGGCCTTGGAACCCCAGCGGCGGGATACTTCTGCCAGGGTTTGGCGCTCCACTTCCCGCCGTTCCGTGGCCTGTTCGCCCCGTGTGCTCCACCAACGCGTGTGAGCCATATGGATCGGCCCTTCCATACCCATCACCAGCACCTGCAGCCAGTGGTATCCCGGGACGCAGATCGGCCTCCCCCCGGGTGGATTGAAATAGCCTGGTTTGATCCGCTTCAGACGTTTGGCCCTACCGGAACGCACCGCACACAATCCCTCCAGGTGCAGGCTTTCCGGTTTCTCGATCACGCTCTCATCCCACACCACCAGCACCGGCTGGCCTGCCGCCTCCAGGTTCTCCACCTGTTCATCCGCCTGCGTCCACAAATAGGTCTCGATCATCTCCGCCGACCACTTCGGCGAATGCAGCAGGCGGCTGATGCGCTTCGTCCCTGCCGGAGCCTGGTCCGCCCGCTTCAAATAGCCTCCCAGTTCACTCAACACCAGACCCTGGTTGCGATGCCGGTGCATAATCACCACCAGCACCAATCCCAGAAAGGTCTCCACCAGTCGACGGTCCAGGCAACTGTCCAGTGCCGCCAGCAGCCCGTATAAATAGCGATAGCAATTCCTTTCCAACCAGGCTGAATTCACCTCTTGCGCACGAAAGGTTTCTTCCTTATCCTTATTCATGTAGGCCCCCTTTTGTATCTTCGGCTTAGTCACCTAAAGAATACATCAGGAGGCCTACTTTGTTAACTAAAAACATGACCCATCCTTAAGTTGGGATGAGTCATGTTTTTGTGCTATGAACATATTGCCTAGTCGCGTGCTATACTGATTTCAAGGTTATTTGTTCAAGTCCAACAATAAGCTGTTAGGCTTTCAAGTACCGACTAAGCGTTTAATTGGGTGTTCTTTCTTTCAAGGCAAATATGAATAAAGAATTTCCAAAACGTCGTTTATTTCTGTCTGATGGTCAAAATTTCTACCAAATAATGAGCTTCACTCAAGACAGAGCGGAACTCCAGCATATATGCCAGTTCTCCAGATTTTTCAAAAATTAAATGGCTGAATATTTCAGTCGAAAATAACATTCCACAATTTAAAGTAACCGATTCGCCTGGTGACGGAAAACTCAGTTTGCACGGATCGGGTATGACGAAGATAACTCCTAATGTACACCACCTCGTCATACATGGTAATTATTTGCACGACTCAACTAAAATGGCTCTGGGTGTAAGGCATCTGTTTACTATGCAATTAGCTGAACCCAGCTTCGTGCCATCTTCTCCCGCATTCAATCGAAAAAGCGATTATGTTATAAGCACGAAAAAACTTACGCCCATTATCATCATTTTCTTTGCTATACCCAGAGTTAAGGAGCTCACCGTTATAGTTATCAGGTGAGCTTTCATGTCGATGACCTCGAAAGTATACCGCCTGAAGGCGGTGGGGGAACATTTGAATTATTACTCCATAATGTTTTCTGGTATGGTTATCGAACCAAATACATGAATGAATGGCCATCAAATCCTTATATTTGTTATCATGATGGTCATATAGTACCTGTGCTTATAGGCGCAGGCGAACGAAAATTTAGGGCAGAGTTTCGCACCCCGGTTTACGAGTTGTCCAATACAGAGCTAACTATAAAAATGTGACACCAATCACCAGTTCCAGCGGGCAAAGCAAACCTTTGGGCAGATGGGCTATGATGGGCAAGGAAGTTTAGTCTATCGACAGAATGTTCTTTGGATTCGAACTAGGTTGATTACACTATGTATGAAAAATTCGACCTAATAATCCCGACAGAAATAAAGGGTTTAATCATAAGCCTGGTAATGATTGTCGCTGGACTTGTAATCTCCCCCTTAATTGATTTATTACCCAAGCATAGTCTACCTGACCCAATTGGTTTTCTATTTCTAGTAATGACACCTGTTGGAGTAATACTCTTGATTGTGTTCGGTATAATAACTCTAATCGCAGCAGAGAACATTTTTCGATTTCTGCTAGTAAAGCGCATATTGGTATCCGACCAAGGCATTGCACTATACAATAGAAATGATAGCGTCAATTTTGTGATCGGCTGGCAACAAATCAAAAAGGTGCAGTTTCGGGGCTTAAAACATATGTTTTTAGGTTTAGCGGAGGTGCGGCGGGAGCCTGTGGGGATTGAACTTAATCTTGTTGATGGAAGTAATTTTATAATACCTCTTTACTTAATTCTGAAAGAACAAGATCGATATAGAATTATATCTATAGTTAGCCACTATACGTCTGCAATAAACTCAGTAGCGGGCAAATCTATACTAACTCCAACTATAGAAACGCCACAGCACCGGAAAGATGAACTTTACAAAAGACTCCTTGTCAAAGTTAGAAGCGATAAAGCCCTAGCAGAGAACTCATTGAGTATGAACGTAAACTTATGCCTTATGCCAGCGAAGAAGAACTAATTCGTAGCGCAATAGAAAGATTGGAACGGGATAACAGGTAAAGCAAGAGAGATTAGTTTAAACAGGGTCGACTTATCTCTCATTCAGATAACCTAAATTCCGCCCAAATATATTATTGAAGAAAATCTGCCCAACACAGCGTGCCCCGAGAAGGTCGCTCGGGACTTCGCAGCCGACCCCTCCCGCTTCGGCATCGCCATCCGTTCGCGCAAGCTTGTCCCTAAAAGGGGATTCTGGGTGGGCAGTCTGGTGGTCATCGGGGGGAAGATCGAAAGGTATTGCAAGGACCAGATAACTAGAGATTGGAGAGTAGAGCTGATTCGAAATACTGTTGCCGTAAAGTCCCCGCAGGGGATAAGCACCAGTTAGGCGTGCCAGCCAACGCAAGGGGTCCCGAGAAGTCACCCGGGAGCAGAAAGGCGGACAGATGATCAGTAGAGAACTTGTACAGAAGGCCATTGCATCGTTGCTCCTCGCATGCGCACTAGCCGCATGCGGCCGAACTCCAACCCCGCAGATAGCTCCTCCCGAGCCTCTCGCCATACCACCGGGGACCCAGGTTGTTTCTCCTCAGCCACTTGACAGTGACACAGCTGAAAAGATTGGATTCGTCACCATTGAAGAACTATATAGAGACGCACCTCCCAACTCCACCAAGCATGAAGATTGGCAACAATGGGAGAATGAATACGTAGGGATGTATTTGAAGGAGAAGGGGACATTCGATTCGGTTAGCATTCATCCACAAGAGGGTAAACTCTTCTTCGTGGTTACCACATTTGGCGAAGGAAGCGCTATTAAGGAGCAGTACGACCCAAGTTGCTCTTCTAGTAGAAGATGCCCATACCATTTCCTTGGGAGAAGAGGAGGGTCCTTCCTGATTGATGACACCAGATGGATCAATCTTGGGGAGAGCTATGCTTTTGAGGAGAAGTCTCCGGATTCTCCTTGTTCGATAACGAACTGTCAACGGCAGGCTATCGTGACCTTATTATCGTTAGAGTGAGTTGGATGGACATCAAGAAGGAGTAGGCTCAGGCGTAAAGGAGCCGTCGTCAAGAAGCGGGGCGTCAAGCCTTTCGTAGACCACCTTCCCTGCACCAGCCCTTCCGGACCTTCAAGCCGCCTAAAAACTCGATGGAGCCGACCCCGCCCGCTTCGGCATCGACATCCGCTCGCGCAAGCTTGTCCCATAAATGGCGATTACGTTGGGCAGCCTGGCAGTCATTGAAAAAAATTGAGCGCTACTGCGCCCTGTAAAGCTTTGGAAGCAACCCTGCAATCCAGGCGATAAACCGGGGATTGTTATTTTTCGGGAACATTCACGGAAACCGCGCGTCTAATAAAAAGCTGGAAGAATTCGATAAAAATGTAAGACAAGGAGTTGTTTATGATTCGAACCATCTTGATCACCCTCTTACTCATATCCCTGGCAGCCTGCGCGCCAACAAGCGGTCAACCTGAACCGAGCGCCGGGAATGCAAACGACCCTGGCCAGGTCACCGAACAACCGCCCGCGGATGACGGACAAACCCCCGGCGGCGGCGATGCGCCGGTTTCATCGGATGACCCTGTCAGCGGGGATACCGAACCGCCCTATGCGCCAAAAGATTCGGACAAGAACTGGCAGCACGGCAATGCCTTTGTCGATGCGGAAGCATCCGAGTTATTGACCCTGGAAAGTTATCCGCTCCAATTCATCCTGGTGTTGCGCGGCGAACTACCCACCCCCTGTCATCAACTTCGACTGATGGTAAACGCGCCGGATAAGGAAAACAATATTCACATTGAGGCGTACAGCGTGGTTGACCCGGATATGGCGTGCATCCAGGTGCTCAAAGAATTCGAAACCGCGGTCAGTCTTGGCAGTGTCCCAGCGGGTCACTACACCATTATCGTTAACGGGGAAATAGTGGCAGAATTTGATGCCTGAAAAATTCTATCAGGCGCGACATCAATACAGGGGAGGCGGATAAAGTTTTCGGCTTGATGCAGGTTTTTTCGCTGCCAGAATAACACAAGTTACCGCATCAAACATCAAAATCAAACGCAGAGTGAGTTCAGCCATCGTCCAGCCTGGCGGTCATCAGGCAGAGGATAGAAGGGTGTTGCGAAGACCAGATAACTGGAGATTGGAGAGTAGAACCGGGAGCAGTTACCTTTTCTCGGTTTTTGATTTAATCTCCTGTTGCTTTTGAGCTGTTGGCATCCTATAATCTTAAGGGAGGGTTAAACATCCATGTCACAATTTAAGAAGTGGTCGCAGAAAGAACATAGCCTAACCAAGCGGATCATCGCCTTGCTGCCAGCGGGCGTCTTCTTCCTCATCATCCTTCCTTACCTGTTTCTCGTCGTCTGCCCCGCGCTGGATGAACGGCTTGGCTTGGACCGAATCGAGCCCGGAGCAGCCACCATCATCATTGGCGTCACCCTGATGGTGGTTGGTTTTTCCTTTGCGTTCTGGACCATATCGCTGCAGTTGGATCAAGGGCGAGGCACGCCCTTCCCCATGATGCCCACACAGGAGCTCATCATAGCCGGTCCGTTCCGCTATTGTCGAAACCCGATGACGCTTGGAACGATCCTGGCCTACCTGGGCCTGTCCATCGCTGCAGCCACGGAGGTCGGCGTGGCATTGGCGCTCTTACTGGGATCGCTGCTCATCACCTACCTGAAGAATGTGGAAGAGAAGGAATTGGCGGAGAGATTCGGTGAGCAGTACCTGGACTACAAACGGAGCGTGCCCTTCATCTTGCCGCGGATTCCCAAAAAACATTGAACCTGTCCCGCTGGGTGTGGGGCACACGTCCTGCCCCGCCTGACCTTTTTAGATCATCACTACTGTGAGCACAAGGTGAGTCATTGGATCCTTGATGTTCAGCTTGGTGATATTATTCTGTACATTAACTGTTCTTCTTCAAGGAAAATCCAATGACAATCTGCCCCTGGTGTGGTACCCAATATCCTGTTTTTCAATCGAACTGTAAGAATTGCGGAGGCCCTCTGCGGCTGATCGAAGAGGAGATCGTCTCCTCGTCGGCGCCTGCCGAATCTATCGCTGTTCCGCCGCCTGCCCCGCGCCCGATCTCCGACAGTTATCTCTGGCGCATCCTGTTCACCGACGGCTGGGCTGTGTCCGCGCTGGTTTTTTGCCTGCTGGGAGTGATCTTCTCCCTGGTGGGGGTCGGCCTCACGCTGGGAATCATTACGGCATTCATCGGCATCCCTTTCCTTCTCCTCGGCATCGTCTTTCTTATCGTTGCGGTGTGGGTGCTTGTCTGGCGGACCAGGCGGGCGCAGAAAGTTGTGACTGTTCTTAGGGAGGGGGAAGCGGTGCGCGGGAAGATCATCGAGGTCAGCGTAAATTATTCCGTTCGGATCAACCAGCGGCATCCGTGGACCATCCGCTATCAATTCCAGGCGAACGGGCAGGACCGTGAAGGCAGCGTCTCCACATTGAATCCTGTGGGAGATCATTTGCAGGCAGGGAAGTCTGCGTACGTCCTATACCTGCCCTCTGAGCCAGAATGGAACGCCCTCTACCCGCATCCGTAGTTGCCAGCGTCAGTGATAGGAATCCCTTGGTTACTCTTCCAGAGCAGAAGAAACAAAGCGCAGGCACCATTGCCACTGACCAAGTCCGGCTCGCCCTGCCGACAGGCGCACATAGTCTGGCTTTTCGGTATGAGCATTGAGCTGATGGAAAGAGTAGTGCATGGGATTTAAGATTGATCTCCTTCCCGCCTTCCTGCTCTCAGGCTGTCTGATCCTGGCTGCAGTATGGGTCTTTGCCCGGGTCCGCTCGGACTATCGCGCGCATGGCCGGCTGACACATCCTGTGGCTGTCCTTCAAACCGGGTACTTCTTTGCCTATGCATTCTCGTCCTACCTTTTTCTCGAACTCAAAATTCAACTCCATCACCAGCCAGGGCTTTCTGCTTGTTTTGTCCATTGTTCTGATGATTGCCGGGGTCGGCATCGCCCTTTTGTCAATGCCTTTCCTTGGCCGAAGGTCATTTGGCGGAGAGGTTGGCCGCCTGCATACCACGGGGATTTACCAATACAGCCGCAATCCCCAACTGACTGGCAGTTTCCTTTTTTATCGCGGGATATGCACTGCTGTGGCCTTCCTGGCCGGGGCTGTTATGGGCGGGAATTTGGCTCGTGATCTGTTACCTGATGGTGGGGGCTGAAGAGGAACATCTGGCGAAGGTCTTCGGCAGGGAGTATGACGCATATTGTGCTCGAACGCCCAGGTATCTGGGCATTCGAAAGAAACAATAGACGGTGAAGGGTTCCTTCCGGATTACATGAAATTTTAAATGTCTACGCTCTCCTCCCTGACATCCCGGCTTTACGAATCCGAGCAGGACCTGCTGCACATGCAGGGGATGCTGATGGACGCGCGTTCCCGCACGGACGACTGGCATTATGCGCATGTCGGCGAGCTTCAATTCAATTTCTTCATGGTCCTCTGCCACCTGGACCCGCGGGAGCACATCCGCTTGTGGCATGATGCGGATGGCAGGCTGGCTGCCTACGCCATGCTGGGCGAGGACCCGGCCTTCGACTTTCAGGTGCTGCCGGAATACGAATGGATGGGAATCGAGTCCCAGGCGCTGAGGTGGGCGGAAGAAAAGCTGGCCGAGCTCCGCAGGCAGGATGCGAAGCTCTGGGGCGGAGGGCTGGTCTCCGGCTCCCGGCAGGACAACCCGCAGCGGATGGCGTTCCTCGAGCAGAATGGATTCCATCAGGGCGGCGAGTTCTCCGAGGTCAACATGCTGCGCCGGCTGGACGAACCGATTCCCGAAATTGGACTGCCTGCCGGGTGCCGGGTCTGCGAGGTGACCGAGAACGACATCCATGGCCGCGCCGCAGCCCACCGCGAGGTGTGGCATCCATGGACAGTAGGCAACGTCACGGACGAAGACTATGCCCGTTTTATGCGGCTGCCCGGCTACTACCGCGATCTTGACGTGGTCACCATTGCGCCGGATGGCGTTATCGCAGCTTACGTCAATGGCTGGGTCGACCCGCTTAACCGCATTGGCGATTTCGGCCCGGTCGGCGCGCGGCAGGCCTACCGCCGGCAGGGGTTGACCCGCGCGGCGCTCGTCGAAAGTCTGCGCCGGATGCAGGCGCACGGCATGGACCGCGTGTGCGTTTCCACGGGGGTCTCCAATGCCCCTGCGCTGCGGCTCTACGAATTGATCGGTTTCAGGGTGGTGAACAGGTATCTCGAGTACATCCAGGGGGAATAGGCAGAATATTGCGTAGCTCGGATGTTATACTTCCAGCTACTGATCAGCTCCATCCACTATGTACTTTTCTGAAAGGTCTTGTTAATGACAGCAGGTTCAAGATTGCGCTGGTATATAAAAATTCCAATTAAAGTCATCATTGCCCGGATTCCGTTGTCACACAAGACAAGAAATAAGCTTGGAATATTCAAGCATGGCTATATGCAGGATTACTCCTATGCACTAAAGGTGTTTACCGGTCATCTGACCCACGCCGGGTTGCTGGAAAAGGAAAAGAATTCCAACAAAACAGTGCTGGAACTCGGACCAGGCGAATCTCTGTTTACTGCCTTGCTTGCAAAATCTCACGGCTTTGAGCGCTCACTTTTGGTAGATGTCGGCGATTTTGCATTGCCGGATATCGAGACCTATAAAAGTTTGGCACACTGGCTCGCCAAAGAAGGACTGCCCTGCCCCATCCTTGACCACTGCGATTCCGTGATGTCCATGTTGAGGATTCTAAATTCCCAATACATCACCTTCGGGTTGAGTTCCCTCAAAGAACTCCCCGATAACAGCGTGGACCTTGTTTTCTCTCAGGCGGTACTCGAGCATGTCCGAAAACACCAGTTTGCTGAAACTTTCAAAGAACTCTGGCGCATCATGAAACCCGGCGGAGTTAGTACTCATGTGGTGGATTTCAAGGACCATTTAGAGAAATCCCTCAATAACCTGCGTTTCAGCGACCGTAACTGGGAGGCGGATTGGTTTGCGCCGTCCTCCGGCTTCTATACAAATCGTATTCGCCTGAGCGAAATGATGAAGTTAATTGAAGAGCAGGGATTTAAAGTCGAGGTGGTTGAGAAAACAGAATGGGAAGTCGTACCACTTCCAAAACACAAACTCGCTTCGCAATTTCGAGCCTTGACTGATGAAGAGTTAAAAGTATCAGGAGCTACTCTTCGCGTGTTCAAGCAAGCTTGAGCGACAGGCTGTTCCTATTTTTGTTACCACCTGCTTGCGCGGGCATACAATTTTGCAAACCGGAAGCTCATCCGCGCCATCTGGGGGTATAAAAAGGAAAATACTGCTTTTGGTTATGCACTGCATGCACAGGGGAAAAACTTATGACCGATAACCAAAATTTATTCGACCAGGCTGTGGCCGCCGCAAAACAGAAGGATTTTGCGACTGCCCGCACGCTGTTGAAGCAGCTGCTGAAACAGGAACCAAACAATCTGGATGCCTGGCTGCTGGGCGCTTATGTTGTCGAATCGCGCTCGGATGCCATCCGCTGCTATGAGCGTGTGCTGCAGATCGACCCGAATCATGTCTATGCCAGACAGAAACTCTCCGAGCTGCAAGCCCTGCCGCCCGAAAACCCGCCTGTAAAACCTGCCAGCCAACCGGCGGCCTCTCAGCCCAAAACTCCCCGGGCTCAATCGGCAAGCCATCCATCTGCAGCCCCGGTCAACCTCCCAAAATCGAAATCCAAGTCCTCCACATGGATGTTCGTTCTGGCAGGAGTGTTGATCGTGATGTGTTGCCTGACAGTGGGAGGAATAGGTATCGTTTCCTCGGGCGGATTATCCTCACTGGGATCGTCACAGCCAACACCGACGAATCAGCAGCTCTTCGATGTTCTGCACACGAACGCAAAGGCGGGCGTTAACGAGGATCTTGAGGCCTACATGGCGACGATCCATCCCAACAGCCCGCTGTATAACCGGACCGAAGATACCCTGAAGGAAATGTTTGCCACCTACGACCTGAATTTCGAATTCTACGACCTGACGGTGACCAGCCTGACGTCGAACGAGGCGAAGATCCATTTCTCGCTGTTGACCCGCAAGCGCGCCGGACCGGACTTCCGCAACAACATCGTCATCGGGATGATGATCCTGCGGCCGGACGATGGCGTCTGGAAGATCTACAACCAGACCGTGGAGGATGTGCAGTACTAGCCGCGAATTTTTTCAGAATCAGAACGGGGACGGTCATCCGTCCCCGTTCGCTTTAACTCCGTGGCGGCAGAAAGCACCTCATTGTGCAGCCATCTGCTCGAGCCGGCGTTTACCGAGATAAGCCACCAGGGAGTAAAACCCCAAAATAACGGCCACCCCGATGAATGGATAGAGTACCTCGTACCAGTTCTCTGAGGCCGGCCAGCCATGGATGAGATAGGTCGGGATGAATATAAACGCCACCAGTACGGTGTAGATGATCAGCATCTTCCTGAGCGAGATCACCGGAAGGATGCCGCTCAGGTACAGGCGCAGCGCCCAATAACCCGCCATCGAAAGGCCTGCGATCCAGGTGATTTCGGCGTATACTTCAGGCGGCAGCCCCAGGAAATAACGCTTGTACACGATCACGCCTACAAGAGCTAGTTGAGTGAGCATCAAACAGATGAATGAAACGAGCCCATTGATGTGCTCTGTGCGTTCATCAACAAATGTGTTTTTCATTTTATTTCTCTCCTTTGATCCAGAACAATTCATCCAGGTTTTTGCCGGTCGCTTTTTTTATCAGCAAACATAATTTGAGGGTGGGGTTGTACTTTCCGGCTTCAATCAAAAGGATTGTTTGGCGGGTTACACCGACCAGGTCAGCCAGTTCCTCTTGCGTCAACCCTTTTTCAACACGGGCCAGTTTTACTCGGTTTTCTATAATGATTTCATCCATAAAGCCATCTCCTTGAGTCCTTTACTCCAACCCATATTGTAAGACATATATTACATTTTGTCAATTATATCTTACTATTGCTGCGGGTTCCAATCGGAATCAAAACGGGGACGGACGACCGTCCCTGTTCGCGTTCATTCAAGGTGATGAAGATCAAGACTGGGTGACCAGCACACGGGTGCCGGTGCCGGGTTTGAACACCAAATTCTGGTCCGGAGGGACCGTGGGCAGTGTCCAGCGGAAGATCCACCGGGCATCCTCCGGGCGCATGTTTATGCAGCCGTGGCTGTGCGGATGGCCGAAGTCGTTGTGCCAGTAGGTGCCATGGAAGGCCACGCCGTTGTCGGTGATGTAGGTGTCCCAGGGAGTGCCGGGCAGGTCGAAGAGAGAGGCCTCATCAGCGCCGCCGAACATGTGATAGGTGGGGCGTTTGTGGAAGGTGCGGAACCAGCCGGTAGGTGTCTCATAGTTCTTCTCGCCGGTGGAAACACGCGCGGCGTAGACTGGTACGCCCTCCTCGTAGGCGAGCAGGAGCTGCCGGTCCAGGTTGACCTCGATGTGCTTGTTGTCCTCGGGGACCTGCGGGGAAAGCGGAGCCAGTTCCTCGGCGGAGTAGATGCGCACCCAGGATGTCGGGATGTAGTAGGAGGCCCGGATGGCCTCATCGCGGACCTTATACCACAAGCTGCCGTCGCGCTTGTCGGTCACCAGGGCGGTGATCCAATGGCAGGAAGCAAAATACAAGCGCGGACCCGGGGTGGGCCGGCCGTTGATGCCGTAGGACGAGTGGACGTATGGGGCGGTGATCTCGCCCAGGACCCCGTTCTCAGGAATCTCCGTCACGAGGGGGTTCTTGGTCGTGCTGACCGTCTGGACCCAGCCCGAATAGACGTAGGACTGTTCGCCCACGCGGTACCAGCGCCGGTTGTGATCCTCTTCGACCCCGCCATGGACGATCTCCAGCACATCGAACAGGGTGTCGCGTTTGAAGGAGCGCAGCTTGCGGCCGCTGAAGGCCGGGGCGTCCCGCACCACCAGGCTGCCGGCCTGCACTCGTCCCTGGAAGGGCACCGGGGCAGCGCGGACGGTTTCGAGCCGCAGCTCGTAGGCCAGCGCAGCCAGCAGGGCTGCGCCGGACAGTTTGAGGAAATCGCGTCGCGAGAGGATACCGGTGGACATCAGAGGGACATTATAAACCACGCATGCGATGAAAATGCGGGGATAGATGACTGTCCCCGTTTGCATCAAGCTATAATTTTCTCATCGTGTTTTATTCTGCGGTGGGAAAGTCCCCCGCGGGGGATAACCCCCAGTGACTGGCTTCGCTCCAAATCCAAAATTGAAAAAGCAGAACCTGGGCGCTTGACACTTAGTGCGTAACACTATAAAATAAAGTCGTGATAAAAACCTTCAACGATGGCGAAACTGAAAAGATTTACCACCGACAACGCTCTCGAAAATTGCCGTCGAACATTCAGCAAGTTGCTTTACGCAAGTTACGCATGATAAACAATGCAGTCTCCATCAACGACTTGCGTGTGCCGCCCGCCAATCGGTTGGAAAAACTGAGCGGCAACAGAGCGGGTCAATGGAGCATTCGTATCAACGACCAATGGCGTGTTTGTTTTCGATGGAAAGACAGAGACGCTTATAATGTCGAAATAGCCGATTATCACTAGATTGGCAGGTAAAAATGTCTGATAAATTAAATCCAATCCACCCTGGCGAAGTTTTGCTGGAAGAGTTTTTGAAACCAATGAAGTTAAGTCAAAATCGGCTTGCTATTGATATTGGCGTAGACGCACGTCGCATAAACGAAATTGTATTGGGAGCACGCAGCGTAACCGCTGATACGGCCTTGCGTTTATCTCGTTATTTCGGTGTCTCTGCACAATTCTGGCTTGGTTTACAAGCTGAGTACGATCTGGATGTGACGATGGATTCGCTTGGAAATCGTCTTGAGCGCGAAGTAAGACCTCGTGCTGTTGCGGGGTAATCCATTTTTAAAAACAAGGCTTGCCAGGCGTGGGTCTTAGCGACCTGTCCCCGAAGCGAAAAGCGAAGGGGGAGCACCCTTTAGGGGCTGGCCTGCCCGGTTTTTAGAATCAAAACGGGGACGGGTGACCGTCCCCGTTCTTGTTGCCCATGGCTGGCGTCACTGCTATACTATCTCCTCTTGACGCAGTAATAATTACAGGAGGAAATGTTAAATGGACCCTACAACGTTTGCCGGATTATTAGTCACCGCAGTCGCAGCCTTCTTCGCGATGTGCAACCCCTTTGCCAACACGCCCATCTTCGTCAGCATGACAGCCGGCGATGACGTCCCCACCAAAAAAGCGGTCGCGCGCCGGGCCGCCATCACTGCCTTCGTGATTGTGACCGTGATGGCGGTGGCAGGCAAATTTATCGGCTTGCTTTTCGGGCTGACCCTGCCCGCCTTCCAGTTGGCGGCCGGATTCCTTGTCTTCATGATCGGCTACCAGATGGTCAGCGGACAATCGCATGGAGCCGAGGCGGCCAGCGACAGCGACATAAAGCATTCGCTGGAACAGGAACTCGACAAGGCCGTATCTCCGCTGGGCATCCCCATTCTGGCAGGAGGAGGCACCATCTCGGCCACCATTGTCCTTTCCGCCTCGAGCGGATTCGAAGGGATAGTTGCGACCATCCTCGCCTTCTTCATCATTATCCTCATTAACTACTTCATGTTCCTTTCGGGGGATGCCATTGAGAGAAAGCTGGGGCACAGCGGGATCAATGCCATCTCGCGCATCATGGGCTTGGTCCTGGCGACCATCGGCGTCGGGGTTTTCCTGGACGGGATGGCCGGGGCGCTCAACGCCTACCTGCCCACGATCGCTTCCCTGTTGAACGGTTGAGTCAAGGGTTTTTTCATAAAATTGCAGGCTTGAAGGTGATTATGAAACAGTCGATCATTCACATCGCATTAGTC
Organism: uncultured Chloroflexia bacterium; assembly: GCA_963709295.1. Lineage (GTDB taxonomy): Bacteria > Chloroflexota > Anaerolineae > Anaerolineales > Villigracilaceae > JBGPQJ01. The sequence continues at coordinate 1,007,141 of CAVPVW010000008.1, read as the reverse complement.
GTAAGAGACTATGATGAAGCCATATCTTTTTACACAGACAAACTTCACTTTACGCTGGTTGAGGATACCTACCAGCCGGAACAGGACAAACGCTGGGTAGTCGTTTCTCCTCCCGGCTCCACGGGGACGACACTGCTGCTGGCCAGGGCATCAAAGCCAGAACAGGGACCTTTTATAGGCAACCAGACCGGTGGAAGAGTATTTCTATTTCTCAATACCGATGATTTCTGGAGAGACTATAACGAGATGGTTTCCAAGGGCATCAAATTTATGCGGGCGCCAAAGGAAAAATCGTATGGACTGGTCGCCGTTTTCGAGGATTTATATGGAAACTTGTGGGATCTGCTGCAGCTCAATGCCAGTCATCCGCTTTTTGAACGAATAAACTGATTTCTTGTTCGGTCTTGCGTGCTATACTTTTTCTTCAGTTTTTTTATCTGCGATGGCTCAGCTTTCGAACCATCAAAATAGGAGTTGTTACTGATGAAAGTCAACATTCCTCCCGCTCCTCCTGAAGAACTTGGGTTCCCTGATTTTGTCGGATGGTTCCACAGCAACATCCTGATCCCATGCCCGCTATACATTATCACCACGGTCGACGAGCAGGACATACCGAATGCCCAGCCGAACACCTGGGGACTGCCCTTTGGGGATGCGTTTGCCCAGTTCTTTGTCTTTTACGATTGGGCCTCCCACCACACGATACAGAATGTAATAGCCACAAAAGAGTTCGTGATCAACGTCCCCTCTGAAGACCAGGTTTCCCAGGCAATGCGGACTGTTGAGCATTATCCGCGCGGCGTGGACGAGATCCTCGCTTCCGGGTTGACCGCCATTCCCTCAATCGCGGTAAAAGCGCCGCGCATAGTGGAATGCAAGGCTCATTTTGAATGCAGGTTATGCTGGTACAAAGAAACGCACCGACGCGGGCAGGATGATGCCGGCGTGCTTGTGCTGGGAGAAATCGTGGCTGCTTCTGGCGATAAGGATGTCCTGGAGGGAACGTCTCCTGAAAAAGTGGCACGGATGAAAACCGTGTTTGTCTTATCCAGAAGCGTCGATGCGCCGCACATGAAGACCACCAACTCCATGACCTACGGGACTTTTGACAGATTGAAAGATTTTTTAAAGCTGGAGAAAGATGGGAGCGTCGAATATGTTTAGCAGTTTGGAAAGAAGATTTCCATAATCACAAAACGGGGACGGATGACCGTCTCCGTTCTCGTTGTCTTCGACTTGCGGTCGCGAAGCATCCTTGGTGCTCTTCCAAGGGCCTGTCCCGTGTGATTTTCACGGGATGCGTGCTATACTTTTTTCATAAAATCCAAATCTACACCGGTAGAACATCCCAAGGCCTTTAGGGCTTATCCCCAGAAGGGGACTTTATAGAAGGTCGGGCTGGCAAGGATCAATGAAACAGGCAGAAAGGCAAGGACAGAAATGCAAAAAGCAAAAGACTTGAAAACAAAACAACGTGAAGAACTGCTCAGTGCATTGAAAGCCCGTTTTGAGAAAAATATGAACCGCCATAAAGGTTTTAAATGGGCCGAAGTACAGGCAAAATTGGAAGCGAATCCTGAAAAACTGTGGTCGCTCAATGAAATGGAGAGAACCGGTGGTGAGCCGGATGTTGTCCGTTATGATAAAAAGACGGGCGAATACATTTTTAATGATTGTTCAGCGGAAAGCCCTAAAGACCGCAGAAGTATTTGTTACGACGGTGAGGCGCTGGAGTCAAGGAAGGAATTTAAACCTAAAGATACCGCCATGGATATGGCAGCTGCCATGGGCATTGAAATTTTAACGGAAGAACAATATCGCGAACTGCAGAAACTTGGGGAGTTCGATATGAAAACATCGAGTTGGGTGAAAACTCCTGCTGATATTAGAAAACTCGGCGGCGCCATCTTTGCCGATCGCCGCTACGACCATGTCTTCGTGTATCACAACGGCGCGGAATCCTACTATGCCGCCAGGGGATTCCGAGGCTCGCTAGGAGTCTAAGTTTTGCACAGACACCGAATCAAAAACGGGGACGGATAACCGTCCCCGTTCTCGTTATATCAACTAGATTAACTAAACCCAGCCGCGCAATTGCATGGCCTTGACCACGCGGTCAATGGCGACCATATAGGCCGCATCGCGCATGTAGACCTTTTCCTTCAGGCTCATGTCGAGCACGCCGTGGAAGGCGACGGTCATCTTCTGGTCGAGCTTCTGCAGCACTTCCTCCTTCGGCCAGTAGAAGTTGGCGTCGTTCTGCACCGACTCGAAGTACGAGCAGGTCACGCCGCCGGCGTTGCACAGGAAGTCGGGGATGTCGAAAATGTTATTCTTCTTGAAATACTCGTCCGCTTCGGGGGTGCAGGGACCGTTGGCGCCCTCCGCCACGATCTTGACCCGCTTGGACATCTTCTTGATGGTCTCGGCGTTGACGGTGCCCGAGAGCGCGCCGGGCATGAGCACGTCGGCTTCCTTGGTGATCCAGGCGTCGCCGTCTTCGGCCTTGTAACCGGCCTTCTCGGCCTTCTTCTTGTCGATGGTGCCGTATTCGTCGGTGATGGTCAGCAGGAAGTGCGGATCAATGCCGCCGTCCTTGCTGTAGGTGTAGGCGCACTTGTCGTTGCGGTCCCAGCAGGAGACGCAGGCCACGGTGCCGCCCAGCATCTCGATGAAGCCGATGGAGGCGTACTGGGTGACGTTGCCGAATCCCTGCATGGCTGCGACGGATTTCTTCGGGTCGATGCCCAGGTGCTTCATCGCCTCGCGCACGGTGTAGATGACGCCGTACCCTGTGGCTTCGGTGCGGCCCAGCGAGCCGCCGCCGCCCAGGGGCTTGCCGGTGAACACGCCGGGGGTGTATTCGCCCACCAGCTTGGAATATTCGTCCATCATCCAGCCCATCATCTGCGGGGTGGTGCCCACGTCAGGCGCGGGGACGTCCTGGCGGATGCCGATGTTCTTCCACATTTTCTGCACCCAGCCTCGGCACAGCCTTTCCTTCTCGCCCACCGACAAGGCAGCCGGATCGACGATGATGCCGCCCTTGCCGCCGCCCAGCGGGATGTCCGCCACGGCGCATTTCCAGGTCATCCAGGTTGCAAGCGCGCGCACCATGTCAAACGTCTCGGACGAGTGGAAGCGGATGCCGCCCTTGTTGGGGCCGCGCGCGTCGTTGTGCTGAACGCGGAAGCCTTCGAAGACCTTGATCGAGCCGTCGTCCATTTTCACCGGGATGCGGAAGTGGTACTCGCGCATCGGCCAGCGCAATACTTCGGCGATCTGCGGGTCGAGGTTGAGCTGCTTCGCCACCGCATCGAATTGCTTCTGCGCCATTTCGAATTCGTTGAACTTTTCAGCCATGATGATCTCCTGTTGGGGTTGAGTAGTATAAAAATATAAGCGGGCACTCCGGATGGGAGGCCCGCTTTAGCACACTGGTATGTCCTGCACCTGGATCATAACTTTCTGATTACCTTCCTCAGGTCGTGCCCTTTAAAGTTACACGAGAACGGGATTGGAGTCAATATGAAACAAATCACTGGCTTTCACGCCTTTTGTCAGACAAAAAAACAGGACATTAAGGAGCTTTTTGAGCAATAACCGAGGTGATTTGACAGCCAATAGCCGCGTCACCCTATGGTTTTAGTGAATCCTGCTTTTTCTGCTGGTAGGCCGCATAAAGATCCCCCGGCGGGCACGGGTCGCAGCCCAGGCAGCCGTGGATGCTGTTTCGCTCGACCTTGTAGCTGCGCAGCAGGTCCCTGCCGCCGGCATCTGAATCGACGTGGAGTTGTGCCACGTAACCAAGGAAACATTCGCAGGTAGGGCATGCCCCCAGCGGAAATGATTCCGTCGCTTCATTCAACAGGACTTCGACCTGGGCGGGAGAGAGTTTCATTTCAACGCCTTTTTCAATTCCTCGCGCACCACCTGCGGGTTGGCTTTACCCCCGGCTTTTTTCATCACCTGCCCGAACAGGAAGTTCTCCACCGTCAACTTGCCCGCCTTGTAGCTGGCAACTTCTGACGGACTCTCCGCCAACACATCGGCAACAACCCCCGCGATCAGACCCGTGTCCGAGACCTGCCCCAAGCCGCCGGCTGCCACGATCACTTTTGCAGATTTACCGCCAGCGAACATCTCCGCCAACACCGCCTTGCCGGTGGACTGATTGATCAGGCCTGAATTGACCATGCCCAGCAATTCCGCCAGTGCTTCGGGGGATACGGGACATGTGTCGATGCCCCGGCTTGATTCGTTCAGATGGGCAAATAACTCCCCCAGGATCCAGTTCGCAGCGACGCGCGCCGGTGCCGGGCCTGATTCCACGACCCGCTCGAAGTAATCACCCGTGGCTTTCTCCTCAGCGAGTAGAGCAGCATCCGCGGCAGGCAGTCCGTGCTGGCTGACGAAGCGGCGGTAACGCGCCAGTGGCAGCTCGGGCAGGGAGGCGCGCACCGAGTTCGATCCACGCGTCGTCAACGACCAGCGGCGGCAGGTCCGGTTCGGGGAAGTAGCGGTAATCGTGGGCGTCTTCTTTCGTGCGCTGGCTGAAGGTCGCTTGCGCCGCTTCGTCCCACCCGACGGTTTCCTGAATTACCGTCCCGCCGGCCTCCAAAACCTCGATGTGCCGGGTGATCTCGCAGGCCACGCCGCGCTCGAGGGCGCGGAAGGAGTTGAGGTTCTTGATCTCGACCTTGGTGCCGAGGGGCTCCGTCCCCGCCGGGCGCACGGAAATGTTGGGCTCGATGCGCAGCACACCTTTTTCGAGGTCGCCGGAGTTCACCTCGAGGGCGCGCAGCAGCCGGCGCAGGGCTTCCGCGCCGAGACGCACGTCCTCCGCCGAGCGGAAGTCCGGCTCGGTGACGATCTCAAGCAGCGGCACGCCGGCGCGGTTGAGGTCCACCAACGAATACGCCTGCTCGTCCTGCTGAACGTGAGTCAGCTTGCCGGTGTCCTCCTCGAGGTGCACGCGCCGGATGCGGATGGTCTTCTCGCCGGCGGGGGTCAGGATGGTCAGCTTCCCGTTGACCGCCAGCGGCTGCTCGTATTGTGAGATCTGGTAGCCCTTGGGCAGGTCGGGGTAGAAATAATTCTTGCGCGCGAAGATGCTGGTTTGTTGAATCTCGCACTCCAGCGCCAGCGCCACCCGCAACCCAAACTCGACCGCCTTCTGGTTGAGCACGGGCAGCGTCCCCGGCAGGCCGGCGCACACCGGGCACACGGCGGTGTTCGGCGCGGCCTGGGTCGAATCGACCACGCGGCAGCCGCAGAATATCTTCGATTGAGTCTGCAGCTCGGCGTGGACTTCGATGCCAATGACGGGTTCGTAGTTCATAAGGTATATCCGGGCGGCTGATGGACGTTCATGAATCTTGAAATATTTTCTTTGTGTACTTTGTGGTGAGGGTTTGAAGATTACGAAAACTTCGGCGGGCGTTTTTCAATGAATGCCGCCACGCCTTCCTTGTGGTCCGCGCTGTGACCGGCAATTTCCTGCAGATGCGCTTCGTAATCCAGCACGGATTCGAGATTGGGCAGCACGGCCTTGTTGAAGGCGCGCTTTGTGAGGGCGTAGGCAGTCCGCGGGCCGGAGGCGAGTCGGGCAGCCAGGGAAGTGGCCTCTGCCATCAGCGACTCCGCCGGGACGACGTGGTTGACCAGCCCCCAGGTGAGGGCTTGCTCCGCTGAAATCGGGTCATTGGTCAGGGCAAATTCGGTCGCGCGTCCCAGCCCGATCTGCGCCGGCAGCAGCAGCGAGACCGCCGAATCCGGCACAAGCCCAATGCCCGTAAAGCCCACCTTAAACCAGGCCTCCGGCACCGCGAGGCGCAGGTCGCAGGCGAGGGCGATTCCCAGCGAGGCGCCGGCGCAGGGTCCGTTGACCGCGGCGATGACCGGCTTCTCGATCTGGCGCATCTGCAGCACCAACGGATTGTACGTCTTGAGCAGGTGCTCGCGGAACGAGAGTTCCCCGCCGTGAGACTTGATCTCCTCGATATCCTGTCCCGCGCCGAAGATGCGTCCCGCCCCGGTCAGGATGATGACGCGAGTCACATCGTCGCGCGCCGCCTGCTTGAAGGCCGCTTGCAGCTCGCCGAGCAAATCCAGGGTGAGTGCGTTGGCCTTCGGGTGGTCGATCGTCAGGGTCAGGATTCCGTCGTTCGCGTCAGATCTCAAAGGAGACATGCTATCTACCTCAAGGGCGACCCTTCCGGCCGCCCTTGTGATTTATTCTTCCGCTTCGTCTTCGTCGTTGTCGTCGTTGCCGAACTCGAACTCGACCTTGTCGCGGTCGAAGTTAAGCCACAGCAGCAGCATGTGCCCGTCGTCTGTTTCAACAGCTCGGGCGGCGACGATGGGCGTCTGTTCTTCCAGCCCCATGTCGTTACGGTAATGCAGGTGAATGGGCGCCTGACTGCGCCAGGCGCGGTAGCAGCGCTCCACCAGCGCGGGTCCGTTGAACGTCCGCATGCGGGTGAGCACCGTGATGGAGAGAGCCGGTCCCTCGTTCAGGCTGATGGCCCAGCCGTCCTGGACTGGCTCAAAAACAGGAGGCGGACCTTCAATAATAGTGATTTTATCGTCCATGTCGGGTACCTTTATTGGGAAAATCATACCATAAAACAGCGGGGGGCGCGGCGGAGGGGGGCAATAAGGCTATAATTAATCCGGGAAGGAGAGGATAATGCCTTGGATTGAGTTCATTGTCTGCGCCGGGTTGATCATCTGGGCAGCAACCCTGCTTTCAAAGTACGGCGATGTGCTGGCCGACAAGACCGGGTTGGGACGCGCCTGGGTGGGAGCCATCCTCATCGCGGGAGTCACATCGCTACCGGAGCTGGCTTCGGGAATTTCGGCGGTCGCCTGGCTTAATCAGCCCAACCTGGCGGCAGGCGCTGTATTGGGTTCGTGCCTGTTCAACCTGGCATTGATCGCCATGATGGACCTGGCCTACCAGCCGGGGAGGATACTTGCCAAGGCCCACGACGGGCATATCCTGTCCAGCGGACTCGGCGTCCTCCTACTTGGTATGGTGGCGGTGGGGGTGCTGGTCGGAGCTCAGTATAGCGGCGTGGGCATCCCTGGTTTCAGCCTGCTCAGCTTCTCGGTCCTGGCCATTTACGCGCTCGGCGGGCGTTTGATCTCCACAGTGGAACAGGCACGCCATACGGAAGTGCTTGACCAGGAATCCCAGGCCGGCGATTATGCCCACATCAGCGCGCGTAAAGCCTGGCTGGTGTTCATCTTCAGCGCCATCGCTGTGGTGGGATTGGGAATCTGGCTTTCCTTTATTGGCGACCGAATCGCAGCCACCACAGGCCTTTCAGCCAGCTTTGTTGGCAGTCTGTTCCTGGCGACGTCCACGTCGCTGCCGGAGATCGCATCCAGCCTGGCTGCCATCCGTATCGGCGCGATCGACATGGCCATTGCCAATGTTCTCGGCTCAAACCTGTTCAACATCGCCATCCTGTCTGTTTATGACATGGCTGACGGGAGCGCCAATTTCTGGGCTTCGCTCACTGATGCCAACGGCTTTACTGCGGTGATGGCCATGATGATGACCGGCGTGGTCATCGTCAGCCTGATGGTTCGCATGTCGCCCAAACGGCCTGCCCGCATCTCATGGGACGGCATCGCGCTGGTGGCAATGTACATCGGCTCCATCGTGATGCTCTATCTCCTGGGGTAAACCACCCCAGGCCTGCCAATTGCCTTTTGAAGTACAATCGTCCTCACTGTATCTGGTTACACGCAGGGTGAGTTTTCTCATATTCCCGTTAAGAATCTCCGTATAATTATTGCCTACCCTAATATCCAGGCGTGTTCCTGGAGGATAGCGCTTGATAAAAATAAAATATCGGTTCTTGCAATGGGTTAGTGATTGAGCTGAAAGGAAAAAATGAATAAAAACATCTCTCCAATTTTGTTTATTGTCCTCGCGCTGGTTAGCATCCTGTCTCTGACAGCCTGCGGCGCCAGCACCCCCGAGCCGACCCCGACCATCGACGAGGCCCCGATCCAGACCGAAGCAGTGAGCACCTTTGCCGCCGGCCTGACCCAGACCGCCTTCCTCCAGCCGACCGAGACGCCGACCAGCTACCTTGACGCCCACCCAGTCCTTAACCCCCACGCGCGGCACCCCGGCTGCGCCATCGGGCGGCGTGGCCCCTACGGCCTCCTGTTACGGCCTGATCTTCAGACAGGATGTGACCATCCCGGATAACACGGCGATGGTCCCCGGCCAGACGTTTACCAAGACCTGGAAGGTCCGCAACTCGGGCACCTGTGCCTGGGAAGCCGACTTCAAGCTGGCCTCCACCGGCGGCGAGGCCATGGGCGGAACTGCCAAGACGCTGGGGCAGAGCGTGGCCCCGGGTGCGGAAATCGACATCTCCATCCCCATGACCGCGCCGAACAAGACTGGCTCGGTGCGAGGCAACTGGCGCATGTCCACCGCTGGGGGTGTATTCTTTGGCGACGAGTTGTATGTGATCATCAACCTGGGCAGCGGCACCACCACCGTCACCGTGACGAAAACCGGCACAATCACGCCGGCAACGAAAACGATGACACCAACCGCCTCTGCCACGACGGGAGCTACTGCAACGGCAACTGCCACGATCGCAGACACTCCAACCGACACACCAACCCCAACAACAGCGCCATAATTGTGGGAAACAAACTCACGCCCAAAATCATTCTCGAAGGCACGCGGCTGACCTTCAAGACCGAGGTCGCCTTTGCGCTCAACGAGCATTCGCGCATCGTCGGGCCGCGCAAATACCGCTACCATTCCCCGCTCATCTCGGGGGAGTGGTGCGCTTTTACCAACTTCCCCTGGGGCCGCGGGCTGATCAACTTTGAGCCGCAAGAAGAATCGCTGGCCATGGAGACGTACGCCACGTGGCTGCGCCTGTTCGAGCTGCAAAAATATTATTCATGGATCGTGGACCGCTTCCACATCTCCACGCGCGCCTACCAACTGCAGACCCACGGGAAGGATTATGACTTCCGCTGGTTGGAGGAACGCCTGCTGCCGCTTAACTTCCGTCTCGTCTTCTTGAACCGGACTCCTGAATCATTTGCCGCCGCTCGCGAGGAGCGGCTCAAGGTCTCGGGCAAACCGGATCAATATGACGACCTTTCGCTTTTTGTGCGCGAACAGGAATTGATGCAGCGGCTGGTGAGTGAGTCGCTCCTGCCCCGTCTTGACCTGGATATCTCCGACAACAACATCCCACGTGCGGTCGAAAAAATCGCCGACTGGATGGAGTCCACCGGCGGGTTATATATGCCCTGAAAGTAAGGAACTTAATGAATAATGTATTGGTGATTGGTGGAGCGGGATTTCTTGGCGCCGCATTGGCTGCGGAGTTAAATAAGCGCGGCGTGAATGCCCGCGTCTTTGATTTGCTTCCGCACCCGGACCCCTCCATTCCAACACACATAGGCGACCTGCGGAACGAGGCTCAGGTGCGCGAAGCCTGTGCGGGGGCGGATACTGTCTTTCAAACGGCTTCGCTGGTGGATTGGGGACCGCGCAGCAAGGACCGGCTGTACGCGGTCAATGTCGAAGGCAACCGCAATGTGATTTCCGCCTGTCAGGAATTGGGCGTGCCAAAGCTGGTTTATACCAGCTCGATCGATGTAATTTTTGACGGGCATCCCATTGCAAATGGAGACGAATCCCTGCCTTATCCGGCCAACCATCTGGACCATTACGGTCATACCAAAATGCTGGCTGAACGGGATGTTCTGGCTGCCAACGGGCAGCATGGATTACGGACCTGCGCCCTGCGCACCGCCGGCATCTACGGTCCGGGCGACCGTCATCGTCTGCCGTCCATTCTAAAAGCAGCCCGCTCCGGGCAGAACATCCGCCTGGGGGATGGCTCTGCCAAATTCGGGCATGTGTACGTGGCCAATGTAGTGCATGCGCACATCCTGGCTGCTGAGGCGCTGGATGGCCCAGCCGCCGGGCAGGCGTACTTCATCGGCGACCATCCGGCAGGAAACTTCTTCGACTTTTTCACGCCCTACCTGGCCGCGTTCGGATTCCCGCCGGCGAAGACCCGCATCCCCTACCGTGTGGCGTATTTGCTGGCGATCCTGATGGAAACAGCCGCCCGGCTGGGAATCGGCCCATCGACTCCGACTCTCACACGCTATGTGGTTGCTTCCACCTGCGTGGATTTTTACTTCTCGCACGATAAGGCCGCGCGCGAGTTGGGTTACCGGCCAATTGTTTCGCTTGAGAAAGCCCAGGCGGAGACACTGACCTGGCTAAAAGAAAACAATAAATAAGGGGCAGATTCGCAAATCTGCCCCAATAAATTTCAATCTTCCTTCGGCGGTGCGGCGGGACCGTAATCCAGAATCGGGCGCACGCCGGTCGCATCCTGCGGGGGACCCACAATCTTCTTTTCTTCCATCTCATCCACCAGACGGGCGGCGCGGGTGTAGCCGATGCGCAGGCGGCGCTGCAGCATGGAGACCGAGGCGCGGCCTTCGCGGCGTACCAGGTCAATGGCTTCCTTCATTAGCGGGTCGCCATCGTCTTCCGGGGTCATGTCCTCGAACATGGGGACCTGCTTCAACGGCACACCGCTCGGCATCACGTCGACGGGCCCGCTGGAGGGGATGGGCATGCCGTGCGGATTCTGCGCACGCCAGAACTCGACCAGGCGGTGGATCTCGCTGTCGGAGACGAACACGCCTTGCAGGCGGGAGGGCGCCGGGGCGTCAGGCGCCTGGTAGAGCATGTCGCCGCGCCCGAGCAGGCGTTCCGCGCCGGGCTGGTCGAGGATGACGCGGCTGTCGGTGTTGGACGCCACCGCAAAGGCGATGCGCGCCGGGAAGTTGGCCTTGATCAGGCCGGTGACCACGTCCACCGAGGGACGCTGGGTGGCGAGGATCATGTGAATACCGGTGGCGCGCGCGAGCTGCGCCAGGCGCGTGATGGTGCGCTCGGTCTCGTCGGGAGCCATGAGCATCAGGTCAGCCAGTTCGTCGATCACCACCACCAGGTAGGGAATCTTCTTGCCGCCCTGCTGCTTCATGCGCGCGTTGTAATCCTGGATGTTGCGCGCGCCAACCTGGGCGAACTCGTGATAGCGCTTGTCCATTTCGCGCAGCATCCACTGCAGCGCGCCGACCACCCGTTCCATCTCGACCACCACCGGCGCCAGCAGGTGCGGGATGCCGTTGTAACCCGTCAGCTCGACGCGCTTCGGGTCCACCAGGATCAGGCGCAGGTCGTCGGGTGAGTTGCTGATCAAGAGGCAGGTGAGGATGGAATTGACGCACACCGACTTGCCCGAGCCGGTCGTGCCGGCGATGAGCAGGTGCGGCATCGAGGTCAGGTCTGCGCCAACGGGATGCCCGGAGACGTCCTTGCCGAGCGCCAGGCTGAGCGGCTTTTTGCCGCGCTGGAAGGTCTCGCCTTCCATGATGTCGCGCAGGGCGACCAGCGCCATCTCCTCGTTGGGCACTTCGATGCCGACGTAATTGCGTCCCGGCACCGGCGCCTGGATGCGGATGCGCGGCGCGGCCAGCACCAGCGCGAGGTCATCCGCCAGCGCGACGATCTTGCTGACGCGCACGCGCGTGCGTCCCTGCCGCGACTCGAGGAACAGCGGTTCCACGCCAAACTGGGTGACGGTCGGCCCCTCGTTGATCTCGATCACCTGGGCCGGCGCGCCGAAGGAGGCCAGCGTCTCCTCGATCAGCCGCGCGCGGGATTCGATGAACTCCTCGCTCTTGCTGGGCGCGGAGCCCGGCTCGAGGATCTCGCGGATGGCCGGCAGCCTCCACTCGATCGGCGCGCCGGGTGCAGCCAGGGCAGCCTGCCCCACCTTCGGGACGGCATGGACCGGCAGAGGTGGAGCGGCAGGCTCAGGCGGAGTCTGGTCCGCTTTGGGCAGGGTGGAACGGTTGATGGGCGTGAAGTCCCCGTTGAATTCGGATTTTTCCGGGGCGGGTTTCTTCCCGAATTGTACGAGAATACGCTGGTAAAATCTCTGGACACGAGGCGCGTAGAAGTCATAGAGTTGCTGCATCGAGACATCAAGGGTCATGATGAGCGCGATGAGGAACCACGCGATGAGCACCACCACCGCGCCCGCTTTGCCGAGCAGCGTGTCAAGTAAACGGTAGAAGAGGCTGCCGATGTAACCGCCGCCATCCCCGGTGGACGGGGCGGGGTTGCCTGCGACAAGCTGCAGGAAGGTCAGAATGAAGACATACATGAGGATGACGCCGGTCAGCCGCTCGGCCGAGGGCGAGGGGATGCGGTCAATCTTGCGCAGCACCAGCCAGCCGCCGACCACGATCAACGCGATGGGCAGCAGGTAACTTCCCCAGCCAAGCAGGTAGCTCAGGATGTAAACCCAGCCGTCGGTGAGTGAACTGCGGTTGGCCGAGACCAGCGCCAGCAGGGTGAGTATGCCCACCAGCGCCATGACGCCGCCGATGATGTCGATCTTGCGTTCAGGCGAAATCTTGGGCAGCAGCGGCGGAAGATTTTCCGGCTTGGAGGAGGATTTCCTGCGCGAGGGCTTCGCCGCCGGTTTTCCCTGGGGCGCCTTGCCTTTGGAGGGTGGGGGGTGGATTTTCCAGCCATGGACTTTTGAGCTAACGCGCTTTGTTTGCGCGCAAAATGAAATATCTGTCTTGAACACGGAAGTGTTTCATTGACTAAATCCCCTTGTGATGCAAATGCCGTAGAACATTTATTTCATTATAGCATAGGTGTGCTCAAGTGCCCTGGTAAAAAAGTGGACAGCCTGTATACTCGCCGTCCAACGCATGGGGCAAAAGGCAAAGTTCATTGCCCGCCTTTGTGTTCTTTGTGCCCGCTTGCCCCGTGCTCTTTGCGGGGTTGTGGTGAATTTGCACTGAATTGGACAAACACGATAGGCTTATGACAATTGTCACTTCATCGAAGCCTGACCCGATGCTATAATCCCAACCTGATATTCACCAAACGAGGAGCAAGCATGGCATACCAGAACGTTACGGTCCCCGAAGGCGGGGCAAAGATCAGCATCAAGGATGGGAAGCTTCAGGTCCCGGATAATCCCATCATTCCGTTCGTCGAGGGAGACGGCACGGGGCGCGACATCTGGCGCGCGTCGGTGCGGGTGATCGACGCGGCGGTGGAGAAAGCCTACAAGGGCAAGCGGAAAATTCACTGGATGGAAGTCTACGCGGGTGAGAAATCATTCAAGATGTTCCAAAGCTGGCTTGCCTGATGAGACCGAGCAAGCCTTCAAGGAATTCCTGGTCGGAATCAAAGGCCCGCTGACCACCCCGATCGGCGGAGGCATCCGCTCACTGAACGTGGCGCTGCGCCAATTGCTGGACCTGTACGTCTGCATGCGCCCGATCCGCTACTTTACCGGCGTACCCTCGCCCATGAAGCACCCGGAATACGTCAGCATGGTGGTCTTCCGCGAGAACACCGAGGACATCTACACCGGCCTCGAGTTTCCCTACGGTTCGGAGGACAACAAGAAGTTCATGGAATTGTTCAAAGGCGCGTTCCCCAAGGACTACGCCAAGATCCGCTTCCCCGATACGTCGGCCATCGGCGTGAAACCCATCTCGGTGGAAGGCACTGAGCGCCTTGTCCGCGCGACGATCAAGTGGGCGCTGGAGAACAAGCGTAAAAATGTGAATCTGGTCCACAAGGGCAATATCATGAAATACACCGAAGGCGCCTTCAAGGACTGGGGCTACGCGCTCGCCAAGCGCGAGTTCCGTGACCAGATCGTCACCGAACGCGAGAGCTGGATCCTGGGCAACAAGGAAGCCAACCCGGACCTGAGCGTGGAAGACAACGCCAAGATGATCGACCCCGGCTTTGACATGATGTCACCCGACCAGCAGAACGACATCAAGCGTGAGGTGGAAGAGGCGCTGAAGATTTGGGACACGCACGGCAGCGGTCAGTGGAAGAAGAAACTGCTCGTCAAGGATTCCATCGCCGACGTGAGCCTGCAGTTCGTGCTCATCCGCCCGCGCGATTACGACGTCATCGCCACCATGAATCTGAACGGCGACTACATATCAGATGCCATCGCCGCACAGGTGGGGGGAATCGGCATCGCGCCCGGCGCCAACATCAACTACGAGACCGGGCACGCCATCTTCGAGGCGACGCACGGCACCGCGCCCAAGTACGCCGACCTCGACAAGGTCAACCCCGGCTCGGTGCTGCTCTCCGGCGAGATGATGCTGCGCTACATGGGCTGGACCGAGGCGGCGGACCTGATCATCAAGGGGATGGAAGGCGCCGTCGCTGCCAAGACCGTCACCTACGATTTCGCCCGCCTGATGGAACACGCCGTCGAGGTGAAGTGTTCCGAGTTCGGGGATGCGATCATAAAACACATGTAATTAGAGAGTGGAGAGTAGCGAATGGAAAGCAGTGAGAGCGGTTGCGGAGACGCGCCGCTCTTTTTGTTTTCTCTGTTGTTTTTACTTCTCAACAAGATGTAAAATGGGTCAAATCCATTCCGGTGACCTTCATCGCGAATAAAGGGCTTATTCTATGGTCGACCGTTCAGGACAAAACATAGGGCATTATTGGAGAACAGGCTTCATTAGCCTGGTTGTTACCGTCTTGGTGGGCGGTTGTGGAATTGTTCAACCGGAAAAGAATATCCCTGCTTCGCTAGTGTCAAGGGCGACACCCACAACCTTCTCAGATGCTACAGCTGTAATCACCACGAATCCTACTTGGCTGACAAGCCTAACACCTACCAACACGTCGAGCCCAACTCAAGTAAATATTCCTGCCGTCGAACTGCCTGAGGAGATCATCGATTCTAAGGGAGTTGTCATGCGCTTGGTGTCTGCAGGATCATTTATGATGGGCAGCGACAGCCTTATTTCCTATGAAAATCCTGTTCATTCAGTAACTTTGGACGACTATTACATGGATATCTACGAAGTGACCAACGCGCTTTACGCGACTTGCGCAGATACAGGAGGTTGCAAACCGCCGCATTACACCGGTTCTCATTCTCAATCAAATTATTATCGCAACTCCATTTACTTAAACTATCCTGTCATTTACGTGGATTGGAGTCAGGCGAAAAACTACTGCGAATGGCGTGGGGCGAGGTTACCCAGCGAAGCCGAGTGGGAAAAAGCCGCACGGGGCACGGATGGCAGAACTTATCCCTGGGGAAATGGAATAAATTGTACATATGCTAATTACGGAGGCTGCACCGGCGATATAACCGAAGTGGGCAATTACGAAAGCGGCATAAGCCCCCACGGGATGTATGACATGGCGGGTAATGTTTGGGAGTGGGTCAATGACTGGTATGATGCGGATTATTACCAAGACTCGCCGGCGGAAAGTCCACAGGGACCATTAAGCGGTACTTTTTGAGTGCTGCGGGGCGGCTCATGGAGCAGTGACATTACTGAAATTCGTTCTTCCTCCCGCGACGCGTACGATCCAACGTACGGATACCCTTTCATCAGTTTTCGCTGTGCCCGTGATGCAAATCCGTAAGGTCTGGATGAATAGATGTTAGAGACTTGAGAGTAGTAAGCTGATCAAACAACGTCCCGAAGATTGAGACTCTTCGGGACGTTGTGTTGCTTCATAAAATCTATGTTTCTGCTGTCATTGCGAGCCCCGCTAAGGGCGAAGCAATGGCAGAAAATAAGATCAAGGCGTCGCTGTGGGCACCGGCGTGGGCGTCGGGATGAGAGCCGCGTCGGCGGCGGTATTGGGCATGCCGGCCATCACCCAGCGGACGAACACGTCGATGATGCTCTCCTTGAGCAGCTTGTTGGGCGGCATCTGCGAGACCAATTCCACGGTCGGGTCGTTGGGGTCCATGACAGGCGTCCCCTGCAGGGTGGTGAGCAGGATGCTCTCCAGGTCGCCGGCTTCCACGACCGGTTTCTCGTCGCCGGAGTTAATAATGTTGTCGTAGGTGTCCATCAGGTAGTTGCGGTTCTCTTTGCCTTCGCGGTGGCAGGAGATGCAGTAGCGCTTCACGATGGGCGCGATGTGCACTTCATAGGATGGAATCTCGCCCTCCGCCAGCGGCGGGAAGAGCGGCTTGAGCGCTTCCGGCGGCATCTCGAAGCGGTCATCCCAACTGTAGCGCATGAACGCGACCAGGTAATCGATCTCGCTCTTGCTCAGGCCCTCGGGGTTGTAGGCCTTGCCAAACGGATTCATGCCCGCCTCGGGGCGCCCGTAGGCGATGACCTCCGCCATGGACGCATCGTTGATCGTGTAGAGCACATCCTTCCCGTTGATGGCACTGATGACCTTGCCCTCCAGTCCCTCCACGCCGGTGATGGTGGTGACCGAGCCGTCGTCGCCGTGGCATTCCACGCAATGGATGGAGTACAGGTCCTGCCCGGCAAAGAACTGGTCGCCTGCCGTGGTCGCCACAAGCACTTCTTCATGGACAGGCGCAGGCGCAACGACCAGCACCGCCCCAGTCAGAACGATCATCAGGGCAGAGGCGATGGCCGTCGTCCAGATCATGGCCTTGGTGGAGGAGCGCTTGAAGACGAAGGACATCAGGACCAGCGCGATCAGCGTCACCGCCGGGATGACCAGCCCGCCAATCGCCTGCAGGATGCCCTCGAGAGTCAACCCTGTCGGGATCTCGGAGACCAGCGTCAGCGTGACCATGCTGACCACCATCAGCGCCATGATGCAAAGGGGCAGCACGCGTTTGCCGTAGTAGCGGTTCTGGCTTCGCTCGATGAACGGCAGGAAAACAAGCAGGCCGATCGCCAGTCCGGGGATGATCACCGTGGCGATCCACTCGATCTTGCCCAGCAGCGGAATCTGCCCGTACAGCGCCAGGAATTTGAACAGGAACAGGAAGTACCACTCGGGGCGCGGGACGTAGGAGGTGTCGCTCGGGTCGGCCTTCGGATCAGTGGGGATGCCCACAAAGGTGGCCAGCAACGCCAGAACGACGAAGATGGCCAGCGCCATGATGACGTCCTTGAAGATGCTGTCCGGCCAGAAGCGCTCGCCCTTCTGCAGTTCCTGTTCGTACCGTTCGTTGATTTTTTTCTTGGTTTCGTTATCCATGGGGCTAATCCTCCTCCGTCGGGAAGTGGGATTCGCCGTGCTTGATGATGAGCAGAAGGTGCACGCCGATCAGTGCCACAAGCAGCGCAGGCAGCATCCAGATGTGAGCCATGAAGAAGCGCTGCAGCGTGAGCGCGCTCAGGTCCGAGCCGCCGCGCAGCGCCTTGAGGATGAACTCGCCGGCGAAGGGCACACTGCCGGCAATCGCCGTGCCGACCGTGGTCGCCCAGAAGGCCTTCTGGTTCCAGGGCAGCAGGTAGCCCGTGAAGCCCATGCCCAGGGTGAGCAGCAGCAGCCCGACGCCGATCAGCCAGGTCAGCTCGCGGGGATATTTAAAGGAGGCGGTCACGAACACCCGCAGCATGTGGACAAAAACGACGATCACCATCAGCGTCGCGCCCCAGTGGTGGATGCCGCGGATGAACCACCCGAAGGCGACGTCGTTCATGATGTAGGTGATGCTGTCGTAGGCGTGGTCGGGCGAGGGGGTGTAGTACACCGTCAGGAAGATGCCCGTGGCGCCCTGCAGCAGGAACAGGAACAGGCTGGCCGAGCCGAGCGTGTTCCACCAGTTGCCCATCGGCTCAGGCCGGTCGAGCAGGCCTTTGTACATGTCGTTCAGGCCGAGGCGTTCATCGAGCCAGAGATAGAGTTTATGGAACATGTCAGGCCTCCCCCACGACGATGACCAGGTTGCCGTCCCCATCCACGTCGAAGGCCGCAAACCGGTCGAGCGGACGCGGCGGCGGACCGTCGATCACGCCCCCGGTCTTGTTGAAGCTGGCGTCGTGGCACGGGCAGACGTACGCCTGTTTCTCCTCGCGCCAGGTCACCTGGCAGGCCAGGTGCGTGCAGCGGCTGGACAGGATGAGGATGTCGTTGGGATCCTCCGACGAGCGCAGGATGTACCCGCCGTAAGTGGTGGCGGTCCGCTCCCAGCCGTTGACCTTGGTGATGGTGAATGAGAACGGGTAGGGGGTGCCGACGGGAATCTCCTCCAGCTTGCCGACCACCACCGAGGTTTCCTTCCCGCCTGATTTCGTGGCCGGGTCGACCAGGTACGCCACCGCAGGGATGCCAAAGGCGACCGCAATGAAACCGCCGATGGCGGCGGTCGTGCCCTTGATGAAATCCCTCCGGCTGATGCGGTTTGGATCGGACATGGTGCCTCCTTGGGCGAACCTGCCTCATCCGGCTTTCCATCCTGAGGATTGGACGAAAGCAGGGAAATGCGAGCTTATGTTAGAATATTCACAATCGCCTCTATGATTATATATGCCTTTCCCCTGATTATTGCAGGATTCAAGGAATAAAATATCCATGAAGAACGTCACTTTGTTTGCAACCGTGGACATGCGATAATTCAGGGTGGCAGCATCACGACAGGAGGAGCCCATGGCGTTAAAACGGCAAGTCGGGTTGAAACAGGGGTTGCGCTACAAGGGAGGCGGACCCATGCTGGTGTGGGTGCTGCACCGCATTTCCGGCATCGGCATCGCGCTTTTCGTCGGCCTCCATATTCTGGCATCGTTTTCCAATCAATTGTTCGGCTGGGATCTCGCGGATTCCATCAATACGATCTATATGTCCCCTTATTTCCAGATCGTGGTGTTCTTCTGCGCGCTGTTCCACGCCATCAACGGCCTGCGCATCACCATCCTGGATGTGTGGCCGAAGCTGATCGAACACCAGCAGGAAGCCATCTGGGTGGAATGGGCGGTCTTCATCCCCGTTTTCGGATTGTCGGTGCTGGTGATTCTCGGCACGGCGGCGGGAGGCTGACATGGAAAAAACCAAATCCCGAAGCCTGCCGCTGAGCAAACGCGGCCTCAACTTTGAAATGCTGATGTGGATCTTCACCCGCCTGTCGGCGCTGGCCATGTACGGGTTGATCCTGTTCGCCATCCTCGGCGCGCTCTACATGGGCGCGCGCTACCAGATGAACCTGGCCGACGTCATGCGCTGGGGGTTCATGCCGAATTCGACTCATGTGCAGAATACCAATGTGCCCGACCTCGAGCCGTGGATGACCTCCTTCTGGAGGCTGACCGCCAGCGCGCTGCTGCTGATGGCGGTAGCCCACGGCATCCACGGGTTGGTCGTCGTTGCGGACGATTACATCGTCACCCCGCGCGGCCGGCAGATCGTGCGGATCATCAGCATCCTGCTCGTGCTGCTATTCAGCCTGACCGGCGTGTACATCCTCTGGACCGCATAGGTGCCCCATATGAATAATCATCAATTTGAAGTGATCGTGGTAGGCGCGGGCGGCGCCGGGTTGATGGCAGGACTCTATGCCTCCAGGACCGCCAGCACTGCCGTCATCAGCAAGCTGTACCCCACCCGCTCGCACACCGGCGCGGCGCAGGGCGGAATTGGCGCGGCGCTCGGCAATCTCGAGGAGGACCACGTCGAGTGGCACACGTACGATTCGGTCAAGGGCTCCGACTACCTCGGCGACCAGGATGCCATTGAGTTCATGTGCGAGGAGGCGATCGCCGCGATTTACGAGCTCGAGCACATGGGCCTGCCCTTCGACCGCACCCCGGATGGGAAGATCTCGCAGCGCCCCTTCGGCGGGCATACCAACAACAATACCGGCAGGCCGGTCCGCCGCGCGGCGCACGCCGCCGACCGCACCGGGCACATGATCCTGCAGACGCTGTACCAGCAGTGCCTGAAGAACAACGTCAAATTCTACGATGAGTTCCAGGTGGTCGATCTGCTGGTCAAGGACGGGCGCACGGTGGGCGTTGTGGCGCTTGAAATGGCGACCGGCGAGCTGCACGTGTTCCACAGCAAGACGGTCATCATCGCCACCGGCGGGCACGGGCGCATGTGGGAGATCACCTCCAACGCCTACGCCTACTCCGGCGACGGGGCGGCCATCACCTGGCGGCGCGGCATCCCGCTGGAGGACATGGAGTTCTTCCAGTTCCATCCCACCGGCATCTACAAGCTGGGCATCCTCATCACCGAGGGCGTGCGCGGCGAAGGCGGCATCCTCTTCAATGGCAAGGGCGAGCGCTTCATGACCAGTTACGCGCCTACCGTCAAGGACCTGGCCTCGCGCGACGTCATCAGCCGCGCCATGTACCTCGAGATCCGCGAAGGGCGGGAATCAACGGCTCGAACTATTTGTACCTGGATGTCCGCCCGGAGGTGGTCAACAAGTACGCCGCGCTCGACGGCCGCACCAACCCCGACGGCTCGCCCATCAACGTGACCGCCGATGAACTGCTGCGCAAGCTGCCCGACATCGTGGATTTCAACCGTGTCTATCTCGGCATCGACCCGATGACCCAGCCCATGCCCATCCAGCCGACCGCGCACTACACCATGGGCGGCATCCCCACCAACAAATACGGTGAAGTGGTCATCGACGAGAACAACACCGTCTACCCCGGCCTGTACGCGGCGGGCGAGGTGGCCTGCGTCTCGGTGCACGGCGCGAATCGTCTTGGGACCAATTCCCTGCTCGACCTGGTGGTATTCGGCAAGTACGCCGGGCTGCGCGCCGCGGAATACTCCCGGGGTGTGGACTACATCCCCCTGCCGGATGACCCCGATGGGTTCGCGCGGGAACAGTTCGACCGCATCCGCAACGGCAGCGGCAAGGAAAACGTCTTCGATATCGGGCGCGAGATGAAAAAGGTCATGTTCGACGACGTGGGCGTCTTCCGCACCGATGAAGGGATGAAGCGTGCGCTGGCCAAAGTCGGCGAGCTGCGTGAGCGGTTCAAGCAGGTGGGCGTCAAGGATACCGGCCGCATCTTCAACACCGAGGTGCTCAACGCCTGGGAGCTGGGCAACCTGCTCGACCTGGCCGAGGTGGTCACCTACTGTGCACTCAACCGCACCGAGAGCCGCGGCGGCCATGCCCGTGATGATTACGCCAAGCGGGATGACGTCAACTGGCTCAAGCACACGCTCATCTGGCCCGAGAACGGAAAATTCAAGCTCGGCTATAAGCCGGTGGTCATCACCAAGTATCAGCCGAAAGAACGCGTCTATTAGGCAGAGAGGACGACGACATGCAAGTTACCTTAAAGGTTTTCCGCTTCAACCCTGAAGTCGACAAGAAGTGGCACTATGAGACGTACGTGATCGAGGCCCAGCTCACCGACCGAGTGCTGGACCTGCTGGAATACGTCAAAGGCTACATCGATGGCACGCTTTCGTTCAGGCGTTCGTGCGCGCACGGCGTATGCGGCTCGGACGCGCTGCGCGTCAACGGCTTGAACTGCCTGGCCTGCAAGACCCTGGTCCGCGATGTGGGCGACAAGATCACTGTGGACCCGATCATGGGCTTGAAGGTGATCAAGGACCTGATCGTGGATATGGACCCGTTCTTCGACAATTACAAGAAGATCCTGCCCTACTTCATCAACGAGAGTCCCATCCCCGCCGACGGCCAGGAGCGGCTGCAAAGCCCCGAGCAGCGCGAGCGCTTCGACGACACCACCAAGTGCATCCTGTGCGCCTGCTGCACCACCTCCTGCCCGTCCTTCTGGGGCAGCGACGATTACCTCGGACCCGCCGCGCTGGTCACCGCCCACCGCTTCATCTTTGACAGCCGCGATGAAGCCGCCGCCGACCGCCTGCAGATCGTGGCCGAGACCAGCGGCCTGGCGCGCTGCCATACGGTGTTCAACTGCACGCTGGCCTGCCCGCGCGAGATCCAGGTGACGCTGGCCATAGGCGAGCTCAAGCGCGCCGTGATGACGGGAAAGTTGACTAGTGAGAAGCTCGTAGGTCAGGCTTCCAGCCTGACGGTTCTTGACAATTCGTGTTTCGGCAGGTTGAAAACCCGCCCTACAAAAATACGTCCTGAAGGTTCCTACTAACCTTCGGGACGTTTGTTTAACAAACTCTTGTTTTGGGGATGGTTTTGATATAGACTAAATTATCGCTTTTTCACCAAGGAGGAGGACACTATGGCGCAGGCAGGTATTCATGGGATGGTCGCGCAGGCAGTTCACAGGTGGGTGCCGGGGCGCGTCTGGTTGATGTTGGGCATCGTCTTCGGGAGCTTGTTTCCCGATGCAGATAACATTTTGGTGGCTATTGCCACCGTGACGAAACAATCGACAGAGGGGCTGCACCGCACGTTCACTCACAGTCTAATTACGGCGTTTGCCCTGGCCCTCATCTTCTGGGCGATCGGCGCACTGCGCAAACAGCCGCGCTGGACCAATTTTGGGATGGGCTTCGCCATCGGCATCATGATGCACGCCCTGCTCGACCTGTTGATCTGGTTCAACGGCGTACAGCTCTTCTGGCCGTCCCCTTTATGGATCAACTTCTGGGAAGGTGTGGCGGTCCCCACCTCGTTTATCACTCTCATGGACCCGATTGAGTTCCTGTTTCTAGCGCTGTTCTTCTACATGCTGCTTGTTCTGGCAAGGAAGCACCAGACCGATACGGACTTCCTGCTCGCGCTCAGGGTCTGGATGATCGTTGAACTGGTGCTGTTCGTTATCTTCCTGCCGCTGTTGTACACATCGGTGAAGATCGTCTACACGGTTTACGGATTGCTGTATCTCGTATCGCTCATCGCGGCGCTGGTGATCACCGTCCGCATGCGCGCGACGGTTGAGGCGGTTTAAACGGACAATCTCGTCTCAACATTTATGCAAGGACCCACCTGTCACTGATGTCCTGGCGGGCGAAAATCGACCTTTGTTTTTACTGCTTCGTCCATCTGTTCGGGCGTGAGCAATGAAACCGCACGAATGCGGAACGTTCCGCTGGCATTGCCGGCCAGGGTGACCGCTGTTGAGCTTACGTTGTCGGGCAGGTTGACAATGATGTAAAAATCCTGCTCGCCATTGGAGTAGTAGAAGGCCTCCAATGATCCGCCGACGCTCTGGAGCGTCTGTTTGGCAACCCCAATTCGAACAGAGCCGCCTTCGCGCAGCAGTCCCTGATACCCTTCCGGAG
Source organism: uncultured Chloroflexia bacterium (assembly GCA_963709295.1). Classification (GTDB taxonomy): domain Bacteria; phylum Chloroflexota; class Anaerolineae; order Anaerolineales; family Villigracilaceae; genus JBGPQJ01. The sequence continues at coordinate 984,106 of CAVPVW010000008.1, read as the reverse complement.
TATAGGACCCGTAGAAAAGATACTTTTGCATCTGACACCTCCTGCTTGTAATCCCTCGCCGTGAGCACCCCTTAAATAATTCAAACAACTTAACAGACGTTTATGAACTAAATCTCACCGCCTCTACAAAAACCCCCACCATCTTCTCGATATTGATTTCCTCCGCACGATGCGGTAGGACTCCGCACCCATGCGCCGCAGCCGCGCCGGACCGGAGAGCGCCTCCTGCAGCGCGCTCAACAATGCCGGGTAATCCTCGTTCGGAATCTGCCAGCCGTTGCCCGGGCGGACAAGGTCGTCCTGTGTGCCGTCCCCGCGCGCGACGATGACCGGCAGGCCGTAGCTCATCGCCTCCTGCACCGCCAAGCCGCCTGTGCCGGGCAGCACGAACAAATCAGCGGCTGTGAAGTAGGGTGCCAGGTCCGCGCCGAACTTTGCGCCGGCGAACTCCGTTGCGGGATAAGTTAGCCCCGCCAGAGATACAAGGCTCTCCCGCTCGGGCCCGTCACCGACGATGACCAGCTTCGGCTGGAGCGACTCCGGCAGTGCAGCGCAGGCGCGGATCAGGTCGTCCAGCCGCTTGCGCGCCTGCAGTCGTCCGACGTACAGCACCACTGGTCGTCCGATAAAACCATCCGGGCGGACTGGCATCGGGAACGAGGGGGCAGGCGCCGTGGCATTAGGCGCAACGTAGATTTGGTCGGCGGGGTAACCGAGGGCGGCGTATTGCTCCGCGCCACGCGCCGAGTAGGAGATCAGCGCGTCGAACTGGCGCAGGAATCGCAGGCGCGCAGAGCACCGGAGACCGGTAAACCAGCCTGAAGGGGACGGTGACCCGAGCCCCCAGCCAATGACCGGCAATCCCTTTTGGTGCATCCACTTCACCGCGGAGGAGGTCGCGAGGTAGCGTGGATTCGCCTCCACGATGAGCGCGTCCGGCTGGCAATCCTTCAGCCAATCTATTAATCCGCGCTGGTAGCACAGGTAAAGCGGACCGCTCAGCAGGTGCAGGTTGTCGGCGTGAGTCCAGCCGGCGGTGGTCAATTCCTTTGCAGAGACAATGGATTCATCAGGGCGCGGATCGCCGGCGAAAACGTCCAGCCCGCCGGTGCAGGCAGAAGCGAGCGCGTCAAAGAACGGCGCGCGGTAGACCGGAAGCACACGCTGAACAAGTCCCAGCCTGCCATTGAAGGTCATGGCAGCGCCACCAGGTAAGCTTTCCAATCGAGCGCGTCCAGCGACGGCACGCGCGGATATCCCGGCTTCATCTCGCATATGGTATAACCTGCCGCGGTGAGCGCATCCCACGCGGCGCGGGCGGACTCGGGGCCATGCAGCTCCATCAGCATCAGCGGGCGCGCCTCGGCCAGTATACGCGTCATCCCGGGCAGCGCCATCACCTCGCCGCCCTCGATGTCCATCTTGACCGCCTGCGGAGGCGGATTGCCCTGGGCGAAAACAAACTCGTCGAGCGAGATGCAGGGGACGATGATCTCGCGCAGGTAGTGCTCGTCGCGCCCGGCAGAACCGGCCGCCTTGCCCATGCCGCCGGAAAAGTGGACGAGGAACTTCACCTCGCCCGCGCCTGCCGCGACTGCGCCAGGGAAAATGCTCACCCGGTCGTTGAATCCGTTTAGTTCCACATTGCGGTGCAGACGCTCCACGTTATCAGGCAGCGCCTCGAAAGCGTACACTTTTCTCCGTGCACCGACTAATTTTCCCAACATCAACGTGACGTAGCCGACATTCGCGCCCACATCATAGACAGTCATGCCCGACTTGATCAACTCTTCCAGCGCGGACTGCATCTCGGGCTCGTAGGTGCCCAGCCAGAAGTCTTTTTCGGTCTGCATGTCCAGTAACATGGGCATGCCTTCCAGCCCACCCGCGGCAATGTTCACGACAGTGAGTCCGCTCGGGGCGGCCTGGTTGAGCGTACCGCGAATCAGCCCGGCGAGCGGCTTGAATCCATAAAGTGCTCGCTTAATCGGGGCTGGCAGGATGCGCGCGAAAAATGCGGCGATGGAGAGAATGGCTTTTTTCATTTGTCCTGAGTGTGCGGGGCGGGGTAGGCCGGTGACTTGTGAACGTGCACCACTTTCCACTTGCCGTCGAGCTTGACCATCACGCGACTCTCGTTGTGCGCGGCGACCTTGACGCCTGAAGCGTCCGCGGTGCTGACCAGCAGGGTATAGCAAGCGATGGCCGTGTCCCCGTAGCGCTGGATATGCAGGTTGGACAGGTCAAGCCGGGATGACTTGCCTTTGCTTTCCTCCGCCCCGAAGAATGTTCCGCGCCCCTCATTGGACTTCATCATGAATTCATGGAAAGGAAGGCCGTCGATGCGGTGCGGCGTGACCCACCACTCGTACAGCGTCAGGTCCGTCGATGTAGTTTCGCTGTAAGTCCTGGTGTCATTATCCTGAATGGATTGCAGATGTTGTTTCAAAAAATCAATGATTTCAAAGTCGGTCATTGTGGCTCCTGAACAATTCCAATAGTGTCATCGCGAGGGAGCATTAGCGACCGTGGCGATCTCCTACTAATCAGATGCCACAATGCTATAGCAGATTGCTTCGCCCTTTTAGGGGCTCGCAATGACATCAACAAATTAATTCAACAACACATCCAAATACTTCTCGACCATGGCGTCCAGCCCAAACGCGGACTCGGCCCGCGCTCGCGCGCCAGCCTGGTAACGCGGTAATTCTTCAAGCATCTGCACCGTGGCAGCCGCCAGCCCGGGGATATCGGGAGACTCGAGCTTCCAGGGATTGCCGCCATAGGGCACGACCATCCCCGCCTCGGGCGTGACCAGCTCGGGGAGCGAACCCATCGTAAAGCCCGCCACCGGCAGGCCGCAGGCCAGCGCCTCGATGACGGAGTTGGGGCAGGGCGGGTTAATCTCTGCCGAAAAATAGAAATGCGCCGAGCGGTTCAGTTCGGGGATGCGCTCACGCGACACCACGCCCAGAAAATTCACCGGTACGACCGCTCGGGAATTCCAGTAATTCCTCTGGATTTCTGCCACCTCCGCAGCGACCACCAGCTCGACCGGCAGGGGTTGGATCTCCCTGAGCTTCTCCGCCAGCGAAACCGCCCACGATAACCCCACCTCGTGCCCGTGGACTAGGCTGCCTTCGACCACCATGATGCGGATAAGGTCTTTTGGCCGCTCACCGGGTCCGGACGGGGTGTAGACACTTAAATCAACGCCGTTGTAGATTACCGAATTTGGGACGCGCGTCCGCCCGTACCAGTCCTCCCACCAGCGCTGGATGAACTCACTCTGGTAGACCACCCGGTCGGCGTGAAAGCGGCGGATGAAGGCCAGCAGCAGGTTAGCGGCCTCAGCGCGCAGCGACACGCGCAGCGGGGTGCGGTGTTTGCGGTGCAGCCAGTTGATCCCGTCCAGGCGGTGGACGACCCTCACGCCGCGTTTGCGCGCCCGGCGCAGCGGACCGAGATCGCGCGTGCCGGCGATGACCAGCAGTGCATCGTAGCCATCTTCCGGGTCTTCGCTGACCTCGACCCCGCGCTTCTGCAACCCTGACGAGAGTTTATCGCGGAAGGAGACCATCCCGCCCACGCCGTGCACGCGCGGGACGATGCCGATGCGCGTCATACCGGCGGCTCCCGCAGCCCCAGCTTGCGGGCTGGGATTCCGCCCCAGACTTCGTTCTCGCCGGTGGACTCGAACAGCACGGCGTTGGCGCCGACGATGGTCCCGCGCCTGACCGTGAGCACGCCTTCTTTGCAAAGCACCTTCGCCCCGCTGGCGAGGATGACGTCGTCCTCGATCACGATGCCCTCGAAAGCGGACTGGTCCGCCGGGCGGTGGATGTCCGCGCGGCCGAGCGTGACGCCGGGGTAAATGCCCACGCGCTTGCCGATGCGGCTCTTGGGGTGGATGACCACGCCGAACCCGCCGTGATGCAGCAAAAAGCCCTCGCCGATCTCCACCGGGCGGGGAATTTCCGCGCCCAGCAGTTTGAGGGTCAGGTAGGCCAATTTTCCGATTAACGGTTTGCGGCGCGCGCGGACGAGGCTTTCATAAAAAGACATGGGGCAATTATAAGCTAGTAGGTCAGGCTTGCAGCCTGACGCGCAATGGAATTTCAAGCCTTGCCCCGCGAAATGCGCAGGGTGTGCGGGCGGGGCCAGGGAGTGTAGGTGTGACACTTACTTTTAATTATGGTATCCTTAACCGACTTCTTTCGCCGGAGCATGCACATGTACATTGCCATCGAAGGGGTGATCGGGGTGGGCAAGACCACCCTGGCGCGCCTGCTTCAACCCGCTTTCGAATCAGAACTGCTGCTGGAGGTCTTCGAGGAGAATCCCTTCCTCTCGGACTTCTATTCCGACCGGGCGCGTTACGCCTTCCAGACGCAGATCTTCTTCCTGCTCAGCCGCTACCGCCAGCAGCGCGACACCGTGAACACGACTCTGTCGCAGGGCAAAACGCTGATCTCCGATTACACCTTCGCCAAGGATGCGCTCTTCGCGCAGATCAACCTGCACGGCGACGAGCTGCAGATGTACTACCGTGTGCACGAGGCGCTGGCGGAAAAGATCCCCACCCCGGACCTGACCGTTTACCTCTATGCGGACACCGACATGCTCATGCAGCGCATCACCCAGCGCGACCGGACCTACGAACGCAGCATGGAGCGCGCCTACATTGCCGAGCTGGGCGAAGCCTATGAAAAGTTCTTCAGCAGGCAGAACGGCCCCGTGCTGAAAATTGACACCACGCCGTACGATTTCGTCCGACAGCCCGAGCATCTCAAGCTGATCGAGAACCGCATCCGCGAATCGTTGAACTTGAATCCCTACCAGCCGCGCCTGCTCAACGTCAACGGGAACTAGGACCGCCGCATGCGAATCACGCGCAGCACGCTGCACAAGATCGCAAAAGACACCGTGGCCCAGCGGGTCAAGACGGACCACAACGTGATGGCCGCGCTGCTGGTCGGCTCCACGCTGTTCGAGGATCCCTTCATCGGGCACACCACGGACATCGACATCGTTTTTGTCTGCTTCAATGAACCCGACGCGGCGCGCCAGATCGTCAAGCTGACCAACGAGGTCTCGCTCGATCTCTACTTCGTGGAAAGCACCCTCTTCGAGCCACCCCGCAAGCTGCGCACCGACCCGCTGCTCGGCTACGTGATGTACGACTCGCTGCCGCTCTTCGAGACCCAGCATTTCTTCGAATATACCCAGGCCATCGTCCGCGCCGGATTTGATGAAACGGCCAATGTGCTGGCCCGCGCCCGAAAGCACAGCCTGCCTGCGCGCGAGTTGTGGATGGAACTGACCCTCGGAGGAACCTCCCGCCCGGAGGACGTGCTCAAATATCTCAAAGCCGTGTATCACGCGGCCAATGCCGTCGCCTGCCTGAACGGGCCTCCGCTGACCGACCGCCGCTTCCTGCTGGAGTTCGAGGAGCGCACCCGCATCATCGGCCGGCCCGAGCTGCACGATGCGCTGTTGAATCTGCTTGGCGCGCCGAGCGTGGCGCCTGCCGATCTATTGGCCATGCTCCCGGCCTGGTCCACCGCCTACCATGCCGCCGGGGATGGGGCGGACCTGCTGATCCACCCCGACCGCATTGCCTATCACCGCAACGCGCTCGAAGCGCTGCTGCAGGGCGAGAAGCCGATGTCCGCGCTGTGGCTGCTCGTCCACACCTGGGCGGCGGCATCTGCATCCCTGTTGGAGTACGGACCGGAGTACGTGGCGTGGAAGGCGGTCTTCGAACGACTCGGTCTGGCCGGCGACGGCTTCGAAGGGAAGGTCCAGGCGCTGGACCGGTTCCTGGACGAAACCGAGGAAATGCTGGACACCATATCTGCCGATAACGGTCTGTCCTGACCCATCACTGGCGGTCTATTTCGGAGGGATTCAGACCACATTTAGGGGTGCCGGGGATGGGGATGAATAGACCACTTTCCCCCATTCTGTGGATAAGTGCCTGTTTACTGTGGAGAAACGATTCTGTTTGTGGACAAATCGCTCAAGTGTTCGAATTTCGCCCCCCTAGATGTGGGGGAGCTTTTTTACCCCCACCTATGGGTGGAATAGCCGTTCTAACCCGCCAGGGACTGTGGAAAAACTATCCTTTTTTCCTCCCGACTCTTTCCACAGGGCTTTTCGAGAGGTGAGGTAATTTTCTCCGGAGATGTGGGCGCTTGGGTCACGCAGCAGCCTACGGGTGGGAGGCTCTTGGTTTTCATCCACACTTTCCACAGCCCCTACTGTTAAGACTATTAATTAAATCCTATAATGAATAAGGCTTGAATCAAGGGGGTGAATACTGTAAAATCAAATCAGGGAATGCCCCTTTCAAGTTAGTGCTTCGTGGGAGAACCGACATGGATATTATCAAGGTCTCAGCCAACTCCCGAACATCCGCTGTTGCCGGGGCAATCGCGGGCGTGGTCCGAGAACACAAGCATGCCGATGTTCAGGCGATCGGCGCAGGCGCAGTCAACCAGGCCGTCAAGGCGCTGGTGCTGGCCACGGGTTATCTTGAAGGCGACGGAATCCACGTGGTCTGCAAACCTGAATTTGTGGATGTCGAAATAGACGGCAAGGTGCGCACGGCGATCAAGCTGGTCGTCGAGCCGCGCGAAAAACCAACGGAGTAATTTCCCGCGCCGCGGGTTCTCCGGGCGATGGGACGAAACTATGACAGGGCGGGCGAAGGCTTTCTTTGACGATCTCACCACGCGAGCGGCCTGGATGCGCCGCCTTGTTTTTATTTTACCTGTTGTGGGTTTGTTGTGGATTGGCGTTGCCAGCAGCAAGGTGGGCGTGGAAGCCAAACCGTTGATGCAAATAACCCCAACACTTCCAAGAATTGTGATCAGTGAGTTTCGCACGAATGGAACGGGTGGGGCGAGCGATGAGTTCATTGAGATATTTAATGCGGGGGATGTAGCAGTCAACATTGGGAACTGGTTGTTAGGGAGTTCGGATAGTTCAGGGGTGACTGCCAGTTTGCCCCCTGTTCCTGTGGGCGTAATCCTTCAGCCAGGTCAGCACTATATTATTGCGAATTCCAACGCGACCCTGACCGTTTCTCCAGATGGCATTTATTCATCCGACATAGCTGATGATGGGGGTATCGGTCTTATCATGCCCGTTCCTCAAACAGGTATCCCTACCACAACAATTGTCATTGATGCCGTAGGAATGAGTTCAGGAGCGTCCTATAAAGAAGGTGCAGTTTTGCCAACAGTTTCTTCTTTTGGAAGTGGAAGCTATGAACGCCATCAGGGTGGAGTAAGTGGCAGTTGTTTAGACGGAAATGATAATTCGCTGGACTTCTCCCTTATTCCTTCAGTGGATCCGCAGAACCTGACCAGCACGCTGGTGTATTGCGTACTCACCGCAACTCCCACTAATACATTCGCCCCGACTCCTGTGCCGCCCATGTCTGTGATCATCAACGAGGTCGCCTGGGCTGGCACAGCCGCATCCAGCAATGACCAATGGATTGAACTCTTCAATCCAGGCGCACAACCAGTCAACCTGATGGGCTGGCATCTTATCTCTTCGGACAACAGCCCGGACATCCTGCTGACGGGGACCATCCCGGCTTCTGGCTATTATTTGCTAAAAATCAGAGAAGCAGCGATTATCAGTACCAGGGGAACCCCAGGGCCTGCAGGGAATGACTATGCTGCTGATCAACTCTACGCCGGGAATTTATCCCCAGCCGGTGAGACCCTGCGCCTGTACTCGCCCTCCGGCAACCTGGTGGATTCAGCCAACCTCGACGGCGGCGGCTGGAACGGCGGCTCAGGCAGCCCCACCTACGGCAGCATGGAGACGGCGCCTGGGCTACACCGACGGCCTGTTCTCGTGGATCACCAACACGGGCGTGGTCAGGAACGGGCTGGATGCGAACGGAAATCCCATCAACGGCTCGCCCAAACGCGCCAACTGGGCGAACTCTGTTACGCCTACCCGTACTTTCATCCCTACCGCCAGCCGCACACCGCACCCGTGTCGCTTCACCGACCATCACGCGCACGCCCACGCTCATCAGGGATTTTGTCATCCTGAACGAAGTGCTTCCGCATGCGCTCACCGACCTGAACAACGACGGCGTGACGGACGTGGGCGATGAGTACATCGAGTTGATCAACCTGAGCAACATCACCGTCAGCCTGCAGGGGTGGCTGCTCGACGATTATGACCCGTCCACGCGCAGCTATGCCCTGCCTCCCGTGCTGATGAGTCCCGGCCAGAAGCTGGCCTTCTTTGCCTCGCAGACCGGGCAGTACCTGAGCGACGGCGGGGACTCCGTGGTGCTGATCCGCCCGGGCGGCAAACCAGCGGATATCCTCACCTACCCGGTGGTCTCTCCGATCGGGCAGGCGTGGTGCCGGGTGCCTGACGGACTGGGGACATGGTACTACGGCTGCCTCCCCACCCCTAACCAGGCGAACTTCTACCAGCCGAATCCGCTCCCCACAGCGACTCCGCTCCCAGACATGGGAGGTCCGCCGAGCTACTTCGACGCCTGCCCGTTGACGGACGTGGACGAGAGCATCGAGTTGGCGGAATGTGTCCTGCCGGGGCTGGACATCTGGAATCCGTCCTATTGGGATGCGCCGGATTTCAATTCACTGCCCCTGTATTTGGAAAGTGAGAATAGCAAGCCCGTTTCGCTGGAGTGAAAAAACTCAGCGGGAGACGGGAGATCCTCACCGAGCATGTGCTAGGTGCCGGTTTTGGCTAAGAACCTTTCAATGTCTTGAATGAATTCCAAGGTTCCTTGCTCTATTTGTTTTGTCAAAGCGTCTAGATCACTAAAATCGGGATTATCTACCAAAATGTGTTCCACAACAGAATCTACGCCTTTTGCAGGCTCCACAATTTTATACTTGTTCCATTTGCTTATACTGATAATTTGCCAATATTTTGCAAGAACCTGCTTGTTTTTTCCAGACAGCCAAATCTCAAACCTGAACGTATTATAAAGAAACACAATTGCAATCTTTAAATCCCTATCTTTCAACGACTTGGGTAAGATAGAAAAATAGGTCATATCCATATACCCATTGTAAAGACTTCCAGGCGTGGAATAATCGGGATACTTGTTTGAGAAGTGATTCTTCAAACTTATCATATATTCCATTAGTCCTAGATAGGCTTTCTGAATTGCCCCCTTTTCTAACTGTTTTCTAAATTCAGCCATGTTTTCTTGCAATGATTTCATGTTTATCTCCAGCCCATCCGTCTTGGCGGACATGATGAAATCGTTGTTGTGCAATCCGCATTAAACAACGCAGGACTATAAATTTTCATCCTGCTAGAATGCCTGCACGGCAGGGATGATCTCGCGTCCAAAGGTCTCCAGCGGCGCGATTTCATGCACGTTGGGCATATTGAAGATCGCCTGTTGGATGCCCAGGCCGGCCAGCGCGCGGCACTGATCGATCACCTCGGACGCGCTCAATTGTCCGGGCGCCAGATGGACGGTGCCCAGCGTGGTCTTCTCGATCTCACTATAGTCGCGCTTGACGGCGTCGCAGTGCCGTTTCAACACGTCCAGCTTGGTGCGGACCACCTCGGTCCCCATGAACGCAAACAGGTTGCAGGCATCGGCATACTGTGCCACCAGGCGCAGCGTCTTCTTCTCGCCGCTGCCGCCGATCAGGATGGGCGGATGAGGCTTCGTCAACGGCTGCGGACTGTTGAGCGTTTCGGCCAGCTGGTAATATTTTCCTTTATAAGGCCCGTTATCCTCCGACCACATCTGTTTGGCGATCTGCAGCGCTTCCTCCAGCCGCTGGAAGCGCTCGGCTACCGGCGGGAAGGGAACGCCCAGCCCCCTCGACTCCCGTTCATTCCAGGCCGCTCCGATGCCCAGATAGGCGCGCCCGCCCGAGAGCACATCCAGCGTGGTGACGGTTTTGACCAGGATGCCGGGGTGACGGTAGGTCACGCCGGTCACCAGCGTGCCCAGTTTGACATTCTTCGTGTGGCCGGCCAGGTAGGCCAGCGTGCTGTAACCTTCCAGCATCTCGTCTTCCGCGGGGCCAAGCCCCATCGCGCGGTCCCGGCTGCCGATCTGGAAGAAATGGTCCATGACCCACAAGCTGGCAAAACCCGCCTCGTCGGCTGTCTTTGCGATTTCTACCAGTTTGTTGGCGATGCCTGCCGGCCCGCCGGGCCAAGTGAAATTAGGAATCTGGAGTCCGATTTTCATGAGGTTGTCCTTTCCTGTTGGCCGGATTCTACCAGCCCATCCGTCCTGGCGGCCATGATGAAATCGTTGTTATGCAGTCCGCGGATGATATGCGTCCACCACTGGACGGTGACCCTGCCCCACTCGGTCACGATCAGCGGATGGTGGTCTTCCGCTTCAGCAATTGCGCCAATTTGATTTGTCAACTTCAGCGCCTCGGCGAAATTCTTGAGCTTGAAAATGCGTTCAAGCCGCTTGACCCCGTCCACTTCCTTGATTTGCCAAAAGAGGGACGAACGGCTTCAGGTTTTCAATCTCCGCATCGGTCAATATCGGCTCGCCGCCGCGGCAGGGGACACATTTCGTGCCGGCTAAATCTTCCACGGTTATCACTGCTGCGGAATGAACAGATAGGTGAACATGCGCCGCTTCCGTGCCGGGGTGGGTTGGTTGCCGGAGGCGGACATGATGACTTCCAGGATGCGCTTGTTCATAGCCCGAAATTCCGCGTCGCTCAGATGAAGCATACCCAGGCTGAGATCCAATCCGTCAGCCAGCGGGTCGATAACCTCATCTTCGCCTTTGCTGTCAAGATAACGCTGGGCGGCGCTCATCAGGGTGGATAGGTAAACGAGAAACGCCTGCTGGTAATCCTGCTTCGTCATCCCTTGCAGGTCTTCCGGTTTCAGTGACGGCAGCGCCGCCACGGCATAGGTCCGCTCCACCGTACCACGGATCTGCGTCTCGTTGACGACTTTCAGCAGGCCGCCCTCGACCAGGGCATTGATATGCCGATACAGCGTGGTTTGGGGGACATCGGGGACAGCCTCCGACAGCTCCCTGGCGGTCATCTGTCCGGTCGAGATGGCTGTGATGATCTGCAGGCGGATGGGGTGGAGCAGGAGGTCGGCTTTCTTACTGGGCATTAGATTTACTCCTTGACATTATTTCCAAAATTGGTTATAATACCAAATATGATTATATATCCGTAATTGGTTTCATAACCATCATACTGCAAAACCCAGGGGAAAGCAAGTTCCCTGCCAGAGAAAGGAGAACTTCCATGTTGAAATTTGATATTTCAGAATTATGGTCTTCTGTTTCGTCGCGCCGGTGCAGGCACGAGGCGAACGAGTTGATGCTGCAGAAATTCCTGTGCTGGTTGTTCGGGTGCTGCCCGGAAGATGTGAAATAGACAAAGGAGGAGTTTCTATGAAAAAATCACGCTCCCTGGATGTCTGGCTGTTCTTTGCGTCAGTCTATCTGGTCAGCTTCCTTCTGTATGTGCCGATCCTTGTTTCCGGTCAGGGCATATCCACGCCGCTGAATAAAGTCCTGATGGCAGCGGTCACCTTTGTCCCATCGGTCATGGGCGTGCTGTTCGTCCACCTGACCAAAAGCCCGGAAGAAGTCCGCGATTTCTGGCGGCGAGCTTTCCGCTGGCCCCGAGGATGGACGAAGATGGCGCTCGCCGGGATACTCATCATGATAGGCATCCCCTTCACTTCGTTCTTGATCTCATCCTACTTGAATGGGACAGGCTATTCTTTGTCTTATGCAACCAGGGTGTTCACAGACTGGAAGGCGCTGCTCGTCTACCTGTTCGTCGAACTCACCTTTGGGGCTCTCTCGGAGGAATTGGGTTGGCGCGGCTATGCCCTCGACGAACTCCAGTCCCGGTGGAGCGCATTGAGATCCAGCCTGGTGCTTGGGTTCATCTGGGCGTTCTGGCACACGCCGGCTTTCCTGATCCCCGGTCTGTCACAGTATGAGATGGGCGGCATCTTCTCAACAACGTATGTCTCCTTCATCCTATCCGTGGCCCTGGGCAGTGTCCTCATCACCTGGGTCTATAACAATACCGGGCGCAGCATCCTGGTGGCGGGCTTTCTGATGCACTTCGCGCAGAACGCCACCATGATCATGCTGGGAGGCATCTTCGACAGCTTCACCATGCCGCCGGCCTACTGGGCCGCGGTGCTGGTCGAAACAGCGATTGCTGCCGTGCTGGTTGTGTTCTTCTATGGGTCAAGGACCCTGACCAACCGAGTCAGCCTACAAGGACTGCGGTCCAAACGGACAGCGAGCTATTAGCCAGCGTTCTGCAGGGCAAATTCCCAGTTGATCAGTTTGTCGAGCACAGCGTTGACGTAGTCCGCGCGGCGGTTCTGGTAATCGAGGTAGTAGGCATGCTCCCACACGTCAATGGTGAGCAGCGGCTTCATGCTCGTCGTTATAGGACAATCGGCGTTGGCAGTCTTGACCACCTTGAGCGTGCCGCCATCCAGCACCAGCCAGGCCCAGCCGCTCCCGAACTGCGAGACAGCCATGCTGGCCAGTTCCTTCTTGCACGCGTCGACACCACCGAAAGCGGACTCCATCTTCTGTTTGAGCGCAGCAGGCGGCTCGCCGCCTCCGCCCGGCTTCAGGCTGTTCCAGAAGAAGGTGTGATTCCATATCTGCGCTGCGTTGTTGAAGATGGCGACCTTGTCCGGTTTCCCCGCGGCTCCGGCGATGATCTTCTCGAGAGGCAGGTCGGCGAACTCCGTCCCGTCGATGAACTTGTTCAGGTTATCCACATAGGTCTTGTGGTGCTTGCCGTAGTGAAAGCTGATCGTTTTGGCCGTGATGACCGGGTCGAGGGCGCTTTCGGCATAGGGCAGATCGGGCAGGGTGTGAATTGTGCTCATGTCAGAACTCCTTTAATCTGGCGGGCAGCATATCGTGTATGCTTACCCAATGTAGAAAAAAAAGCTCACCCCTAAAATGGAGTGAGCCAGGTTACAAATTAATCATCAGACGCCCGAGCCAACTCTTCTTCTGCGAAGACCACCTCATCCTTGCCGGTCAGCTTCTCGTCCACCTTTTGGGCGATGAGGTTCAGGTGACCGGCGTGCGCCACGTAATCCATGTGGTCGGCAGGGACGGTCAGCACGGGGCACAGGGTGAAATTGTTGATCCAGCGCTCGTAGAGATTGTTGAGGCTGGTCAGGTATTCCGGCGCGATGGAGCGCTCGTAGTCGCGTCCGCGGCGGGCGATGCGCTGCACTAGGGTCGGGACGGAGGCTCTCAGATAGATGACCAGATCGGGGGGCGGAAGGAAATCGATCACCGTGCGGTACAGCTCGCGGTAGGTCTCGTAGTCGCGCGGATGGATGAATCCCTGCATGAACAGGTTCTGCGCGAAGATCTCCGCATCCTCGTACACGCTGCGGTCCTGAATGACCGAGGTCGGGTGCTGGGCGAGTTGATGATGCGCGCGCAAGCGGTGGGTCAGGAAAAAAATCTGGGAGTGGAAGGACCAGGCGTTCATGTCGCGGTAGAAATCCGCCAGGTAGGGATTCTCCGCCGCGGGTTCAAAGAACGGTTCCCAGTCCATTTTGTTGCACAGCATCTCCACCAGCGTGGATTTTCCGACCCCAATGTTGCCGGCAACCGCGACGAATTTTTTCATGGCATTCTCTTTTCGCGCATAAAAGATGGATGGGATTCACGCGTATTTTAGCACAGCCCGATTTATTGCGCCCGGGCTTCAATCATCCTTGACCGCAGACACAACGACTCCCAGCACGGCGATTCCCGCCGCCACAAGTAAACCCTGATCGATACCCGAGTAAAAAGCCGCTTCGCTATTCTGCGCGAGATGGGTGGTGAAAATGGCTGCAGCCAGCCCGATGCCAAGCACCATGCCGAAGTTGCGCGCCGTTGCGAGGACCCCCGACGCGATTCCCTGCCTCGCGCGCGGCGCGGCGCCCATCAGGGCGCTGGTATTCGGAGCGATGAACATGCCCGTCCCGGCACCGGCGATGGCCAGCCCGAGCGCGACCAACCACAACTCCGACCCGGGTCCCAGGCGCGAGAGCAGCAGCAGCCCACCCGCCAGAACGCCCATCCCCAGCATCCCCGGGATGCGCGAGCCCACCCGGTCTGATAAGGTGCCGCTCACCGGCGCGGTGATCGCCATCAACACCGGCTGAACGGTCAGCAGCAGGCCGGCCTGCGCGGGATTCAATCCACGGCCCTGGATCAGGTAGAACGGCATCAGAAAGGTGATGCTGAACAGGCAAATGTAATTTAAAATCGCGCCAAGTGTGGAGGTGGAGAACAACGGGACGCGGAACAGGTTCAGGTCCAGCATGGGGTGGGAGGAACGCCGCTCGATCAGGATGAACACGGCCATGAAAGCCGCCGCTCCCGCCAACAGCCCGAGAACGGAGGGGGAACTCCAGCCCCAATCGGCGCCTTTGTTTAGGCCGAGAAGAAGCAGCGTGAGCGCGGCCAGGAACACGGCGGCTCCGGGCAGGTCGAAGCGCTTTTCGCTTTCGGAGGGTGAGTTTTTTGGAATGAAAATCAGGCTGAGTGTGAGCGCCAGAAGCCCGACCGGCACATTGATGTAGAAGACCGTCCGCCAGCCGAAGGCATGGGTCAACCATCCGCCCAGCGAGGGACCGACCGTCAGCCCGAGGTAGGTTATCATCGAGACCAGGCCGAAGGCGCGCCCTCGCTCCTCCACGGGGAAATTGCCGGTGACGATGGCCGGCGAGTTCGAAGCCAGCAGCGCTCCGCCGATGGCTTGCAGCCCTCGGAAAAGGATCAATATCCCGGCTGACCAGGCCACTCCGCACAGCGCCGAACTTGCGACGAAGACGACGAATCCCAAAATATACAGGGAGCGGTGTCCGCGCAGATCACCCAGCCGGCCAAAGGAGAGCAGCAGTCCGCTCAGCGCCAGCAGGTAAACCGTCACCACCCACTCGATGGTGGCCACGTTGCTGTTGAAGGTGTCGCGCAGGATGGGCAGGATCGCGTTGACTACGCTCCCGTCCAGCGCCACCATGAAGGAGCCGGTGCCGATGGCGATGAACACCAGCCATTTTCTGTCGATAGTCTTGGTTGTAGGGAGTTGGGAAGCGGTCATGGTTTGAAATTCCGTGTTGTATGCGACGATGGCCTGCGGGCAGGCGCGAAAAAAAGGGCGCGTCACCGCGCCCTCCTGACATTACTTATTGCGGTATCTTGCCGGCCAGCTCCAGCTCGACCACTTGTTTGAAAAGGTCGTAAGGCTGCGCGCCGACGATGGGGATTCCGTTCAGGAAAAAGGTGGGCGTGGATTGGACGCCCATCTCTGCGGCATATTCATAATCTGCCATGACCTCATCACGGTAACGTTCTTCCGCCAGGCATTGCGCAAAGGCTTTCTTGTTTAGCCCCATGTCGTCGGCGTATTTCTGGTAGGCTTCCGCGCTTAATCCATATTTCCCGTCGAAGAGGGAGTTGTGATAAGCCCAGTAGGCATCCTGCTCGCCGGCGCAATTGGCGGCGATGGCCGCCCCTACCGCCTCCGCGTGCATGCCGGCCAGAGGGAAATCCTTGTAAACGAAGCGGATCTGGTCAGGGTATTCCTCCATCAGCGGAGAGAGTACCTCCTGGTACCATTTCTGGCAGAAGGGACATTCATAATCCGAGAACTCCACGATGGTGATGGGGGCGTCTTCCGCTCCCCAGATGGAGTTGTCCTCGTCGATCACGATGTCAAACCGCTTGATGTTTTCGGGAATCTGGATCTCCTGAGTCGGCTGCTGGTTGGCGATCGCCGCGGCTGCGGCTGCCTGGCTGCCCGGCTTCTGGTTGGACGATAAGAGCGGGCCGATCCGGATGCTGCTGCCCCAGATCAGGTAGCCGGCTCCCAGTCCCAGCAGGAAGAAGGCAAGTCCCGTAACGACAGGGATCCAGTTGCGGTTGGGCGCGTCGAGCACAGATGCAGGTGAAGGGGTAGGTTGTTCTGTAGGTTCTAAATTTTCGTTAGTCATTGTTGGATTATACCTAAAAACTTTTAAAGTTCCCACGCGTATATCGAATACGGAGGTTGAAATGACCCAAGAACGTCAAATTGCTTGGTATGTCTGGCCCTTCTGGGCGCTGTGGCTGCTCGTCTCGTGGATCGTGCTCTTCGCAGGGAGGCTGATCGCGGTGCTGCTGGGATTCCTGCTGATGCTGGCCGGGTTCCTGCTCAGCCTGACGGTCATCGGCGCACTGATCGGGATTCCGCTGTTCATCGTCGGGATCCTGCTTGTTTTTCGGGGATTGTTTTAACCCCACCCGCCCTTCGGGCACCCTCCCCAAATCCATCTTTTCGGATTTGGGGAGGGCCGGGGTAGGGTTTTGAATCATTCCACCTGCATCTTGATTCCGGATCAGGTTGCAGGAACAAGAGACGCCCTCGCGCGAGGGCGTCTCTCCTATTTTCCAATTGCAGGTCACGATTCAAACGTGACCTACTCCTCCAGCGTGGACACATCCCCCTCGGGCAGGCCCTGCGCGCGGGCCTTTAGCACACGGCGCATGATCTTGCCGGAGCGGGTCTTGGGCAGTTTGTCGAGGAACTTCACGTCCTCCGGGCGGGCGATCGGACCCATGTGCGTGGCGACGTGCTGGCGCAGCTCCTCCGCCAGCTCCAGTGTTGGAGTGAACCCTGAGCGCAGAATGACGAAGGTGTGGATGGCCTGCCCCTTGACCTCGTGCGGCAGTCCGATGGCAGCTGCCTCCGCGACGGCCGGGTGCGAGACGAGCGCCGACTCGACTTCCGCGGTGCCCAGGCGGTGCCCCGAGACCTTGATCACGTCATCCACGCGGCCGATGATCCAGTAATAGCCGTCCTTGTCGCGCTTGGCCGAGTCGCCGGTCATATACTTGCCGGGGTACTTGCTCCAGTACTGCTTGGCATAACGCTCGTCGTCGCCGTAGATGGTGCGCAGCATGGCCGGCCACGGATTCTTCAGCACGAGATAACCTTCGGTGTTGTCGGCGACGGGCTTGCCCTCCTCGTCCACGATCTCGGCCTCCTGCCCGAAGAACGGACGCGTGCCCGAGCCGGGTTTGAGCGGCACACTGGGCGTGGGCGTGATCATGAACATGCCGGTCTCGGTCTGCCACCAGGTGTCCATGATCGGGCAGCGTTCCTTGCCGATGACGCGGTAATACCACTTCCACGCCTCGGGGTTGATGGGTTCGCCCACCGACCCGAGCAGGCGCAGGGAGGACAGGTCGTGCTTGTTGGGCCAGGCCTCGCCGAAGCGCATCAGCCCGCGGATGGCGGTCGGGGCGGTGTAGAGAACAGTGATGCCGTAACGTTCGATCAGTTGCCACCACCGGTTCGGATACGGGTAGGAAGGTCCGCCCTCGAACATGAAGACGGTCGCGCCGGTCAGCAGGGGACCGTAGACCAGGTAGGAGTGGCCGGTCACCCAGCCGGGGTCGGCGGTGCACCAGAAGCGGTCCTCGTCGTTGATGTCGAAGACATACTTGAGCGTGGTGTACGTCCCCACCATGTAGCCGCCGTGCGTGTGCAGGATGGCCTTGGGCTTGCCGGTGGAGCCGGAGGTGTAGAGGATGTAGAGCGGGTCTTCGGCGTCCAGGATCTCGGTGGCGCAGCGTCCGTTGGCGATGGGCAATGCGCACAGGTCGTGATACCAGTGGTCGCGTCCCGGTTCCATGTTGACCTCGTTGCCGGCGCGCTTGACCACGATGACATTTTCCACGCTCGGACAGCGCTTGATGGCTTCGTCCACCATGGCTTTGAGTTCCACTATTTTGCCGTTGACGAACGACCCGTCGCTGGTCACCACCACCTTGGACTGGCTGTCCTCGATGCGCCCCTGCAGCGAATCCACGGAGAAGCCGCCGAACACCACCGAGTGGATCGCGCCGAGCTTGGCGCAGGCCAGCATGGCGAAGACGATCTCCGGGATGCGCGGCAGATAGATGGTCACCCGGTCGCCTTTGACCACGCCCATCGCCTTGAGCAAATTCGCGAAGCGGGTCACCTCGCGGTTGAGAGAGTAATAGGAGAAGGTGCGGTCGAACTTGCCGTCCTCGCTTTCCCAGATGAGGGCCAGCTTGTTCTTGCGGTAGGTCTGCAGGTGCCGGTCCACCGCGTTGTGGACGATGTTGACCTTGGCCCCCACGAACCACTTGTAGAACGGCTTCTTCGAATCGTCGAGAACCTTGTCCCACTTGCGGAACCATTCCAGTTCCTTGGCGCGTTTGGCCCAGAAACCCTGCAAGTCCGCGCGGGCTTCCTCGGCAAGCGCCTCCCAGTCCTTGACGTTGGTGTGCCGGACGACTTCATGCGAGGGGAAATAGACCTCTCCTTCCATGTCCGGGTACTGCTTGGGTATGTGCTTCCTTCTTGGCATGGCTCTCTCTCCTTTGGCGAGGATAGGGAATGCATAATTTTCCCCAATTCTAACTGAATTACGGAAAAATGGACAAAATCCATCTCTAATATTGTGATTTTTGGGATTTTTCCCTGCCGAAAATCCAAAAATCGGATTTCGAGACCGGTTTTTCGCGTTATTTGAAATGTTTGGTACAAACGAATTGCCGATGGATTGAAGGTATAAAGGGGACGTATAATGGATAAATACGAGGCAGACCGTCTATAAGCTGTTATATGGTTGCCGTCTAAACACTAGTTGGGCCGCATACCGAACTCACACGGGACAGAAGAAATGACAGACACAGAGAATCACATCAAGGTAATTCGACTTCTCTCAGAGAAATTAAGAGCGTATTACATTTTCCCGGACGTGGCGGAAAAAATCTGTGCGGGTCTCCAAAAACACCTGGACAGCGGGGATTACAACGATATAGCAGAAGGGGAGTTCTTTGCCTACGCACTCACCACCCACATGCAAGAAATCTGTCAGGATGAGCATTTGTGGGTCAAGTGGCATTTAAAATCTTTGCCAGACGAAGAAACATTGCGCTTAAGTGAAACATGGAGAGAAGCTCAACAACTCCAAGCCAAAGTCAACAACTATGGTTTTTACAGGGTCGAAAGGATGGCAGGAAATATCGGATACGCTGATATTCGCCACTTCCATCGCCCATCATGGGGTGGAGAGATTGCAGTTGCAGCAATGAATTTTCTGGCTAATATGAGTGCCATCATTATTGATCTGAGAAAATGTTCAGGAGGGTATCCTGGAATGATTTCTCTGATCAGCAGCTATTTTCTTGGTAGAGAACCTGTACATCTAAGCGATATCTATTGGCGGGATGATGATACAACAAATCATTATTGGACATTGCCGTATGTTCCAGGTCAAACTCTTGATGATAAGCCGCTTTATCTCTTGGTAAGCAAGGAAACGTTTTCGGCTGGAGAAGGATTTGCTTATGACATGCAAGCGCGTAAACGGGCAATCATCATTGGTGAACAAACGGATGGAGGCGCACATCCTGGCGCTTCCTATCGACTGGATGAGCATTTTGAAGTGTTTATCCCTATTGGGTGTCCAACACATCCCATAACAAAGCGAAATTGGGAAGGAATTGGCGTCACTCCTGATGTTCAGACTGCATCAGAGAAAGCGTTGGCGGTAGCGCACAAAATGGCATTGGCATCGATTATTGAATCTTTGATCCATTCAACCCTGGAACCATGGAAGGCTATATTGGCTGAAGCGCAAGAGGCTTACAAGGAATTAGGAGACCCATAGAAAATGCAGCTCAACGCAGCTCCCTTCGGGGATGCTTTGCGCCGTGCACCGGACGGCTGGCACTCCGCAGCGGATTCCGCGAAGTCCACGCGGGGCAGACCGCCTAAAAAATAGTTGGGCCGAGATTGATTCTCACTTTGCTTTGTCAAGGAGAATGGAACATGTCTGAAAATCAAAAACTTATTTGGCTAAAGCGGATCCTGGCTGTAAAAGTCGCTATGACCCTGTTCGTCTGGGGTTTTCCAGCTCTTCTTGCTCCCGTTTCCCTTGTTCAGTTTTTAGGCATACCCACACCCGATGACACCCTCTTCCTCAGGTTGTTTGGCGCAGTCGTTATTGCGTTCGGGGCTGCATACTGGTATGCTCGCAAGGACCCCGTTCATAATGTCGCGATACTCAAAGCTGGTGTCATTGACAATGGGCTGGTCACATTGGTGATACTTGTTTTCTGGGTTTTCTATGACCTCAGAAGCATCTTCATGTGGATTTCTGCATTGCTCACGTTCATTTTCTTCATTGCATTTATCCTTCTGATGCCAAGGTCTGAAACGGCATAGCGCCATTGTTAGGTTTCCTCCTCTCGCTCTTCCCAACACTGCGCACACCAGATGGATCACCCGTTACTTCGCAGCGGATTCCGCGAAGTCCATGCGGGGCAGAAAGCCAAAACACCAGTTGGACATAACCTGCACACAAAGCGAGACATGAGACAATGAAGAAACTTGTTACCGGCTCAACGGGGTTTATAGGCTCAGCGATTGTGAGAGAACTCATCAAAGATGGGGAAGAGGTAAAGGTTTTAATTAGGAAAACCAGCGATACACGCAATATCGATAAACTCGATGTGGAGAGGGTCATTGGAGATATTCGCGATGGCGATTCCATGAAAAAGGCTCTCAGGGATTGTGACACGCTCTATTTCACGGCCGCTTATTTTGCTCACTGGGCACCGGATCCCAAATTGCTTTACGAGGTCAATGTCGGCGGTACGAAGGCCTCCCTCCAGGCGGCTCTTGAATCCGGAGTAAAGAAGGTCGTCTACACCAGCACCAACAACGCGATAGCTGCGAGCGGTCCCGTGCCCGCCAATGAAGAGAAGGCCTTTAATTACTGGGAATCCGGCGATCACTACTCCATGTCCAAATACATCGCTGAAAACGAGGCAAGGATTTTTGTCACGCGAGGGCTGCCGGTCGTCATGGTCAACCCGACCCTTGTCATCGGTACGAATGACATAAAACCGACGCCATCGGGACAAATGATCATTGATATCGTCAAACAAAAAATGCCCGGATATATTGATGGTGGAATTAATATCATCGATGTCGAAGATGTGGCTCGCGGGCATATCCTTGCTGCAAAAAAGGGCAGGGTGGGCGAAAGATATCTATTAGGAAACAGGAACATTACGGTTCATGATTATTTAAAGCTGATTGCAGATATTGCTGGTGTAAAGCCGCCGGCTGTCAAATTACCTTATCGCATAGCACTTTTGCTGGGATACCTCTTCGAGGTTGCTGCTTATATAACAAAAAAACCACCTGTTGTAACAGCCAGCGAAGTCAGGATCGGGAAAATGACAGAATGGTATGACTGCTCCAAGGCAGTGAATGAACTCGGTCTGCCTCAGACACCCATTGATATAACCATTAGAAAAGCTTTAAACTGGTTCGAAGAGAATGGGTATATTAAATCGGCTTAGAATAAACCCGGCAGCAGTGGGGTAGGCCGCTAAACTTCAGTCAGGCCGCTAACATAGTGGAATTATGCCTGTTTTAGCAAAGATTGTCTCATGAGCGATTCGATTATCACGATTCCGATTAAACGATTCATCCTTATCGAGGAATGCCCCACAGCCTGGAAGGGGATGGATCTGTATGTGTTTCGCGACGAAGCGGTGGCGTTCTATGTCGGGCAATCCCAACTTGCCTTTTCGCGGGTTTGGGAACACCTCCTCAGCGGTTTTCATGGGCATTCCATCGTTGGGCGGTTTGTATGGTGTAATTGGCCAACATCGATGAAATTCACGGTCGAATTGTTGAGTTCGCAATCCGAGCCATTTAATTCCGTTGGGAATGATCTTGATTCTGCAGAACGGCAACTGATCCAAAATTGGTCGCCCTGTTTTAATGTGTCGCAGAACAGTCAACCAATGGCTGTGCCAAGTACCTATTTGCCGCCCAATGCCCCGTTCAGACGAAGACAAAGTCTAAATAAGCTGATCCACGAGGCGGAGCGGGCCGTGAAGGCAGAGGATACAAAGCTTTGGATACAGAATCTGGAGTAGTGAAAACACCGCGCAGCAAAACAAAACGGCGTCAGAAAGAGCACCCGGCCTTTCGCAGCGGATTCCGCGAAGTCCATGCGGGGTAAAAACCTAAAAGTTGTTACATGGACCGTCCAAACAATAGTTAACTACTTTATTCGCGAAACATAAAAGACTCTTGTGAAAATTGACATTCGCATCGAAGCTGCTAAATACTATGACAGTAACCCAAGCTTTCTGAACGACATTCCCTTTTACCAGAAACTTATTTCCTCCCCTAACATTTCCATTCTCGAATTGGGCTGCGGCACAGGGCGAGTTACTTTATCTCTTGTCCATCATTGTCGATATATTCAAGGTGTTGATATATCTCCTGCGATGATTTCCATTTGCCGCGAAAAGCTAATCAAAGCTGGCATTCCCCAAACCAGAGCTCAGGTAATTGAAAGCGATATTACTGAATTCGACCTGGACCAAACCTTTGATCTCATTATTGCGCCCTTTCGCGTTTTTCAGAATTTGGAAACCGATCAAGAAGTAGATGGATTATTTAAATGTATTCGCAAGCATCTTTCCCCGAATGGAACCTGCATTCTTAATGTGTTCAGGCCATTTCGTGAACCTGATGAATTGCAAAAACTATGGGCTACCACGGGGGAAAATTTGGATTGGGAAGTACCTGTCGAGGGTGGCAGATTAGCTTGTTATTCTCGCAGAGCATATATGGATATCGAGAAACTAATTCTCTACCCCGAACTGATCTATCGGAAATATGAAGGAGAAACTCTCGTGGAAGAAAGCATTTTGAAGATTGTAATGAGGTGCTATTATCCAGATACATTTGAAAAGCTCATCGTTGAACATAGATACACTATTCTTAACCGTTGGGGTGGTTATGAAGGTGAAGTCTTTGGTCAAGGACCAGAGCTGGTAATCCAATTCGGTGAAGGTTGCTAACGTGAACCTTTGGGCTGCTTATTCCATAATTTAGTGTTTCGATAGAGAGGTACTTAAACATGCCAGACAATATGATTTCACAAGCTGGAACAGATGCAGACGCGAGGTCTTCTGCCGTGGCGATGCAGAAGTGGGGCGGGGTCGCCTCCTTCCTGCTGGCAGCCGCTTTTATCGTTGCGCCGCTGATCTACCTTACGGGGAACTTGCGATCAGCCTTCGGGTCGTTGGCCTATGACCTGGCCGATCTCCTGTATGGACCGGTGTGGGCGGCCAGCCTGGTCACGGCGGTCTTCGCTCTTCGCGAACGCATTGGCGGGAGCGCCAAGCGCCGTATGACCCTGTCGCTGCTGGCGGCCGTACTCGCCGCCGGGGCGATGGTCACCGTCGCCTGCATTCGGTCTGCCAACCGTCATTACCATTTGATGCACCCCGAGCTGCATCTGGAAGAGTCCACGACGGTTCTCGTGGTGTGGACCACCCTCCTGGCGGGTGTGACCGCAGCAGGATGTCACTTCCTGGGCTGGTCGTTTGTGTTGCTTGGATCGGCCGGTTGGTCAACCCGCCGTCTTCCCCGAATATTGAGTGTGCTCTATCTGGCAATAGGAACAATGTCGATTTTTGCTTATTTGTATAAGGATTTCGACTTGAGCATCGCGCCGCTGGTTGCGGCAGTGAGCATCTGGCAGGGAATCCTATTATTGAAAGCGGAGCCGGCAGAAACACCAACACCTGAGAAAATCGAAAGCCAACCCAATCAAACCTGAGTCTGGCGCTTCGCAGCGGATTCAGCGAAGTCCACGCGGGGCAACTTGAGCACCACGGAAAATTATCATGGACAAAAAAATCTCGATTGCCACCACGCAGCTCGATGCCGCCCCCGCGCCGGTGCCGGAGCGGTTGGCGCGCGCCGAAAGGCTGGTCACGCAGGCAGCCCAGGCAGGCGCACAACTCGTGGTCCTGCCGGAACTCTTCAACACAGGCTATGCCTATCGCGATGAAAACTTTGCCCTGGCCGAATTGTCCGAGGGGCAGACCGCTCTATGGATGAAACAGATCAGTTCCCGCCTGGGCGTTCACCTGGCCGGCTCGCTGCTGCTCCGCGATGGGCGGGATATCTACAACGCCCTGCTTCTTTTTGCACCCGATGGCCGCGTCTGGCGCTACGACAAGAACTACCCGTGGGGCTGGGAGCGCGCCTATTTCCGCGAGGGGAATGCCGCGTGCATCGCCGAAACGGACCTGGGCGCGATCGGGTTGATGCTGTGCTGGGACATGGCCCATGCCGATTTGTGGCGGCAGTATGCCGGCAGGGTCGACCTGATCCTGGCGTGCAGCTGCCCGCCGGACGTACCCGATGGCACCTATCACTTCCCGGATGGCTCGCAGGTGACCGGTGCACAGATGGGACCCATGATGCGCAGCATGCGCCGGAGCGCGGCGAAAGTTTTTGAAGATACGCCCGCGCAGCAAACCGCCTGGCTGGGTGTGCCGTTCGCCGGCAGCACCGCCTGCGGCTCGATCAGGACGCCGCTGCCCAACCCGGTGGGATCGCTGATGGGATTCCTGCCCACTGCCCCGTGGTTGATTCGTTACCTGCCGCAGCTCAGGCACGTCAAGGTGAGTGCCAGGCTGGTGGAGGCAGCCCGCATCTTCGCCGCAGACGGCAGTCCATTAGCCGGGCTGCGCAGCGAACAGGGAGAAACATTTGCGCTGGCGGAGGTCAGCCTCCCGGCAGAACGCCCGCAGCCGAAAGGGCCGCAGCCCAGGCCGCCTGTGTCGCCCCTGGTCTATCTCGCGTCCGATACCATTCTGACGGCAGCCAGCCGGAGGACATATGCGCGCCGGACGTAAAAGGCGACACGCGACAGCCAAACTCTGATAAATGTAAAGAAATAATCAAAATCAGCCTGTTTTTGCAAAAAGCAGGCTGATTTTGAAATGAGTGAGTGTTTGTGGGATAATTAAGCAACATTGTCCCCGCTTGAGCATCAAAAGTTGAACAACAACTTCCCTGTTGTTTTTATCTATGCCAGGGAAAAAAACTGAGAGATTCAGCACAAATCAAGGAGTTTCCCATGGGACTGACTCATATGCAAATCAAGGACTTGCTGGACGAGAACGCCTGCCACGAGTGCGAAGGCGTCGGTCCGGACCATGCCTGTGTCAAGATCGCGGCCATCGCCGAACTGCCCAGCCGCTTCGGCCAATTTCACATCTTCGCTTTTTACAACAACAAGGACGGCAAGGAGCATGTTGCCATCGTCCACGGGGATGTGTTCGACGCCGAGGATGTGCCGGTGCGCGTCCACTCGGAGTGCCTGACCGGTGACGCGCTGGGGTCGCTGCGCTGCGACTGCCGCGACCAGCTGGAGTCCGCGCTGACGATGATCGGGCGGATGGAGCGCGGCATCGTGCTGTACATGCGCCAGGAGGGACGCGGCATCGGGCTGGTCAACAAGATCCGCGCCTACGGGCTGCAGGAGCACGGCTACGACACGGTGGATGCCAACCTCGCCCTGGGCTTTCGCGACGACGAGCGCGAGTACAGCGTGGCCGCCCACATGCTCATGTCGCTGCATGTCAATTCCATCCAGCTGATCACCA
The DNA here is from genome assembly GCA_963709295.1 of uncultured Chloroflexia bacterium. Classification (GTDB taxonomy): domain Bacteria; phylum Chloroflexota; class Anaerolineae; order Anaerolineales; family Villigracilaceae; genus JBGPQJ01. The sequence goes on along the minus strand of CAVPVW010000008.1, from coordinate 958,566 downwards.
ACAACCCGCGCAAGATCGAGGACCTGACGAAGAACGGCGTCATCGTCAACGGGCGCATCCCGCACGTCATGCAGGCCAACGAGCACAACCGCTTTTACCTGGAGACCAAGGCCATCAAATCCGGGCACCTGATCGACCTGCAGGGCAAGGAACGGATTCCGGAGCAGTCGGATTATCCCGTCATCGAGGGTATGAACGGCGATGTGCTGAACGTCATCCGCAGTTTTTACCAATAGGTTGACGACCAACAGACAGCGAGGTTTTTCTTATGACAAACACCCAATCCCTTCATGTGCTTGGTATCTCCGGCAGTCTGCGCAAAGGCTCGTACAATACTTTCCTGCTTCGGGCTGCGGCGGAGCTTCTCCCACCGGGGGAGACTCTGGAGACCTTCGACCTTGCGCCTCTGCCCATCTTCAATGCGGACTATGAGAAACCGTTCCCCGAGCCGGCCGTGATATTCCGTGAAAGGCTGGCGCAGGCCGATGCCTTGTTGATCGCCTGCCCGGAGTACAACAGTTCGATCACCGGCGCGCTCAAAAATGCCATCGACTGGGCTTCCCGTTCGCCGCAATCGCCTCTGATCGGCAAACCTGTCGCCATCGTGGGTGCCAGCACCGGCAACTTCGGCACGGTGCGCGCTCAGTTGCATCTGCGCCAGATCCTGACCCATGTCGGCGCGCTGACGGTGCCCAAGCCCGAAGTACTCATCGCACGCGCAGAGAAGGTCTTCGACGCCGACGGCAACCTGGTGGATGAAGCCGCCCGAGGCTTTCTAAGGGACTTGCTCATTGCCCTCGCCGATTGGACGCGGCGGGTGTCCCGGGGTTGATAAGCTCGGATAACTTAATCGACAGGGAAACCCCTCAGGCACAACTCTTGGCCTGAGGGGTTTTTATTAATGATAATCAGTTGCGCTGCAATTACTTCAACTTAAGATTAACACGCACAACCCCGGCGCGCTCGTGCCGCGCGGATAGTTTTACCGTGCCGCCCTTCGGCGCATGCACCACCCACTCCACCTTGAGCCGGTCATTGGTCATGCCTTCATAGTCATCGACGAACGCTGAATGGTAGGCGTGCCCCTCGAGTTGACCCAGTTCCTCGCGCAGCTTGCCCGATTGCAGCGTCCCGCCGCGCGGCAGCGCGATCTCGGCCACCACCCCGCGGGTAAACTTTTTATCCAGCGCCTTCTTGGTCACATAGGACGGCAGCCAGCCGGTGTTCTGCACCACCAGCCGTACTCGGTAGGTGTCCTTGCCGGCGGGGAAGACCTCCGCGCTGTGGAGAGTCAGCCTCGGGGAGATGAGCGCGTGCCACACGATCCAGTCGGGGAACGGGGCGATCTCCTTTTCCAGGAATTTCAACGGCGGATTGGTCCACATGTGCAGCCAGTCCCAGCCGCCGATCTCCACGCGCCCAAGCTGCGGGTGGTTGAACGGCTTCCAGGGCAGGAATCCCTTGCCCTTGAGCACGTCGTCGTTCCACTTCATCAGCTTGAGGTCGTCCTCGAGCGGGTGGTCGCGGTACCAGTCGATGAACTTGTATTTTTCGATGCCCGCCTGCCGGATGGGGCTCCAGAATTCGATTGTCCACGAGAACACGCCGCGCTGGTCGTAGGCCCAGGTGTCGAACCCGCCGGTGGTGATCTCCTTGGGGTGATATTTGAAATCGTGAAAGGTGGACACGTTGGGATAGCCCGTCATGGCGGTGCCCTTGTCGCCGATCTTCTTAAACGTCCACAGGTCTTCGGCGGGGAACTCGTCGTCGGAGCGGTCGTCGTAGGGGCGCAGCAGCACCGCGCTCATGGTGTGCAGGCTGATCGAGCCGGTGATGTTCGGGTGCGCGGTGACGAATTCGACGAGGCTGCGCGTCTCCGCTTCAGAGGTGGGGAACGGCCCGGCGCCGTGCTGGTCGGCTTCGGGACGCCAGGCCACGGGGAAGTTGCGGTTGAAGTCCAACCCGTATTTATTTTTGGCAGTCTGGATGGTCACGCCGTCGTAATTCTCTATCAGTCCTTCAGGCAGCAGGCGGTAATAGGTTCCGCCGCGTTCCACCGGGTCGCGCCGGATCATCAACCGCGGGTCGTCGGGATGCGGCTTCCAACCGCCGTGCGGGTCTGGGATGCGCATGGACAGCAGCTTGCCGTCGCCGTTGATATCCTCGTTGGCGACCATGCCCTCGATGGGGTCCTCGTCGAAGGGATAAGGCCGCGTACCCGAGCGGATGACCTTCGGCCGGTCGGCCAGCGCCCACTCCGCGCCGTCGGGGTTGACGCGCGGCACGATGTAGAAGGCGCGCGTGTTCAGCGCCTCGGTGATGTCCGCGTCCTTTTTGTAGCGCGTCACCAGCGCGTGGATGAGATACAGCGCGCAGGCCGAGGCGGTGACCTCCGAGGCATGGATGTTGCCGTCCACCCACAGGGCGGGCTTCTCCGTATCCGGTCCGGAGCGGAAGTTGGTTGCCGTCACCAGCCAGACGTCGCGTCCCTCGTGGCTCTTGCCGATCGATTCCAGCCGGATGAGATTGGGATATTCCCTGGCATAGGCCTTGAGCAGGCGCGTCAGTTCGTTGTAGCGGTAGAATTTATTGAAGCGGGGCTTGGGCATCGTGGACTCCTTGATGGAGAAGGGTTTTTCAGTAGGATGATTTAATTGTAGCAAAGATAGCCAAAGCCGGAGGGGGTCGGCCGGGACATGGGATTATCTTAATAGGCAATTGATGATATAGTACAAAACTTCAATAAATTTACTGGTGAACGGGAGGTTAAGATGGACAAGATGCAGAGTTTCGAAACGCTCGACCCCGAAAACTGGGACGATATGCGCGCATTGGCACATCGCATGGTGGACGATGCGGTCACCTACCTTCAGACGGTACGCGAACGGCCTGTCTGGCAGCCGGTGCCCGAGGAGACCGCCGCCCGGTTTGGCGAGCCTGCTCCTCACGAGCCGGCGGGAGCCGAGGCAGCCTATCAGGAATTTCTGGAGACCATCCTGCCATACCCGATGGGCACCATCCACCCGCGGTTTTGGGGTTGGTACATGGGCAGCGGGACCGTGTTCGGTGCGCTGGCGGAACTGATGGCCTCGACCATGAACTCCAACCTCGGCGGCGGAAACCACGTTGCCAATATGGTGGAAGAGCAGGTGATCAACTGGATCAAGGACATGATGGGGTTCCCTGCGGACGCCAGCGGACTGCTGGTGAGCGGCGGTTCGATGGCGAACTTCGTGGGGCTGGCGGTGGCGCGCAATACCCAGGCCGGGTTCGACGTCCGCGAGGCAGGCATGCAGGGAGCGGCTGAAAAGCTGATCGTGTACACCTCGGTGGAGGGGCACAGCTGCCACCAAAAGGCGGTCGAGTTGCTCGGACTGGGGAATGCCAACCTGCGAAAGATACCGGTGAAGAGCGATTACACCATCGACCTGGACGCGTTGAAACAGGCCATTGCAGACGACCGAAACGTCGGGCGCCGTCCGATCTGCGTGATCGGGACTCCCGGCACGATCAACACCGGGGCGATCGACGACATGAACGCGCTGGCCGACCTGTGTGAGCGCGAGCGCCTCTGGTTTCATGTGGACGGTGCAATCGGCGCGGTCGGCGTGCTGGCGGAAAACGTCAGGCCGCAACTCAAGGGCATCGAACGCGCCGACTCCATTGCGCTCGACCTGCATAAATGGATGCACATCCCCTTCGAGGCGGGTTGCGTTATCGTCCGCTCGGAGAAGGCACACCGCGACACGTTCGCGCTGTCCCCTCTTATCTGGCGCACGAAACACGCGGGCTCGGCGCAGGGCATCTCTGGTTCAACGACTATGGGCTGCAGCTCTCACGCCAGTTCCGCGCGCTGAAGGTGTGGATGTCGATCAAGGAGCATGGGCTGGACCGCTTCGGGCGGATGATGGCGCGCAACGTGGAGCAGGCGCATTACTTCGGTCAATTGGCGGAGAAGGATTCCATGCTGGAGCTGATGGCTCCGATCGGGCTGGACATCGTCTGCTTCCGGTTCAACCCGGGCGGGCTCGACACGACCGCGCTCAATGCGCTCAACAAGGAAATCCTGATGCAGTTGCACGAGCAGGGGATTGCCGCGCCCTCGTATACCACATTGAATGATCGCTACTGTCTGCGCATCGCGATTTCCAACCACCGCAGCACGCTGGATGATTTCGACCTGCTTGCCAGGGAAGTGGTGCGGCTTGGGAAGGAAATCTCTGCGCGAGCATAACCGCTTAAAAAGCGTAGCGCCTGCCTTTGTGATACGGCAGGCGCTTTTTTTTATTTACCCCGATTGGCCGGGGGGTTTGGGGCGCTGAATTGGGCAGCCTTTTAGCTGGAGGTCCAGGTCGGTCAGCATCACGTCGATCTCGCTCGCTTTCAGGACGATCTCGTTCACGAAGGTGATGACGGCGTTGTTATCGCCCTGCTGGAGCGAGGTCAGCGCCTGCTGCCAGCTCCAGAAGATGTTCACCATCTTGGCGTCGAACGGCTCGAGGCAGGGGGGCGGAGTTTCACCCCGCTGGCTATCGTAGCGCGCCTGGGCGTTCGCCGTGGCGGCCACCACAGTTTCGTAACTCAGACTGTTGCTGTTCAGCCCGTCGCCGATGCGGTCCATTTCGTCCACCATCTCGCTGAAGCGCAGCACAGACCGCTCCGCGTAAGGGCGCGCCTCGTCGCAGCTGCAGGTGCCGGCGGTTGGTGTTGACGCGTTGGCCACCGGCTTTATGGGAGCGATGGTCGGCTTGGGCGGGAACAGCTTCGGGGCAAAATAGAATCCGGCAGCCATCATCAAACCGATGAAGGTCACGCCGAGGATCCCGATCACGAGGTTGCGGTTCATCCCCTGTTTTTTCCGCCCGCCTCCCTGCGTCTTTTCCTGCTTCTCCAAGTACTTCTCGTAATCCCACTCCTTGTCGGAGGCGGTCTTCTCGAGGATGTCCTCAGGCTGGAGCTTGGCGAGCATCTGGCGGGCGCGCTCGTTGTAGGGATTGTATTCCAGCACCTTTTTCAGGCAGACGATGGCATGTTCTTTGTTGTCGGCGATCTGGGCGTAGATGAACCAGGCGGCCTCGTTGGTCGGGTCCTTGCGCAGGATCTGCTTGAGCATGGAGCGCGCCTCGGCCAGCTGACCGGCCTTGGCGGTGTCCACGGCTTCCTGTAATTCTGGAGAAAGCGGCATAAAGACCTCGGTAATAAATTCAAAATCAACTATACACTATTTCAAAATAATTGCGCCTGACAATTTCGACAGCCGTGCTGAGAGCCCTCACTCGTCCTTGCGGAGACCCTCGCCGAGCGAGATTTGGCTTGTTCAGAAACCGTTGCAAAACTAAAAAAAACCGCTATTTTTGAACTCCCCATCCTACTAAATGATAGTCTTTAAGAGCTGAAGCATAACCTGTTTTTAAATTTAGAATGGTGATTTCGCTTTTGGGATACTCAAAAACTGCAACGAAGTTGCCATCAGGGGAATCGGCAACCTTAGCATCTCTGGGGATTTCAAAGCAATAGTTCATCAGTGTCATGTTTTGAGGATCAAAAGTGAAATACAAGATTAGAGAGCCAGAGTAAAAGTCTGTATACTGGTAAAGACTTAATAGGTTGGTCTGAGGCAGCATATCTGTGACCCTGAGTTGCCCAAATTCCTCCGGCAAGACTATATTCCTCATTATCTTTGAGTAGTCTTGTTGTTGGGTAATGTCCGAAACGCTTAATTTCGGGGACAAATCGAAACCATAAGGTTGATCCACTGTAATTATGAACAAATCACCGTCGCGATGAACCCTTGTTGAAAAGCTATCTTTCCCATGCCCATTTAGCCACTCGAAAATTTCTTGGGTTGAATTATCCTTATAGTTATGAAGAAAATAGCTGTTAATGCGCCTTAGTATAAACATGTAATACAGCGTTCCGCTTCTGCTGAATGCGAGTATCCCGTCTTGCCTTCCATCGATATACTCCTGAGGTAAAGAAGCGAGAGGCTGTTCTTCAAGCGTAAACGGGTTGATTACTGCCAGCGGCAAATAATAATGAAGAGGCGGGTAAGCTTCGGAAAAATCGTAATTTTGCGGTCCCCATATGACGATCTCGTCTTCAGAAATCCATTGGTATGAATAATTCACATCTGTTAATTGCTTTACCTTCCATTGGTTTTCTCCATTCAAAGAACCAATCCACAATGTGCTATTCGTGGAGTCATTATTCGAATGGCGGTGATAAGACATCCATTGACCATCTGGGCGAACAATATAACCATGATCCGCTGTTCCTGCCGGTGTTGATACATCAACATATTGTATTTTTGAATCAGTTGGCGATATCAGATGGTAACCAGTAACAGTATCTTTATGCTTCTCTAAATCCAGGGGCAGGACAATAAGGCGGAGTTGGTCAGGTATACCAAGTTCTTCAAGTGGAACAAATCGCGAAGATGGACATATTTCAATTACAGTCACCGCGGCGGTCGGCGAGCTCGTATTATTTGGTACAGATGTTTTGCTGACTGGGGGAGCACAGGCTGTGAGAAGAACAAGTGCGAATGTGGAGGATATAAAATTCTTAGGCAATGACTTAATGAACATCGTTACCCACCCTCTCGATTATCTACCTATTACAACTACTGGGTGCCCCTCACACCTTCAATAAACCTCGCCCAGACCTCATCCGGCTCCCAGGTGCGGCGGATGTGAGCGTCGGCCTGCGCGCGCGTCCAGCCCCAGCGTTTTTCGGCATACAGCGCCATGAACATGCTAACGCGGTAATTCGCCGCGCAATGGACGAAGACCTTCTGCCCGGCCAGCGAGTCCATCAAAGGGATGAACTGCTCGAAGTCAGATAGCTTCGGCGCCTCCCAGATCACCGGGATGGTGCGATAGTCCATGCCCAGCGCGAGGACGGTGGCAGCTTCGTCTTTCAGCGCATTGTCCGATGTGGGCAGCGCCAGGTTGACCACCACTTTGTAGCCTGCCGCGGCGATCTCGCTCATCTGCGCTTCGGTCGGCTGTCCTGAGGTGGCGAGGAGGTCCGATATCTTGATGAAGTTATAAATTTCTTCAAGGCTCATTTCTTCTCCACTTCGATCCACACAGATTCGCCGTCGGTCGTGATCTGGATCCAGCCGTTCTGGTCCGTTCGCAGGAGGGGATAGCCCTCGATGGTCTTCAACGTTTCCTCGTCGGGCATGCCGCTCTCGTCGCCGGCCTTGACGTTCAGCACGATCAACTGCGGGTGCAGCGCGCTGATCCACTCGGGCGGGTTGGACTGGGCGTAGCCGCTGTCCGCTAAAGTCAGCAGCGAGACGGGGCCGACGTCCTTGCCGTAGTCGAGCTGGTCCAGCGCGTCGAAGCTGAGGCCTACCGGCAGCAGCGCGCGGAAATCGTTCCACTCCAGAAGTAAAACCGATCCCCTCGGCGTGACGGACAGCAGGGTGAGCTTTGCGCCGTCGCCCAGGTCGAGGCTCTGACCCGTCTCCGCCCGGGTGAAGGGGATGTCCTTTTGGGTCACGGTCTCCAGCAGCTTGAGCGAGCTGAAGGAGGCCTCGGGGTTGCCGGACCAGAGCACGTTGTCCACGTCGAACCGTTCCAGCATGCGCGGCAGGGCGGCGACCTGGTTCTCCTGCGTGGAGGCGATCACCAGCCAGTCGAGCAGGCGGTGACCGGGCGGCAGGCGCCGTCCGAGCGCGGACGAAAGCTCGGAGATGCTTTCCCCTCCGTTGATCAGCACATAGCGCCCGGTCGGGGACTGGATCAGCACCGCATCCGCCGAGCCGTTGTCGAGGAAGGTGACATGCAGCTTGCCGTCCGGCGCGGCATTGACCGAGCGGAACGTGGCCACCGCCGCCACCGCCAGCACGCCGATCAGGATCGCCGGCGTGACCACCGAGCGGTAGCGCGGATAACCGGCCTTGACCCTGTCCCAGTTGAAGTAGAGACCGAACAACGCTACATAGAAGATGACCACCCAGAACAGGCTCAGGTCGCCCAGCACGATCACGCCCCCCGGGAACCGGTCAAAAAATTCCACCGCGCGGATAGTGTACGCCGGGAAGGGCAGCGCGACCAGCGCAAAAAGTTTTCCCAGCGCGATGGAGAAGATGCTGGCGAACAACGCCAGCCCGCCGGTGACCATCAGCGCCGGCTGGACGGGCAGCACGAACGGGTTGGCGATCAGCGAAATGAGCGAGACCTGCCCGAAGTGGTAGGCCATGACCGGCAGCGTGGTGATCTGCGCGGCCAGCGTCAGCAGGAAGAATTCCGCGATGGGAGCGGCCACCTTCTTCGCTTTTTCAGCGGACAGCCAGCGGGAGGTCAGGCGCACCGCCAGGTTCTCCAGCGGCTCGGCGAACATGATCAAGCCGAGGGTGGCGGCGAATGAGAGCTGGAAGCCGATGTCCCACAGCAGCAGCGGATTCCACAGCACCATCAGCGCGGCGACGAATCCCAGCGTGTTGAGGGCGGCCTGCCGGCGTCCGATCTGCAAGGCGAAGATGGACAGCGATCCCATGATCGCCGCCCGCACCACCGAGGGGCTTGCGCCGACCAGGATGGTGTACAGCATGATGCCCGCGATGGCGGCCACCGCGCCCCAGCGCCTGCCGAAAAAGCGGCTGAAGAGGAAGACGAAGATGCCGGCGATGATGGCGATATTGAAACCCGAGATGGCGATGATGTGCGCGGTACCGGTGTTCTTGAACGCCTGCTGCAGGTCCTCGGGGATGCCGTTGTCCACACCCAAAAGGATTCCCGCTTCGAGCGAAGCCTCGGGGTCGGGGAATATCTCGTAGATGTCGGCTAAAGCGCGCGCCTTGAAGGCGTAGACCCTGGCAAGGATTGGATTTCCCCCGCCTCCGGGCAGGCGCGTGACCGCTGCCAGCGGCATGTAGGCATGGATGCCGTAGCGCGCCAGGTAATCGCGGAACGAGAATTCCTCGTCCTCGGGTGGGGTGAGCAGCTTGCCGCGCAGACGCAGTCGTTCGCCGTAGGTGTATTTCTCGTCCGGGGAGACGCGCGCCAGGATCAGCCCGCCGGCCTGCAGCGGGGACTCGAGTCCCGTGTCCACACTCTCAACGCGCAGCTTCAGGTTGGTGTAGTTGTCGCGTTCGTCGGGCGGCTCGACCAGCGTGCCGGTGACGAGCAGGTCGTAATCCCGGTCGTTGTACCACGCCACCTGGAACGGGTCGATGCGCGGCATGGCATATTGATAGCGGGCGGCGCCTCCGAAGAGGGCGGCGAGGCTGATGAGGATCAGCGCCTGGCTGGAAGGTGAAAGTTGAAGAGGCTGGAATTGAAATTGGCGCGCGATCAACCACCATGCCAGTGCGATGACCAGCATCAGGAGCGTCAGCGCCAGCCAGATTCCGAAAGGCAGCGCGACCAGGCTGCCCAGCAGGATGCCGAGCAGGAAGGCCAGCGAGACGGTCAGCAGAGGGTAAAGCTTGAGCATGTTTTGTTTATTATGACATGAATCCATACTCTTGCCGATGAAAAACTGGCAGTAGGATTGCGCTAAAAAAGGACGCAAGGGAGCGGAGCGATCGTAGCACTCTTTTTCGCTTCTTTTCCCCTAGCGGAGCATCCCCGTAGGGGGCTTCCCTTTGGAAGGGGAAAGGGGGATGGGGAAACTATCATGATATAAAATCAGCAATGCCTGATCTTTATCACATTGACGATTTGTTCCCCTGGGCATACAATTTATCCACAATTGAATAATGATCTGGGTGCTTCTTCCCCCGGATGGGAAAGCTCGGTCGAAAGGCCGAGGCGAAGCCGGTGACCCCGCAAGGTAAGTCCGGCACTGTCGCGCAACTGTGATTCAGCTCACGCTGATAAGTCAGGCCGCCCGCCCCGATCATGTTCGCCACACTCTCGCGCCAAGGAGGTGGGAACGGCTCCGTTGGATTGCCTCTCCCCCCTCCCCTGTCCTTTCGGCAGGGGATTTTCGTTGGAAAAATTTTTGAGGAGATACTGACATGTTTCGTAAACTCTTGTTCGGATTATTGACACTCACTCTCGTCCTGGCAGCCTGCGCCCCCGCCACACCCACACCTGCTCCCGCTCCGACCGATGCGCCCGCCGCTGAAGTTCCCACCGTTGCCCCCACAACCGTCCCGGCTGCACCTGAACTGTCTTTCACCGACGGGCTGGGCCGCGCCGTGACTCTGCCTGCCCCGGCACAGAAGGTCGTCTCGATGGCGCCCTCCAACACGGAGATCCTCTTCGCCATCGGCGCCGGCTCACAGGTGGTCGGACGCGACGAGTTCTCGGATTACCCAGCCGAGGCCAAATCCCTGCCCTCCATCGGCGGATCGATGGGGCAGTACAGTTATGAGCAGGTCGCCGCGCTCAAGCCCGACCTCGTCCTGGCGGGCGGCATCAACACCCCCGAGCAGGTCAAGGCGCTGGAGGACCTGGGGATCAACCGTCTTCTACCTCGGCAACCCGTCCACGCTGGAGGAGATGTACGCCAACCTCGAGCTCGTCGCCCGGTTGACCGGGCGCGAGACTGAAGCTGCCGCGCTGGTCGAGTTGCTTGAAGCGCGCGTCAAAGCGGTGGACGAAAAACTGGCCGGAGTTACCGACAAGCCGGTCGTGTTCTACGAGATCGACGCCAGCGACCCGAACAAGCCCTACACCACCGGCCCCGGCACGTTCATCGACCTGCTCATCGCGCGCGCCGGCGGGCAGAACCTGCCCGGTCTCACGGACGCGTATCCGCAGGTGAGCTTGGAGCAGATCGTCCTGGCAGACCCGGCCGTCATTTTGCTGGGCGACGCGCTTTACGGCACCACGCCGGAGATCGTCGCTGCGCGCGCCGGTTGGTCGGAAATTGACGCGGTAACGAATAATCGCGTCCTGCCGTTTGACGACAACCTGGTCAGCCGCCCCGGTCCGCGCCTGGTGGACGGATTGGAAGCGCTGGCGCTGGCCATTCATCCGGAACTATATAAGTAAACCGTTGGGGCGACGGCATACCTCGCCCCAACAACAACGATATCTAATGCGCCACCGCCTTCTGCCCCTCGTCTGGACCCTGATCGCCCTCGGCCTTGCTGTGCTGCTCAGCATCGCGGTCGGCTCGGTGTTCATCCCGCCTGCCGACCTGTGGCGGTTGCTGACGGGAAATTTCAGCGGCACCTTGCCGGAACCGCTCTCGACCTACGCGCTGATCATCGTCAGCATCCGCCTGCCGCGGACCGTGCTGGTCGCGCTGACCGGGGCGGCGTTGGGCGCGAGCGGCGCGGCCTACCAGGGACTGTTCCGCAACCCGCTGGCGGACCCCTACCTGATCGGCGTGGCCTCCGGGGCAGGACTGGGCGCGGTCATCGCCATGAGCATCCAGTGGCCGTATTCGTTCTGGGGGCTGATGGCCATCCCCATGGCGGCCTTCATCGCCGCGCTGCTGACCGTCTTCATCGTCTATTCATTGGCGCGGGTGGGACGCACCGTCCCGACCACCAATTTGATCCTGGCCGGCGTGGCCTTCGGCTCCTTTGCCACCGCGCTGACGTCGTTCCTCATGCTGCGCTCCTCGGGCGAGGTGCGCCGCGCGCTCGGCTGGCTGTTGGGCGGCGCGAGCCAGTCCGGCTGGATGCCCGTGCTGGGAATTCTCCCTTATCTGATCATCGGCCTTGGCATCCTGCTGTTGAGTGGACACGCGCTCAACCTGCTGCAATTCGGCGATGAACAGGCGCACCAGCTTGGGCTGCCGGTGAACCGCGCCAAGACGATCATTTTGGTGGCGGCCTCGCTGGCTACAGCAGCGGCGGTGGCGTTTGCCGGCATCATCGGCTTCGTCGGCCTGATCGTGCCGCACGTCATGCGCATGTGGTTTGGAGGCGACTACCGCCGCCTGCTCCCGTTGAGTCTGATCGGAGGGGCGGCGGCCCTGCTCGTCGCGGACGTCCTTGCGCGCGTCGTGCTTGCGCCGCAGGAGATTCCGCTGGGGATCATCACCGCCCTGGCGGGCGCGCCATTTTTCCTGTGGGTGCTGCGCCGCTCGAAGAATCAGGGGTACTGGTGATGCTGCGCATCGAGGCTCTCTCCGTTTCCTATGGCGCGCGCCGCGTGCTCCACGAGGTCTCGTTGACCGTGGAGAACGGCGAGGTGCTGGCGTTGATCGGTCCGAACGGCTCGGGCAAGTCCACGCTGGTGAGGGCGGTGAGCGGAGTTGTCCCGGCCCAGGGCGGCTCGGCGCGCAAGAACGGTACGAACTTGTTGACGGCGCCCGCCTCCGACCGCGCGCGGATCATATCGGTCGTGCCGCAGGTGGCCTCGCTCCCGCCAGCGTTCACCGTCTGGGAGACGGTGCTGCTGGGGCGCACGCCGTATCTGAATTTCCTTGGGCAGGTTTCCGCCGCGGACGAGGACATTGCCCGCCAGTCACTGCAGCGGGTGGACGCTCTCGACCTGATCGACCGCCGCGTGGGGGAGCTCTCGGGTGGCGAGCAGCAGCGGGTGCTGTTGGCGCGCGCGCTGGCGCAGTCCACGCCCATTCTGTTATTGGACGAACCGACCTCGCACCTCGACTTGCATCATCAAGTCGGGCTGCTGGAACTGGTCCGCGCGCTGGCGCACCACGATGGGCTGGCGGTGCTCGTCGCGCTGCACGACCTGAACCTCGCCGCGCGCTACGCAGATCGCATTGCGTTGCTGGTGGAGGGACGGGTTACCGCGCTGGGTTCGCCGGCTGAGGTGCTGCGTCCCGAGCTGATCTCGGAAGCCTATCATCTTGCCGGTGCAGGTGATTCCCAATCCCCTCGACCAGAGTCCGCTGGTGCTGCCGGATGCCCCCTCCTTGCACTCCCCTCCCTGATTCGGTATAATGAATTAACCATAGCTCCGGGAGGAGTAGGCGGCTGGTACGCTGATAGAGAAGGAAGCCACAGGCTGGAAGCTTCCACAGCACCCCACCCCCGAATGTCGCCCGGACGAATGCCGAAGAAATCGTGAGAGAGTAGACCGGCACGGGAGCGCCCGTTAGCGCGCAGGCTGGTGTTGGCCAGCCACAGAGTGCACCCTTTGGGTGAAACGAGGTGGTACCGCGGAAGGCGCGCCTTTCGTCCTCATTGTGGACGAGGCGCGTTTTGATTTATCATAAGGAGACACGATGGACATCAAACAGGTTCTCCAATCACAATATCTGGCTTCGTTGGCCATGTTCAAAGAGGCGGTCGTCAAATGCCCCTCGCCGGTATGGGATGACCCGCAAGATAAATTTAAATTCTGGAGCAAAGCCTACCATACCATTTTCTATGTCCATTTATATGTACAGCAGGCTGAGAAGGATTTTGTCCAATGGGAGAAGCACCACGACCCCGATGGCGACATCCCTTTTAGCAAGGACGAAGTCCTGGAGTATCTTGCCTTTGCCGAGCAGGAGGTCCGGCGCTGTGTCCCTGTTTCGGACCTGGAAGCGGAATCAGGCTTCCACTGGTATCCGGTCGGGAAGCTGGAAATGCACCTGATCAACATCAGGCACATCCAGCAGCATGCCGGCGAGTTGTTCGAGTGCCTCGGCATGCGTGAAAAAATTGAATTACACTGGGTGGGTCACACCCGGATGAACAAGGAGCAGGAATGAGCGACCATCAACTACCCAAAGCCTATGATTTCAAATCCACCGAGAAGCGCATCTACGCGGCGTGGGAGGCGGGCGGCTTCTTCAAGCCGTGGAACGACCCTCACAAGCCGGGGTTCGACCCCTCGGTGAAACCGTTCGTCATCTCCATCCCGCCGCCCAACGTGACCGGCGAGCTGCACCAGGGACACGCCCTGACCACCAGCGTCGAGGACCTGATGATCCGCTACCACCGCATGAAGGGACAGCCGACGCTGTGGGTGCCCGGCTCGGACCATGCCGGCATCGCCACCCAGCTGCAGATCGAGAAGATGCTGGCGCGCGAAGGCACCAGCCGCGAGGCGCTGGGACGCGAGGAATTCCTGCGCCGCACCTGGGAGTGGAAGGAAAAATACGGCGGCATCATCACCCAGCAGATCCGCCGGCTGGGCGCCTCCTGCGACTGGGACCGTGAGCGTTTTACACTGGACGAAGGGTTGTCCAGGGCTGTGCGTGAGGCATTCGTGACCCTGTATGAGAAGGGACTGATCTACCGCGGCCCGCGCCTGGTCAACTGGTCGCCGGGGCTGCGCACCGCTGTCTCGGATGTGGAGGTGGAATACAGCGAGGAAGAAGCCAGGCTGTACTACTTCAAGTACATGCTCGCGGACAAGTCCGGCGAGTACATCCCCGTGGCGACCATCCGCCCCGAGACCATTCTGGGTGATACGGCTGTGGCGGTGCATCCCGAGGACGACCGCTATAAAAAATTCGTCGGCAAAAAAGTGGTCGTGCCCGTGCTGGGACGCGAGATACCCGTCATCGCGGACGACTACGTCAGCCGCGAGTTCGGCACCGGTGCGCTCAAGATCACACCCGGTCACGACCCGAACGACTATGCCATCGCCCAACGCCATAACCTGCCGGTCATTTCTGTATTAGATGCAGCAGCGGCCGTCAATGGGAACGGCGGTCCCTATGCGGGCATGGACCGCTACGACTGTCGCGAGAAATTGTGGGCGGACATGCTGGCTGCGGGCCTGGTGATCAAGACCGAGCCGTATACCACCACCATCCCGCGCTCGCAGCGCGGCGGCGAGATCATCGAGCCGATGATTTCCACGCAGTGGTTCGTCAACGTCAAGCCGCAGGCCGAGAAGGCGCTCAAGGCAGTGAAGAACGGCGACATCCACATTGTGCCCGATCATTTCGACAAGGTGTACTACAACTGGATGGAAAACATCGACGATTGGTGCATCAGCCGCCAGTTGTGGTGGGGACACCGTATCCCGGTCTGGTACTGCGAGGATTGCGGCAAACAAACCTGCACCCGCGAGGACCCGACCAAGTGCGCCCACTGCGGCTCCGAGGACATCGAGCAGGACCCGGACGTGCTCGACACTTGGTTCTCATCCGCGCTGTGGCCGTTCTCAACCCTCGGCTGGCCTGAGAAGACTCCCGACCTGAAATATTTCTATCCGACCACCATCATGGAGACTGGCTATGACATCCTGTTCTTCTGGGTGGCGCGCATGATCATGGCCGGGCTGGAGTTCATGGAAGATATTCCTTTCCACACCGTGTACCTGCACGGCCTGATCCGCGACGAGCACGGGCAGAAGATGGCGAAAATGAAGGGCAACGTGGTCAACCCGTTGGACATCATGGATGAGTGGGGCACCGACGCGCTGCGCTTCACCCTGCTGGTGGGCTCCACCCCCGGCAAAGATATGAGTTTTTCAACGAAGAAAGTCGAGTCTAATCGCAATTTCACCAACAAAATATGGAACGCGAGCCGCTTCACCTTTTCAGCGATTGGTTCCATCCAGGAAGGACCAAAAGCTGATCCTGAATGGACGTTGGCCGACTCCTGGATCTGGGCGCGGCTGCAGGGTCTCGTGCGTGACGTCGAGCGCCTGTTCCAGACCTACCAATACGGACAGGCCGGCCAGTTGATCTACGACTTCTTCTGGAGCGACTTCGCCGACTGGTATGTGGAAGTTGCCAAGCAGCAGCTCGCCCAAGGCGGCGACCGCGCATTCTACACCGCCCGCACCCTGGCACAGGTGCTGGATATTTCCCTGCGACTGCTGCATCCCTTCATGCCGTTCGTGACCGAGGAACTGTGGGGACATCTCCACAAGGCTTTACAGACTTCGCCGCTTGCATCCCTGGCAAAGGATTGGCCAATTATGCTCATCGTCGCACCGTGGCCGGAGCCGCGCGACCCCGAAAGCTGGGAGACGGAGAAAACAGCGGACTTCACGCTGATTCAGGAGATTGTGCGCTCGATTCGCAACCTGCGCGCTGAAAAGGATGTCAAGCCCGGAAAGAAATTACCGGCCGTATTCGCCGCCGGTGAACGGGCGTCCATGTTGCTTGAGCAGAAGGGCGTGCTCGCATCACTCGCTTATCTGGATGCTGAGAAGCTCGAGATTCACGAGATACTCGCTACAAAACCGGAAAATAGCACCACGGATGTGGTTGGGCCAGTGGAAATTTATCTATCACTCTCAGGTCTGGTGGACAGCGCTGAGGAGCGCGCCCGCCTCGAGAAGGACCTGGCGGAGACCCAATCACAGATCGCCCGCCTCGAGCAGTTACTCAGCTCGGACTTTGCCAGCAAGGCACCGGCGGCGGTGGTGAACAAGGAGCGCGAGAAACTCACAGCTTATAAGGAAACGGCGGAAAAAATAAAGGCGCAGTTGGGTTAAATAAATATACAGGTGACAGTCACTTAAAAAGTGACTGTCACCTCATCCTCAGGAGACATGTCATGGCCGAAATGGAAAAGAAATACGAGGAACTCAAGAATCGTCTGGCAGAAATCTTTGACCTGGATATGGTCAATTCACTGTTGAACTGGGACCAGTCCACCTACATGCCTCCCGAAGGCGCGGAAGCGCGCGGGCGCCAGTCGGCGCTGCTGACACGCCTCTCGATGGAGCGCTCAGTGGACCCTGAGATCGGCCGCCTGCTGGACGCGCTGCGTCCCTACGAGGAAAGCCTGCCCTATGACTCGGACGAGGCCAGCATCATCCGCGTGGCGCGCCTCGATTACGAGCGGCTGGTCAAGGTTCCGCCGGCGTTCATGGCCGAGTTCACTGAACACCAATCGCGCGGTTTCATGACCTGGGCTGAGGCGCGTCCTGCCAACGATTTCCGCAAGGTCCAATCTTCGCTGGAGAAGACGCTTGATTATTCACGCAAGCTGGCCGATTTCTTCCCCGGCTATGAGCACATCGCCGACCCGTTGATCGATTTCGCCGATTATGGAATGAAAGCCTCCTCGGTCCGCGCGCTGTTCGCTGAGCTGCGCGAAAAGACGGTGCCGATCGTCAAAGCCATCGCCTCCCAGCCTCCCGCGGACGATTCCTGCCTGCGCAGGCATTATCCCGAAGCGGAGCAGCTCGCTTTCGGCGCGGAAGTGGTGAAGCAGCTCGGCTACGACTTCAACCGCGGGCGCATCGACAAGACCCCTCATCCCTTTATGACCAAGTTCTCGCTCGGCGACATCCGCATCACCACGCGCGTCCAGGAGGATTACCTCGGTGAGACTTTCTTCAGCAATGTGCACGAAGCCGGGCATGCCATGTACGAGCTGGGCATCAATCGGGCTTACGAGGGCACGCCGCTCGGCAGCGGGACGTCCGCCGGGGTGCATGAGAGCCAGTCGCGGACGTGGGAGAACATCGTCGGGCGCAGCCGGGAATTCTGGGAATACTTCTTCCCCAGGCTTCAAGCCGCTTTCCCCGAACAACTCAAGGGCATCAGCCTCGAGACGTTCCACCGCGCCGTCAACAAGGTGCAGCGTTCGCTCATCCGCACCGATGCGGACGAGGTGACCTACAACCTGCACGTCATGCTGCGTTTCGACTTTGAACTGCAGCTGCTCGAAGGCACGCTCTCCGTCCGCGACCTGCCCGAAGCCTGGAATGAACGCTATGAGAATGACCTGGGTATCGCGCCGCCCGACGACAAGGACGGCGTGCTGCAGGATGTCCACTGGTATGCCGGCGTGATCGGCGGTTCGTTCCAGGGATACACTCTCGGAAATGTGTTGGGGGCGCAGTTCTTTGCCTCCGCGCTCAAGGCACACCCGGAGATACCGAATGAGATGAAACAGGGACAGTTCGGCACGCTGCATGGCTGGCTGACGGAAAATGTCTACCGGCACGGGCGCAAGTACACCGCCCCCGAGCTGGTCCAGCGCGCGACCGGCAGCCCGATCACGATTGATCCCTACATTGCCTACCTGAAAAAGAAATATGGCGAGCTGTATAAACTTTAACGCAGACTGGGAGTGGAATTGACGTTCCGCCCCCATTTTTTTATGATACGATTAAAGCGTAATTGACTATACCACTCAGGCAGGTCGGTATGTGGCTCCTAAAAATCAATGCTCCAGATAAAGAAGCGCAGCAATTACAACTTAAACCCGGCACGCTGACCGTGGGGCGACTCTCCACCAACGAGATCGTGATCGAAGATGTGGCCGCCTCGCGCCGCCACGCCGAGATCAGCCTCGACCCCTTCACGGACAGCGTCAGGGTGGTGGACCTGGGCAGCACCAACGGGACCTATGTCAACCGCCAGCGTCTGACCGACCCGGTGACTCTGCAAAGCGGGGATGTGATCCGCATCGGGCAGGTGACCATGTACCTGTCGCAGCTGGTGGAGGAAGCGAAACCTCAACGCAGCGGATCGGGCACGCACCGCTTCACGCGCGAACTGGTGCTCGAAGCGCTCGACCAGCATGCCATCCTGCTGTACGACACCGCCCGCCGCCTCAACACCGTCACTGACCGCGCTGCCGTTAGCAAGGAGGTCACGGACCAGATCACCAAGGCACTGAGCGTGGACCACTGCCGGCTGGTCTTCTCACAGGATTTTGACAAAATCGAATCTTATGGCTTTCACGATCCGCAGGCGCGGGAGGCCATCCGGCAGTTATCGGCGGAGGTGCTGACGGCGGCCATGTACGTCCCGGTAGTGAGTGGGGAATCGCCCATCGCGCTGCTGTGCCTGGTCAAGACCAACCCCGATGCACGCCCCTTCGACAATAGAGATATGCAGCTGGCGGTGGCCGTCAGCCACCAGACCGCGCTGGCCCTGCAACGGATCGACCTGCTGGACCAGGTCCGCAAGCAGGAAACGGTGCAAGCCCTGCTGCGGCGGTTCCTGGCGCCCCAGGAGGCCCAGTTCCTTTTGCGCGATTACCTCGAGACGGGACATCTGCCCGAGCTGTCCGAGCAGACGGTTACCGTGCTGTTCTCGGATATCGTCGACTCGACCGCCATCGCCGAGCGGGTGGGCGCGCGCACCTTCGCCGAGATTCTCAGCGCCTATTACCAGACGGTCACGGACATCGTCTTCAAGCACGGCGGTATCGTCCGTTACCTGGGGGACGGCATCATGGCGGTCTTCATGCGCACACCGGAGCACCCCGACGCCGAGGAGCGCGCTGTGATGGCCGGGCGTGAGATGATCAACAAGCTCAACGCCACGGGGGCGCTGAATCTCAATCAGCGCTACGTCATCGGCATCTCCATCAATACTGGGCAGGTCATGCTCGGGTACGTGGGCACCGCCGAACGCGCGGAATTAACCGTGCTGGGCGACACTGTCAACGTGGCCTACCGCATCCAGGAATATGCACGCCCCTACAAGATCGTGGTCGGTCCTGCCACCGTGGCCGCCATTGTGGACAAGTTCAGTACACAGCGCATTGGCGCGGTGACCCTGCGGGGACGCGAGAAACCCATCCAGGTCTACGAAGTGCTGCCGTAACTATTTTCCAATAACTCAATAATTAAAAAACGCACCTGCCTGAAAGGGCAGGTGCT
Source organism: uncultured Chloroflexia bacterium (assembly GCA_963709295.1). Taxonomy (GTDB): domain Bacteria; phylum Chloroflexota; class Anaerolineae; order Anaerolineales; family Villigracilaceae; genus JBGPQJ01. The sequence goes on along the minus strand of CAVPVW010000008.1, from coordinate 939,160 downwards.
CGTGTTAAGTTTGACCCGGAGCAGGCGATCAGGCCCGTTTGCCGTACCAGAAGCGGTGCCAATCGCCGCCGCTTTTCTGCAAGGCAAGGAAGGTATACAGCGAGCCGGCCCAGAATCCAAGCACCATCATCAGGATCACCCAAATAACCGATGGCAGCAGCGCTTTCTCGCGGAACACGATCCAGCACGAGAACAGAGCGAAGCCGACGTACAGGTCCACCAGGGAGACGATCCCCCACGGCATCGACAGCAGCACGGCGCCCTCGGCCATGAAATCCCCGTAGGTGAACCCGTAGATCAGCACAGCGGTCATGGCCAGCAGGCCGGCCAGTGAAATGAACTTTGCAATTTTCATGAAGGTATCCTCGTTTCTGTGAACTATCCCTGAGCGGTCACCACGGCGAATCCTGCCGCACCTGGTCCGATGTGCGCGCCGATGACGGGGGTTATATCTTCCACCAGAATGTCCCCCGCGGGCAGCAAAGAGCCTGCCTGCGCGCGCAGGTCGGCCAAACGCTCCGCTGGCGCATGCGTGTGGACTATGGCAACACGTTCCAGTTCGCCCACATTGCGTAGCATTTCGATCAGGCGCAAGATGGCCCGTTTGCCGGTGCGCACCCGTTCGCTTCCCGGCAATCCGTCATGCATCGTCATGATGGGTTTGATTTGCATAAGCGCGCCCATGTTGGCCATGAAACGGTTCATCCGTCCGCTGCGCCTTAGAAACTCCAGTGTGTCGAGGGCGGCAAAGACATGGGAACGCTTGATCTGGTTCTCGAGCGCAGCCAGGATCTCGGCAGCCGAGCTGCCTGCCGCCGCGAGTTTTGCCGCAGTCTCCACCAGGAAACCGGTCCCCAGGCTCAACTGCCGCGAATCAAGGGCCGTGACGATGGCCGATGTGGTCTCTTGCGCCGCAATGCGTGCCACATTCACCACCGCGCTCAATGCCTCTGAGATGTGGATGGATATGATTTCGCTTGCGCCCTCTTCGGCCAGGGCGTCATACACAGCGTAGAATTTTTGCTGGGACGGCACAGCCGTGGTGGGGTGGGTAGGAAAGGTCGGCAGTTTGGTATAGAACTCGTCGCGCGTCATGTCGACGCCGTCGAGATAGCCTTTGTTTCCCACGTTGATGTAGAGCGGCACAACGCTGATTCCGTAACGGCGGATGGTCTCGGCGGGCAGGTCGCACGTGCTGTCGGTGACAATTCGAACGGTCATGGCATACCACCTTTGATAACAATAATTGTGTCCGTGATCGATTAATTTTACCAGTATTGTGAAACAAAAAACGCCAAGTAGGATGGTTACAGTGCTCTAAATCCAGGCAGAATCCCATTTTGATATTAATCGCTTTTCTTCGTTGCCACCCGAGGCCTGTGCCGAGTGTGAGGTTTCGGTTTATTCAAAAGCTTGAAAAAAAACAAACAACCATATATACTCATTGAGTGAGTATATATGGCAGAGAGTAAATCACACCATGTTGGTACACTTTCCCCTGAAATGGCCTTACTGGGTCTGCTCCATGGCGGTCAAGGATATGGCTATGACTTGCACCGCAAGGTGGTCGCCGACCTGGGGCAGGTCTGGCATCTCAGCCAGAGTCAAGCCTATGCTATTTTAAAGCGGCTCGAGGCGCGGGGGGATATTTCGGCGGAGGAAATCCCCCAGAAAAAACTGCCTCCGCGCCAGTTGCTGAAGATGACTTTGCAGGGGCGGCAACGTTTTCTGGATTGGCTGGATGCTCCCAGCGGCGGCAGCACCCGCGCCATCCGCATGGAGTTTGTCAGCCGGTTGTATTTCCTGGAACAATATTTTCCGGAAAAGCTCACCCGGGCCTTTGACCTGCAAAGGGTGGAGACCAGGACCCATATCCATCGATTGGAAAAAACACTCACGGAGCTGCCCAAAGAACAGATCCATAACCGTATGAGCCTGGACCTGCGCTTGAAACAGTTGAAGATCGTGCTGGACTGGCTGGACGATTGCCAGAAAAATATCCGGCGACATAAAAAAAATTTAAAGCAGAGAAAATGAAATATTTATTGGTTTTCATTTCACTCCTCCTGCTGCTTTCCGCCTGCAGCGCTCCCGCCCAAGCGCCAACTTTGGCCATCACCACCGCGCCGGCTGCCACCCTTGAGCCAAAAACGCTGACGGTTTTTGGCGCCGCATCGTTGACGAATGCCTTCGAAGAAATTGGCAAAGCCTTCGAGGCTGCCAATCCGGGCGTCACCGTCGAATTTAACTTTTCAGGATCGCAGACCCTGCGGACTCAGATCGAGCAGGGTGCGCACGCCGATGTATTTGCTTCGGCCAACTCAAAGGAAATGGATGCGCTCGTGGCCGGAGACTTCGTCCTCGCCGACAGTGCCAAAATTTTCCTGACCAACCAGCTGGTTGTGATCATGCCGGCTGACAATCCTGCCGGGTTGACGGCGCTGGCCGACCTGACCAGGCCGGGGCTGAAGATTTTGCTGGCAGCCCGGGAAGTTCCAGTCGGGAATTATGCCCTGCAAGTGCTTGATAAACTGGATGCCGCCCTGGGGACTGGTTTCAAGCAAAAGGTGCTGGCAAACGTCGTTTCGTATGAGAACGATGTCAAGCAGGTGGTGGCGAAAGTCCAGCTTGGCGAGGCTGATGTGGGAATGGTCTATTCATCCGATGCGGTGGCGGCTCCGGAGCTGCAAACGATCGACATCCCGGTAGAAAATAACGTGGCCGCCCAATACCCGCTGGCCGCGTTGACCCACTCCCGGAACCCCGAACTCGCCCAGGCTTTTATCGCCTATGTACTTTCTGCAGACGGGCAGGCTGTTTTGCAAAAATGGGGCTTCCTGCCTGTCCAATAACCTCATGCACCTGCGCCTTTCGTCAACTCACCCCATGGTTAAAACAAACAGCCGATTTGCCTGGTTGTTTGTCCTCCCGGGCCTGTTCCTGGTAATTTTGCTGGGCCTGCCGCTTTTGGCCCTGTTCGTGCGCGCAGCCAACGGTGAATTTTTCACCTACGCCCTGTCGGATACCGCACTGGCTGCACTCAAATTGAGCCTGGTCACCAGCCTGATCAGCGTGATGATCACGGTGCTCTCCGGGACTCCGCTTGCCTACATTCTGGCACGCTGGAATTTCCGGGGCCGGACTGCGCTCGAGCTGCTGATTTATCTGCCGGTGGTGCTGCCGCCCTCCGTGGCAGGGTTGGCGCTTCTGATTGCGTTTGGCCGCCAGGGTGAGTTTGGAGGCTGGCTGGCATCGTTTGGTCTTACCCTGCCATTTACAACCACAGCGGTTATTCTCGCCCAGACCTTTGTGTCTGCACCGCTTTATATCCTTGCTGCCCGCATTGGCTTTGCGGGAGTTGACCCGCAGCTGGAGGAAGCCGCCCATGTGGAGGGCGCCACTCAATGGCAACTGTTCAGCAAGGTGATGATCCCGCTGGCCGGGCGGGCACTCGTCACGGGCATCATCCTGGCCTGGACCCGGGCGCTGGGCGAGTTCGGAGCAACCATTTTATTTGCAGGCAATCTGGAGGGGAAAACTCAAACCATGCCGCTGGCCATTTATCTCGGTTTCGAGCGCGACATCAATGTAGCCGTCGTTTTGTCGGTGGTGCTGGTGTTGGTCTCACTCGTCATGCTGGGAATCATGCGAAAACTGGATGAGAGCCAACCCGAGTAATTGACTCCTTGCACAATCATGGCGGGCTGCCATTCCTGAGGATCCAGCCGGGACGGAGTCCCTCACCCCGTCGAATCTTGAACAAAGTCTCTACAAGCAAGGAAGGGATGCAGGGTCGTGACAAAATCACATGCGAATCAGGAAATAGGTCATTTGACCGTCCGCGCAGGGTGGCGTATAAGGATAGAAACCTTACTCTGGAGTGTGACACATGGCTTTGAAAATCCTCGAAGAATGCATCTCCTGCGGCGCCTGCCTGCCGGAATGCCCCACCAATTCCATCACCGAAGGCGACCCCATTTACGTTATCGACGCCGCGACCTGCGTGGAGTGTGTCGGTCATCATGACGCTCCCCGCTGCAAGGACGTCTGCCCGGTGGATTGCATCGTCAAGGCATAGACGGTTTCGGGGCCTGCCCCTATCCGTTTTTGCGAGACATCGTTATAATCTTTATTGACAATTGAATCATCAACCTTCGGGGCAGGGTGACACAGGCGCGACAGCGCCGGTGAATTCCCGATCGGTGGTACAGCCCACGAGTATCCGCTCTTGCAGCGGTGCATGATCCGGTGAAATTCCGGAGCCGACGGTTACAGTCCGGATAAAAGAAGGTGCAGGCGGCCCGTCATGGGTCTGTTTTGCCGTATACCCCGAAAACATTATGTTTTCGGGGTTTTTACTGCAGCGGACCGGTTTACGCGCCACCCTCTCCCGCCCCGCAGGTCACTCTGCGAGGCTTTCTTATTCTTGGAACACATGGATACCAAGCCGGTAAAAAATAACGGCAAGACCGCCAATCACTCCCTGCACCGAAACAGCCGGTGGCTGGGCGTGTTGTCGCTGCTGGTCGCCCTGTTTCTGTGGTGGCTGGTGGCGCGCGTGTCTGACCTGCCGGCGTTCATTTTGCCTTCGCCGGGACAGGTCTTCGAACGCTTCCTGCGCGCGCTGGGCGACGGGACCCTGCTCGCCAATGCCTGGGTGACCTTGCAGGAGGTGCTGCTCGGGCTGCTGGTCGGAACCGTTTTCGCCACACTGATCGGCTACCTGATTGCCAAATCGCGCCTGTTCGAAAAACTTGTCTCGCCCTACCTTGTCGCCAGCCAGGCGATTCCGATCGTGGCGGTCGCTCCGCTGCTGGTCATCTGGTTCGGACCGGGCATGTTCTCCAAGGTGCTGATCTGCGCGCTGATCGTCTTCTTCCCGGTGCTGGTCAACACGGTGGTGGGCGTGCGCGCCGTGCCCGCCTCGCTGCACGACCTGATGGGTTCGCTGCGCGCCACCCGCTGGCAGACCCTGCGCCTGCTCGAGGTGCCGGCGGCGCTGCCCATTTTCCTCGGCGGGTTGCGCATCGGCGCGACGCTCTCCGTCATCGGCGCGGTGGTCGGGGAGCTGGTCGGCGCGGACCGCGGGCTGGGGTTTCTCGTCAACGTGGGGCGCGGGCAGTATGACACAGCCTTGGTATTCGTCGCCATCTTCGCGCTGGTCGGGCTGGCGTTGATCCTGTATGGCGCGGTCGCTGCCGCGGAGCGGCGTCTGCTCAAGTGGCAGGAAGTGAATACCCGCTGAAAAGCGGCGATGGATCACAGGAGGACATCACGGATGAAGAAAATAATCCTTTTGACGCTTACCTTTCTTTTTGTACTGATTGGGTGCACCCCGCAAACGGAACCCACTCCGGCTGAATTGACACAGATCCGTCTGCCGCTCGGGTACATCCCCAACATCCAGTTCGCGCCGCTCTACGTGGCCATGGAAAAGGGTTACTACCGCGAGGCTGGCCTGGAAGTCGTACCCGACTACTCCTTCGAGACCGATGGGGTCGCGCTGGTCGGCGCAGGCGAACTGCCCTTTGCGGTCGTCTCGGGCGAACAGGTGCTGCTGGCCCGCGCGCAGGAATTGCCGGTCGTGTACGTCATGGCCTGGTACAACGATTACCCCGTGGCGGTCGTCGCCAAAAAGGAACAGGGCATCACGACACCCACGGACCTGAAAGGAAAGAGAATCGGCCTGCCCGGACTGTACGGCGCAAACTACATCGGCCTGCGCGCCCTGCTCGACAGCGCGGGACTTACGGAGGCGGACGTGACCCTCGACTCGATCGGCTTCAACCAGGTAGAGGCGCTCGCCGCGGACCAGGACCAGGCCGTGGTGGGCTACGTCGCCAATGAACCGATCCAGCTTGCAACACAGGGGTACGAGGTCGATGTGATTCCGGTCGCGGATTATGTCCAGCTCGCCTCGAACGGCCTCATCACCAACGAGACGCTCCTGCGCGAGAACCCGGCTCTGGTGCGCGGGTTTGTTCAGGCGACATTGCGAGGTATCACCGACACGATTGCGAATCCCGACGAGGCCTACGAGATCAGCAAGAATTATATTGAGACGCTGGCTTCTTCCGACGAGACCCTCCAAAAGAAAATCCTGGCCGCGTCCATCGCGCTGTGGCAGACCGATCCGCCGGGCCAAACCGACCCGCAGGCCTGGGAGAACATGCAATCCGTCCTGATGAACATGGGATCCTACTCGGAGCCCCTGGACCTTTCTCAGGCATTCAGCAACGACTATATAAAATGACTCCGCCTCACGCGCACAAGCCGGACCCGATCCTGGTCGTCCAGGACCTGACCGCCATCTTCTCTGAAAATGGCGGGGGCGGTCTGGTTGCGCTCGACGGGGTGTCATTCTCCGTCTGCCCGCGCGAGTTCATCTGCGTGCTGGGGCCGTCGGGCAGCGGCAAGACCACGCTGCTGCGCATCCTGGCGGGACTGCTTGCCCCCTCCTCGGGACGCGTCAACTTTGCGGGCGGCGCGACTCCGCGCATCGGCTTTGTCTTCCAGCAGGCCAACCTCATGCCCTGGCGGACGGTGCTGCAGAACATCCTGCTGCCGCTCGAGGTGGAGAATTTGCCGGCGGACGCCGCGCGCGCGAAAGCCCGCGAGATGGTCGAGCTGGTGGGCCTGCAGGGCTTTGAGGATTCATTTCCGCGCGACCTGTCGGGAGGCATGGCCCAGCGCGTGGCGCTGGCGCGCGCGCTCATCCACGACCCGGACATCCTGCTGCTCGACGAGCCCTTCGGCTCGCTGGACGCGCTCACCCGCGAGCGGATGTGGACCGAGCTTTCGCGCATCTGGCAGGTTAACCAAAAGACCGTCCTCATGGTGACCCACTCGATCGGCGAATCGCTTTTCCTGGCCGACCGCGTGCTGGTGCTGACCGCCCGCCCCGGCAAGGTGAAACTGGACCTCAAGGTGGACCTGCCGCGTCCCCGCCTGGATGACATGCGCTACACCGCGCACTTCGGGCACCTGGCAAAGAAGTTGAAAGCGGCGATTGAATGAATCAAAAGTTCCTCCGTTCATATAGGGAGGAACTTTTTTTATGTGCGCTCGGCTGGATGCGGATGCTCTCCCTGTCAGTTCCACCGCTCCAGTGACACTTCACCTTTCTTGAGGCATCTCTCGCAAGAAGGCGCTAACGCGGTCTCTTTCCTGTTCGACTTCCGCGCGGGTCCAGGATGAACCGGATGTGAACTTGCGCCCGTCAACCATTTCAATGCTGACGTGGTAGCTTGGGCCTCCGTCGGTCCAGTCGGTTTTTTCCATCTCCACAGACTTGATGGACGTGAGAGGGTAGTCGGTCCTTTGAGGACGGACGACCGGCGCCTGCTGAATATAGGTGAAGGTATTGTTGCGCTTATCAAAGCGTATTTCCTTGCTAAGCCCTGCAATGGCTGCCCAGACAAAGAATCCGCTTACTGCCATGGCTCCCAGGGAGATCAGCGCGACGAACAGGAAATAGACATTCCAATAACTTTGCCAATCCGGAAGATAGATCAACTCGTAGGGCGCCAGAAGAGGGAACAGGGATAGAAGAAGCAAAAGCACCCTCGTCACAGGGCGCATGGGGTGCTTGAGTTCAAGTGTCTGGTCGGTCTCAATGATCGTGGACATATCGAATTACATATGACCGGTTTATTCGTTAGCGTGCCGTGCCGGTCGACCAGATGGGCGTCACGTTCGGGCTCCCGTTTATCCCCTTGTAGACCACCAGATTACCGTCGTTCTGTAAAAGCAGGAAATAATCGCCCTGCTTGCCGGTCTTTTCGGTTGCCCAGAGGACAGTCCCGTTTTTTCCGTAAAGCACCAGGTTGCCATCATCCTGCATGACAAGAGCGTCGGGGTCGCCTTTCGATTTGGAGGACCAAAGTATTTTGCTGGTGAAATTATCGTAGTACGAAAGAACCAACTCGCCATTCGCAAGGACTTCAAAGCGATAGAGTTTGTTGTCGGAAAGCAATTGCCCACCGGCCGGAAGTGCCCCAGTGGCGATCAACACGCTCTTTGGAATGGCGGCCGCCTTGGTCGAAACGGACACTATGTGCGTGGCAGGATCATACACGAAAGTCACTGCGCTGTCGGCAGCCAGCTTCAGCGGATAGTTAGGTCCATCCAGTTTTCCACCCGAGCCGTAGTTCACGGTCCAGCCGCCGTTCATCGCGACTTTGAATTCATAAGAGCCCGCCGGCAATTTAACCATGAGGGTGTACTTGCCATCATCACCCTTCTTCAAGACAGTTGCCGGGCAGGCCGGATCCCACTGGGCGTCGCATCCGGCCTTGACCTGATAGTCGCCGGGCAGGTTGACCATGAATACCAACGCGTCGGTCGGCGCGACCGTTGCCGCAACAGCCTTGGTTGGAAGGACGACTGCGGCGGCTTTGGTTGGCGAGGCAACCGGCGTTGATCCGCGCCCAAAGAGAGCGAATCCACCCCCGGCAATCACTGCGAGCAGGACTACGCTGACTACCGCCCAGATCCATACCGGCGGGCCGCTGCGCTTTTTTGGTTTGGACATCATCGTGGGCGCCATGCCCTCTTCGACAATGGTCGCTGATTCGGGTACCACTTCTTCTTCAACCATGGTGGCCGCGGCAGGCGCTTGTTCTTCAGCGGGTTTGGAGACGGAGCTTTCCTCTCCGGCTGGAGCGGGGGCCATTACGGCAGCAAGTTTTTGGGCCATTGTGATGGCCACGGCAGGCGCGGCGAAGATCTGACTCTCGGGGATGGCGGTCTGGATGGCGCGCACCATATCCGCGGCGGTCTGGTAGCGGTCCTCGGGATTCTTGGCCAGCGATTTTAGGATGACGAGTTCAACGGCTTCCGGCAGGTCGGGGTTGATGGAGCGCGCCGGCGGAAGAGGATCCTGGACGTGCTTGAAGACGATCGCAATGGGCGTCTCGGCCTGAAACGGCACCCGCCCGGTCGCCATCTCGAACAACACCACGCCGAGGGAGTAGATGTCGCTTCGGGAGTCGATCTTCGAGCCGGAACCCTGCTCGGGCGACATGTAAGCCGGTGTGCCCATGATCGTCCCGGTGGAGGTCAGGTTGACGGCGTCCTCGACCATGCGCGCCAGCCCGAAATCGGTCAACAGGCAGTTCCCGCTTTCGTCGATGAGAATGTTGCTGGGTTTGATGTCCCGGTGGATCATGCCGCGGGCGTGGGCGTAATTCAGCGCCTCGCCCACCTGGGTGATGACCTGGCGGAGGCGCGCCAGCGGCAGGGGAGCACCGCTCAACTGTCCCGTGAGTGTCCCGCTCGGGATGAACGGCATGACGATGTAGGTGTAACCCTCCGACTGGCCGAAGTCGAAGACCGGCAGGATGTGCGGGTGCTGGAGCTGTGCCAGCAGTTTGGCTTCCCGCTGAAAGCGCGCGAGGAATTGAGGATCGTCCGCGTAGGAGCGCGGCAGGACCTTGAGCGCCACATACCGTTCCATGCCGGGCTGGTAGGCCTTGTAGACGGCGGCCATGCCCCCTTCGCCCAGCGGTGCCACGATCTGATAGGGCCCGAATTGTTTGCCGGTGAGATTCTCCATCAGTTCACCTCCCGTGATTGATGTGCGATCTGAACACTGGGCGTAATACGATAAATACGTTACAGCCTGGTTGCAAGGTTAATCTATTTTACACCTTGAGTTGATTTGCAGAGTCGGAGTTTAGGGTGTTAGTTAATGGTTTCATTCGTGGCAGCCTTCATGCGCCACACCTTGATCAGGCTGACAAAGAACAGGATGAAGCCGGCGGGCGTCGTGAGCAGGTATAGCAGCCAGTTCGTGTACCAGCGCGCACCTAAATAGAAAGCCGCGGCATAGACCAGGACCGCCGTCACTGGCAGGAGCAGCAGCCCGAGGTAGCGCCAAACCTGATCGGTGCGTGAAAAGCATTGGTGCAGCGGCTCGCGGGTTTCCCGTTTTGAATTGCGGTGCAGCGCCAGGTAGATCAGCAAAAATAATACAGGCAGGAGGACGCTTGCCAGCGGAGCGGCGGGGACGGCGATGAATGCGAAATAAAGAAGAAATAGAATCCCGGCAGCGATCACGACGAAACGATTCGGGGCGAAGAAACGCGGGATGGTGTGGTCGTAAAGCCAGTAGGCGAACACCAGCAGAAGCGTGGATAGGAGTGCGTACTGCGCGAACTCAAGCGCAGGGGCGGGTATTTCACCGGGTTCCACCCACCACGAGATGGCCCACAGCCCGTAGGCCAATCCGATGATCGCAGACACGAGCAGAGTAGCCTTCAGCCCGGAGAACAATGCCCGGCGGACGGCATACCAACCGACCCACACGCTGATCAGCGCGTGCCAGGCCAGGCCGGTGAACGAAAGCGAGAGGGGCAGGTCCTCGTACGCCGTCTGCACGACGATGCCCTCGGTCATCCAGCCGAAGACCGCGCCTGCCAGAAAGAGCGCCCAAACGGTGTGGACGCGGAACCGCGCGACGACGGTCAGAAAGACAAACGCGAGCAGTGAGTAGGCCAGCCAGGTGCCTGCCCATTCGGGCAGGTTATCCGTTGGCTTGACGCGCGCCCAGAAGACCAGCTCCGAGTAGTAAAAGAGGATGTAGCCGGTGGCGAGGACACCAAGGAGTTGTTTGGCGATACGCGCGATCATCTCTGGCAGTTATATCACTGTACCGAACAAGGCGCCGATGGCAGCCGTGATGGCCATGGCCAGCGCACCCCAGAAGGTCACCCGCCCGGCGCCGATCCAGATGTTCGCGCCGCCGACCCGGGCTGCCACGCCTCCCATGATGGCCAGGAACACCAATGAACTGACCGCCACTACGGGGGCCAGATAGGCGACCGGGCTGAGGAGTACCATCAACAGGGGCAGGGCAGCACCCGCGGCGAAGGTGCCCGCGGAGGCCAGCGCCGCCTGGATGGGGCGCGCGGTGTGGAGTTCGGACAGTCCCAGCTCGTCTCGGGCATGTGCTCCCAGCGCGTCGTGCGCCATCAACTGGTCGGCAACCTGCCTGGCGAGGGAGGCATCCAGTCCTCTTTTTTCGTAGATCATCGTGAGCTCCTTGCGCTCGGATTCATCGTCGGTCTCGAGTTCCTTGCGTTCGCGCTCAAGGTCGGCCTTCTCGGTATCCGCCTGCGAACTGACGGAAACATACTCCCCCGCCGCCATGGACATCGCCCCCGCCACGAGCCCGGCCACGCCTGCCACCAACACCGGATTGCGTGTCGTGCTTGCGGCAGCCACGCCCACGATCAGGCTGGCCGTGGAGACAATGCCGTCGTTTGCGCCGAGGACCGCCGCCCTCAGCCAGCCGATCCGTTCGGCGTAGTGTCGTTCGATGTGAAGTCTGTGCATTGGTTATTCTCCTGGTTTTCTTAAGGGATTCATTGACCAGAGGGTTGAGTTTGGGAAACATGCCGATGGTCGTAGAGCGAGACTGCCAGGAACAGAGTCAGCAGGACGCTGGCGGTGTACGGGATGAAGCTGCCCCAGATGATGAGCGGCAGATCGCCGTAGGAAACCCCGACCACCGAAAGATTGAAGACAAGCGCCACTCCTGAAATGACCAGCAAGCCGATTATTCGGCTGCGTGAGGAACGGGCGCGCAGGAACCACAAAGGGGCAAGGACGGTGAACAGGAAAGGGGTCATGGCTTTGTAAGCGAGCAGGCCGGGACCGTTTTCCAGCACCGCGCTGACCTTTTGATTCACATCGATCAATAGCTGAATGCCCATGTAGATCATGCCAATGGCGAACAACAAGGCCAGCAGTCCGTGCTTTCGCGCGGGGAACAGACCGAAAGCCACAGGCAGGAGCAGCCCGGTCACTGCCGAATAAAGTGAAATACTGAGCCAGTCGCCGGCCGTAGACCATGATAGTCCGAAAAGGGTGAAATATTTGACACGTACGGCAAGCTGGCAAGCCACGATCAGCACAATGAGCATCCAGACACGCCAGGAGATAGGCCGGCCTCGCATCTGAAATATAAATATCGCCACCAGTGTGAATAGGAGTATCAACAAAACGATAACGTTTGCTGACAGTCCAACGAGAGTCGAAGCCAGACCACCCAATATGCCTGAAGAGACTGTCAATCCCATGGAGGCGAGCATCCCCGCTGCCATCAGGCTCCAACCTGGAAAACGACTGCCATTCCAGAAGTAAGCAAAGGTCAGATAGGCGGCAAGCAGAACTGCACCGGCCAGCATCTTTGTGGAGAAATCGAAATAGGTAAGGCCTACTGTGGTGAGCAGGCCGGGGAGAACTGCCAGCAGGGCGTATTTCCAGGAAAGCGGTAATTCTTCCCTGCCCAAGACTGCGCTTACTTCGGTTTCTTCTTGAAGCACTTACTCTTCCTTTGAGTTTGACATTCTTAATGAATCAAGCCGCTGTTTGTTCTCATACGGCATGATGAAGCATCGATGATCCTCGTTCGTTACCCGAAGATGTTGGCGGTCGTCAGCCACAGCGCGATGAGATACCACAGCGCGATGGCCAGAATCCCGATGACGGGGTTAAGGACCACCTTCAACGGCCCGGGCATGTCGGATTTATATATAGCGAGATTGGCCGCGTAAGCCAGTCCGCCCAGCGCCCCGCCGATCGCGCCGCCAAAGAACACCAGGATCAATGGCCATCCGCACAGCACATGAACCATGGGGGGCACCTTGCCGGCTTTCGGCTTTTCCGTTTGAGGACCAGCAGTCGGCGCAATCATCTTTTGCAGCACCCGTTTGGCAGTGGCGTTGTTCGGGTTGTGCTTCAACGCCTCCTCGAGGCACTTCTGCCGCTTCTCGCGGTCCGCCGTGATGGACGCCAGCCACACCCAGGCTTCATCGTCCGCAGGATTCTGCTTCAGCAGCTGGATCAGGATTTCGCGGGCCTCGTCTTCCCTGCCACTTTTAATGAGTTCGTCTACCTGTTTGTAAGTCTTATCCATGAGGTGCCCCTGAATGCAATTAGGACGTGAGATGATTCTAATTATCGCACATTTACCGTCCGCTTATAACGAAGGCACCCGAAATCCTGTCGATTCCGGGTGCCTCACGGGTGATGAAAATAGAAACTAGATGCTGATGCCGAACAGTCCGAGCAGCCAGGCGAGCAGCCAGTAGACCACACCTATCCCAATGGCGGCGACGATTGCGCCAACGAATCCTTTGACCTGCATGCCGGGGACGAACTTGTCGCTGACCATCAGCACAATAGCGGCGATGACAAGAAAGACGAGGGCACCTAACCACCCGCCTCCGATGGTTATTCCCAGCACGCCAAGCAGCCAGAGAACGACCGCCCCAACGATGGCGATGACGATCGCTGAAATGGCCGCGGCACCAAAGCCGCTGACGCTCAGCCCCAGGTTGAGCCTACTGACGATCAAAAGGACCACAGCGGCAACCACAACAGCAACAATGAAACTCCAAATAGCACCCATCTTCCACTCTCCTTAGTGTAGTGTGAGACAGGTCCAACCTGCCTCTATAAACATAGTAACACGAAAACCCCAGGAAAGTTATCGTCGACCCGTTAAATTTTTGGTTAAAGCACTTATCTTCAAAAAGCACATTTACGGGTGGAAAAGTTCTTTCACCTTGTTGCGCGCTACTTTTGCTGCGCCAGCAGGAAATCGATCGATTCCTCAAAAACAGACATATATTTTTTATAATCATCCGAGCGCTTCAGGTTGATCTGGATCCATTCGCGCATCTTCGGTTTCCCCAACGGTTGGAAGGGGACACTATTGTGGTCTTTCTCCAGCAGCTTTTTTGCAGACGGCTCCGGCAGCTTGACGCCCACGCCCTGTTCATACAGGCAGATGCAGAGCTTCTTGCCCGCATAGTAGGCGGGATATCCGAACATCTTCCCGGCGCGGACCTTCGGATGGCCGAGAAGCATATCGTCAAGAACAGTCTTGTGTGTGGTATTGAAGTTGGCCATAACTTTAATTCCCTTCGAAGAACATCTTCATTGGCGGAGCGATGTTGGAGGGGATGTCCTCACCCCAGGCCGCGCCCGTGATCATGCGGCCGGTCGGCTTGCCGTCCGCGCCAAGCTCGTAGAAGGCGGGGATGCCCGGCACATATAGTCCTAAACCGGATAGTTTGTCGCCCCAGACGTCGGTGTCCAGCTTGATGATGTAGGTCCCTGCAAAGGCCTCGACCATGAGCGGATCGCCGAGGTTTTTCTTGATGGCGTTGCAGGGCGGACACCAGTCCGCGTAAAACTCGATGTACGGATCGCGCCCGAGCGCCGCGGCTTTGGCTGCCTCAGCCTGCAGGATGTCTGTGAGCTTCGCGTTCCCCTCCTCGATGACGATGACTGAGAATTGCTCCGGCGCGGGGGATTCGTCGATGCTGGTGTAGTCCAGTATGGGTGCGGCGGTTGTGGACGAAGGGATCTGTGAGTTATTGACGTTTGAGGTTTCTGGCAGGAAGGATTCCGCGAAGGCGCAGCTTGACAGGATGAGCCATAAAGATGCCAGGGCGATTGTTTTTGAGAGTAGCTTATGTGTCATGGCGAATCCAAAGCTTGAATTCGAGGGTAGGCACGTTTCAAACGTGACCTACAACTACTCACTGCCCTTTTGGCAAATCCAGCAGCGTGACCTCCGCCAGCAGGCGGGCATTGATGTTCTTGTCGAGCAGTTCCACCGCCCTTTCGAGTCCCCCCACCGTCCGGCGCGCCTGCGGCAAGGACAGACTCTTTGCAAGCGCGGCGATCTCGTCCGCGCGGTCGACGTTGGCGAGGGGAGAACCAGCTTGCGCGGCGGTCAGCATCACGTCCCTGAAGTAGGACGACCACAGCATCAGCACACGTCGGAAGGTGTCCTTGTCCCTGGCAAGTTTGTCAGCGTAGGCAAACTTCCGCACGCGCGTGGCTGGCATCAGTTCGCGCAAGTCATCTAGACGCTCAACGCGCGCCTTCAGCGCATCGGGATCGTTCAGAAGGCGCAGGGCGTAGCCGGGGCGTCCGTTCGAGAGGTGCGACAGCAGCCGCGCGTCCTCGGGCGAGGCGCCATTCTTCCGGAGATGTTCGTCGACGGCTTCGAGCGGCAGCGCGCGCAGGCGCAGGATTTCGCAGCGCGAGGGGATGGTCGGCAGCAACTGCTCAGCGTTGTCGGCGGTCAGAATCAGGATGGCGTAGGCCGGGGCTTCCTCCAGCGTTTTGAGCAGGGCGTTCTGCGCGTTTTGATTCGCCTCCTGAAAGCGCAGGAAGATGGCCACCCTGTGCGCGGACTGGTAGGGTTTCAGCGACAGGCTGTGGTTGACTTCGCGCACCTGGTCGATCTTCAGCACCGCCGCCCTCCGTCTCCGCCTGCACCACCGATAGGTCCGGGTACTGCATGGTTTCCACCTGCTGGCAGGCGCGGCAGGTTCCGCAGGATTCTCCCGGCGCGGGAGGGTTGATGCAAAACAGCGCGCGCGCGAATCGCAATGCGAGGGTGCGCCGTCCCACACCGGGCGGACCGACGAACAGGTAGGCGTGGCGCACCGCGTCGTGCGCGATGTGCTGCTTGAGCAGATTCGCCGCCCAGTCGTGTCCCAGCAAACCCCAGTTGGATTCTGTTGGTTACCATCACGCCTCTCCGCCGCGCAGGCGCAGGTAAGAATCATATCGTGCCGCGTTCACTGTCCCCGCCTCGACCGCCGCGCGTACGGCGCAGCCCGGTTCGTGCGAGTGCGTGCAGTCGTTGAACTGGCAGCGCTCGACCAGCGGCCTCAACTCGGGGAAGTAGCCGTCCAGTTCCTCCGGCTCGGTGTCCCACAGCGCCAGCGAACGCATGCCTGGCGTGTCGGCCACATAACCACCATCTTTCAGCGCGATGAGTTCCCGCACCACGGTGGAGTGCTTGCCCTTGTTGATCGCCGTGCTGACCTCGCGCACGGACTGTCCCAGCCCAGGCTGGATGGCGTTGAGCAGGCTCGATTTTCCCACCCCACTGGGTCCCGCCAAGCCGGAGAGATGTCCCTTCAGGTGCTCGCGCAGTTCGTCGAGTCCGCTGCCCTCTTTGACGGAGGTGTAGATCACAGGGTAGCCGATTCCCGGGTAATGGCCGAAAAACTCCCGGGCGCGGTCCGCGCCGACCAGGTCGATTTTATTGGCAACAATTAACGAGGGGATGCCCTGCTTCTCGGCGATGACGAGGTAGCGATCGAGCATGCGCAAATGCGGTTCGGGGTGGGCGCAGGCGAAGACAAACAAAACTTGATCAGGGTTGGCGAGGATGATTTGCTGGTAGATGCCCTGCGGACGCGGATCCAACCGCACGAGTGCTCTCTTCCGCTCATCGACCGATTCGATACTGCCTGTTCCATCGGGTTGGGCGGTGATAATCACCCGGTCACCGACGGCGGCGAGGTCGCCCAGTCGTTTTCCCTTTTTCAGCCGCCCGCGCAGCTGGCAGGTGACGAGTCCCGTCGAGGTTTGCACGGTGAAGAAACCGGATTGGGCGCGGATAATCAGGCCGGGGAGGGTGTTTTCGGGCATCGAGAATAATGTACCACAAAACTGCAACGTCCCGAAGGTTTTACGGGTACCTTCGGGACGTTTTTTTATTCAGGTGTGTTATCCAAACTATGGTGCCGGGGTCGCTTCACCCTCGGGCTCATCCGTGCGCCAGACGCCGTACTGCGATTCCCACGGGTACAGACTCTGCGGCTTGCCGTAGACGTAGCTGTCCACGATGCGCTTGAAGACCGGCGCGGCCCACTCGGAGCCTTCGCCCTGGTATTCGAGCACCACCGCCACAGCAATGTCCGGCTGGCCCTCGAGATTGCGGTCGGTGTAGCCGGCGAACCAGGCATGTGGAATGCCGAGGCTGGTTTCGGCCGTGCCGGTCTTGCCATAGACCGGGATGCGCATGCCGTTCAGCTTGTAATAGGCGGTGCCCCGCGGATTGGAGACCACGTCGCGCATGGCATTCTGGATGACGTCCATGTTCTCGGGGCTGACGGGCAGCGTCCCTTGCGCCTCGGGTTTGAAGACCTGCGTGTCCTGCCCGCTGACGTTGGTGATGCGTTCGATGATCTGCGGGCGGAAGAGCGTGCCCCCGTTGCCGATGGCGGCGACGAAGCGCGCCACCTGCAGCGGCGTGACCAGCACGTCACCCTGGCCGATGGCCTGGTTGACCGCGGCGATCTGCTCACCGGGGTCTTGAATTGTGCCGGCGCTTTCGGGGATCTCGATGCCGGTCCTGCTGCCGAGCCCGAAGGCGCGCGCCATGTTGGCAATGTCTGCCGTCAGGCCGGAGTCGTACAGCCCCAGGCCGATGTGCCAGAACCAGGGATTGCAGGAGCGCATCAAGCCCTCCGGCAGGGTCAGCAGGCCGCTGGGCTTGGTGGTGCATTTGCCCTCGGGATCCTCGAGCTTTTCATCCTCGCAGTGCTGCCAGGTCCAATCGTAGCGAATCTTGTCGGTCAATTCGGTCCACTCATACTGGCAGTCCAGTTCGCTTTCAGGAGTGAAGACTCCGCTCTCGAGGCCGGCGGCCATGGTGATGATCTTGAAGACCGAGCCGAGCGGATACTCGCCCTGCGTGGCGCGGTTGAGCAGCGGCTGGTTCGGGTCGCCAAGTACATCGGGCAGCAGGATGTTGTTGTAGTTGTCCGGGTCGAACAGGTTGGGGTCATAGCCTGGAGAGGACGCCAGGGCCAGCACACGGCCGGTATCGCGTTCGATCACCACCGCCGCGCCGTTGAATCCGTTGAGCGCCTTCTCGACTTCCTTCTGCAGGTCCTTGTCAATGGTCAGGTAGACGGACTGGGCCGGGCGCGAGTCACCCTGGGCGAGGGCTCTGACCAGCGTGCCATCGGGCGCGAGCACCTCAAGCGTGCCGCCGCGTTCACCGCCCAATTGTTCTTCGTAATTTTGCTCAACGCCGAGCCCTGCGCCGACGCGCGCGCCGAAACTGTAGCCATCACGCCGGTACTGGTCGACGTTCTCGGGGGTGAGCGGAGCGAGGTACCCTGTGATGCTGGAGCCCACGCCGCCGTCGTGATAGAAACGCGAGTTATATGCACGGACGAGGATGCCCAGCGAATTCAGGTACTCAGTTGAGAAGATCAGGTCTTCGGCAGCTACCTCGCCCAGGGGAACCCACCAGCCGGGCTGCTGCCCAGTCAGTGAATCAGCGATCTCGTCCTGCGACTTGCCCGACAGGCGCGAGGCCACTGCCAGCAGATCCCCGTAGAGATCCGGGTTGGCAAATGTGGGTCCGGGGTCGATGCCCAGCGCGTACGCATCCGCCTGGGTGACGACGGCGTGCCCGTCGCGGTCGTAGATGTCGCCGCGGGCGGGAATCTTGTAGCTCATGCGCAGCACGTTGCCGCCCTTAAGCTCGGGCAGAATCAGCCCGTCGTCCCAGTTTAATTTCCACTGTCCGTCCTCGAGGATAAAACTGGCGATCATGTCGCGCTTCAACTCGCCGACGAGGGCGGTGGCGTAGTTCAGTCCGTAGGCGACCTCGGCAGTACCAGGGTTGGTCATCGTCGAGCGGACGTCGTAGGTCATCTCCTGCAGGCTCATCTCGTTGTAGGCGTCATTGTGGCGCTTGGCGAAATCTTCCTGCGAGATGGCCAGGCGGCTGGCGTCGCTCAGCATGGCGTACATCGTGGCGTAGTCTTCAGCCTTCATCGCCTCGAGAAATTGGTTCATCGCGGAGGCGGGGTCCGGCGGGATGACCACGGTGATCTCAGGTGTGGGCAGTTCAGAGCCGGGCGTGACGTTGCCGTTGGCGGTCGCGCAGCCAGCCAGCAATGCTGCCAGCAGCAGAATGTTGATCGCAAAAATTCGTTTCATTGTTTCACCTTGTCGTTTCAACCTGTTCCCAAAATCGACGGGAAGACAGGACATTGATACTTGAGAAAGGCCTGGCAGTTGCCGGGCAGGTCCGCCGAGGGTTTCATGCCGAACTCTTTCAACAATCGCGCCAGGTGGCAGTGCGGCAGTCCCATCACGCTGGAGAAACATCCGCTCATGCTGGCCACCGGCTGGAAGCCGGGATGCTGGATGGCGTAGGCGCCGGCCTTGTCGAGCGGGTCGCCGGTGGCGACGTAGGCGCGGATCTCCTCGCCGCTGTAGTCACGCATCGGCACGTCGGTGATGCACAGGTCCGCGGCGAGTTTCCCATCCGATACCCTGAACACAGCGATGCCGGTGTAGACCTGGTGGGTGCGTCCGCGCAGCCGCCGCAGCATGGACTCGGCCTCGGCGGAGTCCGCCGGCTTGCCGAGGATGTCGCCGTCGATGATGACCGCCGTGTCCGATCCCGACGACGACCTGACCGGCTTCCGCCTGCTGTGCCGACGCCCTGGCCTTGGCTTCCGCCAGTCGCAGCACGTAACTGCGTGGGGTCTCGCCGGGCAGCACGGATTCATCCACATCGGCGGGGGCGGTGGCGAACTCCCAGCCGCCGAGCGCGAGCAGCTGTTTGCGTCGCGGCGAATTGGAGGCCAGAAGCAATGTCGGTGACGGCATGGAAATTTATTCTAACACAGTCTTTTTTTGATGATTTTGTGCTGAGGCGATTCTTATGTTTTTATAATAAGCCACACCCGCCCGTTGGGCACCCTCCCCAAATACAATATTTAATTCACGCTGTAATTTGTTGCTTTGACCTGTTGTATTTGGGGAGGACCGGGGTAGGGCCGGGCGAGTGGGGCTGCTGATGCTTAAATTATCCCTGTGTTCTCCAATCCCGTTGTAAAATCAGGGGAACTTGACTAGACCAATCAACTCGGAGGGACTTGTGGACGGACTCAAGAAACGCATCCTACGTGACGGCAAGAATCTGGGGGGCGGCATTCTCAAGGTGGACAGCTTCATCAATCATCAAGTGGACCCGGCATTGATGGACACCTGCGGACGCGAGTTCGCGAAGCGCTTTGCCAAAGTCAGCGCGACAAAAATCCTGACAGCGGAAATCTCCGGCATCGCGCCGGCGTTGATGACCGCCCTGCATCTTGGCCTGCCGGTGGTCTACGCCCGCAAGACCAAACCCATCACCATGCCGGACCAGGTCTTCCTGACCCTCGCACCCTCCCACACCAAGGGACGCATGGTCGAGCTGATCGTCTCGCCGGAGTACCTCGCGCACGGCGAAAAGATTCTGATCATCGACGACTTCCTCGCTACCGGCTCGACCATCCACGGGCTGGTGCGCCTCGCGCAGACCGCCGGCGCGACCATCGTAGGTATCGGCGCGTTGATCGAGAAGAGCTTCGAAGGCGGGCGTGCCGCGCTCAGCGAGCTGGGTGTGCCCATCGAGTCGCTGGTGTCCATCCAGTCGATGGAAGGCGACTCCATCGTCTTCGGTGAAGGTTGATCGCGCCGATTCTCCGTCTGTCACGTACGCGCCCCGGACGATCCTTGACCGGATTTATCTTCGCCCACATGAGCCAACTCCTGCCCCTTGACCGCCTGGCCGAGACCGGGACGCTAATCGCCTTCCGCCACCCGCAGCCGGCCTACCCGTTCCATGTGTTGATCGTGCCGAAAAAACAGGTCGCCTCGCTCGAAGCGCTCGACCCGGCGGATGCCGCTTTTCTTTCCGATCTGTATTCCACCGTGCAGGGACTGATCAAACAATTTGACCTTGGCGCGGACGGCTACCGGCTGATTGTCAACGGCGGGAAATTTCAGGATTTTCCACAGCTGCATTTTCACCTTATCAGCGATCGTCAGGTTGTATCAGAGTAGAAGAGGTATTTTTGTACAATCATGCCCCTGAAGGCTACTCCTGCCCATTCTGTCGAATTGTCCGCGAGAGCGCTGCCGGCGAAATTAGCGAGATTGTCTTTCAAGATGAAGTGGTTACAGCTTTTATGAGCTTGCATGATCCGCCTAATAACCTTGGTCATGTAGCTGTAGTCTCAAATGAGCACTTTGAAAATATCTATGACTTGCCCGCGCCGGTGGCGGCCAAAATTCATGAATGTGCCAGAGTCGTTGCTTTGGCAATGAAGTCCTCTTATGGTTGTGATGGAATCACCCTGCGGCAGAACAATGAACCGAGCGGCGGACAGAATGTCTGGCATTATCACCTACACATTTATCCCCGCTACAAGGGAGATAACTTTCCCCGCGTTGAAAAGGAAGTCACCCCCGAGAAACATCGAGTCGAGTATGCAAAGCGACTCCGTGAACACCTGGTGAACCATGCATAATTCCATTGCCATCCTCGACTTCGGCTCACAATATGCCCAGCTCATTGCCCGCCGGGTGCGCGAGGCGCACGTCTACTGCGAACTGTTCCCCTGGGACGCGCCGCAGGAGAAGATTCTGTCCATCGCGCCGCGGGCGTTCATCCTCTCGGGCGGGCCGAAGTCTGTCTATGAGGCAGGCGCGCCATTCATACAGCCCTTTATCATCGAATCCGGTCTCCCCATCCTCGGCATCTGCTACGGCATGCAGGCGCTGACTCATGCCCTCGGCGGCAAGGTCGACTCCTCGGCGCAGCGCGAATACGGCGACGCGGAGATCCAGCCGCTCGTACCCGGCACGATGTTCGACAGCATCTCCAAGGTGTGGATGTCGCACGGCGACCGCATCACGCAGATGCCGCCCGGGTTCACTGCGTTAGCCAAATCAGGCAACAGCCCCATCGCAGCCATGGGCGATTTCTCGCGCAAGTATTTTGCGGTGCAGTTCCACCCCGAGGTGAATCACACGCCCGGCGGCGCGGAGCTGCTGCGCCATTTCGCGGTGGACATCTGCAGCCTCACGCCCGACTGGACGCCGGCCTCCATCATCGAGGAGAGCGTGGCCCGCATCCGCGCGCAGGTGGGGAATGAACGCGTGCTGGCGGCGGTCAGCGGCGGCGTGGATTTGTCGGTGGCGGCGGCGCTGGTGCACAAGGCCATCGGCGACCAGCTGGTGTCGGTGTTCGTCGACACCGGCTTGCTGCGCAAGAACGAGCCGGAGCAGGTCGTCGCGGCGTTCCGCGGCACGCTCGGCTCGGAGCTGGTCGCGGTGGACGCGGCGGATGAATACTTCGAGGCGCTCAGGGGAATCACCGAGCCGGAGCAGAAGCGAAGGATCGTCGGCGAGAAGTTCATCCGCATCTTCGAGCGCGAGGCGAAGGGGCTGGGCCAACCGCGCTTTCTCGTGCAGGGGACGATTTACCCGGACGTGGTCGAATCATCCGCGCCGGACCGCAACAAGGCCGACAAGATCAAGACGCATCACAATGTCGGCGGGCTGCCCGAGGACATGGCGTTCGAGCTGGTCGAGCCGCTGCGCTATTTGTTTAAAGATGAGGTGCGCGAGGTAGGCGAAGCGCTCGGATTGCCGACAGACATGGTTTGGCGGCAGCCTTTCCCGGGTCCCGGCTTGACCGTGCGCGTCCTGGGCGAGGTGACACCCGAAAGGGCGGACCGACTGCGCGAGGCGGATTCCATTCTGACGCAGGAATTGTCCCGCGCCGGGCTGCTCGGTAAGCACGCCGGCACCAGCCAGGCGTTTGCCGTCCTGCTGCCCGTCCGCTCGGTGGGCGTGATGGGCGACCAGCGCACCTACCAGGAGACCTGCGCCATCCGCGCGGTGGTCACCGACGATTTCATGACCGCCGACTGGGCACGCATCCCCCACGAGGTGCTGGCGAGGGTATCCACTCGTATAGTCAATGAAGTGCACGGGATAAACAGAGTGGTGTATGATATTACCAGCAAGCCGCCGGCAACCATCGAGTGGGAGTGACGTAGACCGAGGTGTGGGACCGCGTGGGAGGTCCATGACGTGAAAGGAAGTGGAGCATGAATTACGGTGAAGTGCTGACCCGGGCGTGGAAGATTATCTGGAAATTCAAGGTGTTGTGGATCTTCGGCATCTTTGCCTCCTGCGGGACCGGCAGTAATGGAGGCGGCGGGGGGGGAGGCGGCAACAATGCCAGCTACCAATTCTCCAACGGCGAGCTGCCGCCGCAATTCGAACAATTCTTCGGAAACTTCGACCGCTTCATCAACGACATGTGGTGGATCTTTGGGCTACTTATCTGCCTGACATGTGTGCTGGTCCTGGTCGCCATTTTCCTGTCCACCATCGGCAAGATCGCGCTGATCAAGGGTACGCTCAAAGCCGAGGAAGGCGCGGAGCGCATGGGGTTCGCCGAACTCTTCAACGCGAGCACGCCCTACTTCTGGCGCGTGTTCGGCCTGTCGCTGCTGCTTTTCTTCATTTTCTTTGTGCTGGTGATGCTTGGTGTGCTGGTCTTTATGGGCGCGGCCATGGTGACGTTTGGCATCGCCATGATCTGTCTTGTCCCGTTGTGCTGCCTGCTGATCCCCGTCATGTGGGCGATCGGTGTCATTCTTGAGCAGGCGTACATCGCCATCGTGGTCGAGGACCGCGGGATCGCAGATGGACTCTCGCGCGGTTGGGAAGTGGTCAAGTCCCACTGGGAGCCGATGCTGGTGATGGGAGTGATCCTCATCCTGGGCGCGGCGATCGTGGGTCTGTTCATTGCCATCCCGATCATGATGATCACCTTCCCGCTGTTCTTTGCGCTCGGATTTTCCGGCAGCGACAGCATGGCGCCTCTCGCCATCGGTGGAATATGTTTCCTGATCTATCTGCCTGTCCTGATCGTGGCAGGCGGCATCCTCAAGGCCTACGTGCAGAGCGCCTGGACGCTGACCTTCCTGCGCGTGACCGGGCACGGACCATCCCTTGAGCCTGTTCCCGCCGAACCGGAGCCGCCTCTCCCGCCGCTTGAACCTGTGAATGCGTAACCGAATCTTTTCTTTTGCGTGTCTGTTGACCCTTCTGGGAGCGGTGTTCCTTTCCGCTCCCAGACCCTCTGTCGCTGCCCAGGGCACGCTGACTGTCGAGATATCCCCGCCGGATGCCTCGGCCTTCCCCGTCATCTCGACCCTGCTCGAGGTTTATGGCACGGACGGGCAGTTTGTCACCGGGCTCACTGCACAGGATGTCACCGCCCTCGAAGATGGCGTATCCATTCCGCTTGATTCGCTCGAGGAGACCACCCCCGGCATGCAGCTGGTGGTGGCGGTCAACCCCACCGCGGCGCTGGCGGTGCGCGACGTGAAAGGCCTCTCCCGCTATGATAAAGTCAAGGAAGCCCTCATTAACTGGGCTGAATCCCTACCGGAAGGGAACACCGACGACCTGAGCCTGGTGGCGACCGGCGGATCGCTGCTCGTCCACCGTCCCGTCGAGGAGTGGCTGCGCAATTTCTCCGGCTACACCCCCGATACGCGTCAAGGCGTCCCCTCGCTGCAAGCACTCAACCTGGCGCTGGATGCGCTCGAGACCAAGCCCACTCAGCCCGGCACCAAGAAAGCCATCCTGTTCATCAGCCCGCACCTGACGCCGGAGACCTTCGACGGCGTGGACAGCGTCATCCAGCGCGCCAACGACGTGGATGCCCGCATCTTCGTGTGGCTGCTGGATACGGGCGCCTTCTTCACCGGCCCGGGAGCGCAGGCGCTGCAGCGACTCGCCGTGGAGACCGGCGGGCAGTTCTATCCCTATTCCGGCATCGAAGCCCTGCCGGACCTGGAGTCCTACCTCGGCAGCCTGCGCTTTCTTTACAAGGCAACTTACACCTCGCGCATCACCCAGAGCGGAGCGCACACGTTGTCCCTGCAGGTGACCGCTGGTGAAGGACAGGCTGTCTCGCCGGAGCAGACCTTCGAAGTGACGGTCGAACCCCCGAGCGCGTTGCTGCTCTCGCCGCCGCTGCAGATCGTCCGCCAGACCGACCCGGAAGACCAATACAACCTCGAGACTCTCGCGCCTTTATCGCAGGCGTTGGAAATACTGGTGGAATTCCCGGACGACCACCCTCGCGAGCTGGCGCGCACAGCCCTGCTTGTGAATGGACAGGTTGTGGCTGAGAACATCGCCGAGCCGTTCGATACGTTCTCGTGGGACCTGACTCCCTACCAGGTGAGTGGTATCCTCCAGCTGGCTGTGGAGATCGAGGACACCCTCGGCCTGAAGCGCACCAGCCTGTCCGTGCCCGTGGAGGTGACCGTCATCCAACCGCCCAGCGGATTCGCCGCTTTCCTGGAGCGCAACCGGGCAGCCGTCACGACCGGCGCGGTGGTGCTGACGGGCATCGTCCTGATGCTGGTGGTGCTCATCGGCGGGAGGCTGCGCATGCCCTCCGCGAAGGACCGGCGCAAGGCGCGCAAGGCCGAGACCGACCCGGTCACCCAGCCGGTGATCGTGGCCGCGGAAAAAGCGCGCGAGACGAAATCATCGCCGCTCTCGTGGCTGCGCGTCCGGCCGATGATCGCCCCTGCCTACCTCTCCAAAGTCACACCGGACGGGCAGGCGATGCCCGGCTCGCCGATCGCGCTCACCGCGCGCGAGGCCACCTTCGGCACGGACCCCGTCCAGGCGACCAATGTGTTGGACGACCCATCCATTGCACCGCTGCACTGCCGCCTGCGCCAGGACGACCGCGGGAACTTTACGATCTACGACCAGGGCTCGGTCTCGGGCACCTGGGTCAACTTCGAGGCGGTCGGGCGCGATGGCAAACGTCTTGCACATGGTGATATAGTTAACATAGGCACGCTGAGTTTTCGTTTTGTGATGCGCCGGGCGCCGTCCGTTCCGCGTCCGAGTGTCATCCCTTCGGAGACGGATGACCTATGATCCCAATCAAACAAGCCCACCTGCACGTGGCCGCCCTGTCCCACATGGGCATGGTGCGGAAAAATAACGAGGACAACTTCGCCGTTTCTGCCTTCCAACTTTCGGAGAAGGATCCCACCCCGGCGGTCTTCGCCATCCTGTGCGACGGGATCGGCGGGCACAAAGCCGGGGAGGTGGCCTCCGAGATGGCCGTCAACCGGATCAGCGCGGGGGTGGCCCGTTCGGACGGGTCGCGTCCCACCGAGATCCTCGGCGCGTCCTTCCGCGAGACCAACGAAAAAATCGTAGCGGCTGCGCGCGACAACCCCGACCGGAAGGGGATGGGCGCCACCCTGGTCTGCGCCTGGGTGATCGGGCGGCGGCTGTACACCGCCACGGCCGGCGATTCGCGCCTCTACCTGGTGCGCGCAGGGAGTATCCGCCAGTTGAACATTGACCATACCTGGCTGCAGGAGGCGGTCGAAAAGGGCGCCGTCGACCCGGCCAAGTTGAAGGACGCACCCAACCTGCACGTCATCCGCCGGCACCTGGGTTCGGAGAAGGAAAACGAACCGGACTTCCGCCTGCGCCTGAGGGATGGGGAGACCAACGAACAGATGGCGGCCAATCAGGGCGCGCCGCTTATCCCCGGCGATGTGCTGGTGTTGTGCTCCGATGGGCTGACCGATTACCTGAAAAGCAGCGAGATCCTGGGGGTGATGCAAAAGACGAAGAACCTGAACGCGTCCGTCAAGACGCTGGTGGACCAGGCAAACCAGCGCGGCGGGCAGGACAATATCACGGTCGTGATGCTGATGATGCCCTGGGATGCGGAGAAGCAAAACTGGTTCAGTAGATAAATAGAGATTAGATAATAGTAATTGGATGGCGGTCACTTGCACTTATGGGGGAAGAGGGGTTCACATGCATAAGCGCACCACAGCCAAAATCTTTGGGCATGGCTGCGGGCGCACCTGATCCTTTTATGGAACAGTCATCCCCATGCCATGAAGTTACTCTGCCCGGTTCTTAAAGACTGTCGCCAAGCGGATACCCGCTCATGACATTCCCGTCAACTGTAAACTCGACGGACTGTATTCCATCAGCTCGATGGCGTTGCCGTCCGGGTCGGCGATCCAGGCCTGGCGCGAGTTGTCCATGCCCATTGAAATATCACTGACTTCGACCCCCCTGCTCTTCAGCTTTTTGCAGTACTCATCCAGACCGGTTACTTCAAGGCAAAAGTGCCGATATTGCGTGCCAGTGGTCAGCGAGGCGATCTGTCCGCCCCAGTACTCGGCTGCCATGGCCTGGTCGAAGAATTCGAGAAAGGTCGCGTTCCCGCATTCGAAGTAATAACCGAACGGCTGGTCTTTTTTATTGTTCAAGGTGAACTTGACTTTCATGCCGAGCTTGTTCACGTAAAAGTCGATGATTCTTTCCAGGTTGTCCGTGACAAAGTTGAGATGCGCGAGTTGACGGATCATGGTTTCTCCTTGTGTTATTTCAACAGTCCTTCGCAGAATTTCAAGAACGCCTGCACATCGTCAAAGTTCGTGACCATGCCGACCGAGATGCGAACCGCGCCGGAGGACTTCCCGTCAATGCACAGGCGAAAGTCGTCCAGCGACAGGCGCTGCTCGTGCGTGGGCTGCGAGAAGCAGGCTGCCAGTTCCATGCTTGAGATGCCCAGCGCAATTTCCCCTGCGCCGGGGTTGCAGAAGCAGCCCGTCCGCAGGGAGATGTTCACCTTGTTGGCGGCTTCCTCAATCGAGCGGTGGTCGATGGCCTGTCCGTTTTGGTCGAAGAAGTTGGCGGCTACTGCGCCGCCGCGATTTTCTATGGAGGTCGGTCCGTACACGCGTGCCAGAGGGACACCTGTCGAGTGGCGCATGGCCGTCAGGTTCTCGAGCAGCCAGCCGGTGAGACAACGCACCCGCTCGTGGATGGCGTCGATGCCGATGCGCTCAATGTGGTGCAGTCCGATCTCCACGGCGGGGATATTGAGGTAGTCTATCGTGCCGTCCTCGAAGGCGGCGTGCCCCTCAGCCATGTAAAACTTGTCGCCCTGCACGGAGGCCACGGTGATGGTCCCTCCCGCGAACCAGGGGCGGTGCAGCTTATGGAGATTATCCCGGTGGGCGATCAATGCACCGATGCCGGTCGGGTAGCCGAAAATTTTGTAGAACGAGAGCGGGACGAAATCCGGTTTGTAGCGCGAGAGGTCCAGCCGGTTGGAAGGGGCAAAGGCCGCCGCATCCAGCAGCACATCCCAGCCTTTAGCGCGGGCGCGTTCGATCCACTCGAGCGGGTGCTGAACAGACGAGAAGTTGGACTGCGCAGGGTAGGCGAACAGGTTATTGCCGCCGGGGCGTGCCCTGTCCCAGGCCTGCTCGAGCATGGACTCGTCCACCCGCATATCGGGCAGCGCGACCGGGACGTAGGTCACCTCCGCGCCGCGGGCGTGGGCGAACTCGCGGATGCCGTTGACCGAGTTGTGGTTGTCGAAGGTCAGCAGGTACTGGTCGCCCGGCCCAAAGGGATAGGCCTCGCCGACAACCTTCAGCGCGCCGCTGGCGTTCTGGGTGAAGATGATGTCGTATTCGTTTGGGTCGGCTTTGAAAAATTTCAGCACGCTCTCGCGCGCCGACTCGACCAGCTTTGTCGCCGCCAGCGAGGTGGGGTTCGATGAATGCGGGTTGCCAAACACGCCCTCCAGCAGCATCTGCTGGTGCTGCTTTACCTGTGAGTTTGCATAGAGTCCGCCGCCGGTGTAATCGAGGTAGACTTGCCCGGCATGGTCGAGGCGACCGTAGTCTCTTGCTCGCAGTTCGTCGATGGCAAGGGTGGATTTGTACGCGGGGTACTTGGCGAGGAAGCGGTCATAGTCAGTGGTCATCGGCTTGCTCCTGCTGTTTATTTAACCACATCTGCTCGATGGGCACAACACGCAAGCCTGAAGAAGTGATGAATGTCATCCAAAAGACAGCCATGGGAGATATGGCGCTTGGCGGACATCAACTTATAATTGGGTCATCACGAACGTGAGGAGGACAACATGCCCAGTAAAGTATTCTACGGTTCGCCGCGCCAGGCGCGATTGGAAGCAAAAGAGACTCTGCCCGCCAAGCTGGATTTGATTCTCAATGAGCTTCATCTGCGCGACCGCGTCAAAGATGAAACGGTGGCGATCAAGATGCACACCGGCAACAACATGGTCTATTCGACCATCCACCCGGTTTTTGTTCGGCGGGTGGTGCAGGCGGTCAAGGACGGGGGCGGCAAGCCCTTCGTGGTGGATTTGAATTGGGACGCCGCCGGCGCCGAACAGCGCGGTTATGCCTCCGAGGTGCTCGGCTGCCCGGTCTATCCCTCCGCCGGCCCGGACGAGAAATATTTTTACGAGCATGAGCGTCCCTACAAGAACATCCAGAAGTGGAAGGTTGCCGGGTTGATCCAGGACTCGACCTTCCTGATCAATTTCGCTCACGTCAAAGGGCACCCCAGCTGCGGCTTTGGCGCGGCCATCAAGAATATTGCCCTCGGCTGCATGGCCGGAAATACCCGCAGCGCCATGCATGATTCCATGCATTACGATCCCTACTGGTTCCCCGAGAAATGCCCTGATAAATCGGTGATGCAGAAGATCGTGGAAGCATGCCCCCATGATGGAATCGTCATCGACAAGGAAGACCCGAACATGATGCACCTGCACCCCGAGCAGTGCAACCAGTGCGGGCGCTGCCTGAAGGTCGCGCCTCCTGGCAGCCTGAAGATCGACGCGGTCAACTTTCATTCCTTCCAGGAGGCCTGCGCCATCTCGGTGGATATCGTGTACGCCACGTTTGCGCCCGGCAAGATCATCAACCTCAGCCTGGCGACGCACATGACTCCCGTCTGCGACTGCTTCGGCTTCACCTCCATGCCCATCCTGCCGGATGCCGGCGTCTTCGGGTCGGACGACATCATCGCCATCGACCAGGCCGCGCTGGATGTGATCGGCAAGACGCGCCTGATCGAGGAGAATATCCCCACCTCGATGGAGGTCCACACCCGCGAGGGACATCCGTTCCGGTGGCTGCACGGGCCGATTAAGGACCCGTATGTCGCCATCCGTTACGGTGAGAAGCTCGGCCTGGGCAGCACAGATTATGAGCTGGTGGACGTATTCCCGGTGGAGAAGCTTGAGCGCTCGTCGCTGACTTACATCGCTGCGAAATAATTGAAGCAATCACACTCAAAAATTAAAAAACGTCCGGTAGCCTTCCCCCGGAGGAAGGTCTACCGGACAGTCGATTTGTAATCCCAACTATGTAATTAGCCTGCCGCGGTCACCGCCGCCTCTTCCTGCTTCTTGAACTGGCTCATGTACAGGTCGTAGTAAACGCCCTTTTTGTCGAGCAGTTCGTCGTGTTTGCCGCGCTCTACAATCTGGCCGTCCTTCAGCACCAGGATCATGTCCGCGTTGCGGATGGTGCTCAGGCGGTGGGCGATGACAAATGCGGTGCGTCCCTTCAGCAATTCATCGAATGCTTTCTGGATCAGACGCTCGGTGCGCGTGTCCACCGAGGAGGTGGCTTCGTCGAGGATCAGAATACGCGGATCGGCCAGTGCGGCGCGGGCGATTGAGATCAACTGGCGCTGCCCCTGGCTGAGGCCGGAGCCGCGTTCTCCCAGCACGGTCTGATACTTTTCAGGCAGGCGATCGATAAATACATCGGCATGCGCCAGCCTTGCAGCAGCGATGACTTCCTCGTCGGTCGCATCGGGGCGGCCAAAGCGGATGTTCTCCAGGATGCTGGTGCTGAACAGGAAGGTATCCTGCAGGACGATGCCGATCTGCGCGCGCAGGCTCTCGGACGTGATGTCGCGCACATCGATGCCGTCGATGCGCACCGAGCCCTCGCTGACGTCGTAAAAGCGCGGCAGCAGGTTGATGATGGTGGTCTTGCCGGCGCCGGTCGGGCCGACGATGGCGAAGGTCTGCCCCGGCTGGGCGGTGAAGGAAACATCCTTCAGCACCGGCACGTTCTCCTCGTATTCGTGCGAGACGTGGTCGAAGGTCACCGTGCCCTGAATCTGCGGCATGGGGGCGGCATCGACCTTATCGTGGATGGCCGGCTCGACATCCAGCAGGTTGAAGATGCGCTCGCCGCCAGCGATGGCGCTCTGGATGTTCGTCCAAAGGGTGGAGATCTGGGCGATGGGTTGGTTGAAGCGCTGGACGTAGGCGATGAAGGTGATCACCAGACCGATGGAAACGGTGGTGCCCATCATCTCCTGGCCCGTCAGAAGGAAATACCCGCCGACCCCGGCCACAAGTGCCAGCCCGACATATGACAATGCCTCCAGGGTGGGGGCGAGCGCAGCGGTGAAGGACACGGCCCGCACGTTCGCGTCACGGTTGGCGGCATTGGTTACTTTAAAATTCTCGATGTTCTCTTCGGCGCGGTTGAAGGCCTGCACTTCGCGCACCGAGGCAATGCTTTCCTGCAGCTCGGCGTTGACCGACCCCATCTGTTCGCGCGTCTTGCGGAATGCCTTGCGTGCCTGGCCGGATAAGTAAAGGGTGGCGATGACCATGAGCGGCGTCACCACCAGCGACAGGATGGCGAACGGTACGCTCAGCTTGAACATGTTGTAGGCCACCCACACCAGCAGCAGTGCACTGCTGAAGACCTGCACCAGAGCGAACGAAAAAGTCTGTTCGATGACGCTGGTGTCGTTGGTGATGCGGCTCATCAGATCGCCGGCTTCATGCTCGGAGTAATAGCTGAGCGACAGGCGGTGCAGATGATGGAAGACATCCGTTCGCAGGGTGCGGATCATGTGCTGCCCAGCCCAGGCCATGGCGTAAAAGGTCAGGCCGGTCAGGATGGAGCCCATGACGAAGAGCAGGATGACGATCAGCGTCATGCGTGCGAGGCCGGCGATGCGTTCCTCTTGAGTCATGCCGCGGGACGGAGGAGGAAAGCCTCCCAGGCCGTAGAGCGTGGCGATGATCTTCTGCGTACCGCTCAACTCATCAGGAGGAGTCTCCAGCCAGCAGTTGGACTGCGAGGCTTGAGCTTGCTGCGCACCCTGAATAGGCGCCGTGGGTGAAAAGGCTGCCAGGCCCGAAGGGACGAGGAAGCAGTCGGTGATCTGTCCGGTCAGCTCGGGGGTGGTCACCTGGGTCCAGGTGGCGACGACGATCAGGACCAGGGCGATGACAAAGGCATACCAGTATTCCCGGAAGTAATGCCCGAAGCGCGCGAGGGTGTTGCCGACATCCCGCGGCTTGCTGGTTTCCTGTTCCAGCATGGCATGGCGCATTCCGCCGCCGCCCATCATTGGATGCCCGCCTCCCGGGCGGGTGCGGCGTCGTGATGCTCGGACATGAGCTGTGAGTTGTAGATCTCGGCGTAGATGGCGCTGTCTTCCATCAGGTCGGCATGCTGGCCGCGGGCCACGATCTCGCCCTTGTCGAGCACCAGGATCTGGTCGGCGTTCATGACCGTGCTGATGCGCTGGGCGATGACGAAGCTGGTGCGGCCTTTCATTAACTTATCGAGCGCGGATTGGATGACCGTTTCGGTGGCCACGTCCACGCTGGAGGTGGAGTTGTCGAGGATGAGGATGCGCGGGTCGAGCAGCAGGGCGCGGGCGATGGCGACGCGCTGCTTCTGCCCGCCGCTCAGGGTGGTGCCGCGTTCGCCCACGGGGGTGTCGTACCCCTCGGGGAAGGACATGATGAAGTCGTGCGCGGCGGCGGCTCTGGCGGCGGCGATGATCTCCTCGTCGGTGGCCTCTGTCTTGCCGAAGGCGATGTTGTCGCGGATGGAGCCGGCGAACAGGGTGGTCTCCTGCAGCACGATGCCGATCTGCGAGCGGAGTGAGTCGAGGGTCACATTGCGCAGGTCGTGTCCGTCGATGGTGATGGAGCCTTCGGTCGGGTCGTAGAAGCGGGGCAGCAGGTTGATGATGGAAGTCTTGCCCGAGCCGGTGGCGCCGAGCAGCGCAATGGTCTGGCCTGGCAGGCCTTCAAAGTTGACTTTGTTGAGCACCGGGTCGCCGCCGCCGAAGTAGCGGAAGGTCACGTTATCGAAACGGACCAGGCCGGTAACCTTGGGTAGGGTGGCGGCATCGGGTTTGTCTACGATGTCGCTCCTGGCGTCGAGAATCTCGAAGATGCGGTCGGCGGAGGCGCCGGCCTGGCCCATCTGGGTGATGATGAAGCCGAACGAGGCCACCGGGAAGAACAGGTACATCAGGTAGAGCGTGAACTCCTGCCATTCGCCGATGCTGAGCGCCCCGGTGATGATCTGCGTGCCGCCCACGTACAGCACGCCGGCCTGTCCCAGGTTGGCGATCAGGAACACCAGCGGCATGAGGAAGGTGAACAGGCGCGCCACGGTCAACTGCTGGTTCATCACGTTGTCGGCCGCGGTCTTGAATTTGGCCTGCTCACTCTTCTCGCGGGTGAAGGCTTTGATGACCTTGATACCCGCCAGGTTTTCCTGCAGGAGGGTGTTCAAGGCGGAGATCTTGGCCTGCACCTTTTTGAACAGCGGCTGGCTGATGACGCCGAAGATCATGAACAGAATCAGCGCAACGGGCAGGATCCAGATCGTGGCCCAGGCCAGGGTGGTGTTGGTGTTGAACAGGATGATCAGCGTGCCGGTGAGCAGGAGCACCGCGCCCACCAGCTGCACCAGTCCCTGCCCGATGAAGATGCGCACTTTTTCCACGTCGTCGGTGGCGCGCACCATCAACTGGCCGGTCTGGTTCCGGTCATGGTAGGAGAAGGACAGCCGCTGCACCTTGGCGAACAGGTCGTTGCGCATGTCGAAGGCCATGGCCTGCGAGTTCTTCT
The DNA here is from genome assembly GCA_963709295.1 of uncultured Chloroflexia bacterium. Lineage (GTDB taxonomy): Bacteria > Chloroflexota > Anaerolineae > Anaerolineales > Villigracilaceae > JBGPQJ01. The sequence goes on along the minus strand of CAVPVW010000008.1, from coordinate 905,721 downwards.
CCGCCCAGAAGGTCTGCAGGAAGGCGAAGATTCCGCGCATGGCTGCAAACAGGATGATGGCGATGGCGGCCGTGAACAGCGCCTGCGGGGCGCTGGCCCTGTCCGCGGCGGCTTGGGCGATGAGCATTTCCCTGGTCCATTCGGGCGGGTACTTGAGCGCCTCGAGGATTTTTGGCAGCACCTCGGGGAGCATCGACGCGGGGATTTTTTCCAATGCGTCGAGAATCTGCCCGGAGACGTAGCCGGTCGTCACCGCGTCGATCATGTTGCCCAGAATGCGAGGCACAGCCAGCTGGGAGAGGGTGGCGATGACGAGGAACAGGTAAGGGAGGAGAGCCTGACGTTTGTAGTGGCTCAAGTAACGGATGGCGCGTCCCAATGAATTGCGCGATTTTCCTTTTTCGCGCCTGCGGGACGTACTGTGTGTCATGGTAGGAGAGGCTTGCACTGTTTTTCCTTTTCTATGGATGGACCCTGGTCTGCTCGAGCCGGCGGACGGCTTCGGTCAGCGCAGCCAGAGCGGAAGCCATTTCTTCATACTCTCCGGGGGTCAGAGACTGGACCAGTTCGTCCACCCAGCGGGTTCTTTCGACGATGCCTGCTTCGATCAAGGTGCGTCCCTTGGGGGTGAGAGTCAATTGTTTTGCGCGGCGGTCATGCGGGTCTTCGACCCGTTCCAGCAGCCCGTGCTGCACCAGCCTGTCCACCAGCTGGCTGGCGGCCGGGGCGGAGACATCCAGGTGCTCGCTGAGGTGCGAGATGCCGCAGCTGCTGCGGTAGTAGAGGTGCATGAGAATCCCGAACTGGGGCATGGACAGGCCGGTGGTCTTGACGTAGCGTGACCACTCGTGCATGGAACGGGTGGTGAACACGTCCATGGCCTGTCGGATGGTTTCGGTCAGTTGGGGGGAAGATGTCATTTATTAAGTAAGCCTATTTGTTAAGCAAGATTAACTATATTGCTTACTTTATATTATGTCAAGGTTAAATATTAAAGGCGGCAATCCTATTTTCGATTGCCGCCTGATCTTGGCTTGGGGAGTTGAGGCGATCTCGCTGGGAGTGGGACTCATGTCCCAGCCAGATTTTGACCGCCGAAGATCCCCGTTCTGACTCGTGAGTGAAACAAATGAAAGACGGTGGCGAGGTCTCAAAAAGATTATGCGGCGTTGTAGGGAAAGGGAGACCTTTCGGTCTGTTCCTCGTCCAGGTCAGGAGACCTTGGCCGAGCGGGGATGTTCATATTGACAGGTTTCTTGCATGTGGGTGGTAAGCGCATACAAAAAACCACCTTCAGTGATATCACTATAATCACCAGTGTCCAAATGCCCTTTGAGACCCTCGCATACTCTTTCGGCCACATCCGGAAAAAATAATAGGCTCTCTATCTTTCCGAGAGTGATTGGATGATTTCTGTTTGTAGTTCTTTATCTAAAAACATTTCTTCTCGTCAAAATTTTTATCCCGCCTACGATTTGGCTGAGCGACTGTGTAAAGACTTGGAATCTCCAGTTACCTGTTAGGCGTTTCATTGAGCTAGAAAAAGGACTCGACGGAGCCACGGCCTGCAATCTCGCGTCCGAAATCGGTACTCATGAACGCCGCGTTGGGAATAATGCCGACTCTTCCCAGGTCGAGTTCGATCAGCGTCCCAGCAGGTCGCGATGGTCGGGTCGTGATGGTGATCGCCGTCGGTGTGCCAGACACAAGCGTATCGGAGAAGCTCGAATTGGTCGTCATCGAGGATGTATGCGTGTCCGCGAAGACTCGCAGCAAATTCTGCGCCTCGGGCGCCGTGACCATCGTCCCAACCGTCGTTCTGGCGGCGGCTGTCATGGAAGATAGCGAACAGACGTACAACAGTGATGTCAGCCTTTGTGCGCGTGGCGAGCATGAGGCCGTTGCGCTCGACGCGTCGCCAGTGACCCGGTCCATGCACGGAATAGCCAGGCGCGTGGAATTGACCAGTGACAATCTGCCAGAGTTGGACAAAATCGACGTTCATTGCCTTTAGATTCTTATTCGTATGAACAACAATAATCTACCGCCCCTTTGAGTTTTAGCTTAAAAGATGAATTGGCTGGTACTTCAAAGGATTGACCGGACTTGAAAGTCTGCCAGTCTTTTTGACCTGGAAGGAGTACATCCATTTCCCCGTCAAGCATTTCCATCACTTCGCGCAAGCCAGTATTGAATTCGTATTCTCCCGGCATCATGAAACCCAATGTCTTGCGTGTACCATCAGCAAAAAAAACGGTACGACTGGTAACCTTCCCGTCAAAATATACGTTCGCCTTCTTTACAATCGCGACATTCTCAAATTTATCTGCCATGGCTTTTTCCTCCGTGAATGAATTGGTCTGGACCCATTTTCTTGCAGTTTAGTCCTAAAATTCTTTATGACCACAACTCATACCAATAATTAATGTACATCTTTACTTGCCATTCTAATACCCCTCAAATGCTCTTTGATATGCTTGTTGACAATATCCAAATGTTCTTCAGGCGTGTAATCCCTTGAGCCTTTTTTGTAGGGGATCAATACAAGTTTGGGATTAAGGATATTTTCTTGAATAACCCTGTGGGCTGCTTCCAATCTTTTAGTTATTTCCTCCACTGACTTTGTTCTCATATCATCAAAGCAATGTTGATTAAGGTCGCTATATTTTCCCTTCAAGGGTGTTGGCTTAATATCATTGACAATATCACGGATGTTTCGGGCAAAACTTTCATGCCAAAAAACTATGTGCCCTAAAATATCCTTGGCTGTCCACTCTTCATATACAGCAATTTCAGGGTTTGCCATGCTTTTGTAAACATCAAATAATTGCATGACGGTCTCGTTCAATTGTTCGAGGAGTATTTCTCTCGTTTTCATATTCCTTCTTCTCCGTGAAAACCCGGATTAGCAAGGTAATGATATTTCGGTTTTGTCTTTTGACTGCCGCTTTCGGAAAAACCTGGTTAGCGATTTCTGAGCAAGCTGCCCAACGGTTTGCGTTTATCCCTGATGCATTCTCAGGGGCTTGCCCTTTATATTGGTTCTATAACAGTTGGAAGCGGTTTCTCTTCTATCCAAGCACGAATTGTTTGAGCAAACAATTCCGGCGCTGTTAAGGCCCAGTTATGTTCATTCAACATAGATGAATTCTTCCCCAAGTTTATGAATCCACCTTTTCCGTTCGGTAAAACAGCTGCTAATTCTCGCACCGATTTTTTCATGGCAGAATATTCATGTTTTCCAGCAATTACCAAAGCAGCAGCTAACACTTTCTCCAACCCCATTGGCAATCGAAATTGTTGATTCGCAACCAATAGGTTAACCCATTCCGATTCGGTCATATTCTGGAAATCTTTCTTGTAATATGAATAAAATTCTTCCGGAATCCCTGCGGCATATTTCATATTCAATCGTATCCACCAGTCTGAGTTCTTGAATGGAGATATTGATACTCGATAAGCCCACGCTAAAATTCTTCGTGAACTAAGCCAACCCATGCCCGGGATTGGAAGCAAAATAGCGCTAGAGATAACGGCTTTTTCGATCCGGTCAGGAGCCGTGGCCAATAGTTGGACTGCAATTTGTGCGCCTTCGGATAAACCAACTACAAATGCTTTGCCTCCATTTGCTTGTTGAAGGATTAATTCAGCCACTTTCTCAGAGGCTAATTCCACGCTGAAAGGTGCTAGTTCTCGATTTCGGCCATGTTCTGGTTGATCGGGAGCCAAGCAATGATAGTCCGGTAAATAGTTAATAACGGGTTGCCACATCCAACCCCCGGCGCCACCACCATGCAAAAACACAATCGTCTTTCCGTTTTTTGGACCGTAAGTTTCCGTAATGAGTGATGATGTTGTCATATTCTTCCTATTTCAACTATCAAGGAACGCTTTTATGTCACCTAACTACTGGTTTAGCTACCGTTTGATGTATGGGCGGTTAATTATCAAAAAATTATAGCACCCTGCCGCTATCCCCGCGCTGTGCTCGCTAATCGCTGACTTCCTTACGGCGAAATGATTTATTGCCGCAAAATCTTCTCCATCGCTTTCCCTTTTGCGAGCTCATCAATCAGTTTGTCCAAAAAGCGGATTTTCTGCATCAGCGGATCTTCGATTTCTTCCACCCGAACACCACACACTACACCCTTGATAAGCGAACTATTTGGATTAATGGCTGGGGCTTGAGTAAAAAAGGTTTTTAGATCATTTCCCTTTTTGATTTGCTGTTGTAACCCCGTCTGGCTGTAGCCAGTCAACCAACAGATAACCTGATCAACTTCTTCTTTCGTGCGATTTTTGCGTTCTGCTTTTTGAATGTATAGTGGATAAACATTTGCAAATATGTATCCAAAAACCCGCTCATTCGACTTGTTATTCATTGGTAAAAACTCCTAACAACCTTTTGCTTTGCGCTGTGTTGGGCGCTGAATGAACGCAAAGCTCACTGGCGGGAAAAGATGTTGCTCCCATTTATCGTTTCTACCTGAGTGCTTCCCGTTTCTCGCGCATCGCCTTTGCCACCCTTATCGAATCTTCATCTTCACGCTTGTTTAATTCCCGAACGATATTTTCATGGTCTTCATCGCTTCTATTTTGGCTCAATTTATAGCCTGCGTCTGTGCGTGTGACATCTATTGCAAAACCAACAATACCTTTCATTTCTTTTTGCACAAAATCTTGTGGAAGGCTTTCAAGGCTATATTGAGTATTTGCTTCGTGATTATGAACCAGGCGACTTAATAAGGCAAATAATTCATCACCTTGCAAAAGACGTACTTTTCCGTACACATGGATCATCATGTAATTCCAGGTCGGCACGTTTACATGGTTATACCAGCGTGGCGAAATATAAGTATGTGATCCTTGAAAAATTAGCAAAATCTCCTGATTGCCAAACGTTTTCCACTGCGGATTAGCGCGCGAAATGTGGCCATAGATTGTCAAGCGTCCATTTTCATCTTCAGCCACTTCCACGGGGGTATGTGTCGCCACTGGTTTTTCGCCATCAAATGACACAATTGCAGGGAAATTATTTTGTTTGAGAAATGCCAAGATTTTTTCACGATCTTCTTCACGGTAAAGTGTAGGAATATACAAAACATCTCTCCATTTCTTATTGAACAGGAAGTTTATTGAACAATGACAAGCGCATAACGGACTTGCCCTGCATGGTTTATAGCGGGATTGCGGCTTGCCTCACGATCTTAGTGAGGTCGTCCCCTAAAGGGGACTCGTGGCGCTGAGGTGGGGCATGGATGGGTGCGAAGTCCCGAGTGATCTTCCCGGGCACGTCGAAGACTGTTGCGATAGCGACGTGCACAGCGGGGCTGTGTCGGGCACATTTCCTGTCAGCAGCTGTCAAGCAGGACCTTTGCCGCAGCAAGTGCCTGCTGAGGCTCATACGCTTTTATGCCTTGCATTGGAAGTGAAATACCTCTCTTCTGACTCTCTTCGTTGAGCATTTTTATGAACATCCCCGGGCCTTGCTCTTCCCGATCATTTGCCCAGGTGGTTTCTATTCCACAAGTGGGAGAACCATTTATTCCGATAATGCCCACCAGTACAAATCCATTGCGCTGATATTCCTCAACCTGATAAACGAGGTCGCTGACCAGCCTGCGGCAGAGTGTCTGGGTTTGATCTTCGACCATGCGCCGAGCGACTCGCGTATCTTCTGATTCGACGGTCGTGTGAATTCCTGCCTCCACCTGACGATCCAGGCCGAGACAGAGAAGCTCGGGACACGGCATTTGAAGTATGCCTGCCCCGGCGTCTATCAGGATTTGGGCGACTTCCTTTATCGCACCCGGATAATGGGCGCAGCGGTCGATCTTGGCATTTTGATTCAAGATGCAATGAGCAATCAGAACGACTTTCTTGCTTCTCTTATCATCAAACATCTTTCATTCCTGTCGGTGTGTGCAGTCTATGTGCCCAACGGGTGTTTATCTCCCGGCTGGGGGCTTTATGGCTGAAAATTTTAATATATCCAGGAAAATTATAGCATCCGCTATGCTCGCTTCCGCTAAAAAAAGCTCACACAGCTATATTTGCAGCGGCGTGAGCCAGCGCCGAGGGAGTCTGGCAGCCGACAATAGCCGGGGCCTCATGGATCAGCGCGTCGTTTTCGAGGGCTGCCACCATGAACAGGGCATAGTCCACGCGGCGGGTCATGTTGCTGGCGAGGATGGGGTCGCCCACGTGCCGGCTCCACACGGGCAGTCCCTGGCTTTCGCCTTCTTCCAGGTCGCTTCCGCGCACGACCGTCCAGCGGGTGCTGCTGTCGAACACGCGGCGGCAGGCTTCCACCTGGTCGTCGATGTCGATGAGACGGGTGAGCCGCCCGACCCAGCGGGCGATCTTTTCATCCCTGCGAAGAGAAGAAGGGTATACATCCTTTCCGTCCATGGAAATGTGCCAGCCGCACGAGAAGATGAGCCGCGCGCCCGGAGGCGCATAATCCAGCACGGCCTGGGCTGTCCCTGTCGAATAATGGTGCGACCCCCAGGGGACAAGCACGGTGAGCACCCCGTCGCACCCCGCGACGGCTTTCCGGATCACCTCGCGGTCGTTCGTCGCGCCGGGGAGGATGGTGATGCGCGTTTTGAATGGATCGAGTTTGCCCACGCTGCGTTCCCGGCAGACCCCGACCACCTCGTAACCCCGGTCGAGACAGTGCTGCACCATGTACTGGCCAAGTTTTCCCGATGCCCCAATAATGCAAATCTTCATTTCCTTAGCTCCTTTTCACTAAGTCACCCTACCTTGATAACCACATTCCCTTTTTTCTGCCCGGTCTCGACATACCGGTGGGCCTCGACGATCTGTTCCAGCGGGTAGACTCTGTCGATGACGGGTTTTATCTTCCCGGCCTCAATAAGCTCTTTCAGGGCAAGCAGATTATCGGTGGAATAATCCGCTGTCCAGGGAATGACTTTTTTGGTGCTGTTTCTCGAAGACCAACGCCATCGAATCCTGTCGAACACACCGGGGTTGGCATTCAGATAAGTCCCATTTTCGTTGAGCGACCTCAGGCTGCCTGAAAACGGGCTCTTGTCGATCGTATCCAGGATGACATCATACGTCTGACCGTTTTTGGTGAAATCCTCCCGGGTGAAATCAATGACATGGTCTGCGCCGATCGAGCGCAGCATGTCCAGCTTCACCGTGTGGTCCACGCCGGTCACTTCAGCTCCATCGTATTTGGCAAGCTGTACGGCGTACGTGCCGATGGTACCGCCTGCGCCGACAATTTAAACTTTTTGCCCGCGCTGAATATTGGCTTGTCCAAGAGAGTGCAGGGCTTCGAGTCCGCCAAACGGTATAGCGGCAGCCTCCTCGTAGGTCATATTGACCGGTTTTGGTCCCAGGACCCCGGCCAGCCCTGAAGGATTTTCTCGCAGACACATATACTCAGCATAGGTCCCCATCCCAAAACCGGTATATCCGAATACCTGGTCGCCCGGCTTGAAGCGGGTCACCTCTTTGCCGGTCGATTCGATCTCACCGGCAAACTCCGTCCCGGGTATCGTTATTCTGGCCGGTTTTATGACACCGATATACAGCCGCAGGGGGATCGCAAATTGGAGAGGCAGCTTGAGCCTGCGGATCTCAGCATCCGGAGTGGCTGCGGTTGCCGCATGTATTTTGATCAGGATTTCATTGTCTTTAGGCGTCGGTTTTTCCACCTCTCTGAGTTGGAGGACATCCGGTGTCCCGTAGTTGGTCCAGATAATTGCTTTCATGATTGTTTATCCAAGGTAATGACGACATTTCCCTTTTTGTGCCCGGTCTCGACATACCTGTGGGCCTCGACGATCTGTTCCAGCGGGTAGACTCTGTCGATGACGGGTTTTATCTTCCCGGCCTCGATAAGTTCCTTGAGCAAGTTCAGGTCTTCGACTTTTTCAGCGCCATCCGAGTCAACGTGAACATTAAGATAGATGCCAGACGGCTTGATGGCCTGTTTTCCCTTAACGGGGGATAGCTTGCCGACGGCATCGAATATCACGTCGTAGGTTGCGCCGCCCTGGGTGAAATCCTGGCGGGTGTAATCCAGGACTCGATTCGCCCCCAGCGATTTGACCAATTCCAGATTGGCGGCGCTGCACACCCCGGTCACGTCCGCGCCGAAGTGGCGGCTGGCAAGCTGGACGGCGTTCGTGCCGACCGCGCCGGATGCGCCGTAGATGAGGACTTTCTGCCCCGGCTGGATTTTGCCCTTTTTCAGGCAGCGCAGCGCCGTCATCCCCGCGCCTGGGACGGCGGCGACTTCCTCGTAGCTGAGTTTGGATGGTTTGAGCGCCAATACGCCGTTTTCGGGCAGGCACTTGTATTCGGCGTAGCCGCCAAAGTCGACGGCGAAGGTGGAGGCAAAAACCGCCTGGCCGGGCTCGAAGCGGGTCACTTTGCGGCCAACGGCTTCGATTTCCCCGGAGAGTTCCATGCCCAAGATAGGGCGTTTGGGTTTCGACCAGCCCAGGAACAGCCGCGCCATCAGCTTTTGCACGCCGGAGATGGGCAGGTTGAAACTGCGCATGATGGTATCGCCGATGGTGACGGTGGTGGCGCGGATTTTGACCAGCACTTCGTCCTCGCGCGGCGTCGGTTTGGGGATGTCTGTCAGGCGCAGCACTTCGGGCGGGCCGTATTGGGTGTAGAGGATGGCTTTCATCACTCCTCTCCAATTTCGTAAGAAAAGACTTCGCCAAGCGGCACGCCAAAGGCCAGGGCGATGCGGAAGGCCAGCTCGAGGGAGGGGGAGTACTTTGAGCTTTCGATGGCGATGATGGTCTGGCGTGTCACGCCGGCTTTTTCCGCCAGCTGTTCCTGGGTCATCTCGCCGTTGTTGAAGCGCAGTTTGCGGATGTTGTTGCGAATCATGTATTTATCCATGTCACGCCCCCCTGCGGTAGAAATAGAACTGCGAGAGGTCCCCGAAAATTTCCGCCATCAGCGAAGAGAAAACGATCAGGCTGAACATCACTAGCGGAGGCTGGCCCAGTGCAAAGGTGAGCATGGACAAGAAAACGCCGATGGAGAACGCGAGGTAGGACACCCGGTCGCCCTTCAGCCCGATGAGCTTGTCGCGCTCGTCCTCGATCAGACGTACTTCCTCTTCCTTTTGGGTTTTGATGGCGTGGACGATGTTGATCACGATGTTGGTGATGATGTTTCCGGCGATGTTCAGGATGATGGTCGCGATGATGACCACCGCCCAGAGCCTGAAGACCTCCGCCGAATTAAGGCCTCCCCCCTGGAGCATCTGGAAGATGTTGACCAGATAGTAGGCCAAAATTACGAGGGTGCTGACCAGCGAAACAGAGATTTCATTTTGCTTGTTGGACATGTTTTCTCCTTGTGTAACCTAAAGATCACTAATAGTATAATAAGGTATACATATTGTAATGTATACCTTACATTATGTCAAGTGTGAATTACTTATTAACCGGGGGAGGTAACGATCAGACCCAATTCCAGGCGTACCAGACCGTCAGGGCGTTAAAAACCAGCCCCACGACGATCAGGAACTTGTCATAGGCGGACGGGTAGGTCGGCAAGCCGATGATATTGAAAATGAAAAAGAATACGGCGACGATGATGTTGGTCCATCGATTTACGGGATAAGGCAATACCAGGGAAAGCACCACCATGAGAATCGGAATCAGCATCAGCACGGCAATTCCCAGCCACATCCCTTGTGTCATGGTGAATGGTTTGCCTGCCATTTCCCCTGCCTTGAAGTCACCGCTGAAAATCCGCAGCACGTCGCCCAGCAGATAGGTCAGCATGAGCGCGATCCATATCGCAGAAAGGATGATCCGCACATCGAGCATGAGTTCAAACTCCTTTAAAAAAGCGTCGTGGCGCCCTGTATTTTAGGGCGAATGGATTTCTGGATTCAGGCCGGCAACTGGCGATCCGGGTATGGAGCGGCCAGCGCCTCGATGATCTTCGAGCAACCCCCGCTGCGCAAATAATCCGCATGGCTGGCGACACTCTCAAATTTTCTCCCGACGATTCTGGAGCACTCGAATTCATAATCGGAGCTTTCCAGAAATCGTTCGACCGCAGCCTGGGCATTCGGGTTGTCGTAACCGATGCCATTGGTTTCGCCCGTCCCACTGTCCATCCCGATGATCCATACCGCGGCTCCCAGGGCGCCGCAGGCGCCGCCGCTCAAGCCGATGCCGCCCGCCAGCCCCGCGGCCATGACCGCATGCAGGTCGGACGCGCCCATCTTCCGCGCCAGGATCGCCGCGCAGCTCGCCGGTGAGCCGGGCGCTTCGCCCGGTGTGCTGGAGTTTAGTCGAGCGATCTCGCTGGAGGCTGTCCGGGCATAATGGGCGGACATGCTGAAGCAGACGATGGGTCCGCCTTTCAGGAAGAACTTGAGCACCCGCGACATTAATTGGCGGCTCGAAGCGCCCTTCCAGTTCATCTCGGTGATCTCGAAACAGTTGATCTGCTTGTTGCGCGAGCGGAAGGATTCCACCATGCGCTGGGAGACCCTCACGGCCTCCGTCTCTGCCTGCGGACCCGGTCCATGCAGGCGATAAGCCTGCGCACCCGCGGCAAGCGCCGCCCCCCACAGCATGCCGCACTGGTAGCCGTTTTGCAGCAATCCGCCCGCGAGTGGAGCGCTGGCTTTCTCCTCGAGTTTCAGGGGGTAACCGAACGAGTCGTCAACGACGCCCATGACGGCCTGAGATCAGGTCCCCTCCTTGAGAAACCTGCGGATCGTCACCACGGAGGAGGTCGGGGTTTTTCCGTTCTCGCCCATTACGTCATCCTTTTGACTGCATCGTGACGATGATTTTTGCCCTGGCGTGGCCTGTGCCAAGGTAACGCACCGCCTCGGCAGCTTCCTCCAGCGGATAGCGCCGGTCGATCACAGGGACGACCTTGCCGGATTCCAGGAGCCCGTTGAGGAAAACCATGTCCTCCTGGCTTGGATGCGCGGACACACCTCCCAATTGCCGGCCGCCCTTTTCTGAGTACAAAGGCCCCAGCAGCATCGACTGGAAGATCTGTTTCGCGCTGCCGCCTGCCATCACGTAAATGCCCTTGGGCGTAAGCGCGCGCTTGTACGCCGAAAGCGGGTGATGCCCGTTGGCCGCCAGGATCAGGTCGTACTGTTTCCCGCTTTTGGTGAAGTCTTCCTTTTTGTAGTCGATCACGTGGTCGGCGCCCATCAAGCGTGCCTGCTCAACATTTCCCGTGCTGGTTACGGCGGTGACTTCGGCTCCGTAGTACTTGGCGATCTGCACCGCGAATGTCCCCACCCCGCCGGAGGCCCCCTGGATCAACACCTTCTGTCCCGGCTGAATCTTCCCCTTGTCGCGCAGCCCCTGCAGGGCGGTGATTCCGGCCACAGGCACAGCCGCAGCCTGCTCATACGAGATATTGGCTGGTTTCAACGCCAGTGTTTTCTCGCGCACACAGCAGTATTCAGCGAACCCGCTCTGCCCGGACCCGGCGATGTCGCCGTACACATCGTCGCCCGGCTTGAACTGCCTGACGTTCGGGCCAACCGCCTCGACCTGCCCGGCAATGTCCGCGCCGATGCTGGTGTTCTTGGGCTTGAGCAATCCCTGGCCCATCAGACGGACCAGGAAAATGTCCGCGGTCAGGAGATGCCAGTCCAGCGCGTTGACCGACGCTGCATAAATTTTTACCAGCACCTCATCGTCTTTCGGCGCGGGCTTTTCGAGCTCGACCATTTCGAGGACATCGGGTGATCCGTATTCTCTATGTATGAATGCTTTCATGTGTTTTCTCCTGGATTATTTTTGCACGCGCGAACTGGTAGAACCTACGAGATTACACCCTGTGGGGTTGTAACTCCAGACTGTGTCAGGCGGCGTTCTTACTTAACGGTATGGTAATAAGAATCGTATGCTTCAACAAACGAAAAACCCAACCGCTTTGCCAGTTTACACGACTCTGGATTCGCCGCATCCCAATTGGGTTTCAAATTGAGTTTCAAGACATTCCAAAAGCAACTGGCTGCTTAAGGCTGTCGCTACTCCTTTTTGACGATAGGGTTCATCAACAAAAACACTTACTTCAATGCCCGTACTGCAGACAAGCGAAGAGTACGCCACGCCCATTACTTTTTGCTCATCCCGGATGGTATATCCCATGCTGCGCTCGATGAAATCTTCCACGGAATCAAAGTCTGACAATTCCAGATAACTTTCTGGTTGCGCAGCCAATTGTGTGGCTATGTCCATGTCTATCGGAACAACAAGCGATTGGTAGCCTGAGTCTTTTAGACAAGAGGCGAGGTGTTCTGTTGAGAGGCTTGAAGCCGAAAATGAATAGCGCGTGAAAGGCTGAAGGTGTTGCCCAAAGATGTCTTTCGCTAAATCCATCCAATCGGGCGGTGACGGCATGAGCAGGCAGTATGCAGGGAATTCCTTCATCATCTGATAAGCACCAGGGCCATGTGCTTCACCGGCAAAGTACCAAAATGGACCGACGGTGATACGGTAGGAGGAGGGATGCGCGGGGTCATCCACAAAGGCTTTACCCATTTGCCCTTCGATGACACAATCAATAGAAAAGTCAACGCGTTTATGGTTACGGAAAACCCGCGCCAGTTTGAGTCGGTTTGCTTTGTTTAGTTCAAGTTCACAAGACATTTATAGTCTCCGGTTGGATCTGTGGCTGAAGATCACATTTCACTAGCCTTGTATTCTTACTCTCTCAATTTGTTCTACGGGCAACCAGTCATCCATATTCCCATAGTCACTCTTGTCGATCCGAAAGGACTCTATGCTCTTCACATCACCTATTTCGATCAACACCAGATAACGTTTGCCAGCCCAGCGATCATATTGCTTTTTAGTCAATTGGAGTTTGTCTTGATGACGGTCTACTAACAGGGCTGACTCTTCTTCAGTTAAACTTGTCCGAATTAAGCACACTTTTTACTTTCGCTGAGGCGCGAACCAAACCTTCCGCATTGTTATTGATGAAATAGAGTATGTCGTTCTGGTTGACCCTTCCGTAGGGTAATTTGCGGCCGGTTGCTCCTCGAATGATCATCGTTTTCTTGCTGGAGAGTATTAGCTCCAATTCTTTGGCGTTTGCATCCAAATAGACCACATGGTCCATGATCGTTCTCCTTTGCTTTCATATCCATTATTCTTTTCGTGTCGCCAACCCGTGTTAATCCCCTTGGGGGGACTTAGCGGTCTGTCTACCAGTTTATAGGCGGCCAGTTATTAAAAATTATAGCACCCGATTCGCCCGCAATGTTTTACAACTCGCTTTCATAATTCGAGGGAAAAATATATATCGCCATCTCGATGATGGGTCACCTGAAAACCAAAGTTCTTATAGAACTCAATCACTACGGTCCACGCTTCAGTGGTTTCGAGCATAAGACGTTTGAACCCCTTCGATCGTGCCCGCTCACATAACCTTTGAAGGATCATCCTCCCGATGCCTTGCCGTCGGACATCCGCGGCAACGGACATCCGCACAATTTCGCCGGTATCACCGGCCCTGGGAACAAGCGCGCCCGTGCCAACGACCCTGCCCTTTTGCCATGCGACCAGAAAAACCGCATCGGCATAGGTATGCTCAATATCATCCAGGTCGGGATTCCTGGCCGGGTCGAGCATTCCCCAGTGCTCCGCCAGCCCCGCCAGAACCAAATCCTTTACTTCGGATTGGTTTTCCGGTCGAAAAGGCAGAATGGTAATGTCGTGTGAATTCATGTGGGACCGGCTGCATCTTTCACTGTGCTGTGTTGCCCCGCCTGCCCCGTGATTTTTTTGCAGGGTCCACCAACAGCAGATGCCACTCATCCCAAGGGACTCGTAAGGGGCTGGCAAGACTATGGGCCGGGAGGCAGGCGGAACAACTGCGTTACGAATGGGCCATAGAGGAGCCCCCAGAACAGGCGAATCGCAAATGCCAACACAAAACCGAGCGCCCAGTTGAAGAGAATAGAGCGCTTCTTGGGCTGTAACGAGTTATTCCAGAGAAGCTGCTCATCAATGAACAGAAGGGGGAGAGCAACGAAACTGGCATATGCAAGTGTGTAGTAGGCAAGTACTAATGGGGCAAGCCAGAACATCGGCGAGACGATCGTGGAGGACAGAACTCCGGTGAAGATAAGCCCCTCGGTGAGGCTCATGCCGCCAGCAAAGAAGAAAGTGTCACGGAAGCCGGCATGGGTGCGGCGGATAACGAGATAGGATACAACGGCGATGAGAATGTAGTCCCCCTGAGCCAGAATGAAAGAGGCCCAGGTCTCAGCGTGCAGCCCTCCTACCCCTTCGCCCGTGACAGTCAGGCTAATTTCATACAGCATCCCAAATAACCAAACCAGTAAAACGTAAGCCAGTGGTGCCAGAGGCTTTGGGATACGGATCTCTTGCTGAGTTGGTGCTTCCTGTTCGCCCACATCCCAACAAGCATGAGGGCATAGAGCAACAGCTCGGATGCCCAATAGGGAGACCTCGGTCCGCTGGAAGTAAAGAAACTGATGCCCCAAAAGATGAGCCCGATGGCGATCCAGAGCCAAACGTTCCATATTCCGCGACCGTAGTCTGCTTCGGACTCCGTACTCACTGGCTTTCCTCCCTGGGCGCCCCAAACCGCCATTGTAGCAGTCGACGCTGAGTTTTCATACCGGACGGCCGGTCCAAGGCCCCACGCCCGTGACCTTCGTGACTTGCACACGCGTGATGAACCCTGGGGGTGGATTGTCCATCGGTGGAAACTTCACGCCCGGCCCCATGTAGACCTCAGCAAGCTTCTGGAGGAGTTCAGGTGCACCCCCCTCCTCGATGCGGGCTTGTCCATAGAGCACTGCGTACTCGGTGAGTCCCATGGCGCTCTTGGTGTCAGCTTGGAGGGAGATTGCCACGTGCGGATTCCGGCGGATATTCTTGACTTTGCGGTTCTCAGGGAGATGGGCCGCCACGATATCATCTCCATCAAGGCCAATCCAAATGAGTGTGACGTGGGGACTTCCATCGGGATTGATGGTCACGAAGTGGGCCGGGCATCCCTTTTCGATCAAGTCGCGGAGTCCTTGCGGAATTGCCATGAAATTCCTCCTTTCGCTGCCAACAATATGCTCGTAATGCCTAACGGGCTTGCCCCGCATGGTT
The DNA here is from genome assembly GCA_963709295.1 of uncultured Chloroflexia bacterium. GTDB lineage: Bacteria > Chloroflexota > Anaerolineae > Anaerolineales > Villigracilaceae > JBGPQJ01. The sequence continues at coordinate 890,584 of CAVPVW010000008.1, read as the reverse complement.
TATGCCGGGGTTGCGGCCTGCCCTTGGTGCTCGCTTGTCCCCGAAAGGGGATCGCAGGGTGCTGGCGCAGACATCGACAGGCTCGGCAACCGGCGGGCGTGGACCAGGTTAATCTTACAAGAAAATGCTCAAGCAGTGAAAATCCCCTGCTCAGATATGCTGATCGACGAGTATCGGGTTTCCGTCGGGGTCCAAGACGACAAAACTGGCGGGTCCAGTTGTATTCTCATCCGCCTCACTTTGTAACTCCACACCCTGCGCCTTCAACTGACGCTGCAGCTCGCGCACGTCCGTGAAGGCATCGAGCTTTTGAGCGCTGCTGTCCCAGCCCGGGTTGAAGGGCAAGATGTTCTTCTCGAACATTCCTTGAAATAACCCTATCACGTGACCATCCGTTATTTAATATCAGCCAGTGCTGCGAGAGATCTCCCCCAAAGACCTTAAAGCCAAATTTTTCGTAAAAAGCCTTCGACGCCTCGATATCCTTTACTGCCAGGCTGATTGAAAATGCTCCGAGCTCCATGCTTACCTCCTTTGATACTATTTTTTGAGGACGCGATACCAGCGCAAAGGTTTTTAGGTTCTCGAACCAGGTTTCCCTTTGCCTCCTGGTCCAGTTGCACGGTTTTTGCCCACCATCCAGCCTTCGCACCGCCAGGGAGGAGATCCTCTGGGAGGAAAGGCACTACCGCTTCGCGAATCTCGGTCTGTGTCAAGCCAGGCGACTTTGTCGGGAGAACTTTCCACATGGCCTGCCGCATGGCATTGTACATAACCTTGCTGACACGGGTTGAAACTCCTGGAACATTCACATTCTCAACAATGATCTTCTCTTCCGTCTTGCTCATTGTGCCCTCCCTGCATAATAACGATTAATCTTATCCGTGTCCGGTCCGTTCACCCTGGATGCGCGCTGGCGCACCTTAAATTTAAATCCTGCAGGCGTAGTGCGCCAAAACAGGTTGAACGGGAACGGACGAAGCCGGCTTACTTTGCGCGCATTCGATTGTTCTTTGGGTTGTGCTCCAGCTCGCAAAGGCCGAGGGCTTCCATCAACGGCGGGATGTAAACCCCAAATCGGCCGCGAAGCCCCTTATTCAATCCATACCATCCTTTGACGGGATTGGTCGGAGACCTGCCCCAGGCTTCAACGGTCCCTTCCTTGGCGGGCTTTTGCTCGTCCGCGCCGCCAAGCTCAACCCAGTCGCCTGCTTTCTTCAACATTGCGAAGAGATCATCAATGCATCGGGCATCATAAAGAAGCACCGTGCTTCCAACGGTGCAAACGAGAACTTGCTTTCCATCTTTGACATCGACGTGCATTGTGTATTCTGAAGTGCCCGGAGGGGTCTTGAGGCTCCAAGGGTCATCCTTCGTGCGATTTAGTTTTTTCATTACTTACCTCCTTCATACCAATAAAAGAATGCCAGGATGCATCGCAAAATCCTTCATGATAAGATCATTCATCTCAATGGCCATTATAATCGCTAAATATTACCTAATTAGTCCCAAATCAAACATCTTATTTTAGCTATATGATGAACTTTCTCAATAACCAAGCAGCTGGATTTTGCTTCTGGGGTTGACTGCTAACTTGACTTGCCCCGCATGGTTTATGCCGGGGTTGCGGCCTGCCCTTGGTGCTCGCTTGTCCCGCAGGTCCTTGAAAGGCCCAAGGGACTGCCCCACGGTCTTGGTGGGGTCCAGCGTAAAGTGCCGTTGATTTCCCGGCATACTCTGGCAGGCGTGTTTTTCATTTTTGCCATTTTTTCGAGCTCATAAAAATCCGCTGGCTACCTCATTTCGATCCAAACAACCCCCCTGCTTTTTTCCAAAAATCGCCCTTTTTATTTTTTTCTTGCAGGAATCGTTGGGTTTGACGGGCTGCGGGAAAATCCATCAACCTCAGAGCCTTTTCATTCGATTTCTCGGCTTCCAAAAAATCCCCTTTCTCAATTTGGATCAAACTCAAGTTATGCCAGTTCCATGGATCTTGAGGATCTATCTCCAATATCTCACGATACGCCATAAGGCTCTTGTCAAGATCATTGCAGGCACGGTAACACCCCGCAATTTGGTTTGCTGCCTGGAGTTGGCGGGCTTGGGTATCCGCGCAGGCTTTCAATCTCTCGTATGTTTTTTCAGCGAAGTCAGGTTGCGCTGGTTATACCAATACCATAATTCAACTGATAAAACGTGAAAATTTGGGGGATATTTTTTATGAAGCTCATTCAGAAGCTTTCTTGCGTTCCCATCATTTTGGCGCATCAATTCCAGTTTGGCATTTAGAAAATTGATCTCGGCTCGATCGGGAACCGCCTCTTGTGCTTTCCGCAAGAACAGTTCTGCTTCCCGCAAGCCGTTTTGGTCGTAGGTATCCCCGCGCAAATAGGAGCCTATCATCAGAGCAGCCGCAATCCCGGCGTTGGCATAGGCGGCCGACTGGCACTGAGCGAACTGTCTCAACGCTTTCACCAGAACGCCGGGTCGCCGGAATACGAATTGACGATATCAAGCCCGGCTTCGTAGACGACCCGACTTTCAGGGGCGGCTGCCTTTGCGGTTGGCCATGACATTTTTTGGGCAAACTGTCGTAATTCCATCCAGAGAGGATCTGCCATTTTCTAACTCCTGATAAAAAGTCAAGTGCTCTGCTGCCGCTCACTGCGCCGTGTTGCCCCCGTCCACCAGCAGGAGATGACCGGTCACGAAGGACGCATCATTGCTGGCGAGGAAAAGCACCGCCCGCGCGATCTCGATCGGTTCCGCGAAGCGCTTCATCGGCAGGTAAGCGGCTGATTCTCGCCTTGGCCTCCTCCAGCGTCACCGGATCGTCGCCAACGAAATGGCCGGTTTCCAGCCAGCGTTCGACGAAGGTGTCCCCTGGGCAGACGGCATTGACGCGGATATTCTCATGCGCGTAGTCGAGTGCCATGCTTTTCGTCATCAGGGCCACCGCGCCCTTGCTCGTAGTGTACGGCAGCGCATCCTTCGCCCCCACCACCGACCAGTCCGACCCGTTGTTGACGATGGCTCCGCCCCCACGCTTGCGCAACTCGGGCACGACCAGCCGGCTCATGCGCCAGACCGCGGTCACGTTGATGGCCAGCGTCTGCGCCCAATCCTCTTCGGTGGTCGTTTCGGCGGTGCCGCTGGTGACGATGCCGGCGTTGTTGAACAGGATGTCGATGCGCCCAAACTCCCGCAGGGTCTCCTCCACCGAGCGGACGCAGTCCTCCGTTTTGGTATGGTCCGCTTCGATGAACAGGCAGCGCCCTCCCCGCTGCGTGATCTCTTCTGCGAGGCGTTCGCCCAGCTCACGCCGCCGGCCGGTAAACGCCACCTGCGCGCCCTCTTCGGCGAAGAGCATGGCCGTAGCTTTTCCGATTCCGCTGGTACCGCCGGTGATGAGAGCAACTTTTCCTTCGAGTTTTCGAGTCATGTGTGGGTTCCTTATATGGAGGTGACAGTCATCTCAAAGATGACTGTCACCTGCCAGCTGACTTAAGAAAGTCTTATCCACCAATCACATTGGGAATTATACGGCACATTGTTGAATGTAAAAAAACTCGGCGAGGGTAACTCACCTCGCCGAGCAAGGAGTGTGATTGAATATTTTTACCTGCGCAACGAATTGCAGCAGGCAGGCAGTATTCTATGGATTCAATGCGTCGGTTAAAGTTTCACTAATTAGGCCAAGGATTCTTCGTTCTCAGATCGCCTGGACACTCGGAGCACGCCAGCCAGACATACCTTTTATCACCCCGCCGGTCCTCTGTCAGAGTGATCGTGTAATGTCCCTTGCCACTTGCTGTAAATTTGCGCACAAAACGCAATTCACAGATGTTGTTCCATATAACTGGGAAACTTGACGAAGACGGGTATAATGTCGATGACACTCCTGCATGTCCGATCGGATCCTTCGAGAACGAAATGTTGAGCTATAGCGATGGCGGCGCTTGCTATTGAAATCCCTGCGAATCGCCTTTGACATTATAGGCTTTTGGACATTTATATTCAGCCCATCTAAGTTCCATACCAAGGGAGGTTTCGTCTTCCAGGCGGGTTAATCTTCACCGTACTGGCCCATAGTTTTTTACGAAAGCTTCTTTCGGCTTTCGATCGCTTTACCCAGGTGTTTGCAATCCCTCTTCGCCGCTTCCATTTGCAACTTCAACTACTTCCATGCGATATTTTTCCATGATTTTGTCGAGCTTTGCTTGTCGTTGTTCTTTGGATAATTTTCCTCTTGCGTGCTTCCTGAAGTGTTTTACCCAACTGGTTTTCCAATCGGACTCGCCGGTAGACTGAGCCTTGCCCATTTCATAGGTTTACGTAATTATCGCCGAAACGATTTTCCCTACCCCGCCACCGCTGAAATCCAGCATTGATATTTTTATTTCGTTGCTGTCCGGGTCTACCATTGCGTGGTGCAAATCTTCCCCACTTCCCTCATACTTGAATGAACTGTTCTTCAGCTGGACAATTCCTCTGCTGGTTGGATTGTCAGGGTCAGGAACTCATTGAATACCAATCCGGAAGGCTCAAGCTGAACGCCATAGACATTGCTTTCCACGGGTCCGCCTTCAAGGGTGTCGATTGTGGTCATGCTGATCTCAGTTTCGTCATCGAGCGCTCCGCCAGGCACTTCAAGGGTATAAACGCTGCCGTCCGCGCCAGACGAGAGTGAGCTCTCCGCCATCCGGTGAGATCACCGCGCTGGTGGATTCATCCTCGTTCAATTCCACCGTCACGTTCAGAGGGTCAGCCGGTGCATCGTAATCGACATTTTCGCTGCCTGAAGCGCCGGAGCCCAGCCCGGTGATGAAATTGCAGGATAGCATCAACGCCATGACCGGGAGTAGTAAGCAGTTTGTATCTCATTGTCCTTACCTTTTTACCTTCCTTTGATAAAATCAGACCCGGAATTTATTGCGGCAAATTTTACCATTTTGGTAAAATAAAGTAAAATAATTGGGCGGCGAAGTTTGCAGCTTGCGTGAGATAACGCACAAAGGGAAAGGAAATTTTCAACATGGATCCCGCCACTTTGACTCTCACATTAACTCTTATCCTTTCCTGTTCTGTCTGCCTGATCATGCTCCTCGTGCTGGGCATCGTGGGTTTCTTCCTGTTCCGGCAGGGCTCCTCCGCTGCGAAAGCGTTCAAGAACCAGCCGGCAAAACAGGGCGAGGAGTACCTGGCCACCGCCTCTCTGCTTCAATGGAATCCTGCCGCCTGGTCCGACCTCTCCAGTCGATGGGATGGCTGGTGGTTCAACCGTTCGGTCTTCGGGCGAAGCGAAGGCTATACCCAGGGTATCGTGGGTTCACTGAATGACCCGAAAGGGGAAGGTTGGATCGCCTTTACCCTCCAGCGTCAACAGGTCAGGACCGGGACTCTCGTCTTGAAGACCAGCCTGAAGCGTGTGGAACTAAAGGTAACCGCCCGAAGCGTCTCCGATCCGAACATCCGGGTGGTTTCATTTGTGGACGGTGTGGAGGACGGCGCCATCGTTGTGAACTATCCCTCCTGCCGCTACCGCAGCAATGATGGCGCGGTCGAAGCGGCCTGGGTCGCGGAACTGCGCTGGAACAATGAAACTCACGCATTCAACCGCCTGACCTCGCGCGAGGTCAACTATGACGCGGTCACGGTCAATGGGCGTGAAATTGCCTCCCTCACCGACACCTGGATCCGTTACCCGCACCCTGAAAGTGTCAAACCATTTCATCCCGCACTGCAGCGGGTCGCCGAAAGTCTGACACCCGTCGAGGAAAATGTTTTGTTGATTGCACTCGGAATGGGCTTGTACTACGACAGCCTGCGCAACCGGGGGTATATTTACGACTGGTAGCCCGCCTTCTAATTCCTTACCCTTTACGACCCCCGAAGGTCGTTCTTTAAGCAGACTTCCGAAGCCTATTAGACTTCGGAAGTCTGCGGCTTTAAAGCTCTTTTTTATAGAACCGATATCGTTTGTAAATCTCCGCGCCGGTGTGGCGGGCCAGATCCACCGTGTCGGGGTTGTCCTCGCCCGTCAGGGACAGGTCCGCCCAGAGGTAGCCTTTCGCGATGGCGCGCCTGGCCATCTCCGCAAACAGCACGATGGCCGCGCCCGTGTCCCAGTATTCGGGCAGCACCGCCACCGCTTTGACGGTGAGACTCTTCGGCTTGAGGTTCTTATATCGCAGCGCGCGGACGTAATCCCACGGGTAACGCAGCCCGTTGAGATGGATCAGGATCTCGTTGAAGTTCGGAATGGCGGGGAACCAGCCTACCGCCCTTCCGTCCGCCTCGGCGAACAGGACCAGCTCGGGGTCGGCCATGTCCGCAAGCGGCATCAGCATGGCGGCTACCGACTCGCGGGTGTAGGGCACAAAGCCGGGCAGGTGCTCCAGCGCGCGATTCTGCAGGAGGGTGACGATGGCAATTTCATTGTCGAGATCGTCCATCTTCGCGCTGCGGACGGTGAATCCCTTGCGCCTGCGCACGCCCTCCGCCAGGCGGATGATGCGCTGGATGCGTGGATCCTTAGGATTAGCGTCGATGGCATAGGCCAGGCCGTCGTCGTGGCGCTTGTGGAAACCGAAGCGCTCGAAAAATCCCCCATAGTAGGGCGGGTTGTGTCCGCAGATCAAGGCCGGGGGGCGGTCAAAGCCCTCGACGAGAATCCCACGCCCGTCCTCCCGGTCGAGGTTGTAGGTGCCGCACAGCGAGGTCAATCCATGCTCGCGCGCCCAGCCCTCGGCGTGCTGGAACAAGGCCTCGGCCACGGCATAGTCATCGATGCACTCGAAGAATCCAATTGAACACTCGCCCGCTTCGCCGCCGTGTTCGTGGGAGCAGCAAATGGTCCCTGCCATCCGCCCGTCCTTGAAGGCGGCGTAAAAATCCGCGTAACCGTTCTTGAAGAACAGCCCGCGCGCAGGGTCGGTGTTCTTCTTGCGCTCCGGCAGGAGAGGCGGCACCCAGAGCGGATCGTTCCGGTAGATTTTCCACGGGAAGGTGAGAAAGGCGCGTTTCTCGCGGTGGTTTTGGATCGGGCGGATTTCGATCACAGCCCATCCTAATCGGCCGGTTCGAGATTGGCAAGTCGGCGTTCCTCGAGCTGGCGGTTGATCTCCTTGTAGTCGTCGCGCCCGAGCGGGAAGAGCGCGGTGAACAGGATGGCCAGCCCCAGCGCAATAGCGGGGATGGGTCCCGCGATGATGCGGATGCCGAGGATGGCGCTCTCGGGCTGCGCGCTGCCGTCCGTCATGTACCCGCTGAACTGCAGCACCAGCAGCGCCAGCGGCACCGCGATGGACGAAGCAACCTTCTGCGCCAGCGTGATCAGGCTGTAGAACATGCCCTCGTTGCGCTTGCCGGTTTTTAACTCGCCGTATTCGATCGCGTCGGGGATGATGGCCCACGGCATGACGTGCATGGCTGAGACGCCGATTCCAGCCAGCACGCACAGGGTCATGATGAGAGGCATGCCCGTCTGGGGATTGAGCGAGGCCAGCACCATCAGCACGCCTGCCAAAAAGGAGATGCCGATGATGTACGCCCAGCGTTTGTTCAGGTGGCGCGAGATCCACAACCACAGCGGCAGGGCGATGATCGCCACCACAAAAATGGACGCCATGATGAGGTCGCTTTGCGACTCGCGCTCCACGACATATTTGATGTAATACAGCAGGTTGACCTGGATGATGGCCATGGTCACGCCGTTGAACAGGAACAGCAGCAGGCCGAAGACGAAGGGACGGTTCTTCACTGAGAGTTTGATCGACTCGAAAAACCCGGTCTTCTCCTGTTGGATGAATTCCTTCCGTTCGCGCGTACCAAAAAAGACCAGCAGAAGAGTCAGCGCAGAGACCACCCCGAGTGTCGCACCCATGATCAGTACCCGGTCCGCATTCTCCGGGCTAAAGAGCACCCACCATCGCCAGAGGCAGGGTAAAAGCAACCAGGCTGGCAAAAATGGAGAAAAACATACGGATGCCGGTCAGGCCGGTGCGTTCGTCGTAGTCGCTGGTCAGCTCGGGGGTCAGCGCATAGAAGGGCATGTAGGCAAACGAGGCGGCCGTGTCGAACAGGGCAAACGCCACCGCGTAGTAGGCAGTCAGCGCCGCGACGTTCTCGAACGGCGGTATCCACCAGAGCATGGCGAACGTCAGGGCGAAGGGCAGCGCGCTGAACAGCAGGTAGGGCCGGCGGCGTCCCCAGCGGGTGCGGGTGCGGTCGGTCAGGTAGCCCACGAGGGGGTCGTTGATGTAGTCCCAGGTGCTGCCGATGAAGATGGCTGCCGCAGCCACGGCGGGCATCACGCCGACCACTTCCGTCAGGAACAGGGCGAAATACACGCTCAGGATGGTGTTGGTCAGCGCGAAACCGAAGTCGCCTGAGCCGTACATCCATTTGGTGCGGCGGGACAGTTTTTCAGTCGTCATTCAGGGCTCCCTTGTGACTGCAGAATGGACGTGCTGTAATGAAAACACCGTTCCGGGAAAATGGGGGCGGTTAATAGACAAACGGCACAAGCCGCCAGCTGTGACTGATATATTCCTCCCACTGCGGGCCGAACTCCTCCCGCAGCAGCTTCTCCTCGTCCTTCAGGCGGAAAATGAGCAGCGCGAGCAGAAAGGGCAGCGCCGCCAGGGCGATCCAAGAACGGAAAAGGAGCGCCAATCCAAGCGCCACGATCATCACCCCCAGGTAGCGCGGATGACGGATGTACCGGTAGGAGCCGCTGGTGATGAGCTTATGATCCTGTTGGAGGGTGATGTAGACGCTGTACTGCCGCCCCAACCCGACCGTGGTCCAGGTGATCAAAGCAAAGCCAACTACGACGAGCGCCAGACCGCTCCAGCGCAGGGAGGAAATGTCGGGCATGGTCAGCAGGTCGCGCCGGTCGCAGAACGGCATGGACAGGATAAGGATGAGCAGAAATGGGCGGGCGATATTCCAGGCGACGTCCTGCCGGGTGCGGTGCTTTTCCTCGCGACCTTTGTCGCCGATGCCCTCAGGGATGAGGCTGGAAATGTAAGGTGTTGCCAGCGCCATCAGGACGATGAACGCGATATAAGCCGCCCGCGCCGGCTCTGAGAAGAAGCCGGGGATGTCCCTCAGCCCCCAGCCGAGCAGGAACAGCCCGGCATAGAGGGTGAGTATCAGGGCGATCAGTCCCAGCGTGTTGAGGAGCTTTTTCATCACTCAAACGCCAAATACTTCGGTTCCTTTCCAAACATATCTCGATACCTCCCGCGATATTTCTCCGGCAACAGCGCCGCCATCTGCGCCATGATCTCGTCCGCGGCAAGCTGGCGGGTTTCGTGGTTCAACGGCGGGTCCGTGCGCACATGGAACGGTTTGCCGACGGCATAGTTCATATCGGTACGCTGAATCCGGCGCATGTTCTCGCGATAATTCTCGCTGCCATAATGGACAACCGGCATGAGCGGCGCGCCGCTCTTCACCGCCAACATCACAGCGCCGGCGTGCCCCTCGCCCAGAATCCCCGTGCCGGAGCGCGTCCCCTCCGGGTCGATGGCGATGATCCGGCCTTCCTGCAGCCTCTGCAAAGCCTTGCGTATCGCGTTCATGTCCACTTCGTCGCGCTTGACCGGAATCGCATCCACGGTTTCAACGATGTAGCGGAAAAAAGGATTTTCCCACCTCCTGGCGAGCACCATGCCGATCGTGCGGCGCGGCATCAGGTGGGTGTAATTCGCCGGTATCTCCCAGATGTGGACGTGGTTGCAGACGAGGATCAGCGGTCCCTGCATTGGCACCTGCTTCAGCGCCTCGTCGTGGACGCGAAAGACCAGGTCGACCAGCACGCGCAGGGAACCTATAACGAGCGTGTGTCTCAGGTTCATGCGAACAGCTTGTCCTCGCAGACCAGGTCGATGGCTTTGGGAAGGATCTCCACCTGCAGCCAGTCGCCGTCGGTGCACAGGATCTCGCCGTCGGTTTCGGCCGGCAGCACACCCTTCTGTGCGGTGATGGTGACCCTGGCCGCCTGCACGGAGGTGATCTCGGGCTGCGTGGCCTGCGTCCCTTTCATGAAGTGGGGAAGCAGGGTGAAGATGCGCCGGCGGGTCACCTCGCGGGCGATGACCAGGTCGAACAGCCCGTCGTCGGCCTTGCCCTCGGGCGCCAGGTAAAAGCCGTCGCCCAGCCGCCGCCCGTTCATCACCGCCACCAGCAGGGTCGGCAGCGTGAGCGATTTTCCGTCGTAATCCACCTTGACGGTCGGACCCTTGTAATACAGGAAGATGGTCTTGAGCACCGCGACCAAAAAACTGAGGAAGCCTCCCCAGCGCGGCATCTTCCTCACTTCGATGGTGGTGATGGCATCGAAGCCGACTCCCAGCACGTTGCCGAAGTAACGCTCTCCCGAAATTTTGCCTCCGGTGATTCGGCCGATGTCCACCCTGCGGCGCGCGTCCGCGTGAAGTACCCTGCAGGCGGCCTCGATCTCCTCGGGGATTCCCTTGCAGTAGGAGAAGTCGTTGCCCCGCCCGGCGGGGATGACGCCCAGTGCGGAATTCTTTCCCTCGGCACGAGCCAGCATGAGGCCGTTGAGCACCTCGTTGACCGTCCCGTCGCCGCCGGAAGCCACGACCACCTCGACTCCCTCCAGCGCGGCGGCGCGCGCCAACTCGATGGCATGACCCGGCCGCTCGGAGCGGACCAGGTTGAAGTCCACGCCCAGCGCGCGGAGGTTCTGCTCAACAATGGGAATGACCTTCTCGCCGTTTCCATGTCCTGAGGTGGGGTTGGCAATGATTCGGTATTTTGTCATAAGTTTGTTCCTCGTCCTTTAATTTTATATCGACATCAGCACAATTGCCAGCAGCGCGGCGAGGACTCCCAGCGACTGCGTGCGGTTGATGCGTTCCTTGAGAAACATCGCCGCCAGCATGACGGTGGATGCCGGGTAAAGCGATACCAGTACAGCAGCGACATCCAGCCGGCCGACCTGTCCGGCGAGCACAAAGAAGACATTTCCGCTCACATCCAAAATCCCGCCCAGGGAGGCAAGCGGCCAGAGGCTGCGTTGTGGCATGACCCGCTGGCGCGCGATCAGCGCAATAGCAATCAGTATGGGGACGGATATCGAGCGGGAGGCGATCAGCGGCCAGAGGGTGTAATCCTGTGCGACGGAATGGATCAGGACAAAGTACAACCCGAATCCGACCCCGGACAGCAGGGGCAGGCGCAGGTCGCTCAAGCGCTGCAGGTGGCCGGTCTTTTCGTCCTGCGAGATCAGCCAGATGGAGGCCAGGGCAAAGAGAAATCCCAAAATGGTGATCCACCCGGGCAGGCCCTCGGTAAAGCCGCTGACGACGACCGGGATGATGGCGCCCATCAACGCCGACACGGGCGCGGCAATGCTCATCTGCCCTTCCGCCAACGCTCGGTATAGCAAGATGATGCCGACGGTCCCGCAGATACTGGCGATCCCGCTGATGACCCAGACCTGCGCGGGCGGCATCGGCTCCGGAAATAGAAAGAACAGGAGGATGAGCAGCGCGAGGCCGGCAGTTTCAGCCAGCGTGACCACGCGGATCGGGCGCTCACTCCGGCTGGCCAGCCCGCCGGCGAAATCGGCTCCGCCCCAGACCAGCGCGGATAAAAGTCCATAGACGATGGATAACAAAGTTCTCCCGTTTTAAGTGTCATTGGAGCCGTTAGGGTGGCAATCTCCTCGTTACAGAAACTCCCTTAAAAGGATGCCGCGCTCGCTGTGCTCGCTCGCAATGACATCTTATGTTACTTATTTCGAAACAGGCTTGAGCCGCACGCAGGGAAAATCCTTGCAGGCACGCAACAGACCTTCAGGTGAATCGGGGTCGAGAGGCGCGTCCGTCCAGCGGTGGAGCATCTTCGCCGACGGAGGGTTGGCAACCAAAATCCGCCTCAACATCTCTGCGGATTCCTCGTCGCTCATCGGCTCGGCGACGGCGTCGAATGCACGTTTCCCCACCTGTGCGTGGACATGTGGATTTGCCCGAACATTACGGTACCAGTCCGTGTGCCCGCGCCAGCCGGCCATCAGCAGGTACGAATCCGTTTCGGGTTCGTAGGTGTACTCCAGCGGCGTGTAGCGTGTTTTGCCGCTCTTGCGTCCCTTATGCACCAGCATGATGAAGGGTCCCGCCAGGTGCCACAGGCCGAGGTGATACATCGGGATGGGGGATTTGAAGATCCAGCGGAAAGCCGGCCCCGGTCCGTCCTGCCCGACCATGTCCAGCATGATATGGTATTCCAGCCAGAAGCGAATGCGCTGAATAAAATTGAGCTCGGGATTGCGAGCCCCGGTCAGGGGCATCCCGGGCAGTGCTAGCTCGCTGGCATCGATCTTCCCCGCCGCCCTCGCCCGCTCGAGCACCTTCTGCGCGATCTTGACCAGAGGCATGTCGATCATCTTGCCGTCCAGCGCGTAAGCGCCGGCTCCCTCCGCCTGGTGCGCTTCGAACGTCTCCACCACTTTCCGGGCGTAGGCGATCTCCTCATCGTCAGGGGTGAAGGCCTCCTGCACAGGCCCCACCTGCGCCGGGTGGATGATCTGCTTGCCGGTGTAGCCCATCTGCGCGCCCTGCACCGCCTCGACCTTCAGGTTGATCGTGTCGCGGAAATCGATGAAGACCATGTCGATGGCCTGCAGTCCATTGGCGGCGGCGTGCATGACGACGGCGCTGCGCGCGTGCAGTACTTCCCAGCCGGCGCGCGAGCGGGTCGCGCCGATGCTGGCGGCGAAATCCTCCGAGCCGAAGATCAGCCCGTCCAGCCGGGGGTGCGAGGCGAACTCCTTCAAGTTGATGATGCCCTTCGCCGTCTCCACGCCCACCAGCATGCGGATGGAGTTCACGCCCCAGCCGTTCGCCAGCTCGGCCGCTTCGATGATCTCGTGCGCCCACTGAATCTGGTCAAGCGCTTCGAGCTTCGGGATGACGATCCCGTCCGGGTGATACGGCAGGACGGCATCGATGTCCTCCCGCTCCAATCCCGTTCCGACGCTGTTGATGCGCGCCAGCTTCTCCGCTTTGCCGAAATCCAGCTCGCGCAGGGCGCGGGCAATGGTCTCGCGGGCGGCTTGCTTGCGGTTGAGGGCGGTGCCGTCCTCCATGTCCATGCAGATGCAGTCCACACCGAGGGTGATGGCCTTGTTGATCTTGTTCCAGTCGTCGCCGGGCATGTAGAGAAGTGCGCGTCGGGAATGCATGGTCATCCTGCTCTTGGCAGAAATACAGCGGGGGAGACGTGAAAACGCTCTGCCAGTTCGCGGATTTGCCTCAGGTTCAACTCCCGCTTGCCGTTAAGGATTTCGGAGACGACACCCTGCGAGCCAATCTCTGGCAGGTCGGATTGTTTCAGACCATGCTCGTCCATGAGATGGTGCAACATGTCCACGCCGCCTGCGTCTGGAATGAGATGATGATCTTCATCATATGCTTCAATTAGCGTGCCGAGCGTATCGAGAAGCCCGTAAAGGGGATGTTTTTCGTCCTCGCCGATTTCATCCAGCAGCTCGTTCATCCGTGTGACGGCCAGGTCGTATTCGCGTTCATTTCGGATGGACAGGATGGGCTGGACATGCGCCCAATGTGTCTGAATACCCTTTGAAAAAGTGGTCATTGTTTCCATGCTCCTTTATCGTACTCCACATGAGTCAGGACGTGGCGAACATATACTTTGCCGCGATTGAAGTGGATCGATGCGATCAGCCGGTATTTGTTACCGGCAATATTAAAGACGATCCAATTTTCCACCTTATCTGCAGAAGGGAATGCAGCGCGGAGTTCGGCGAAATTTCGAAAATGGGTGGCTGTCATCACTTTGAACCAGCGCGTCAGCGGTTGTTTGCTGTCTGCGTGTTTTTCCCAGAACAGGCGCAAGGCTTTGCGGGAGATGACATGCATGGGCAAATTATATCTCAAAATGAGATTTTAAGCAAACTCAGGAATTCCTGCGTAAAGGGAAATCTTGTCGATCTTGTTCCAGTCCCCGCAGGCAGTTAGAGTCCTGCGCACCGTAAGAGCATGATTATCTTCAGGTTAAGGTTTCATCTCGTAGGCGTCTTTTAATGAGTAGACGCTTTCTTTCCAGACGAGGTCAAAGCGAGTTGCGTCAAGAACGGGTTTGCGGATCATCTTTGTGCACAGCTCCATCTGCTGGGGTGTGGTGCTGGGTTTGCTGTACAGCTGCAGGGCGTACTTCGAAAAGTCGCGCACCATGAAGTCGAAGATTTGATCCACGGTTTCATCATCGACTTTGTAGAGCCGGGCATTTTCCAGAATCAATTGCCCGTAGACCACCAGCGTGAAGAGTTCGCCCAGCGCCAGCAGGAAATCAGTATCCTTTTGCTGAGCTTCGCTGGGAGTCGCAGTGGCGAGAAAGGTTTTCAGCGTTTCAATTTGCTCCCTGAAGATTCGAATGTTTGGCAGGTCGTACAGCCCGTAGGCCAGGTTGTAATCGTGGAACTGGATCTTTCCCAGGCCTTTGGCCGGTCCCTGATTGAAGAGAAAGTTGTCATTGGCGGCTTCGCTGCGGGTGAGAATTTCGGGGTATTCGCCGGGGAAGAAGAAATAATTCGCCATGAACTTGACGATCAGCGCAATGTTGACATGCACCGTGCCTTCCAGTTTGGGCAGGGCGCGGATATCGCGCGCCGCCATCTCGAAGTACATATCCTTCTCAAAACCTTTTGCAGCGATGACATCCCACAGCAGGTTCATGACCTCCTCGCCCTGGGTGGTGACCTTCATCTTGACCGTCGGGTTGTAGAGCAGGTAGCGGCGGTCATCAGGCGAGGCGGCGCGCATGTAATCCCCGGCGCGCAGGGCGAACAGCTTCATGGCCACCAGGCGGGCATACGCGTCCGTGAACATGCCGCGCACGTGCGGAAAATCAGTGACGGCCATCCCGTAGAGACGGCGGTTCGCTGCGTGATGGAGAGCCTCATAAAATGCGTGCGTGCAGATCCCGATCGAAGCCCAGCCCAGGTTGTACTTGCCAATGTTGACCGTGTTCAGTGCCGCATCCCAGGCCGCCTGCCCCTTGTGCAGGATATCTGCCTCGGAGACGGGATAATCCTTCAACTCAAAGTTGGCGACGTAGGACTGGCTGTCGGTGACGTTCTTGATCAGGTTGTAGTTGCGGTGACGGTAATCCGCTGCGAAGAAGACATAGTCGCCTGTATCGGCGAATTTTCCAAACGTGGAGACCATCGGGGCGACATTGCCATTGCCGATGTAATACTTTTCTCCATTGGCCAGGTAGGTGCCGTCCGGCTGCGCGGTGAGCGCCATCTCCGTCGAGTAGATATCCGCACCGTGCTGGCGTTCCGAGAGGCCGAAGGCAAAGACCTCGCCTTGTCGCAGCAGCTGCGCCGCTTTCTGCTTGAGCGCCTCGTTGCCGGACATCCAGACCGGTCCCAGCCCGAGGATGGACACCTGCCAGGTGTACCAGTAAGCCAGCCCGTAAAAGCCCAGTATCTCGTTGAACTCGCAGTTTCGCCAGGTATCCCAGCGGGCATGGCCTTCGCCGTAGGGCGTGGGCGTCAACAGCGTGGCGAATAGTTTTTCTTCTTTTTGGAATTCGAGAAAGTCAGCATACCAGGTGCGTTTATGGTCGTCTTCCTTAACTCGTTGCTTGCCTTTTGCTTCGAAAAAGGCGATGGTCTTGAGCATCATCTGGCGCGACGCGTCGTCCGGGTAGAAACGGGTGGGGGAGTGTGGATTGAGGAGAATCATGGATCACCTCTCAGTTATTGAATTACGTTTACGGAACATCCAGAGTGCAGCCCGTCCAGGGTACACGGGACCATCCTTCCCTTATCTTACTCTTGTTAACCTGGTTTCTGTGGCTTTGGCTTCATCCCCTTCAGGGGGGATGTTGTACGCGGTGAGGGTGAGATGGTCCTTGTCTTCCAGGACCACTTCGGTGCGCCAGCCCCAATCCGGTCCGCCGGTGGGGTCGGGATAACAGCCGAGCACTTGAAAGCCGTTCTCTGTTTCGGAGCCTTCGCAGAACATGATGGCGGTGTTGTTGTGGAAACTGTCTATCCAGCTGGCTTCGAATCGGTTGAGGGTGGTGTTGTAGCCAAAGGTGAAGATGCCGCGCTGCATTTCGCTCTCGATGGAGCCTTCGTAGAGGTAGAGCGCAAAGCGCCCATCCAGCACCAGCTGGATGCTGCCCTGAACGGGCAATTCGTCGGCCGGCACATCCGGCTCGAGCCACAGCTTGCTTGTGCCTTTCCATGTGCCGGCGATCTGTGTGAAGAAATGATGGGGGCTGCCAGTTAAATTGGATGCGTCAAAGGTCATATCAATCTCCTGTGTTATTCGGGTTTGAATCCAAGCACGCAGAAGGTGGTGTCTTCGGGTCTGACGGGTTCGAAGGTGAACTCGTGAAATAACTGGATGTCCTTGAACCCCGCGTTTTGATGGAGTGCCACGGCCTGGTCCTGTGTATAGGAGAGGGTGGCCGGCGACTGCACATGTTCCTCCGAGGAAATCACTTTGCCTTCGCGCAGCACCTCGTAGCGGTCGATGGTGTGCTCGAGACGGGTCGCCGGGTCGTAGCGGGTATGCGACCACCGGCGGTAGGTTAATCCGTCTTCAGGATTGACAACTTCCTTGCTCCATTCGGTCTCCAGGGGGTCGCCGGATTTCCACAGGGTCATAAACGGCATGGCAAGCACGCCGCCCTGTAAAAGATGATCGAAGAAGGCTTTGATCGCAACCGGCGGGAGGGCTTGATCGAGCAGAAGTTGAAACGAGCTCGAAGGGACGAGGATGGTCTGGTACTTGCGCGGCAGCGAGAGCTTGTCCATCTCCTGTTGATACAAGGCCGGCTTCACGCCTGTTTTCGCGGCTTTTTCCCTGCATAGCACAAGCATGTCCGGCGAGTTGTCGACGCCGTCGATGTCGACGCCCTGTGTGATGAAGTCCAGCAGGATGCGGCCGGTGCCGCAGCCGACATCCAGCACCGGGCCTCCGTATTTCGTGACCACGTCCAGGAAAAAGAATCGATCCTCCCATTGGGAGGTGTCGCCGCGGAACAGGTCCCAGGTGGTGGCCATCAGGCCGTGATATTCGTAGGAGGGAGTGGTCATGAAGCGTATCCTTTTTGATCTACGAGTAAAAATAAAATCATCTTTCAACTTGATAATAACATTGGTTTACAAAAATAGTTTGCTCTGAACACGATTTCCTGTACAATGATTGTATCTCAACCCAAGGAGGTTCGCTGATGAGACCAGTCTATGCAATCTCGGGCGGGGTTTCCAAATTCGCCAAGGCCCGGCCCGACAAGACCTTCCAGGCAATCATCAAGGAGGCGTACGACTACGCCATCGCTGATATCGGCCTGGACTTCCCGACCTTCACGCGCGTCGTGGACGGGTCGGTCGCCTCGTATTTCTCGGACCATTTCACGAGGCAGTTGATGGCGGGCATCATGGCCCAGGATTACCTCGGCCTGTGTCCCAAGCCCGGTCACCGCGTGGAGGGCGGCGGCGCGACGGGGGGGCTGTGCTTCCAGGAAGCGTGGAAATCCGTCGCCTCGGGCCACATGGACGTGTGCGTGGCCTACGGCTTCGAGACCATGTCCCACGTGGAGACGTGGAAGGGCAACGAGTTCATTGCATTAGCCTCCGATGTGTCGTTCGATTACCCCGTCGGAGGTTTTTATTCGGGCTACTACGCCATGATGGTCACACGCCACATGAAGGAGTTCGGCACGACCGTCGAGCAGATGGCGCACGTCAGCGTGAAGAACTACATCAACGCCTTCCACAATCCGTACGCACAGAAGAGCCAGCGCGTCAGTATCCAGGATGTGCGCAATGCGCCGATGGTGGCCTGGCCGTTGACGCGGCTCGACATCTGCGTGATGTCCGACGGCGCGGCGGCGACAATTCTCTGCTCCGAGGAGGGGCTGAAGAAACTGGAGTCCGCAGGCGCGAAGGTGGCGCGGCCGTTGGTCAAGGTGACCGGCATTGGCCGCGGCACGGACGCCATGCGCATGGCCGACCGTCCGCACGTGGACTTCGACTACTTCATGGAAAACTACGCCACCGAGCAGGAAAAATCCTCGAACGAAACGAAGGCCTACTATAAAAAACTCTGGGACCACGGCACACGCTACCCCGGCGTCCACTCGTTCCGCGCGGGACGGGCTGCCGGCAACATGGCCTGGAAACACGCCGGCATCAAGGATCCGCTGAATGAACTGGATTTCATTGAGCTGCACGATGCGTATACCTCGTCGGAGATTCAAACCTACGAGGATCTGGGTCTGTGCCGCTACGGCGAGGGCGGTCCGTTCGCTGAGTCAGGCAAGGCCTTCCTGCCGAACATCGACTACGGTTTGAAGCTGAAGGACAAGCCTGTTTGCGCGGTAAATCCCTCGGGCGGGCTGATCGCCTGCGGACATCCCGTCGGCGCGACAGGACTGATGCAGGGTGTGTTCGCCATCTGGCAGCTGCAGGGGACGATCAAGAAACATTTCCGCGACGACCAGCTTCAGGTCAAGAATGCGAAGCGGGGCGCGATCCATTCCCACGCGGGCACGGGCACCTACGTCTCCGTCTCCGTTCTGGAAAAGGAAGGTTAATCATGGCCAAGCTACCTTCACAACGCGAAGAAACGCTGGGCGGTTACATCGTCCACGGCATCCCGTTCCCGGTCAGCACGGATGAAGAGGCGCTGCAATTCCTCAAGAAGATGGCGCCCATCCAGATCGAGCAGGAATACAAGATCAAGTACCTGCATTCGTACGGGCAGGACAGCCCGTGGTTCGCGGGTCTGACGAACAAACGGCTGCTCGCCACGCGCGACCCGCAAAGCGGATACACCACCGCCAACCCGCGCGGCCACGACATGTACTCGGGCGCGGAGACGAAGTGGATCGACATCACGGATGTCCCCGCGAAGGTGCATGCCTTCACGGTCTGTTACTTCGGCTCGGAGGAGTTCCTGCCCGAATGCCCGTTCGTGCTGGCGCTGGTCGAGTTCGAGGGCGTGAACACGCTGCTGCTGACGCGCCTGATGGGCGTCGACCCGGCGTCGCCCGGCCTCGACTGGATCGGCATGGAGGTCAAGCCGCGCTTCCTGCGCAACTCCAAGTTGAAACCGACGGATGTGTATTTCATTCCAAAAGAGAGCAGCGATTAAAGATTAGAAAGTAGTAAGCTGCTGCCAGTGAAAGGGAGAGGGGCTCTCGTTTGCAGGGAGTCCCTCTTTGTTTGGCTGAACAAATTTGAAATGTGTTGTTGGTACTGACTCATAATGGATTAACATTTGCTGGGATAGAATTGTGAACGTAACCCGGAAAAATACCATCATGAGTAAAGTGGCTTGTGCCTTCCTGCTTTTGGGGGTCATCACCGCTGCCTGCGGAGTGATTCCACCGGCTCCTGCGCCGGTCACACCCATATTCCCAATCGCGAAACCCAACGTCACCGCGACTCCCCTGCCAGCCACCACCGGACTCGATCCTGATGAGTGGATGACCTGGCCGGAGATTCCAACCGTCACCGAACATGTGCGCGAGATCTATGCCCTCGGCCAGTTGCTGGGCAACGCCCCGCACGCGTTTTCGGTCTTCGGCGATTGCCAGAGCGAACCGGATGTCTTTCTGGGTCCATTTCTCACCGACCCTTCCCGGTTTGAATCGCTTCCCGCCGATTTGCAGCAAACCATGGACTATTTCAAGGACTCGCTCAACCGCAAAAGCCCGACCAGCAAGAACGGCACCACCTCCGGGGCTCTGATATGGAATGCGTGGCACGAGAACAAGTTTGGCTGCCGCCCCGATGAGAGTCCCATGAATTGCGAGCTGCGCCTGCATAAACCATCTTTCGTTTTCATCATGGTCGGCACGCATTCGGAAGGCGGGCGCAACATGCTATACCTGCGCAAAGTGCTGGATACCCTGTTGGCAAATGGCGTAGTGCCCATCCTTTCGACCAAGGCGGACAATCGCGAGGGAGATCATCAGGTCAATCAGGAAATGGCAGAACTGGCGGCCGAGTACAACGTCCCTTTGTGGAATTTCTGGCCTGTGCCAGGCGATCTGCCGGACCGCGGACTCTACACAAAACCGGCCGACCGCTATCTGGGAAAAATTTACCTGACCGAGGAAGCGCTTGCGCTGCACCGCCTGTCTGCCTTGCAGGTTTTGGACACACTCCGCCGGGCGGTAACTGGAGATTAGAAAGTAGAGAGCAGTAATCAGTAGGCTGTTGATAGTGGTCAATTATTGGCGGGATATGGATAATAAAAAAAAATGAGGGACCTCTTTGCGAGAGTCCCTCATTATCATTCATTGTCAACACGGCTTTACAACGCACCTATCAGCTCTGACCAATCACTAATCTCCAATAACTAATAACTAAAATCGCATCCGTTCTTCCTTCCAGGCGTCGGCGTTGTTGTGATAGCCAGCCTGCTCCCAGAAGCCCATCCGGTCCTTGGTCATGAACTCCAGCGAACGCAGCCACTTGGCGCCTTTCCAGAAATAGGGGGTCACCAGGTCCTCACGCCCAGGGATGAATCCCACCACGCCGCGCAGGGGATAGCCGTGGTCGGGCGAGATCGGCTCGCCGTTGAAGTGCGTCGCCAGCAGGAAGTTATCCGCCAGCACCACCTCCAGCGGCAGGTTGACGGTGAAGCCGTACTCGGCGTGCTGCATGACATATCTCGCCGCCGGCTTGATCTTGAACAGCCCCTGCTCGACCATTGTCCGCACGGAGACGCCCTCCCAGGCCGTATCGACCTTGCTCCAGCGCGTGACGCAGTGGATGTCCATCTGGATGGTGCTTCTTGGAAGCTGGTTGAATTCGCTCCAAACCCAGGTTTTCTCTTCCTCGACTTCGCCCCACACGCGGAAATCCCACGTGGCGGCGTTGAACGGCGGCACCGGCCCGTAGTGCAGCACCGGGAACTTGAGTGTCAGCGACTGCCCGGCGGGCAGGCGTCCCTCGTTGCGGATGCGTTCTTCTTCCTTGCGGCGGTCATTTCCTTCGAATAAGAACATAACAGTAAGTCTCCTGTCGCGCTATTTTACCGGAAACCGATAAGATTTTCGTTAGAACATCATCATCTGGGCGGACGCGCCTTCGATCGGGTCGCCATGAACGGCCTCCAGCCAGGTCTCGCGCGTCAACAGCTGGATCTCGGCGATCTGGCGCAGGTTGCGGAACTTGAGGAAGTGGCAGGCCTCGGCCAACTGCCTCAGGTGCGGGTCGCGGCGCAGCTTGTAAGCCAGTAAACCCGCCCGTCCGCCGGGGAGCACGACCACCGTCCGCTCGGGGCGCTGGCGATTGCCGCTCAGCACCTTCCCTGCCACCGCCGAGGCGATGACGTAGAACGTCCAGGCGGGAGAATCCTGCTCGGACCACAGCACCAGGTTCGGGTCGGTACGGGAGACGGCGTAGTTCATCCGCCCTGCGAGTTTTTCGAGCAGCTTCTGCGCCTCCTCCAAATCCGCGCGCCGGACCGAAGGCTCGTCCTGTTCGCGCATCGTCCAGCCGCCGTTTTCGACTCCAGTAGGATTCCAGCACCGCGCCGATCACCGACAGCGGGGGTGTGAGCGCACCGGGAAATTTTTCGTTCAGCGCCCGCTGGATGTCCTCCAGCGAGGTGTTCGGGTTCGCCTGCAGGAAACGCACGACGGCCATCTCCACCCGATCCACGAGGGGATGCGCCTCGGGGTTGGGCCGGACCAACCCCCACGTGCCGCTCTCGGGCGTGGTCTTGGCGTCGAAATGTTCGAACGAGGGATGGTTGAGCGAATGAACGATGACCTGCCCGGTCTCGGTCACGGCCTCGTCGGACCAGGCCAGCGCGCGCTTTTCGGCCAGCGCCGCCACGCCCACCGTGTGCACATGCAGGAAGGTCGCCGACTCGACCCGGTCGTTCAGATAGGCGGTCAACGCGTCGCGCACGGCCTGCTTCTCGGGCGGCTTCGAGGGCGGCTGGAAATCCGCGCCGCGCTCCCAGTGGATCTGCAGCGGGTCGTTCGCCGTGCGCATGGCGAAGGCTTTCAGGTCGAAGCCCCCGACCTGCGCGGCCAGCAGAGCGGCAGTGACAAAGGACGGCTCGCCTTCGGTGAGCAGGGCGAAGAAGGGCGTCCCCTCGGCGAGCGGCTTTGACAGCCCGGCGAAGACGGACTTCAGCGCCTCGGCGTGCCACTGCCAGTCGTAGCGTCGCCGGCGCAGCACCGACTTGAACGGGCCCACCGCCTCGCGTCCCCAAAACCAGCCGGCCCACAGCGCGGACAGGGTCCAGAAGGCCTGGTTCGGGCGCGGGATGGCGCCGATCACCGCGGACATGGGATACGCCTCGAGATGGGGAATGAGCTCGCGCACCGCGCCCTCGAACAGGCAGATGCCGCCGCTTTCCGGGGGCGGGGCGGGGAACTGCGTCAGCGCGACTCCCTCTTCGGGTGTTCCCGCCCACAGGTTGATGCCGTCCTCCAGCGCCTGCCACAGGTTGTTCTCGCGGAAGCGGGGCGGCAGGGCGAGCGAGCGCGGGCGCCTGCGCTTGTCGGGGGGATGGATCCGCATGCCGCTGGCCTGGTCGCAGGCGGTCAGCACGAGGGCGGTCAGCGCGCGGCGGCGCTGGGGCGTCAGCTTGAGCAGCTCGATGCGGTTGATGATCGTGCCGAGCGCGTAGACGGTGCGCGGCAGGTAGATGGCCAGCGCCTCCTCGGCGTGAACCCGGTCCGGGTCGTTAATCGGGGCGATGCGTTCCAGCGCGCGCGAGCGGTGCATCATTTCCAACTTGGCCCACTTGGAGGCGTTGACCGCGTCCGAGATGTCGGGAGCTTTTTCGCCGCTATCTTCGCAGTGCGGGCAGGTGTAGAGGCGCCCCTCGAGCAGCCCGGACTTGCTGTCCCAGATAAAGGCCTCGGCCTGGATGGTGCGGTGGCAGTTGGCGCACACGGTCTGGTACAGCGACTGGATGTGCCCCTCGAGCCGCTCGTCCTCCTTGCGCGACGCGCCCAGTTCCGCCAGCCCGGCCTGCAGGTCAGCCACGGAAGGGGGGTTAGCGGCCATCTCGATCAGGAAGCGCGAGATGGGGTTGTTCGCCGCGACGAGCACGCGATACCCTGCGCGCGCCGATTCGACAGCGACGATGGGTGATGCCCCGAACGGGTCCAGCACCCACGCTCCAACCGGGACGTGCTGCCCCAGCCACGCGGAGACGGCGCCCTGCGTGACGGGCGGCAGGTAGCGCGCCAGCGGTTCCGGCGAGGCGGGCGGATTGCCGATGAGATAGGGTGCCGAGGCGAAGATGTCCATCAAGAACAGTATAGCGAACCTCCCGCCGTGAATCAACAGGCGGGAGGTAGTTTATATTAGCAGGTTGGAGGCTTGGTAGACCCGTGCCGAGCGAAAAATGCTAAGCCTGAAGTCTTTCCCTTAGCATGGTAATCCAAATATTGTCCTCAACGTTCGCAAGAGCTTCAGCAGACCATTCTGGACATGACTCGATAAGGTGTACTAACGACCAGGCTGCTCCAAAAAAGGTATCTGTGCCAAAGAGTGTCAGAAGTGATTTTGCTTCATCCAAGCTGACTGGCGGTGAAATTGCGTTAATCAATTCAGCATACTGGTCAACAATTTCGGGAGTCGCACTTGTTTCGTTCGGGAAGGGTCCTAATCGAATTAATTCCGTAATTTCATCTCGCATGAAAGTCCCTCCTTATAACTGCTAACTGCTTTTCATCAGGCACACTTCATACGGTGTAACTCGACCTTCTCGCTGACATTCCCCTCGCGCGCGGAGGTCGTCAGCAGCGGCTGCCAGTCTCCCGGCGGGAGGTCGAGCTTCCTTTTCCTTTTACTGAAATTCAGCGCAACTAGGATCGTCCCTTCTGTCGAGAGCCGCAGGTAGGCAAGCACGTCCTTTTGCGGAGGTTCGAGGAAAAGGATGCCCCCGTCCCTCAGCGCGCGATATTCCTTGCGCAGGGCAATCAGCCTGCGAGTGAAATTGAGCATTGAACTGGCATCGTTTTCCTGTGCAGCGACGTTGCGCTCTGTGTAATTTTTGTGAAGCTTGAGCCACGGCTTGCCCGTCGAGAATCCGGCGTTGGCGGAATCATTCCACTGCATCGGCGTGCGGCAGCCATCGCGGCCTTTCATGACCGGCCAGTAATATCTCCCGACCGGGTCCATGATCTCCTTGCGGCTCAGGGAGATATTCCGCATGCCGATCTCTTCGCCATAATAAATGAACGGCGTGCCTCGCATGGTCATTAGCATCGCCATGGCAAGTCTGGCGTTGGCGTCGTCCTCGCCGTGGCAGTAGCGCGAGGCGGCACGCGTGGAGTCGTGGTTGCTCATCGCCAGGGCCGGGAGGTATACGCTGCTGGAGGCCTTGCCCAGCTCGAGCATTTGCCGGCGGAAGTGGTTCGCGCTCCATTTGGGGATGAGGCTCATGTCATCGTAGAAGAAATGAAAGGCGGTGTGCAGTTTCCCCTCGCCGGCGTACCGGGCGGTCTTCTCGATCGTGGGAATGAACGGCTCGCCCACGGAATACCGCTCAGGGTAGGAATCCAGCAGGGAGCGCAGCTCGCCCAGCAGCGGCATCATCTCCGGGCGGTCCATGTCGTTGACGTGGATCTGCTTGTCGAAGCGACGCAGCCCAAATTTGGTGGGGTTATCCTCCAGGCCGGGATGCTTGAAGTAGGCGTTGAACACGTCGAGGCGGAAGCCGTCCACGCCGCGCTCGAGCCAGAAGCGGAAGACATCCAGCTGCGCCTGCCGCACCTCGGGGTTCTGCCAGTTCACATCGGGCTGTTCCTTGAGAAACATGTGAAAGTAATACTGCCCCGTCTTCTCATCGAGCACCCAGCCCGAGCCGCCGAAGACCGAAGCCCAGTTGTTGGGTTTATCCCGCCACAGGAACCAGTCACGTTTGGGGTTCTCGCGGCTGGAGCGCGACTCGACGAACCACGGGTGCTGGTCGGAGGTGTGGTTGAGCACCATGTCCAGGATGACCCGGATTCCGCGCTTGTGCGCCTCCCTCACCAGGGTATCGAAGTCCTCCATCGTCCCGTAGCGCGGATCGATGGCCGTGTGATCGGCCACGTCGTAGCCGAAGTCCTTGTCCGGGCTGGGGAAGAACGGCGAGAACCAGATGCCGTCAATTCTGAGAAAGGCCAGGTAGTCCAGTTTGGCGGTAATACCCCGCAAGTCGCCAAAGCCGTCGCCGTTTGAGTCCGCGAACGAGCGCGGGTAGATCTGGTAGATGACGCCGTCGCGCCACCAAAGAAAATCGTCCATTGCTGCTCCCTGTTCGGGCTTACATTTCGCTTAACCAGCCCAATTTTTTAAGATTCATGCTATCATAAATTGATATGGCCTTATCCGCGGAACGAATACTGGTGGTGGAAAGCGATCCGGATGTCAGCGACCTGATCGCCCGTCAGGCACTGAAACCGCTTGGGTATCAGGTCAACGTGGCAACGGACGCGGCAACCGCCATCCGACAGGCCGTGCAGGCCGCCCCCGACTTGATCATTTCCAACCTGGTTCTGCCCGGCTTGAGTGGCAAGGACCTGCTGGTGGCGCTGTCCTCTCAGGGCATCTCCGCCCCCTTTATTGTACTGGCGAACCAGGGCAGCGAGCACGATGTGATCCAGGCCTTTCGCCTCGGCGCGGCGGACTACATCACTCTGCCGGTGCGCGAAACCGAAGTGGTGGTGGCGGTCGAACGGGTGCTCAAACAGACCCGCGAGGGACGCGCCCGCGAACAGCTGGACCGCCAGCTTAAGCAGACCAACCTCGAGCTCCAGCGCCGCGTGCGCGAGCTGACCACCATCTTCACCATCGGCCGCGCCGTCATCTCCATCACCGACCAGCGCGTGCTGTTCGAAAAGATCGTCGAGGGAGCCGTGCAGGTGTCCGAAGCGGACATGGGCTGGCTGTCCCTGCGCGACGAGAAAACGCACGCCAACCACCTGTCCGCGCATCTCGGGCTGCCCGAGGCCTGGGCGAAGAAAATGAACCAGCCGCTGGACGACGGCATGGGAGGGTTGGTGTCGCTCTCCGGCGAGACGCTGGCCATCAACGGCGCACCGCTTCAACAATTCAAGATCGCGCAGATCGGCAAGTCGGCGGTGGTGGTGCCGATTAAAATTCAGAATGACGTGATCGGCCTGCTGGCCATGGTGCGCAAAGCGGACCGTCCCTTCGATCAGAGCGTCCAATCCCTGCTCGAGGCGCTGGCGGATTACGCCTCCATCTCGCTGGTCAACGCCCAGTTGTTCCGCGCGCTGGCGCAAACAGCGGATGTCGCGCAGAAGGGCGAGAAGCGAAGGTACGACCGCTTCGAGACGCTGCGCGGCGAAGTTCAGGAACAGGTCCAGACGGCGCAATACCCCCTGCAGCTGCTGCTCTCCGAGCAGATGGGCACGTTGACGTCCGACCAGAAGGCTGCGTTGAACACCCTCCGGATAGCGCTCGAGCGCATGGCTGTGTTGACCAGCAGGGAGGCGACCAAGCCGCTCCGCCGTCCGTAGTTCTCTTATGTCCAAATCGCAAACCATCCTCCTCGCACTGGAAAAATCCCCCGTTCTGCAGCTGCTCGAACGGGCGCTGCGCGCGTCCGGTTATCTCGTTCTGACCATCCACGATCAGGCCGCGCTGGAGAAGGCGCTGATGGAGACCACCCCGACCATGGTGGTGATCGGCGATAGGCTCAAGAACGCGGATGGGATGAAGCTGTCGCAGAACATGCTCGAACGCTTCCCGACCCTGCCCATCGTCATGTTCGCGGACTTCGAGTCCCCGGACCTGATCAAAAAAGCCCTGCGCATCGGCATCAGCGACGTGCTCTTCCCGCCCCTGCGCACGGACGAGATTCTCGAGACGATGCAGCGCTGCCAGAAACGGGCGGAAGCCCTCGGCGATTGGGTGCGCAAGGAAGTCAAGAACACCACCTCCTCACTGGAGAAGCGCGTCAAGGAACTTGAAACGCTAGTCAGGCTGGGACACGCCATCACCGGTTCGCTCGCCATCGACAACGTGTTGTCCAATGTGGTCAGCACGGCGGTGGAATTGACCGGCGCCGAGGAAGGCCAGCTGCTGCTCGTCGATGAATCCACCGGGGAGTTGTACGTCCGCGCCGAACGCAACCTGGGCGAACAGGCGGCGCGCACCTTCCGCTTGAAGGTGGCCGATTCCATGGCGGGACAGGTCGTCCGCACCGGAGAGCCGGTCACGTTCAGCAGCGCCTCGCCGCAGAAGATCAAATCTGCCTACCTCGTCCATGCCCTCATTTACGTCCCGCTGCGCCTGCAGAATAAGGTCTTCGGCGTTCTGGGCGTGGTGAACCGGCAGACCAACCGCCCGTTCCGCGATCACTATGTGCTGCTGCTCTCCCTGCTTGCCGACTATGCCTCCAACGCCATCGAGAATGCGCGCCTGTATCGTAAATCCGAACAGGAGCGCGTGCAGCTCGAGACCATGCTGGACAACATCGACGATGGCGTCATTATGCTCGATGGCGACCTGCGTATCATGCTGATCAACCCCTCGGCGCGGCGTTCGTTTGGACTGGGCCTCTCCGATCTCTCGCGCCAAAACCTGTTCGACGTGATCCAGCACCAGGACGTGCGCGCCCTGCTCGGTTCCGTGGAGGAGAGTCCGCTCAAGCACCATGAGATCAGCTTCGAGGACGGGCGCGTGTTCAACGCCCAGTACACGCCCATCCAGGGGGTCGGCTCGGCGATCACCATGCAGGAGATCACGCACCTCAAGATGCTCGACCGGCTGAAGAGCGATTTCATCCATACCGTGTCGCACGACCTGCGCTCGCCGCTGACCGCCATCATGGGGTATGTGGAACTGCTGGACCGCATCGGCCCGCTTAACGAGCAGCAACAGGAATTTGTAAGGCGGATTCAGGGCAGCGTCAACAGCATCACCACCCTCGTCAACGACCTGCTCGACCTGGGCCGCATCGAAGCCGGGTTCGACAGCCGCAAGGACCTGGTCGCCATGGACGGCATCCTGCGCTACACGCTGGATACCTATTTCAATCAGATCAAGGACAAGCGCCTCAAGGTGACAGTGGATGTGCCTCAGACCCTGCTGCCCGTGCTGGGCAACCCGATCCGCCTGCGCCAGATGCTGGATAACCTCATCGGCAATGCGGTCAAGTACACTCCCGAAGGCGGCATCGTTGTCATTCGAATGAGCGTGGAGGAGGAGCAGTTGATCACCTCCATCAAGGATTCGGGCATCGGCATCCCGATCTCCGACCAGGCGCACATCTTCGACAAGTTCTACCGCGCCAGCAACGCCCCGAAGGGCGTCCCCGGCACCGGGCTTGGGCTGGCGATCGTCAAGTCCATTGTGGATAATCACGAGGGGCGCATCTGGGTCGAATCCAAGACGCGGGAGGGCACCACCTTTTTTGTCGTCCTGCCGCTTTACAAATCGGACTTCCGTCCCCCGGCTGGCCTCAACCCCAAGAATTAGTAAACTGGCTTACGCAAAGTCCCCGGATTTTTCCGGGGACTTTTTTTACCTCCTCAGGGGAGCATTGATCCACTTGCTATTAAATAGCCAACGCCGGGGGGAGGACCCGGCGTTGGCATTCGCCAAAGGAGGAGACAATTGGTGCGATTGGAGGTGTCTATGTCATGTCTCCAACACAATGTTACCCTACTCTTTTGTCTGACAATACCGCCAAATGTCATCGATAAATCGTGATGATATTCACAAACAGGATGGTCCTTAGGAAGCGAATTTACAGGCAATCTCGACCGCTTTTTCCCTGGAATCATAAGATTCGATATGTAAATTTACATGCGTATTGCCGGTCAGCATCTTTGAAACCGCACACCCCTGCTGGTATAGACAGGACACAGGCTTGCCGATGCTCAACGCGTAGGCGATCTCATAACCCACACCGTGCGAGGGAGTGCTGACCTCGGCGATGACAATGTCAGCTTCGACTATCCATTTTATATCGCGCTGGTAGATCTCCTGAGGTGAGACGACTTTCTCGAGCCCGGTCACCTCGGAACTGGCGAGGTGCGACGTGGGGATGATGTGCCCCCGTGACTCGAGCGCGGCAACGATGGCCTGGTAGATGGACTCGAACTCGCGTCCCCCGGTGATGGAGCAGGCAAAATAAATGTTCATGTCGGGTGTCCTTAATCAAAAAGGCGGAACATGCTCCGCCTCTAATACTTCTTATTGTCATCGCCCAGGCCGGACAGAAGTCCCTTTTTCTTTTTCTTGGGTTTTTCCTCGGCGAGCCCCGAGACCATCACCAGCGGCGACTGCTGCTGGGGCGGCCTGTATTGGATCGCGGCGGAGCGGCTGCTCTCGAGGTCCGTGCTGAAATCCAGCCAGTTATCCACCAGCAGGATGAAATGCGGCGACTTGTCTTTTGGGATGAAGAAAAAATATGATAGAAACGCACGCAGGATCCAGCGAGGCAGCGGATAGGCGATGAGATTGAGCACAATGGCAGTATGCTTCATGAACGGTGCGATGATCTCACGCCGCATTCCACGCACCTTTTTGGATGGGAAGAGATTGTTCATGTCGGCGGTATAGGTGCGTGAGATGCGCTTATACCCGACCTTGACCCTCATGAACGGAGTCACGATACGCAGGTAGTCCGGGTAGATCTGAAGGTAGGCGGACTTGCGGATCAGGAACAGGATGAGGGTGATGATGAACGCCACCGCGCCTGCACCCAGAAGGAGGTAAACGTTGAACTCCGAAATCTGCGGCGCATAGAACCAGGCCGCCGCCCCAAAGCCCGTCACGAAGACGGCGATCCAGAAAGTGGCGCTGATCCAGCGCTTCAGCATTCGTTCGTAAAGGGGCAGAGGGTAGCGTTTGGGCTTGCGGGCCATGGTCAGTCTTCGTCGTGGCGGGTCAGGTGGACCTTGTCGGGCTGGTCAGCGCCGAGCTGGTTGGAGAGGTGCGCGATGGCGCGCTCGAGGTGCTCGCCGCGCAGGCTGAAGGTGATATCGCCGCGGGTCTTCTCGATGATCGAACGTGCGATGTCGGTCTGGCGGCGCAGCCCGTTGGTGATGGCGTCGGGGTAGTCCATGGTGACGAGCACGGCGTAGATGTCGTCCATGGCGGTGAGCAGGCGTTCAGCCTCCACGGAGTAGCCGTGCCGCAGGATGTCGAGGCAGCGGCGGCGCAGTTCACCGACCACCTCCGCCAGCCCGTTGAGGTAGGTGTTGTGCTCCACGCCGAGTTCGTCGGGTGAGAGCAGCGGCTGGCTGCGGATGAGGGCGCAGGTGATGCTGGCCTCGGCAAATTCCTTGAGCGCGTCCTGGGTGTAGCCGGCGTAGTAGAGTTCGGGGAACTTTGCCAGGCTGTCCTTCAGGGAGGCGGCCAGCGTGCGCGCTTCGCCGAGGTGTTCGTTCATGCCCGGTTCGTCGTCGCGGTGCACGGCGCGAATGGCGTTGGCGCAGTGGCGGGTAAGCGCGCGCGCGTCGGCCAGCGCCCGGTCGCGGGCGGCGGTGCGGGCGTCAAAGGTCTGGCGGATTTTTTCAACGATCGTGTCGAGATTCTGCATGATGTCCTTTAAGCCCCTCTCCTTTTGGGCGAGGGGCAGGTGGGTCAAGCCTTATCTTCTCCGGGTGGGGTTTCGGGCGGTGCGATGGGCTTGAAAAGCTGGTCCGCCAGGGAGGCGTTGGGGATGATGATCTCTCCGTAGGCCGCCTCGTAACGGATGAGGTTCTCGCCGAGGGCGCGGTACAGCAGCTTGGCGCTCAGGGGCGAGAGCAGCACGCGCGAGGTGATGCGGGCTTTGCTTTCACCCGGCAAAAGATGCGCGAAATCGATGACCAGATCCGCGGGGGAGTGGGCGATGCGCGCCAGGTTGGCATACGCAGGCCGCAGGTCTGAGGGAAGTTCGAGCACGGGTGAATTGGGTCGCTGCGGGACAGCCATGTGGGCCTCCAGTAAAACTCGCCGCGGGGATTGCGCTGGCGGGCAGTTCCCCGCGGCTTTAATCTCTCTTTAGAATGGAATGTCGTCTTCCGATGGCGCGCCGACAAAGCCGGCCTCGCCGCCTTCGCTTCCGCCGCTGCTGCTTTCGCCTTTCGAAGACAGGAAGCGCACGGTGCTGGCGGTTACTTCAAAGGAGGCACGCGGATTGCCGCTCTGGTCGGTCCAGATGCGCGGGCCGCCGGAGGTTGCGTCGGGAGTCAGGCGTCCCTCCACGAGCACCTTGGAGCCTTTCTTGACGTATTGGTTGCAGGTCTCAGCCTGTTTGCCCCAGGTGGTGACGCGGAACCAGACGGTCTCCTTCACCTGCTCGCCGTTGTTGGATGTGTACTGGCGGTTGGTCGCCACCGAAAAGCTGGTGACGGGCTGGCCGGAGGGGGTGTAGCGCATCTCCGGGTCGCGGCCGACGTTTCCTACAAGAATCAGGGTGTGGTACATGGTAAATCTCCTCTCAGAACAGTGATTAGGTACCGCCGCTCACGGCGGTGACAATGTAACGCGAGTCAATTTTACAACACTTTGCAAGTTAAAGTTGTTTTCAGTGCTGTGTGTTCCTGCGCCTGGCGAGTATTGGATAAAGCATAACAATTTTTCCTGTTCGATTTACCTGCAGTGAATTCTGGTATACTTTTTCCAACCTTTATTGGATGTGACCCATGCCTCGTTTTGAGATAGATGTAGACCCCTCCGACCACATCACCGCCGACGCGATCGGCGTGCCCGGGCAGCGCACCTTTTACCTGCACGCCTGGCAGGGCACGCGCACCATCACGGTGCTGATCGAGAAGATTCAACTCCAGTCGCTGGCCGTGGCCATCGAACAGTTCCTGGCCCAGCTTGCACGCCAGAACCCCGACCTGCCCGAGGCTTCTTCTGATTACAACGAACAGCAGATGAAGATCAACCCGCCGGTTGAACCGATCTTCCGTGTGGGCGAAGTGGGCCTGGGCTACGACAAGGAACGCGACCTGATGGTGCTGATCACGCGCGAGATCCTGATGGAAAGCGACGACCCGCAGGAAGCCGCCGTCATCCGCTTCTGGTGCAGCCGCTCACAGGCGCGCGCCCTGGCCCGCTGGGGTGTGGATGTCGTCAACCGCGGCCGCCCGATCTGCCCGCAATGCGGCGAGCCGATGGAAGCCGAAGGCCATTTCTGCCCCAAGAAGAACGGGCACAAGCACTAACCCCATTCCATGCCAGCCCTCTCAGACGAAACCCTGCGCTCCGTCCTGCTCCACGGGGAGATCTCCCTGCAGGGGCAGTTCATGCTGGGCTCGAACTACACCTTCCTGGTCAACGTCTCACACGAGGGGCAGGAAGTGCCAGCGGTGTACAAACCCTCCAAGGGTGAGCAGCCGTTGTGGGATTTCCCGGAAAATTCATTGGCATGGAGGGAAGTTGCGGCTTACCTCGTCAGCGAGGCCCTGGGCTGGAATTTCGTCCCGTACACCATCCTGCGCGATGAAGGCCCCTTCGGTCCCGGCTCGTTGCAGCAGTACATCGACTACAACCCCAATTATCATTACTTCACTTTTAAGGACGAAGACAAAGCCCGCCTGCGCCCGGTGGTGCTGTTCGATTTGCTGCTCAACAATGCCGACCGCAAGGGCAGCCATGTCATCATCCAGAAGCGGACGCGGAAAATGTTCCTGATCGACCATGGGCTGTGCTTCCATGAGGAGGACAAGCTGCGCACGGTCATCTGGGACTTCGCCGGGCAGCCCATCCCCCCGGAACTGCTCGCGGACATCGACAAATTTTGCGCAGCACTTTCCACCCCGGAACTGGCTTCCCACCTTGGGCAGTACCTCACCCCTGCGGAATTAGCCGCACTCGACGCGCGCGCCGCCACGCTGATCACCACAGACACTTTTCCTCTTCCGCCCAGGGACCGGCGCGCCTTTCCCTATCCGCCGTTATAATTCGTTGGAAAATTCGTTTGTTGGAGAATCGCATGCATTACAAACTTGCTTTCATCGGTTTCGGCAATGTCGGGCGCAGCCTGGCGGAATTGCTGCTGCGCAAGCAGGCCGAGCTTGAAGAAGAATACGACATCACCTTTTCCGTCACCGCCATCAGCACCGGGAAACACGGACGAGCGGTGGATCCCGAGGGTCTCGACCTTCTAAAAGTGATGGAGGCGTTAAAGGCTGGTAAATCATTGGGGCAGTTCAACAAGAAAAAGGTGGCTGACTCGCTCGATCTGCTGCGAAAATCCGGGGCGGACGTGTTGTTCGAGAACACGCCGGTCAACCACAAGACCGGCCAGCCGGCCGTGGACCACGTCCGGGCGGCGCTCGAGCTGGGCATGCATGTGGCCACCGCCAACAAGGGGACGGTCGTGCACGGTTATCGCGAGCTGACGCAACTCGCCGAATTGAAGGGCAGGAAGTTCTATTTCGAATCCACGGTGATGGACGGCGCGCCGATCTTCTCGCTGTTCCGCAATACGCTGCCGGCCGCCCGGCTGCTCTCGTTCCGTGGTGTGCTGAACTCCACGACCAACATCATCCTGACCCGCATGGAGGAAGGCGACTCGTTCGATGCAGCCGTCAAGCATTGCCAGGACATCGGCATCGCCGAGACCGATCCCTCCGCTGATGTGGACGGCTGGGACGCCGCCATCAAGGTCGCCGCGCTGGTCACGGTGCTGATGGGCATTCCGCTCAAGCCGGCAGATGTGGATCGCGAGGGCATTCGTGGCATCACGCCCAAGATGATCGCCTCCGCCCGGGCGGCCAACAGCCGCTACAAACTTGTGTGCTCTGCCGAGCGTGACGGGGAGGGAGTCAAGGCGCGCGTCGCTCCCGAGCTGGTATCGTACACCTCGCCCATGTTCAACATGGAGGGGTCGAGTTCCATCGTCGAGTTCAAGACCGATGTACTGGGCGAGTTGTCGATCGTAGAGACCAACCCGGGTCCGCAGACCACCGCCTATGGACTGCTGGCGGATTTCATCAATGCGGTGAAGTGATTTTTCACCGATTCATCTTTATAATTGTCCCCACCCGATACTATTTTAATCTCACGGAGACTTCCATGCGAAGACTTATTCCTGTTGTTGCCCTTTTTGCTTTTATCGCGTTCCTGCTTTCGGCATGCGGCTCATCGAAAGACCCTGCTGCCCGCGCCGTCGAGGACTATCTGACAGCCCTTTCCAGCAAAGATGCAAACGCCCTCACGGTTCTTTCCTGTGCGGACTGGGAATCGAGTGCTCTGCTCGAATACGATTCGCTCCAGGCAGTGGAGACACGTTTGGAGGGGCTCGCCTGCACCCTCAGCGGTACGGAAGGCGATACCCGCCTGGTGCAGTGCCAGGGCAAAATGCTTGCCACGTATGACGGTGAAGACCAGGAGTTCGACCTCTCCGTCCGCACCTATGAAGTTGGCCAGCAGGGCGGAGATTATCTGGTGTGCGGCTATCGATGAAAAACCGCATCTTCTCGACTGAAAATCTCTGGGCAGTGGCGCTGGCTCTGATCCTTATCGCCCTGGTGATTCTCACCGCCAGCAGCGCCCCCGTCTGGATCTACCAGGGCTTTTAGTGTCCATTTCCATCGTCATTGTTGCCGCCGTCATCGCCGGCACTCTGGGGATCATCGCGCGCGGACGCTGGCGTTTATCGCTGCTGCTGGTCGTCAGCACATTGGCGGTCTATGCTCTTCAGCCCAACCTGCCGGTGCGTTACCTCGACTTTTGGCTGCCGACCCTCACCCTGGCGTTGGCCGTGCTGTCGTGGGTGATCACAACTCCGCGGGTATCGCGATCCTGGAAGGACAACTGGCTGGCAGTCGTTATCCTCATCGGCGTTTCCCTGGTGAT
Source organism: uncultured Chloroflexia bacterium (assembly GCA_963709295.1). Classification (GTDB taxonomy): domain Bacteria; phylum Chloroflexota; class Anaerolineae; order Anaerolineales; family Villigracilaceae; genus JBGPQJ01. The sequence continues at coordinate 855,762 of CAVPVW010000008.1, read as the reverse complement.
GGGACTCACGCGTTACCTGGATATTTCCCTTCCATTCCCGGCCTCGCGCCCGCCGCCGATTTTGTCGCTGCTCGTGCTGATGGCAGCCGTCCTGCTGCTGGCTCTGCTTTTGGCGCGTTTCACCATTCCCGGTCCGGCTGCACTAAAAATCGCCATCATTCTGTTGATCGTTGCGCTTGCGGCGGTGAAGATCCCCTCCGTCGCCCAGCAGATCAGCATCTGGCTGCGTTCCCTGAGCGGACAGTCCACAGCGGCGGTTGCTGTGCTGGATTTCCGCTGGCTGGGTTTCTCCTACATTGTCTTTCGTCTGCTGCATACGTTATTTGACCGGTTAAGCGGCCGCCTGCCGGCAGTGTCGATGGGGGAATACGTCGTTTATGTCATCTTTTTCCCGAGCCTGGTGGCGGGACCGATCGATCGCATCGAGCGTTTTGTGGGCGATCTCCGCACGCCGTTTGTTCTGACAGCCAGCGATACAGGCGAAGCCGGCAAGCGCCTGCTCATCGGCATGTTCAAGAAATATGCGGTGGCTGATACGCTGGCACTCATCGCTCTTAATGGCGCCAATGCCCTCCAGGTCAATTCCACAGGCTGGGCATGGGTCTTGCTCTACGCCTATGCCTTCCAGATTTACTTCGATTTCAGCGGTTATACAGACATCGCCATCGGGCTGGGGGGGCTGCTGGGTTTCAAACTGCCTGAGAATTTTAAATCCCCTTACCTAAAACCCAACCTGACACAGTTTTGGAACAACTGGCACATGACCCTCACCCAGTGGTTCCGGGCGTACTATTTCAACCCGGTCACACGCGCCTTGCGTTCAGGTAAAAAGCCATTATCCATACCTTTCATTATTTTCATCACCCAATTATCCACCATGGTCCTCATTGGGCTGTGGCACGGGGTTACCTGGAATTTTTTCCTGTGGGGTCTGTGGCATGGACTGGGGCTTTTCGCCCAGAACCGCTGGTCTGAAAGAATGAAAGCCCGCGCGGCAGCTTCATCTCCACGCTGGCAGTCTGCCCTGAACGCCGGCGGCGTTTTCCTCACGTTCAACTTCGTCGCGCTCGGCTGGGTCTTCTTTGCCCTCCCTGCCCCTTCCATTTCATTGCATTTCCTGCAAACCTTGTTTGGTCTTGGATAATATGGACTTCCGTTTTCTCCGTAACGTTCTCCTGAAGGGTTTGGCGATATTTTTCGTCATCAACTTTGCCTTCATGGCCGTGCCTGCCGGCCTGGGAAACCTATCGCTCTACAACCGCCTGTTCGCCGGACGTGAGCGATTCCCCTTCGGTGAGGATTCCGCCCAATCCTATAACCTGAGTCTCTTCGATCTGGATGCCATGTTCGCCTCGCACCTCATTGCCGCCGGACCAAAGCCTGAGGACGAGTACCGCGTGATCGTCATCGGCGATTCGTCCGTGTGGGGGACACTCCAACACCCGGAAGAGTCGCTGGCCGGTCAGCTCAATGCTGCCGGGTTAACCACCTGCGATGGAAAACAGGTTCACGTTTACAACCTCGGTTACCCTACCATTTCCTTGACCAAGGACCTGATGGTTCTGGATTATGCCCTGCGCTACGACCCGGACCTCATCCTATGGGGCGTGACCCTTGAATCCTTCCCCCTCGACAAGCAGTTGACCACACCCATTGTGGCCAACAACGCCGCTCACGTGGACGAGTTGATCGCCCGTTACGACCTGTCTTTCGAGCCGAGCGATCCGGCCCTCGTCCGTCCGGCGTTCTGGGATCGGACGATCATCGGTCAGCGCCGCGCCCTGGCAGATTTGATCCGCCTGCAGTTGTACGGCGTGCTCTGGTCAGCCACCGGCATTGACCAATCCTACCCCGACGATTACACTCCCGCCCAGGTCGATTTCGAGGCCGACGAGAGTTTCCATGATTTCCAGCCGCCCGAGCTGGATGAATCCCTACTGGCGTTTGAAGTTCTCTCAGCCGGAATCTCGGCTGCCGGCGACGTGCCGGTCATCCTGTTCAACCAGCCGATGCTCATCAGTGGCGGTGAGAACAGCGACCTGCGTTACAATTTCTTTTATCCGCGTTGGGCTTACGATCAATGGAGGCAGTCCATGACCTCTAAAGCCTTGAAAAATGACTGGCAATATCTTGATCTCTGGGACCTTATTCCTGATGTCTCGTATTACACCAACAGTGCCATCCACCTGACGCCGGCCGGCGAAGCCATCCTCGCTGAACGCCTGGAACAGGCGATTCTTTCGCAAATATGTCCATGATAATCCCCTCAAAAAGGCTGACATCCTGATCACGACGAGCACACCGATGCTAAAAAGAATGTTAATTGTTTTCTGTGCAATTACTATTTTCCTTGCAGGCTGCAATTCTGCAACGCCAACTGCGGTTTCAGAAACCGCTCCTGTCACACCTACCCAGGATCTGGCTCCGCCCCCCGAGACGATTGTAGCTCCCACGCTGGCTCCAAGCACCACGCCGGCTCCCACTGCGGAGGAAGGAGCCACGCCCATCCCTCGCCTCGCACCTGAAGAGTGGAAGAAGTGGCCGGTCATCCCTGCGGTCACGGACCGCGCCATCGAGATTTACCGTCAAGGGCTTGCCATGGGCAACGATCCCCGCGCCTTCTCCAAGGTGGGCGACTGCCAGAGCATCAAAGAATCCTTCATGGGTTATTTCGACCTCCCGACACGTTACAAACTTGGAGAGGATACTGCTTATCTTAAAGAGACGATAGACAACTTCTCCGGTCATTTCAACACAGACGGCCAGGCGGTGCGCGGAGGATTCAACGCCGCAGCGGTGCTTTCACCCCTGTGGGCGGACCCCAAAGTCTGCCTGGCGGGAGAGAACCCACTGGAATGCGAACTGCGGATTACCAAGCCAAGCATTGTTTTCGTCAGTCTCGAGGTTTGGTGGAACGGGCGCACACCCGAACAATACGAAGCCCTGATGCGCCGCATCCTTGATACCATCATCGCCCATGGCGCGGTGCCCATCCTGGCCACCAAGGCGGATAACGTGGAAGGAAATCACAGCCTGAACCTGGCGACCGCCCGCCTGGCTGACGAATACGACCTGCCCTTGTGGAATTTCTGGGCAGCGGTGCAGCCTTTGCCCAACCACGGCATGGATGAGAAACGCGCGGACGGTTTCCACATCTCCACCGAGGCCTGGGGCACGCGCAGTTTCTCTGCCCTGCAGGCATTGGACAGCCTCTGGCGCGGGCTGCGCGATGCGACCGCCGCCTTAGGCGCTCCGCTGCCTACCGCTACGTTGGCTCCCACCCTGGCTGCGGAATTACTGCCTGTGCCTGCCGATGGTCCATCGCTGGCAGCCAGCAAGGACCGGATCGTCTTCGATGTGCTGGCACGCGCCGGAACCGGGTATGAATCGCGCGGTATTTATCTGTTCGATCCCGACGCGGAAAAGTCTGCCCAACTGCTCGGCTCCGGATTCACCCTGCAGTCGGCTTCCCCCGATGGGAAGCAATTGCTGGTCAGCCTGGGCGATTCCCTTTACCGCACCGACGGCTCATCCCTGACCCTGTTGACTGACCAGTTCTATTCGCTGGGTGGGCGCGGCGCGCTCTGGCTTCCGGATGGTCGCATTGCTTTTGTCATGCGACAGGATGAGGGTGCGGCCCTGGCCTTGTTGCAAGCGGACGGCTCCGGGCTGACGGTCATTCCCACGGATACAGCGCCCATCGAGATTTATCCCTCCACGGACGGCAACTTCATCACGTGGGAAAGTGGCTCGTGCCAGGCTCTCACGGAATGCAGCCCGGCCGGTGCATGGATCACAGACTTGGAATCCTTGCTCAGCCGGCCGCTCAAGGACTTCGCGCACCCGCAAATTTCCCCCGACAGTTCGGTGATCGCCTACGCCGAGGCGCTTCCGGAAAACAGAAGCAACCTGGCCTTTGCCAAATCCGATGGCACTCCCATTGCGCTCCTACCCATTGCCCGGGGATGTGCTAGCCGACCTTGCCTGGTCACTAGATGGCAAATCCGTGGCTGTTCACATGGCCCAGCGCAGCGACTATGCCGGCCGCGTGACCGGCGGATTGAAGTATCTGGTGAATGTGAACACCTATGTCATGCGGCAACTTTCCCCACAGCTGTTGCTTTATCCGCGCGTGGTCTGGTCGCCTGACGGCAAATCATTGATATGGCTTGGCACGGATGGGCAGGAGTTGAACACCTCGATACGGCTTCAGGTACTGGATGCCGCCTCCGGTTATGTGACAGACTACACCACCGCCCTCGGTCTGGGTGCCGGCGAGTTCCTGTACGTCAATAACGCCCTCTGGCTGCCGCGCCCATAAACGCGTAAATGCGCGATAAAATTGCACTCGCTTTCAATCCGTTGCAAGGAGCCCTTTGTGACCGACGATATCATTCCTGTCCTTTCGAAATACATCGCTGGTGAAATTCTCAAGCAGCCCGATCGAGGCATCAGCCCCGACGAGGCCCTGCTCTCCAGCGGGTTGATCAATTCCTTTCACCTGGTGGACCTGGGCCTGTACGTCGAGGACACCTTCGGCGTGCGGATCGATGATACCGAATTGAACGCCTCCACCTTCGACACCCTTAACCAACTGGCGGCGTTGATCCAATCCCGCAAATAGAGCATGCAGACTTTTTGCGAGCTGCTTAACGGGCATTACGAGAACACGCCCGATAAGATTTGCATCACCCTCCTGCATACCGGCCAGCCCGACCGGCCGGTGACCTATCGCGAGCTTCTTCACGGCGCGGAAAGGTATGCCGGCGTCCTCACCGCGGAAGGCATCCGCCCGGGAGAGGTGGTCCTGCTCATCCTGCAGCATGGCATCGACCTGCTCTATGCCTACTACGGGGCGGTCCTGCATGGCGCCATCCCGTCCATCATGCCGTTCCTGACCGAGAAGCTGCTGCCCGAGCGCTACCGGGCGGACCTGGCTGCGCTGGTCTCCGTCACCCAACCAACTTGCATCATCACCTATCGCGAGTTCGAGCCGGAGGTGCGTGCCGCCCTCAAGCCGGGTGAGGACTCCGTGCGGGCGTTGATCGTCAGCGACCAGGTTGATATCTCAAACCTGTCGGGCGATTCATACCTTCTCGAGTTTGCTTCCCTGGGCGGGATGAAATGCAAGCCCGATGACATTGCGCTGCTCCAGCACTCCTCCGGCACCACCGGCTTGCAGAAAGGCGTGGCGCTTTCGCATGGGGCGGTTTACCACCAGTTGACCAGCTATGCCAAGACGATCCACTTGAACCGGGAGGATGTTTTCGTCTCCTGGCTGCCGCTCTATCACGACATGGGCCTGATCGCCTGCTGGCTGATGCCCATCCTGATGGGAAACCCGCTGGTGCTCATGTCGCCCTTCGACTGGATCCGCGCGCCCTACCGCTTGATGCAGGCGGTATCCAAGTACAAGGGGACGCTCTCCTGGCTGCCCAATTTTGCCTACAATTTCTGCGCCCAGAAAGTGCGCGACCGCGACCTCGAAGGCGTGGACCTTTCCTCCTGGCGGCTGGTCTCGAACTGCTCCGAGCCGGTGCGCTGGGAGTCGCACCAAATCTTTTTCGAACGCTTCAAGAGTTGCGGGCTGCGTTATGGGGCGCTGGCCACCTGCTATGCCATGGCTGAAAACGTCTTCGCCGTTACGCAGGGCGGGGTGGACTCTCCCGTCGTCTTCGAAGATGTGGACCGCGCCTCCCTGCAGGAGGAAAAGCTCGCCCGCCCCGCGCAGGATGGGGAGGCGGCTGTCCGCATGCTGGGCTGTGGCAGGCCCATCCCTGGCACGGAAGTCCGCGTCGTGGACGCAAAAGGCCGCGACCTGCCCGACCGGCAGGTGGGCGAGGTGGCAGTCCAGAGCGACTGCATGCTCACCGGTTATTACAACCGTCCCGACGCGAACGAAAAAGCTTTCATCGACGGCTGGTACCTGACCGGCGATTTTGGTTATCTCGTTGACGGGGAACTTTTCATCACCGGGCGCAAGAAGGATCTCATCATTGTCGGCGGCAAGAACATCTATCCTCAGGATCTGGAATTGCTGGCTTATCAAGTCCCCGGCGTGCATACCGGGCGTGCCTCCGCGTTTGGAATCTTCAATGAAACCAACGGCACGGAGGATGTGGTCCTCGTGGCCGAGGTGGACGGCAGGGATCCCGTCGAATGGGATAAGATTGCCGAGGGCATCCGCGTTAGCGTGACGCGCGGTTCAGCGGTGGCCCTGCGGTATGTCCACATCGTGGGCAGGCATTGGCTGGTGAAGACCTCCAGCGGCAAGATCGCCCGTTCCGCCAACCGGGAGAAATTCCTGAAGGAAATGCAGGAAAACGGAAAGAATTTCTAAGCGTCTCATTTTATTGAGTAAACAAGGAGGTCACTATGTCCGAAGTCACCCGCGAACAAACACTCGATGCCTTGCAGAACGGCTGGGCGACCTACGTGGACCGGTTCCACGCTCTGCCCCTCGAGGCGCAGGAGGAATTCCTCGCAAAACAGGGGTTTGCCCGTTTCCCCGACCTGCTGGGTCACGTCACCGCCTGGTGGCAGGAGGGGGAGATGGTCATTAACGGCATCCTGAAGGATCCTGAATACAGGTGGGCGTCGTATGAGGTGGACGCTTTTAACGCCCAGGCTGTCAGGCGGTTTAGCGACCTCGATGAACAGGATGTGATCAATTCATTTGAGCTTGCCCGCATCAGCTTTACGGCGCTGGTTCACGAATTGCCGGATGATGCTTTTGAGAACAAAAAAATCGCCAGCTGGCTGTATGCGGATGTCGTCGAGCACCTGCAGGACCACGACATCGCCTGATAAAAGATGATAGCAGCAAAGAGACCGCTGGGTTTACCCAGCGGTCTCTTTGCTGCTATGACTTTCCGTGCGGAAGATTTCTTTGAGGAGCTACATGGGGATATTGATATTCGATTTGCTTTGAAGGCTGATAATTATATAAACGAATGATTACGGCTGCGGCGTGGCTGTCCCAACGATCGTTTGTTCAAGCGTATCCAGGTCGATGATCAGTATCTTATCCCCTTTTCTAAAGCGGGGGTTCTCCCCCTCGGTCCAGCCGTCAAATTCGACCTCCTGGATGAGGTAATCCTGTAGGATGATTTTTTGTTCCATCGAGATTGCATCCAAATAAAGGGTCCGTCCCAGGTCTCCGTCGAGAGTATGAAAAATAACCTTTTCTCCGCTTGGGGATAAATAAATTCGACCAGACTGGCTGAAGGTATGGGGCAGGATTTCGACATTCTTATCAATGCCGGAGACCAGGTCTTTAATGCCCACCCTGGTTTCGGACGTGTAAGCAATACGGTCCATATCTTCAGAAAAAGCGAAGTCGATGCAGCAACCCGCTATTACATCTTCTATTTCACCAGTATCAGGGTCTACTGACTGCAAGTGCGAGCCTTTAAAAATCGTGTACCACGCTTCATACCAGAAAGGGTAATAAAAATATACTTTTGAGCTATCCGGTGCCCAGCCATGAATTGCCAACAAGGACAACCGGCTGACTTCCGGAAATTGATATTCGACTTCCCAGAGCGGAGAACCATTTTTATCCCATATCTCAATGACAGGTTTTTCGTTCAGGTCCGCCCAATTGACTCGCAGCTTTGCTGAGAACTTGCCATCCGGCGAGACAACGACATCCTCATAGGGATCGACCGATGCGGTTTGATTTACCAGCGCAGCGGCTGCGATTTCAGGGCTGACCCGATAGGCGTGATAGGAGATCTTGTCGGGTTGATACCGCCGTGGGACATCCGTCCATTCACCCCCAGGCAGCCATTGGGCGATCTTTTTCAAGTCATTCACACGCATTGGAATAGCGGTGAACAAAATGCCCTTATCCAGCGGCAGGGTGACCAGCGATTCGGGTCGCACGGTGTCGAAATCCATTTGGTCATATCCCTTTGCAAGGTAGCCAAAGTTGGCATGACCTTTTACACTCAGCATCGGAGCCCCGATGACAATCAACCGATAGTCTGGCCCAAGAGCCATAAGGGCGAGGGATGTTTCGTGGGAAAATTCTTCGGCTGGATCCTCTGCGTAATGTCCGGATCGATATTCCCCAAAATAGTGCGCGATGCCTTGAAAACTGCCAACTCCCATGATAATCACGCAAAGCGCCAGCCCCACTTTGTAAGGCAGAATCCCAAGATGTTCGGCGAGCCTGGCTGCCTGCCAAAGACCGAGCGCCACCAGCAGGACCGCAGCAGGGGCGGCCATGAGCATACGCTGATGACTTGGCGGGCCATAGGTCAGCGTACTGCCGAGAATGACCACGATCCAAAACCAGAAAATCACAGCAAAGTAGCGGGACTCGCGGACTCGCCAGGTGGCGTAGGCCAGTCCGAGTATTAGAAAAATGGAGGTGGCTGCAGGGAAATAGGGGCGCGGTGAGTTGAAGAATTGCACATGCGCTGCCTCAGCCACAAAGACAAGCGTGGATTTTGAAAATTGGGAGAGCAGTGCGGCGGATATGCTTAATCCCATGTCGATGGCCAATTGTTCCAGGCGGCCGTTTGCCAAAAGACCGACATCATTCATTCGAGCCATGAAAAGATCATAATGATAAAGGAAAAAAGCCACCATGGGACCGGCGACGATCATCACTGCGCCAGTAAAAACAAGAAATTGCGCCCAATGCGTTTGCAACTGCACAGAACGCCGCAGCCAACTGAAGGCCAGCACCCCAAGGATCAGAAGAAAAACCAACCTGCTTCCCACGTAGGTATAGACAGCCAAGCCCGTAATGAGACCAGCCCAAAGGTAGTCCGTCACCTGTCCGCGCCGCAATGCCCGGTAGGTGAGCCACAAGGCTGCCGCTGAAGTCAGCGAATCGACGATGTTGTGCACCGCCAACCGGCTGAAGTGGATGTGCCAGGCAAGCCCTACCAATCCCAACGCTGCCAGGAAGGCCACCTCGCGGCCAAATGCCTCTCTCGCCAACAGATACAGACCAATGACTGCAAGCACCCCGGTCATGACGCTTACCAGGCGGAGCGCGCTCAGGTTGTTCCCTAAGAGAGAAATTGCGACCGCATTGGGAACAAAAGACCAGACAGGTTCTGCTGCCCAGCTGGCTGTGAAGAAGTTGGTTTTTTCCCCGCTTAAAATTTCGAAGGCAGATAAGCCGACCAGCCCTTCATCGTTTCGCATGGCGTAAGGCAACCAGGGCAAGTCGATGAATCGCACCGAAAAGGCAGCAACGGCCAGGCAGAAAAGGAGCAGCGATTCCTTCCAATTGGCTTGCCACCAAGCTAACAGCCTTGTTCGGGTTGGCCAATGCCACTGCGCCAAAACAAGGATGGCTGTTATGTAAAAAAGAATGCTTGTCCACCACGCCAGGATCAATCCATAGTCGCCCGGTCCTGTGTTTTCCCGATCCATGTTCATCATGGTGAATAAGCCGACAGCCGCGCTTGCTGCCAACAAGCCTGCAACAATCCAAATGCGCTTTCTTACCAACTGGAAATGGATGGCGGGAAAGGGTGCTTCCTGTTCTTCAATGGGGATTTTCCAGGATAACAACACAAAAATAATGGCGGCAATACCATAACCCGTCAATGCCCAGCCGGGCGCTTCTGGATTCTTGAGGAGCTGCCATTGACTGATAGCAGCAAGCAGCAAGGCAAGGATCAACCCGATCTGTTTCAGCCGTCTTGGGAAATGGTGTCGATTCAAGGGATTATGCACGTTTGAAATTCGGATGGAACGAAGCCGTGCCAGGAAAGGTGAGTGAGCACCGATATGATTGACATGGGATGAGATTTTAATTTTCATCAATTTTCCGCCGCCAGAGGGTTACAAAAACAATGCCCAGTAAAATGCCGGCGATGATTGCGTAATGATGATTCCTTTCTGATTCATTCCCCGTGCTCCACGTGACAGATACTCTTCCTACAGTCCGCTTAAGTATACATCCTTACACTATCTGTCGCTGCAGATACCAACTTCTGTCCTTGATCAACAGGATCAAAGGAATGATGCTCAAGGCAAGGGCCACCAGGTCCACCCAGCCGACATCGTCGAAAACGATCAGGATCGAAGCGATACCCAGGAAGGTCAGCATCAGGAAATAAGCCACGCGGCTGTGTTTCCGAAGAAAGATGAATGTGACCAGCAGAGTACCGGCGGCAGCAAAGGACAAGGTTGCCATGATCTCCTTGAAAGGGGGCTGCTCGGGCACGCCAGGATGCAAGTTGACCAAAATGATGGTCCCCAACGCGAACCAGATGATGATGTTCAGGGTAATGAAGCCATACGTTAGTATCACCGAGGGCGGACGATGGTCCATGGGAACTCCCTTCGAGCCACATTAATACTACGCTGACCATGGGCGAGAGTCAATAACCGCGGATAACGGTGCGTTGAAACGCCATGTTACAATATCGCCTCGGACGGGTCTTGACAGAAAAATGTGGCGGGCACGTCGATGGAGAGGAATCGCGCATGGAGAGAAAACCCATTCAGTGGAAAAATGTGCTGCTCCCGATCGGATTGCTGGTCCTGGTGAGCATGGTCATTTTCCTGCCTTTTGTCAACCGCCTGGGCTTTTATCGGGACGACTGGTATATGCTATGGTCCGCGAATGTGCGCGGGGCGGACAGCATTATCGACTTGTTCTCGATCGACCGTCCATTCATGGGATACACCTACGATCTGACTTACCGCCTGCTTGGCAATACGCCCTTCACCTGGCAGCTCTATTCCTATACCCTTAGGACGCTTGGCGCGGTGGCCATGTACGGGATTATGCGGCTGATCTGGCCGGAACACCGGCGTGCTGCCACTGCTGCCGCGCTCATCTACCTGGTTTATCCGGGTTTCCTGGGTTGGCCCAACGCCGCCACCAAAACCAACCAGCTGCTCAGCCTGACTTCAGCGTTAATGTCGATCTGGTTTTCAGGCCTCGCACTGCAGGCTGGCCGGAAATCGGTTCGCGCAGGCTGGACTGCCGCTGCAATTCTATTAGCCCTGCTCAATTTCCTTCTGTATGAGTACATGATCGGGCTTGAGGTCCTGCGCCTGTGCGTGCTATGGCTGGTGCCCCAACAGGCTGTCCAGTTGAAAACACGCGAAAGGATTCGCCGGTTCATAATCGATGTCCTGCCCTATGCGCTGGTCATCCTGGGCTTCCTGATCTGGCGCCTGGGATTCTTCAAAAGCGGGCGCGGCGGCACCGATCAATTTTCCATCATGGAATCGTTTGCGGTAAACGCCCGCAACACCCTCGTTTACCTGGGCAAGGAATCCATCATGGACGTCCTGGAGGCGGTGGCGATCGCCTGGGCATTCCCTTTTGAAAAATATGCAGCGCTCGAGAAATCGTGGCAGCTGGCGACAGCCCTTTTCACAGGCGCGCTGGTTGCGGCAATTGCCGCAACAGGAATGTGGCTGGAGAAGCGTTTACACGGCGCTGATGACGAAGCAGGCCGCAGCCGCGTTCTTGAGGTATGTCTGGTCGGTGCGGTGTCGCTGTATGCAGCCCTGTTCCCGGTCCTGTTGGCCGGGCGGGACATCTCCTTCACTGGCGGCTACGACAAATATACGCTTCATGCCAGCCCGGCAGTGGCGATTCTGCTCACGGGCCTCATTTTCGGTTTCATTCGCGGCCGCGGAAGGGAGGTCGCCCTCGCCTTTCTGCTTTTCATGGGCGCGGCATCGCTGGTGTTGAACGGTTACCACTGGCAGCGGTTCTGGGACAATCAGAAGACCATCTGGTGGCAGTTATATTGGCGCGCGCCCGGTCTTAAGGACGGCACCGTCCTGTTGACCTCCTTTCCCGAGGAAGCCTTCTTCGAAGACTACGAGACGTGGGGCCCGGCCAACCTGATCTACCGCCCGGATATGGAGACGGTGACGATCACTGTCAGAAGTGCTCAACCCGGATACCTATCAGATGGTCAGGGCAGGGGTGGTGGACGTTCGGGGCATGCGCAAGCTGGAATTTACACGGGATTTCAACAAGAGTCTGCTGCTTGCTCTGCCGGCTGATAATTCCTGCCTCAAGGTGGTGGACAAGGACGACATCCAGCTCCCGCTGCACTTTGAGCCGCGCCTGGTACCCCTCCTGCAATTTTCATACGCTGATCAGATCGACCTCGCTGCACAGACTGCCCCGCCCTCTGAGGCGATCTTCGGCCCCGAACCTCCGCACGACTGGTGCTACTTCTACCAGAGCGCCGAACAGGCCAAGCAGGCCGGTGACTGGGAGACTGTTGTGAGGCTGGGAGATGAAGCCTTCGCGGCTGGACTGACGCCGATCGAACAGGCGGAATGGCTGCCGTTTCTCGAGGGTTATCTATGGGCAGGAAATACTGACAAAGTAACAAACATAAAAAGCCGGTTGGATGCTCGCCTTGTCAAGGAAATCTGCGATGAATTGCGGAGGAAGCCGTATCGGTTTGGCGAGGAAATCCAGCAGTCACTCACCGTGACCCTCTGCCCGTGAACCCAGGTAAAAAAATAAGGAGCCTCATGACCCTTGCATTAGGAACCGCCCAGGCAGAACGTGGAAAAATCACCTATGGAGAATATGACCTTGTCCGGCACCCGGTCGGGGGCATGGACAGGCTGCCCGTCATCCTCGCGCAAGGGAACGAGGAGGGTCCGGTCTTTTGGATCACCGCCGGCATCCATGGCATCGAGCACGCCGGCATCCAGGTCATCCACAAGCTGATCACCCCGGAACTGGTGAGCGAACTGCGAGGCACCATCGTTGCCGTCCCCGCCTTGAACCCGGCCGGGCTGCGCACCCTCGAGCGCCGCGCGTACTACGACGACACCGACCCCAACCGCCTGTTCCCCGACGGGCGCCCTCCCAAAAATGACCCGGACAAGGCGCCTCCCTCGGCGCTGGAGCAGGCTTACGGGCGTCTGTTCGAGGAGATCAAGAAGTCCGCCTCCTTGTTCTTTGATCTGCATTGCATCAGCATCAATTCGCTATCATTCGTCTTCCGCGACCGGGTGCTGTACCGAAAAGGCGACGAGGCAGGCAAACAGCGCGCTGAAGCCGTCAGCAAAAAAATGGAAGAGATGGCCAAAGCTTACGGGCACACCATCACGGCGGATTTTTCCGTCGGAAAGTACATCGATGAAAAATTGCACCGCTCCTCCACGGCTTCCATCGCCACAGTAGCCGGCATCCCTGCGCTGACAGCCGAGCTGAGCAGCTCCTACACTCCCTTGAAGGCCACGGTCGAGGCGGGCATGGCCGGGCTGCGGAACGTGATGCGCTGGGCAGGCATGCTGCCGGGCGAACCGGAGCCGATCACCGGGATCAAGATCGTCGACCCGGGTTTTCCCACCCGCCGGCGCAGCGTGGCGCGCGTGGCTGAATCGTGTATCGTGCATCACCTGGTCGAGGCGGGCACACTGGTCAAGATTGGCGATCCGCTGGTTGAAATGCGCGATGCCTGGGGGCGGGTGCTGGGCGTGCTTCAATTCGGAATACGACGGCTTTGTCATTTCGTGCCCGTCGGGGATTCTATACTATCCGGGAGAGGCCTCGGTGCTGCTGGCCATCCGCGATGATGAACCGCTGGTGGGAGAATACCCTGCAGATTTCTTTGATTAGTGTCATTAGGAATAAATAAAAATAAAAGCGCAGCAGGGATTTTTTCTCTGCTGCGCTTGGATTAAGCTCAAGTCACTTGCTCTTTGGCTTGATTTGGGTCACTTTAAAAACATTGCCTTTCTTATCGTAAGTGGTCCACTCGCCGGCCTGTTCGCCTTTTTCAAACCATCCCGAGCGGAGTTTGGAGCCGTCCTTGCGGAACCACTCCCAATAGCCGGTGGCGACCCCGTCGATGGTCTGCCCGGTTGCCCAGAGACTGCCGTCCTTGTGATGGAGTATGTATTTTTTTGCTGCGGATTTTTTGGCGGGCATGTTCCACCTCCATGACAATAATAAATCAGGCTGCCTTATGCCTTCTCGTGATTTTCATCCTCGTCGCAAGCGCATTCCATGCCGGCGGCTTTTTCGAAGGCCTCTTTGCCCTCATTGACCGAGAAGTAGATCAGGCCAATTGCTCCGAGGCTGTCCACGAAGCCAAAGCCGGTGAGTTGGTAGATCACGCTCGAGGCAAGTAAAACGATCGACATGTAGATGCAGACCATCGTGCAGTTGGCGTCCGCCAGGATGGGGGACGATTCGAGCGCGCGGCCGACCCTGCGCTTGCCTGTCACCAACAGCCACATGATGGCGATGGAGATCAGTGAAATGACCAACCCGGGCAGTGTCGTCTCGGGCTGGTGGCCGGTGATGATGTTGTAAACCGCGGAGATGCCCAGGCCGGCGGATAGCAGGTAGAACGACGTGCCCGTGACGCGCAGGGCGGTCCGCTCGAACTGCGAGCGCGGCGTATCGGGGTTGCGGCGGATGCGGGTCACCATGACCAGGATGCCCACCCCCGACAGGACCTCGATGAACGAGTCGATGCCGAAGCCGAAGAGGGTCAGGGCTTCGTCCTGCACGCCGAAGTAGATGGAAACCAGCCCTTCAGCCAGGTTGTAGAAGATGGTGAAGAGCGCCAGCCAGAGGGCGTACTGCCAGTAACGGTTGAGAGATTCGCGGGAAAGTGTCGTCATAAATACTCCTAAAGTTGTGTCTCATCATTATAACTGGCAAAGAAACTTCCCCACGCGGTATTTTATTCTCCGTTATATACGCCCCAAGCCATGTTCTCCAGATGGTTGACAACGTCCTCCGAGAAATACTTTTGATACTCTTCCTGTCCCTGCAGGTAATATCCGAAGAAAGCCGCTGCGAAATGCTTCATTCTCGCAAGCGGTTCTTCTCTAAAAATCATAGAATGATCTTCGCCGATAAAAGAGATGAGTGTCTTGTCGGGTGTGCCAAGACGGTCATAGATATAAGTTGATTCTCGGTTGTACTCATCCCAACCAAGGTCCTCCGTTCCCACTAAAATCAATGTTGGACGATCGACAGATTGCAGTCCTTGTTCGCCAAAGATCATGGCGCCATCCGGGGCCATCGGCATGACCGCGCGGATGCGCTCGTCGGTCATCGGCTGCCACAAACCGTCGCCGCTGTCGGTCAGACCGGGACCGGCGTTGGCGGAGAATTCATCCCATCGTTGAGAAAGATCGCAGAAATAACTCTTTGCGCCATCTGGAAGAGTTGGAAAGCGTTCGGTAAAGTTCGCGCATTGATCAAGGTAATGCTCAGGCTCCACGCGCGCACCGCTTACAGCCAGGGTATTGTAACCGTCGAAGGAATACCCCATGACCCCCGCATGGTTTGCGTCGATCATCCCCTCCAAGCCTTTGAGCGGATTCGCAGCCACCTGATCCAGGGCAAAAAGGATATCGAGCGGCTGGTTGAACAGGTTCTCATCCCACACGGCATAGTTATCCAATCCCTTAACCCCAACGAAAACAAATCCCTGTGAGGCAAGATGCGGACCAAAGATGCTGCCTACCTTTGCCGATCCCAGAATCACCGGATAAGGCGCACCGCTGAGGTCCGGAGGAGCGTCTATGTTATAGTCGCTGGGAGGGGCATCCTCAGGCAGTTTGGCTGGATACCATATCATGAGGCCGATCTTGCGGCCGTCGCGGCTGGAGTCTTCAAATAAATATTCCTGACTGAAGCCACCTTTTGTGCCGAAATCATATTGCCCCGGCTCCCCGAGCGGATAGGGATTCGACGGTCCGCAGGAGAACAGGGCGAAGACAAGCAGCGTGCATATTGAAAGTATTGTTGTGGAAAATTCAGTCCTCGTTTTCATTCCATTCTCCATTTAGCAACTAAGGCGTGCAGGGTGTGCAGGGCGAGTCGTTCACACCGCATGTCAACTGGCAAATTCCGTTGGGAAAATTCGGATTATTCGTGACCCAAAACCCGGTGGCCGGCTGCGATCCGGGTTTGGGCGGTTCGGTGGCGGTTGGAGGAGGGGGAGCGTAGGCAACGGGAAGGTTGAGAAGAGAAATGGGCGGGTCCACCAGATTTCCCGCCACCCAGCAGACACCCTGCCGGTTAATGAGGGCCACCTGACACCAGGTCCCGGCTTGATTCCGCCCGGTCACCTGGAGCACCTCGCCTTCTGGAAATGTCGCCACCACCGGATAGACTGTTGAAGGCCCCTGCCGGCACCTGGCGTTCGTCAAAATGCGGATCACCGGTCCGCTTGCCGGAGTTGCCTGGGGAGGCAAGAGGCTGTCCTCGCAGACCGGCGCCCATAGACCCGTTTCCGCATTATAGTGTTCGCCCCGGAGGATGAAGGAATACCCTCCGCCCAGGCTGCCGGCGGCCTGGGTCGGGACCGGAGTGCCGGCGTCGTCTTTGGCAGGCTGCCCCTCAGGCAGTGACTTGATCAGGAACACCCAGCGCGCCGCGTCAGATGTCCCGGAAGGATAGACCAACTCAACGAGGATGGACATGCCCGAGCCGGGCGAGTCATCCTGATCCACCATGCCCTCGCCCTCAGCGACATCCTGGTCGATGACCCCGGTGACCCCGCCTTGCATTTCGGATGTCTCACCGGCGCCGAATTGGACTCCCTGCCTGGCCCATTCGCTGAAGTATCCGGGCAGCTTTTCCGCCAGCTCCATGCCTTTTCCGATCATCCATTTCTGGGCTTCGCCGGTGAGACCCAGACTCTCCATGTCCGGCAGGGACTCGCAGGCCGGCAATTGTGATGAAGTGGATGGGAGGACGATTTGGGCGATAGGACTTTCCGTCTCGGTTGGCATCTCAGTGAACCATGTTGGGAAGACGTCGGTGATGTCGGAGTAAACAGACGTCTCGTAGGCTCGAACGCTGACCTTGCACCCTATGCCTCCAGGTTCGGTGCATGGATCTTTGTCCGCCCGGATTTGAAAGAAGTAGATGGCGGATAACAAGATGCCTGCACCCAGAACGAGAGCGGCGCCTCCGCCGGCGATAAGGGCGACGGTTTTCACGCTCCCGCCGCCAGCAGCTTTTGCACTATCGCCCTCGGCTTCAGTGTTGGCTCCAAAACGCCTTTGCTGTCCATGGGTCTGACGGCATTCCTCCATGTTTTGATGAGATTGCTGCTCTTCATCCGGCATCGGACCTCCGTTGCTCGTTGGCGGCACGACCTGTACGGGAATCAGCCTGCCGCCTCAGACAAGGCGAACAAAAAAGCGAAACCGATTGCAGACGGTTTCGCTTCTGTGGTTTCCGGGTCCAGCAATGAAAAATCAATGACGATCAGGACCTGGGGTAATCCTCATGCAATGTGTGCCATGTATTCATTTATTAGAATGTATCACGTCCTACTTGTGAAATCAAGCACTTTTCAGACTGCTCATCACACTGCGCGATGGTGCTCGATTATTTGCTGACCCATCCAGCGACGTAAAAGCCCAGGATGCCTGCAATCATGGAAATGCCGAGGAATGGATTCCCAGCTTCGATGGCAGGGTGAAGAAACAGGGCGATGATCAATGGCAAGTATGCACCGAGTAGCGTACCCGACAACCGGGCTGTGTACTTCGGCTCCAGTTTCAGCCAGCGCCATTTCAGCGCCAGCCACCCAGCCAGGTAAATACCCACCGAAAAGGTGGCGCCTACAATGATCGCAAAGAAAACAGGGTATGTCTTTTGAAAAGCCTCAATGTCCGGAATGAGCAGAGAGACCATGAAGGTTACTAACTGGGTCATGATCAGCTGCAGAAGGACCACACCGATCCCGATGATGATGGCGAGTGCTTTTTTACCTGAGCTCATTCAAACCTCCTGATGGTCTCTGAAAGGATTCGGACCCGCTTGGGATAAATCACTTCCCTTTGGGCTTGATTTCGGTCACCTTGTAGACGTTACCTTTCTTATCATAGGTGGTCCAGATGCCGGCCTGTTCCCCTTTTTCGAAGGTCCCCGAGCGGAGCTTTGTGCCATCTTTGCGGAACCACTCCCAGTAGCCGGTGGCGACTCCGTCGATGGTCTGCCCGACGGCACAGAGGCTGCCGTCCTTGTGATAGTGAATATACTTCTTTGGTGCGGATTTTTTAGCAGGCATACTTTCTTCATGAAGATTATGACATTAGTGGACAGATCCTATCATTCCGGCGCGGGGCGCAGCCGGATAATCATCCGCTCCTCAACAGCGCGCTGCAGGCCGTTCCGCCTGCCTATTGTTGAATATCAAGCCTGAGAAAATATTCGACCTTTCTCATCAGCACAGACTGCAGCCGAGGTGGAAAAGCGGCCAGGCTCCACTACTCGATTGCCAGATACCGAATGTACTCGCCTGTCCGCTCGGATGAGTAATCTTCCGGATCAAAAGTGATGACCACCGGTTCGACTCCTGCAGGGATGGTTACCGGGACCCAGCCTTCCAGCTCTACACCGGGCAATATCGTTTCAAAAAGCCAAACCAGGTCAGATTGCGTGGGTGTATAGATCCACTCTCCCCCGATCTTATAACCGGATTCGTCCACAGCATAAAAAAGCTCCCGACCTACCCAGGTCGGATAATCATTCGGGCTGATGTAATGCAGCCTTATCTTCAACAATAGATGCTCCATCCCTGCTTCCGGCGGTGAGTAATTCGAATTATCCTTTCCGAGGATTGTTTCAGCTTCCTGCCCCCTGATGGAATCCAGTACAGTAATTTCCCAGCCGGGCATAATCACCTGTTGGCCGGGAGCCGCAGGGTTGGAAGAGTCTACGCCCAATTCATTCGGTTTGAGATTGGCAGACTCTGCGGGGAGAGAAATGGAAGCCCCATTCTCCAGGGCCAGGAAGCGTGTGTAGCGATTGTCGTCATCAAATACATTTAGAACGACCATTAAGTTCTGCTCATCCGTGGGGATGACCGCATCGATCCATCCTTCCACGGCTTCAGCGGTATACATATCTTCAAACAAAAATTCCGGTTGAGGCCAGCTGTCCATGGTATCCCCGTATTTCACGTTATGGCTGCCGGTAATGAATAACTCAGATATTCCGAGGGAATGGGGACCATCATCCAGCGACGTGGATCGAAGGAATATTTTAGCCAACGCATACTCCTGTCCCTGGGGAAGTGTTTCAGCCTGCCGATCGGCGGTGTTGATGAAATTAAGCGCTGCCTCCCCCCGCACGAACTCCCGCACTTCAATATCCCATCCCGGAATGGAGATAAGCGTACCCAGCGGGAGCGGATTTTTACGGGTGCTTCCTTGTGCAGCGGAAGCCGGATTGGTGACCCCTTGCGCGGTTGGCAGGGTGAAGGGAAATGTACATGCGAGTGGGATCAGGAGCAGGAATGCAACCAGAGGAAATAGCGTTCGAAGAGAGCAAAGTCGGTTGTCCATAATCATCTCCTGATGAAGCCGGTACGCAGGACCTCATTCTCATTCATTATAATGATTGGGCTGCTGACATTCAATGTGTTTCATAGTATTGGATGAGCGGTTTTTTCCTTTATCTTTGCGCGTGCTATAATTAATTGACATAAAATGTTATTCACTACATGACCTGATCGCAGTCCATAAGGAGCGGTGGATGAACACTAATCCTGATCGGTCCCAGCGTTTCATAAAGAAAATAGTGTTTGCCGCGATCCTTTTAGGTTTACTGATCGCCAGCCTTGTGGGTTGTGCGCCAATTCCTGAAACGTTCCCAGATGTTCCCCCTCCAAATAATCAAGCTCCAACTTCCCCTACTACAGTAAACCAAGCTCCAACTTCCCCTGCAGCTACTCAAGTCCCAATTCCCCCATCAGATGATCAAGCCCCAGTACAACCTGCCGATCAGCCAGTTCAGCCTGCCGACCAGAAGGATGTCAGCTCTGCCGAAGTGGTCGGGGGATGGTATGGATCGGCATGTGATGAGGCGGAGGGGACCTTTATTTACCGCTGGTCGGTGGACCTGATGAAAGACCCGCAGACCGGGCAATTGGCAGGTACAGTCAAGTTCCACAATTGTCCCGGCGGCGGAAGGGTGCTTTACCGCGTGAGCGGGAACCCTCCGACGGGTACGGTCTTCACGTTGGCAGGCGAAAAGAAAATTGGGGGTGGTGACCTTTTCGGGTCCGCCGCGGAGAGTATCACCTTCACTTTTGACAGCTCCACCGGACAGATCACGCCCAACCTTGCCCCTTAAAAAAATCAACCATTAATTTGACGCCTAAACTTGAATAGTAATCTTGCGAATTTTAGGGTAGCACTAAGGCCGCGCAGGCTGTTCCGCCTGCCTACTTTAGAATATCGAGCCTGAGAAAAAATTCAACCTTTCTTCTCAGCGTGGGCTGCAGCCTGCCAGGAAAAGCGGCCAGGGCGGTTTCGGAGTCGATGAACCGGGGATTGACGAGGGTGAAGTCCTTGTGCTTCCAATGCAGCGAAGCGCCCCCTTTTGCCATGACGTTTTCGTACCAGTCCACTTTTTTGCCGTAGGTCAGGGCGATGACGAAGCCGTTTTCCAGCGGCTCGGCGATGATGGGAATTCTGTACTTCTTTCCGCTCTTGCGCCCCTCGTGAGTGAGGATCGCGAAATGACCGAAGTCCCGGCCAGCGATATGGATCAGGATTTTATTGGTGACATATTTATTGAAGACCCTGACCTTATCCAGTGTGGATTGACTGGTTGCCATTCAAGACCTCCTCGTCAACCGCCCTCCGCCAGTTAGCAGGCGAAGCTGCTCGAGGACTGCGGACTTTGAGAAAATCCGGATGTTCTCTTCGATCTTCTCTCAAGTGCGCCTCCACGGATTGGGCCGGCACGCCCGGCGGGGCATAGGTCACATAAAGCACGTGCGAGGTCTCGGGGGAGATGGGGGAGCGGTTGTCCTGCCCGTAAAGGATGGAGCAGGCCAGGCCGTCCGCGTCGCGCATGATCATGTCTCCCGCGCGGATGACCTTGGGGACGCCGTTCATCTGCATCATGGACTCGCCCTCGCACGAAACGTCCATGACGACCGGTTGGACCAGTTTCGCCGCATCGTGCCCGGCGCTGAGCAGGAACGTCTCCACCTCGGCCATGAAGTTGGCGTCCACCAGCGGGGACACGGCAGGCAGGCTCTTGCCCTTCAGCACGATCGACTCGAGTTGCAGCTGGACATGGTAGGTCTTGTCGAAGCGGTTGTAGTAGCGGTCGTAAGCGGAAAGGATGGGCAGCGCGAGGAAATCCTTGCGCGTGAAACCCCGATACTGCTGCCTCAGGCGCGATTCCAGCTCGCGTTTGCGGGCCTCAAGCTCGGGTGAGGAGCGGACACCGCCCGCACCGGAAAGCTCCAACAGGCCGATGATCGCGCCGGGGTGGGAGGTCCGCCATTGATCGGTCGCTGAAATCGAAAGCATGATCACTCTTTTCGAGAGAGACGTTTCGCACCAAAAAAAGCAACGACCACCGCAACCGCTGCCCAATTGAGCGCGACGCCCAGCCAGGAAGGGACTTCTGCTGATGCAAGGAAAAGCCCGGTGACGGCGATCGAGGTGTGGAAAAGGAGTGCCAGCAGCAAGCTGCCCTTTGTGTTGTTGAACACCCAGGTGAACAGGATAGTCGTTGCCATCAGCCCCAGGATTTCCCATCCCAACGAACCCTGCCCGACAGGATTTCCCTTCGTCAGCCAATTGGGGAGATGCCAGACGCCCCACAGAAAGCCGAGCATCAGGCTGGCGATCAGGCTGCTGCGTCCATTCTGCAGGCGCGGCAGGGCGTACCCCCGCCAGCCCGGCTCCTCTCCCATCGAGCTGCCGAGCAGCATCTGCTGCAGGAAAACGAAGGGCAGGAACGCGACGAATGGGACGGCGTCCTTCACCACGGCAGGGATGGGGTACAACGCCACAAAAGGCGGCTGGGAAAAATCGGGGATGGCGGCGCCCATCAGGACGGCGATGCCTGTTTTGAAAAGCGAGAAAAGGGCTGGCCAGAGTAGAACGAACAGGTACCACAGAATGTTGACGCGCCACACCAGAAAGCGTTTGAACAGGGAGCCAAAGCCTGCGCGGCCGTCGAAGATGGCAGTGGTGATCAATGCGGCAATGAATGGACCGAAAGCGCCTAACAGCGGCGATGGAGCAAAACTGAACTGGGGAGGGATTAATCCGTAAGAGCCCAGCGCGGCGGGAATCCACACTGCCCAGGAGATGCCGAATGCCAGCAGGAAAAAGACGACCACTGAGCGCGATTTTGCGGTGACAGTAATCGGAGTGTTCATGATAACCCTCAAAGGGCCATGCTTATAGCTTCGGAAGCAGCACCGGCGTCTTCTTCTTGTATTCCTCGTAATCCGCCTGCCCGCCCCACTTTTTATCGGCCTTGGCCTCCAGCAGGGGCACGCCGCTGACTCGGGTGAGCAGCAGCGCGACGAACAGCGGGGAGATCAGCGCGACCCACTGCAGCCCCGTCAGCACCGGCAGGGCGATGAACGCCACGCCGACCCACAGCATGATCTCGCCGAAATAGTTGGGGTGGCGGGATTTGGACCACAACCCGGTCTGGATGAACTTCCCCTTGTTGGCCGGGTCGGCAGCGAAGCGGTTCTTCTGACTGTCGGCAATGACCTCGAAGGTAAATCCAAAGATCCAGATGAGCAGGCCGATCACGGCGAACACGTCCAGCCCCTTGCGGACGGTGGTCGTGATGGCGACAAGCGCCGCGGCGAAGGTGAACGTCACCCACAGCGCCTGGATGGTCCAGACGTTCAGGAAGCGGATGAAGGACGGCTTGAGCTCGTCGAAGCGGTCGTCCTTGCCGGCTTTTTTGATGCGGCGGAAGAGGAAGGTCCCCAGGCGGACGGCCCAGATGATCACCAGCGCCCACAGCAGGACGACTCTCGCATCGTAGTTTCCGCTCAGCAGCAGCCCGATGGTGATGACGGAGATGTAGGTGAGGCTGCCGGTCAGGTCGAAGAACTTCTCGGTCTGCTTCAGGTAGGACGGGATGAAGACGATCCACTGGATGACGAAGGCCAGCGCCACGCACAGGGCGAAGACGGGGATGCCGTTGTACGTGCTGCCCCCCTGGCTGCCGGCGTAGGCGACCAGTGCACCAATGATGATCAATACAGGAAAAACGATCAAGGAGTTGCGGTCTGCTTTTTTCATGGAATAATTTCCTCTCTATATAATTTATTATCCGTGGTTCATTATACCGGGCAATGTTGAGTGATGTATTCTCCGATCCGCGCCACTGCTTGGCGCGCCTCAGGGAGCATGCTGGCAGCGTATTGCCACACGTGCTGCATCCCTTTCCAGGTTTCCAGCGTGACGTCCACACCGGCGAGGCGGGCTTTTTCGGCAAAAAGGGTCGAGTTGGAGAGCAGGACTTCCTCCGAGCCGACCTGAATCAGCAGGGGAGGCAGCCCGGCCGGGTCGGCGAAAAGCGGGGAGGCAAGCGGTGACCGGAAGTCTGCGTCCCCAAGATAGAGTTTAGCGGCGTTGAAGGTGGATCTCTTCTTGAGCATGAAATCCACTTTGGCGTTGCCCGCCCAGGATTCCCCCGAACAGGTCAGGTCGGTCCACGGGGAAAGGCAGATTGCCGCAGCCGGATGGGGCAGTCCCTTTTCACGCAGGGTGAGCAGCAGGGACAGGGTCAACCCGCCGCCCGCCGAGTCTCCGGCGACCACGATTTGATTTGCCGGAGTCGATTCATTCAACAGCCACTGATAGGCAGCCAACGCATCCTCCACTGCGGCAGGGAATGTGTGCTCAGGCGCGAGACGGTAGTCGATGGCCAGCACGCGCGCCTTTGCTGCGAGGGCGATGTTACTCGTCAGGGGAAGATGAGAGGTGATGGAACCGGCGTTGTAGCCCCCGCCATGCAGATAAAGGATGGTCCGCCTGGTCTCCAGTCCGGATGGAATGACCCACGCTGCCGGGACGCCGTCCGCATCCAGACGGGTGACCTCCGCTTTCCCGAGCGGCTTAAAGACCTTTGTATACCTTTCCAGAATCGCCCGCGCCCTGGGGATATTCAGTTCGTCGCCGGAGGGGGCGAAGAAAGCCAGCGCCCGGAATATGGTTTTCAGGAGCACTGCCTGCCAACTCATGGTTCCTCTGCCAGTATTTTGTCAGACGTGCGCCGCAAGCCAGGATTCCAAATCCTTGAACATGACCTCGCGCTCGGGCTCGTTGTGGACCTCGTGGTACAGCCCCTCGTAGATCTTCAGCGTCTTGTCCTTCGAGCCGGCCTTGTTATACAGCATCTGCGCGCCGTCCGGGTCGACCAGCTTGTCCTGGCTGCCCTGAATGACGATGAATGACAGGGTGAGCGTGCTCACCTCAGCGTTGACACGGTTCATGGCGCCCAGCATCTCCGCCCCAAGGCGCGCAGGCGTCTTGCCGTGGAAGACCAGTGGGTCGTCGGCGTAGGCCTTGACCACCGCTAGGTCGTGGGAGATGAAACTTGCGTCCAGCGCCAGCACACCGGTTTTGGGGGCGATGGCGGACATCAGCTTGGCCATGGTGATGGTCAGGGCGGTGATGCTCTCTCCGGCTTTAATCGGCGGGGCAGAGATGACCGCCCCTTTGAAGTCCGCCTGGTGGTCGAGCAGATAGGTCAGTGTGATCAGCGCACCCATGCTGTGACCGAGAATGAAAATGGGCTTTCCCGGCTGCCAGCCTGTGACCATTTCATAATACATCTTCAGTGTGCTGGTGAAATCGGTGAAACGGTCGATGACTTCGCGCCCCCCGCCCGACTTGCCGTGCCCGATATGGTCCAGCCCGTAGACAGCGTAGCCCAGCGGCACGAAACGATTGACGTGGTTCATGTAGCGCCCGCAGTGTTCCCCCAGCCCGTGGACGACGAACAGCACCGCCTTCACGTCCCCGTCGGGGAGCCAGGCCTGGTAATAAATATTGATATCGCGTACGCCTTTGAAATTGCCTTCGATGTGATTCATGGGGTCTCCTTTTTGAGTTTATGCTTGGTTCCACCGCTGGTATTCTCACTTATCTTTCCGTATAATGATTGTGACGTATGTAATTATTATAGGCATCCCCAACCCTAAAAGCAACCAAAAGGATGTGCAACATGTCCGATTCCGATGTCTTCATTGTCTCCGCAGTTCGCACGGCTGTCGGCGTGGGGCGTCCCGCCGACCCCGCGCAGGGAAAACCCGGCGGCGCGCTGTATCCCTTCCAACCCGTTGAGCTGGCCTCGCTCGTCCTGAAGGAGGCCGTGCGGCGGGCGGGTGTCGAGTCCGCTCGCGTGGAGGACGTGGTGTGGGGCGTGGTCACACCCATCGGCGACCAGGGCGCGAACCTGGCTCGGCTGTCCGCGCTCAAAGCGGGATTCCCCGTCCACGTGCCGGGTGTATCGCTCAACCGCATGTGCGGGTCCAGCCAGCAGGCGGTACATTTTGCGGCGCAGGCCATCCTTTCAGGAGACATGGACATTGTGGTTGCCGGTGGCACCGAGATGATGTCCCACCAGTCCCTGGGCGCCGACTACCCGCGCGAATTTCCCGATGTCGGGCATAAACTCGTCCACCAGGGGGTGAGCGCGGAGATGATGGCGGACAAATGGAAGCTGACCCGCGACGAGCTGGACGACTTCGCCTACCAGAGTCACGTCCGCGCGGCGAGGGCGATCCAGGCTGGCGAGGACGACCCGCAGATCCTGCCGCTCGACCTGCCCGACGGCACAAAGTTCACGTCCGACCAGGGCGTGCGCCTGCAGCCGGACCGCGCGAAGATGTCCGCGCTCAAGCCGGTCTTCCGCGAAAACGGAGTCGTCACTGCCGGGAATTCATCTCAAATCAGTGATGGAGCGGCGGCGCTGGTGCTGGCGTCACCGTCCGCGGTGGGGAAGCTGAACCTTAATCCAATTGCCCGTATCGCGGCGCGCGTGGCGGTCGGCTCGGATCCCACCCTGATGCTGGATGGCCCCATCCCTGCCACAAAGAAGGTGCTCGCGAAGG
The DNA here is from genome assembly GCA_963709295.1 of uncultured Chloroflexia bacterium. Taxonomy (GTDB): domain Bacteria; phylum Chloroflexota; class Anaerolineae; order Anaerolineales; family Villigracilaceae; genus JBGPQJ01. The sequence goes on along the minus strand of CAVPVW010000008.1, from coordinate 829,918 downwards.
CGGGACTCAGCCTCGATGATATCGACCTGATCGAGATCAACGAAGCCTTTGCATCCGTTGTGCTGGCCTGGGAGAAGGAGCTGGGCGCGGACATGGACAAGGTCAACCCGCAGGGAGGGGCGATCGCCCGCGGGCATCCGCTCGGCGCGACGGGTGCGGTGCTGATGACGCGACTCGTCCATGAATTGCAGCGGCGCAAGTTGCGCTGGGGCTTGCAGACCATGTGCATCGGTCACGGCATGGCTACGGCGACGATTATTGAGAGAGTATAAGAGCTATTCACCACAAGCCACGCAAAAACGCGAAGGGTCTTAGCGTTTGGACACCAAGGGTCTCGATTTTCTTTGTGACCCTTTGTGTCCGCTTGCCCCGCGCACTTCAGCGGGTCGTGGTAAAAAAATATGCATACTATCTATCTTGCTTTAGGCACCAACCTCGGCGACCGCATGGACAACCTCCACCGCGCTGTCGCTGCCTTGTCACCGACCCTGCGTGTGACCGGGCTCTCATCCGTCTACGAGACTCCGCCCTGGGGCTACGCCGACCAGCCCGCCTTCCTCAACATGGCACTTGCAGGCGAGACCGACCTCGAGCCTCTTGCGCTGATCGTCTTTTTGAAAAAGCTCGAGACCGACCTGGGCCGCGAGAAAACCTTCCGTAACGGACCACGCATCATCGATATTGACATCCTGTTCTACGACGACCTCATCTTCGAGCAAGCCGAACTCACAATCCCGCACCCGCGTCTGCACGAGCGTGCCTTTGTGCTCGTCCCGCTGAACGACATCGCCCCGGAGCTGATGCACCCTGTTCTCAAACGCACTGTCCGCGACCTGTTGAAGGATGTGGACACGAAAGGAGTGAATCTCCATGGACGCCTTGATTAAATCCCTCAAAACCGAACCTGCCCTCGCCTGGAAGCTGGCGGTCAATGTGCAGGGACACGCTCCCAACTCGTCTGCTGCGAAGAAGGCTGCGAAAGTTTTGAAAGACTCTGAGCTTGTCCGTGATCTGCTCTCATGGCGCCGTCCGGATGGGCGCTCCCGCTTCAAACCCTACACCAAATGGTATGGCTCGCACTGGATCCTCTCCCTGCTGGCGGATCTGGGCTATCCGCCCGGGGATGAGTCCCTTCGTCCGATGATGGACCAGACCTTCGAGGAATGGTTGAGCGAATTTCATCTGCGCAATTATGTGCGGATGATCAACGGCCGTGTTCGGCGCTGCGCCTCGCAGGAGGGCAATGCCATCTGGTCATCTTTGCGCCTGGGCTTTGCGGACGAGCGCACGACAGAGCTGGTCGAGCGGCTTATCAAGTGGCAGTGGCCGGATGGCGGCTGGAACTGCGACAAGCATCCCGAGGCGATCAACTCCTCCTTCATGGAATCGCTCATTCCGCTGCGTGCGCTGGCGTTGTATGCCAAAACGACAGGCGAGCGCCGTGTGTGGCTCGTGACCGAGAGGGCTGCGGACATCTTTCTGAAGCGCGAGTTGTTCAGACGCCAGGGCCGCAAAACGGTGATGGACCCTCACTTCGTCAAGCTGCATTATCCCTGCTACTGGCATTACGATATCCTGTTCGGGTTGAAGGTGATGGCGGAGGCCGGCTTCATCGGCGACCCGCGCTGCAAGGCCGCGCTGGACCTGCTCGAATCCAAGCGTCTGCCGGATGGCGGCTTCCCGGCCGAGGAGACGTATTCGCGCCTGACCCGGCCTGAGTTGAGCAACTATTCACCCGTCACTTGGGGCGGCATCAGCATCCGCCGCATGAATCCCTTCGTCACTGCCGATGCGTTGTACGTCCTGCGCGCGGCTGGCCGTACCTAACCCTACCCCCATCTCCCTGAGGAAAACGCGTCCCCTGAAGCGGAACGGAGCGGGGAGGAATTGGGGGTGAGGGTAGACGGTGAGGGTTGTTTTCCTTTACCAAATCCCGCCGTAACCCCCGGAACTCGCGGGGGTAAAGCCCTGGCGTTTACGCTAGGGGATAGAAAGCGCCGGCTTGCAGCGCCGGATCTTGGGTCTTGCACTCTATAGACTCCAGGTCATATAATACAGAACATGAGTTCTTATTTCAAAACCAACCACAACGTTGTCTACTCCTGCAAAGATCATCGGGTCGGATGCCCCAAATATCGTCACAAGGTATTAGTCAACGGCGTGGATGTGCGCCTGAAAGAGATCATCAACCAGACCGCCCGGGAATTTCGAGCGACCATCATCGAGATGGAAGTGATGCCCGACCCTATCCATCTGCTGTGCGAAATAGACCCACCGTTCGGTTTTCATCGTTGGATGCGCCAGGAATTCTTGTGGCTGAGGACCCACCTGCCAGCACGATGGACAAATTCATACTTCGTTGCCATGGTCGGGAGCGCTCCTCTGGCGATCAGTAAACACAATATCGAGAACCAGAAGGCCATTGGAAATGGGCTATCGAACAGCTGACACCACCTGCCTTGTACGTCTGCTCCCGCTGCGCAATCTGAACCGACGGCAAGAAGCGCTGTGCGAAGGTCTGCGCCGTGAGGCCGGACGGTGTTGGATGGATATGATGCAAGCCCATATTGAAAGCCGGGCAGGAAAATGGTTGTCGTCCGTGGATCTGGGCAAGCGGTTCAAAGGGCAGTACGCTCTGCACTCCCAGACCATCCAGGCGATGGCGCAGAAGCTGGAAGCCAATGTGGATGCCGCCCGCCGACTGAAACAGAACGATCCAGAGGCTCGCTATCCATACCGTCCCAAGCAGTACCAGACGGTTGTGTGGAAAGAAGCGGCCATTCACCGGACGGAGGATGGCAAGCTGTTACTGTCCAACGGAAAAAGTGTGCCTGCGCTCATCCTGCCCCTTCCGATCGAGTATCTGGGTGCGGACCTCCACAGGGTCGAGCTGACTTGGCGAGTCGATCACTATGAGTTGTGCTTGACCATCGACACCGGAGAGCGCAACCCGCCGCTCAGGGAATACGGCCAGGCAGCGGGTTTGGATCTGGGCGAAATCAACATCGCGGCGGTCACGATCGAGAGTGGAGCATCCCTAGTCGTCACCGGGCGCGCGCTGCGCTCGGTCAAGCGGCTGCGGAACAAACGTCACGCTTCTCTGACAGCCCTGATCGATCGATGCAAGCCCGGCTCCAAGCGCCACCGCAGGCTGTTGAGAAGCAAGACTAGGGCTAGTGCACGGTTTTGCCGGCAGCAGCGAGACCTCCTGCACAAAGCCAGCCGCCAGGTGGTGGAGTTCTGCGAAGTGAACAGGGTGCAATCCATTGCGGTCGGGGATGTGCGCGACATCCAGGATAAGGTTGACTTGGGGGTGAGAGCGAACCAGAAGATCAGCCAATGGGCGCATGGCAAGTTCGTAAAGTATCTGGCTTATAAAGCAGCCCGGTATGGAATGAGAGTGGAGCAGATCCAGGAGGACTACTCCACCCGAACATGCAGCTGCTGCGGCTGCGTGACAAACAGTGCGCCGCGAGGGCGGGTGTATACATGCCTTGGCTGCGGCGCTGTGATCAACCGCGACGTGAACGGGGCGAGCAATATCTGCTCCCGCGCCCGGTATGGGTCGTATGGTTGCGTCCGGGCCCAGACGACCATGTATCTCCGACCCTTGTGGTGGAGTAGAGTTTTTGACACAGGCCAAGGTTGCTTGCGACCAGCAAGAACCCCTGCCTTTAGGCATGGGGAGTGTCAGGTTATAATCAACGCACATTCAGGAGGCTTGCCATGACCGACCCCAAACCCCTCAACTGGTCGCCCACACCCGGCATTGGTTATACCGTCGTGCGCCGCGCTGATGGCGGCATGCAGTTGACCTTTACCGATCTCTCCGACGCCACCCTCAAGCACTGGCACGACTTTTCGCTTGAGCATCTCTTCGACTCAGACCGCCTGACCCGCAACCTGTACGACCTGCGGCAGGTGAAGGAATTCCCCGAGAAGGCGATTCGTCTCGCCATTGAAGTGGACAGCGACCCCTCCACCCGCAACATCCGTGCCGCGGTGGTGGTGGCCAGCCAGGCCGACAAGGACGCCATCATGAAGGTGGCCGCTGCGGCTGAACGTCCTGCCGGCGCCGCCATCAAAATCTTCACCGACATCGACGAAGCCGAAGCCTGGCTCAGCCGCCCGCTCGACCAGCTTGCCTAATTCCATGCCCTCCGCGCTGACCCTCCGCACCCGCCGGCTGGACTGGGGCTCCCGCACGTACGTGATGGGCATCCTGAATGTCACCCCCGACAGCTTCTCCGGCGACGGGCTTTTAGCTTCCTCCTCATCTGACAGCCTGCCCCGAACCCTGGAGCAGGCTCGCCGTTTCCTGGCAGCGGGCGCGGACATCCTCGACGTGGGCGGCGAATCGACCCGCCCCGGCGCGCAGCAGGTCGGCGCGGACGAGGAACTGGCGCGCGTCGTGCCGGTCATCGAGGCGCTGCGCCGCGAGTCCGACGTGCTCATCTCCATCGACACGCTACAAAGCCTCCGTGGCGGAGGCCGCCCTCAACGCCGGCGCGGACATCGTCAACGATGTGTGGGGCTTCCGCGCGGACCCCGACCTCGCCGCAGTGACCGCCCGCCATCAGGCACCGGCCATCCTGATGCACAACCGCAGCAAACCCGGCAACGCAGATGTGCAGGCTCGGCTTGGCGGGCGCTATGTCGGCATGGAGTATGCCAATCTGCTCGAGGACGTCAAACACGAGTTGATGGAGAGCGTGACCCTCGCGCGCGCCGCCGGCATCCCCGACGAACGCATCATCCTCGACCCCGGCATCGGCTTCGGGAAGACGGTCGAGCAGAATCTCGAGCTGATCAACTGCCTTGGCGAGATTCGCAGCCTGGGATTCCCGATCCTGCTCGGGCCCTCGCGCAAATCCTTCATCGGCTACACCCTCGACCTGCCGCCCGATCAGCGCATCGAGGGGACCGCCGCTGCCGTGGCCGTGGGCATCACCCGCGGCGCGGACATCGTCCGTGTGCACGACGTCGAGATGATGGTGCGTGTGGCCCGCATGACCGATGCCATCGTCCGTCAACCACAGGGAAAGTAGATAGAACCTCCATGCCCTCCGATTTCGACAACGAGCTGGTCAAGACCGCGGTTTTCCATTACAAAGCGAAGGAGTACGACCTCGCCCGCCGCTACCTCGAGCGCGCGCTGGACGTGGTGGATGACGAGGAGACACGTGCCAAGGCCAGCTTTCTGCTGAGCGAGATGGCGACCGATCCGGTTGAAAAACGAAAGCTGCTCGAGACGGTGCTGGCTTGGGATCGCAACAACGCCCAGGCGCGCCGTGCGTTGATGATCCTGGACGGCAAGCTCAAGCCCGAGCAGATCGTGGACGCCGACCGCCTCCCGGCGCAGGAATCCGGCGTGCAGGCGTCCAATGCCGACCGCTTCGACTGTCCCAACTGCGGGGCGCGTATGATCTTTGCCCCCGATGGAAATTCCCTGTACTGCGAGCATTGTTCCCGTAATGAAACATTGGCCGACCAATTCGACTCGGACGAGCCGGTTCAGCGGGACTTCCTGCTGGCGATGGCCACCGCTCAGGGGCACCGCAAGCCGGTCGCCATGCATTCGTTCACCTGCCGCGGGTGCGGGGCAACCTTCCTGCTCGCGCCGCAGGTCATCTCGGCCACCTGTTCCTATTGCGGGTCGCCGCATGTCATCTCCATCGATGAAACGCGCGAGTTGATCGAACCGGACGGCGTCATCCCGTTCGCGTTCCCGCAGAAGAACGCTGCCCACTACCTGGTGGCTTGGGCGAAGAAAAAAAAGGTCAAACCGGATGGCAAGGTGGGGATGCCGAAGGGTATCTACCTTCCGGTCTGGTCGTTCGACCTGGGCGGCGAGATTCCATATACCGCGCAGATTACGAAAAGCGAGGGACGCAACCGCAAGGTGGTGGTCAAGACCATTTCTGACACACACCCGGTGGTCGTCCCCGATGTTCCGGTGGCTGCGACGCGCAAACTCGGTAAACTGCTGGAGGATGCCCTCACCGGTTTCAGCATGGCCGAAGCCGTGCCCTATGATCCGCGCTTTCTCTCAGACTGGCCGGCCGAGGTCTATGAGATTTCCATGTCCGATGCATCGCTGGATGCGCGCAAGAAAGTCTACGAAAAGGTGAAGCGTGAGGTGGAGATCCTGCTGGATACGCAAGGCAGCGTGGATAATTTCAGGCCGTCCTCCTCGCGCATGTCCGTTGAATTGTTCAAGCTGATCCTTGTCCCGGCTTGGCTGACCAGCTATGTTGTTGAAGGCAAGACTTACAATGTTCTCGTAAACGGCCAGAACGGCGCAGTAACCGGCGAGACCCCTTCGGTCGATCTGCTCGGCTGGGTTCAGAGTTTGTTGAAGTAGCTTTTTGATTGTAGGTCAGGCTTGCAGCCTGACAACTCCTGAAAGGCGGGTTGAAAACCCGCTCTACATGTGTTGCGATAATCCAAATGCCATCCTCCCTTTCCATCCTCCGCCAGCGGCGTGAACGCCGCGACCAGTCCCGCCGCAGTGCCGAATCACGCACCCGGGGCGTGGTCATTGGCATCGGCTTGGTGATCACCATTCTCATCGCGGCGTCCATCCTGACGGCAGCCTTCACCTGGGCATCCTTTACCCGCGACTTGCCAACTGTGGCGGCCTTGCCAGTCCTGCTTGATCCTCAGAATGGAGCGCTGCTTCAGCCGACCCGCCTCTACGACCGCAGCGGGGAGCATGTCATCGCGGTCCTTTCGCCGTTTGACGCGCCGCGCCGCTATATCCTCCTTGAGCAATTCCCCCAGCAGTTGGTGGACGCCACACTCGCGTCGCAGCCCGACCTCGCCGGCCGGTTGGCCTCCGACCTGCTGCTTTGGGACGAGCCGCCTTCCGCGCGCCGCGACCTGCGCCAGCGGCTGCTGGCTTCGCAGATCAGCGCCGAGTTCGGGCGCGACCAGCTTCTCGAGTGGTATCTCAACAGCGCCGATTTCGGTCACTTCGCCTTTGGCGCGGACGCCGCCGCCCGCCTTTACTTTGGCACCAGCGTGGACAAGCTCAACCCTGCCGAGGCCATCGCTCTGGCAGCCGTCGCCCGCGTGCCCGCTCTCAACCCCTTCGACTCGCCGAAGGACGCGCTTGCCAACCAGGCGCAATTACTGGATGAAATGGTCGGGCAGGGCTTCCTGTCGGATGCGCAGGCGGAACAGGTGGAGTCCGCGGCCCTTGAGTTCCAGCCGAGCCCGCCGCCTCTCAGCCTGTCTCCCGCTTTCGACGAACTCGTCCTCTCCCAATTGGATTCCCGCTTCAGCCGCGAACGCGTTGCGCGGGGCGGGCTGGACATCGTCACCACGCTCGACTACGACCTGCAGATTTAAGCCGCCTGTGCGGTCCAGACTCAACTGCGCCGGTTGGCCGGGGATGATTCAACGCTGCCCGCCATAGACGGCGGCCCCTGCCTCGCCGCCCAGGACCTGCCGCCACTTCCGCCCGGCACAGTTTCAGCGGAGGAGTCTGCCAGCGCTGCTGTCATCGACCCACAGACCGGGCAGGTGCTCGCGCTGGTGGGCGAGATGGACTCGTCCGGCAGGCCGGGCAGCCTGTTCGCGCGCCGCATCGGGTCGCTGGCTACTCCGTTCATCTATCTGACCGGCTTTGCGCGCGGGTTGAGTCCTGCCAATCTGGCATGGGATATCCCCGGCGGCTTGTCCGGAACTGCGGAGGGGATCCAGAATCCCGACGGCGAGTTCCACGGTCCGGTGAGGCTGCGCGAAGCGCTGGCCAGCGATTACCTCGTACCTGCAGCAGAAATCCTTACCCAGCTCGGTGCGGAATCCGTGGCGCGTATCGCCGACCCGTTCGGTATCGACATTCCGCCCAATAGAGCGGACCCGCTGCTGGGAGATGCCCTGCTGAACCCGCTGGAGGTTGCGCGCGCCTATGGCGTCTTCGGAAACCAGGGCGTGCTCGCCGGCTCGAAGTCGGGCGAGACTATGCAGCCAGCCACGGTGTTGAAAGTGGATACCGTGGACCACGCGCCCTGGTTTTCAGCCGCGGCGCCTGACGTCCAGGCGGTGGCCAGCCCGCAGCTTGCCTACCTGATGACCGATATCCTGCGCGATCCCACGGCGCGCAGCGGCGCGGAGGCGGCTTCCCTGCTCGACCTGAACCATCCTGCGGGGATCAAGTCCGGCGGGACTGAGGACGGCCGCGACATGTGGACGGTGGGATACACTCCCTCACGGGCAGTGGCGGTCTGGATGGGCGGTGAGTTGGCTCTGCCCACCGCGCCGGCCTCCGGGCTGTGGCGTGCGCTGATGAACTACGCTGTGCAAGACCTGCCCCCTGACAGCTGGACCCAGCCCCAGGGTATGGTCGCCATGGACGTGTGCTCGCCTTCCGGCCTGCTGCCCACCGATGTCTGCCCGCTCGTGACACGGGAGATATTCCTTGAAGGAAACCAACCGGTGAACTTTGATGATCTGTACCGCAAGTTTTCCATCAACCGCGAGACGAACCTGCTGGCGACCATCTTCACCCCGCCCGCGTTGGTGGATGACAAGGTGTTCATGGTCGTTCCGGCTGCTGCCAGAGAGTGGGCTGTCTCGAAGGGCATTCCGATTCCGCCCGATACCTACGACACCATCCAGGCCGCGCCTCCCCAACCGGGTGTAGACATCGCCTCGCCGGTGATGTTCGACGAAATCGATGGCAAGGTATCAGTCATAGGCACTGCGGCAGGGGAGGACTTCCTGTTTTACCGGTTGCAGTATGGGCAGGGATTGAATCCGCAGTCCTGGGTGCAGATTGGCGATGACTTGACCGTGCCTGTCACGGACGGCCTGCTTGGCGAATGGGATACCTCCGGGCTGGATGGGTTGTATGTGCTTCAGTTGCAGGTAGTGCGCACCGACCAGTCACTCGAGACAGATACGGTGGTGGTCACGATTAAGCCATAAGCGAATGATTATTCAAAAAAAGGATGGTGAGGAAAAACTCACCATCCTTTTTTTATCAATCCTCTCTCAACCAGCGTTTGACCGCCTCGGTCGGGTGCTGGTGAGCCTCCATGGCTTTCAACAATTCCTTTGGCGTCGCCGCGCTGACCATGATCTGCCTGTGCTCGGGGAAGATAAACCTTTCCTTTTCCGCGTGGTCCACCAACTTGAGCAGGGGGTCGTAATAATGCCGGGTGTTCAGCAGCCCGACCGGCTTCTCATGTAACCCGATCTGCGCCCAGGTGATGGTCTCGAAGAGTTCGTCGAAGGTGCCGAATCCGCCCGGCAGCGCGATGTAACCCTCAGCCAGGTCGTACATGCGCGCTTTTCTTTCATGAATGGTGGAGGTCACCTCGAGGCGGGTCAAGTTGGGGTGCGCCAGCGCCGTGGTGTTCATCGCCTCAGTGATCACGCCGACCACCTCGCCGCCTGCCTCCAGTGCCCCGTCAGCCACGTCACCCATCAGCCCGGTCTTGCCTCCGCCATAGATGAGACGGATGCCCCGTTCGGCCAGCAGCCTGCCCATCTCGCGTGCTGCCGCCTTAAACTCCGCGTGAATGCTGTCCGCCGAACCGCTGTATACACAAATGGATTTCATGATTCATGCTCTTTTAATGATTGAGGATTATAAATTTCCTTGCAAGTATACCGCTGAGTGAGTAAGAGTTTGGTTAATGCAGCCCTCCTCAGGCTTGACTCTGCATGTGCCTGGCTTACAATGTTTACAATGAGGGCTTGCCATGGATTACAGGGACTACTACCAAACTCTGGGTATCTCGAAGACCGCCTCGCAGGATGAAATTCGCGCAGCGTACCGAAAGCTGGCGATGAAATATCATCCCGACCGCAACCCCGGCGATAAAAAGGCCGAGGAGAATTTCAAGGAGATCAACGAGGCCTATCAGGTTCTGTCCGACCCGCAAAAGCGGTCGCGCTACGACCAGCTGGGTTCTTCCTACCAGCGCTACACACAGAGCGGCGGCACGCCGGGCGGATTCGACTGGTCGCAGTGGACGGCCTCGCAGGGCGGCACCCGGGTGGAGTACAGCGGCGACATCAACGACCTGTTCTCCGAGTTCTTCCGCAGCATCTTCGGCGGGGCCCCGGGGGGCATGGATCAGCGAAGACGGGCATCGCGTGGCGAAAGGCCTTACACGGCGCCTGCTTATGAGAGCCCGGTGACCATCTCGCTCGAGGAGGCCCACGACGGCGCCTACCGCCAGGTGGAATTGGACCGGCACAAGAAGAAGATACGCATCCCGCCGGGAGTCAAGACCGGGTCGAAGGTGCGTGTGCCGGGCGGCGCGCCGGATGGCAGCGACCTGTACCTCGAGGTCACCGTCGCCGAGCATCCGCAGTTCGTCCGCGAAGGGAGCGACTTGCGTACCGAGGTGCAGCTGGATGTGTTCACTGCCCTGCTGGGCGGCGAGGTGGACGTGCCGACGTTGGGCGGCAAGGTGCACTTGAAAATACCCGCCGGCACCCAACCGGACCAGGTTTTTCGTGTCTCCGGGCGCGGCATGCCGCAGAGCAAAAGCCCGCAGGCGAAAGGTAATTTGTACGTCAAGGTGAAAGTCGACATCCCGCGCAATTTGACCTCGGAGCAGAAAGCTCTGCTCGAGGAAGCCGCGCGGAAACAGAAGGCGAAATAATTCGCGAAGGAGAAAGAATGAAAAGAAAGTTTTACGTATTACTGGTAATGTCATTGTTGGTACTTGGGCTGGCGGCCTGCCGCTTCAGCGGCGAGTTGCTGCTGCCGCAGCTATCCGAACTGACTGTCCCTACACAGATCCAGAACATTGAGTTGCCGATCCTCCCGGATGTGGTGGACACCAATGTCATGATCTCGGACAAGGACATCCTGGTCAACCTGTTCGACAAGGTCAACCCCGGCGTGGTGGCGATCAAGACAGTCTCCGACCTGGGCGGCGGACTGGGTTCGGGTTTCATCTTTGACAGCGCCGGGCATGTCGTGACGAACTACCACGTGGTCGAAGGCGCGACCGAGCTTGAAGTGGATTTCCCCTCCGGTTTCAAGGTCATGGGAAATGTCATCGGCACCGACCTCGATTCGGACATCGCCGTGATCAAGGTGGATGTGCCGGCCGGGGAGCTGTACCCGCTCGCGGTGGGCGACTCGGAGCAATTGAAGGTGGGTCAGTTCGTGGTGGCCATCGGCAATCCCTTCGGGCTCGACAGCACCATGACCTACGGCATCGTCTCTGCTCTGGGGCGCACCCTGGATTCCATGCGCGAGACGCAGGATGGGCTGAATAATTTCAGCGCCGGTGCGTTGATCCAGACCGACGCGGCCATCAACCCCGGCAACTCGGGCGGACCGTTGTTCAACCTGGACGGCGAAGTGATCGGCATCAACCGCGCCATCCGTACCGAAGCATCCAATAATACCGGCGAACCCGTCAACAGCGGAATCGGTTTTGCCATCCCCAGCAGCCTCATCAGTCGTGTCGTGCCGGTGTTGATCGAAAAGGGCAAGTACGATTATCCCTACCTCGGCATCACCTCGCTGGACGACCTGCCCCTTCAGCTCGTGGAGCAATTGGGTCTGAAAAGTTTCAGCGGCGCCTATATCACCAGCGTCGTGCCGGGCGGACCTGCCGAACAGGCGGGCTTGATGGCGGGCACGCAGAATGACATCAGACCGGGCTCGGATCGGGCGGTGACCTGATCATCGCGATCGACGGCCGGCAGGTCAAGACGTTCGATGAGATGCTTTCGTATCTCATCGTGAACAAAGGCCCCGGGGATGTCGTCACACTGACGATCATGCGCGGTGACCAGCAGCTGGACGTCCCAGTCACGCTGGGCGCGCGGCCGTAATCGTGTTGGCTTAATAAAATAGAATTCCGAATTCTTTTAGAATTCGGAATTCTTCTTAAGTTGGAGTTTAACCTTTCAACGGCGGTGCATCCTTGTCATAGGCAAAGACCTGGATGTCGAAACCGTCCTTGTTGAGATAATCCATCGCCGGCTGCAGGGTGGCTGCCTTGATCGCTTCGAGGTCCCCCTTCGGTGCAAACGCCGATAACCGGGCTTCTTCGTCGGACATCTTAACCACCTTGATCTCCGCACCCGGGCTGACCGCCAGGATCCTGTTTTTCATATCCGTGATGGCATCGTCGAGGGACATGGCTGCGCTCCTTACAGGTTCTCCAGCATATCCTGCATCGACTTAAGTTTACTCTGGAATTGCGGGTCGTCCACCACCGGGTCGGGCATCGTTTGGGCGGGCACGCGGTGCGGAGTCAGCACAATCGCGCCTTCCAGTTCGCTCACGTCCAGCAGATCGCCGGCTTTCAGCCCGAGCCGGGTCCGCAGTTCGGGCGGCAGTATCAGCATGCCTTCGTCTTGTAGCGGGATGGTGATTCTTTCAGCCATGGCAGCCTCCTCATTGATTTTATCGCGATTCGTTTATGGTAAGATGTGCGGATGAAACATTTACGAGTGGCGGTTGTCTTAACACTCCTCCTGGTTTTGTCCGCCTGTGCGGGGATCTGCCCCGGTCAGGCCATCACCTATCGCTACGACGGTGCTGCCCACAGAGCAATCCGTCACTAAAGTTTCTCCTCCCGCCGGGGAAACTGGCCTTGTCGTACTGGGCAGAGTGACCCTCGACGGGAGTCCGCTGGAGGGGGTAAGAATTTATCGCAGCTTTGCGTCCTATGAAGGGGAAGCCGTCGCCGTCACCGGCAAGGACGGGACCTACCGCTCCGAGTTCATGTTCATTCCGGGGGATGAGATGGTGACTGTCTGGGCTGGAGCTCGAAGGCTACAGCTTCACGCCCGAGAACGAATACTGGCGGCATTATTATGGCTACGAGGAAAGGACGCTGGATTTTGTAGCGTCGAAAGCAAAACCTTAGTGCCTGCTCGCTTAGCAAAATGGAGCGAAAAGGGGTCTTGCATGATTACCGTGAAAGCGTTAAAATTCAATCAATGACCATTCGCTCCTTCGGAGATGCCGCCACCGCAGACCTTTTCCATGGCAGGAAGACAGCCCGCGTTCGACGCTTTCCGCAGGATGTCCTGAGCATTGCTCTCCGTAAGTTGGACGTGATTAACGCTGCGCACAAGCTGGACGATCTGAGCTCTCCGCCCGGCAACCGGCTTGAGCCATTGAAAGGTGAGCGGAAAGGTTTTCATAGTATCCGTGTGAATGACCAGTGGCGAATCGTTTTCCGCTGGGAGGACGGAGCACACGATGTTTCGTTGGTGGATTACCACTGCTAGGAGGTTCCATGTTGCCTGAAAATCGCATCCCCACTCACCCCGGTGAAATCCTGCTGGAAGAGTTCCTGAACCCGCTTGGACTTACGCAGGTTTCGTTTTCCGCACATATCGGTGTGCCTGTGCAGCGTGTAAACGAAATTGTGCGCGGCAAACGCGGGATTACCCCCGAATCCGCATGGTTGTTTGCTGAGGCTTTGGGGACCACGCCGGAGTTCTGGCTGAACCTGCAGATAAATTACGATCTGGTGCGAAGCCGTCCCCGCCGGCAAGTCGCGCGTATTGCTGTCCCGGCATGACTCAATCGTTGAGCAGAGAAAAACCTTCCGAGGCCATAAAATCGGAAGGTTTTTTTGTGAAACCATGGAGACCTACCCCTGCGCCAAGCGAGCAGATAATTATCTACCGCCAGCGTGAAACCCGATCAGGGATTCGTTCATCCCTCAATTCGTGACACAACTTCCTCAAACGCGGATAGGCGCCCCGCCACTTCAAATCGTCCAAAGTCTCTTTGAGCGGGACATCCCTGCGGAGCGTGGATAACTCCCTGAACAGCAGGGCATCGGCGTAATTCTTTTTCAGGTTCTCGAGCAGAGTCGTTGCGCGTCCAAGTCCCAGGCCGAACTGCTTCGGGTCGGGTGGAATCGACTCGATGTGCTTGAACCGCGCAAGCACCGCGGACGTGGATGCCGCTCCCCAGCCTTTTATGCCCGGGTACCCATCCGCCGAATCGCCGACGAGCGCCAGATAATCGGGGATCGATTCGGGGCTGACGCCAAATTTTCCGATCACACCCTTCTCATCCAGAATAATCTCGCGGCGCCGGTCCCAGCAGACCACGCGGTCACCGTCCACCATTTGCGTCAGGTCCTTGTCCACCGAGCAGATGACGATCTGCTGCACGGATTTGACCTTGAAGCGCGCGACCGCTGTGGCGATGGCGTCATCCGCTTCGAACTTGACCATCGGCCAGACGACCAGCCCCAACGCGGAGGCGGCCTTTTCGGCCAGCGGAAATTGCGCCAGCAGGTTCGGGTCAACACCCGCGCCGGTCTTGTAGCCCGCGTACATCTTGTTGCGAAACGATTCGATGACATGATCAAAGGCGACGGCGACATGCGTCACTTCGGGGTCGGACAACAGCAGCATCAGGCTGCGCAGGAGCCCAAGCGTTGCGCCGACCTTCCTGCCATCGGGAGCCTTCTTCGGCGGCGCGCCAAAGTGAGCGCGGAATAATTCGTAGGTGCCGTCAACGAGGTGGATTTTCATTGTTAATCCTTCACCATCTTCGCCACCGTCACGCCCGCGCCGCCTTCGCTTTGGTGTCCTTCTTCAAACGAGGCCACATGCGGATGGTCCTTGAGCATCCCGCGCACCGACTCGCGCAGCTTGCCGGTCCCCTTGCCGTGGATGATGCGCACGAACGGCATGCCTGAGAGATACGCGCGGTCGAGATAATCGTCGAGCATGGCCAGCGCATCCTCGGAGTTCTGCCCACGCAGGTCCAACTCCATGCCGGGGGAGGCGGAGGTGATGCTGATGTGGGTGGACGGCCCAGCTTCAATATTTGCAATTGCTTGTTTGATTCTTCGATTGCGGCCGGTTTCCTTCGGTGGGCCGGCCTCCGGCTCCTCGGACGGGCGCGCCAGGTCGCCCAGTTTGGCGCGCACCCTCAGGGCGCCCACCTGCACCTCGGCGTCTGATTCACTCAGGGACGTGATCACGCCCTCCGCTTTGATGGTGCGCAGAAAAACCCGTTCGCCCAATTTGAGCGTACCGGGCGAAACCTGCTTGGGCACGGCTTGGCGCGCCGTCGGCTGCTGGACTTTCTCCTCCAGGATTTCCATCTGCTCTTCGACAGCCTTGATGGCGTCCAGCGGCTGGCGGGCTTTCTTCATCTGTTCCTTCAGTGTGTCGATCTGCTGCTGCAGGATGGCTACTTCCAGCTCGCCTTCCGCGCGGGCTTTTTCAAGCACCTGCCGGCGTTCGTCCTCGATGTGCTCCAGTCGTTTTTCCAGCTCGAGCCGCGTGGCGTCCGCGCGCTGCTTGGCCTTCTCGGCTTTCTCACGTTCGCGGCTGGTCTGGTTGCGCTGGCGGCGGATGTCGTCCAGCATCTTGTCGGCGCGCAGGTCGAGCGGGTTGATCTCCTTCTTCGCGTCGGCGATGATCTCCTGCGGGAGTCCCAGCCGCGTGGCGATGGCCAGCGCGTTGGAGCGCCCGGGCAGGCCGATGGTCAGCTTGTAGGTCGGGCGCAGCGTCTTCACGTCGAATTCCAGCGAGGCGTTGACCACGCCCGGCGTGCCGTGGGCAAACGTCTTCAGCTCGGGGTAGTGCGTGGCGACGAAGGTCGTCACACCGCGCGCCAGCAGGTGGCTGAGGATCGCGCGCGCCAGCGCGGCGCCCTCCTGCGGGTCGGTGCCCGCTCCCAGTTCGTCGAGGATGACCAGCACGCGGTTGTCCGCGTCCTTGAGGATGCGGATGATATTGGTGATGTGCCCCGAGAAGGTGCTGAGCGACTGCTCGATGGACTGCTCGTCGCCGATGTCGGCGTGCAGGTCGTGGAACATCGACAGCTCCGAGCCGGACTGGACCGGGATGTGCAGCCCCGACTGCGCCATGGCCGCCATCAGCCCGACGGTCTTGAGCGTGACGGTCTTGCCGCCGGTGTTGGGTCCGGTGATGACCAGCGCGAAGGTGCCCGGCGCGAGGTCGATATCCAGCGGGACGACGTTGTGCGGGTCGAGCAGCGGATGCCGCGCCTGGAACAGGCGGATAACGATGCCGGGATTGGGGGTCTGGATGTCCTGCGCGACGTTCTCACCCGCGGCTGGTTTCCCTTTGACCGGTTTTTTCTTATCCTCGTCGAGCGGATGCAGCAGCGGCTCGCTGGCGTGGATCTCCTCGGCGTACTTGGCCTTGGCGAAGGCCAGATCCAGCTCCGCCAGCGCCTCGACACCGTGGATGATCTCCTCCGCAGCGATTCCCACCTGCGCGGACAGTTCCGCCAGCACACGGCGGACTTCATCGCGCTCGGCCAACTGCAATTCGCGGTAGGCATTGTTCATCTCGACGACGGCCAACGGTTCGACGAACAGGGTTGCCCCGCTCGCGGACTGGTCGTGGATGATGGACTTGAACTGCCCCTTGAACTCGGAGCGCAGGGGGATGACGTAGCGCCCGTCGCGCTGGGTGATGAGCGTATCCTGCAGCATCGGCACGGTCTTGCCGTCGGTGATGTACTTCTGCAGCCGGCTCATCAGCCGTTCGTGGGCGACGCGCATCTCGCGCCGCAGGCCGGCCAGTTTAACGGAAGCCGAGTCGAGCACCTCGCCCTTGTCCGAGATGGTGCGCGAGATGGAATCGACGATGCCGACCGGATTGGGCAGGCTGAGCGCCAGCCCGCCGATGCGCGGGTACTGCGGCTCCATCTTCTCGAGGGTTTTCTTCAGCTCGCGGCACGCGATCAGCGTGGACTTGACATCCAGCAGGTCGGGGGCGTCCAGCACCCCGCCGCGCCTTGCCAGGATCACCTTCTCGCGGATGTCGTGCGCGCCGCCGATGGTCAGGTCGTGCAGCGCGAGCAGCTTGCGCGCCTCGGTCGTTTCCTGCTGGCGGGCGCGGGCCAGTTCGAAGCTGGTGGTCGGCTCGAGCTGGCGCGCCAACGCCTGCGAAGCGCTGAAGTCGCAGTGTGCAGCCAGCCGTTCGAGCACCTTGGGATATTCGATGACGTTGAGAGTCTTGCTGTCCATAATGGGTGAATTTAACCACAAAGAAGTATGAAAACATAGAGGAAATAAAAGAGCGGCGCATCGGCCGCTCCAGGTACGACTATCATGACCGGATCAAGGGCTGACCAGACCGGGCTTTGATACACGCCAAATCGGACGCGCTAGGATTCCTTCGGCGGCTCCGTGTTCTCCGCAGGTAGAACAGTCTTCTTTTCCTGTTTGCGTCGAAGCTTTTCGTCCTTCTTTTTCTTTTTGTCCAGTTCCTTCTGGCGTTTCTCGTATTTGTAGTTTACTTTAGCCAAGGCAGTATCCTTTTCTCTGTATGTTGGATTATATGATTATATTATCGCACAAAATGATGACATTTGTATTAATTGACCAGTCCGCCGTGGTAGACCAGCTCGTAGACCACTTCCTTATCCCGGCGGATGTATTCGCGGCCGGTGAAGTAGGTGATGTCGCCCTCGCTGGCATCGACGTAGGTCAGCTCGCCCTCGGAATGCACGAACCCGCCCAGGAAGCGTCCCTCGCCGTACATGCGGGTGAGGCTGGACTTGATCATCGCCCCGGCCTGCGCAGAGGTGATCCTGTCGGGGATGAGAATCCTGCCAAAATAGTTCATCGCCCATACGACCTTTTGCTTGTAGTACACAGCCTCTTCGCCAATGAAATCACTCTCGCCGAGGTAGCTGTCGTGGTAGGCCCAGTCGCCCTCGATAAATTGCAGGTCGTGCGAGCCCAGACGGTAGGGGAGCAGATTCCGCCCGCCGCCCACGTAGGTCGCTTGTTTGGCGCGGATGATGAAGGTGTGCAACTGATCGAGCAGGGAGGCATCCATCGGGTCATCTTCCTATGAATGGATTTTCATTTGGATAGCAGCATAAGAGCGTGTCGAGGTATTCCACGCCGCAGAAATAGGGGCAAGTGGAGACATTCTTCACCGCACAGCGATGTTCCTTTTTCCCTTCGGCTTCGTTCCAGGGGCATCCGTCCTGCTGCCAGGTGATGGTGCCTGCGGGAGTTGCCAGGTCGATGTCCATGTTGGCGCCTTTGAGTTTTGTGATGGGTGGCATGTCGTCCCTCCGTGGTAGGGTTTGGACTTCTTAATTCATTAAACCACAATAAGTTGGTTTTGGATTCATGGCTTTAGGTGGCTCGTTATGGATGGATATTGTGCGAA
This sequence comes from uncultured Chloroflexia bacterium, assembly GCA_963709295.1. GTDB lineage: Bacteria > Chloroflexota > Anaerolineae > Anaerolineales > Villigracilaceae > JBGPQJ01. The sequence continues at coordinate 811,789 of CAVPVW010000008.1, read as the reverse complement.
AAAGATGTGTGGAGGCGCGAAGCGCCGAACACACATCTTTTTCGCTTCTTTCCCCCCTTCCCATTGGGAAGGGGATGGGGGATGGGACAAACAGCCGATGAGAATAAGCTTAACTATCTGCATTGTTTTTTTAAATTCCCTAAAAACGTGTTATACTCTCGCAGCTTCTGAAAAGAAGCCTACAATTCAGGGACATTGTTTTGGTTATTCCGAATGATTGCCCGATGTAAGCGAGTCGGGCGTTTTTGTTGCAATGGGCAGGTGCCGCCTGTGAAGGCGCACCGGTGTTGTCAGGAAACTTCGGCGGAGTCATCAGAAGAGTGTCTTCCAGGTCCGGCCTGTTGCGAAACAGCGGACCGCCAGACAAAGGAAAAAGATGACCACCGAATTTTCTGTTTAAACCTGCGCCCCGAACTGGTGCAGGCGGTTACCGAACGCGGCTATGCCGAGCCCACCCCCATCCAGTCTGCCATCATCCCGCTCATGCTCACCGGCGTGGACGTGATCGGCCAGGCCCAAACCGGCACCGGTAAAACGGCTGCCTTCGCCCTCCCCCTTCTCAACAACCTCGAACCGGGTCAGCGCCGCGCACAGGCGCTGGTCATGACTCCCACCCGCGAGCTGGCCATGCAGGTGGCGAACGCCGTGTACGAATACGGCAAGCACCTCGACGTGCGCGTGCTCGCGATCTACGGCGGTTCGTCCTACAGCCGGCAGATGACCCGCCTGCAAAAAGGCGTGGACGTGGTCGTCGGCACCCCCGGGCGCATGCTCGACCTGCTCGACCAGAAGGTGCTCGACCTGAGCGCCGTCCGCACGGTCGTGCTCGACGAAGCGGACGAGATGCTGTCGATGGGTTTTGTGGAGGATATCGAAGCCATCCTCGCCAAGACTCCCGCCAGCCGCCAGACGGCGTTGTTCTCCGCCACGCTCCCGCCCCGCATCCGCCAACTGGCCGATAAATACATGCGCGACCCGCAGTCGATCGCCATCCAGCGCGAACAGGTGACGGTGGCCGCCATCGAGCAGCGCTATTACCTCGTCAACCGCGCCGACAAGATCGCCGCCCTGTCCCGTCTCTTCGAGATGGAGGAGATCACCAGCGCGCTGATCTTTGCCCGCACCCGCGCCGGCACCAGCGAGCTGGCCAATGCGCTCACCCAGCGCGGCTTTCAAGCCGAGGTGCTCAACGGCGACCTGAGCCAGGAATCGCGCGAGCGCACGCTCAACCGCTTCCGCCAGAACCAGGTCAAGGTGCTGGTGGCGACCGATGTCGCCGCCCGCGGCCTGGACATCGACGACATCTCCCACGTCTTCAACTATGACCTGCCGGATGACCCCGAGATCTACGTCCACCGCATCGGGCGCACCGGGCGCGCCGGCAAGACCGGCATCGCCATCTCGTTTGTGACGCCACGCGAGAAGCGCCTGCTGAAGGACGTCGAATATTTCATCAAACAGAAACTGACCCTGGCCACCCTGCCCACTGAAGAGGACATCCTCCAGAAGCGGCAGAATCAGCTGCTGGAACAGGTCAAGGTCTGGCTGGGGCGCGGGCGCTACCGCCAGGAACGCGAACTGGTCGCGCGCCTGATCGAAGAGGGGCATGACCCGTCAGAGATAGCGGCGGCCGCGTTGAAGGTCGCCCGCCTCGATGAGAAGCAGCGTCCGATCGCTCCCGTGCAGGAAGTGGTGGCCTCATCGTCCCGCAAGACGGAATCCAGCCGGCGCGAGGGCAAACCCGTCCGCCGCGAAAAACCTTTTGCGGAGAAACGTCCCGGGCGCGGATCACACGCCACGGCTTCGCCTGTTTCGCATGAGAACGGCATGGTGCGCCTGTCGCTCAGCCTCGGCCGGGACCACGGCCTGCGCCCCGCCGACGTGGTCGGGACACTCGCCCACCACGCCGACATCCCCGGGCATACCCTGGGTCGCATTTATATAGAAGACGGCCATACGTTGGTGGATGTGCCGGAGGAGCTGGTCGGCAAGGTGCTCTCGCGCAATGGCGATTACCGCTTCAAACGGCAGTTGATGGTGGTTGAGAGAGCTTAAGCATAAAGTATCAGGACGGGCAATCGCCCGTCCTGAATTGTTTATAGAAGCTTGCGGATGTGCTCCGTGTGATCGCGCTCGTGCCACAAGGCACGTCTCAGGCTCTTGCGCGGGCTCCAGAACTCGCCGTCCAGCCCGGCGACAATGTGCAATCCATCCAGCTTGGGCAGGACGTAGTTGAAGTTGCTGCGCACCATCTCCAGTCTTTCGAAGGGGTCAGCCGGTACATCCTTTTCGCTGACCGGGTTCGGAAACCCGATGCGCTCGAGGTACCACCATTCCCCGCCGCCGATGTGCTTGAGGATACCCTCAATGCTCCAGCGTTCGCCGGGATAGGTCTGCGCGAGTTTCTCGGGGCTGAGTCCCTTGACCGTGTCCAGCAGATCCTGCCGGCTCCAGGCGAGAAGCTTGAGACGCGCGCTCGATGTCCGTGGCGGTGAGGGGCTTCCAGTCGTACTGGAACCAGGCTTCGACGGAGTACTGAATCATCTCCCTGGGGTACGCGTTCCAGTGCGTCATTGACGAAGTACACATCCCACGTCATCGTCGATCACCACTTCAATTTCGTATCTGTTTCCATCCAGGGTGTTTCGCGCTGCCCGATCCATTTGGCATATCTCTGAATCGCATCCCGAGGCAGGTTGGCGAGCGCGCCATCGGCGTCATCTCCATGAGCAAAGCAACCGGGGTGCTCCACCGCCCATGCGATGGAACGGCCTTCATTGTTATTTTCGATCCCGACGCGGAATTTCATGGTCATCCCCCTTTATTTGCGCGGTGATTTCCGGGCAGATTTCTTCTTCGCCAGTTCCTCGGCCGCCAGCGCCGCGCCGACGATGCCCGCTTCATTGAGCATGGTGGCGGGGACCACTTTTGCCCGCAGGTTAAGCCGGTCCATGAACTTTTCCGATTCCTTGCTCGCGCCGCCGCCCAAAATGATCAGGTCCGGGCTGATCAGGGCCTCAAGCATCTGCAGGTATTCGTTGAAGCGCTCGCTCCATTCCTTCCAGGAGAGTTTCTCGCGCATCTTGGCTGCTTCGGACGCTTGTTTTTCCGCGTCGCCGCAGTTCATCTCGATGTGGCCGAACTCCGTGTTGGGGACGAGCAGACCGTCCCTGAAGAGGGCGGACCCCAGCCCGGTGCCGATGGTGATGACCAGCACTGTGCCGGGCTGCCTGCGCCCGGCGCCGTAACGCATCTCCGCCAGGCCGGCGGCATCGGCATCGTTCAGCACCCTCACCGGGCAGCCCGTGGCCTTGCTGAAGAGTTCCTCGGCGTTTGTGCCGATCCATTTTTTCGAGACATTGGCGGCTGAATAAGCCACGCCGTGGATGATGATCGCGGGAAACCCAATCCCCACCGCTCCCTTCCACTTGAAATGCTGGACGAGTTCTCCGACCACCTCGGCCACGGCCTTGGGCTTGGCACCCTCCGGGGTTGGGATGCGGTAACGCGGCGTGACCAGTTCCCCCGTCCGGGTCTCGACCAGCGCACCCTTGATGCCGCTTCCTCCGATATCAATACCCAGTAACTTCATCAGACACCTCCTGCTGAAATCAGAAGGGCGGAGGTTCCCTTTGGAAAATCCTCCGCCCTGTGGTTGCTATCCGTGCTTCTGCATGAATTTTTCCATTCGCTGCAGCGCTTCCTCGATCTTCTCGTAGGCGGTGGCGTAGGAGCAGCGCACGAAACCCTCGCCGCCCGCGCCGAAGGCATTGCCCGGCACCACGGCCACGTGCTGTTCCTTGAGCAGCGTCTCGGCAAAGGTCTCATCGTCCATGCCGGAGGCGGCGATCTTCGGAAAGGCGTAGAACGCGCCGCGCGGCTCGAAGGTGGTCAGCCCGAGCTTGTTCAATCCGCCCACGATCAACCGCCGGCGGCGGTCATACTCCGCCACCATCTCCTCCACGTAGGGCTCGCCGCTGCGCAGGCCTTCCAGCGCGGCGTCCTGCGCAGTGGTCGGCGCGGACATGATGGTGTACTGGTGGATGCGCACCAGCCCTTTGATCAAATCCGCCGGGCCGGCGGCATAGCCGATGCGCCAGCCGGTCATGGCGTGGCTCTTGGAGAATCCGCCCAGCAGGACGGTGCGCTGTTTGATGCTCTCGCCCAGCGCCGGGCACGCAGACATGCTCGAAGTCGTACACCAGCCGGTCGTAGATCTCGTCCGAGACGAGCATCAGGTCGTGCTCCTCGGCGATCTTTGCCACCTCCAGCAGCTTGTCGCGCTCGGCGACCGCCCCGGTGGGGTTGCTCGGATAGCCGATAAAAATAACCTTGGTGCGGGGCGTGATGGCCGCGCGGATGCGGTCCGGGTCGAGCTGGAAATCGTCCTCGAGTTTGCTGGGTATCTCCACCGGCACGCCGCCCGCCAGGTACACCTCCGCCTGGTAGGAGACGAAGCACGGCGTGGGGATGATCACCTCGTCGCCGGGGTCGAGCAGGGCGGTCATGGTCAGGTAGAGCGCCTCCGAGACGCCCACCGTGATGATGATCTCGTCCACCGGGTCGTAGCGCACGCCGTAGCGGTTGAAGATCTGCTCTGAAACAGCGCTGCGCAGCTCGAGCTTGCCGGAGTTCGAGGTGTAATGCGTCTCGCCGGCGTTGCAGCGAACGGATGCCCGCCTCGAGGATCGGCTTGGGCGTGGTGAAATCCGGCTCGCCGATGCCCAGCGAGATGACGTCCTTCATGGTGGCGGCGATGTCGAAGAATTTTCGGATGCCCGATGGCTTGAGCGCGGCGACCCGCTTGGAGAGATACTTGGTGCTCCCGATTTCCTGCATCAATCCTCCTGAACTGGCGTGATGCGCCACGCGTCGGTGGCGGTGAGGTACTCAAGCTCGAAGACCAGCCCGTCGGTCGTCCGCACCCGGAAACTAATCCCCTGCGGGCTGCGCGAGCGGCTGAGGACGGTTTGCACCTCGTGACGTGTTCCATCCCAGGTCAGCGCCACCGGCCTCTCAGGGTAACTCGACTCCGAGCGGCATTCGACCAAGTCTTCCATAATATTCTACGGCTTTATATAAAAAAAGGCAGGACTGGATGTCACCTCGTCCCGCCCATTTCGTCACTAAAGATGGAGACTTGAATTATCCCCGGTGTTGAGCGCGGAGGCGTGCCCCTTGACTCTAGCGTGCCGGCCGATGAACGAGCCGCTCAACACCGAATCAATGACCACCGCCCCGTCCTCCAGGATGCTGTCCCGGACGATGCTGCCGCGCACCTCGCAGCCTGCTCCCACCGAGGCATGCGGACCGATGACCGAACCCTCGACTTTGGCCGAGGGGTGGATGAACACCGGCGGGAGGACGGTCATGCCGGGGCGTTTGGCGGCCTCCGCAGAGTTGTCGCATCCGTGGTCGAGCATGTAGACATTGGTCTCGAGCGTGGCGCTGATCGTGCCGGTATCCAGCCAGGTCGTGATGCGTTCCGGGCGCATGGCTGTTCCCTGTTCGAGCAGGATGTTGACCGCATCCGCCAGGAAGAACTCGCCCTTGAGCTGGACGTCGCGCTTCATCTGTTCTTCGATGGCGGTGATGAGCGCCTCGCCGCTGGGGAAGTAGTAGCAGCCGACCATGGCGAGGTCGTTCTCGATCGTCGGAGGTTTCTCGATCAGGCGTTTGACGTGCCCGTCGGGTTTGAGCTCCGCCACGCCGAAGCGGCGCGGGTCCGGCACGGACTTGACCCACACGACGGCTTCCTTTTCTTTTGTCAGGAAGGAGAAATCCGCCTCGATGAGCGTGTCGGAGAAGCACATGACCATCGGCCCGGTCAGGTGCTCGCGCGCCAGCCAGAGCGCGTGCGACTGGCCTTTCATCTCCGGCTGAAGCACGTAGCTGACCTTCAGGTCCGGGTGGCGTTCGCGCATGTAGGGGGGAATCTGTGTCTCGCCCAGGCCGGGACTGTAGATGATGACATATTCCACGGGAAGTTCGTCCGTGATGGTGTGGAAGCTGTCGAGCAGGTGGTCCATCGCGGTTTTGCCGGCCACGCTGACCAGCGGCTTGGGCTTGGACCAGGTCTGCGGTCTCATGCGCGTGGCCCAGCCGGCAGTGGGGATGACGATCTTGAGTGTGTGTGTCATAGGTTCAATTGTACGCCAATCTCAACGATAGATGACCAGCCCCAACAGGGCGGCTGCGATGACCAGCCAGACGGGGCTGATGCTTGTGAACGTCAACAACAGAAACGTGACCGCCACAATGAGCACCTGGCTCCAGTTTTGAGCGAGTCCTTTGCCCCAGCCAATCTTGTCGGCGTTGAAGACCTTGGTAGCGACGTCATATGCAGTCCACAGCAATAGGCCGACAATCAACGGGCGCACGGCGGTCAGCATGGATTTTACCTTCGGGTTATCCTTGACGCTGAAGAAAAAGACGACCACCACCAGCATCAGCAGGAAAGCCGGTACCGCGCTGCCCGCCATCCCTGAAATCGCGCCCGGAATCCCGGCCAACTTGTAGCCGACATAGGTCGGTACTTTGATGGCGATCGGCCCGGGCAGGGCGTTGCCAATGGCCATGGCGTCCGCGAATTCGGTCTCGGTCACCCAGCCGGCTGCGATGGACTCGCGCTGCATCAAGCCCAGCGAGGCTGGCCCTCCGCCCCACGAGAACATGGCCACCTTGGTGTAGAGCCAGAAAATTTTCCAGAGAAGAAGCCAGTCCATGATTGCTCCTATCGTGCCTCCGCCAAAATGGGATTTATGAATGTCCCAGCACGGGATGCGGCTGGTAGGGTTCTTCGAGTTTTTTAATTTCCTCGGCCGTGAGTTTAATTTCGAGTGCCGCGATGGCTTGTTCAAGATGATCCATCTTGCTCGCGCCGATGATGGGGGAGGTGATGTGCGGCTTGTTCAGCATCCAGGCCAGCGCGACCTGTGAGCCGGTGATGTTATGCTCGCGCGCGATCTCCCAGGCGCGGTCGGCAACGACAAAGTCTCCATCGCGGAAATAAAGCTGGTCGGCGAAGGGATCCGCCTTGGCGCGTGCCGTCTCGCCGCCCCCGCTGCGTTTACGGTCACCCGCAAAGAATCCGCGTGCCATCGGGCTCCAGGGAATCAGGCCGATGCCCTGGTCGATGCACAGCGGAATCATTTCGCGCTCTTCCTCGCGGTACACCAGGTTGTAATGATTCTGCATGGAGATAAAGCACGTCCAGTTGTGTAATTCCGCAACGTGTTGCGCCTTGGCGAACTGCCAGGCGAACATGGACGACGCCCCGATGTAGCGCACCTTGCCGGCTCGGACCACATCGTTTAATGCGCTCATCGTTTCTTCGATGGGCGTGGCGGTGTCCCAGCGGTGGATCTGGTACAGGTCCACGTAATCCATCTGCAGGCGGTTCAGCGATTTGTCGATGGAGTCCATGATGTGCTTGCGCGAGAGTCCGCGGTCGTTGACCTCGTCGCTCATCTGCGAAAAGACCTTGGTGGCGATCACCACGTTTTCACGCTTCGCGTTCAGTTTCTTGAGAAGATTACCCAGCACCCGCTCACTCTCGCCGAGCGAGTAGACATCCGCCGTGTCGAAGAAGGTGATGCCGGCCTCCAGCGCGCGCTCCACGAAGGGCTGTGCCTGCGCTTCATCAAAAACCCACGGACGCCATTGGGGCGAGCCGTAGGTCATCATGCCCAGGCACAGGCGCGATACCTTTAATCCACTTTTGCCAAGATTGACGTAATCCATCGCAGCCTCCAGTTTGCCACAAATTATAAAATGAGCACAGAGAAAAAGCTCCTCTGTGCTCTTGCATTATTTCATTATTGTCAAATTCGCCAGGCTGGCGGACAAGCGCTTGATGCCCACGCTCTCGAAGACCACGTCCACGATCTCATCGCCGTCCTGGAGCTTGCTGTCGAGCACCATCCCCTCGCCCCACATGGAATGCATGATGCGCATCCCGGCGCGGAATCGCGGCTCGAGGATAGGCGCGGGATTATTCGGCGCCGGCAGCGACCAGGTCTGCGCCTGCTGGCGGCGGGCAGCCCGGGAGGTTCCCGTGCGCCCTCGTCCGCTGATCAAGCCCTCGGGGATGTCCTCCAGGAAGCGGGAGGGGATCGTCTCCTCGGCGTAGCCGCGCCCGCCGCGGCGCATGCAGCGCACGAGGTACAACTTATCCTTGGCGCGCGTGATGCCCACGTAGAACAGGCGGCGCTCCTCCTCCATCTCCTCCGGCTCGTCGAACGAGCGGCTGTGCGGCAGGATGCCGTCGTCCAGCCCGACGATGAACACAGCGCCGAACTCCAATCCTTTTGCAGCATGCAGCGTCAGCAGGGTGGGGACGTTGCCTTCTTTCAATGTATCCTGGTCCGAGACCAGCGCCACGTTCTCGAGGAACTCCGCGAGTTCGCGCGTTGCATATTCCTCCGCCACACGGCGCAGCTCGAGCACATTATCCCAGCGGTCCTTGCCTTCCTCGGTGCCGTCATCATTGTTTTCCTTAAGACCGGTGTCCTCGATGATCTGGTCGAAGAGTTCGGGGACGTTGCGCGTGGAGGCCAGCGCGCGCCACTTGGCCAGCATCCCGCCGAAATCGGAGAGGGGCAGCGCTGCACGCCCTGTGAATTGACTCCAGTAAATGGAGGAATCGCCCTTCGACAGGTCGAGCAGCACCTCGCCGGGCGTGATTCCTGCCTGCCGGGCGACCGTGTGCAGGGTGAGGGTGGTCTTGTCGCCGATGCCGCGCGGCGGGACGTTGATCACCCGGTCGAGCGAGATCTCATCCGCCGGGTTGTGGATCAGGCGCAGGAAGGAGATCATATCCTTGACCTCGCGCCGGCCATAGAACCGCTGCGCGCCCACCAACCGGTAGGGCAGCCGCGCCTGCAGGAAGGCTTCTTCAAGGATGCGGGACTGCGCGTTGGTGCGGTACATCACGGCGCAGTCGCCGGGCTCAAACTGCTTGCCGGTCACGAGCTGGGCGATGGTATCCACGACAAAGGATGCCTCGCCATAATCGTCGAGCGCTTCATAATAGATGACCTTGTCGCCCGCGCCGCGGTCCGTGAAAAGTTTTTTCTTCCGGCGGTGGTGAGACTGGTCGATAACGCCCATGGCCGCGTCGAGGATGATCTGCTTGGAGCGGTAGTTCTGCTCAAGCAGGATGACCTGCGCGCCGGGGAAGTCCTGTTCGAAGCGCTGCACGTTGCGGTAATCCGCGCCCCGCCACCTGTACACGGATTGATCGGGATCGCCAACTACAAAGATGTTGCTGTGCACCGAGGCAAGATGCTTCAACAAAATGTACTGTGCGATATTGGTGTCCTGGAACTCATCCACCAGCACATGATGAAAACGCCCCGCATACTTCTCGCGCACATCGGGATGCTCCTCGAGAAGTTGCGCGGTGTAGAGCAGAAGGTCATCGAAATCGACCGCATTGGATTGAAGTAATAATTCCTGATATTTTTTGTAGACGCGCTTGGTGACCTCGTCTCGGTAGGTGGTGATGGGAAAATCGTCCGCGCGGATCAATTCGTTCTTGGCGCGCGAGATGGCAGCGTGCAGCGCCACCGGGCGGTATTGCTTGTCGTTGAGGTTCAGGTCGCGGATGGCGGCCTTGACCACCCGCTCCTGGTCGTCGGCGTCGAAGATAACAAACTCGTGGCTGACCGGCAGCTTCTCCGATTCGCGCCGCAAAATCCGCGCACAGGTGGCATGGAAGGTGCCCAGCATCAGCCCGCGGGTCATGTCCTCGCCCAGCATCTTCTGCACACGCGATTCCATCTCGCGCGCGGCTTTGTTGGTAAAGGTGACCGCCAACATCTGGTAGGGACGCACGCCTTCATTGCCGATCAGGTAAGCCACACGCTGGGTCAGTACGCGGGTCTTGCCCGAGCCGGGTCCGGCCAGGATCAGCACCGGTCCGTTCGGAGCGGTGACGGCGCGTCGTTGTTGCGGGTTGAGTTTGTCGAGGAAATCCATGGAGATCAGAGAGTTGAGAACAGAAAGTGGGGAGAACGGGGAAACAGGTTTTCCTGTTCTCTATTTCATTTATGCAGTTAAAGAGGATGTGCAGTGCGGGCAGCGCACGGCTTTGATCGGGATCTCCGTGGCACATTGCGGGCAGGTCTTGGTGGTGGGATCCACTGCGACAGGTGCCGGAGCCTTTTTCATGGCATTCATGGCCTTGACGACCAGGAACAACACCCAGGCGATGATCACAAAGCTGATGATGTTGTTCAGGAAGATGCCGTAATTGATGGTGGGGGCGCCGGCGGCGGTCGCAACGGCCAGCGAAGGATAAGTCTGTCCGTCTAATGAGATGAACAGGTCTGTAAAGTTGACGCCTCCCAGCAGCATGCCGAACGGAGGCATGATGATGTCGTTGACCAGCGAGGTGATGATCTTGCCGAAGGCGCCGCCGATGATGACAGCGATTGCCAGGTCGACGACATTTCCTTTCAGCGCGAACTCTTTAAATTCCTTGAGCATTTCCATCCTCCTCGAAAAATTTGATGGTTGATTGTACCGTCGCGGGGAGGGGCTGTCAACGAAGGGTGAAAATTCCTGATACGGAGCGCTGTTCCTGTCCCGATTCGTATCAGGATGAGATGGAGTATAATTTTGCGTAAGTCAATCCTATTTACCGGAGAGCCGAAATAGACCTGCGCCGATTTACTGCTCAATCATCCATTGCCACTCTGCTGGTTATCATGTTGTCGGCCTGCCAGCCTCCCGCGACAGAAACGCCGCCCTCGCTTGACTCCACGCCGACCCCGATCGTGGTGATTGACACGCCGGCGCCTCAGCCGCGCAGCCTGACCGTCTGTCTGGGTGCGGAGCCGAACACGCTTTACGCTTTCGGCGAGCCCAATCCGCCGGCGCAGAGCGTCCTCGAGGCGGTCTACGACGGCCCCATCGACAGCAACTCCTACGGCTACCAGCCGGTCATCCTGAAAAAACTCCCCACCATCGCGGATGGCGACGCCGTCCTCGCGCCGGCGGATGTCAGCAAGGGAACCCTCGTTGTGGATTCGAATGGCAATGTGGTGGCGCTCGATAAGGATGTCAAAGTCTTCCCGAGCGGCTGCACCGACGCAAGCTGCGCCGTCAAGTATGACGGAGTCAGCACTTTGCAGATGGACCAGTTGACTGCCACGTTCACGCTCCTGCCCGGCCTGGTCTGGTCGGACGGCGCGCCGCTGACCGCCGCTGATTCGGTCTACGCCTACGACATCGCCCGCGATTGGGCAACCCCCTCCTCGAAATTCCTCACGGACCGCACCCAGACTTACGAAGCCGTGGACGACCTGTCCGTGCAGTGGTGGGGCATCCCCGGCTTCATCGACCCCGAGTACAGCACTAATTTCTGGTCACCGCTTCCCCAACACATCTGGGCTTCCATCCCTGCCGGCGACCTGCCAACGGCGGAGCTTTCCAGCCGGAAGCCGCTCGGTTGGGGCGCATACGTGATCACCGAGTGGGTGAGCGGAGACCACATCAGCCTGACGAAGAATCCGCTTTACTTCCGCGCCTCGGAGGGATTGCCCTACGTTGACACCCTCACCTATCGCTTCGCGTCGGATGCCAATGACGCTCTCGCCAAGCTGGTGGCCGGGGAGTGCGACCTGATCGACTCAACGGTGCGGCTCGACGGGCAGGTGGGATTGCTGATCGACATGCAGAATGCTAAACAACTCAAAGCCGCTTTTTCCGAAACCGGCGTCATGGAGCGGCTGGATTTTGGTATCAAGCCGGCCTCCTACGATAACGGATATTCCGCTGCCGGTGGGGACCGCCCCGATTATTTCGGCGACCCGCGCACCCGGCAGGCGCTCGCCTACTGCCTCGACCGCCAGAAAGTGGTGGACGAGATCCTCTACGGCCTGACCTCCGTGCCCGACACGTACGTGCCTGCCGAGAGTCCTCTCTTTAATGAAAATGTGCCGTCCTACCCTTACGACCCGGCACGCGGCGCGCAGTTGCTCGACCAGGCCGGCTGGCTCGACAGCGACAATGACCCCGCCACGCCGCGCCTTTCGCGGAACGTGCCTGGCGTGCTGCTCGCCACCCCCCTCACCTTGAATTACTGGACGACCAGCGCCACGCAGCGCCGGCAGGCGGCGGAGATCCTCTCCGAGTCGCTGGCCGCGTGCGGCATCGGCGTCACGGTTCAATTCTTCGACCCCAATGATTTCTACGGCGCCGGGCCGGGAGGCCCGCTCTTCGGGCGCCAGTTCGACCTCGCGCAGTATGCCATGGGAACGGCTGGCTTCACACCTCCCTGCGGCTGGTTCACCACCTCGGAGATCCCGACGACCGCCAACAGCTGGGTGGGGACCAATGTCAGCGGGTACAGCAGCGCGGAGTTCGATGCGGCCTGCGCGGCGGCGTCCGCGTCCCTGCCGGAGACGCCCGAGTACACTGCCGCACAGGATCAAAGCCAGTATGTCTATGCCAGCGACCTGCCCGGCGTCCCGCTCTACTGGCGCTTGAAGGTGGCAGCTGCCCGCGCGGACATGTGCGATCTCGCCCTCGACCCGACCTCCGCCAGCGACCTGTGGAATGTGGAAGCGCTGGATTACGGACCGCAGTGTAATCCTTAAATTATGATTAGTGTCACTGCCGGGATGCCGCGAATCCCATTAAACTGTCATTTCTTGACTTTCCAAAATCCTTATGCTATATTGATATTCTCATAGTAAACTACGGTAAAATAAGTGCACAATTGAATATGTAACCCATGCGTCATATGGAAGGAGGTGTTGACCCGAAAGAATCACGCCGTTGATTGAAGTTACCCAAATTCCGAGTTGTTTAAAATTTTCTCAGGAGGAGAAACCCAATGAAACGCATGTTAGTTGTTGTAAGTATGTTGGTACTCGCCAGCATGCTGCTCGCGGCCTGCGGCACTCCCCAGACCATCGTGGAGACCCAGATCGTCGAGGTCGAAAAACCCGTTGAAGTTATTGAGACCGTTGAGGTTGAGGCGGAAGCCTTCACCGTCCCGCACCCCTTCCTTGGCGATTTGAAAGTCCGCCAGGCGATTGCCTACTGCACCAACAAACTTGACCTGGTCAAGTCGGTGTACCCGCTGGTCGATGAAGCTGCCCAGCAAAAGCTGGTCATGAACACCATGATCCCCAGCTTCCAGTGGGCGTATGCCGGTGACGAAAACATCACCATTTACCCCTACGACCCCGAAAAAGGCAAAGCCCTTCTTGAAGAGGCCGGATATGTGTTCAATGAAAACACTGGCCGCTACGATAGCCCGGACGGCGAAGAGCTTACCCTGAAATTCACCACCACGACTGCTGCCTTCCGCCAGACCTGGGCGGCTGTGTTCGAGAAGCAAATGTCCGACTGCGGCATTGGTATCCTGCGCTTCCATGTCCCCGCTTCCTGGTGGTTCGGTGACACGACCGGTCTTGCCCGCCGCGACTTCGAACTGGGCGCCTACGCCTGGGTCGGTCAGGCTGATCCCGGTGGCCAGACCCTGTGGGCCTGCGACCAGATCCCCTCGCCCTCCAACGGCTGGGAAGGCCAGAACTACATGGGCTGGTGCAATGAAGCCGCCAGCAACAACATCAAGATCGCCAACAACCGCCTGGTCCAGGACGAGCGCAAAGCCGCCTTTACCATCGTGCAGCAGGAGTACACCAAGGACGTACCGGCTATCCCGCTGTTCAACCGCACGGAAACCTTTGCCTTCCTGCCCGAACTGGTGAACTTTGCTCCGATCCCCGGTGCTGAGTACTACACCTACAATGCTTACGAGTGGGAAAAACCCGGCAATGACACCATCGTGATCGGCTTCACGCAGGAACCCGCTTCCTTGTTCCGCGTGGTAGAAGATGCCATGGTTTCTGCGCTGGCTTACAGCCTGATTCATGGGCATGGATTACTACTCGCCCAACTTCACCTACACCGCCATCCTGCTGAAGCAGCTTCCCACGCTCGAAAATGGCCTGGCTTCAATCGCTGAGGTGGAAGTCAAGGAAGGCGATATGGTTCAGGGTGCCGATGGCAACATTGCCCCGCTGGCCGCTGGTACCAAGGTCATTGACTCCACTGGCGCGGAAGTTGAATTCACTGGCGGTACCGTAAAGATGAACCAGATGACCATGAAGTACGAGTATGTTGATGGCCTAACCTGGTCCGATGGCGTGCCTGTGACCGCAGCCGATTTTGAACTTGGCTGGAAGATCCAGTGCGATCCGGAATCCGGCGCCACCTCCTTCATCACCTGCGACAAGGTCGCCAATGTCGAGTTTGCCGATAATGGCAATACAGCCACCTTCAAGCCGGGCGTGTCCGACCCGCTCTATTACCTGAGCCAGGTTGGATGGCAGTTCCCTGCCCACCAGGTGATCGAATCGGAAGGCGCTTACAAAGGCATGACCCTGGCCGAAGTACCCGCCAAGGATTGGGCGACCCTGCCCGAAATCGCCGAGAAACCGCTCGGCTTCGGTCCCTATGTGATCAAGGAATGGGTCAAGGGCGAGAAGATGGTCTTCGAAGCCAATCCCTACTTTGCACTTGGCGAAGCCAAGACCAAGAACCTGGTCATCTCCTTCATCACCCCCGAAAACGCTGAAGCACAACTGCTCGGCGGGCAGGTGGACGTACTCGATTCCACCACGCTGGCGGGTGTGACCCAAACCCTCGCGGATGCGGCCGCTGCCGGTAACGTTACGGTACTGGTCAACCCGGGTGCTACTTGGGAGCATATTGACTTTAGTTTGTTCGTGAAATAGGCTGCGCTTGTTGCAGCGGCAGTAGAATTCGGGCAGATAGGCATCTTTGCGGGTGTCTATCTGCCCCGTTCTCAACCACTTTTATTTGCTCCAGAGGTAATCAGCGATGACAGGATATCTTCTTCGGCGCGTACTTCAGATGATACTGGTTGTATTTCTTTCTGCCATGGCGTCTTATGCCATCCTTGAATTTTGCACCGGGAGGTCCGCTGTCCGGGTTGCGCCAGGTGACGCAGAGTTCCCGTTTTCGAATCACTGAAGAAGACATTGCTCGCATTCGTGCCTATTTTGAACTGGACTTATACCTTCCCATTCGTTTTTCCCGCTGGCTGCTGGGTTGGCCGCGCGGCCCCATTGTCATAGCCGGTACGGAATTTTTCGCTGAAACGCCCATTGGCTGCCGAAAACCCATCGAAGGCACTTTTGAGGACGCCAAGGGCAACCAGACCACCAAGGTGATTGGCTGCGCGGATTATGTTTATCTCACCAGCCTGGTAGCCCGCCGCACCAGCGACGGGGTCATCCGGGGCGATTTTGGCAATTCCTGGCGGTTGAATCGCGATCGCCCGGTGACCGACCTGCTCATGTCGCGCCTGCCCAAGACGATCCTGCTGGCAGGACTTGCCACCGTGATCTCGCTGGGGCTCGCCATCCCGCTTGGTATTTATTCTGCAGTCCACCAATATTCCAAGTTCGACTACTTTTTTACATCCTTTGCCTTTGCGGGAGCATCCATGCCGACCTTTTTCTTCGGCATCATGATGATCCTTCTGTTTTCTATTGTATTCAAGAACCTGGGCCTGCCTTACCTGCCTCCCGGCAGCGCTTCTGCGGTGCGTGACTGGACCATGCCCTGGTTCGGCACCATCACGGCTGAGTCCACACTTGATCGGGCGCTCCATCTTATCCTGCCGGTGGCGGTGCTGACCATCATCAGTGTCGCCGGCTGGAGCCGCTACGTGCGCTCGAGCATGCTCGAAGTGCTGCGCCAGGATTACGTCCGTACCGCGCGCTCCAAAGGCCTGACCGAGCGGATCGTGATCAACCGGCACGCGCTGCGCAATGCGCTCATCCCGTTCGCCACGCTGGCGGTCTTTACCCTGCCCGCCTTGTTCGCCGGCGCGATCATTACCGAGACCATTTTCTCCTGGCCGGGGATGGGACGCCTGTACTTCCTGGCGCTGGGCGATTATGACTACCCGGTGGCCATGGCCATCCTGTTCATCATTGCCGTCCTGACAGTCATCGCCACCCTGATCAGGGATATCCTGTATACCATCCTCGACCCGAGGATCAGGTATACGTAAGAAGAGGTCTTACCAATGGCTGACGAAACCAAAGTTGCCACCTTATCTGCCGAAACCATCACCACGGAGGAACAGACCCCCATGCAGTTGGTCTTGCGCCGTTTCCGCAAGCACCGCATGGCGATGCTCTCGCTGGTGCTGATCGCGATTGTGTTCTTCATATCCGTTTTCGCTAAGCAGCTCTCGCCCTTCGAGGTGGATGAGCTGAAAGTGGGCAAGTATTTTGCCCCCTGGGGTGACGTGGATGAGGAGACCGGCCGCATTCATTTCATGGGCACGGATAACATCGGACGCGATTATTTTTCACGGTTGGTTCATGCCGGGCGTATCTCCCTCACGGTTGCGGTTTTTTCGGTGTTGATCGCCTCGGTCGTTGGGATGGCTGTTGGGGCATATGCGGGTTTCTATGGAGGGACGATAGACTCAGTCATCAGCAGGTTCATTGAGTTCCTGCTGACCATTCCCACCCTGCCTCTGCTTCTCGATCCTGTCCTCCATGCTCATCAGAAATGAGGAGTTGATTCCCATCCCGGAACCCATTCTTTACGGGGCGGGGAAACTCATGCTGCTTTCGCCCTACCAGGCCCGGCAGGGGGTGCTGATCATTTTGATCTTTGCCGGATTAGGGTGGCTCGAAAGCGCGCAATTGATGCGCGGCACGACCCTTTCTCTCCGGGAACAGACCTTTGTCGAAGCCTCGAAATCGCTTGGCGGTTCCGATATGCACATCATCTTCAAGCACATGATCCCCAATTCGATGGCGCCTATTATCGTGTCTGCCTCGCTGGCGTTGGGAGGGTATATTGTCGCTGAGGCGGCATTATCCTTCCTCGGATTTGGTATTCAGGACCCGATTCCCACCTGGGGGAACATGCTCTCCGCCACCCAGACGTACATGCTGGACAAACCCTGGCTGCCGCTGGTGCCCGGTTTGCCGATCTTCATCTGCGCCCTTGCCTTTAACTACGTCGGCGACGGTCTGCGCGACGCGCTCGATCCACGCCTTAAGAAATAAAATCCCTGTCGGGAGACAACCCTCATGGCCGAACAACAAAAGCCTCTGCTTGA
Organism: uncultured Chloroflexia bacterium; assembly: GCA_963709295.1. Taxonomy (GTDB): domain Bacteria; phylum Chloroflexota; class Anaerolineae; order Anaerolineales; family Villigracilaceae; genus JBGPQJ01. The sequence continues at coordinate 794,658 of CAVPVW010000008.1, read as the reverse complement.
AGTAAAGAACCTGAAAACTTATTTTTTCACGGAAGACGGCATCGTCAAGGCTGTTGACGGGGTGGACTTTGTCGTTTACCCCGGAGAAGTGCTGGGCCTGGTGGGGGAATCAGGATGCGGCAAAAGCGTCACGTCCTTCTCGATCATGCGCCTGATCGGCCAACCGGGAAAGATCGTGGACGGCGAAATTTACTTTGACGGGAAAAACCTGGTGACCATACCGGAAAACGAAATGATTCAGGTGCGCGGAAACCGCATCTCGATGATCTTCCAGCAGCCGCAGTCCGCATTGAACCCCGTCTTTAAAGTCGGCGACCAGATCGCCGAGGTGCTGGACATTCACCAATCGCTGGGCAAGGAAATGGGACGCCAGCGCGCGGTGGAACTGCTGAAAATGGTGGGCATCCCCGAAGCGGAACGCCGCGCTGAGGCTTACCCTCATGAACTCTCCGGAGGCATGGCGCAGCGCGTGATGATCGCCATGGCGCTGGCCTGCGCCCCCGAGCTGCTCATTGCCGACGAGCCGACCACCGCACTCGATGTGACCATCCAGGCGCAAATTCTCGACCTGATGCGCGGCCTGCGTGAAAAGACCGGTACGTCCATCATCCTGATCACGCACGATTTAGGCGTGATCGCTGAAATGGCTGAACGCGTGGCGATCATGTATGCCGGCCGCATCGTCGAACAGACCAGCGTCAGTGTCCTGTTCGAGAAACCGCTGCATCCCTACACCCAGGGTTTGATCGGCTCGATCCCCGTGCTCGGCAAGATCAAGGACAGGCTGGCGGTCATCCCTGGCTCGGTTCCCAACCTGGTCAACCTGCCTCCCGGCTGCCGGTTCGCCCCGCGCTGCCTTGCGCGCATCGAAAACCAGCTGTCCATTTGCACCGAGCAGGAACCCGATCTGATCGAAGCAAATCCGGGTCACATCGTGAGGTGCTGGCTTTATCAGGATACTGAAAATCACAAGGCGCCTCGCCCTGAAAGTACCATTCCTTCCGCAGCGGGATAAACTTTGAATCGGAGTAACACATCATGACAGAAGCCAAACAGAATTTGATCCAGGTCGACAACCTGGTGAAATATTTCCCGGTGCGCGCAGGCTTTCTGCAGAAAGTCGTGGCATATGTCCAGGCTGTGGACAATGTCAGTTTTGCAGTGCGGGAAGGGGAGACGCTCGGACTGGTGGGTGAGTCGGGCTGCGGCAAGACGACCGTGGGCCGCACCATGCTCCGGTTGATCGAACCGACCTCGGGCGCAGTGGCCTTCCAGGGGCAGGACGTGCTCAAGCTCAAGGGGCGCGAGCTCAAGGAAATGCGCCGCAACATGCAGATCATCTTCCAGGACCCGTATGCCTCGCTCGACCCGCGCATGCCGATCGGCGAGTCCGTCATGGAAGGTCTGAACATTCACAACATCGGCACCCATCGCGAACGGTTCGAGATCATGATCGAAACCCTGCGCAAGGTGGGCCTCGAGGACTACCACGCCCGGCGCTACCCGCATGAATTCTCCGGCGGCCAGCGGCAGCGCATCGGCATCGCGCGTGCCCTCGCCCTGCGCCCCAAGTTCATCGTCTGCGATGAACCTGTCTCGGCGCTGGATGTCTCCATCCAGTCGCAGGTCTTGAACATCCTGAATGACCTGCAGAACGAATTCGGCCTGACCTACCTATTCATTGCGCACAACCTGAGCGTGGTCGAGCACATCTCCGACCGCGTGGCAGTGATGTACCTGGGCAAGATGGTCGAATTGGCGGACCGCGACGAACTATACCGCAACCCGCTGCATCCCTACACCAAGGCGCTCATGTCCGCGATTCCGATTCCCGACCCGGGGCTGAAGCGCGATCGGACGATCCTCAAGGGTGATGTGCCCAGCCCGCTCAACCCGCCGAAGGGCTGCCGCTTCCACCCGCGCTGCCCGGTCGTAATGGATATCTGCTCGCAGGACGAGCCCGTTTTCAGGGAAGCCAGTCCCGACCACTTCGTCGCCTGCTGGGCTGTCCAATAGATGATACAAAGCCCGTTTACAAAATAAACGGGTTTTTCATTTATAATACCGATTAGATATGCCTCCTTGCATCCTTATTGTTGACGATCAGAAGGAAGTCAGCCGCCTGTTGAAATCGGCGCTTGAGACCATCGAGCACGGGCTCGACGTGGTGGAAGCTCCGTCAGGCGAAGAAGCCATCCTCGAAGCCTCCCGCCGGAAAATCGACCTCCTGGTGGCGGATTTCCGCCTGCCGGGGATCACGGGCGTCGAACTGACCCAGAAGATGCAGGCCCGCAACCCCGCCATGAAGGTCATCCTGATCACCGGGGTGACCGACCCCAAGGTCCGCGCGGACATTGCCAAGGCCGGGGCGGATGCCTACTTCACCAAGCCGGTTCCCATGGCGGATTTCCTCGACGCGGTCGAGCGCACGCTGGGACTGGCCCGCACCATCCTCCCGGCACCGTCTGTTGAAAAGCAGGAGGACCGCAAGGGCCTTTCCGATCTCCTTTCGGGTCTTCGCAAGCAGATGAATGCCCAGGCGGTGGCGCTGCTCAACGACCGCGGTCATATTAAAGCCCAGGCCGGCGACCTGCCCGAATCCAACATGGAAGTCTCGCTGATCTCCGCCCTGATGGCCATCCACAGCGCGGCACAAAAAGTGTCCAGCCTGGTCGGGCACAATCCTGCCGGGAACCTCCACATCTTCCACTCCGAGCCGGCTGATATGATCTTTACCCCTGTGGGACCGCAGCATGCCTTGCTGGTCGCCGGGCGTAACATTGGCGTTCCTGAAAAGCTGCCCGCCAACATCAAGGCGATGAGTGAATCGCTGGCGGAAATCCAGAAGGTACTCGAAAAGATGGGTGTGACGGGTGGCCTTTCGCCGGAAGTGGTCGAAGAGCACGAAACCCGTCAGGTCGTTGTGAAAGCGGAGGCTGAATTGCAGCCGGTGGAGGTCCCTGAGGACTTTGAGGCAATGCTCAAGAAGGCATCCAAGAAAAAAAAGACGGATGCCGACGCATTCTGGGATCAAGCCGTGGAGAAGGGCGCCACTTTCGTTTTGAAAGACACACTTTCGTTTGAAGAAGCAAGCAAACTCGGGCTGGCGCCGGATCAAAACAACTAAGGTTGTCCATCCCCCGGGGCTGTGATACAATTTGCCCCGCTCGATTGATGGGGCGTGGTGCAACGGCAGCACATCAGCCTTTGGAGCTGAGTATCTTGGTTCGAATCCAGGCGCCCCAGCCTATTGGAAGCCACCCAACAACCCAGGCTTTGCGCCCCACGCGGTGCAAGGCTTTTTTATACTGTGGAGACGAAAATGAAAGTTACTGCTGTTCTACTGGCTGCCGGCCAGGGCACGCGCATGAAATCGGACCTCCCTAAAATGCTGCATCCCGTCTGTGGGCAGCCGATGGTATTCCATGCGCTGCATGCCGCCCAGGAAGCCAGTAATGGTCAGCCTGTGTTGGTCATCGGCCACGGCGCGGAGGCGGTGAGAGCTGCAGTGGGGGATTCCGCGCGCTGCGTGGTCCAGGAGCAGCAATTGGGCACGGGTCATGCGGTGCTGCAGGCTGAATCCCTCCTGCGAGGAAAATCGGACCTGATCCTCGTCACCTACGGCGACATGCCTCTGATGCGCGGTGAAACCCTCCTTCGGCTTGTCGAGAAACAGAAAGACAACAAGGGACCGGTGACATTGCTGACGGTCATTGCCGACGACCCTCGTGGATTCGGACGAATCGTTCGCAAGGAGGATGGGACGGTGGCTGCGATCGTCGAGGAAGCCGCCGCGACGCCCGAACAGCTGAGCATAAAAGAATTGAATGTCGGCGCGTATTGTTTTTCAGCCGGCTGGTTGTGGGACGCGCTCCATCGCATCCCTGTTTCAAGAAAAGGGGAGTATTACCTGACCGACACGGTTGAATTGGCAGTGAAGGATAATCTACCCGTGCAGGCGCTCATCATGGACGACATGATGGAGACGATCGGCATTAATACGCGTGTCCACCTGGCGGAAGCTGAGGCTGCCATGCGCAAGCGCATCAATGAAAGACACATGCTGGCAGGCGTGACTCTGATCGCACCGGAATCCACCTACATCGACGCGGGCGTCAGCATTGGACGGGACACGGTCATCTGGCCGGGCACATACCTGTTGGGCAATACCTCCATCGGTGCGAACTGCCAGATCGGCCCGAATGCGCACATCCGCGACACACACATCGGGGATGGCTGTGCGGTGTTAATGTCTGTGATGGAAAAGGCTGTTCTAGAAGACAACGTGGATGTGGGTCCCTTCGCGCGGTTGCGGAAGGGGGCGCACTTGAGCAGCGGTGTCCACATGGGCAATTTCGGCGAGGTCAAGGACTCCACGCTGGGACCGGGCGTCAAGATGGGACATTTCTCCTATATTGGCAACGCCACCATTGGCGCAAACACCAATATCGGCGCGGGGACGATCACCTGTAACTACGACGGCGAGAAGAAGTATCCCACCGAGATCGGCGAGGACGCCTTCATCGGCTCGGACACAATGCTCGTTGCCCCGGTCAAGATTGGGAATGGGGCACGGACGGGCGCGGGGGCGATCGTGACCAAGAATGTCCCGGACGACACGCTGGCGGTGGGAATGCCGGCGCGTGCCATCAAAAAGCTCCAGCGTAAACCTAAAAAAGAAAATAATAACCACTCTTGATCTAAAGGCCTGAACATGACCCCTCTCACCGATGACGACCGAAAATTCCTGCTGGACCTGGCTAATGAAGCCCGCCGCCGCGCCTACGCGCCTTATTCCGGTTACAAGGTGGGGTCTGCGCTGCGGACGAAAAGCGGGAAGATTTACACAGGCGTCAACGTGGAATCGGCCGCGTATCCCATGACCATGTGCGCCGAGCGCGTGGCAGTCTTCAAGGCGGTCTCGGAAGGCGAGCGCGAGTTCGAGGTCATCTCGGTGGTGACCGACAACGGCGGCACGCCCTGCGGCGGATGCCGGCAGGTGCTGGCGGAGTTCGGGCTGGAGACCATCGTGCTCATCGGGGATGGAAATGGGAAATTGCTGCAGGAAACCACTGTGGGGGATTTACTTCCGGGGGCGTTCACTCCCAAAGACCTGCCTAGATAACCGGCAGCCATGCCAAAAACCGAACGTTCATTCCGTGTCACCGCCATTGTGCTGCGGCACGCCGATTGGGGCGAGGCCGACCGGCTGCTGACGCTGTTCACGCGCGAGATGGGCAAGCTGCGCGCCGTGGCGAAAGGCGCGCGCAAGGCGCGTTCGCGCAAAGCGGGGCATCTCGAACCGTTCACCCACGTCCGGTTGCAGTTGGCGAAGGGACGCGACCTGCCCATCGTCACCCAGGCCGACACGGTGGACGCCTACATCCCTCTGCGCGACGATTTGATCAAGACGGGCTATGCCGCCTACGCCGCCGAACTGCTCGACCGCTTCACCTACGAAGAGGAGACTGAGAGCTCGACTCCCTTCCGCCTGCTGGCGGAAACCCTGGGCAGGATTTCACAGGAGAGTGATGCCTGGCTGGCGGTGCGCTACTACGAGATGCGCCTGCTGGACCACCTCGGCTTTCGCCCGCAGTTATTCAAGTGCGCCAATTGCGAAGAGAAAATCGAGCCGGTCGACCAGTTCTTTTCCCCGCTGGCGGGCGGCGTGATCTGCCCGAGGTGCGGGGTCGGCCTGCCCGGGCTGTGGACGATTTCCGTGGATGCGCTGAAATACCTGCGCCACTTTCAGCGCAGCAGCTACACCGAGGCTTCGCGCGCGCATCCGGCGGTCGAACCAAAAAAGGAACTGGAGACGCTCATGCAGGGGTTTTTTACCTATCTGCTGGAGCGCGAGTTGAACACGCCGGGTTTTCTAAAACGAATTCGAAACGAATAACAAGAAGGAGAAATTATGGGACGAAAAATCTGGTCCATGACCTTGATGGTGCTCGGTGCCGCATTTTTGATTGCAAGTGTGATCGGCGTTGGGATGGCCTGGTATTACAACGAGCCTTTGACCCGGGAGATCACCACCAGGCTGCAGGAGATCGACACGGAACTGACGCAGGCCCAGTCCGCGCTGACGGAGGCGCAGGGCGAGTTGGAACGGGCGCTGAGAATCGTCGAGGCAGCCGAGAAGGCGCTGGAAGCGCTCAGCCAGCAAACCGCCCAGGCGCAGGACATCCTGGGGAACGTGAAGGGCACCATCGACGACAAGCTGCTGCCTGGGTTGACCACCTCCCGCGATAAGGTGAGCGACGTGCGTGAAATGGTGGAGGGGCTGCGCGGCACACTCGAGACGATCAACAACCTTCCGTTGGTGGACCTCGATATCCCCGGCGACGAACTGCTGGCGAACATCATCGCCGCAGCCGACTCGCTGGATGCCGAGATCGCCAACGTGGAGGACATCGCCAAACAGGCCTCCACCTTCGTGGGGGATACGTCCTATCTGCTGGGCGGCGACCTGAGCGAGACCAAAACCAGCATGACGAATCTTCTGGCCGTGATCGAGGAATACAACGAAAAGATTACCGGCTGGCAGGAGCAGATCGCCGTGTGGGAAGAGTCCCTGCCCGGCTGGATCGATAACACCTCCATCAGCCTGACGGTCTTCCTGTTGTGGTTTGCCTTCTCGCAGGCGGGATTGTTCCTGATCGGGTACACGGCCTGGAAGGGCGGCGATCCGTTCGCGGTGTTGAGGAAAACGGGATAAGTCTGATATTGGTCGTCGGAGCACGCTATAGCGTGCCCCGACGACCGAAAATCCATCGTGCCTTTAACGGTATAATCCCCTCGCCATAATCCTTTTCTGTGACGGGTAACCGATTTCCATGACCGAAAAACACACCTTTCAATCCATCATCCTCAAACTGCAGGAATTCTGGGCAGAGCGCGGCTGCGTCATCTGGCAGCCGTATTACACCCAGGTCGGCGCCGGCACGATGAACCCGGCCACCTTTCTGCGCACCCTCGGCCCCGAGCCGTGGAACGTGGCCTATGTCGAACCGTCGCGTGCGCCCGGATGATGGCCGCTACGGCGAGAATCCCAACCGCTTCCAGATGCACTACCAGTTCCAGGTGATCCTCAAGCCGGATCCGGGCAACCCGCAGGAGTTGTACCTCGACTCGCTCAAGGCCATCGGCATCGACCCGCGCCGGCACGACATCCGTTTTGTGGAGGATAACTGGGAGCAGCCGGCCATCTCCGCCTGGGGATTGGGCTGGGAGGTGTGGCTCGACGGGCAGGAGATCACCCAGTTCACCTACTTCCAGCAGGTCGGCGGGCAGACTCTCGACCCGGTGTCGGTGGAGCTGACCTACGGCCTCGACCGCATCCTGATCGCGCTCAACGACGCCGCGGCCATCTGGGATGAACCCTGGGCCAAGGATGTCCTGTACGGCGAACTTCGCCAGCGCGAGGAGTTCGAGCAGAGCAAATATTATTATGAAGTGGCCGACGTGGAGCGCGCCCGCGAGATGTACGAGTTGTACGCGCGCGAGTGTAACGCCTGCCTCGAGCAGGGACTGGTCCTGCCGGCGCATGACTACGTTCTGAAGTGCTCGCACACCTTCAATATCCTCGATGCGCGCGGCGCGATCAGCCTGACCGAGCGCCAGGGTTACTTCCGTCGCATGCGCGAGATGGCGCGGCGGGTGGCGGAAACCTATCTTGAACAGCGCAAGGAAATGGAATATCCGCTTTTGAAAGAGAGTGGAGAAAAGAGAGTAGAGAGTAGTCCAAAACTGTCCTATTCTCCAATCTCTACTCCTCAGTCTCTAGTTTTGGAAATTGGAGTTGAGGAACTCCCCGCTGGGGACGTGGATGCAGCGCTATCCCAGCTCCGAGAACGGACTCCGGCCTGGCTGGCCGAACTCGGCCTTGAGCATGGTGCGCTGCAGGTGCACGCCACCCCGCGCCGGCTGGCTGTGTTTGTCGAGTCGCTGGCGCCTCGTCAACCCGACCGCGAGGACCTGGTCAAGGGGCCTCCCGCCGAGCGCGCCTTCGATGCGGCTGGAATTGCAACTCCCGCCGCGATGGGATTCGCCAAGAAGAACGGCGTGGATACCAAGGACCTGGAAGTCCGCGAGCAGGACGGCGGTAAGTATGTCTTCGCTGTTGTCAAACAAAAGGGACGCCCCGCGCCCGAGGTGCTGGCTGAGGCATTGCCAGGTTTTGTGGCGGGTATCAAATTTGAGAAGTCGATGCGCTGGCTGCCTGCGTCCCGCTCAGCGGGAAACGAGTCCGGCGTGGCATTCTCGCGACCGATTCGCTGGTTAGTCGCGATGCTGGGCGATGCGGTCATCCCGTTTGATTATGCAGGCGCTATCTCAGGTAACGTCACACGAGGGCTGCGTCCGTACGACTCGCCAGAGATCAAAATCCCCTCGGCAAGTAAATACTTCGATGTCATCCGAGAGGCTGGCATCGTGCTCGATAAGGATGAGCGCAAAAAGCTGATCGTGGAACAGGTGAAGAAGGCGGCTGAGTCTGTCAAAGGCGAAGCGATTATCGACGAAGGTTTACTGGACGAGGTCGCCAACCTGATCGAAAAGCCGACTGCTGTGCTGGGAAGCTTCGATGCGGAATTCCTGTCCCTGCCGCGGGATGTGTTGATCTCGGTGATGAAGAAACACCAGCGCTATTTCCCTGTTGAGAAGGATGACAAACTGCTCCCCAACTTCATCGCTATTCGCAACGGGGATGACCAGTACCTGGACATTGTCCGGCACGGGAACGAGCACGTTCTCGGCGCGCGCTTTGCAGACGCCAACTTCTTCGTCCGCGAGGATCTCAAGCACCCGCTCGAATACTACCGCGATGGGCTGAAAACGCTCACCTTCCAGACTAAGCTTGGTTCAATGTTGGATAAGTCTGACCGCATTGAGAAACTGGTCAAGGAACTGATTCCCGTGTTGAGTCTGGACACCGATGAGGCCCTCTTTGCCTGTCGTGCCGCGCACCTCGCCAAGGCGGACCTGACCACCCAGATGGTGACCGAGATGACCTCGCTGCAGGGCATCATCGGGCGCGAATACGCGCTGCGCTCGGGCGAGGCTCCAGCGGTGGCGGAGGCCATTGGCGAGCAGTATCGTCCCGTCCCGGCGACGAAATCCGGTCTGGCTATTGCGCTGACAGACCGCATCGACTCGCTGACCGGACTCTTCGCGGTCGGCCTCGCTCCGACCGGCACGAAGGATCCCTTCGGGCTGCGCCGCTCGGCGATCGGTGTGGTCCAGCCGCTGATCGACAAAGGTCTTGATTTCAATCTGGCGGAAGCGGTGAAAAAATCCGCGGCGCTCCAGCCTGTCTCTGTCAGTGATGAGGTGCAAGCCCAGGTGTTGGACTTTGTCACCGGTCGGCTGAGTGTCGTGCTGAAGGATATGGGCTATCGCTATGATGTCGTGGATGCGGTCCTGGCTGCCCAGTCCGACAATCCTGCCGGCTCCGCACGCGCTGTCCGGCAGCTCCAGGCCTGCGTGGAACGCGATGACTGGCGCACGATCCTGCCGGCCTTTGCGCGCTGCGTCCGCATCACGCGTGATCAGCCGGGCGGCTTCGTGCCGCCCGTGCGCCATGCCGCTGGCACGAAGCCGGCGGCGCAGAAGCAAACCTTCAGCGTGGAAGAAAAGTCTTTTGTCGAGAAGGAAGAGAAGGAATTGTTCAAAGCTCTCGAGAAAGCGGAAAAGTCCAAGCGCGATGCAGGCTCCGTGGACGATTTCCTGAATGCTTTCGTGCCGATGATCCCCGCGGTCAATGCCTTCTTTGATAAAGTCCTCGTCATGGCGGAGGATAAGAAGTTGCAGGAAAACCGCCTGGGGTTGCTGCAGCGGATTGCAGCTCTGTCCCAGGGAGTGGCGGACCTGAGCAAGCTCGAAGGGTTCTAGTCTAAAAATCTAAAACTTTAAAAGGCCGGAGGACAGTTCTTCGGCCTTTTATTGCGATGTTATAATTCCGCTCATTCTGTCAAAATTGGCAAAAACTTGATCGATATCGAAGCTCATCATCTTTCGGTGGAATATGTCATGCGGCGCACGGGAGGTCGCGTGCTTGCATTGCATGATCTTAACTTCTCGGTGGAATCCGGGAAGTTTGTTTGCATCATCGGCACCAGTGGCTGTGGGAAAACAACTCTGCTCAATGTGATGGCCGGTTTGCAGCCGCCTACCAGCGGCGATGTGTTGCTGGATGGTAGGCCGGTTCATGGACCTGGACGGGAACGGGCAATGGTTTTCCAGTCTGCAGCACTCATGCCATGGCGGACCGTCCTGCGAAATGTCACTTATGGGCTTGAGATTTAGCACCATTCAGTGAAAGATGCGGTTCAAATGGCCCGTAGTTGGATCGATTTGGTCGGTCTGAATGATTTCGAGCAGAGTTATCCGCGAGAGCTTTCAGGCGGGATGCAGCAACGTGTCAATCTTGCCCGAGCGTTGGCTACCAACCCCAAGCTGTTATTGATGGATGAGCCCTTTGCCAGCCTGGATGGGCAGATGCGCGAGTACATGCAGGGTGAGATCGAACGTATCTGGCGCCAGACTCGCCAGACTACCATGTTTGTGACACATCTCATAGATGAAGCCATTTTCCTGGCTGACACAATCGTTGTTATGACCGCCCGTCCCGGGAGAGTTAAGTCATTACTAACAGTTGATCTCCCGAGGCCTCGAACATTGGACATAAAAAAGACGCCGGCTTTCCATGCTCTGGAAGACCATTTACGCGACCTGGTTGCTCAGGAATTCAAGGAGATGATGCGCCAACCTGGAGACGGAGTCCCGGCATGATTTAACGTTTTTGGAATGAGATTATAGTTCCAAACCGTGACATGCTTCTTTCAGTGGGGACAGGGCTGGTTTTCGTCGGGCTTTGGGAACTTCTCCCTGCATTGGGTGTGGTCGATCCTTTTTTTGTCAGTTCCCCGTCGCGGATATTTAAAGCCGGACATTGGTTGTTCGCGCACGGGTTTTGGTACGATATTTGGGTGAGTCTTGTTGAGTTCACACTTGGCATGATACTTGCAATTGTTTTTGGAGTAGTCACTGGTTTTCTCATCGGCTGGTACCGTTCGCTCAACGCTATGTTCGAACCATTCATTACAATTTTGAAATGCAACACCGCGCATCGCGTTATTGCCGTTGATCATTCTCTGGCTTGGAATTGGCATGCAATCCAAGGTGGCTGCCGTATTCTTGGGTGCGTTTTTCCCGATTGCAATCACGGTGATGAAAGGGGTGCGCAATATCGACGAGACGCTATTGCGCTGTGCACATTCGTTTGGTGCGTCAGACCATCAGGTCATTCTTACGCTGGCAGCACCGTCCAGTGTTCCATTCCTGGTGGCAGGATTGCATATTGGAGTTGGGCGCGGACTGGTGGGTATGGTGATTGGCGAGCTTTTAGCCGCCCAGGCAGGGGTGGGATTTATGATGTCGCGATCAGCATCCCTGTTCCAGACAGACAAAGTCTTTGTAGGCTTGCTGCTTTTGGCTGGCTTTGGCTATTTTTTAACAGTATTGCTTAAATTCATCGAGAAGCGAATAGAAAATTGGAGGCCTTTATGATTAGAAAAATAGTGCTTCTTTGCTCTGCCCTCCTGATGGTCTTGCTTTCATCCTGCGCCCCGGCAGCGGAGCCAACCGCTACGACACTGACCCCGATCAACGTGTGTTATTCGGCGCCCACAGCAACGCAATCCACCGTGTGGTATGCTCTGGAAAAAGGACTGTTCGAGAAGTATGGATTGGATGTCAACCTGGTGCAGGTATCCGGAGGTTCGAAGGCCATCACTGCGCTTATCAGCGGTGATGTAACCCTCTGCCAAATGACGGCCAATTCGGCGATCAATGCTGTCGCTGCAGGGCAGGATGCTGTAGTCATCGCGGGCTTGTATAACACCTTCCCAACGTCCATCGTGGCGAGGCCGGGCATTAATACCGCGGAAGATCTGCGCGGCAAGGTCCTGGGCACCAGTAATGCCGGCTCTGCGGCGGAGACTGCAGCCCGGCTGGCGCTGCAATATCTGGAGCTGGTCCCTGGAAAAGATATGACCCTGCTCGAGATTGGCGAGGAACCGGAGCGTATTGCCGCGCTCGAAGCCGGTCAGGTGGATGCGATCATGAGTTCGCCGCCTTATATACATTCCCTTGTGGAAAAAGGTAATACCGTTGTGTTCGACTTTGGAAAAATCGGCATTCCCTATGCTCATACGGGCATCGTGACCACCAGAAAATTTCTTTCAGAGAATCGTCCGGTAGCAATCGCCTTCATGAAAGCTGTTGTAGAAGCAGTCATAAGAATGAAAACAGATGCGGATGGAACAAAAGAAGTCATGGCAAAATATACAGGAACGGATTTGGTCGAAAATGCTGCAGACCTGGCGGATGGTTATGAAAACGTCGTTGTTCCTTACCTGCAGGAAGTACCCTATCCCCGCGCGGATGCAATTCGGACACTGCTTGATGCAGCCGTCTACTCCAACCCCGATGCTGCAAGCGTGACCGTTGAACGGCTGATCGATGCGAGCATTGTCAAGGAGTTGGAGGATAGTGGGTTCATAGCAGAGTTGAAGAACAAATAGCTTGCATGAAAAATGTCACATTGCCGGCCGAACAAATGGATCATGGCAACCTTTTTGAGATTTTTGACAAGGTAGTGGTATGTCACTCCCTGAAGGTAGCCGTAAAATCCGGCAGCCGAATTTACACCTACCGCGACCTGGACGAGTACTCGAGCCGGATAGGCCATCATTTATTTAATCAACTTGGACCAGGTCCCCGTCCGATCGCTGTGCTGATGGAAAATCCGGCAGATGTAATTGCTGCCCTGATGGGCGTACTTCGCTCTGGGAATTTTTACAGTATCCTCTCGGCACGCAACCCAGCGGCTCGACTCAAGGTCATTCTCGAGGATCTGCAGGCTTCCGTGCTCCTGGTGGATGCAGCGTTGGAATCCCTGGCAAGAGATGCCGCACCAGCTACATGCACTCTGGTGAGATTTGACCGGATTCCAGAATATCCGGGGGGCAGGTTTCAGTGCCCTGTTTCGGACGATTTTTTGGCGGGTGTTTATTTTACTTCTGGTTCAACCGGCGAACCCAAGGGTGTTTTACGCAAACGGTCGGTGATCCTTGCCCGGGCAATGGCGGAAATCGAAGCCGTCGGGCTGCAACCGCAAGATCGTGCCCTGTTGACCAGTCAACTGAGCGCTTCAGCCTCCCTATCCACTGTTTTTTCAGCGCTGCTGGTTGGCGCAGCCCTGCTCATCTATGAGCCGGATAAACTGGGCATCTCCCCCCTCAGGGAATTTGCCCTTAATGAAGAAATAACCATTTTTCGAATCACCGTGGAACTGCTGCGTTATTTCATCGACAGCCTGCCTCCGGATACATTTTTCAGCGCCATCCGCGTTTTTATGTCGTCTGGCGACGTGCTCTACCGACGCGACCTCGAGCGGGTATGGAAACACCTGCCTCGAAATGCCGCTTTCATCCATCAGCTTGCTGCGAGCGAGACAAGCCTTCTCGCGCGGAATATCCTTTATTACGACACCCCCCTGGATGGCGACATCGTTCCCGTGGGATATCCCTTCGCCGGGCAGGACATATTTCTCCTCGATGAATATCGAAAACCAGTGCCGGCCGGGGATGTGGGGGAAATCTGCCAGCGCTCCGACTGGATATTTCCAGGCTATTGGCGCCGACCGGACCTTACAGATGAAAAATTGATCCCGGACCCGGAAAATCCGGATCAAAAAATATACTGCTCCGGTGATCTCGGGCGTTTTAGACCGGATGGCCAACTGGAATTCATCGGGCGTATGGACTCACGAGTTAAGATCCGCGGCTTCAGCGTGGACATGTCCGCAGTTGAGAGTGTGTTGATGTCATTTTCCGATGTCCGCAGGGCAGTGGTCATTCCCATCACAGGCGAAAATGGACGCAAACGGCTGGTAGCCTATGCCTCCCCCATGCCTGGCTACGAATTGGATACCAAAACACTGCGCACGAACACTGCCAGGCACTTGCCGGATTATATGATACCTGCGGCATTCTTCATCCTTCACGATTTCCCGCTCACCGCAACGGGAAAAATCGACAGAAAAGCCCTTCCTTCTCCGAATTGGAACGAACTTCAGAAGTTTGAATCCTACACACCTCCTGCCGACGAGATGGAAGAGAAGTTGGCTGGTATGTGGCAAAAGGCATTAGGTCTGCAAAAAATTGGCGTCCACGACAACTTTTTCGACCTGGGCGGAGATTCGCTGATTGCAAGTGCTCTCTTTGTCGATATCGAGCGGCAGTTTGGGCTGCGCCTGCCCCTTTCTTTCATGGTCGAGAATAATACCGTCAGGAGAATGGCCGGAGAGCTTCAGAAACCTGGTGGTAATCGTGGTTTGGTCGCCCTCCAACCGGATGGAGAAAGGCCTCCGCTCTTTCTAATACCGGGAGCGTACGGCGATGCATTGTTCTGGCGGACATTGCTGCCTTATGCCCATCCCGATCAACCGTTATTCGGGGTGCAGGCGCTCCGCCGCGATGGTGATCATCTTTACAAATACAATGTGGAGCAGATCGCGACGAGGTTTCTGGAGGATATCCAGGCTGTGATGCCGAATGGACCCTACCGGCTGCTGGGTTATTCATTCGGCGGCTTGATTGCTTTTGAGATGGCCTGCCAACTGGAGGCAAAAGGCGAACGCGTCACCTTTCTGGGTCAGGTGGATACGTCTCCCCCCGGCTCAAATCGCGACGCCAGTATTCCCGTCAGGCTGCGCATCCATGCCGGAAATATTCGGAAGCTTTCCTGGGAGAAACGCTGGAAGTATTTACAAGACGGTTTCAAAAGGCAGCTGATCGAGTTGGGGCGTAGAAAAGCAATTCATGATGCAATGCCTGTTGAAAAATTCTTCCCCAACGACCACCGCGCGGCAACCACACTGGCAATCCGCTCCTATAAGCCTCAGAAAAAGTTTGTAGGTGATATCACTGTTTTTAAGGCAACGGAACGCCCTTGGTACATACGATGGGATCGCATGGGTGGATGGCAAGGATATGTGACTGGCGAGGTCACCTTTCACGAAGTCCCTGGCACGCATGGCTCAATCGTACGCGAACCAAATGTCAAATACCTGGCCGAGGCGCTCTTCGAAGCACTGCCGGCTGACGGCGATAATTAATAAGGGGGTTCGCTCCCGCAGATATTACGCCAGGTTTCTCATCCAATTCATTTGCATCTCACATCATCCGAGTCTATAATTCTCTTGCTGTTCCTCGTAACTAATCTCAACTCACCGCTCTACTACTCTCTATTTGCTATTCTCTAATCTCTACTATCAAAAAAAATGTCCAGTATTGACGATATCAAATCCCGTATTGACATTCTCGACCTGGCCGCAGAAGCAGGCGTCAAGTTGCGCCGCTCGGGCAGGAACTATACGGGATTCTGTCCCTTCCACGAGAACAAGCGCACGCCGGCCTTTGTCGTCTGGCCGGAGTCGGGGACGTGGCGCTGCTTCGGGCAGTGCAACGAGGGCGGCGATATCTTCAAGTTCGTGATGAAGAAGGAAAATATCGATTTCCGCGAGGCGCTGCACCGCCTGGCGGAGCGTGCCGGGGTCACGCTGGAGGCGTTCACCCCCGAGAAGCAGGAACAGCTCGAGGAGAACGACCGCCTGCGCAATATGCTGGAGGAGGCGGTCAACTTCTACCGCAATGCGCTGCTGAACTCCCCGGCCGGCAAACCTGCGCTGGACTACATCCTTCAAAAGCGCAAGCTGACCGACCGGACCATCGAGACCTTCGGGCTGGGCTACGCTCCGGCTGGTTCCCACACCATCCTGGAATACTTCAAGTCGAAGCGTTATACCGACCAGGAATTGATCGACAGCGGCATGGCCAGCCAGCGCGAGGACGGGGGTCTCTTCGACCGCTTCCGCAACCGGCTGATGATTCCCATCCGCAATGCCGAGGGGAAAATGGCCGGCTTCGGCGCGCGCATCCTCGACCCGGACGACCAGCCGAAATTCCTCAACTCGCCGCAAACGCCGGTTTTCGACAAAGGACATCTGCTCTACGGTCTCGACCGGGCGCGCAAGCCGATCCGCGCCGCGGACCAGGTGGTGATCGTCGAAGGCTACCTCGACGTGATCGCGCTGCACCAGGCAGGGTTCGAAAACGTCGTCTCACCGATGGGCACCGCCCTGACCGAGGACCAGCTGCGGCTGCTCAAGCGTTTCACCCGCCGCATCGTGCTGGCGCTCGACCCGGACACCGCCGGCCAGAAGGCTGTCCTGCGCGGGCTGGAGGCGGCGCGCACCTCACTCGACCGCGAGGCCGAATTGCGCTTCGACGCGCGCGGACTGCTGCGGCACGAAGCCCGCCTGCAGGCCGACCTGCGCGTGGCCTCCATGCCCGACGAGCTCGACCCCGATGAGATCGTCCAGCGCGACCCGCAGGAATGGAAGCAGCTCATCGAGACTGCCAAGCCCATCGTCGAGCATGTGCTCGAGACGCTGATGGCTGATAAAAACGTGAACGACCCGAAGGTGAAAGCGGAGATCGCCGCGCAGGTCCTGCCGCTCATCGAGGACCTGCCGAACCCGGTGGAACGCGAGCACTACCGCCAGATGCTGGCGCGCCGCCTGAGGGTGGACGAACGCGCCCTGTTTGGGTCGCAGCCTGCCCGGACCAGGCCGACCAAACGGAGCAAACCAAAGGAACAGGCTCAGCCGCAGAAAACGGAATCCGCCTCGGGGGCGCTGGCGGGCCGCCAATCCCGCGATGTGGAAGCCTACTGCCTGGCAATCCTGTTGAAACATCCCGAACTGCTGCACCGCCTCGACCGCGACCTGCAAAAGGCCAGCCTGGGCCCGCTCTCCATTCAGGATTTCGAGTATACTGACCATCAGGAATTCTTTCAGCTGATCCGCCAGTCGCTCGAGCAGGACGCCACCGAGACCGGACACTAC
Organism: uncultured Chloroflexia bacterium; assembly: GCA_963709295.1. Lineage (GTDB taxonomy): Bacteria > Chloroflexota > Anaerolineae > Anaerolineales > Villigracilaceae > JBGPQJ01. The sequence continues at coordinate 777,686 of CAVPVW010000008.1, read as the reverse complement.
GTGGAACAGCACATGAGCGAGGACCTGCGCGATCTGTTTGCGGAACTCTCTGCGCAGACCATCCAGGAACCTCTTCAGGACAGGCTGGTGGCAGAGTTATTCCGCTCGGTGATTCGCCTGCGGCGGGTGATGATCAGCGAAAGTGTCAGCCAGCTGCAATTCCTTCAGCAGGAGGCGCAGCAAAGCGGCGACCCGCTGGCCGCGACATACGTGGACCTGGCGACAAAGTACGGCATGACCTTGCAGCACCTGCATCTGGCACTGGCAAGGCGCGATGATAAGAAATAGTTTATGCGGGGTTTCAATCAATAACCACACCGACCTTCTCGGCATTGAACATTGGTGATGTATGCCCAAACCCAGGAAGAACGTCATTCAAAAGAAGGCCAAGCCCAGAAATAAACGAAAAGAGCTCAACATCCCGCTGCCACCGGATGCGGATGTTCAGGCCGCGTTCGAGCCTGATCTGGAGGCGGATGTCGAAGAGCCGATGGCCGTCCCGGTGGAGGAAAACGGCGAAGCCCTCATCGATGAACCTCTTGAGGTGGTCCACGATCCCTCGGTGGCCTTCGAGCTGTCCGAGGACCCCGTGCGGTTGTACCTGCGGGAGATCGGGCAGGTCAAGCTGCTGGATGCCGACAGCGAGTTCCGTCTTTCCACGGTCATCGAAGCCGGCCGTCTGACCTCCAACCTGGAAAAGCGTCATCACCGCCCCGAAACGCCGCTCGCCACCGCGGTTTACCGGGCATTGGTGGAAGAGTTGGGCACATCCTGGGTCAGGCTCGGGCAGGATGCCAGACGTCTCAATTCCAACCTGCCGGACCTGGCATTGGTCCTGACCGAAGCGCAGCATCTGCATCTCGGCTGGGAAGTCGAAGCGCCCTCCTACCTGAGGGCGTACCTGGACAACGGCCGCTGGGGGACCGACCCGTTGTGGGATGGGCTGGTTCTGAATGCCTACACCGTGCTGCTGGTGCTTTACTGCCTGCCTGAAAAATATTCGGAATGGCTGATCAAACACATCCATGCGCGTCACGATCTGCCGGGGCCGCGCACGCTTCAACGCAATCTGCCTGACGACAAGGAATTGGAAGCCGAACTGGAAGCCATCCACAACCGGGCGGAGGATGCCAACCATGCCATCATCCGCGCCAACTTGCGGCTGGTGGTCAGCATCGCCAAGCGTTACCTGGGCCGCGGCATCTCCTTTCTGGACCTGATCCAGGAAGGCAACCTCGGGTTGCTGCGCGCCGTCGGGAAGTTCGACCCGCGCCGGGGATTCAAGTTTTCGACCTACGCCACCTGGTGGATTCGCCAATCCATCAACCGCTCGATCGCCGAGCAGGCGCGCACCATCCGCATCCCCGTTCACCTGTTTGAATCCATCACCCGCATCCTGCGCATCCAGCGGCAATTGGTCCAGCAACTGGGGCGCGAGCCCAACACGGAGGAACTGGCCCTGGAAGTCGGTTACCTCTCCGCTGCCGATGTGAGCGCCATCCTTCAGGCGAAATCCGAGGCGAAGGAACTCGATCCTGCGCTGCATCACCGCTGGGAGGTCGCCACCAGCAAGGTGGACCGCATCCTGCGTTCGGCGGAGGAGCCGGTCTCGCTCGAAGGCCCCGTCGGCGACGAGGATTCCAGCCAGCTGGGCGATTTCATCCAGGACGAGGATGCGCTCGAGCCGATGGATGCCGCCGCGCGCGAGATGCTGCGCGAACAGGTGCAGCACGCCCTGGCGGCGCTCTCCGAGCGGGAACGCCAGGTGCTCGAACTGCGCTTTGGGCTGATCGACGGGAAGGATCATACGCTGGAAGAGGTCAGCCGCTACTTCAATGTGACGCGTGAGCGCATCCGCCAGATCGAAGCCAAGGCGTTGCGAAAACTACGCCATCCCACCCGCAGCCGGCATCTCAGGGATTATCTGGGGTAACCCTGCTTTTGCAATAAGCCGGAAAATGGAATGCAACCGATTAGAAGGGTCGAGAGCGTCAAGTTGAATTTATGACGTTTCTCACCCTTTTTTATTATAAAATTTACTTACGAAATCGGACAAAGTTTGTGAAAATATACACGTATAAACTCTGTTATGTTATACTAGCGCTTCAGTATTTCCATGACATCCGGGAGGCCACCCCATGCTGATTGAGTATGTTGCCATTGGCGTCTTGATTGCCCTGACGGCCGCGGTTGCGGTGATTGCCATAGCGCTGGGATATCTTTTCGGTCCCAAGCGCCCGACCAGCCGCAAGGCCGCCACTTACGAATCGGGCATGACACCGCTCGGTCCCGGCAACCGCCGCATGCCGGTTCGATATTATCTGGTCGCAGTCCTTTTCATCCTGTTCGACATCGAAGTGGTCTTTTTCCTGCCCTGGGCGGTCACCTTCCGCCAGTTGGGCCTCTTCGGTTTGATCGAGATGATCATCTTTATCGTTATTTTAATGGTGGGTTACATTTACGCGTGGAAGAGAGGAGCCCTGGAATGGGAGTAGAACAAAAACTCGGCAACCTGGGGGTGGTCACCACCTCGCTCGAACAGGTCATGAACTGGAGCCGGACCGGCTCGATGTGGCCGATGCTGTTCGGCCTGGCCTGCTGCGCCATCGAGATGATGTCGGCCCAGTCTTCGCATTATGATATGAGCCGTTTCGGCATGGAATTGATGCGCCCCTCGCCCCGCCAGTCTGACCTGATGATCGTGGCCGGGCGTGTCTCGCGTAAAATGGCGCCCGTGCTGCGCCGGCTGTACGACCAGATGCCCGACCCGAAATGGGTGATCGCCATGGGAGACTGCGCCTCGTGCGGCGGGGTGTTCAATAATTACGCCATTGTGCAGGGTGTGGATGAGGTCGTTCCGGTGGATGTGTATGTGGCCGGCTGCCCGCCGCGCCCCGAAGCGCTGATTCACGGTATCGTCACATTGCATGCCAAGGTGCATGCTGAGAAGATCAAAGACTGGGTGTGACCATGAACGAACAAACCTTCATCAGCGCTCTTAAAAGCCAATTTAACGGCGAACAACTGGAGTTCAGGGGAGAGTTGACGCTGTTGATCCAGCGGGAGCAGCTTCCTGCCGTCGCGAGCAGGGTCCGCGAGATGGGCTTCGAGAGGCTGTCCGATATCACCGCAGTGGATTATTTCCCCCAGGAGAATCCCCGCTTCCACGTTGTCTATCTATTCACCTCGCTGGCCCACCGGGCGACGCTCTGTGTGCGCGTGCCGGTGCCGGGAGTACGCCCCAGTATTGCCACGATCGAAGGTGTGTACCCCAACGCCAACTGGCGCGAACGGGAGCTTTTCGACATGTTCGGCATTGATATTGAAGGCCACTCTGACCTGCGCCGCATCCTTATGCCTCATGATTGGGAAGGCCACCCGCTGCGCAAGGATTATCCGCTCGGTTACGAAGAGCCGCAGTTCACCTTTAATTTCGACGAGATCGACGTCCGCAAGCCCTACGCGAAGGAATAGGCATGGCACAGATAGAAGAAGCCAATCTTGAAGGCATGGCACATCTGGTCTCGAAACGCGCCATAAAGGGCGAGACCATGATTTTGAATATGGGGCCGCAGCACCCGTCCACGCACGGGGTCTTGCGCCTGCTGCTGGAACTCGACGGTGAAACGGTGGTGAGCTGCATCCCGGATATTGGCTTCCTGCACACCGGGATCGAAAAGAACATGGAATCCAAGACCTACCAGAAGGCCGAAGTGATGACCGACCGGTTGGATTACATGAACACCACGGGCAACAACCTGGCGTACTGCCTGGCGGTGGAGAAGCTGGTGGACCTGGACGTCCCCGCCCGTGCACAAGCCATCCGCGTCATCATTGCCGAGCTTCAACGGCTGTCTTCTCATCTGGTGTGGCTGGCCACCTCCGCGCTGGATGTGGCGGCAATGAGCACCTTCCTGTACTGTTTCCGTGAGCGTGAATATATCATCGACATCCTTGAGTTGTGCTCTGGGCAGCGTATGATGACCACCTTCTTCCGCCCCGGCGGGTTGTGGCGCGATGTGCCGGTGGAATTCGAGGCGGCCGTACGCGATATTCTCAAGAAAATGCCGAAGCGCATCGATGAATACGAATCGATGCTGACCAAGAATCCACTGTTCATTGACCGCACGGTGGGGATCGGGAAAATTTCCGGCGAAGACGCCCTGGCATGGGGCCTGACGGGCGGCTGCCTGCGAGGTTCCGGCGTGGCGCATGATTACCGTAAATTTGCGCCGTATTCCGGGTATGAACAATATGATTTCGAAGTTCCGATTGAAACAGGCGGCGACGTGTATGCCCGTTACCTCGTCCGCATCCACGAGATGCGCCAGACGCTGCGTATCATCGAGCAGGCCTTGAACACACTGCCGATGGGACCGGTGCGCTCCAATAACCGCAAATTCGTCCCGCCGCCCCGCTCCGAGATCGGCACGAGCATGGAGGCGCTCATCCACCACTTCAAACTGTGGACGGAGGGATTCGACGCTCCGAAGGGCTCCATCTACGCCGCGGTCGAATCACCGCGCGGCGAGCTGGGCGTGTACCTGGAAGGCGACGGCGGTCCCAAACCTTACCGCGTCCACTGGCGCACCCCCTCCTGGGACAACCTGCAAGTCCTGCCGGTGCTGTCCAAGGGCTGCCTGGTGGCGGACCTGGTTGCCATTATCGGTTCGGTGGACATCGTGTTGGGAGATATTGACCGATGAGCATTGCTGAAAAGTACCCTCGGGAAATCGAAGCCATCCATGCCAAGTACCCGGCAGACCAAAAGCGCTCAGCGGTCATGCCGCTGCTTTACCTTGCGCAACGCGAGGCAGGTTACATCACCAGGGAAGCGATGACAGAGATCGCTGCCCTGCTCGACCTGGATGTGACCGAGGTCGCTTCGATCGTCGGTTTCTACACCCTGTACCATGATGAGAAAGCCGGCAAGTACCGCATGCAGGTCTGCACCGACCTGCCCTGCGCCCTGCGCGGCGCGGACAAGTTCCTCGAGTCACTGTGCGGCAACCTGGGCATCCGGGTGGGCGAGACCACACCGGATGGGCTGGTGACGCTCGAAGCAGTGATGTGCCTGGCGGGCTGCGACAAGGCGCCCATGTTCCAACTGCAGGACCGCGACAAGGTAACCTATCACGAGAACATGACCGTGGATCGCACCATGGAACTCATCGACGCCCTCAAAAAGGGGAATGGGGAGGTGAAGTAATGGCTCACCTTCTTTTGCGTCACCGTGACATCCCCGACATCAAGAAGCTGGATGTGTACGTCCAGAACGGCGGCTTCGAGTCCTTCAAAAAAGCGGTCACCTCCATGCAGCCTGGACAGGTCATGGACGAGGTCAAGGCCTCCGGCTTGCGCGGACGCGGCGGCGCCGGCTTCCCCACCGGCGTGAAATGGTCGTTCATCCCCAAAGAGGTGTTCCCCACCTACGTGGTCGCCAATGCAGACGAGTCCGAGCCGGGTACCTTCAAGGACCGCGAGATCATGGAAGGCAACCCTTATCAATTCCTGGAAGGCGTGGCGATAGCCTGTTACGCCATCCAATCAAATGCCGGTTATGTCTACCTGCGCGGTGAGTTCTACCAACTCGCCAATGAGCTGGATCAATGCATCGCCGAGATGGAAAAGGCCGGCTTCCTGGGGGAGAACCTGTTCGGCACGAACTACTCTCTGCGCATCCGCACCCACCTCGGGGCGGGAGCCTACATCTGCGGCGAGGAAACCGCCCTGCTCGAATCGATCGAGGGCAAACGCGGACAGCCGCGCATCCGCCCGCCGTTCCCGGCTGTGTACGGGTTGTATGGCAAGCCGACCGTCATCAACAATGTCGAGACGCTGACCAATGTCCCGCTGATCATCGAGAAAGGCGCGGCATGGTACAGGTCCATGGGCACCGAAAAAAGCCCGGGGGTCAAGGTCTTCTCACTCAGCGGCAACATCGCCAGACCCGGCAATTACGAACTGCCACTGGGCACCGCGTTTCGCGAGTTGATCTTCAACCTCGGCGGCGGAATCCCCGACGGGCGCAAGGTCAAGGCCATCATGCCGGCCGGCGCTTCCTCGTCCATCATCCTGGTCAACGACGAGACCTTCGACAAGGTGATGGACACGCCGATGGATTACGAGAACGTGCAGAGTGTCGGCTCGATGCTGGGCTCGGCCTCGGTGATCGTGATCGACGATTCGCACGGCATGGACTGGGTCATCAACAAGACCATCCATTTCTTCAAGCATGAGTCGTGCGGCAAGTGCACACCCTGCCGCGATGGAAACTACTGGATGCTGCATCTCACCGAGCGCATTCATGAAGGCAAAGCCACCGCCGCGGACGTGGAGCTGCTCAACTCGGTCGCCAATCAGGTCAACGGCAAATGCCTGTGCGCGCTGGGGGACTTCTCCACCATGGCGGTCACCTCGGCCATCGAGCGTTTCCCGCAGGATTTCGAATTAAAGGTGAAGGCTTAACACTATGGCGCAAATGGTCAACCTCACCATTAACGATGTTAAGGTCACCGTCCCTGCCGGGACTCTGATCGTGGATGCGGCCAAAAATGCAGGCATCGACATCCCGGTCTTCTGTTACCACCCCAAGATGGAACCGGTCGGGATGTGCCGTCAGTGCCTGGTGGAAGTCGGGCGTCCGATGATCGACCGCGCGACAGGACAGGCCGTGCTCAACGAGAGCGGCAGCCCCAAGCTGCAGTTTGGTCCCAAGCTGGAAACGGCCTGCACGACCCCGGTCTCCGAAGGCATGCTTGTGCTGACCGCCAGCGAGAAGGCGAAGGCAGGGCAGAAGGAGATCATCGAACTGCTGCTCACCTCGCATCCGCTCGATTGCCCGGTGTGCGACAAAGGCGGCGAATGCCCCTTGCAGAATCTCACCATGGCCTTCGGCTCCAGCGGTTCGCGTTTCATCTTTGATGAAAAGCAGCATGCCGCCAAGAGCGTACCGCTTGGCGAGCTCATCTACCTTGACCGCGAACGCTGCATCCAGTGCGCGCGCTGCATTCGCTTTCAGGAGGACATTGCAGGCGAACCGGTACTGGGCTTCTACCAGCGCGGACGCGCCACCGACATCGTCACCTACTCCGAACCGGGGTTTGACTCCATCTTCAGCGGCAACACCACCGACATCTGCCCGGTCGGCGCGCTTACCACGGCGGACTTCCGCTTCGGCGCCCGCCCCTGGGAAATGAACAACGCGGCCTCGATTTGCGCGCAGTGTGCTGTGGGCTGCAACATCACCTTCAACGTGCGCCGCGAAGCCAAAACGGGCGGAAAACAGGTGGTCAAGCGCGCCATGCCGCGCCAGAACGAACAGGTCAATGAGATCTGGATGTGCGACAAGGGACGCTTCGCCGGCTACCATTTTGCTGAATCTGCCGAACGGCTGACCCAACCTCTGATTGAGGGTGCGCCGGCCGAACTCGCGGATGCCGAAAAGCGGGTCGCTGAAAAACTAAAGGCAGCCGGCCCCAACTCGGTCATACTGGCGGGCGGACGACTTTCCAATGAAGACCTGTTCAACCTGAAGCAGCTGGCGGACGGGTTGGGCGGCAAGGCGCTGCTCTACACCCCGATCGGCGGAGGCGAGTTCACGTCCGCATACGGGCTGACCGCCGGCTCCAACCTCGGCGACCTCGTCAAGGGTTCGACCATTCTGGTCGTCGCCTCCGATATCCACGATGAAGCGCCGGTCTGGTACCTGCGCATCAAGGCGGCTGCCGAACGCGGCGCAACGGTCATCGTCGTAAATGCCCGCGCCACCAAGCTGGATGAATTCGCGACCTATGTCGTACGCTATGCCTACGGCGACGAGGTCGAAACGGTCAAGGGTTTGAGCGGCAAGGAAAAGTTTGCCGGAGCGTTCAAGGCTGAAAACCTGGTCGTCTTCTACGGCTCGGACGGGCTCGGCACGGCCGGTTCGGCTGTTCTTGCGGCAGCTTGCGCGGACCTGGTCAAATCGCGCGCCGGAAAGCCGAACAACGGGCTGGTCGGCGTGTGGAATGCTCCCAACACCCAGGGTGCCTATGAACTGGGTTTCCGCACCGCCTTCGACCTCGCCTCTGAACTGAAGGGAAAGACCGTCTATGTGGCAGCCGCTGACCCGGCGGGTGACGGTCCGGCCCTGGCCGACGCACTCCGCTCGGCGGAATTCGTCGCGGTGCAGGACCTCTTCCTGACCGAAACAGCAAAACTGGCAGGGGTGGTCCTTCCGGCCTGCGCTTACACCGAGCGCGAGGGGACTTTCACATCCGCGGAGCGCCGTGTCCAGCGCTTTTACCCGGCGGTGCCGGCGCGGCCCGGGATCAAATCCGATTTTGCCCTGACCGCGGATATTGCCGGCTTTGCCGGGATGGAACTCGAAGGCCGCTCACCTCTACTGGTGATGAACAGGATGGCCGCATCGGTGAAGGCGTTCGCAGGCCTGACCTATGGCAGGCTGGCCGAAGTGACCGAACAATATCCGATCATCGGCCGCGGCGATCTGTACTACGGCGGCACGACGTACGGGAATTCGCAGGGTCTGGGTGTTCACCTTTCTTTGGGCGAGGCGGTGACTGCGCCGGTGACTTCCCGCACCTCTCTGCGACCCAAGGAAAATGAGCTGTTGGCTGTTCCCGTCAGCAAGGTGTATGACCGCGGCACGACCATGGTCGCGGCCACCCTGCTCGAGGCGCGTACGGGCAGCCCTCTTGTGGCGGTTCATCCCGCCACTGCCGGGAAGCTCGGCCTCGCACAAGGGGAACCGGCCCGGGTGAGTCTGAAGGGCGCTGATTATGAAGTGGTCGTCAAGTTGGATGATTCCCTCTCGACAGGAACCGTCCTGGTGTATCGAAGTTTCGGCATCCCCATCTTTGAGCCGGTCCCGGTGAGCATCGCGGCTGCAGAGCGGGCTCGAGGAGGTCATTAATGGATTGGACAATGTGGGTGGAATGGGGCATCAAAAGCATCATTCTGATCCTCATGCTGCTGGGCGGGTTTGCCTACCTGACCTTATTTGAACGCAAAGTATTGGCACGTATGCAGGTGCGCATCGGACCCAACCGGACAGGACCGTGGGGAATCCTGCAGCCGATCGCGGATGCGGTCAAGTTGATCTTCAAGGAAGAGCTTACGCCGGCGCAGGCCCAGAAGTTTATCTTCCTGCTGGCCCCGATCATCACCGTGGTGCCGGCGATCGCGGTGGCAGCGGTCATCCCCTGGGGAGAAACGGTCACCATTTTTGGCCGCCAGGTAACGCTTTATATCGCGGATATCAGCGTCGGTGTGTTGTATATCACGGCCATCACTTCCATAGCCGTCTACGGCATCACGCTGGCAGGCTGGTCCTCCAATAACAAGTATGCGCTGCTGGGCGGTTTGCGCGCCTCCGCGCAAATGATCAGTTATGAGCTGGCCCTGGGGTTCCTGTTCGTGATCGCCATCATCCTGGCCGGGTCGATGAACATGATTGACATTGTCAAGAAGCAGGCGGAGGTCTATCCGCTGTTCATGTGGGGCAGCGTTCAGGTCGGCATCCCGATGTGGAATTTCATCCTGCAGCCGGCCGGGGCGCTCATCTTCCTGATCGCCACGCTGGCCGAGGTGAACCGGGCGCCGTTCGACATGCCCGAGGCCGAGCAGGAACTAACGGCCGGCTATCATGCGGAATATTCGGGTATGAAGTTCGCTTTGTTCTTCATGGCGGAATACATCAAAATGATCGTCATCTCCGCCATCGCCGTCACGCTGTTCTTCGGGGGCTACCTTGGTCCGGACATCACCAAGATCCCGTTCATCGGCCAGTCTCTGACCTGGCTGGCGCCATGGATGGGGCCGGTTTATATGCTCATCAAAGTGGTGATCCTGCTTTTCTTCATGGTGTGGGTGCGCGCCACCCTGCCCCGCATGCGCTACGACCGCCTGATGGCGTTTGGCTGGAAGGTGCTGCTGCCGCTTTCGCTGGCGCTGGCCTTTATTTCCGCGGTCGGCATATTGCTGGCCCAGGATGTACACCCGGCGCTCATCTGGCTGGTGCCGCTGGTGTCGATTATTGCAGGGTTTGTGGCCGTTGGGTTCGTGGACCGTTCATTGCGGAGGAAAGCTTATGAGGTTCGTTGAACCGATCATTGAGTTGATGACCGGGATGGTGACGACGCTAAAAATGCTCCTCACCGAGAAGCCTGTCACCATCCAGTATCCTGAGGAGAAAAAGCCGGTCAAATCGCGATTCCGCGGCCGGCATGTGCTCAAGCGCTACGACAACGGGCTGGAGAAGTGCATCGGATGTGCCCTGTGCGCCGCCGCCTGCCCGGCCGACGCGATCTTTGTCGAGGCCGCTGAAAACACCGACTCGCAGCGCTACTCTCCCGGCGACCGGTACGCCAGCACGTATGAGATCAACATGCTGCGCTGCATTTACTGCGGCTATTGCGAAGATGCCTGCCCGACCGAGGCGATCGTGCTGGGCGATAATTATGAACTTTCCTTCACCCACCGGCGGGAGGCCATCTACGACAAGGCGATGCTGCTGGAGGCCCTGCCGGCAGATATTCCGATCACCCCTCAGGTGACCGAGCCCGGCAAGTTCACCCGTTCGGTGCCCGAAATGAAGGATCCACGGGATTAGGGAGATGCCGATGACAATGGATTTATTTGTTTTCTTCGTCCTTGCCGTGGTCGCGGTCGCCAGCGCCATTGGGTTACTGATCAGCCGCAACGGCATTTACGCCGCCTTAAACCTGGTGCTGAACTTCCTGACCGTGGCCATTTTCTACCTCCTGCTGGGAGCGCCGTTCATCGCGCTTTCGCAGGTGACGGTGTATGCCGGCGCCATCATGGTCCTGTTCCTGTTCGTGATCATGCTGCTCGGCGCTGAGAAACTGGCTCCCACCTCGGTGCTTTCGTATCAGCGCGTGTCCGCGTATGTGCTGGGCGGCCTGCTGCTCGCGGTAATTGGTTATTCGATCTGGCGAGGGGCATTGACAGGCGTGATCACGCCGCCGCCTGCTGATTTCAACTTGATGTCGAGCATTCAGGAAATGAGCTTGATGCTGTTCTCCCAGTACCTGCTGCCTTTCGAGGTGACCTCCATCCTGCTGCTGACGGCCATGATCGGCGCGATCGTGCTGACCATTAAACAGAAGGGAGGACGAGACTGATGGTGCCTGTCTCCTATTACCTCGTGGTCTCGGCCATCATGTTTACCATCGGTGCGATGGGGGTGCTGATCCGCCGCAACGCTCTGGTGGTCTTTATGTCCGTTGAGTTGATGCTGAACGCCGGCAACCTGGCCTTTGTGGCCTTCGCCCGCATGCACAATACCTTCAGCGGGCAATTGTTCGTCTTCTTCGTGATGACGGTGGCGGCGGCGGAAGTGGCGGTCGGCCTGGCGCTGATCGTGACCATTTTCCGCACCAAGAGCAGCATCAACATCGACGAGATGAACAGCCTGAAGGGATAACTGCTTATGGAAACCGCCTCCGGTCTGTTCTTTTCCCTCGTTCCACTCATCGTCTTTCTGCCTGTGCTCGGCCTGTTGATCAACATGGCCTTGGGCGGCCGGATGGGCGAAAAAGTCATCGGCGCGGTGGCCAGCCTGGCGGCGGGGGGGGCGTTCGTCGTCTCGCTGCTGCTGGCCTATTCGCTGTCGGGGCATCCCGAAACCGTGATCGTCCCCTTTGCGGAATGGATCCACATCGGCACCCTTCAGCTTGACTGGGCCTTCCGCGTGGATACGCTCTCGGTGGTGATGATGCTGGTCGTCTCGGGCGTCGGCACGCTGATTCACATCTACGCTGTCGGGTATATGCATGAAGATGTGCGCTTTAAGGGCGACGAGAAACGCTTCCGGCGGTTCTTTGTCTTCTTGAACCTGTTCATCGCCATGATGATGATCCTGGTCAGCGGGGACTCGTACATGATGCTCTTCGTCGGCTGGGAAGGCGTGGGTTTGTGCTCGTTCCTGCTGATCGGTTTCTGGTACGACATGGATACGCTCGGACGCCCGTCGATGGCCAACTCCAATGCAGCCAAGAAGGCTTTCATCACCAACCGGGTGGGAGACTTCGGATTCATCCTGGCTGCCTTTATCATATTCTGGGCATTCGGCAGCTTCCAGTTCGACGAGGTCTTTGCCAAGGTGCCCGAAATTGCCCACGCCGCCCCGTGGGTCATCGTGGCGGTGACGCTGCTGATGGTGGTGGGCGTGGCGGGCAAGTCGGCGCAGATTCCCCTGTTCGTCTGGCTGCCCGACGCGATGGCGGGCCCGACACCGGTTTCGGCGCTGATCCATGCCGCGACCATGGTGACCGCCGGTGTGTATCTCATTGTCCGCTCGGCGCCGCTCTTCAGCGTGAATCACAGTGTGCAGTTCTTTGTGTCCATGCTGGGCGCGGCGACCGCGCTGTTCGCTGCGACCATTGCCGCGGGTCAGTATGATATCAAGAAAGTGCTGGCGTACTCCACCATCAGCCAGTTGGGCTTCATGGTGGCGGCGGCCGGCATGGGGGCGTACGTGGCGGCCATCTTCCACCTGGCGACGCACGCCTTCTTCAAGGCGCTGTTGTTCCTGGATGCCGGGTCCATCATCCTGGGCATGGAGCGGGGGCACCATCATTTAGCCCACCACAACCCCCACGATGCGGGGGCTGGCGGACACGGCGAAGTCTTTGACCCCGGCGATATGCGTAACATGGGCGGCCTGCGTGAGAAGATGAAGGTGAGCTATTGGCTTTACCTCATTGGCGCGCTCGCCCTGGCGGGCATTTTCCCATTTGCAGGCTTCTGGTCCAAGGACGAGATCCTGTTGGACGCCTACAAACATTACCCCACGGTCTATTGGATGCTGACCGTTGCGGCATTTCTCACCGCTTTTTACATGGGGCGCCAGATCTGGATGGTGTTCTTCGGCAAACCGCGCACGGAAGTGGCTGCACATGCCGAGGAAAGCCCCAGGATCATGACAATTCCATTGATGGTGCTGGCGGCCTTGTCCGTCCTGGGCGGTCTTCTGAATATGGCGACGGTTCTTGGCTTCACCCTTCCCGGTTCTCATCTGCTGACCGAGTGGCTCGGACATACGCTGGGTGAGGCGGAAGCGGGCGAACTCAATTTGATCGTGGCAGGTCTCTCAACGCTATTTGCCCTTCTGGCAATTTATTTCTCCTGGCTCATTTACGGAAAGAAGCCGCTGGCATCAGGACAACTCGATCCGCTCAAGAGGCCGCTTGGCCCGGTCTTCTTCGGCATGGAACACAAGTGGTTCATCGACGAGGCCTACCAGTTCCTGATCATCAATCCCTACCGCTCCATCTCCAGGTTCCTGGCGGACAAGGTGGACTGGGCCTTCTGGCATGACTGGTTCCACGACACGGTCATCGCCGGCGGTTACAACTGGATCAGCCAGGTGCTGCTCAACGAGTATGCCGACCAGCGCGGTATCGACGCGTTCGCCAATGCGCTCGGCAGCGGCACCAAGAAACTCTCGGTCATGATGCGCGTCTGGCAGAACGGTTTTGTCCGCACGTATGCACTGACGCTGCTGGTTGGTGTGATTGCCATCCTGGGCTATTTACTACTGAAATAACGGATTAACGAGGACAGACTATGGACTTTTTCCTGCAACCCCTGACCCTGGTCACCTTCTTCCCGCTGGTGGGCGTGCTGGTCCTGTTTTTCATCAACTCCGAGCGGAAGGAGGCCCTCCGCTGGACGGCACTGGTCACCTCTCTGTTGACCTTCGGCATCTCGATCTGGGTGCTGTCGATGTTCAACGCCTCCGACCCCAGCCTGCAGCTTGTCGCCAAATACGACTGGATCCAGGTCGCCAGCTGGACGATCAGCTACTCCATGGGCATTGACGGCCTCAGCATCCTGCTGGTGCTGTTGACCGCCTTCCTGACCCCCATTGCGATTTTGTCCACATGGACGGCCGTCGAGGAGCGCGTGAAGGATTTCATGCTCTTCTTCCTGCTGCTCGAAGTGGGCATGATGGGCGTCTTCCTTGCCCAGGACCTGTTCCTGTTCTACATTTTCTGGGAATTTACCCTGGTGCCCATGTATTTCCTGATCGGTATCTGGGGCGGGCCCCGGCGCATCTACGCCGCCATCAAGTTCTTCCTGTACACCATGGCCGGCTCCCTGCTGATGCTTCTGGCGATCCTGTGGCTCGGCCTGTACACCGGCACATTTGACGTGCCCACCATACTTGCCGGAGGCGCCATTCCTGCGGAGGCGCAGCTGTGGCTGTTCATCGCCTTCGCGCTGGCGTTTGCCATCAAGGTGCCGATGTGGCCGCTGCACTCCTGGCTGCCCGATGCGCACGTGGAAGCGCCCACAGCCGGTTCGGTCATCCTGGCCGGCGTCCTGCTGAAGATGGGCACCTACGGCTTCCTGCGCTTCAACATCCCGCTCTTCCCGAACGCCTCCCTGCAGGCGGCTCCCTGGATCGCGCTGCTGGCGGTGATCGGCATTCTCTACGGCGCGGCGGTCTCGTATGCGCAGAAGGATGTCAAGAAACTGGTCGCGTACTCCTCGGTCAGCCACCTCGGCTTTGTGATGCTCGGTTTGTTCGCGCTCAACGCGCAGGGCATCGAAGGCGCGATATTACAGATGATCAACCACGGCCTCAGCACCGGCGCATTGTTCCTCCTGGTCGGTATGATCTACGAGCAAACACATACGCGCGAGCTGGCTGTCTACGGCGGGTTGTGGAAGATCATGCCGGTCTTCGGCGCCATCTCGCTCATCGTCGTGCTCTCCTCGATGGGTCTGCCAGGCTTGAACGGTTTCGTGGGTGAATTTGCCATATTGCTGGGCGCGTGGGGCGCCGGCCAGACGGAAGTCTATGGGACGGTGGCTTTCGCCGCTTTCGCCGCACTGGGTGTGATCATGGCAGCGGTGTACATGCTCTTTATGTTCCAGAAGATGTTCCTCGGTCCTGCCGGTTCGATCACCAGGGAACACAAGCTGCGCGACCTGAACTGGCGCGAGATCGCCACCCTGGTGCCGCTGTTGATCTTCATCTTCTGGATCGGTCTTTACCCCAAGCCTTTCTTCGCGCTGATAGCCCCTGCGGTGGAAAATCTAGTCGCCGCAGTCCAGACTGCCACGATGATGGTGCCCTAATCCATGACCCTCGCCCTGCACAAGGGTGAGAGCGGAGCATAAACAATGCCCGATTTAAATCTTTACGTCATCCTGCCAACCGTTCTGCTCACTGCCTGGGCATGCGCCCTGTTGCTGCTTGATGAGTTGGTCATCAAGCGCAAGGGAATCACGGCTTTGCTGGCAGCGGTTGGACTGGCGCTTACCCTGGGCTTCACTTTGATGCAGACCGGCCGCAACGAAACCGGCTTCTCCGGCATGGTGGTCCTGGACGGTTTCGCCCATTACTTTACCATCCTCTTCCTGGTGACAGGCCTGTTCGGCGTGGCAGTGGCTTATGACTACATCCGCCGTACGGGCATTGAGCGCGGCGAGTACTACGTGTTGATGCTGTTCAGCGTGGCAGGCATGATCCTCATTTCGCAGGCTTACGACCTGATCGTCGTCTTCCTTGCGCTCGAACTGCTCTCGATCCCGCTCTATGTGATGGCAGCCTTTGCCCATCCGCGCGCGGAGTCGGAGGAGGCCGGGCTCAAGTACTTCCTGCTGGGTTCTTTCGCCGCCGGCTTTCTCGTTTATGGCACGGCGCTGGTCTTTGGCGCGACAGGCACTACCAGCCTGCAGGCCATTGTCAACTCGGTGAACAACGGCTCGGCGAATCTAACCTTCCTGCTGGTGGGCGCAGCGCTTTTGCTGATCGGGTTCGGATTCAAAATCGCGGCGGTTCCCTTCCATATGTGGACGCCGGACGTCTACCAGGGAGCGCCCACGGCAGTGACGGCCTTCATGTCAGCGGGAGCCAAAGCCGCCGGGTTTGCCGCCTTGCTGCGCGTCTTCATGATTTCCTTCCCCTCCCTGTCCGTGGACCTGGCACCCGTGCTATGGGTCGTCTCGGCGGTGACCATGTTCGTCGGCAATATTATTGCCATCGCGCAGACCAACATCAAACGCATGCTGGCTTACTCCTCGATCGCGCAGGCTGGTTACATCCTCATGGCCTTCGTCCCCTACGGCAACCCCGCAGTCGCCGATACGGCCATCGCTTCGGGACTTTTCTACCTTTTCACCTACACCCTGACCAGCTTTGGGGCATGGGCGGTGGTGATCGCGCTGGAGAAGGCCGAGGGGCGGGGGCTCGAGATCACCGACTATGCCGGCCTGGGTCGCAAGTACCCGGCGCTGGCAGCCGCCATGACCGTCTTCATGCTCTCCCTGACCGGCATCCCGCCGACGCTTGGTTTTGTGGGTAAGTTCTATCTGTTCTCCTCGGTCATTGCCGGCGGGTATTATTGGCTGGCGGTGATCGGCGTGGTGACCTCGCTTATCTCCGCCTACTACTACCTGCGGGTGGTGGTGATGATGTACATGCGCGAAGGAGAACCTGAGCGCACCAGCGAGACCTGGCTTAACTTTACCTGGGGCGTTACGGCCGTACTGACCGTTCTGCTGAGCTTTGTACCCGGTTACATTTTCGATTGGGCGACACAGGCAGTCTTGAAGATTTTCTAACCCAACAAGGAATTTAATGTCACGGTGCTCCCGCAAAGCCTGCGGGAGCACCGCTGTCAATAAGACAAGATGATCAAAGCACTTATCTTCGATTTTGATGGATTGATCCTCGACACGGAAACTCCCGAGCTGCTCGTCTGGCAGACGATTTACCGCGAGCATGGACAGGAACTGACTGCCCAGACGTGGGGTCAGATCGTCGGCGGGATGGCTGCCTCGAGCTTTGAGCCGGCCTCCCATCTTGCTGCATTGACCGGCAAAAACCTGGATACCACGGGGTTGAAAACCCGCGTCCACGAGGAGAGTCTGGTGCAAATCCACCGGCAGCCTCCGCTGCCCGGCGTGCGGGAGTTGATCAACGACGCGCGGCAGCACGGTCTGAAGCTGGCCGTCGCCTCCAGTTCCCCGCACGAATGGGTGGACGGGCACCTCACCCGCCTCGGGCTGTTTTCCTCTTTCGATGTGATCAGAGCCCGTGAGGATGTCCGCCATACCAAGCCCGAGCCGGATCTGTTCCTGGCCGCGCTCTCCGCGCTGGCGGTCCAACCGGGCGAGGCGGTGGTGCTCGAGGATTCACCGAATGGAGTAAAGGCGGCAACGCGTGCCGGGATATTTGTCGTGGCGGTGCCCAATGCGCTCACGGCACAGTTAAATTTCGACGGTGAGGACATGCGCATCTCATCCCTGGAGGAGATTTCACTCCCCGATTTACTACGCCACGCAGAGTCTTCCCGAAATTAACCTGCATGGCTCAGGCTGAATTAATTTAATCGAGATACAATTAAGGGGACCATACTTTACCGATAAAGTCCAAGGAGTTGTTCATGACGGATACCCCCGTACGCTGGCAGTCGCTGATCGCCAAATATCAATCGTCAGATACACGACGCAGCTTGTGGCAGGTTGCCAATTCCGTCATCCCGTTCCTGGTGATGTGGTATGTCATGTACCGCAGCCTGGAGGTGGGATTCTGGCTGACGTTTCTGCTGGCCATCCCCACGGGGGGATTCATGACCCGCATGTTCATCATTTTTCATGATTGCGGGCACGGCTCTTTCTTTAAATCAAATCGGGCGAATGAGATCGTGGGCTACCTCACCGGCATCCTCACCTGGACGCCCTATTACTACTGGCGCCATGACCATGCGGTCCATCACGCCACAGCCGGCGACCTCGACCGGCGCGGCAAAGGAGATGTGTACACGATGACCGTTGCGGAATACGCCGCCGCACCGTGGTGGAAGAAGACCGGCTACCGCATCTTTCGCAACCCGTTGATCCTGTTCACGGTGGGCGCGATGGGCGTCTTCATGGTCGCGCACCGCTTCTGGCTGCCGGGCACCGCCGCGCGGGAACGCAACAGCGTCATCATCACGGATATCGCCTTGGCGCTGATCATCGCCACGCTGACCGGGATCATCGGCTGGCAGGCTTTCCTGATGGTTCAACTCCCGATCATGTTCTTCGTCTGTTCCGCCGGCGTATGGCTGTTTTATGTTCAGCACAACTTCGATGCGACCTATTGGACTCGCCACGACCAGTGGGATTTCTTCAATGCCGGCATGAAAGGGAGTTCGTTCTACAAGCTGCCCCGCCTGCTGCAGTGGTTCACGGGGAACATCGGCTTCCACCACATCCATCATCTCAGCCCGAAGATCCCCAACTACAAACTGCCGGAGTGCTACAAGGAGAATGAGCTTTTCCATGTCAGACCGCTGACCATCCCGCTCAGCCTGAAGTCGCTGCGCTACCGCCTGTGGGACGAGGAGCAGAAGATGCTGGTGGGTTTCAGCGCATTGAAAAAATATCGCCAGATGAAGACGGCATGAAACAAACTCCCCGAAGGTAAAACCTTCGGGGAGTTTTCTTGTTGCTGAATAATATGGCGCTCAAACGAGGCTTGGTGGCGATATTCTACAAAAACCTTCGACACCTTTTTGCTGATACAGTTTGTTCAACGGCAAAAGGTGTTACGCGGAGATTAGACCTCTTGCTTCACTTCAACGATGGTGTCGTCGATCGGGCAGTATTCGATGCACTTGCCCCCACAGGTGGCATCGCATTTTAACTGGTCGATCACACAGATCTCTCCCTCGTAATCGATTGCCTTGCACGCACAAAAATGGACGCAGGATCCGCATCCGATGCACTTCTCAACCAGAATAATATAGGTCATATCGCACCTTTCAGGCCATAAGAAATTCATGGATCGAGGAGGCAGCTTTTCTCCCCGCGCCCATGGCGCTGATCACAGTTGCCGCACCGGTGGCAATATCACCGCCGGCCCAGACTCTCTCCCTGGATGTCTTGCCCGTATCGAGGTCGATGACGATGTTGCCTTTCTTGCCGATGGTCAACCCGGACGTTGTACGGGGAATCAACGGATTGGGGCCATTGCCAATGGCATGGATGATACAGTCAAAAGGAAGGATAAACTCAGACCCTGGAACGGGCACCGGGCTGCGCCTGCCGGAGGCATCCGGTTCCCCCAATTCCATTTTTTGGCACTCCAGCGCCGTGACATTAAAATGATCGCCGCCGATGGTCTTAATCGGAAGGGTCAGGTAACGGAATTGAACGCCTTCCTCTTCTGCATTTTCAACTTCCTCCAGGCGCGCGGGCAGCTCTGCGCGTGAGCGGCGATAGACGATCGTCGCTTCGGCTCCCAGGCGCAAGGCCGTGCGGGCGCAATCCATGGCGACATTTCCGCCCCCCAGGACCGCCACCTTTTGATGGCGCTTGATCGGCGTATCATTTCGCGGATAGGAATAGCCCTTCATTAAGTTGATTCGGGTCAAATATTCATTGGCCGAATAAACGCCATTCAAGTTGTTCCCGGGCATTTCCATGAACCAGGGCAGGCCCGCACCTGTGCCGATAAATACGGCGTCAAACTCCTCCAGAATGGATTCCAGCGACCGGGTCTTGCCCACCACAAAATCGGTGTGCATCTCGACCCCCAGGCGGCGAAGATAATCAACCTCCCGATCCACGATCGATTTCGGAAGCCGAAATTCCGGGATGCCGTAGTAGAGGACGCCGCCCATCTTGTGCAGCGCTTCATAAATGACCACTTGATGCCCGGCCTTGATCAGGTCGGATGCGGCAGTTAATCCTGCCGGGCCTCCTCCGATAATGGCAACCTTTTTACCGGTTGGAGCGGCCTGCTCCGGAAGCGGCACCTCCGCCAGGGCTCCCTCCCAGTCCCCCAGGAAGCGTTCCAGGCGACCGATTGCGATCGTCCCGCCCTTCTTCGTCAGGGCACAGTGACTTTCGCACTGTTCCTCCTGAGGGCAGACCCGCCCGCAGATCGAAGGAAGCGAATTCCTTTCCTTGAGAATGCGGATTCCAGATGCGAAGTCACCCTCCGCAACCGCATGGATGAATTCGGGGATTTTGATATTGACAGGACAATCTGCAACGCAGAATGGTTTCTTGCATTGCAGGCAGCGCTGCGCTTCCTCCATCGCCAGTTGGGCGGTATAACCCAGGGCAACTTCGAAGAAGTTGTGGCTGCGGACGTGATCTTCCTGCTTCGGCATCTCCCGGCGGTTCAGATCGATTTTCGGTTTGGGTTTCTCGTTTTCCGGCATGCAACACTTATCCTGAAATTAGAACTGGTTTTCTTGGGGCAGGCTGGAGCGCAGCAACTGCGTCTCCTCGGACAGATAGGCTTTCCTGCGTTGAGCCAGCTCATCCCAATCCACCTCGTGAGCATCGAAATGAGGCCCATCGACGCACGCGAATTTTGTGGACGAGCTCACGGTCAGGCGGCATACACCGCACATCCCGGTCCCATCGATCATCAAGGTATTCAAGCTGACAATCGTCTTGATATTCAAGGGACGGGTCTCTTCAGCGGTGCGCATCATTAAATAATTGCAGCCGTTGGCAATGACACGGTCCGGCATCATGCCAGGACGGGCAAATATGGATTGCAGGTTTCCAATATGGCCCTGCACTCCCTGTGAACCATCCCGGGTGATGACGATCAGTTGGTCGCTGACAGATTTGAGTTTCTTCTGCCAGTACATTAAGTTGGAACTGCGCCCCTCAACGATGATCGTGACCCGGTTGCCCTTCTCTTTCAACGCCCTGGCAACCGGATAGATGCTCGCAAGCCCATAGCATCCGCCAACACAAGCCACCTTGCCAAACAGGTCAATTTCCATTGGGTTTCCAAGAGGGCCAACCACTGTGGGCAAGGTATCCTTTGGCGTCAGAGAGCCTAACTTTTGCGTCGTTTTCCCGACCATAACATAAACGAGGGTGATCGTCCCTTGATTTGCATCCCAGTCTGAAACCGACAGCGGGATACGTTCGCCATCCTCTTCGGCCCTCACGATCACGAATTGACCTGCCTGGGCAGACTGCGCGATCTCCGGCGCAGAGACCGTGATCATGCATATGTTCGGGACGATCATCTTGTTTTCAAGAATTTTTACCATGAGAGAGTCCTGTTTCCTGCTGTGGATATAAAATTCTAAAGCCAGCCACCCATGTCCCCAGCGGGTAGCCCATATAAGAATGATCATCACGCCGACCGGCACGAATATCGGACCCAGCGAGGTCATTGCTCGGAGCGGTCATCGTTTCGAACTCAGCCCGGATCTGTTCTGCGTTTTCATAATCAAAGCCCGCGACTCCCAGCTTCTGCGCGATCCGGCAAAGGATCTGCCAGGAGGGAAGTGAACTGCCAGGAGCCTGCACCGCGCGTTGAATGCTCCGCATCGTACCTGAATGGTCCAGGAACGTGCCGTCTTCCTCGGTGAAGGCCGTTGCAGGCAGGATCAAGCCGGTCGCGAGACCGCGCGCCGGTGGGTAGATGTTCTGGTACAGGGTAAAGGGTACGGCCGGCAGGTCCGCGGGGACGGTCTCACCGACGAGATGCAGAACCTCGAGTCCTTGAAGTCCATCCGCGGTTACGGGAGTGACAACTCCCGTTCGGAACGCGCCGGCCAGGTTGACCGTGTCTGGAAGCATGACCAACTCTGCATTAGTTTGCGCGATCAATTGCTCGACCACCTTCAGCAAGGAGAGGTTATCCGGATGGACCAGGAATGAAGGTCCAAGGAGGATGACTACCCGCTTCGATTGTGAAAGCATTTGGGCTGTTCGTTGTACCTGAGGGGCAACTGATGAACCACGAGTGCCCTCCACCAACGCTTCCAGCAGGTTGACTTCATCGCCGGACGCCGGCTGCAGCCACTCATCCGCAGCCTTGCTCAGGCTATGTTCCTCGGAGTGAAACGTGATAATCTGCGCCCCATGTTTCTTCGCCTGATGGAGTTTGACGTCCACCACCGATTGGGCATACTGGCCGTCAAATCCGAGGCACAGGATGACATCGGCGTCGGATAAAACACTGAGCGGTTTCGATAGACCGTATAACCGCTGGATGGCTTGCAAACCATCACCATACAAGGCGGTGGAAGTCGTTCGAAGATGGTTCGACCGGGCAACCTCGCGGACGAATTTTTGAGCGATGTACAGCGTCTCAGTGCTGCAATCGGCGGAGATGGCCATCCCATACTTATCAGGCGCACAGGTGGATATCTTTTCCGCAGCGATCTCGACCGCCTGCTCCCATGAGACAGGCACACTGCCTTCCCTGTTAACGGACAAGGGAAGTTCCAGCCGCGTTGGGTGATTGACCAGCTCGGTTATTCCAAAACGTCCTTTGACGCACAGGATCTCGGAGCCGCTGGCATGGTCGGGCAAACTCCCGATGACCATGCCGTTCTTCACGAGCAGATTGATCTGGCACCCGGCGCTGCACAGCGGGCAGGTCGTGGAGACTTCGCGCTCCGGTTTTCCATCCCATTTGCGGGTTTTTTCCGACAAAGCTCCAACCGGGCAGACCTCCAGGCAGGCGCCGCAAAATCTGCAGCCGGCCTGCAGAAGAGTCTGACCAAAGGCTGTGCTGACCACGGTGTCCGTCCCGCGGTTGACCATTGTCAACACGCTTGAAAAATGGTTCTCTTGGCAGGCGCGCACGCACCGGTCGCACAGAACACACAGGTTGTAATCGCGGTCATAAAACGGATCGTTCTTATGCACCGGCAGCATACGGTATCGGACGGGGTATCCTACGTCGGTTAAGTCGATTTGATGCACCAGTGTCTGAAGTTGGCACTGTCCATCGTTGGCACATGACCGGCAGCCTGTGGTGACACCGGACTTGCGCAGCGTGACCATGCACTCTTCGCAGTGACTATGCTCGGGGCAGAACAAACAACTCGAGGGGTGTTCCGACAGCAGCAACTTCAACAATTCTTTGCGCAGCGACTTTACAACCGGGCTGTTGGTCTGAATGACCATTCCCTCTTCCGCCGGAGTTGTACAGGCGGTCGGTGTGTTCGGCCTGCCCTGAATCTCAACAATGCACATCCGGCAGCTGCCATGACTCGGAAGCCCGGGAAAATCACACAGCGTTGGGATTTCGATCCCGTTCTCGCGAGCGACCTGCAGGACGGTTTTCCCCTGTTCAACCGATAATGAACGCCCGTCAATGGAAAGATTAAGACTCATCGCCTCGCCTCGCTCAGTACAAGTTTGTGCTGTTCAGCCGGCAGCGGAACGCTGTACAAACCATTGCACACGCCGGATTGACTAGTAATGGTCGTGAACGTGAACTTCATATTCAGAAAGGAAATAATTGAGACTGCTGGTCACAGGGTTCGTGGCAGCCTGCCCGAGCCCGCATAGCGACGTCTTGACCATCGTATCGGCTGCAGCACGCATCACCTCCAGATCATGCGGCTCCCCTTCTCCCGCGATGATCTTTTCGAGCCGGTCGACTATCACGCGCGTCCCGATCCGGCAGGGTGTGCACTTGCCGCACAACTCATGCTTGAAGAAATGGATGGTCTTGTTGATGACCCAGTCCATGCCGTGCGAATCGTCGATCACGATCACCGAGGCCGAGCCCAGCATCGAGCCGACACTCTGCACGTTCTCGTAATCCATCGGCGTGTCCATCACCTTGTCGAAGGTCTCGTCGTTGACCAGGATGATGGACGAGGAAGCGCCGGCCGGCATGATGGCCTTGACCTTGCGCCCGTCGGGGATTCCGCCGCCGAGGTTGAAGATCAACTCGCGGAAGGCGGTGCCCAGCGGCAGCTCGTAATTGCCGGGTCTGGCGATGTTGCCGCTGAGTGAGAAGACCTTGACCCCCGGGCTTTTTTCGGTGCCCATGGACCTGTACCATGCCGAGCCTTTCTCGATGATCAGCGGGACATTGGTCAGCGTCTCGACATTGTTGATGACGGTCGGCTTGCCATACAGCCCGTACCTGGCCGGGAACGGCGGGCGGATGCGAGGCTGTCCGCGTTTACCCTCGATCGATTCGAGCAGGGCGGTTTCCTCGCCGCAGATGTAGGCTCCCGCCCCAAGGTGGGTGCGGATTCTGCAGAGAGTAGTTCGTGCCGAACAGGTCATCCCCCAGGAAGCCGGCCTTTTCCATCTCGGCCAGGCAGGCGTCTAATTGAAGAGCCAGCTGCTGGAACTCTCCGCGCAGGTAGACATAACCGGTATTCGACTGGATGGCGTAACAGGCAATCGCCACGCCTTCCAGGAATTGATAAGGGTTGTTCCCCAAGATCTCGCGGTCCTTGAAGGTACCCGGCTCAGACTCGTCTGCATTGGCGACCACGTAGGTGGGGAACACCTCCTTGGGGATGAACGACCATTTCACGCCGGTGGGGAAGCCGGCGCCGCCGCGTCCGCGCAAGCCGGAAGCCTTGACCTCGTCCATGACCTGTCCAGGCTGCATGGAGGTGACCGCCTTCTTGAAGGACTCGAAGCCGCCGTTCTGGACGTACACATCCAGCTTCTTGATGTCGGGGATGTCACGGTGACGCAAAAGAAGGTGAGCCATTACTTCACCTCCCCATTCCCCTTTTTGAGGGCTTCGATGAGTTCCATGGTGCGATCCACGGTCATGTTCTCGTGATAGGTTACCTTGTCGCGGTCCTGCAGTTGGAACATGGGCGCCTTGTCGCAGCCCGCCAGGCACATCACTGCTTCGAGCGTCACCAGCCCATCCGGTGTGGTCTCGCCCACCCGGATGCCCAGGTTGCCGCACAGTGACTCGAGGAACTTGTCCGCGCCGCGCAGGGCGCAGGGCAGGTCGGTGCAGACCTGCATGCGGTACTTGCCGGCTTTCTCATCATGGTACAGGGTGTAGAAACCGACGATCGAAGCGACCTCGGTCACATCCAGGTCGAGCAGGGCAGCGATCTCTGTCATCGCTTCCCTGGTGATGTAACCTGCCTCGCGTTGCGCAAGGTAAAGCAGCGGCATGACCGCTGAGCGCTTTTGGTCTGCCGGGTACTTGGCATGGATGGTTTCGATTTCCCGAGGGTACTTTTCAGCAATGCTCATCGGTCAATATCTCCCAACACGATGTCCACCGAACCGATATATTTGAGTAATATCATCAGAAATAACACAATCATACCTTTCCTACTACTGCCGACTGTCATAAATCCCTCTGTCATATGTTACTTTATGCACAATGTCCAAAATAACCTGATCAGGCTGTCTTGGACACATTTGCGTTATAGACTGGAAAGAGAGGGGGAAATGCTCAAAAGACGAGTGCTTTAGTGAAAGGGAAGTCCGCTGCGACCTCGTTCGACCAACTTGACTAGACCGCCTGTCTTAATTCGGGAGAGAAGCGAATTCCCTCCTGTTTACCACGCTGGCCCCGCCTGTCCCGTGGTTTTGGCGGGGCGCTTTGAAATGGGCAACCTTTTCGGGGTCGGGTGCGATGTACAGGGGTCTCCGAAATCCAAATTCAACGGAATAGGTATTCTTTTAACGCCGAAATTTGCGATTTTCGGAAATCCTGAACTATTGATAATTTGGGATCGAATACATCAAAACCATGAAATGCGCCGGGGATGATCTCCATTTGACACTCGATGCCGCACTCCTTCAATCTTTGAGCATAGGCTGCATCTTCATCATGAAATACGTCCAATGATCCCACCCCGATCCAGGCCGGAGGCAAGCCTGAAAGGTCTTCGCGGCGTGCAGGCACGGAATAAGCCGGGACATCTTCCGCCCCGCATGGCTTTCCCAGATAGGACTCCCAGCCAAACCGATTACTCTTCTGGCTCCATGTAACGTTGATTCTATCGTCAATATCCGTACGGAGGGCTGTCCGGTCATCCAGCATCGGGTAGATGAGCAATTGGAATACAGGTGCGATCGCCTGGCGATCATGGGCAAGCTGAATGAGGGCGGCAGCCAGCCCGCCTCCGGCGCTTGCGCCCCCGATCGCAATACGATTTGTGTCCATGCCGAGTTCTTCCGAATGAGACTCCACCCACTTCAGCGCTGAGTAACAATCCTCCAGCCCGGCTGGAAACGGATGCTTTGGGGCACAACGATAATCTACTGAAACCACCGCGATTCCCAGTTCGCGCACATACTGGGCACAACTGCCATCATCTTGTTCCGGCTTGCCCAACACGTATCCGCCGCCGTGCATCCAGATCAGCACCGGTGTTGGCGCGACAATGTTTTTTGGTTTGTAAATGCGCAAGCGGATTTTTGTTCGTTCCGCCTGACCAGGGATAGTGATGTTTTCAACGAGGATATCTTCGGGAATTTTTGGCGCGGGCATCACGGACATTAATAAATTAATGAGCCAAAGATTCCTCTTGCTGAAATTGATCTTTGGACTCATTCTTGCAGCTGGTTGCAGTTCCGGATGTATTTTCAATAATTCATTCTTCATGCTTGATGGCTCTTCGGGTGAGTCTGGAATTCTGTTCACATGGTATGAACCGCCCCACCATCCCCCTTCGGGGGCAGGCGGTCCGGCCCGGGTCGGGAGCCGGCGGCGGGATCGGTCCTCAGCCCGCCGCTTTCTTCACGAGCGCGCTGATCCTTGCCTCTTCGGCGGCGGTCAACTTCTTCAGCGCGAAGGAGACAGGCCACATGTCGCCTTCGTCGAGGTTCGCATCGTGCTGGAAGCCGAACGTCGCGTATCTCGTGTTGAACTTGCTCGCAGCCTGGAAGAAGCAGACGACCTTGCCGTCCTTGTTGGCATACGCGGGCATCCCGTACCAGGTTTTCGGCGAGAGGGCGGGCACGCTGGCTGTGATGATCGCATGGAGCCGCTTCGCCATGGTGCGCTCCGGTTCCGGCATTTCGGCGATCTTCGCGAGCAAGTCGCTTTCCCCGGCAGCCCTGTCCTTGTTCGCGCGCTCTTCCGCTTTCAGCTCTTTGGCGCGCTCCTTCATGGCGGCTTTTTCCTCGTCCGTGAATCCAGCAGGTTTTTGCGTGTCCTTCTTCGGGCTCATAGAAATCTCCTTATGAAAGAACAAACCAAACTAACCAAGACCAATTGCTTATTTCTACCAACCTAATCCAAAATCCGCACATCTGGATCCCCTACAGTCGGAAATGAAAAATTTACCTGGGCAAATTTCCATCCCGCTTCTTCACTCACGACCACCGCTGTAAAACGCAACGGCCAGACAAATCTCTCCCCTCGACGAAGTTCATAGACAGTGTTTATCCCATCACGCAGAATAAAGTGGAGTTTTTGTTCAGCAGGTAATTTGGACGTTTCTATATATTTCTTTATGTATTCCAACAATTCAGCGTAGTTTTCGTCTCCTATGATTTTCGATACTGTTGCCGTTGCCGCGATCCAGCCCACCTTACCCTCAACTCGAACGGATGCAGACTCCACTTCCAATCTGAGATCACCCCACCTTTCCCAATCTCTTTTGATCATTTTACTTGCTGTGTCGCGATTGGTATACCACTCCTCCACACCCGGTTTGACTCCATTCGTACCAATGACCTCGGTATCAGGAGTGAATAAATCCATGAATGCATCCAATTGGGAAACGTCACGCTGGGTGTAGCCGTCTTGAAATTTATGCAGCAGCAAGCGAATTTCTTGTAAGGGATTCATGGATGACCTCATTATCTTTTTCGAATACACGCCCCCAACAGCCTACGGTCGCGAGGCATCCGTGGCGGTCTCTCAAGGGCTTACCCCACTTGTCCCGCGACATTTGCGGGACGCTCTTGGTGGGGACTTGCGCTAGAGCGGGTCTGTAAAGCCACAAGAAGATTATGACACGAAATTTTGCAGAACGCGCCTTAAATCATGGGGCAGGGCGACTGTTGAGAAAAACTTCCCCCTGTCATGATCGGTGAACAATCCTCGCCTGCTTCTCAAATCGATTCAACACATCTCGAATGGAAAAACGCCTTTTCCCGATCAGGTAGGAGTGGATGGTGTCGTCAAATCCCCGCGTCCATTGGGCCGGTATTCCGCGTTTGCCGACCACCGCGCCGACGATGCTGCCGGCTGTCGCCGCCGTGCAGTCATTGTCCATCCCCATGGCCACCGTCTCGCCGATCACCCGGGTGAAGTCCGTTTTCCCGATGGTGATGCCCCACACGGTCAGGCAGGCATTGTTGATCGTGTGGACCGGATGCATGCCCTTGAACCGCTCCTCGACCGCCTGCCGCGCCTGTTTGTAATTCTTGACCTCCGGTGCAACGCGAAGCGCCCAGCGGATCGCCTTATGCAAGGCGCAATTTCCCGGAATCTCGGTGAGGCCGATACGCAGCGCCTCGACCGGGTCGTCGACGGCGAACGCGGCCGACACGGCTGCCGCGAAGAACATCTCGCCGTAGATGCCCTGGCGTCGGTGGCTGAGGAACGCATCCCGATAAGCCATTTCCGCTGCCCGTTCGGGCCAGCCGGGAGCCATGTATCCCCACGGGTCCGCGCGGATGTCGGCGCCGATCCATTCGCAGTAGGGATTATTCCGCGCCCCGGTCTGGCTGGCGGGAATTCCTTTCTTGAGATTCTTGAGAGCGATGTCCTCAGCTGTACACGCGTAAGGCAGATATTTCAGCCACGACTCGCCGACATTCTCGGTTGTGAAATCGGGTCCATGCTCCTCCGCAATGAGAAGCCCCAGCAGGGTGTAGATGATGTCATCGTCCACCGGCACGCCGGACATTTTCCCTCGGGTGTAGTCCTCGCGGGGACTCATCTCATAGCGCAATTCCTTCGGGTCAGGCACGTAGCGCCAGTAGTCGGTGGGAGGGAAGTCGTCGCCATTCTCCTCCGCCAGCGCCTCCATTCGGTCGAGGGGCCAGAACTCGACCGGCGCTCCCAGCGTGCAGCCGGCCATGCGTCCCAACAGCGCCCCTGCCAGCCGGTCGGGATAAGCCTCCGCGTTGAAGCTGCTCCACAACCGGGCAGCTTCGTGCTGCCCGTGCGCCATGCTGCTGGCATGATGCCAGCTGCGCAGCCGGCGCGGACCCGGGCGGCGGAGAGAGCGGATCGCCTCCAGACCATTTGGCTCATTTTTTGCGAGATCACGATCGATCGGGAGAGCTTTCAGCTCTCGCAGCGATGTGCGAAGCGCGCGTTCCGCTTTAGCAAGCGGCAGGGAAATCCCTTCAGCATCGTACTCCGCTTTCAACTGGGCATAAAGCGTGATCGCTTCGGTCAATTGGGCGAAATCCGGCAGGGACGGGTATCTTTTCATGATGGCTTCCAAGTTGTTGTGAAAAACAACCTGCCCTTACATTTCTCGCTACTCGGGGGCAGGTCGGTGATGAATGGTCTTTCAGGTGAACGAAATGACGTACTAATCGATCTCGAACTCCGCCACCACGGGCGCGTGATCCGACTCGGGGAAATTGGTATCCCCCCGGAAGGAACCCGATTCGTCGGGCAGCACCTCGTTGTGGATTTCAGCGCCGCGGAAATACCTGAGCAGCGGCCGGGACGCAAAAATATGATCCAGCATGTACCCTCTTCCCAGGTGGAACAGGGAGTAGCGGGCGGAGTCCGGGATGTTGTTCTCGCAGGGCACCATCACGCGGGCGGCGTGAGCCGGGTTGCCGGTCTCCTCAACGGGTCCGCAGATGGCCTTGAAGGTGACCTCCTCCGCGTCGGTGTTGAAGTCGCCGGCGATCACGATCATGGAGTCAAGCCCATGGGTGTCGAAGATGCTGTCGATCAGCATCCTCGCCTGCAGCGCCTGCCCAAAGCGTTTCATGGTGGAGATGAAGCTGCCTTCGGCCCAGGCGGACACCGTCTTCCACGTGTAGCTGTCGACCTTTTGCCCCGGGATCTGGGTGGCGAGTTTTGACTTGAGATGCACATTGATGACGTGAAGGGAGCGGCCGTCGCCCATGTCCAGCTGCACATAAAGCATGGGGTGTTCCCATTCCAGCGGATTCGTCGTCGTATCGGGCGGGCTGGCTGTGGCCATCTGGTAACTCGGCCGGGGTCCCGAGCTGTCGCGGATGATTTGAACGCTGACGATGGGGAACCGGGAAAGGATAACGAGATTGCGCTGTTCATAGAGCTTCCCGGACGTGGTGAGAGTTGTCTGCCGGTGAAAACCCGCGTAGGAGGTGCCGCTCAGCAATTGATCAAGAGCGGAGAGAGTCCTAGCTCCGGCCGGCCCCTGGCCGTGAATTTCCTGCAGACACAGTACATCCGCCGCCATCCGTTCGAGCTGGGGACGCATGATCTGGATGCGGTCGGCCAGCGCGGGTTTGATGGTCGGGCCGTCGTCGAGGTTTTCAAGATTGAACGTGGCAATGCGCAGGGACATGAGTTTCCTCCTTTATCAATAAGAACTTCAAAGATGATGACTTGATTATAACGTCGAGTTGCCTGCGGGAGATGGACGTCCTTCCCTTGTCAGGCTGGGAGGACTTGCCTGGGCTGCAACGTTCTACCTGGATTTTCATCAATCCACAATAAAGAGCTTCGCCCCGGTGGTCGTGTGCGAACGGTGCGGCTCGGCATTGTCGGCCACCTGGTAGCTTACGCCGGGGGTCAGGACGAACTTCCGGCCGTCGGCCAGCTCGGTGTGCAATTCGCCCTCGAGACAGAGCAGGATGTGACCCTTCGTGCACCAGTGATCAGCGAGGTAGCCGGGGCTGTACTCCACCATCCGCACCCGGATAGTGTCGAACTGCTGTGTGCGCCAGGTGGCCGTGCCGGTTTCGCCCTTGTGCTCCGTGGGTTCGATCGCGGACCATTCCGTCGTGCCGAAGGGGATGTTCTTCATGTCCATGGCGTTGTCCTGTGATCGGGTTTAGTTGTTTGCCAGAACTTTTTTGATGGCAGGCACGGGCAGCCCGGCCTGATCGACCAGGGTCTGCAGTTCTGTGATAAGCTGGCGCATCTCGTCAGGTGCTTGGGAAAGATGATACGCCAGGCCGACCTCCCCGAACTTTGAGTTCAATAATATCCGCATGGTTGCTACCTGCAGAAATGCCGGGGCTTTGATGAGGGCTGCCTCGGACCTGGGCACGACCTGGCGCCCGAGAGCGTGCAGAACGCGGTGTGTTTCCCGCCGACCCTCAACAAAGAGATTCAAATCGTCCTTGGATCGAGCAAGGGCGCGTATATCGCCACCGTGCTTCATGGCAAGACTGGCGATGACCGCCACGCCCATCCCGTGGGTGGTCTGGAAGTCCACGATCTGGGTGGATGGCTTCGCCTTGAAGCCTGCCCATCGAAAAATATCCACGAGCCGATTCAGCCGGGGGGTGATCGTCCCGTCGATCTCCCCAAAAGGGGAGGCGGCCGACCGTATTACCATGGCGCGGATCAGACTGCCCTCCCGCTTTCCGGCGGCGTACACGCCTCCCATCATGACCCGCTCCCGACCGAGGGCTTTGCTGAATTCATCCGGCCCGGTCAGGTTGTTCCCCATGAAGACGATGTTCGGAGAACGGTTACGGGCTAGCAGCGGCAGGAGCTCCAGCGCCTGGTTCTTCCGTACCACCACCAGGATGAAGTCGTAGCAATCCTCCGGTTCCAGCGCGCTGATGACCGGGACCCGGGTGACCTGGCGTTTTTTATTGAACGGATTCTCGATCACGATCCCTTCGTTTTGCAGTTCGTCGAAACGCTTTCCGCGGGCGAGGACTGTCACATCCATGCCGGCATTATACATTCTGGTGGCGATCGCCGAGCCGTTCACGCCGGCTCCAATGATAAGTATCCTGTTTTTCTCCATGCTTTTTCTCCAGAGGTTGTCGGATCACTTCGGCGGTGTCGGCCAATCGGGTAGTTCCGTCTGCATGAGCCACGAGTCGAAGAAGGCCGAGAGCTCCTGCCTACTGACTTCCTCCGCGACAGCGATGAACTCTTCCGTGCCGGCATTGCCATATTTGTAGCGTTCAAGATAGGTGCGCAGGATATTGAAGAAGGCTTCATCGCCCACCTGCAGACGAAGGGCATGCACGACCATCGCGCCGCCAACATAGGATTCCCAAGCATAAAGCTCATCCGGAGGTGGTTCGCCAATCTTCGAGTTGGGCGGCATATTTTCCTTCTGGTCTTTTGCCCAGGCAGTCAATGATTCTAGAGAATAGCCCCTCGATTCCCACAGCCATGAGGAATAGGTCGCAAGACCCTCCTTGAGCCAGATGTCCTGCCAGCGCTCCAGGCTGACGCTGTCGCCGAACCATTGGTGCGCCAGCTCATGCGCCAGGACGGTCTCGGAGAGCATGTACTCGCTGGGACTGTGGATCGAGAGACTCTGCGCCTCGAGTGAAAGCGATCCATCCTGGCAGGGGATGACGGTCTCATCGCAGACGAGCACGCCGTAGGCATCGAAAGGATAGGGACCAAAAAGATTGCTGAAGTATTCAATCATCTCTGGCAGGGCATCAAGGTTCCTCGTGAGCATTGGGTCCACATCGTCAGGGATGTAATTGCGGATCACGACCCCGTCCGGCCCCATGCTTTCCTGCAGCACGTAATGGTCGATATTCACACTGGCCAGGTAGCTGGCCATGGGTTTGTTCATCTCCCAGATGTAACGGACTTTATCTCCCTCGGGTGTCGTCCCAAGTAAGTTTCCCGTCGCGGCGACCACCCAGGGCTGCGGCACGGTGACCTCGAAGCGATAGGTGGCTTTGTCGAGGGGATGGTCGTTGACCGGGAACCACGACGAGGCTCCATCCGGTTCGGAGAGCACGTTGATCGCCTTCGACGTGCCCTGCAGCCAGCCCATCTTGAAATCCAACGCGTTGAAATAGGCCGGCTGAGGGACTCCGTGGTAGGCGACCTCCACGGTGAACTCGTCGCCGGCTTGGAGCGGTGCTCTGGGAGTGATGATCAGCTCGCGGTCATCGCGGGTGAAATCCGCATTGCTGCCGTCTACCGTGAGACTGTCGATCTCGAATCCTTGAAAGTCCAGGTTGAAGGATGAAAGGTCAGATGTTGCGACGGCCTCAATGCTGGTCTTTGCACTGATTTCACCGGATTCCGGGTCAACCTCCAGCGCGATCACATAATTATTAACATCATAGCCTGGATTGCCCAGCCCGGGAAAGTAGGGGTCGCCGATGCCATAACCTGTTTGAAAGTCCGCCGAGGTTGGCACAGGCGCTGCTGTGGGCGATAGGATGGGTGTGTCTGTGGGTTGGAGAGTGGGTACGGATGGAGGCGTCGGCGAGGGGATGGCAGCAGGCGTGGGAGTTGCCCTGAGAATTGCCTGGCAGCTTATCAGCAGGGTCGCCAGCAGGGCGATGATGGGCATAATGTGTTTGCGAGAGTGCGTCATGAATGCCTCCGAAATGCGACGGTTGCGAGATTGCTTGCGATGATGGGTTGATTTTAAGGCAGAGGCCTACTCTTGGACAAGAGCCCGGCGAGTGATTGCTTGATGAATAAGCCGCAGGACCTCTTCTGGCTGCCGGGTTGTGAAAGAAATATCCTGCACCCTTCCTTTTTTCTTGAGCGCAACCACCACCCTGGGATATTCAAGGAAATTAAACGAGGCACGGTACCGGCCGTCCACGAACATGAAGTGTATCCCGGCGCCCCCGTATTTATTCAGTGCTGGCAGATTATCTAATTTACACGACTCGATGTTATCCATTGGAACAGTCCAGTGGATGATGCCGAAGGTCAGTTTCAAAGAGTCGGGCGTGAGTTGAATGATGAGTTTCAGGTAATTCAAACAGTAGAAAAGAAAGAGCCCAAAAAGGATGAAGAACAGGACTGAAAGGAAATCCCAGCCGGCAGTGTTCACCCGCCAGACCAGCAGAATGAGAAAGAGGGCCGTGAGAGACAGGAAGAGAGCTTCAGTGCGGCTTGAAGAAATTTTCTCTTCATAAATAAGGTCACTTTTTGTGTTCATCGCTTTGTCCTTTCCATGGTTCGTCCATTGAGATTATAGGTTGTCGGATACCCAAAAGCAATAAAAAAATCCGGGCGGAGGGTTGCCGCCCGGCACTGTGGTGAAAAAAGCTTCACAGCTTCAAGTGTTCAGGTCACCAATGTCAGAAGGGCGGAAATCCCAAAGAGAACGATGAGGGCACCTGCTCCCCGATTGACCCAGCGCATGGAAGCAGGGGTGAAGCGTGAACGGAAGAGGGATACCCCTCCGCTGAGCAGGAGCCACCAGAGCGCCGAACCGGTGAAGACGCCGGCCACGAGGGCGGTCGCAGAAAGGTAGTCGCCCGCCTGTGCGCCGACCCCAAGCCCGGCGAAGATCGCGGCAAAGGAGAGGATCGTCAGGGGGTTGGTAAGCGTGAGCGCGAATGTGGAGACAAACGCGGCGCGCAGGGTCTGCGCTTTCCGGTCGTTCGAGACCGTCTGTGGTTGCGCAAGAAAAGTTCGAACGCCGAGGTAGCAGAGAAACACGCCGCCGATAAATCTCACCAGGTTCTGCTGGCTCACAAGGAAGTACGACAAGGTGGTGAGACCGAAAGCAGCGATGGCGCCGTATAAAGCGTCGGCGGTCGCAGCGCCCAGGCCCGTCACGAGCCCTGCAAGCCGGCCTTCAGCCAGGGTGCGGCGGATGCACAGCAGGCCGATAGGCCCGACCGGGGCGGCAATGGCAAAACCGAGCGCGATTCCTTCGAAAAATGGGTGAATTTGCATGTGTTCTTTTTTTGGGTCTGCTATCGATGGATATCCTGACAGGGATTATCTTGCAGCGGGAGATTTGTGTAACTCAGTTTCATCCGGCAGATTATAGTGTGCGTATCTCCTAAAAGCAATGACGGCGAATCAAAAACCGGGCGGAGAACTCTCCGCCCGGCACTGATATCTGTTCTCTAATCTCTACTCACTGACTTTTCGTCACCCCAGCGCCGTACAATTTTCGGCCTGCCCCGCGTGACCTTTGCGGGGTGCACGATGCTCAACGCGCACACCAGCTTTGAATGAACTTCTTCATGCGAATGAATACGCAGACGGAAGGCGCAGTTGCGATACTCAGCGTTTTGAGCAATTTTTAAGTTTTTAGCAGAACCTTGTTTAGATCGTGTGTGACTGGGCAGGAGGTCAGCCGCCTGCCAGAGGCGGGAAGATCGCAACTTCATCCCCATCCTTGATGATGGTATCCAGTTGATCTGGCAGATGCAAATGATGCCGCCCGTTGACCAGCACGATCGTCCTGTCGTCGACAGTCCCTGCGTTATTTCGATAGAGTGAATCCCCCAGCTTGTGCTTCTGGGACAATCTGACCAGCAACTCCCGCAGAGTTAATTTGTCTTTGTCGCCCAGATCCAGGAACTGCTCCCCGAGCGAAGCCTTATAGGTAAGATACCCTTTGATTTTGACTATCATCTCATTGCCTAGCGTTGATCCAGACGCGCGGGATACGTGCACGCAGGAAAACGTGCAACTCATATCGGATGGTTATACCCCCAGCTCCCCGCGAAACTCCTTCAAGCGGGCCTTGTATTGGGCCAGTTCATCTGGCGACATCTCGTCCGGAAATTGAAGGGTCACCTGGGTCAACGCATCGACAAACGCATCCCCGTGGGGGGCAATCTTCAGGAGTCCGGAAAAGTCGCCATGTTCCACCACCACCTTCTTCAACATGATGACGGTAATGAACTTCGTCATTTTTCGCAAAAGCCGCTTCCATTCCTGGGGAGTGGCGGCCAGGATGAAATCCACATCCTGCCTGGCTTCTGCCTCATTGAAGAAGGCGAGTTTCAACAGCCTGCCGCGTTCGACCACGGCTCCAAAGAGCAGATCCCCTTCAATGCCCCAGGCCGGCTCCGCCTTGACCCGGAAAATGTATTTCGTGGTCTTCGGTGTGATTGATTCGAACTCCTTTTGAAATCTGGGATCCGCCGCGTAACGCCTGGCGCTTTCCTCCAGCCATTCGGGAGTACAGTACTGATAGACGGTCATGATCTCACCTCCAATTGAGTGGTCAAGTCCCAGGGAAAAGAGATGCTGAGCGAGAGGGCTCTGCTCATGAACCTTCCCGGCTTGATTTCATTTTTTCGATCGCCTCATCGCGCAGAACCTTCTTGAAGACTTTCTCCGAGACGGTCAAGGGCATTTCCTCGCGGAATTCAATGAACGCCGGCACCTCGTAGGGCGAGAGGAACTTTTTGCAATGCTCCCTGATCTCGGCAGCATCCACCTTGCCCCGGTACTCATCCTTCACGAGGATGGTGGCCATGACGCGCTCGCTGCCTGGAATTTTCGGGTCGGGCACGCCGTAAGCCGCGGCCATCAGGATAGCCGGGTGCTTGAACAGGACCTCGTCCACATTGGTGGTGTAGACCTTCATGCCGGAGACGTTGACCATATCCTTCGTGCGGTCAACAATGCGGAAATAACCGTCCTCATCCATCACGGCGATATCGCCCGTGTGCAACCAGCCGTCAGGGGTCAGGCCGGATCCTGGCTCAGGCCAGTACCCCCGCATCACCTGCGGTCCGCGGACAACGATCTCCCCCGCCTCACCGAAGGGAACCTCCAGGCCCGTTTGCGGGTCAACCAGGCGGCATTCCGTGTCCGGCAGGGGAACCCCGATGCCGGTCTTGGCTTGAGCCATGAAGCCCAGTATCCTGGAGAACGACGAGACGTTGAAATGCAGCATTGGCGAGGTCTCCGTCAGGCCATAACCCTCCGAGATCGGCATGCCAGTCTTCTGGGAGATGGCCTCGGCAACTTCAGCCGGCAGAGGGGCGGACCCGCTCAGCAACATGGAATTCATCCTGCTCAACCCGGCCTCGGCGAGGTGCATGAACTGGGTGGGAACCCCGGGGATGAGAAACGGCCGATGCTGCTGGATCTGTTCGATAAAAGCCGGTATGTCGCGCGAGTCAGGCAGCAGGATTACCCGCAGGCCGAGGTAGGCGGCGGTTTGCTGCACGAAATGGCCGTAGGTGTGGAATAAGGGGATGGGGATCAACACGGAGGCTTTGCCTACGAAACCGCGCAGCATCGGCTTCAACACCCAGGGCAGGCCCAGCAGGATGTCGCTGCTGCGGTTAAAGTGGGTGATCATCACCCCTTTCGGCTTTCCGGTCGCCCCGCCGGTAAAAGCCAGTTCACACAGATCCTCCAGGGGGTCGATCGCCACCTGGGGGGGATCCGCTGTATAGGTAGTCAGGAGCACGCGAAAATCATGAACCTTTGGGGGAAGCGCTGCGGCGACCTCTTTTACGTCATACCCTTCTTTGGAGGTGACAATGATGTGTTCAACCGCGCATTGATCTCTCAGGCCCAAGACCCGGTCGAGATTTTCCTCCCGACAGAGGATCACTTTGCTGGCGGAGGTTTTCAACTCATGGAGAAGGCCTTCGTCGGAGCGCAGCACGCTGGTTGGCACCACCACCGCCCCCGCCCGCATGATCGCCCAGTCGCTCAGGATGAATTCAGTGCAGTTGGGCAGGAAGATGCACACCCGGTCGCCTTTTTTCACCCCCAGCGCGGCCAGCGCGGTGGAAAGCTGATCCACCTGAAGACATACCTCACTGTAGGTGATTTTTCTGCCCTGGAAGAGGACAGCGGTCTGATTGGGGAATTTCTCCGCAGAATCGTAGAGAAATTTGGTGACGGGTACGTGGGGCAGAGGGGCAAGGCTGGGATCCAACCGGTAAGGTCCAAGCTTGTAGCTCTTCAACCAGGGTTTGTCCAGATAGGTCATTTCCGTGCTCATCGGTAGTGTCACTTTCTTTTCAACAGCGGCGAGCTCCATAGATCAGGGACCAACTCGTCCAGGTTTAATTCCCTCAATTTTTCGGGAGTGGGGATGCCCGTAGTCTTATCCCAGCTACGAAACTCGTAATACGCATCTTTCATCATCTCAAGTGCTTCCTGATCGATGCACATGCCCTGCGCGGGTCCTTCGGGTAGCGGTTCGCTCATCAGGCGCTGTGGGAGCGTGTCGCTCTCCCGGGTGACCCCCTCACGGACGCAATAGGCACGCGCCAGGTTGTAGATCCTCTCGCCAGCCTTTCGGAATTCGGGGACACCGAAATCCCATCCGGTGGCATGGGCAATCAGCGCGGCAAATTCATCCGCGGTCAGAAGAATGCCCATGAACTTGCATCCGCCGATGGCATCAAAGACGGTCAGAGCGTTCTCCAAATCCACCAGCACCCTGGCCTCTTCCGGATCGGCCACAAACGGATCCTTGATCTGGCTGTCCTCGACGATCAGCATGGGCATGTCAACAAAGGTGGGCAGCTGGATGTAACCTGTGATGTGGTCGGCGCCCCGGTTGGCGGTCACGTACCCGAGGCCAGTGATCTTGGCCGCCCGGGGATCGTACGCCGGCAGCTCAAGCCCCTTAACGTTTATCGCAAAACTGGCGCTCTCCGGTCCCAGCGTCTCTGACATCCGGCGCGTTCCCTCCGCCAGCAAGTCACCAATCCCCTGGCGGGTGGCAATTTTCTCCACCAGATCGACCACCAGCTCGCTGTCGCCGAATTTCAGTTCCAGCCCCCCGGTCTGTGCAGCGGTGAGCAGTCCGCGGGCATAGCATTCCATGGCGAAGGCAATGGTGGAACCGGTTGTGATGGTGTCCAGGCCGTACTCGTTGCAGCGGTAGTTCGCCATGGTGATGGCGTTCATGTCGGCAATCCCGCAGTTTGCCCCGAACATGTTGGCGGTTTCGTATTCCGGGCCTTCCCCTTTCTCGCCCTTCCATTTTCCCTCCCGGATCTCGCTGCCCCTTCCGCAGGAGACCGGACAAGCGAAACAACTGACCCCCTCGACAAAGACCTTGTCGATCAGAGCCTGGGCATTTACGTCATCGATCCGATCAAAGACACCTGCCTGCCAGTTAAGGGTGGGGTAACCACCGCGGACGTTAACCAGGTCGGAGACCATGTTGGTCCCGAATGCGTCGAACCCCACCTTCAGCAGAGAGTTGTTCAGGAACTCGATCTGTTTCTTTGCGACATTCAGGAATGCCTGAGGATCGGCAAGCCGAATGGCTGCAGTTCCCCCGCAGACAACGGCTTTGACCCGCTTGGCGCCCATCACGGCACCCAGGCCACAACGGCCCGCGGCGCGGTGTTTGTTATTCATGATGGCTGCGTAGCGGACGAGGTTTTCACCGGCCGGACCGATGGATGCGACCGTCGCTTTTCCTTCCATATCGGCGAGCAACGCATCCTCTGTCTCCGGCACCGTTTTTCCCCACAGGTGTTCCGCGCCGCACAGGTCTGCCTTGCCCTCGAAGATCTTCAAGTATACCGGCGTGGGGGAAATGCCTTCGAAAATGATGCCGTCGTAACCGCTGTGTTTCAGAGCCGGACCAAATCGGCCCCCTGAATTCGCCTGGCCCCAGATGCCGGTTAGAGGCGACTTGGCAACGACCGAGTAACGACCAGCGCTGGCCGAGGCGGTCCCCGTGAGCAGTCCAGTCATGAAGATCAACGGATTGTCAGCCCCCAGGGGGTCTGCGCCCGGGGGGGTCTCGTCGTAAAGATAGCGGGTTGCCAGCCCTGATCCTCCCAGAAAATCCTTCGCCCAGTCCTCTCGGAGAGGTTCTTGTGAGACCTGTCCTCTGGTTAGATTTAACCCGCAGGATTTGACCCATAAATGCATGGCTCATAGCGCGAACTCCTTTTCTTGCCAGGAGTTGATTAATCACTTGGGTTGTTTTCGCGTGAGAGCGTTTGCTGCAAAGGTAATCGTAGGCGTCGGTGATTTCGATCAACTCAAGCGCTGTTATTAATCGTCTCCTGGGTGACGTAAAAACACTATAGCACGAAGAAGAAGGCAAAACAACAGCATTTCAGTACCTTTAAAGGCTTTCCTAAAGATACCGTTGGTAACAGGCACCGGGTAGCTGCAAGGATATTGCGGAGTGGATAAAAAATAAAATGAAAGGATATTTCCCATCTGAAAGCAACAAGATTAAATCAAAACCGGGCGGAGAACTCTCCGCCCGGCACTGATATCTAATCTCTACTCTCCGCTCACTGACTTTTCATTGCTGCATCACCGTACAATTTACGATGCACAATGCTCAGCGCGCACATCTGCTACACGGATTGCACCCCGGACGCTGTTTTGCCTCCCAACGAAAGCCGAGTCTGGTTCAAGTGTTGTCGGACATACTTATTATGACTTAAATTCTACCCGAAAGCCCCAAACCACACTGTAGATCAATGCACAAGCGTTCAGCACCAGCAGGAGCCAATCGAACCAGAGGATTGCTCCACTGCCCATGAGCACAAGGACGAAGTAAGCGACAATTGATGATACTGCTGCCAAAAGTGGAATGCCGTAATTGGCGCCTGCAATCGGCAGGATAAAAATGCTTTTGTGATGCTTCAATAGACCTCCGCCTCGATTTGTCCAACCTAAAACAGATGTAAAGTCACGCTGGCCCGTTGGGTCAAGCTCCGACAGATTCCCATGGATCCGGGGCTCAATCACCTCTCTCAAATAGTTGCTGATATCATGTCCGAGCAATACATAGCGCAGTTGTGCCCAGGCCATTGTATAGAACAAGAAAGGCACGACCAGTAAAAGACTTAGCAGTTGAGATTCGACAAACCAAGGGGAAAAGACAAGAAACAGACCTACTCCCGTAAAGGTCAAGTTCAAGATCTGCCGAGAAGCATCTATGTTAGCGAGCAGTTCTTCGCGAAGCGTTTTGTATTCTTCAAGAACCACATTCAGTTCCGCTTCGAGTAGATCTTTTGAGATAGAGTTCTTTTGTTCATTGCTCATATTGCACCGAAGATAGATCAAAATAGTGCGTCCGACATTGCATGTAATGTTGGACGCTTTTTTGACACTCTCTATTGTTCTCCAAGATATTGCTCAATAAGCTTTACCATTTCGCTTCTGTCAAGATTGTACTTGGCCATCAATACCTCGGCAGTTCGGTCGACAGCATATCGTGAGATTTCGATATTATCAAGTGGTTTCCCTTTAGACATATACTCTTCAGCTCGCTGGAATACTGCTTCTGTATACAGATCGCCAAATTCCCTTTTAATATCGCCAGGGTTGTAAAGCGTAGACTGCTCAAGGACGGGTGCTTTAAAAGAAAGGTCACTTGATAATTGCTGTGAAGAATCGACAGAGATGTATTTATTTTGTTTAACCATCTTCCTCCCGATTATACTGCTGCCAAACAGACCACCGAGAAATCCCCCTAAAGCTGCACCAACAATGAAGCTGAATGCAAAAGCAAATATGATCGAGAAATCTTCTTTGGTAATTAGTTTATATCCCGGCACACCATCTAATGGTTGTAAACAGCTCGCAACCAAAAATAAACTTCCTACCAGAAGAGCTCCTATCCAAGCACCCATCATCTGGTATCTATTTGCAGCTCTTTTGTCATTCATGGATATACCCTATAGTATGATGGCTATCCCTCTGCAAGCCTGAAGCGCTTGACTAGTGTTTATCTCTCTTGGGGGATTTTACGGCCTGCCCAAATGTACAATCTGTTAACAAGATTATAAGTCGCTCAACACCCAAAAGCAACATTTTCGAATCAAAAACCGAGTGGAGAAGCATCCACTCGGTTCCGCTTGCTGTTCTCTATTAGCTGCTCACTCTTCCTTTGTTGCCCCATCGCCGTATAACTTGCGGTGGATGATGCTCAGCGCGCGCACCTGCTCCGCGGCGTGGTAGGACGAGCGCACCAGCGGATTCGCCTCCACCCACTTGAAGCCGATCTGCTTGCCGTACTCGCGCAGTTCGGTGAATTCTTCCATCGTGTAATAGCGCGAGATGGGGAAGTGCTTCTTGCTCGGCTGGAGGTACTGCCCGAGCGTCAGGATGTCCACGCCCCACGAGCGCTGGTCGCGCATGACCGCCTTGACTTCCTCCAGCTCCTCGCCCAGCCCGACCATGATTCCGCTCTTGGTCAGCAC
This sequence comes from uncultured Chloroflexia bacterium, assembly GCA_963709295.1. Lineage (GTDB taxonomy): Bacteria > Chloroflexota > Anaerolineae > Anaerolineales > Villigracilaceae > JBGPQJ01. The sequence goes on along the minus strand of CAVPVW010000008.1, from coordinate 735,944 downwards.
CTCGGGGTCGAGTTTCTTTGCATTAGCGAGAGTTGCCGCTGCCCAGTCGTAGCTGTCTTGCGGCTGGATTTTCTTGAACAAACGCGGAACGGTCTCCACGTTGTGATTCAGAATCTCCGGCCGCGCGTCCATGACGATCTTGAGCGCCTCGAGCGAGCCCTTGAAGTCGGGGATCAGCACCTCGACCGAGCAGCCAGGATGCAGCTCGCGGATGCGACGGATGACCATGGCGAAGATCGGGGCGCCGCCGTCCCGTCGTTCGTCGCGGTTGACGGAGGTGATCACGGCGTGCTTCAGAGCCATCGACTTGACCGCCTGCGCGACGCGCTCCGGTTCCAGCCAGTCCATCGGGCTGGGCTTGCCGTGCTTGATGTCGCAGAACACGCATGAGCGCGTACACACGTCGCCCAGCATCAGGAAGGTGGCGGTGCCGGAGCCCCAGCATTCGCCCAGGTTCGGGCACATGGCCTCCTCGCACACCGTGTGCAGCGACTTGGCGCGCATCAGCGTGTGGAGCTGCTCGTAGGTCTCGCCCGACGGCGCGCGGACGCGGATCCATTCGGGGCGGCGCAGGGGCATGGTCTTGATGGTCTCGGGGTCAACCCGGTCACGGGTGGGGGTGGCAGGCATGGGGGAGGAGTCCTTTTGATTACCGCTAAGAGAAGTGATTGTACCGTAAGAATCTTGGAATCAGATTAACGCCGGGCAGCTTATCCTTTTTTGCGGATTTTCAGGCGCAGCCCCTCGGCGGAAACGACCTCGATGGAATCCCCTGCCCGGACAGGCTCGGAACCCTCGGCCAGTTCCGCCGTCCAGAGTTCACTCGCCACCTGCACCTGTCCCAGCGGGTCAATGTTGGTACGCGCCACGCCCATCTGGTGTGGGAGCGATTCCTGCCCCATGCGCGCGGGCGCCCTCTGGGCGCGGATCCCCAGCCCGACGATGGCGGCAAACACCAGTCCCGTCGCGAGCGAGACCAGGATCACGAGCGGCACCGATACCTGCAGGGAAGGCGGCGTGATGGAGGGCGTGTTGAACAGCACCAGCGCACCGATGATCAGCGAAGCCACGCCGGCGGCGGTCAGCGCGCCATGGGTGGGCGCTTTGATATCGACGATGAACAGCACAAAAGCAGCGATCAGGAACAGGATGCCGAACCAGTTGACGGGCAGCACGCCCAATCCATAGGCCGCCAGCAGCAGGCAGACCGCGCCGACGAACCCGGCCACCCATCCGCCCGGGCTGGAGAGTTCGATCAAAATCGCCTGCACGCCGATGGTCAGCAGCAGGAAGACGATGTTGGGGTTAATCACGATTTGCAGCATTTGCTCGATGAAACTCATCGGGTAGTCGCTGGTCTGTGCCCCGGCAGTGTCGAGCGTGACCTCCCCGCTTTCGAGCGTGACGGTGAAGCCGTCCATCTGCGTGAGCAGGTCGTCCACATCGTTCGCGACGAAGTCGATCAGGCCAGCCTCCAGCGCTTCAGCGGCGGACACAGCTTTGGCTTCATCCACCATCTCCTGCGCCAGCTGCATGGCCTCCGGCCCGCGCTGCTCCGTCATGGTACGGATGCCTGCCATGATGATCTCGCTGACCTTCTCTTTCATGGTCTCGCCCAGGTCCTCGCCCTGCGAGCCGACCGGGCTGGCCGCGCCGATGATCGTTTCGGGCGCCATGGCCGCCACCTGCCCCGCCAGGGTGATGACCGCCCCGGCGCTTCCGGCGATGGCGCCGCGCGGCGCGACGTAGACCGCCACCGGCACGTCGCTGGTGCGGATGACCTGTACGATCTCGGTCATCGTGTCGATGCTGCCGCCCGGCGTGTTGAGCTGCAGGATCAGCACCTCGGCGCCCTGCCCTTCCGCGGACTGGATTCCGCGCTCGAGGTACATCGTCAATGCCGGGGTGATGGCGCCGTCGAAGGTCAGCACCAGCGCGAGAGGCGCGTCGCTTTGGGCGCGAGCGGGAGTTGCAGAACCAACCGGCTGGAGCAGAAGGAAGGAAAGTCCGATCAGGGTAAGGATGGCGCGAGTGGTTTTCATGGATTTTTCTGCATTTATTATAAACTGTTATATACTGGTATTGACCGTTTGCTTGGGAGGGACCATGACCAACACGACTAAAAAACCACGCTTCGGTGCTCGTGAGCTCATTAGAGCGCTGGCCTTCTTTCTCTTAATTCCTCTTGTTCCCCTGCTGGCAGCCGGCGACTGGGGCTGGCCGCGCGGCTGGCTGTATGCGCTCCTCACGATCGGCATGTCCATCCTCAGCAGGGTGCTCATCTATAAAAAATCACCCGATCTGGCCAGGGAACGCGCCAGCTATGCCAGTGCGGAGGGCGTTAAACCCTGGGACAAGAAGCTGGTTCCATGGATAACCATCTACCTCCCGCTGGTGACGCTGATCGTGGCCGGTTTGAACGAACGCTTCGGCTGGCCGCCTGAGGTTCCGCTGTGGCTGGGGTGGGCTTCGCTGGTCGTGATCGTGCTGGGATATGCCTTCGGCATCTGGGCCATGCTCTCGAACCCCTTCTTCTCCGCTGTGGTGCGCATCCAGACCGATCGCGGGCAGGTGGCTGTGGAGGCCGGCCCGTACCGCTATATGCGCCATCCCGGTTACGTCAGTGGTATCTTCACCTGGCTGGCCATCCCTCTGCTGCTCGATTCATTCTGGGCGTTGATTCCCGCGGTGGCCGCCTGCGCACTGACCATCCTGCGCACCAAGCTGGAGGACCAGACCCTGATCGAGGAGCTGCCGGGTTATAAAGAGTACACCCAACGCACACGCTACCGATTACTGCCGGGCGTGTGGTAAAACTTGACCATGCGCGCCCCTCACGGTAAAATGGGCGTCCATGCGGGAGTCGCCAAGTGGTAAGGCATCAGCCTTCCAAGCTGATATTCGCGGGTTCGAATCCCGTCTCCCGCTCTACACTGGTGGTCAGCCTTAGGCTGACCACTTGTTGTTTGGCGCAGGCGGGTTTATATTAAGGGGCGAGGAGTACAAAAAGATGACTCGTAGCCTGAAATCATTGCTCATTGCCCTGCTGCTCATTGCCGGCTTGTTTTTCCCATTCCGAACGTCCCGGGCGCAAAGTCCGGTGGTGTATGCGGTGTTGTTTTATTCCCCCACCTGCGGGCATTGCGAGTATGTCATCACCGAGGTCCTGCCTCCCCTGTTTGAGAAATACGGCGACCAGCTTCAAATCGTCGCGATCAACGTCCAGGAGCCGGACGGCAGCGAACTCTTTCGGGCTGTCATGGCGGCTTTTGCGCTGGAACGGGCCGGCGTTCCCTTGCTTGTGATCGGAAATCAATACCTGATAGGGAGCGTGGATATCCCTGAGAAGTTTCCCGGCCTGATTGAGTATTACCTGGCCCAGGGCGGCGTCGATTTGCCAGCCATCGCCGGGCTTTCGGAGCTGCTGGCAGCCTCCGGAGCGGGTGCCGCACCTGACTCGTCCACCCCGCAGGCGACCTCCGGGGCTGAAAATGCCACATCACCTTTGGCCCCGCCGGAATTCGAAAGCCAATCAAACGACTGGAGAGCCAACTTTGCACTCGACCCGGTCGGCAATTCGATCGCCGTCATTGTGCTGGCGGGAATGGTGCTGGCCGTTGTCTGGGGGTTTGCCTCCTTCCGACGCTCGGCCCGGATTCTCCCCGTGACCCCGGGTTGGGTTTTTCCCGCCTTGTGCGCCGCCGGACTGATCGCGGCAGGGTATCTGGCTTACGTGGAGGTGGCGCACGTCGAAGCGGTGTGCGGCCCGGTGGGGGACTGTAACACCGTCCAGCAAAGCGACTACGCGCGCCTGTTTGGCATTCCCATCGGCATGCTTGGATTGGTGGGTTACATCCTGATCCTCTTGGCCTGGGCGGGTTATCGATACGGCAAGGGCAAGTGGGCGAACTATGCCGCGCTGGGCATGCTCGTCATGACCACCGGAGGCGTCCTGTTTTCGATTTACCTGACCTTCCTTGAGCCGTTCGTCATCGGAGCGACCTGCGCCTGGTGCATCACCTCGGCTGTGATCATGACCCTGCTCTTTCTCCTCAGTCTCGACCCGGGCAGGCAGGCGGTTTCTTCCCTGTCATCTTCTTCTGCGAGGAAGCCGTCCAGGCGTTCCAGGGCAACATGAGCGACATGCGTTAGTCTCTGGCAGTCATGCTATAATTTGCAGCGCCGGGCCCGTGGCTCAGCGGTTAGAGCAGGCGACTCATAATCGCTTGGTCGCTGGTTCGAATCCAGCCGGGCCCACTATTGATATGAACAACAAGTGCCTCAGACGCAACAGGTCTGGGGCACTTGCCGTATAATGGATTTGTTCAGAATGCCACTATGTCTTCTCATTGAATCTGCATCCTGATCGGATCGAACATGCTTCACCCGAAGAGGACCTCCTTATGACAGCCACGATCACCACTTTGAAACTCCCGATGCCCATGCGTATGGGGGATGTCAATGCTTATCCACTGCACAGCGAGGCAGGCTATTTTCTCGTCGACACGGGGAGTGCCCGCGCGCGTAACAAACTGCTCAAAGAATTAGCCCATGCAGGCTGCATCCCAGGCTCACTACGGTTGGTTCTCCTCACGCATGGGGATTTCGATCACACCGGTAATGCGGCTTACCTCCATGCGGCTTTTGGAGTCAAGCTGGCCATTCATCGCGCCGACTCGGGCATGGGCGAGAGCGGGGATATGTTCGAGAACCGGAAGAAACCCAACGTGCTCGTCCGATCGCTGATTCCGTTCTTTACCGGGTTCGGGGATGCGATCATTAAACACATGTAACCTGAGACAAGTTATTAGAGATTAGTAATCAAGGCAACGTCCCGAAGGTTGAAAATCTTCGGGACGTTTTGCATTTGCCATTGAACTATCGAAAATTAATCCAGCCTCATCGCCAGCCTGACTTCCTGAGCAATCTTGTTGGCCGTTTCCATGACCGATGGGCTGATCTCGACCATCCGTTCCTTTGATAACCGATAGGCTGGTCCCGCCACAGAAACGGAAGCGATGGGCTGATGACCGGCATTGAAGATGGGCGCGGCAATGGCATTGATGCCGTCTTCAAATTCCTGTTCGGAGATGGCAAAGCCTCGTTCGCGGGCTCTAACAAAGTCTTCCATTAAATCACTTGGCGAGGTCAGCGTTCGCTGGGTGTATTGAGGAATACCGCGAGCCAGCAATTGCTGCACGATTTCTTCCGGTAGAAAGGCGAGAATCGCCTTACCGGATGCCGTGCTGAACGCGGGCAGCCTTTGCCCTGTCACTGCTGCCAGCTTGACTCGCTGCGGACTTTCGATCACATCCAGGTAAACTACATCCGTTCCGTCCAGAAATGAAAGGTTGACGTTTTCGCGATGCAAATCGCAAAGCTGCCGAAGGAAAGGGTCCGCTATTCGTCGAAGGTCATTGTTCTCGAGCGCGAGGTGCGCCAATTGTAGAAGGCGAATTCCGGGGCGGTAGATGCCTGTCTGTGAGTCCCGTTCAAGGAAATGATTTCTTTCCAGCGTGGCCAACAGGCGGTGGACCGTGCTCTTGTTGATCCCAATCCTCTCCGAGATTTGAGTCAGGGTTAATTCAGGGGTTTGATTGTTGAAGCAGGCAAGAACAGCCAGGGCGCGTTCCACAGCACGGACAGATTCGCTCATTGATAAACTCCCACCCAAATACTTTTAAAATCCATATTGTTATTTTACTAGTTTATCGGTGATTAGGCAAAAAAGAATGGCATTGAACCATTCCTCAAGGCGATTCGTTGACTCTCTTTCCATAGTAATACTCCCCGCATTCGTTCCCATCGAAATCGAGAACACGAGGAAGAAAGCCCCATCGTTCGAACCCCATTTTTTCGAGCAGCCGGCGGCTGCCCAGATTGCGGTCGATCACGACTGCGACAACGTTTTTTATTCCCAACAACGGACAGGCATCCAGAGCATGCCTTACCAGCGCACTGCCCACGCCTCGGCCTTGATGGGACGTGTCCACGTAATAACTGATCTCTGCGGTGAAGCGCAGCGCCGCCCTGCCGGGACGGTACCAGCTGAGGCTGCACCATCCCACCACCCGGTAGCCTACAGTGGCAACGAAGATGGGACGTTTCTCCGGATTGTGCTCGATAAACCAGGCTTTACGCCCCTCGACCGTGTAGGGAGTTGTATTGGCAGTCGATAGGTGCGTGGGGACTGCCTGATTGTAGATTGCCACGATGGACGGGAGGTCACCCAGTCTGGCAATACGGATTTGAATCTGATCCCGTTCGGGTTCGGGCGACTGCGACATAAAAGAATTTTATCCTATGTGAGAAATTACGCAAACTTATTGACAAGAGTGCAGGAATATGTAATACTTTATCTGTATCATTGAACAAAACAATGTCTCATTATGCGATACGCTCGACTACTTTCATGTTATTAAGGAGGAGTGATGTCTGAAACGTTCACCCTGGCTGATGCGACCTTGAAAGCCATACAGGATCGGCGCAGCGTCCGCGATTTCACTGACGAGCCGATATCCGACCACGACCTCGACCTGATCCTGGAGGCGGCCCGGCAGGCGCCCTCCGGTGAGAACGCCCAGCCGTGGCGGTTCATTGTTGTAAAAGACGAGGCGACCCGCAAGAAGATGGGCGCCATCGCTGGCGGCGGCAGTGGACGCCGCTTCACCGCCGAATTCGTGACCAAGAAAATGCAGGAGCGCTTCGCCAACCTGCAGGACGAAGCCAAGCGGCAGGCCGCCTTCCAAAAGCTCACTTCGGGGCAGGTCTCGACTTTCATGGCGGATGCCCCGGTCAACCTCGTGGTGTGCGGGAAAAAGGATGTGTGGGACATGCCCTACGACACGTCCGCAGCCATTGAGAACATCCTGTTGATGGTAACGGGACTCGGGCTTGGCGCCTGCTGGGTCATCGCCCCGTGCATCGACATTCGCGACGAGGAGCGCATCAAGGACCTGCTTGGCATCCCGGAAGGATACAAGGCGGTCAGCATCCTTTCCATCGGACATCAGACCCGGCCTCACAAACCCCGGCCGCGACTTCCGATCAATGAGCTGGTGTTTACCGAAAAATGGGGAGATCCCTTCTACAAGGAGCCGAAATGAACAACAAGACCGTTCCCCTGGACTATACCAATGCATTGATGTACGAACTTGAAAAGGCTTTCTGGGATGAGCGAGGCAAGGGCGCCCGCTTCCGCATGATGAACGTGGGCCAGCAGTATTACACGGACAAGATCAAGCCGCTGCTCCAGACCGCCGAAGTCGACGAGATCATCCGCAAGGTGGACGAAGTCCTGAAAAGCGAGGGCGTTGCCGCAGAGGTGTCGTACACAAAAGAGGACCGGCTGCTGAGAGTCAGCGTGAAGGGGTGCCTCCACCGCCAGGTCGAAGAACGGATGATCGCCAAGGAGATCGAACCCTTTACCTGCGTCCCCGCCAATCTGATCGTGATGGCGCTCGAGGAAAAACTCGACCTGCCGGTCGAGCTGGCCGAGATCAAAGTGGTCGAAGGTAGCTGCCAGCTTCTGCTGGTCCTGTTCGAAAAACGGCCGACGCTCGATTAGGAGGGCTTATGTCCAAGGTAACGACCCTCGCTGAAGCAGTCGCCTCGGTTCCATCCGGGTCGCACGTCTCCCTCCCGGGTTTTGCCACCTCGCGCTGCGCGATTGCGTTTGCACACGAAGTGATAAGGCAGAAAATTAAAAAGCTGACGGTCTCTCAATGTGTGGCCGGGATCGATGCCGATATGCTGGTGGGAGCCGGTGCAGCGGAAAGGGTCATCAACGGCGGCGGCTCGCGCGGACGCTCCGGCCAGCACTCATGCCTGGTGAGGGGCTACGAGCAGGGGACGTTGAAGAGTGAGGAGTTGAGCAGCCTCTCGATGACCTTCCGCTACCTGGCAGGGTCGCTGGGGTTGCCCTTTATCCCCATCCGCTCCCTCAACGGGTCGGACATCCTCAAGCGCCTTGAGCAGGCAGACCCCCCGGTGGTCGGCCGCTTGAAGGATCCCTTCACGGGCGAGGACTGGCTGGTGCTCAAGCCGCTCGTGCCGGATGTGTCCGTGATGCAGGTGCAGGCAGCGGACGAGGAGGGCAACGCCTGGATCCTCGGCCCGCGCTGGGACAATGTGGAGCAGGTCAAGGCCAGCCTGCGCGCCATTATCATCACCGAGCAATTGGTCTCCACCGAGACCATCCGCCGTTTCCCGGAGCGCACATTGATTCCCGGCTTCAAGGTTTCACATGTGGTGCATCTTCCATATTCCGCGCACCCGACCTCAGTGTACGGTGTCTATGATTTCGACAAAGCACACATCAAGCTATATGCCGAGGCGTCAAAGACTCCGGAGGGTTTCCAGAAGTATTTGGACGACTATGTGCTGGGCGTGAAAGACCACTGGGAATACCTGGAGCGGGTCGGCGGGATGAAATATCTCAGCGGGCTGAACGCTGATCCAGTTTTGGGTTATTAAAGGCGAGGCAGACGATGACAGACGAATTGGAATACACCTCGTTTGAATTAATGGCGGCCGCCGGTGCGCGCGAATTAAAGGACGGCGAGATCGTCGGCGTGGGCCTGGGCCTGCCCGTGGTGGCGTCCTTCCTGGCCAAGCGCACCCATGCCCCCAACCTGACCATCATGCTGGAGCTGGGCGTGGTCGACCCGGAACCGCTCGAGATCGGCGTGGACGGGCTCTCGGACCCGCGCATCTGGTACCGCGCCAAGATGCACGCCAGCTTCGCCGACATGCTGGGTTCGGTGCTGCACAAGGGCCTGGTGGACGTCGGCTTCCTGGGCGGGTTGGAGATCGACGCCTACGGGAATCTCAACACCACGCTGCTCGGAGATCCCAACGGAAAATTCCGCCGCTTTACCGGCAGCGGGGGCGGCAATGACATCGCCTCGAGCGCCAGGCGCACCGTGGTGACCATCCGCCACGAGGCGCGCAAGCTCAATGAAGCGGTTTCCTTTATCACCAGTCCGGGTTATTTGCGCGGGAACGGCGAACGGGAACGCTCGGGTCTGGTCGGCGGTCCCAGCCGGGTGATCACCGACAAGGCAGTTCTGGGATTCGACCCCGACAGCAAACGGATGCGGCTGGAATCCATCCACCCCAACACCACGCTGGAGGATGTCCTGTCCAATATGGGATTCAAACCCATCGTGCCGGACAAGGTTCCCTTCACCGAGCCGCCAACCCCCGAACAGGTCCGGTTGGTCCGCGAGGAGATCGACCCCGAAAAGGCCTATGCCGGAAGCGCTTAGCGCGGACGGATATGGATCAACCTTTATTGATAGCCTAAGGAGAGACGCCATGCCCTATAGAGTTACAGATGAATGTATCTTATGCGGTGCCTGCGTGGTGGGCTGTGAGAGCAACGCCATCACCGAGGGCGAGACGCAGGCGCATATCGATGAGAGCCTGTGTGTGGAGTGCGGCACCTGTGAACGCAACTGCCCCTCTGAAGCCATTATCTTTGTCGAGGAGAGTGAGCCGGCGAAAAATCCGGCTGTCTCAGGCTCGGAACAACCACCTTCTGCATAATCTGTTCATTGGCTGAAGCATTGTCCGAACGAGGTCTGAAAAAACTCAGACCTCGTCTGATTTCCGGCATTACCATGTGGGGGCTTTACGACCATTAAATCAAAGGCTCGGGTATAATGCTTGGCGAAGGTTGATAAAATTTTTCTGGATGTTATGCGATGACCAAAGATCCCAATGATTACAATGTTCGCGCTGTTGAACGCGCCCTGCAAATTCTGAGCTGCTTTGACGACCAGCATCGGGAACGGGGAATTTCCGAGATCGCCCAGGCAGTGGATCTGCACAAAGCCACCGCGCACCGCATCGTCACCACGCTGGTGAATTACGGCTATCTCGAGCGCGCCGGCGACGGGCAGAAATACAGGCTGGGGCTGGTGCTCCCTGAGTTGGGATTCAAGGTCATCCGCCGCATGGATCTGCGCCGAGAAGCGCTGCCGTTCATGCTGGAACTGGTTGATCAATGGGATGAGACCTGCGACCTGAGCGTTTTCGACCAGGACCGGGTCTTTTATGTCGAAGTAGTGAGGGGTAACCGTGCCTTGTCGATTGCGGCTGCAGTCGGTCAGCGACTGCCGGCGCACTGCACAGCCAGCGGCAAGTTATTCCTGGCTTATCTTCCCTCTGATGCGCTCGAGTCATTCCTTGCACAACCCCTGGTTTCCTATACAGAAAACACCATCACCTCCAGGGAAGAATTGCTCAAGCAATTGAAAACCATCCGTGCTCAGGGTTATTCGGTGGACCGGGAGGAAACGGAATCAGGCGTGTATGCCGTCGCCGCACCCATCTGCAATAACCAGGGGAGGGTTGTCGCGGCCATGAGCATCCCCAGCCCGGCCAGCCGGCTTGATGATGAACGGGAATCTAAGATTATCGAGTCGCTGAAGCAGGCGGCGTTGGACATCTCGCGACGACTGGGCTGCAAACAATAACCTGCCCGTCATCCATACCCATTAACCGGCACCCCCGATGAAGTGTTGCGCTCATCAGGGGTGCTTTTCAAAGGAGAAAAGAGAAAAAGTTACTTTATACGGTTCGGCTAGAACCCCAGCTCCGCGCTGGGGATTTTTAATTCCTCCGCGAGACTTTTCAGCGCCTTTTGCACACCCGGGGGAATTTCCACTCCCTCGGCCTGGATGCGCTGGGTGCTGTAATATTCCTTTTCGCCGGCAGTATAGATGCGAGCCTGCCCCGGCGCTCTTGGGGATTCTCTCAGTTCGCGCATCATGTTGCCGGAAATTTTCTTAAAGACCTCCAACGGGATGAAGTGCTCGACATCGATGGCCAGGAAGAAATGGCCGATGCGCAGGAACTGAGGCTTGCCTTCTGCATCGGTGTCGGTCAGTCCCCATAAGAAAGTTCCGTCCTGAAAGGCGGCTGAAAAGATTTCGACCATGGTTGACAGCCCGTAGCCTTTATGTCCCCCAGTCAGTTCGCCCAGCCCGCCTACGGGAAGAAGGGCCACCTTCCCCTCGTTCATGTCCTCGATCATGTTCGAGCTGTCGGTCGCGGAAACGCCGTCCTGGTTGATCACCCATCCCTCCGGAATAGGTTTGCCGGCTCGGGCAGCCACTTCAATTTTCCCTCGCGGGACGATCGAGGTGGCGGCATCAAACATGTAGGGGAAAGGTTCATCGGTGGGCGCAGCGACCGCGATCGGGTTGGTACCCAGCATGGGCTTGACGCCGAACGTCGGGGCGGTGGAGGGATGTGCATTGGTCACACTCCATCCCACCAATCCCTCTTTCGCTGCCATCAATGGATAATAACCCGCCACTCCGTAGTGGCTGGAGTTGCGCACGGCGACCGCGCCTAAACCGTATTGTCCCGCCTTCTCGATGGCCAGCTTCATGGCGTGGTATCCCACCACCATTCCCATGCCGTTGCCGCCGTCGATCACCGCGGTGGCGTGAGAATCCTTGACCACCTTCCAGTCCGTGACCGGCAGCTGAAGTCCCTTTTTCATGCGCTCGTGGTACATCTTCAGATGCGCCACGCCGTGCGAACGGACGCCCCACAGGTCGGAGGTGATCAGCACATCGGCGATGATCTTTGCATCGTCGCCGGGAACGCCCATTTTTTCAAGGGCTGCGACCATGAACTGGACCAGTTTTTCCACCGGGACGCGAACGTTTTGCTCTGCCATATCAATTCTCCAATACTTTTTCTGTGATGAACATCTTCTCCGGGTTCAGAATATTCAATGGGTCGAGCGCCTGCTTGATGCGCCGCTGCACGTCCATCGACACCGGGCCAAGGGCTTGCTCCAGATAGGGACGCTTGAGCACCCCGACTCCATGTTCGCCCGAGAGCGTTCCGCCGACGGCCAGCGAGGCCGCAAATACTTCTGCGACCATCTTTTCCGCGGTAGCGTACTGCTCAGGCTGGCGCTTGTCGAACAGGATGTTGGGATGCAGGTTGCCGTCGCCGGCATGGCCGAAGATCACGATCGGCAATCCATATTTGGCGCTGATGGCGCGCAGGCGGCGCACCACCTCAGGGATGGCCGCGCGCGGCACGGTGATATCCTCGCCAATCTTGTTGGGGGCCTTGCGCGCCAGCGAGGGGGACATGGAACGCCGCGCCTTCCACAGGCTGCTGCGCTCGGCTTCGTTTTGCGCCCGCTTGACGGAACTGGCGCCGGTCTCCCGGCAAATGGCTGCCGCCGCATCGATATCGCGCAGGACGGTCTGCTCGTCGGCCCCGTCCGTCTCGATGATCAACGAGGCTTCGACGGATGTGTTCAGCCCGAGCTGCAAGGCTTCTTCGATACAGATAATGGCGGTCTGGTCCATCAATTCCAGCGAGGCGGGGACAATGCCTGCAGAAAGAATCGCGTTCACCGTGCGGGCAGCATCGTCGAGTGAAGCGAACTCCGCCAGCGCAGTCTGGGCAAAACGAGGCTTGGCGATCAGCCGCAGCAGGACCTCGGTGACGATGCCCAGCGTGCCTTCCGAGCCGGTGAAGAGCCCGTTCAGGTCGTAGCCGGTGACATCCTTGATGGGTTTGCCGCCGGTCTTCAGGATGCGCCCGTCCGCCAGGACCACGGTCAGGCCGAGCACATAATCGCCGGTCACGCCGTATTTCAGGCAGCGCGGACCGCCAGCGTTGCAGGCGACATTCCCGCCGATGGTTGAATGGCGGATGCTGGACGGGTCGGGCGGGTAGAAGAGTCCCTTCTTCTCGACCTCGGCCTGCAGGTCGGAGGTGACGACCCCCGCTTCGGCGCGGACGGTGGCGTTGGCCGTGTCGATCTCGAGGATGTGGTTCATGCGTGTCAGGCTCAGCACGATTCCGCCCGTCATCGGGACGGAGCCCGCTGCCAGGCCGGAGCCCATGCCGCGCGCCACGATTGGTGCGCGCGCTTCCGCCGCCAGCATGACCACCCGGCTGACCTCCTCGGTGGTAGCGGGCAGCACGACTACATCCGGGCTGCCTTCTGCAAAGGAGCCGTCGTAACCGTAGACGGCCAGGTCTTCCGGTGTGTGTAATACATTGGCTTTGCCGACCACGGCGGTCAATCGTTCAATCAGTTTCGTGTCCATCAGCAGCCTCGTAAGCTTCATCTAAAAGAGAAATGGGGTGGACGACCCGCACATCCAGTCCCGCGGCGTTTGATGCCGGTGTTCAACTGCATCTGGCAGCCGGGGCAGCCCGACGCGACGACCTGCGCCTTCGTGCCGGCGAGATTGTCCATCTTGCGGTCAAGGACCTCCAGCGAGGTCTCGTAGTGGGTGATGAGCTGACTGCCCGCCGAGCCGCAGCACCAGTCCGCCTCGCCGAGTTCGACGAACTCCAACCCGTCGATTTGCTTCAACAGGTCGCGGGGCTGCTTCCACACCTTTTGCGCCCGGCGCAGATGGCAGGGATCGTGGTACGTGACCCGCGCCTCGACCCGTCCCTGCGGCTTTTCGAGCGGGATCTCCGTCAGGAATTCGCTCACGTCCCGCACCTTGCGACTGAATGCCTCTGCGCGCTCCGCCCATTCGGGATCATCCTTGAGATACGCGCCATACTCCTTGAGCGTGGACCCGCAAGTGGCGCAATCGGTGACGATCACGTCCGCGTCCTGCAATTCAAACACAGCGATGTTGTGCTGCGCCTGCTTCCTCACCAGGTCGAGTCGCCCATAGCCGTGCGCCGGCATGCCGCAGCATTCGACTTCGCGCGGTGTGACCACGGTGCAGCCGTTGCGGCTCAGCACCCGTACGGTGGCGGCGCTCTCTTCGGCAAAGAGCAGGCTCTGGGCGCACCCGAGGAAGAAGCCCGCTTTATATTTCGTCTCGCCGCGAGCGGGCGTGATCTCCGGCAGGGACTGGCGCAACGGGCGCTGGGGCAGGCGCGGCAGCATGGCTTCCATGTCGCGCAGCTGGCCGGGCAGCAGGTGCGTCAACCCGAGGGCATAGACCAGCCTGCGGATGCCAAGGACCTGATATAGCCGCAGCGGCAGCGTCGCCCACTCCATCCGCCCGGGATGAGGAATCAGCCCCTCGAAGAGCGTTTTCTTCCAACCCGCGGGTTTCTGCTGCTCTTGAATGTAGCGCATGGCCAGGGTCAACTCGGCGGGTTTGATGCCAACCGGGCAAATATCATTGCAGGCCATGCAGGCGAAACAGCTGTACATCTGCTCGTAAAGATTCGGGCTGAGTTCAAGTTTTCCTTCCAGCCCCTTGCGGGCCAGCGCCACACGTCCGCGCGGGGAGGCGGTTTCCTTCATGCTCTCGCGGTAGGATGGGCAAACGGCCAGGCACAGGCCGCAGCGGATGCAGTTGAGGTAGGTGTTCTCAGCGGGGGTTTCGAGGTGGGGTAATGGGTGCATGATGCTACCAATCGGACATAGTGATTAATGCTTTGATGATTCCATCTTCGTGACTTTCGTAGAGACTGAACGCCCGGTCCGCCTCCCGAATTGGAAAGCGGTGGGTCACCAGCTTTCCCAATTCCTCGCGCGCTGAGAGGAACACCTCACGTGCCTTGACCAGGTACTCGCTCCATACCGGCGTCACCGATGCGATGATGTGCAGATTCTTGCGGAAGAGAGTTTCATATTCCACCGCGTACACCGGCTGGTCAGGGACGCCGAAGGCCAGCACCGTGCCTCGTTTCTGAACCAGCTCGAAGCAGTCGTTGAGCGTCTCCATCTGATGCCCGACCGCCTCGATGATGATCTCGGGCGGTGACCAGAAGGATGGATTCTGCCGTGAACTCTGAACAACCTCGATGCTGCGCATGGGGAAAACGACATCCGCCCCGTATCGCTGGGCATCCTGGCAGCGCCTCGTCAAAGGATCAATACCGATGACCTGTTTTGCGCCTTTCCGCTTGAGCAGCCAGCAGAAGAAAAATCCGATCGATCCCAACCCCACCACGGCCACCGTCTTTCCTTCAAGTTCTTCCAATCGATCGACCGCATTCATCACGGTTGAGAGAGGTTGAATCAAACAGACCGTGCCGTCGCCTTCCATGTTCGGAGGCAGCTTTACCGCTTTAGCCGCCTGCCCCACGAAGAACTCCGACAGCCCCTGGTCGTTCTCGGGGATGGCAACCACCCAGTCACCTTTTTTGAATAACGCAGAGGTGCTATCAGTCACTGTGCCGGCGCATTCATGGATCGGAGCCCCGACGGGCAGGGGATATGCCTTATGCCGTTTGCTGCCGGTGAAGAAGGGAATGTCGCTGCCGCACATCGAGACCGTATGCGGTTTGACCAGGATCCGCTCAGGGGCAAGGGTCTTCAACTCCGGGACCGGTGTTTCAACTTGCGTAAAGGAACGAGGGGTGATGACTTGAAGCGCTTTCATGATTGAATGACGGGCAGTGTTAACATGGCGTGCGGGACGATCAATACCTTGCAGGCCGGCCCCAACTCCTTGCTGGCGAGCTCCAGCGCCTCGTCCATGGTGGCGGCGGGGATCATCTTGCAGGCAGATACGAGATCCGGGCATTCGCTGCCAACGATCACCACTTTTGCTTGTTCCAGTACCTTGGCCATGACAAAAGCCCGCTGCTGTCCGGGAGGATATCCGTTCTTGCGGGCATCATCGAGAATGAACTGAACGGACGGTGCATCTCGCATGGCAGTGAGAAACCGCTGTTCGCCCACGCCGGATCCCACGCCTTCTTCGCAGCGTGCCGGGATGATGAAGAACCCTCCCGTTCTGACCACCGAAACCGGGGCGAAGAAGAGGTAGGACGGCGCACGGCTGGCCTGGTACAGGTTGGTGTCCTTGGGGTATCCCACGCCGCCGATGGCGATGTCAAATTGCGAGAGGATGGGAACTTCGTAAACAGATTTGGCGAACGCCACCAGGTCCTGAAAGGCAAGCTCCGGGTCGCCGGCTCTGACGCGCAGAATGCGCTTGTCGTCGTCCAGGACGACATTGACGATGAACTTTAGTCCAGCCCGACGGGCGGCCTCGGTCACCGCCTCGTGGAAGGGATTCCCCTCGATGCGCCCCAGCCGGGTGCCGGCGTGATCGACGAAAGCTGGGCCATGCGTATGCGCGATCAGCGCTTCGCCGGCCGCCCCGACGGCAACGGTCTTGCGTCCGCCCGAATAGCCGGCGTACTGGTGAGGCTCGACAATGCCGGTGGCGATCAACAAGTCTGCTTCGACCACCGCCCGGTGGAGCAGGACGGGGACGCCGCCCGGGGTGACCCCCAGGTCCACAAGCGCGGCTGGGTTCTGCGGCTCGTTGTCGATGACACGGTAGCGGGCAACCACCTCGGCGCCGAGCTTGGTGATTTTTTCTTCGGGCGTGGAGGGCCGATGCATGCCGATGCCACATAAAAGGGTGATGTCTTCATCGCGCACGCCTGCCAATTTCAACTCCGCCAGCATCGGGGGGATAAGCAGATGGTCTGGGCAGGCGCGGGTGATGTCGGTGAAAACGATGCAGACGCGGCTTCCGGAATGAGCCAACTCACGCAGTGGAGCTGTCCCGATTGGATTTTTTAGCGCTTCTTTGATTGCCTTCCTGACATCTTCAACCGGATCGACTGTCGCTGACACCACTTCCACGCCCTGCATCCCGGAAGGCAGCGTGAACTTCATTGTTGATTTGCTGTAGGGGAGTTGGTAAGTGCGTTCAGGCATGGTTTTCAATTTAACTTCAAGATGGATTGAAGTTGGTGAACGATGTGAAAATTGCTAATGTTTTATCTGCAGAGCCGACACTATTCTACTATTATATTCCCCAAGGCCAAAGCGGGGAGTTTCACACAACAAAACTACGTCTCACTACGTAGAATATCACCCTTGGGCAAGTAAGTCAAGTTACAAATATCATATCGACCATGACCCCAAATGGTGACAGTTTTTTTGATTTCATTCAGCGGAAGTGATTGACACTGAATGGAACTTTTGCTACAATGAAAAATGAAACTTCGTCTTGTTTAGCGAAACAAACTCCCACGGTAATAAGTAAAGGCATCCATTATGAAAAATTTACCTTTTGTAAAAGCATCAGATGTGGAAGGTGAGTTCCGAACGCCGCCCCGTGTGTCCAAATTGCTCCTGGCACCCAAGTTCGGCGGGGTCAAGAATGTGTCCATGGGGATGAACATCACCGAGGTCGGCAGTATGATCCCCAATCACAAGCACGACGACTCCGAAGAGGTGCTGTTTCTCATCAGCGGTCGCGCTAAGATCGTGATCGAGGGCGAAGGCGAATGGGAAATCGGCCCGGAGACGGCCTTCTATTCCCCGCTGGGTGTGACCCATCGCGTTGAAAACATTGGCGATGAGCCGTTGCGGATCGTGTGGGTCTATTCCCCGCCGCTGCCGGCTCATCTTGCTGATTCAAAATAATCATCCAAAAGAGGAGAGAAATCATGTTTGAAGAAACCCGTGCTTATCTGAAGAAAATTGGCATGCCCCAGGGGGATGCATTTGACATGCCCAGTTCAAAGCAGCGCTTCCCGGATGGCGCCGCCTTCCGCATCGAGAACCCGACCGTGAACACGGCCGACACAGCGGCAGCCCTGCTGGAAACGGCCGAAAAGAACGGCATTGTCATTAACCGCATCACCGAGACCTACGGCATGTTCCGCCACACCGCCGCGGAGATCAAGGAATACTGCCGCGTGTGCCACGATCATGGCGTTGAACTGTTGATGTCGACCGGCCCGCGCGCCACCTACGATACCGGCGCGACCGTCCTTTCCGCTCAGGGCGCCCGCATCGGTTACCGCCTGCGCGGCATGGAGCAGGTCCTGCGAGGGATCGAGGATGTCAAGCGCGGCTATGACCTCGGGGTCCGCGGTTTCCTCATCTACGATGAAGGCATGTTATGGCTGGCAGGGCAGATGCGCAAGGATGGCGCTCTGCCGAAGGAAATCATCTTCAAGACCTCCGCCCACCTCGGTCAATGCAACCCCTGCTCGTTCAAACTGCTGGAGAGCCTGGGCGCCGACAGCCTCAACCCGGTGCGCGATCTGCAAATTCCCATGATCGCTGCCCTGCGTCAGGCTATCAAAACGCCGCTGGATATTCACACTGACAATCCGCCCGGATCCGGCGGTTTTATCCGCGCCTACGAAGCGCCCGAGATCGTGCGCGTGGCAGCCCCGCTGCACTGCAAGACCGGCAACTCGGTGATCAGCTCCCACGGCGAGATGACCTCCCCGGCCGACGGCAAGAAGATGGCCGACCAAGCCACGATCATTGTCGAGATGATCAACAAGTATTATCCCGACCTCAAGCAATCCCCGAAGGGTGCCAGCGACCTGCGCATCCCGGCTGTATAGACCCACTTCAGTATCGAATGACCCGAACGGAACAGACAGGTTTAGTGACATTCGGGTCATTCGCTTAAAGCCTTAGTTGTTCTTACTTAGTGAAAGGAGTGCGCCATGGGTAATTGGGAACTGCCGCCGAAAGGCGGTCATATGGAAAGCCCGAATGGGCTGTACCTCCAGACCATGAACATGACCCAGATCAATGAGCGACTCAAGACCAATGACCTGATCATCATTCCCGTGGGCAGTACGGAGTGTCATGGTGCCGGTCAGCCGCTGGGCGAGGACACGTTCCTGGTGACGCGCGCGGCCGAGCAGGTGGCCATGAAGATGGGCTGCACCATCGCCCACCCGATCTGGTACAGCTCGCACCCCCACAACCACCTGGGCATGCCGGGGACCATCGTGGTGCCCGAGGATGTCCTGCTGGCGAACATGAGGGCCATCATCACAGGTCTCTGGAACATGGGCTTCCGCAAACAGATCTTCGTCAACGGGCACGGTCAGGAAGAGGTCCTGCCCCTGGCGATCCAGCAATGGGCGAAGAAGTACCAGCTTCCAGCCGTATTGATCACGCTCCACACCTGGACGGTGATCCACGATCACATGAAGGACAAGGCCCATGGCGGCCCCTTCGACACGCCTTTTGCACACGCTGATGAAGCGGAGGCCTCATATTCGCTGGCCTTGTTCCCGGAGTTCATGGACCCGTCGCTGTTCGTGGACAACAAGCCGTCGGGCTTCCTGCCCCCTGGTCATACAGACAAGGGCGGTGACGTCTATCACAATCCGATCAAAGGCCACGAGCATGTCGGGTTGGGCGGCATCGAGGTGAAGGATTACCCGGAAGGGGTCATCGGTTCCCCCACCAAGGCCTCGGCGGACAAAGCCATGGCAGGCCTGAACGATCTCATGGACTACATGTGCAGGCTGATCGGCGACATCATGACCAAATTCCCGGCGGGTGTTCTGCCTCCGGTGGATCGGGTCACCATGCGCAGCCAGGAAGAGGTCGATGAGTATGTCAAGGGACCGCTGAACGGTGGCAAATCCATCTATTCCCTTGCCTACCCGCCTTAGAAAAAACATGATGAGCCTGGGCGCCCACATGTCCATTATCCATAATTGTATTAATAAGACCTTATGGTGTCTTGAGAGATGCCCTGCTGTCAACATAATCTGGCTGTGTTCAGTCTGGTGACAGCAGGGCATTTTTCTCCCCGGACAACGCTGTTTGATAAAAAATTGGTTGATTTTTTGAGGTGAAGTGAAGATGAAACTGGTCAGAGTAAACATGGGCAATAAAGAAATCCGGTGGGAACCAGTTCCTGCCGTGTATGAGAAGCTGGGCGGGCGGGCGCTGATCGCCCGGCTGCTGCTCGAGGAAATTCCTCCCGCTTGTGACGCGCTGGGGCCCCACAATAAACTGATCTTCGCACCCGGCTTGCTGGGCGGAGCTGGCGTCACCACTGCGGGTCGACTGTCGGTGGGCGGGAAGAGCCCGTTGACGGGCGGAGTGAAGGAAGCCAATGCCGGGGGAACCGCCGGGGATACCCTTGGAAGGCTGGGCATCAAGGCGGTGGTGATCGAGGGACAGCCCGAACCGGGAAAGTTTTACCTGCTGCACATCAAAAATGATACGGCAGAACTGCTGCCCGCCGGCGATGTGCTCGGGCTGGGCACCTATGCCGCCTCCGATAAGCTGCAGGAAAAATATGGCGCCGATGCCACCGTCATTGTGATCGGGCAGTCGGGCGAAAATCTGATGAGGGGTGCCGGCGTCTGCATCACAGGCGAAAAGGACCAGCGCAGCAATCATGCCGCCCGGGGCGGTCTGGGAGCGGTCATGGGCAGCAAGGGACTGAAGGCGGTCATTATCGACAAGCCTGCCGGCAAGTCGATTCCCTTTGCCGATGCTGAACTCTTCAAAACGGCATCGAAAAATTTTGCGCAGAAACTGATCAACGACCCGAAGCTGGGCACCCAGGGAGCGCAGCATTTGTACGGCACCGCCTCCATCGTGGCGGCGGTCAATGAGATGGGGTCGATGCCCACGCGCAACTTCAGCAGCGGGGGCTTCGAGCAGGCGGCGGATTTGCGCGGCGAGCACATGCGCGAGCTGATCCTGGCGCGCGAGGGAAAGATCGGCACGCGCTGCATGCCGGGTTGCGTGATCGCCTGCCGCAACCAGTACGTGGACGAAGCCGGCATGCCGATCGTCGGCACGCTGCAATATGAAACGATCGCTCTGGTCGGATCCAATCTGGGGGTTGGCAACCTGGACGATGTCGCCCGGCTCAACTACATGTGCAACGATTTAGGACTGGATACCATCGAGACCGGCGCCGCGCTGGGGCTGGCTGTGGATGCGGGGTATGCCAAGTATGGTGACGTTGAAAGCCTGACTGCTTTACTGAACCATGTCGCTAAAGGGACTCCTCTCGGGATGGTCATTGGCAACGGGGCTGTCACTGCGGGGCAAGTGTTCGGGATCCGACGGGTGCCCGCCGCATTGGGCCAGGCCATGCCGGGGTACGACCCGCGCAGCCTGAAGGGCAACGGCGTAACGTATGCCACGTCGCCTCAAGGCGCGGACCACACGGCCGGCAACGCCTTCGGCGCCCGCAAGGAAGTGAATCCGCTGGGGGTGCAGGGGCAGAAGGAACTCTCGCTCAAGCTGCAGATCATCGCCGCCATGCTCGACAGCACCGGCCTGTGCCTGTTCGCCCGGCCGCCGATCATCGCCGACCCGCAGCTCATGGTGGACATGCTGAACGGGATTTACGGCTGGGGCTGGACAAAAGACGACTATGACCGCGCCAACCGCGATGTTCTGCGCACCGAACTGGAGTTCAACCGCCGCGCGGGACTCACCAAGGAAGATTACC
This sequence comes from uncultured Chloroflexia bacterium, assembly GCA_963709295.1. Taxonomy (GTDB): domain Bacteria; phylum Chloroflexota; class Anaerolineae; order Anaerolineales; family Villigracilaceae; genus JBGPQJ01. Next base: position 714,768 of record CAVPVW010000008.1, on the reverse strand, counting down.
GCATCCCCGAGTACATGCGCGAGGAGCCGCTGGCGCCTCACAACGCCGTCTTTGATGTGCCCGATTCCGACCTGGATGCTGTTTTTGAGACTTTATAGGTGACGATTTGGTGGTGGACCTTGAGATCTTTGGACAACTCCTGCCGGGTGTGCCAAGACGCCAATCCCTTTCCGTGGAGAGTCCAATGACGGTTCAGCAGTTTGCCGACCAGCTGGGATTGAAGCCCGACGAGATTGGGCTGATCTCCATCAACGGTGTGCAAAGTGAGTTGGAAGATGTAGTGCCTCCGGACGGACGCTTGTGTTTCTTTCCGCCCATTTCCGGAGGATAGCCTGATGGATATTTGCTCCGGATAGATTTGAACTTTTCGGTCATGGAGGAGTGTTATGAGCTTCTTGCAAGTCGAGGGCCTCAGTAAATCGTTTGGAGGATTAAAAGCGGTTCAACATGTGGACTTCACGATCGAGGAGGGAGAGACCATCGGCCTGATTGGTCCGAATGGCTCGGGGAAGACCACAACGTTGAACCTGCTAACCGGATTCCTAAAACCGAATGCCGGCGCGATTCTTTTCCGGGGAAAGGACATTGCGGGACTCCCGCGGGCGAAAATTTGTCCACAGGGCATCGCCCGCACCTTCCAGTTGATCAAGCCATTCCTTGAATTTACAGCGTTGCAGAACGTGATGGTGGGAAGAATGTATGGGCGGAAACCCGATAAGAGTATAAAAGCTGCTGCGGAGGCCTCAAGGCAAATCCTGGATCAGGTCGGTTTGTTGCCGAAGGCGGAGAACCTGGCAAAAGATCTGACTCTCATGGAACGTAAAAGACTCGAATTGGCTCGAGCCCTGGCTGCAAGACCCTACCTGCTTCTTTTGGATGAATTAATGGCCGGCCTCAATCACGCTGAGGCGGAAGACGCCATGCAACTGATCCGTAAGCTTAAGGCTGAATCCAATCTCACGATCTTGATGGTGGAGCATATTGTAAAAGCCATTGTGGGTCTGTCGGATCGGATTGTTGTATTGAACATGGGGGAAAAAATAGCCGAGGGTCTCCCCCAGGAGATAATTCATAATCCCCTAGTCATTGATGTCTATTTAGGAAAAACCCATGCTCAAAGTAAATGAAGTCAACGCTTATTACGGAGACCTCCAGGCACTTTGGGGTGTTTCCTTGCATGTGGATGATGGAGAACTTGTTGCCCTGGTGGGTCCGAACGGCGCCGGTAAAACAACCACATTGAAAGTAATTACCGGATTGCTCAATTTTGCGTCAGGGGAGCTCAGGTTCAAAGACAATGACCTGAACAAGAAACCTGCCCACAAGATTGTTGAGTTGGGAATATCCCAGGTGCCCGAAGGCGGCAGGGTGTTTACTGGATTGAGCGTGCTTGAAAATTTGGAGTTGGGGGCATTCGTGTCCGATGCCAGAAAATACAAGGACCAGTCCCTGAAGTGGGTGTTCGAAATTTTCCCGCGCCTTGAGGAGAGGAAAAACCAACAGGCGGGAACCCTGAGCGGGGGCGAGAGGCAAATGCTGGCCATCGGCCGGGCGTTGATGTCCAAGCCAAGTCTTTTAATGCTGGATGAACCCTCCTTTGGGCTGGCTCCGATCCTTGTGCAGCAGATGTTCGAGATGATTGGAGAGATCAATAAGCAAGGAGTCACGGTTCTGCTGGTGGAACAAAACGTGCGGGCAGCCCTTGAGTTGGCGCAAAGAGCCTACGTACTTGAAAATGGCCGGATTGTAGGAGAGGGGAAGGGCGATGCCCTCCTGTCTTTTGAGTCGATACGCAGCGCATACCTGGGATAGAAAGGGATAAATATGGCTGAAGCTTTCGTGCAAAATCTGGTTTTCGGAATTCTTTTGGGTGCCTTATACGGATTGGCGGCGGTGGGCATCGCCATGGTCTTCGGGGTCACCAAGTTCCTTAATGTAGCTCATGGTGAGCTTTTGATGCTGGGCGGCTATGCATGTTATTGGCTCTTTACGCTTTACGGTATGGACCCCTTCCTTTCGCTGCCCCTGGTTATTCTCTTCCTTCTTGTGATAGGGGCAGTTCTTTATCAGCTATTCTTCGTTCGTATGGTCAAGCTCCCTACAGAAGAAAAGATCAAGAACACCATGCTGGTTGGGTTTGGTTTGAGCTTGATTTTACAGAACATAGCGCTGCTTCTTTGGTCCGCCGATGACCGCGGAATTACCACTTCCTATTCCGCGGCATCGTTCACCATCCTGGGCATACGCTTCCCGCTCGTGCGCGTTGCGGGTTTGGTGATCTCCCTGGTCTGCCTGTTTGCCCTGCATCAATTCCTGCGCAAGACCTATACGGGGAAAGCCATACGAGCCACGGTGGAGGATTGGGAAGCAGCATCTCTGGTGGGAATCGATGTCAAGCAGGTCTACCTGCTCTCTTTCTTGTTGGGGGCTGCGTTGGCGGGGGTGGCGGGTGCCCTGGTAAGCGTAAGCTACTCGATTGACCCATCCATGGGAATGGGCTGGACCCTCAAGTCACTGATCGTGATGGTGCTGGGAGGTCTGGGAAATTTCATCGGTACCTTTATCGCAGGGATCCTTCTGGGCGCCACCGAATCGACCACCGCCTTTTTCATCGGCGGAAATTACCGGCAGGTGGTTGGCCTGGTCCTTTTTCTGTTGATCATGGTCTTCAGGCCGCAGGGATTGTTCGGGAAAAAGGAGAGATAACCGCGATGCGAAACCTAAAAATCATCTCGATCATTCTTCTCGTCGTTATCCTGGCCTGTCTCCCATGGGTGATCGAAAAAGACAGCACCATAAATCTCTTGATTTTGATCTTCCTCTATATCGTCCTGGCTTCGAGCTGGAACATCCTGGGAGGCTATACCGGTCAGACCAGCCTCGGTCATGCCGCATTTTTCGGCCTGGGCTCCCTTGCAACGCGCCAGCTCTGGACAATGGGTTTCCCCATTTTACCCAGCGTTCTGGCGGGAGGACTTCTGGCGGTAGCCTTCGCTTTGCTGATAGGAGCCCCCGCGTTCAGGCTCAAAGGAGTTTACTTCGCCATTGGCACATTAGCGCTGGCGCAGATCCTCTTTGTCACGATCGGCAATGTATTTCCTGAAATTACATCTCTCCCGGTCGAAGATCTTGTTAACTATCAACTTGCGCCTCGTTATTACCTGTTCCTGGGGTTGGCCGTCCTTGTTGTGGGAGTCTCCTATTTCTTGGTTAATTCAAGGCGGGGGCTGGGCATGATGGCTGTACGCGAAGAAGAAGATGCCGCAGAGTCGCTCGGCGTCAGCGCCATAAGGCATAAACTCCTTGCCCTGGGAATCAGCGCATTTTTTACCGGTTTGGCCGGGGGAGGCTTTGCATATTATCACGTCAGTTACTACTACCAATTCCCATTTGCCCCGGTGTGGAGCCTGGACATGTTGACCATGGTGTACATCGGCGGTTCAGGCACCATTCTCGGTCCCATTATCGGTGCTGTATTTTTCGTGGTGGCGAAGGAGTTCCTGGTCCTGAACGTGGGCGAATATCATCTGATCCTATTCGGCTTGCTGTTTGTTCTCGTGGTCCTGTTCCTGCCGGGTGGAATCATTTCGATCTGGAAAAAGATTAAAGATCGCGTTTAACCGCCGGTCAAAGTCGAATGCGGTAAAGGTTTCCACATAAGAAAGTGAGCAGATTCCGAAATTGGCTAAAAGCCAAAGAAAGGAGAGGCACTATTGAGGTGATACTGAAGGTAACACAAGAATCTGTACCCAATTTATTCAAAACTCTATGGAGGACGAGTATGAAAACCAAGCTAATTAGTTTGTTCGCGATCGTGCTTTTGACAAGCCTGTTGATCACCAACTGCGCACCGGCACCAACACCCGAGCCGGAACCGACCGCGGTGCCAGCTACCGCAGCACCCGCAGCCACGGAAGCCCCGGCAACGGAAGCCCCAAAGCCACCCGCGCCTGAATTCATTGAACTCGGCGCTTCAATTCCCCTGACTGGAAATTTCGGCTCCCTTGGGAATATGGTGCTCCCCGGATACGAAATTGCCGTGGCCGATATCAATGCCAACGGCGGCGTCTACGTTGAGGAATATGGCGTCAAAGTTCCTTTGCGCCTCACCTACTACGATGATGAATCGGATCCCACCAAGGCTGTCAGCAAGCTCGAAACCCTTTTCTCCGAACAGAATGTGACAGCCTATCTGGGCGGCGCAGGAAGCTCCATGCATGCTGCCGCGTCAGCCATTGCAGAAAAGAACCAGGTTCCCTACTGCGGAATCGCTTTTGCGCTGAACAAGATCCACCAGCAGGGGTACAAATACCTGTTCTCGCCATTCCCCAAGTCCCCGCAGCAAGCAAAGGATACCTTTGCAATTCTCAACGCAGCCATTCCGGAAGGCGAACGCCCCTCCAAGGTGGCGATCTTCTCCTACAGCGATGACTGGGGCAAGGAATTGGGTGACCTTTGGGAACAGGAAGCCGCCGCGAATGGATACGAAGTGGTCGTACGTGGAGAGAATCCTGTTGGAGTCAATGATTGGTCTGACTCGATACTCAAAGCCAAGGCTGCCGGAGCGGAAGTGCTTCTTTCCCTGCCGATATTCCCGGATGGTAGCGGCATGTTCAAGACCATGGCCGAACTCGGCTGGACCCCGAAATACTCCCTGGTGATCAGAGCCCCGGAAGGTGTCAACTGGGGCGAATCCATGGGCACGATTGGTGACAATGTCACCATCTTCCCTGGATGGCACAATGGCGAAAAATTCGAGGGAGTGGCCGAACTCAATGCAGCCTACGAAGCCAAATTTGACCGGCCCGCCGATCTTCTGACCGGCCCAGCCTACGCCTGCGTACAGCTATTCGCAGCCGCTATCGAAAAAGCCGGCACCCTCGACCGCGCTGCGGTACGTGATGCGATGGCCTCCATCGAAGCGGACACGGTCATTGGCCCAGTGACCTTCAACGAGGACGGCACCGGAAACGTGCTGAATCCGCTCATTCAATGGCAGAACGGCAAGCTGGAACTAGTCTGGCCTCCTGAACAAGCCACGGCCGACTTCGTCTATCCGGCTCCACCCTTTGAAGAGAGATAAGACAACTTAATAATTTTCAAATGCCGGGATGCGGTAATGGTTGTCTGACCAAGAACGCATCCCGGCCAAATAAAAAAAAGATACGAACAACGCATCATGAGCAGTCAATCAAAGAAACAAATCCTTCTGGACAATCAGCCGCTTGGCCCATTTCCCATGGAGTCCCTGAGACGCGTGGAAAAAACCACCAATCTCATCACTGAGGATGTCGGGAGAATCGACCTGCGGGACACGGCTTACGGACTGGCGGCGCGTGGGGAATATGGACCCGTCGTCCAGAAGGGCGTCCAGAAAAGCCTGCCGGGTAAGTACCCTCTGTCCGCTGCACAGAAAGACATCATCGATCACATTGCCACAACCCCCTTGGTGCCCGTCGCAGAAAGCATGGCGCCTGTTCCCCGCGACCCCGAGGTGATGACCCGTCACATCAAGTCGGTGGGGTATTTCCTAAAAGCGGACATCATGGGAGCCTGCCGGGTGCCAACCTCCGCCTATTACAGCCACGATAAACAGGGGCAGCCAATCGAACCGCGATTCGAGAATGCTTTGGTAATCGTGATGCGCAAGGAAAGTCATGCGGTGCGCGCATCCACCGGGCATGACTGGCTGGGCGACCCGATCAGTTTCCAGGCTTATGCGCATCTGGGAATGGTGGCCGAGACGATTGCCAATTACATCCGCAGGCTGGGCTGGGACGCATCTCCTCAGTACGGACCTTCTTTTGTAAACAAATACACGGTTTTGCTGCCGCCTCTTTTGGTGGCTGCAGGCATTGGGGAGGTCAGCCGGGCGGGGATCATTCTCAATCCGTATCTGGGTCTTGGCTACAAAGCGGCAGCCGTCCTGACCGATATGCCCATAGTCCCGGATAAGCCTATCGACTTTGGTTTACAAGCCTTTTGCCAAGACTGCAAGATCTGTGCCGAGAACTGCCCCAGCAAGGCCATCTCCAAAGGGGATAAGGTCATTTACAACGGTTACGAGACCTGGAAACTGGATACGAAACGCTGCGCGGGTTTCAACTTCACCCACGTGAATGGGACCATGTGCAACCGCTGCGTTAAAAGCTGCCCGTGGAGCAATCCCCCGACCTGGCCGCACAACCTGGTGCGAAAAATGGTGATGAAATCAGGGCTGGTACACCGTATCGCGATCAAATCCGCCTATCTTCTCGACCCGGGCAGGAACCACCCCGAGGAAAAGTGGTGGTTCGACATGGAATATGAAAACGGAATCATCCAATCGAGAGAACAAACGGTCAATCAGCTTGAGAATTTACATTAGGGAAAGAACCGGAAGGCCAGGGAAACTATTGCAAGGGTGACGGCATGACAAAGAAGACAAAACCTGCACATTAACAAGTAAAATCAGGAATCCCCGAGTGAAATATGGAAAATAATACCAGCTCCCCGAATCAGAGCTTTTCAATTCCTCCCGCTTGCTTCATAAAGTCAACAAATATCGTGGCTGCATCCGGCAAGGGTTTGTTTTTCATGGACACAAGAACCATGTTGCATTCGATTTCTTCATCCAGGGGGATGGCGAGCACGTCTGGTTGCCGGTGATATTCGTAGCTCTTGACCGGCATTAGTGCAAGCCCAATGTTCGTTGCGACCAGGCCCAATACGCTTACCTTACGATGGCTCGAATAGAAAACGGTCGGTTCAAACCCTGCCTTCCCGCATTCATCCAAAATCAAATTGTGTAAATCTGTCACCTTGTCGAACAAAATGAAATTGTCATTCGCCAACTCTTTGAGTGAGATGGATGACCGGCCGGCATGCCGGTTTTTTTTGGAAACCACCACCAGAAGTTTATCCTTGCTGATTTCCAGGCTCGTAAACAGGTCATGATCGATGTAATTGTGGCGTGTAAAAGCCAGATCAAAGCGGTGTTCCGCCAGGGCCGGAAGGATGTTCAGGCCGTCAATCTCCTCCAGGCTGAAGCGGATGTGTGGGTGCTTATCCCTGAATTGGGAAACCATGGTTGCGATTCCGTATTGGGGTAATACGGGAATGGCGGCAATTGAAAAGGAATCCGCTGTGGATTTGTAGCCATCCAGCTCAAGCTGCATGTCTTTATAGTCGTCGTTGATCTTGCGCGCATGCATCAAGAAGGCTTCTCCGGCTTCCGTCAGGGATACCTTGCGCTTGCTGCGATCGAAAAGGGGAACCGCCAATTCCTTCTCAAGCGCAATGATCATTTTTGAGAGTGAGGATTGGGAAATATAGTGCTCATCGGCAGCTGCCGAAAAACTGCCTGTATCTACTATGGAAAGGAAATACTGGATTTGGCGAATTTCCATGGCTTTATTCATTATATCATTCCATTTCTGAATAGGTTGTATCGCAGAATGAATTGATGTTTCATCACTCGAAATGATATGATGTTAATATAGGCGAAAAATGGCGATAGAAGACGACGCCCTGATTCCCGTTCCGCCAGCAGATGTCACGCACATTTCTCGCAAATGGCTGGATCTGCCTTATGCACATCTCTCACCAGCCCAGAAGCTGGATATTTATTTACCGGATGAAGGGGAAGGACCCTTTCCGGTGGTTTTGTACATCCACGGCGGAGCTTTTGCCATAGGAGATAAGCGCAATATTGAAGTTCTGCCTTACCTGAAGGGCCTGGCTCGCGGCTATGCGGTGGTCAGCGTGAATTACCGCTTGAGCGGCGAGGCGATTTTTCCGGCCGGGTTGCAGGACGTCAAGGCGGCCATCCGCTGGGTGCGGGCGAACTGCGGGCAATACCACCTTGACGGCGATCGGATAGCGGCTTGGGGCAGTTCATCAGGCGGAAATTATGCGGCGATGATAGGTCTGACAGCGAATGTGTCAGAATTCGATGATACTGGTCTTGGCAACCCGGAATACCTGTGTAATGTTCAGGCGGCCGTGGATTGGTTTGGGCCAACAGATTTCCTGAAAATGGACGAACAACTTGAAGAAATTGGATACGGTCCATCGGACCATGGTGAGGCAAACTCTCCTGAATCCAGGTATCTGGGAGCGAAACTTTCCGATGTGCCGGTCAAAGTCGAGATTGCGAATCCGATGACTTATATCCACAAACATATGCCTCCTCTGTTGATCCAGCACGGACGCCTGGACCCGGTGGTACCGATGCAACAATCCATGATGTTCGCGGAAAAACTGGAAAGGTTTGTCAGTCAGGACCGCTTCGAATTTGACATTCTGGAAGGGGCAGGCCATAGCGATCCTTTATTTATAACCGAAGAAAATCTGGAGCGGGTCTTTTCATTCCTGGACAAACACCTGAAATCATCCCTTTTTATACGCTCCAAAACCACTTGAGGATTACCCGTGGATAACTCAATCCGCAGGTAATCAGGAATAAATTCGACAACGTGAAGAATGAGGAGGTCGCCTATAAGTTGATACTTTTACGGATGATTGACTGAATAATGATTTCAAAAAACGAACCCAATCCTAAAAGGAGAGTTTAAAATGAAGAAGAGAATTTCAATGTTATTGGCACTTGCAGTTATCACCAGCCTGCTGTTGGCGGCTTGCGGAACTGCGGCTACCCACCGAAGGCTCCTGCCGGCGACCCGAAGCCGCAGCCCTAGTCGGAAGACACCACAGTTACTATGGTGCCTGCAAAACCTGGAGCGCCTTTCGATATTAACGGCAAGACAGTTTGCTACATCATCCCGTCTCTTGCAAATCCTTTCTTGAACGGCGTGGCAACTTCAGTTACTGAAAAATTCAAGGCTGATGGTGTGGTAGTAAACGTCTATGGCGCTGATGAAGGAGGATTAAATCAACAATTCGACCAGATCGAGAACTGTATTTCCATGAAGAGTGATTTCATGTATGTTATGGCAGCTGGCGAGATTGACCCATTGATACCGGCCATCGAAGCAGCCAAGAAAGCCGGCATTATGGTGATGGGTGTACCACCTGCCAAACTGGCTCCATTTGATTCCATTATGCACACCAGCCAATACGAAGATGGCAAATTAGTTGCCAAGATGGCATGCGATTTTATCGAAGCTGCTTACCCGGACGCTGCTGATGGCAGTGTTGAAACCGCCATCGTCGGTGGTGCTAGTTCCAATGTTGGGATGTTCGAGCGCCATCGCGGTTACCTGACCTTCACCGAAATATGCCCCAAAGGCAAGCTTGTCATGGATATGGATGTTTCAGGTGATAGCATCCCTGTCGGTCAGGCTGCAGCGGAGAATGCCTTAACTAGCAATCCTAATATCAAGGTGTTTATTGGCCAATCCACCGCCCATGCTCAGGGCATTGCCAATGCCATCAAAGCGCTGCCAAATGTAGACCTCGCGAAGTACGGCGTCTTTGCCGGGGATATGGATCCTTCCATGATCCCAACTGTCACCAGCTGCGCGGATCCTTATAAGGGTTTTGTCGCAATCGGTGGAACTTCGCTTGACCAGGCCACATACGATCAGGTCAAGAAAATGTTACAGGGTGTGGAGCATCCAAACATCATCAACGATGTTTTGGAACCGATCACTTGCGATTTCAGCACGCTAAAATAGAGCGAACGGGTTTTTGTTGATACCATTATTGAAGGGGGGGAGTTCCCCCCCTTCAATAAAAAAATCAGAGGTGAAAACGGAATGGACCCCAAGATAGTTTTATCCCTGGAAAATATCACCAAGAAATACCCGGGCGTGTTAGCCCTTAATAATGTTTCAATGAGTTTTCTTGAAGGCGAGGTTCACGCCTTGCTGGGGGAAAATGGCGCCGGCAAATCCACGTTAATCAAAGCCGTAGCGGGAGCGATCAACCTCGACGGCGGAATAATTCATGTTGGCGGACAGGATCATCAGCAGATGACCCCGCACTTTTCCAGAAGTCTGGGAATCGAGGTCATTTATCAGGAATTCAATTTGGTACCGACCATGTCCGTAGCTGAGAATATATTTCTCGGCGACAAAGTAAGCGATAAACCCCTGGTGGATTACAAGGCTATGAAAACCAAAGCCAGGGACATTTTTAAACTATTCAATGTGGATATCAACCCTGATGCCATGGTCCAGGATCTGCCCCCTGCCAAGCAGCAAATTGTCGAAATCGCCAAGGCGGTTTCCAAGAACGTCAAGATACTTATCATGGACGAACCCAGCGCCCCGCTTTCGGTCTCGGAAGTGGAGCACATGTTTGAAATTATTCGATCATTAAACAAAAAGGCGTCACCATCATTTATATCTCCCACCGCCTTGAAGAGGTCTTCAGGATCTCGGACCGGGTCTCGGTCATGCGCGACGGCCAGTATGTGGCAACCAGGTTGACAAGGGAAACCAACCGGAAGGAGCTGATCAACTTGATGGTCGGCCGCGAACTCAAGGAAAGCTATCCGGCGCGGATGAACCCTCCGGGAGAGATCGCGCTCGAGGCGAAGAATTTATCTGGAAACGGCAACAGGGATATTTCCTTCTCTGTCAGAAAAGGGGAGATTCTCGGCATTTCCGGCCTGGTGGGTGCAGGCCGGACTGAGCTTGCCATGCTTCTCTATGGTGCCGTGCCATCTGAAAGCGGCGAGGTGTTGATCGACGGCCGGCCTGTTCAAATCAAATCGCCCCATGATGCAATCCAGAAGGGCGTCGGTCTGTTGACGGAAGACCGGAAGGGACAGGGTCTCTTCCTCGAAATGGGCGTGGGCTGGAACATCAGCTTTCCCATCATCCGCAAGCTGTCAAAATATGGGGTCGTAAACACCAAGACGGAAACCAAGATTGCCCAAAAACACAAGGAGCGCATGAATATTAAGACTTCCAGCCTGGAGCAGCGGGTGATCAACCTGAGCGGCGGCAATCAGCAAAAAGTGGTTTTGGCAAAGGCCCTGGCGGCGGAATCCGACGTTCTGATCTTTGACGAGCCCACCCGCGGCATCGATGTCGGCACCAAACAGGAAATTTATCAGCTGATGACCGAACTGGCCAATAACGGCAACGCGATCTTGATGATCTCCTCTGATATGGAGGAATTGTTGGGGATGTCGGACCGCATCATCGTATTGAGCGAAGGCAGGCTGGCTGGCGAGGTAACAAAGGAACAGTTCAGCCAGGATTATATTCTCGACCTTGCGTCGGGCACACATTAGGAGATACTTTATGAATAGTAAAACTGGGACTTTGTCAAACTTGGGCTCGCGGATTGGTGCTGTATTGAGAAAATATACTCCGCAGGTGATCCTGATCGCCTTGGTGATCTTCTTCTCCATCCTTTCCCCAAATTTCATGACGACCAATAATATCATCATCATAATACGCCAGGTCTCCTTTGCGGCCATCAGCGCCGTGGGACTCATGTTCGTGATGGTCGGCGGGGGCATCGACCTTTCCATCGGTTCCCAGATTATATTAACCAATGTTGTTCTGTCCATCATGCTGGCTTATCAGCATGTCCCTCTGGCCATCGCCATCCCGGTTACCCTTTTACTGGGAACGGCTCTTGGCGCTTTCAATGGTGTTCTATCCAATAAATTAAAAATCCACCCGCTGATCATCACCCTGGGCACGGCTGCGATCTATAAGGGTGCGGGATATATCTTCGCGGCGTCGAGGAATATCATGGGCTTTCCCGAAATCTTCCGCTGGTTCGGACAGGGATACATCGGTCCGATCCCGGTTCCCATTATTACCATGATCATCGTGGCATTGATCGGTAACTTCATCCTGGTTCGAACTTACTTCGGGCGATATACATTTGCCCTCGGTGGAAATGAGGAAGCAGCCCGCCTTGCCGGTGTCAATACAAATCGGATGAAAATCATCCTTTTCTCGATCTGCGGTTTTGCATCTGGTATCACCTCTGTATTATTGCTCTCCAGGGTTTTTACAGGACAGGTGGCCACTGGCGCGGGCATCGAGTTCGATTGTTTGACTGCAGCGCTGCTGGGTGGAGTCAGCTTTAAAGGCGGTGAGGGTACGATCTTTGGCTTGATCACCGGCGTGCTGATCATCGGCGTACTCAACAATGCCATGCAGCTTGCAAACTTTCCCGACTTTTCCCAAAACGTGGTCAAGGGTGTTGTCCTGCTGGCGGCGGTCGGCTTTGATACCTACCAGAAGAACCGGAAAGCCAAGGAAACTATTGCAAGAGTGGCGGCATAACATGACGAACTTGGTATCTGAAATCGAAGAAGACGAGGAGTTTGCGCCTCCTCCCCCAATGGATACCAGCCACATCGAACGAAAGTGGCTGGACGTGGCTTACGCCCATCAATCTAATGCGCAAAAGCTGGATGTTTACCTCCCCGAAAAAGGCGACGGTCCGTTCCCGGTCATCGTCTCCATCCATGGCGGCGCGTGGATGTTCGGCGACAAGGGAGACATTATGAACCTCCATTTTCTGGAGGGGTTGAAGCGCGACTTTCGCCGTGGTATGCATGAATTACCGTCTCAGCGACGAGGCGCAGTTCCCCAAACAAATCTATGACTGCAAGGCGGCTGTGCGCTTTCTCCGGGCCAATGCGGAGAAATACCATCTTGATGTGAATTGAATCGCAGCTTGGGGCGCCTCGGCCGGCGCGCATCTGGCCGCGCTGCTCGGGACAAGCCGAAAGGTTCGCAAGCTCGAGGATTTCACCATGGGAAACCCACTATTCTCGAGTGCGGTCCATGCGGTCGTGGATTGGTACGGTCCCACGGAGAGTTTCTTGAAGATGGACGAGCAGTTGATCGCCAGCGGCATGGGCGAGCCTGATCATTCCTCCCCCGATTCTCCCGAATCCCTGTTGCTGGGCAAACCGATCACCGAGGTGCCGGAACTGGTGCGGTTTGCCAGCCCCATGACCTACATCAAAGCCACCATGCCGCCCTTTCTCATTCAGCATGGTTTGAAGGATTCGATTGTGCCAGTCCAGCAATCCATGAACTTTGCAGCCGCGATTGAGAAGGCTGTAGATGCCAAACGAGTCACGCTGGAGATCTTGAACGACGCCGGACACGGTGACCCGCTTTTTGAGACTCCGCAGAACGTGGCGCGCGTTCTGGATTTTCTGGAACAGCAACTGAAAACGGGGAAATCAAAACGATAGGCAAACGCGATGATCCAAAAAAGATTTGACCCCGACACGCACTATGCCATCCAGCAGCTTCATCCGCCGTTTGAAACGAGCCTGATTAAACGAAACTTTCTGGATGTCCCTTATGCGACTCTCTCACTGGCGCAGAAGCTGGATATCTATCTGCCAGACGAGGGCGAAGGCCCTTTCCCAGTGATCCTGTCCATCCATGGCGGGGCGTTCATGGGCTGCGACAAGTCCGATGCGCAGGTGAAACCCATGCTGGAGGGGCTGAAGCGGAACTATGCGGTGGTGGCGGTCAACTATCGGCTGAGTTGGGAAGCGATCTTCCCTGCGCTGGTGCAGGATGCCAAGGCAGCTGTGCGCTGGGTGCGTGCTAATGCGCGCCAGTACCACTTCGACCCGGACAGAATCGCAGCCTGGGGCGGCTCGGCGGGCGGTTACCAGTCATCCATGCTGGGCACATCGGCGGGGATACCCGAACTGGAGGACCTGAGCCTGGGCAACCCGAATCAACCCAGTACCATTCAGGCGGTTGTTTCCTGGTACGGCCCGACGGATTTTCTCAAGATGGACGGCTATCTGTCGGAAAGCGGCTTGCTGCCTCCGCCCGGTTTCCGCCATAGCGAACCGAATTCTCCTGAATCTCTTTTGCTTGGGCAGCTTATCACGGAGGTTCCAGAAAAAGTGAAAGCCGCCAACCCCGAGACGTATATCCGACCCGGTGCGCCGCCGTTCCTGCTGCAGCATGGGGTCAAGGACCCGGTCGTGCCCGTACAGCACTCCATCGAGTTTGCCGCCAAATTGAAACAGGTGCTTGGAGAGGACAAAGTTGAACTCGATTTGATCGAAGGCGCCGAGCATGCTGATCCCAGGTTCGAAACGCCTGAAAATGTGAAACGGGTGCTGGATTTTCTGGATAAACATCTAAAATAAATTCAATCACCTCAGGATTCCACTATGGATAAAAAGAAACTTCTGGTCATCGGCGCACACTCCGCCGATTTTGTCTGGCGTGCAGCCGGCACCATCGCGCTGGTCACTTCACAAGGCGGGAGCGCGACTGTGATTGCGCTGTCCTATGGCGAGCGGGGAGAGTCCGGCGAGCTGTGGAAGGAGCCGGGGCAAACCATCGAAAATGTTAAACACATCCGGCACGAGCAAGCCAGCGCCGCCGCAGCGATTGTTGGGGCGGAGTTCCGCTGCCTTGATCTGGGTGATTATCCCCTGATCATCAGCGACGCGGTGATGGAGAAACTGACCGGGTTCTTTCGCGACACGGAGCCGGACATTGTGTTGACCCACACACCTGTCGATCCCTTCAATCCTGATCATCCCGTGGCATCCCAGGCTGTGCAGCGCGCGCGCCTGCTGGCCTCCGGTGCAGGCGTGGCCAGCGCCTTCAAGAACATCACTCCGCCGGACCTGTACTTCTTCGAGCCGCACCAGCCGGAGCTGTGCGAGTTCATGCCAAACACCTTTGTGGATATCACACCGGTGATGGAGAAGAAAGGTCAAAGCCATGGACTGCATGCAGGCGCAGAGTTATTTAAAAAGTTATTACACCGAACTTGCCTCGCGGCGCGGCAACCACGCCCGGCGCATCTCCGGCATGGAGGAGGTCAAGTTCGCCGAGGCGCTGCAGCGCACGCTGCCCTGGGTGGTGAAAAGCCTATGACACAAGATGAGCTTGCCCGTCTGAGAGAACTTGGCGTGGCGACTATCTATGAGGCCTCGGGGCGCGAGGGTCTGATCGACATCCACTTGATTCAACTTCTCCCCGGCAGTCGCGCGGCCGGACCCGCCCGCACCGCGCTGTGCGGACAGGACGACAACCTGATGGTGCATGCTATCATCGAGCAGATCCAACCGGGGGATGTGCTGGTGCTGTCCATGCCGGAACCGGCTCCGGTGGCGCTGGTCGGCGAGCTGTTGGCGACCCAGGTCAAGGTGCGGGGAGCGGCGGCGATTCTCGTCGATGCGGCGGTGCGCGATGTCGAGGAGCTGGCACAGCTCGGCCTTCCCATCTGGGCGCATTTCGTCCGCGTGAAGGGGGCAACCAAGTCAAAAGTTGGCGAGCTCAATGTCCCCGTGTCTGTCGGCGGGACGCAAATTTCTCCATCTGATATCGTGGTCCTCGACGCGGACGGTGCCGTGTGCGTGAAACAGGAGAGAGCGGCGGAAGTTTTTAAAGCAGCAGAAGAACGGTTCGCACGCGAATCCGCTTTGAGGAGAAAATTATTAAACGGTGAAATGACGTATGACCTGCATGGGTTGCGTAAAACTTTAGAAAATAACCGGAGGAAAGAATGACCACAGAACCCATTTTTGATGTGGCTCACCTGGCGCACGTGGAGCTGCTGACCTCGAAGCTCGATGATAGCGCCCGTTTTTTTATTGACTTAATGGGCATGGTCGAGAGCGGACGAAAAGGCGACTCGATCTACCTGCGCGGCTGGGACGATTATGAACATCACACCTTGCAGCTGACTGCTTCCGCGACTTCGGGCATCGGTCACTACGCCGTGCGCGCCTCCAGCCCACAGGCGCTGCAGCGGAGGGTGGCGGCGATTGAGAAGACCGGGCTGGGACAGAGTTGGAACGATAAGAACGTCGGGCACGGCCCCGCCTATTGTTTCACTGATCCCGATGGGCATAAGATGGAAATATATTACGAAACCGAATGGTATAAGCCGCCTGAAGGTTTGCGCCCCGCGCTGCGGAACCAGGCGTCGCGCACGCCTAATCGCGGCATCGCCTTGCGGCGTATTGACCACATCAACCTGCTGGCGGCGGATGTGCGCTCAGTCCGAGTATTCATGCAAGAGGTTCTGGGCGGCAAGATGACCGAGCAGATCATCTTCGATGACGGTTCGGAGAAAGCCTCCTGGATCACCTTCACCAACAAGACCTACGATGTGGCCATCTCCGAGGACTGGACCGGCGCGAAAGGGAGACTGCATCACGTCACCTACGCGGTGGATGCGCGCGAGGACGTCCTGCGTGCCGCGGACCTCTGTCTTGAATATGGCGCCTTCATGGAAACCGGCCCTTCCAAGCACGCCATCCAGCAGACTTTCTTCCTGTATGTCTATGAGCCGGGCGGGAACCGCTTCGAGATCGCCTGCCCCGGCGCGAGATTAATACTGGCTCCCGACTGGACACCCGTCATCTGGAGCGAGGCCGAGCGCAAGAAGGGCCAGGCCTGGGGTCTGCCGACCATCCCGTCCTTTCACACGCACGGCACCCCGCCCGTGGAGTAAACCATGCCTCACCTGACTCTCGAATACACCGACAACCTGGACTTTGCTGTTCAACCGCTTCTAGCCCGCCTGCACGAGGAACTGGTCGCCACGGGGGCGGTCAACCTGAAAGGCATCAAGAGCCGCGCGGTGCGGCTCATAGACTACCGCATCGCCGACGGCGACCCGGCCTATGCGTTTATCCACGTCAGCCTGTTGATCCGCGAAGGACGGCCAGTGGAGGTGCAGCGGGAGGCTGCCCATCGCGTGATGAAGGTGCTGAAGGAGAGCTTCGGGCAGCGATTCGAGAGCGGATATTTGTCCCTCTCGGTGGACATCAAGGAAATGGGCGAAGGGATTGCGCAGACCCTGCACAACATCCCGGATCTTGGAAAACAAGCTTAAATGATTTCTTTGCCGTAAACTGACCAGCCAGCGCCACAATAGAGACCCGATTGACATGACGCCTTCGAAGGAGATAAGATGGAGACTCAAAGGGAAAGAACCGATCATTCGTCTTCACCCGCCGCAAATGTTGAAGTGAAACCGACAGTCTGTTTCTGGTGTAAAGCAGAATGCGGACTGCTTGCGCACGTGAAAGACGGCAGGCTTCTCGAGCTCGAAGAAGATCCGGAGTGGCCGATAAAGTGCTATCCTCCCACCGAGGGCTGCGTGCGCCGCAAGGCGGCGGTAGAATACCTGTATCACCCCGGGCGTGTCAACCATCCTCTGAAGAGAGTCGGTGAGCGAGGCGAGGGAAAGTGGCAGAGAATTGAGTGGTCAGACGCCCTGGACGAAATCGCCGATAAGTTGGGCCGACTTCGAGATCGCTACGGCGGTGAGACGCTGGGGGCTTCGGGCGGAACAGCTCGCACACATGACGAGTACCGGGCACGATTCTTCAACTTATTTGGCTCGCCGAACCTGCTCGGTCAGGAGCGGATTTGTTTCGGCCCGCGATCCATCATGGCCGACGCAATCGTCGGGATGTTCCCCAATTATGCATTGAGCAAGGACTCCAAATGCATGCTCCTGTTAGGCGCTGAGCCCTTGACAGCCAGGCCGATGGTTGCCAAAGCCATCCTGGAGGCAAAGAAGGCCGGCGCAAAATTGATCGTTGTCGACCCCTGCCAAACGAAATCGGCCGCCATGGCTGACCTGTGGCTGCCCGTACGCCCCGGAACGGACTCCGCCCTGCTCTTGGGCATGATTGGCGTTGTGGTGGATGAAAAACTCTACGATAAAGAGTTCGTGGCGAAATGGTGCCACGGATTCGAAGACCTGCTGGAGCGGTTGAAGGAATATCCGCTCTCGAAGGTATCGGAGATTACAGGACTGCCCATGGAGGCGATTCAAGCAGCGGCGCGCATGTTTGCCACCAATGGGCCAGCATGCAGCATGGAAGGTGAGGGGCTCGAGCATTCCTACTCTTCGGTCCAGGCCATCCACGCCCGCTGGATCCTCTCGGCCATCTGCGGGTATATCGATGTCAAGGGCGGCGAGATACAAATGGGACCTCCGGGGCTTGTGCCCACGCGTGAGATGGAGCTCTGGGACCGGCTGCCTGCGTCCCAGTGGAAGAAGATGATCGGGGCGGACCGATTCCGCGTTTCCAGCTATGACACACAGATCATGCTCATGCAGAACATCACGCGGGTCTGGGGAGCGCCGGTCAACGAGATGTTCCACCAATGCCAGAGCCATACGCCGAGCGCCTACCAGACAATCATCACGGGAGACCCCTACCCCCTCACGGCGCTTTTCACCAGCCACAGCAACCCCATGGTAACCGAGATTGCCACCAAGACGGTTTACAAGGCACTCAAGAGTCCCAACCTCCAGCTCTATGTGGTGAATGAGTTCTTCATGACGCCCAGCGCCGAACTGGCGGATTACGTGCTACCGTCAGCGACGTGGTTGGAGCGGCCCGATGTGTGGTCGTTCAGCGATTATGGCAGCTATATCTGGGCACGTGAAGCCGTCGTGCCGCATATCGTGCCTGGCTCTTATGAGCACTTTCGGGACTATGACATCTGGCGGGAACTCGGGATCAGGCTCGGGCAGGAAGCAGACTGGCCCTGGGAGACACTGGAGGAAGTCATGGATTACAGGCTGGCTCCGCTGGGATACACACTCAAGACATTCCCCAGAGTCATCCTTCGCCCGGTGGTGGAGAAAAAGTACGAGAAGCAGGGGTTTGCCACGACAACAGGAAAAGTGGAATTGCGGTCCACCATACTCGAGGCACTAGGCTATGACCCGCTGCCCAAATATCTCGTTCCACCCGAAAGCCCGCAGGGTGACCCTGAGCTTCTCCGAGAGTACCCTTATACTCTGATCAGCGGCCGGAGGATCCTGTTTTATTACCATGCGGAATGGCGCCAGGTTGAGTCGGTCCGCAGGCATTATCCCTGGCCCACCGTCAGAGTCCACCCTGAAACGGCTCGCGCCGAGGGGATCGCCGAAGGGGATTGGATCTGGATCGAAACCAAGCGCGGGCAGGTGCGTCAGAAGGTTAAGTTCTTCGATAAAATGGATCCTAACATCATCGATGCGGAGCACGGCTGGTGGTACCCTGAAATGCCGGGGGAAGAGCCATCGCTTCACGGAGCCTTCGAGTCCAATATCAACGTGTGCATGAGCGATAACCCGGACCATTGCAACCCGGAGCTCGGATCCTATCCGCTCCGCACTGCACTATGCCGAATATCGAAGGCGGAACCTGTAGGCGTAGAATTCCGGCCGTAAAATAAACTGCCTTGTCAGGGCAACCCTGCTGAACTGATGCATATAAAACATCCCGGTCTTTGAAGACAGAGACCGGGATATTTTTGAATCCGCTGTTGATTTTGGCTGTGGTTTTTAATCCTTGCCGAGCGTCAGGAGTTTATCGCTATCACTCGGGCGGAAAGAGATGATTTCAGCATAACCCAATTTGTCGAGTTCTTTACGCATTTCCTCTTCGTTGCCACCACGCTCTTTCACGTCCCAATAACCATAATCGTCCTCATTGCTGGAGAGCGCCACGGAGACGATATAGCTGCCGGCGTTTGATAAGGCCTGGATAAATGGGGCGAGATGACCTTTTTCATTTGGCAGCCTGGCCTCAATACGTGTACCCGACTGACCTCCACCGGTTATTTCAACGAATGTCCTGAAAATATCAGCGCTGGTGATGATGCCAACCAGTGTTTCATCACGCATCACCAGGAGTGAGTCGATTTTATTGATAAGCATGAAGTTGGCCGCGTTGGTGATGCTGCAAGATTCGTCAACGGCCAG
Organism: uncultured Chloroflexia bacterium; assembly: GCA_963709295.1. Classification (GTDB taxonomy): domain Bacteria; phylum Chloroflexota; class Anaerolineae; order Anaerolineales; family Villigracilaceae; genus JBGPQJ01. The sequence continues at coordinate 695,133 of CAVPVW010000008.1, read as the reverse complement.
AACAGGGCTGGTCATGATACTTTCCATCGTGACGTTGTCAAGGAATGTGGCAATCTCAAAAACATTGAGGGTCGTCACAGGGGATGGCGTGGCATGCAGCATACCATGTTGAGTAACAATGCCAATAGGTGTCCCTTTCTTATCCACAATGGGTAAATGCTTGATATGGTTTTGCTTCATCAAACGCAAAGCTTCGTTATAATTGGTTTTAGGGTTTGCTACGATCGGATTCGGGGTCATTCGATTTTTGACGCGCATGGTTTGAGTTACTCCTTTTTCATGAAGGCGTTTTTCTACATCATTCAAGTTAATTTGCCATTGCCCGCGATATTTACTACCCATTTTCCGGGCTCCGATTTGCTTTTCCGCCACCATTTGACGGATGCGAGCTGAGGTAACACCAAGACGTTCGGCTGCTTCTTGCGTACTAATCCATTCTTTTTCTTCCATTACACCTCCTTACGCTAGCGTAAATCACTGCATAAATTATAACACTTACGCTAGCGTAAGTCAATGCCAAGACGGTAGGATTGACCTGTACTCCATCACTTCCCTGCGTTGTGTGCCTAGATTTTGCTTTCGAATGAATCAATAATTATCGAGATAATAATCAGCCCCAATTTGAAGCCACCAGTTCTAACTAAAGAGGTCCACCTTGCTTGTTAAATATAAAAACGTCCCAGAGGTCCTGAACTTTTCGAGCCGTTGCATACTCTTATTTTCAGCGTCAAAGCATTAATAATATCTGTGAACAAAGGGGCAGGTTTGGTTGAAAGGCGGGTAGCAACGGTTTCTAATCTGAACGAAGAGCAATTCGGATTCTATCCTCACTCGGTTTTCTCTCCATATAGGACTGGTTTTCAACATAGAAAAAGCACCAGTTCATCACGACGAGATGAGAAGCAACACAAAACATTCAATCAACCTCAATGGGATGAGCGGCGATGGAAGTTTATAATGCATGGTTAGGCTAGAAGATATACACAAACTCCGTCTTGACTGTAGAATATCAGTTCTATATAATCATTGTATGAAAACTTGGTACTGAATTATTGAAAGCACGATTGTTTAATACCGATGAAGTTGAAGAAGTCCTGCATGTCAGCCGATCTAGCTTACCTGATCATGAAGCGCTGTGATCTCCCTGTCGTCCTGATTGGTATATATGTGAGGCCAGACCGGATGTTTTTGTGAATAAAAAGCAAGTGCCAAACAAAATCCTCCGTTCATGTTTTCTGTAGCAGCGAGTTTGTATTCAAGCGTCTGATTACAAACCTTGATAACTTCTTATGTTATAACCTGACCTATAAAATACTGCACCTTAACAGCCGAATAACACAAGCATCACATCTTGTTCCTCCTGTTTGGACCTCCAGGGTCACAGAAAGGAGGAGAGAAAATGGGTAAACGACGAGGCAATAACGAAGGCAGCATCTTCCGCCGCAAGGACGGCCGCTGGGTCGCGGAGATCAGCCTGAATGGCCGGCGCATCACCAAGTACGGCAAATCCCAGAAAGAATGCCGGGGGTGGATCAAAGAAATGCTGAACAAGATCGAGCGGGGCCTGACTTTCGATGGCATGCAGCTTTCTCTGGAACGCTATATGGAGAGCTGGCTCTCCGGAAAAGCGCTTGCCCGCCGGGTGACCACCGTCAGCAAGTACCGACGCTATGCCGAGCTTCATATTCTTCCCATGATCGGGAAGATGCGGTTGCAGGCGATCACACCGGCACATGTTCGTGCCATCTACATGCGGATGCAGATGGAAGGTAGAGGAGCTCGCACAATCCAGCTGGTCCATGTCACCCTGCACTGTGCCTTTGCCCAGGCAGTAAGGGAAGGTCTGATTGGTCATAACCCTCTGGATGCGGTCGAACGGCCCAAAGTAGATACGCAGCAGTTCCAAGTGCTAACGGAAGAGCAGGCGCGTACCTTCTTGGCTGCGTCTAAAGGACATTCTTTGGAGACACTCTTCTACCTAGCGCTGACTACAGGGATGCGTAAGGGTGAGATCCTGGGCCTCATGTGGTCTGATGTGGATTGGGATAAGGGCATCTTGCGGGTTGAACGTCAGCTTCAGCAAGCGGGCATTGGTTCGGCAACCCTTACTCCAACAAAGACCAAGGCAGGTCGTAGGCAAATCAAACTTGGCAAAGGCGCTCTTGCCATGCTCACCGCACACCGCCAAAGGCAGGAATCCCAGAAGGATTTGACTCGCGATCGATGGCAGGAGCACGGCATGATCTTCACGACCAGCATTGGCACCTATATGGACCAGACCAAAGTTTCGCGAGAATTCAAAGGGATTCTCAAGCGTGCGGGTCTCCCGGACATCCGATTTCATGACTTGCGGCATACCTCGATCTCTTTGCTTCTGGACATAGGTACTCCTATCAATACCGTCCAGAGCAGGGCTGGGCACACCAAGGCAAGCGTCACTACTGACATCTATGGTCATGCTATGGCTCATTCACAGGAAGTGGCGGCCGAAAGAATTGAGGAGTTGGTTACTCCAGCTTCTAATGAATTGCTGTCGAACTGATGTCAATTTTGGTCTAAAACCCTTAAAAAAGATACTCCCCCGTATTTGGTGCGGTACCGTACTTTTGGACTGCCAGATGTAGGGATGAAAGACGAGAGTGGATACTATGGAAAGGAAACGAGTAAACTCATAATCGCTTGGTCGCTGGTTCGAATCCAGCCGGTCCCACTTATTGAAATCAACAACAAGTGCCTCAGACAGTACAGGTCTGGGGCACTTGCCGTATAATGGATTCGTTCAGCAGGTTACTATGTTTTCCCGCTGAATCTGCATCCTGATCGGATCGAACATGCTCCACCCGAAGAGGACCTCCTTATGACAGCCACGCTCACCACTTTGAAACTCCCGATGCCCATGCGTATGGGAAATGTCAATTGCTACCTTTTGCACAGTGATGCCGGATTTTTCCTCATCGACACGGGGACCTCGAGCGCGCGTAAACAACTGCTCAGCGAGCTGGCCCATGCGGGCTGCATCCCAGGCTCGCTACGGTTGGTTCTCCTCACGCATGGGGATTTCGATCACACCGGTAATGCGGCTTACCTCCATGCGGCTTTTGGAGTCAAGTTGGCCATGCATCGCGCCGACTCGGGCATGGGCGAGAGCGGGGACATGTTCGAGAACCGGAAGAAACCCAACGTGCTCGTCCGATCGCTGATCCCGTTCTTTACCGGGTTCAGGGAATCCGAACATTTTACGCCCGACCTTCTGTTGGATGATGGCTATGACCTCTCCCCGCACGGCCTCGACGCCCGGGTGATTTCGCTGCCCGGTCACTCGCAAGGGTCCATCGGCACTTTGACCGCGGAGGGTGACCTGTTCTGCGGGGATCTCTTCGAGAACACAAAAGGGCCGGTCCTCAACTCATTGATGGACGACCTCGAGGCCGCAAAGGTCAGTCTTGCGGTCTTGGAGAGTTACAAGATCAGGTTCGTCTATCCCGGTCACGGAGAGCCCTTCGCGATGGAACAGCTTGCGAAGGCATGAAACAGAGTGACCTCTTCAAAATATCTTTTCAAAATAGAGCCAACAGCGTGCTAAAAATTCGAAAGATTGTCGATTTGTCTCACACCCTTACGGCCGATACTCCGGTCTATCCCGGCAGCGAATACGGTGAAGGTATGCTGCGCGGCATTATTGTTTCCATCGTCGGTGACAAGGTGGAAAGCACCCAGATGACGTCAGGATGACCCATGACCCGATACTTTGATCTGAGCCAACCCATCCAACCCGGAATGACCATCTATCCGGGGGATCCGGTGCCGAGCTTTGGTCCGGCCGAAGGAGTTCGAGCCGCCCTGGCGGGTCGCCGACCTGCATATCGGCACCCACACCGGGACACACCTCGACAGCGCTTCACATTATTTCCCCGCCGGGAAGAACGTGGATGAATATCCGATATCACGTTTTATCCTTGCGGGGATTGTTCTGCCGTTTCCCGGCCTCGTCGATGACCAGGCCATCACAGAGGAGCAAATTTCGGACGGATTACAGCATCTGCCGGAAGGCGGGGCGCTGCTCATCCAAACAGGCTGGGACCGGTACTGGAATACGGACACTTACTTTCGCCACCCCTATCTTTCACCGGAGGCGGTGCAGCGGGTGATCGACAGAAAAGCCAGCCTGGTGGGAATCGACGCCCTGAATGTCGATTTGTCCGTGCAGGGAACGACCCACGTCCATCACCTTCTCCTTGGCAAGGAGATTCTCCTTGTTGAGAATCTTGCGAATTTATCCCAGCTTCAACCCGGCAGGGTGTACCAGTTTTCCTTTCTCCCGCTTCGCCTGGCAGGGCTGGATGGCTCCCCGATCCGTGCGGTAGCCTGGTAATCCGGCGATGGGTATGGGACAAAGAGGTTGGTATACTTCCAGGGAAGAAACCGATTTCCAGCAAGTTGTCATACCACCTCGCCTGGTTACTAAATTGACGCATATTTCTCCAAACAAATGACCGGCTAAAAATCTCTGAATATGGTAAATTATTCCAAATCCAAAATCACAGACGGAGGAACCAATGAGCAAAAGGAAAGTGATCATCATCGGCGCAGCCGGAAGAGACTTTCACAACTTCAACACGTATTATCGTGATAACAGAGCTTATGAAGTGGTCGCCTTTACGGCGGCGCAGATCCCGGACATTTCCGGACGCGCCTATCCGGCCAAGCTGGCTGGCAAGCTTTATCCGAAGGGCATCCCGATTTTCGACGAGAAGGACCTGCCAAAGCTGATCAAGAAATTGGAGGCCGATGAGTGCGTCTTCTCCTACAGCGATGTCACCTACCAGAAGGTGATGGGTACAGGCGCCATCGTGCAGGCTGCAGGCGCCAGCTTTACCATGCTGGGACCCAAAGACACCCAGATTAAGAGCACCAAGCCGGTGATATCGGTCTGTGCGGTCCGGACTGGCTGCGGGAAAAGCCAGACCTCCCGCCGCGTGATTGAAATTCTGATGGCCAGGGGTTTGAAGGTCGTTGCCGTCCGCCACCCCATGCCTTACGGCGACCTGGTTGCACAGAAGGTCCAGCGTTATGCAGAGATCTCCGACCTTGCCAAGCACAAGTGCACGGTGGAGGAGATGGAGGAGTACGAGCCGCATGTGGTGCGCGGAAATGTCATCTATGCCGGTGTCGATTATGAGGCGATTCTCCGGGCTGCCGAGAAGGACCCGAAGGGCTGCGATGTGATCCTGTGGGACGGCGGGAACAATGACTTCCCCTTCTACCAGGCTGACCTGCAGATCACCGTTGTGGATCCACACCGTCCGGGGCATGAGCTCATGTACTATCCCGGCGAGGTTTCCCTGCGCCTGGCGGATGTGGCAGTGATCAACAAGATCGACAGCGCCGATGCATCCGGTATTGAGACGGTGCGCAGGAATATTGCCGCGATCAACCCCGGGGCAATCGTGGTCGACGCCGCCTCCACGCTGGACGTGGACGATCCCTCGGTCATCAAGGGCAAACGGGTGCTGGCGATCGAGGATGGACCAACCCTCACCCACGGAGAGATGAAGATCGGTGCGGCGGTGGTCGCCGCGCAGAAATTCGGCGCTGCCGGTTTCGTCGACCCGCGGCCCTTTACCGTTGGAAAGCTCAAGGATACCTTCAAGACTTATCCCAACATCGGTGTGCTCCTGCCTGCCATGGGTTATGGCAAACAGCAATTGAAGGATCTGGAAGCCACCATCAACCGCACCGACTGCGACTCGGTGGTGATCGGAACCCCGATCGACCTGAGCCGGATCATCAAGATCAACAAGCCGTTCACGCGGGTCTATTACAACCTGCAGGAGATCGGCCGTCCCAATCTCGATGGCGTTTTGGGAGACTTCATCAAGAAGCACAAATTAGGCTAGATCAGTAAAGAGCCTCCCTGAAGTTTTCTAATAGGGAGGCTCCATTTCAATATTAATCGGATACTTCCACTATACTGAAGTCTATCGACTCCACCCGAGGAACCATGGGAATCTCTTCCGCTGGAGGAAGGTGACGCGGCGGGATGCGGATAAGGCTCACGACCAGGAAGTTTAAAGCAGCAATGATAATCCCAAGGAGAAATACGTACTGAAAACCGAACATGCTCCAGATCACTCCCCCCAGCAGAGCGATGCTGATGGAAAAGATGTGGTCGATCGTCACTCCCGCAGTCAAGGCTGGCTGGACATGTTCTTCCTTGATCGCGATCTTTTTCATATACATTGACCGCGCCATGTTGACCGACATCAGCATCTGGTCGAGGAGATAAAAGCCGCAGATGAAAAGAAAGGCCGTGTTTTCGGGGAATAGGAACTTGGAAAATCCATACCCCAGGCAGACCACCACCAGCATCACCGCCTCGATCTGCATGATGAGCCGCTCCCCATAACGGTCAATCGCCCGCCCCAGCACAGGTTGAAACAGGATGCCGATCACACCGCCGATGGTCATCAAGGTGGCGATCGTCGCGGTAGGCTGATTGAAGATAGTCACGATCACCCAGGGAGCAAAAGTGATAAAGATCTGCTTGCGTGATCCTGAAAAGATATTCAGGGCGTAGAAAAGTCGGTATTCCTTGTGCAACTGGAGAAACGTCTTTGATTTTTTAGTCGCATCCGGTTTCATCTGGAACATGAGCAAAGCCGCCAGCCCCAGCCCAACGACCGTCAGCAGGAACGAATGCCGGAAGTGAAAGCCCAGGTAGCGAAACCCCAGAAAGACGATGAAACTGCCCAAGATGGTGGCGAAATTCCGGATGGCATTCAGCTGTCCTAACCGCCGCCCGGTCTGTCCTTCGTGCGCCAGTTCCATCCCGATCGATGCAGATAGCGGTATGAACAGGTGCTGTCCCATGCTGTAAATGAACAGGCACAGCATCATGGCCGCATAGGTCGATGGCGTGGACCCGATCAGCACAGCCCCGATCGCCCCCAACAGGAGGGCAAAAGCCCCCAGCCGGCGGCTGCACAGGAACCACAGCAGGGCGCTGACAAAAACGACCAGGAAGCCGGGCAGCTCGCGCGGCAGTTCCAGTAGCGACCGCTGGAATCCGTTTAAGGAATACTGCTCATTAATGAAATTGTTGAACGTGGAATCGTAGATGCTGAAAGCGACCCCCATCATCAGGGACACCGCCACGAACAGTTTGAGTTCGCGGGGCATACGCGTGATGCGGGCAGAAATGGTCATTGTGATTCCTTTTCACATGAAACTTAAGTGTAAATAGTCCTGCGACAATCTAGAAGTATTATCTCCTTTAGCTACATCCCAAACAGCAGACGGCATTATTTCCAATAACCATTACGGTCGGCTGTTCGCCTTGGAAAACAGCCAATCCCGTACGGCTTCGATACCGTAGGTGATCTCCCAACCACGGAAATGATGTGCTATTTGCGGGTATTCCTTACCATCATCGGGCAGGACTGTTTTGGCGTCGTAGATGGCGTACAGGATGTTGGCACCAGTTGCGATCAGTTCCTTCACATCGGTATTGAGCTCTTCTTTGCTCTTCCGGGCGTTCAGAGTTGCCCGGGCGACATTCGCTCCTGCACCTTCCAACGCGGCAACCACAGCGTTCATGCCCGGGAATTCCTTCGGGCCGCCTTCAGAGAGGGCGATGAACAAGTTCTTTTTCGTCAATTTTGCCGCCATGGTCTCGGGGTTCCACTGTCCCGATACCAACAGGGAGGCTGCAAAATAATCAGGGTAGCGCACATTCAGTTCGCAGGAGGCCATACACCCCTGAGATTGGCCTGTGGTGTAGATACGGTTCTTGTCGATGCTGTATCGGCTCACCACATCGTCCAGAAGGTCTTTGATGGTTTCCAGTTCCGGCGACACCGTAAAGTCGTCCTTGGTCAGAGGGATGCCATGAGGAATCTGGGGAACCAGCACAAAGCAGGGGTGTTTGGCCTGCACTTCGATGGTTGCCCAGACTACACCGCCGATACCGTCTACAAGTGGAAGGAAGGGATCGTCGCTGTTGTCGCCGGCGTCAGCGATAAACATCACCACAGGATACAGTTTCGTTTCGTCATAGTCCCTCGGGATGAAAAGGTTATATTGCATACCTTTATACTCATACTGGCGGAAATCCTCCACGATAGGCTGGAACACTTTTTCAGAAACGATCTCATTCTTGCAGGCAGGCAAAACTGTTCCGTCCACGGCGGCGATATCATCGAGTTGTTTGACGCTGAGAATCAGCGGCTTGCGGATCCTCGGTGGCATTCCGTGAACCTGTCCGTTATGACCTCCAGTGCCACCCTGGCCGCCGGAGCCGCCCTGACCTCTGGGGCCGCCGGGGTTGCCGGTTGTGAAGTCGGGTTTCGGCAAAATCCACGCATTCGCATCCTCCGGCGAAAGCTCGATGATGACGTATTTCCCATTTTTGCCCCGCGCTGCCTGCACCGGCTCGGTATTGGCATAAATCTTTGTAACCGTCCTGCCTTTCACGGAGAACAGTGCCGGGGTTATCTTTTCGTTGACAATATCCCGGTCAAATTCCACGATGGCGGCGGTGAGTTTCTGTCCATCGGGGAAGACTTCGGCGAGGGCTGTGACGTTCTGGATATGTTCTTTCATATTAAAATCTCCTTTTTTCAGGAAGACTTCGCTCCAATGGAAATGGTAATTATCTTCCGGAGTAAATCGCAGGAGATGTTTTTCGACAGCCTGTTTTACATGATCCAGGCCATTGGTAGTTTCTGATTCAGCCAGGAATTTCAAAGTACTGGATGTTGCTGTAATCTCACATTTTCCATCCCCAAATTCGATATAGCCTTTATCCCCCTCATATCGAGCTGATATCTTCCGGGCAAAATGATTGCATAAGGCTTTCATCAAACGTTCTGCTTTGTCGGTTTCAATAGTGGCGATTTAAATCATAAGACCTCCGTGAAAACATTCCATTTCATAATCAGGCCTACTCGGGTAGACCATTGCTCCACCCGGCGGAATAATTTAAAACTCTGTTTCTTGAGGTAAAGCGTGTGTGCGTTTTTAGGTTATAGATCGTTGAGTTCCCTCACCCTGCAGCAGGAAACAAAGTGTTTGGGCATTACTTCTTCAAGTTGCTGCGGCTCGTGACACTTTTCGACTGCAAATTTACATCGCGCCGCAAAACGGCAGCCGGGTTTCGGATTGATCAGGCGAGACAATTTCACCTTCCAGGATGATGCGCTCTCTTCTTATGGTGGATATCCGCCGTGGGGACTGCGGAAATCAGCGCCTGGGTATATGGATGCAGCGGCTGCTTGAACAGTTCCTTGGAGGGGCTGGTCTCAACCAACTGGCCCAGGTACATTACACAGATGTCATCAGAAATAAGGCGCACAACCGACAGGTCATGGGTGACGAACATGTATGTCAGGCCAAATTTGTCCTGAAGATCCTGAAGTAAATTCAAAACCTGCGCCTGAATGGAAACATCCAGAGCAGAAACCGGTTCATCACACACAATGAACTTTGGATTTAATGCCAGTGCACGCCCAATGCCGACCCTCTGCCTTCTGCCGCCGTCCAATTCGTGCGGGTAGGATACCCTGAGGCGCTGGTCAATGCCAACCATGGCCATCAAACGTTCTGCTTCATCCTGCCCTTCTTTCTTGGAATAGCGACCGGAGATGATCAGAGGCTCTATGATCGTTTGTTCCACGGTCATCCTGGGATTCAGGGAAGAGAATGGATCCTGGAAGATGATCTGCATATTTTCGCGCAGTTTTCGCAGCTTTTGGGAATTTACCTTGGTTATGTCCTCACCTTCAAAATAGATCGATCCACCAGTGCTTTCCAGCAGATGGATGATCGTGCGGCCAAGCGTAGACTTCCCGCAGCCCGATTCACCCACCACCCCCATTGTTTTACCTTTTTCAATCGAGAAAGATACATCGTCGACCGCATGCAGCATCCCTCCTGGGGTTTCAAAATATTTCTTCAGGTTTTTTACTTCAATTAATGCTGGCATGTTGATTCCCCCTGCTTGGGCTCTCTTGTGCAGCGGCAGAAATGTCCCGGTTCTATCTCGATCAATACTTTCTTCTCACTTCTGCACTGCTCTGTTGCAAACGGGCAGCGGGGACCAAAGTGGCAGCCCACAGGCAGGTTGGAGGGATCCGGCGGCAACCCCGAAATTGGACTAAGCCTGTCCGCATCGTCATCCAGGTGGGGAACCGCTTTGAACAAACCCAATGTGTACGGATGGGTCGGATGATCAAATATCGCTTCTTTGCTGCCGTGTTCGATTATTTCACCTGCATAAATTACAGCCAACATCATCGCATACTTCCGCGACCACGCCCAGGTTGTGGGAGATCATGATCATGGAGGTATTAAAATCCTTCTTGAGCTTGTCGATCATCTCCAGCACCTGCGCCTGGATGGTCACGTCCAGAGCGGTCGTCGGTTCATCTGCCAGCAAGAGCTCCGGGCTGCAGGCCAGGGCCATGGCAATAACCACGCGCTGTTTCATGCCGCCGGAAAACTGGTGGGGGTATTCCTCACACCGGTCTCCGGGGATGCCAACCATCTCCAGCATCTTGCACCGCTCGCTCGTTTGCTTCCCGCCTTAGGTGATGTTATTATGCAGTTTGATGACTTCGGCGATCTGCTCGCCGACCTTCATGATCGGGTTCAGCGCCGTCATCGGGTCCTGAAAGATCATGGAGACCTTGCGGCCGCGGATCTTGCGCATTTCTTTCTCGCTGATCTTCAGCAGGTCTTCGCCATCAAGGATGTATTTCGCCGCCTCTGATTTTTGCAGGAGGATCCGGCAGGATGCGCAGGATCGCCTTGGCGGTAGAAGTCTTGCCCGCACCGGTTTCACCGACCAGTCCAAAGGTCTTGCCGCGTTCCAGATCGAACGAAACCCCGTTGACCGCATGGATCACCTGACCTTCGGCTGTGTATTCGACCACCAGGTCTCTCACCGATAGAAAAACACCGTTTTTACTCGTCATGGTCTCTCATCCATCCTTATTTCTTCAGCTTTGGATCCAGGGCGTCACGCAAGCCGTCGCCAAACATATTGAGCGCCAGAACAGTGAGCATGATAAAAATGCCCGGGAAGATGACCATCCAGGGACAGCTGCGAATCAGGGATCGTCCCCCCGCGATCATCGAGCCCCATTCAGGGGTGGGAGGCTGCACGCCCAGGCCGATAAAGCTGAGCATGGCCCCCATCATGATCACATTGCCGATGCTCATGGTTGCCGAAACCAGCAAGGGAGAAAAGCTGTTCGGAAGCACATGCCTGAAAATAATTCGCGGTGTACTGGCATTGATGGAGGTGGCCGCCTCCAAATACTCCTGGTGGCGGATGCCCAGGATCGAGGCCCGCAGTCAAGCGGCAAGCCATTGGAATACCACCGACGCTAAGGGCAAGCAACGTGTTAAAAAAGCCCGGGCCTAAGACGACGGAGATCGTGATGGCAAGCAGGATTCCGGGGATCGATTGAAGCACATCGATCAGACGCATGATGATATCATCCACCACTCCGCCAAAATAACCGGCAAAGGCGCCCAAACACCATGCCAATCGCATGTGCCCAATAAGGACCGCGAGGACCCCGATGCTCAGGGAGAAGCGACTCCCCTAGACGATCCTGCTAAAAATGTCGCGTCCCAGCTCATCCGTGCCGAAAATGTGCTCGCAGGACGGGGCGGCACGGGTGTGAGTCAGGTCCTGTTTATCATATGGGTATGGGGCGATCAGCGGGGCAAAGATCGCCATGAGCGCCAACAATACAGCCACAATAAAACCGATGACAGCCGATGAATTTTTGGACAATCGCCGGGCAACGACATACAAATTCGCTCTGCCTCTTGACCTTAGGCGTCTGATCCTTCTGTGGTTGCAACGTTAAGCATGTTGTTTTCTCCTCTTCTTGCCCGCGAACTGCGCCTTGACCCGGGGATCGATGAAGGCATATGCCAGGTCCACCAGCAGCATGATCAGCGTGAAGGCAATGGCCAAAAAGATCACCGAGCTCTGGACGACGTTATAGTCGCGGTTGCCGATCCCACCCACCAGGTACCAGCCGACGCCGGGGATGCCAAAAATCATTTCGATGACGACCGTGCCGGCCAGCATCATGCCCATGCCGTTCCCGATGATGGTGATGACCGGCAGCAGGGCATTCGGCAGGGCGTGTCTGAGAATAATCTGCATTCAGACATGCCCTTTGCTCGAGCAGTCGTGATGTAGTCGGAGCGGATGACTTCCAGCATGCTCGAGCGGGTCTGCCGGGCTTGGGTGGCAATACCGGGAAAGGCATTGGCAATACAGGGAAGGATATAGTATTGCAATTCCACCGATGCCAAACGGCGGCAGCCAGCCCAGCTTCACCGAGAAAAAGAGCACCAGCATCAAGGCGATCCAGAAGTTGGGCATGGATATGCCGAACATGGCGATGAACATCGAGATGCGGTCACCCCAGCCGTTCCGGTTGACGGCCGCGATGATCCCCAAGGGGGTGCCCACAAATATCTGCAGCAACATACAAATCACCGCGATGGTTAACGTGCGCGGGAAACGCTGCAGCAGTTCCGTGGTGACGGGGGTATTGTAGACCCAGGACTTGCCGAAATCGAAATGCAGGACGATCCCCTCCAACAAATCGCCGAGGCGTACGAGATAGGGATCGTTCAAGCCCAATGCTTCCCGCTTGGCTTCGACTTGCGCGGGGGTTGCTCTGCACCCAGCATCATCTTGACCGGGTCGCCCGGAATAAAATACATGATCGTGAAGACCAGGATGGTCACCCCCAAGATCACCGGGATCATCTGGAGGAGCCTTCTTAGGATATATCTACCCATTGGTAAGATCCTTCCTTATTTGATATAGTTAGCTCGGATCCAAAAATAACTTTTAATAAGTGCAGTGAAATAATTGTAATAATGCTAACCAATCCTATTTTTATCACCCTTCGCCGCTTTGCGGCGGGATTCTTCACTCCCTTCGGCCGTTCAGAATGACATTATGTTTTCGTGTTAGACACTGCTTTATTTTCTGGTCGAAATTGATGCGGCACTGCCGTCCCGTACAGTGATTGTATGTTCAAGCAGTGCCGCATCCAACTTAGTGATCCTTGTTGTTGGCAAGGAATCCAGATGCTACGATTTACTACCAAAATCAGCCGAGTACGTGCAGGCGCCCGGAACCATATGGCCTCGGGTATCCAAAACTAGCTGGGTGATGCCCTTATCGCTTACGATGTTATTCATGTAGGAAAACAAGCCATAGGCATATAGCTGTTCCTTCTGGTAATTATTGAAGGCATCGAGATTTGCCGGGGTGAAGCCGTCGATAGTGGCTACATTCATCAGCATTGCCTGCATTTCGTCGTCCTTGAAGCAGTTCGAGGTGGTACCGTTGTTGCGATTCTGGTCATAGGTATAGTAACCATGGGCTGAAGACGAAATCCCCGCCTGCGGTCCGCGGAGATTACCATGTCAAACGCGGTCGGGTCAAACTGTATTTGATTGAATACGGCAGGCTCCACCTGGTCGATCTTCACAGTGATCCCGATGTCTTCCAGAGAAGCCTGGATGACCTGGGCCACCAGTGTGGATTTGGGATCGGTCTGGCCCAGCAACTTGACCGTCAGGTCGCCCGGCTCATAACCAGAGGCAGCCAACAATTCCTTGGCCTTGGCCAGATCGTAATCATAGTAGGGTTCCGTGTTCCATTTGTCAGGTAGCCGTAGAAATTCGTGTTGCCCAATGGTATGTGCTGGAAGGCAGGCACCCGGGGAGACGACTTCGCACATCGCCGGGGTATCAAGCGCGTACGCTACCGCCTGGCGCAGCTCCGGTTTGGTGAAGGGATTCCCCTCAGTACCGTTGAAGGCAATTAATTGGGTCAGGTTATCCAGGAATTGGAACACGGTGAATTCCGGGTTGATTCTGGAAACGGGTAATGTCGTCTCCAGTAACAGACCCGGAAATATCAGCACTGCCAGTTTCCAGGGCGATCGCATGTTGAGCCGGTTCAGTGATGATCTGGAAGACGATCTTCTGAACATTGGCCTGGCTGAAAAGGGTTCGGTACTGCGGGTCCGTCTGCCAGTAATCGGGGCGCCGTTCAAACGTCAGGCTGGAGCCGGGGATATACTCCGTTAATACGTAAGCGCCGGTGGTAACCGGCTTGGTGGCCATCTGGTCCGGACTGGCTTCATAGGCCTTCTGGCTGAGGATGGGGCACTCGGTGAGCATTTTGTCAAGGTCACCGAGCCCGAATTCTTCTTTGAACACAAATTCCACCGTGTAGTCACCCGTGGCCGTAACCGATTCGATACTTCCCAGTGGGCGCAGGTTGCCTAATTGCCATTGCGGTGTTATACGACCAGGCGGCATCTGCGGCGGTGATGTGGTTGCCGGCGCTGTCGGTGATGTTGTCAAAGAGAGTTACGACATAGGTCTTCTCACCGGTCTTCTCAACGCTCTTGGCGAGCATGGGAACCGAAGGTTACCCATCTCATCAACCTCAACCAGGTACTCATAAATGGTCTTGAGGACAGCGATACGTCCCATGCTCATGCCGGTGAACGGCGATAGCTGACCAGGATCGAAGCCTATGGCCACAGTGACCTCGGGAGCTATGGATGGGGCGGCAGGGGCCTCGGTAGCTGCCGGTGCGACAGGGACTTCCGTAGCCGCCGGGGCAGCCGGGGCTTCCGTAGCCGCCGGGGTAGCCGGTGCGCAGGCTGCCAGCATTGCGACAATCATGAAGATTGAAACGGCAAACGTTAAATTTTTTCATTTTAATTCTCCTCTTTTATTTTTTGCCTAATTTACATCTGAATATAGGACCTCTGGCAGTGAACTCGTTATAATATCTCTTATTTTTCATTCTCCTTTCTAAATAAATTCGCTGGTTACATCACTTGTTATGGATATACCGAAGATCATAACCAAGACTAGTGTTTTTATAAACAGAAGTGCGTTTGTACTCGATCTGGTACATGATGAAATCCCGCGGGTCTGGACCATCGTTATCATTTCTTTTCATCTCAAGCGGCGTACCTTCGTTTCCAGACATGATCCAGTGGTCGTGCTCCAGAAGAACATCTAGCAATGAGGCGTTATCCAATTCTTCCCCGTGGCCAGAGCAGATGAAATCGAACTCTTTTCGATGTTTCAACAGTTTTTCCATGTTCCTGGCATGCTGCTCGACAGTAGGTTGCGGTTCTTTCTGCTGCCAATAAAGCATGACACCCTTGGCCACTTCATCACCGGTGAACAGGATCCGTTCCTTCTTGTCCAGGAAGGCAATGCTGCTCGGGGCATGAGCGGGAATCTCGATGACTTCGAGTTCCCGGTTGCCTAAATCGATCGTATCGCCGTCGCCCACGATCGTGACCAGATATTCCAATGGATAATTTAATGAAGCCTTGCTTGGGTAGGGAGTCTTCGCGATCTCGAGCGCTTTCGCGCTCATATAAGCACGTTCAAACCAGCCATTCCCGCCCGTATGATCAAAATGGCCATGTGTATTGGCCGCCCATCGGACAGGTATGTCCGTTAATGTTTGGGCATAATTTCTGTATATTTTCTGCCGCAAAACCTGTATCGATCACCACACCGTACTTGTCCCCCACAACCAGATATGAATTACAGCCATCGCCCTGGATCAGCCAGGTATTGGTGCAAAGTGGCTGGAATGGAAAATTGAGGGTGACATAACATTATACTCCGGTGATAAATCGCTTTTTATGTCCTTAGATTCATTATAGAAGTCGCATTTTTCACAAACAATTCGATTTCTTTTATGATTTATTCCAGAATGGCATCAATAATTCGAAGATTTTATTACGACGCGTTTAGTCTGATAAAACTGATTTTGCTTTTTCAGAAGTCAATCCCGGAAGAGCCTGGAAACAAAATCATACAGGCTTTTACGCCAGGTCTGCCATTCGTGAGAGGTACCGGGGAACTCGACGAAGACAGACTTGATGCCGACCTTGGCCAGATCAGCCAAAGTTGCCTTCGTCGCGTGGTAGATTCCTTCCTCCGCGGTGCCTGCGCCCCACCAGAAAAGCTTCACCTTTTTGTTGAAGGCTTCCGCATCGGTGAACACGCCGCCAAAGGACTTCTGGATATTAAACTCCTCAGTCGACCATGGGTCGCCGGCTGAAAATGCCGAGGTAGGAAAATGTATCCAGGTTGTTCAGTCCAATAGTCAGCGTCTGCCCGCTGCCCATCGACAGTCCCGCCATAGCGCGATGCTCGCGGTCCGGAATGGTGCGGAAAATAGCATCGACCATGGGAATCAATTCCTTGATGGTCACTTCTGTGATTTCCGGCGGAGGCGGCGTGGAGGGGATATGGACGGGTGATCCGGCATAGGAGCCTGGCCCCAGTCCATGACGACGATCATCGGTTTAGCTTTGCCTTCCGCGATCAAATTGTCCACGATGAAATTGGCGCGCCCCTGTTCGACCCAGCTGGTCTCGTCCTCCCCACCACCGTGCCGCAGGATAAAGACCGGGTATCGTTTTCCAGGTTCGCTGATCATACTCGGGCGGAACATAAACGTAAGCCCGCCGCCACGCATTGGTAATCTTTGAATAATACCATTGCATACGCACCTGGCCATGGGGCACATCCTTAATATCATAAAAATCAACCCCCGGTTCCGGTATTTCCACCCCGCAGGCTTTCATTTTTCCGCCAAAGCTCTTTTCGCAGTATCGTTGACTCGAACACCATCCACCACCAGGCAGTAACCATGTAACCCGGGAACAGCCGACGGTGTAGTCACGCTCCAGACGCCATTTTCATCCTTGATCATGTCATAAGGCGCCTTCCCCAGGCCGTTATAGCCATTGTTTTCAGGCTGACCGTTAAGGGGTTCAATCTGTACTTTTTGCGCCAGGGGAGCTTTCAGCCGAAAAGTGACCCGACCATCCGGGTGCACCTGCGGCGGATACTTTTCGTCCTGAAAGTGGGCTTGCAGGTTGGAAATTTCAGTTCTTGAATCAGCTTGTAAGGGCAAAAGGACCTCCGTTGACACTTGCTTCAGGTGGGCATGATGGATGGGAAAATAACAAGGTGATCTGTGTTTTGAAACATCACATTAATGTCCTTTTTCAATCACTTCATCGTACCAACCGTCATGATATTCAAGGACCCGGTTTTTTAGGTCCAAATTGAGCCTTTGAAACATCAAGTTCATTGTCCTGGGCATAGACTTTGTTGTTCACTTCGATGACATCCAGACCCAGAACATCGCAGGCGTAGGCAATGGCATCAATAAAATCCTTTCGCTTGAACATCACTCTTTCCTGTGTCTGTTCCAGGATTTGGAAGCTGTCCTCGGTCAGCTTGAAGTACTTGCGGTACATCCCAAGCCCTTCTCAACCTCTGTTCCAGTAAGGTCCAACTCGGATCTCGCCTGATCCAGCCACCGAAGTCGCTTATCAGCGACGGTTTCGCTCATGATTTCATAGGCTGTGTCCATACCATAGTGTTTCCCGATGGAGAGAACCAGCCGATACATGTCAACTTCATAGTCATGCATCACCGCCCTGACGTCCTGCACAACAGTCTCGCCATGGGTGATGGCGCGTTTATGATATCTCGCAGAACTTCGTCCCTGCCACTAACTTTCTGCGATTGCCATTTGGTTGTGCTCATATTCACTTGACCTTTTGGAGGCGCCTGAGTTATTTTGAATTGGCAATGTTTCGCGAATAAACCGGAGGGGGACGTTCTTTCAAACGCCCCCCTGCACCGAAATGGAGGATGAATTGATTATCCAATCAACTCATCAGACGGCGAACAATCTTTTCAAATCACTTTCTGCTCGAAGAAATCTGGTAAACCCGGCATCCGCAATGCGCTGCTTGCACTTCTCCGGGTTGTCCGGGAAGAAGCCCACATCCTTCAAGTGGCGCAGGTAGTGACCGGCATGGGCGCTGGCAAAGGTGGTCGGTCCACCATATTCGGATTCAGCACCTTCCCTGAGGTAAGCCTGGGAATAGGCAATCACATCCCCTGAAACGATGCTCGTCGGGAATTCAACCGGTTCCTGGCCAACGGCCACTTTGACCGCATTGAACCCAGCCAGGTATCCGGTGTTGATGCCGGGCTGAATATCCACCATATGCGCCTTGCTGCCAGCCGTGAACAGGTTCTCCAGCGGCGGGACCCGCAAATTTTGTTCGCAAAAGACCAGGTCATGGCCCAAGGACCAGAGATTCATGCCGCCGACCGGCCCTGCGACGACCACATTCTCGAAACCGGGGACCTGCCTGAGCTGTTCCAGTTTCAATGGGCTTGGACCTGCGCCGCCCGCGAAGATGCCCCGATCGAGCAGGCGGAAGCGTCCCACATCCGGCGCCACGCGCCAGCTGGTTTCGGGATCGGCGGGATGACCTTCGCCATCATTGCCATCCTGACCGCGGGTGCCCCAGCTCCACTCAGGATCAATATCCCAATCCACCAGACCTCGGAAGGGGACGAAGATTTGGTGGGATTCTGCCAGTTTGTCCTTCCATTCCTGGGATAAGGATTCTTTGTAAAGGTAGAGGCCGTTGTACTTGATCCCCGGCGTGCCGTCCTTCTGGTGCATGCTCACCGTGGTCGCGCCGGCTTTACCGGAGATATCCACCCGGTTGCCAAAGGTGGGGCACTGCATCCAGGGGCACATCGTGCACCCGCCGACATTATGGGTGCATTGATCCATCCCACCGGCCGAGCCGGTGGTGTCAATAAAGGCATCGCCTTCGATCCATGTTTTCTTGTGCCGATCGACTTCGACCTGGATCCGGGTGATGCGGTTGCCTTCTTTCTCGACCTTGACCGCCCGGGTCCGCCAGCGGATCTCGACGCCCATCTCTACCATCAGCTTGCGCAGGGCAGGTTCGGCGGTCATCACGTTGTAGACCCAGGAATGCTTGGTCATTTCTTCCGAACCGGGCAGGCTGTGATGCGGATAATGCGACGCGCGGTAGTTATCCATATTGTCATAACTGACTGAATCCAGCGCCTCGTTCACCTCCCCGGCGCCCATCTCCACGGCCTCCAGGTGGAGAGGATATCTGCCGCCCACATCCATGCTGCCCGCGATCCGCCCGATCCCCAAAACCTGATCCTGCTTTTCCAGCAGGATTACTTCAGCGCCAGCTTTGCGGGCGCCTGCCGCGGCGGAGATGCCCGCAATCCCGCTCCAATTACCACTACCTTTGTCATGCATGTTGCCTCCTTTTATGCTCTTTAGTTGGATGTTTATAAAAATTGTATATTGCATGTCCTTGACAAGCAATTCGAATTCAAATATGATTTATTCCACATCGAATAAATGACTTGACGGGTGAGATCTTATGGAAATCAACTACTTTGAAGGAATTTGTTGTTCTTGCACAAACAGGTAATTTCATGGAAGCAGCGGACATCCTCTATTCATCTCAGTCAACCCTGTCGAAGCACATCAAAAATATGGAAATAGAATTGGGCATCCCGCTGTTTGACCGCACTACGCGCAAGGTGAGAATCAGCAAATTCGGCGAACTAATGCTCCCTTATGCGATCCAGATTGCCGAGCTGCAAGATAAGTATACGGCCGCTTTGCAGGTCAGCCTGGAAACTGAGCGGGACGTCCTGAATGTGGGTTCTATACCGGCTCTGGCAGAATATAACATTACCGATGTTTTGATCCATTTTAAGGAAACTCGTCGGCAAGCCTCACTTAATATATTACAGGCTGGCTCAGGGGAATTAAAAGATATGCTGCGTCTAAGAAAATGTGAACTTGCATTCATTCGCTTTGCCGATGAAATGGACGATGATCTCGTCATCATGCCATATGCCCTCGACAATCTAGCCGTTGTACTGCCCATCAATCACCCCTTGGCAAAGGAGAAAACGATTCCATTGCGCAGGCTGGAAGACGAGAATTTGGTGCTCAGTGAAAAACAAACCATGTTGTATAGAATCAGCGTGAATGCCTGTAAACAAAGCGGTTTTGAACCAAGAATTGCCTTCACCGATTCCAAGCATGAAAATATCCTCGATCTTGTTATCAAGGGTATGGGGATTGCTTTGATGATGAAGCGGTTGGTACTCTATGCATCCAATCCCAAAATTGCCATTGTGGATGTCACTCCACCTGTGACCACTCAGATTAGTTTATGCTATCAAAAAGGCGTCGAATTATCAGATGCAGCTAAGCACTTTTTATTATGTGCAGAGTCCAGCGCAAACTAATTCAGAAAAACGTTTCCCAAAAAGGAATGATCAGCGGTTAATGCGATACCATTGACCGGTGCCTGTCAGGGGAAGGCCATCTTTACAGGGATGGTTTAGGCATTCCTTTAAGACCGGTAATTCATAAAAATTTCACGGGCAGCCCCATGAAGTAAACAAGCAAGAGGGGAGCGAAACGATCATCCTTGTGGACATATTTACAGCCCGGATGGATCATCTATTGGAGCATTATGCGTGAGAAATCTTTAACCCGGGATACCCATCCAAGAAAACTCCAGTTAACAGCTGTATTTGTCGCGTATTTCACTGCCTTTTTTGTGACCAACAGCCTGAATATTGCCCTGCCCAGTATCGTCGCTGACATGAATGGTATGGCTTACTATTCCTGGGCAGTTTCAATCCCCGCCCTGGCGACAGCCATTGCCACCCTGATATTTGGAAAGCTCTCCGATATGTACGGCCGTCGGATCATCCTCCTGGCAGCGACCGGTTTTATTCTTGCGGGCGCGATTCTGAGTGCCATCAGCCAGACATTTGTGTTCATGATCCTGACTCTCAGCCTGCTAAGCCTGGGGGTAGGCGTTTTACCCCCACTGTGTTTTTCAGTGTTGGGCGACTTGTATACCTCATCGGACCGAAGTGTCTGGGCCGGGCTGATGAATATCCCCTCTGCGATTGCTGCTTTTATGGTTCCCACTCTCAGCGGTTGGATCGTGGACAACCTGAGCTGGCGTTTCACCTTCTGGCTGGATGCTCCTCTGGCATTGCTCACCGCCTTGATCGTGATGATCGCCTTGCCCGCTCTCGCGAAGCACCAGACTCACCGCATTGATTTCCGCGGATCCATCCTGCTGGCAGGTGCCGCCTCCACGATGATCCTCGCGTTATCCTGGGCCGGGAGCACCTATGCTTGGAGTTCGGTTCAGATCCTGGGGCTGATGTCCATTTCGGCGGTCCTATGGGGCTTATTCATCCTTGCAGAAACAAGACACCCTGAACCCTTGTTTGATCCCCGTCATTTGAGTAATCGCATATTGGTCACCGCCTCACTGGCCGCAGTGATGTCCATATTTGGCATCACGACCATCGTGGTGTATTTCCCGCTTTTCCTTCAGGGTGTTCTGGGGTTGAGTGCCACCATGACCGGCAAAATCCTCACTCCTTTCAACCTTTTGCTGGCCGTTATGGGAATCCCTGCCGGATTGCTGATCGCAAGGACAAAACGCTACAAGTGGATGTACATCCTGGGTTACGCGATCCTGACGATGGTTATGTTCAGTCTGACCGTCCTTCAATCCACCATGACCGTTGGGATGGGTTTTCTTTTTACAGTTCTGTTCGGACTTGGATTGGGGACTATCCCCACGATCAACGCGCTGGTGGTGCAGTATTCGGTGCCAAGGAGAATGCTCGGGGCAGCCACAGGTGGACTTTATTTCATAATTGCGATGGGGAAATCCATTGCCCCGGCCGTCCTGGGTTCGGCAATGAATATGACCTATGACAGAGAGCTCTCCACTTCGTTGCCCTTTTCACTCGACAGATACCTGGATCAAGCCACCCTATCTTCATTCACTAATCCGCGCCTCTTGTTATCAGCTCAGGCATTGGCGGACCTTCGAGAAGTTTTCAGCAAATCCGGAGAAACGGCGCTCATCATATATGAGCAGACCGTGAATGCGATTCGAGCCTCCCTGAGGGCTTCATTGCATGTGGTTTTTCTGATCGGTGCTGTGACGATGCTAATCGCATTCCTTCTTATCCTGAGCATACCGGTAATACGCCTCGACAGACATCCCCTTGAATAAGTGAACAGTCAATTCACCTCAGCAGAGCTTCTGTAATTTAGAGGTTCCCAACAGGATGGTACCGTTTTCACGAAATGTTCGCGGAAATGCTCCGAGCCTGGTTGAACGAAAAATTTCCAGATGAAATTCTGTGGCTACATCGCAAGGCGGCCGGATGGTATCGTGCGCACAACTCTCCCTCCGATGCAATCCATCATCTTTTATTAAGTAAATCCTGGAAAAAGGCTGCAGCTTTGATAGAAGATTTAGCGCTTGGGGAATTGGAGAGATTCGGAGAAGACTCACGCTTATTACGCTGGCTTCAACAGCTGCCCGAAGAAATAATTCAACAGCACAAAACATTATTGGTCATCTATATCCGGTTGTCAGGGTTGTTCTTATCGCCAAAGGAGGTGGATGATTTTCTGTCTCGTACAGAAAAGACTATTAGCTCCATGATCGCCTCGGAGAAAACCAGTGATTTACTAAAGACCTTATCCGAAATCAAGCAATCCCGTCGGGTGTGGGCGACAGGTAATCCAGTGATGCCGGGATTACAAATGAACAAGGAACATGATTCCGTTGGGCAAATACTGAATGGTATTTTGCAGTACCATCGTAATCGCGGGGTTGACCTGGTCAAGGCAAGGACCAAGGCAAATGAAATATATGAGACCGCGTTGGCCAAGGGACACCTGTTTTCCATCCTCACGGCAGGCGGTGAATTTGCCAACCTGGAGTATTCACAAGGTCGGCTAAGGCGTACAGAACAGATTGCGAACCAAGTTCTGAAGCATGCGAATGAATTACGTGACCGGCTCCCCGAGCCCGCCAGCATTGCCCTGACGGCCCTCAGCGGGGTGTACTTCGAACGGAATCAAATGGCACAAGCTGATCACCTCCTGAGGCATGCTTCGGAAGTGGATCCAGATCCCATCAGCATGGATCAGTCAATAATAATGGCGATCATGCGCGCCAAGATGCAATCCCTGCAGGGAGAAAATGACTTCCGCAATAATTACGATCGAGGCTGTACGGGAATTGAATGGCCATCACCCATCCAACATCTGGCTTGACCAGGACCTGGCTGCTTATCAGGCATTGTTCCGTTTACACCAAGGAGACCTTACATCTGCAGAGATACAATTGGGTGGGGGATGGGAAGTCGATCAGCATCCATTTTCTGCATTTATTCACGCTTCTATCCTGGTTCAACAAAATAGAAATGTGGCAGCTGAAGATATCCTGCGGTACTTACTTGACCGATATCCCCATAGTTTTTATTGGGTGCCGATTCTAAGGGCGAGGACGATGTTATCCATTGCCCTGTTCAATCAACAAAAAATAAGTGAAGCGCGTCATGTTATGGCAGAAGCTGCCCGTATTGCGGTTCCAGAGCACTTCGTTCGCCCCTTTCTGTCCTCCGATCCCCAAAATGCATCGCTGCTTTCATTGGTTCTGCATACGGAGGACCTCAACCCGGGGACACGGTCTTTTATCAAAGGGACCCTTGACATGCTGGGACATGCCGATGGAACACAGAAGACACAACCTCAAATAGAACCTGTGTCATTAGCCATTGCTGCCTCTATCAGCCCGCGCGAGCAGGAGGTGCTTTGTTTGTTGAGCGCCGGCCTTTCCAATCAGGAGATCGCCGAGCGCTGTTCCATCTCTGCCAGCACTGTCAAGACCCACATTGAGAACATCTTTCACAAGCTGGACGTTAACAGCAGGATACAAGCCATTGGCAAAGCTCAGGCGTTTGGGTTGATATAGACGAACCGATGGGTTGAGTCATTGCTGCATCCTTCGGCCCACGTGAACAACAAACCCCTTAGTAAGTATGTGCTGGTCTTTCCAACCGGGAGGTTGCCGATCGATTTTCAATTTCAGCCAGTATCGTCAAGACCCACGTTGAGAACAATTATCACAAGCTTGACGTCAACAGCCGGGCACAAGCTATTTCGTAAGCGTAAATGCTCAATTTAACATGGGGATAGTCAGCCGTCCTTCTATTGGGATGGTGTGCGTTCCCTTCAAAAATAATTGACGCTGGATGAACAACTCTGGGATTGAGCAATCTAGGCGCCTGGATGCGGGGTTTCAAGGATTACAGTTCCATGCTGACAACCAGCAAAGACTCCTCGAAACCTTATATACTTTTGAAAATCGCGACAAAAATGTTAATAACGGAAGCAGTTATTGACATAAAAAGTCGTCAACAATCTTGCTCTTGTTGTTATCCAAATATCAAACAATACCTCAGGGGAGATGGGCAGGCAAGCCAAAAACGTAAGCGAACCCCACCTCTCTCCATATGCAGTATCTGTGAAATCTGGTCCAGTACCGTTCCTACTTGGCCAGGGCTGCGAGCGCCTCTTCGATCTGTTTGGCCTGTTCTTCTGATATACCGGCCTGTGGAATTGTGCAGATCTTGCGCAAGGACATTGGGTAACCCAATGTGAGCAGCGGGTTCTTGCTGAAACCAGGGAAGATCTTGTCGATCGCCGCAACCGCTTCAGGGCAATTCATGATGTCTTTTAACTTGCTATCCATAGTGACCATTTCTCATTTTCCTTTCTCTTGTTGTTAGTCGGATTCATGTTCGTTTGATCACTGAATATCATGTGATTGAATACTTAATAAGCACCTCCTAGATGCCAGATCTCAATAATTCATGGCTGATGGACCATTAACTTATCGAATTTGATTACTCGATCAGTGACGGTAAAGTGTCTTCCCAAACAACTCTCTTCCCATACATTTCTCAAGGGGTGGCTGTGCGCCACTACTCGGTTCCCGGCCATGTTCAGCGTTCTGGACGACAAGCTGCACTATCACGAGAGCTATACATCCTCCCCCGCCACACCACGCTTCCGACGGATCGCTTCCTCGCAAAAGCGCACGCCCTCCGGCGCGTTACAAGTCCAGAGATCGGCACCTGTGTAGACGCGTACCTGCTCACTCATCAATCCACCCCCAACAATAATCACAGCAGGTTGTTCATCTGCAGGAACCGTTTCGCGTATCTGCCGAACCGTGTCGCGCATTGCATCATATCCAGTAGTCAGCAATGCCGATATCCCCACAATATCAGGGCGGGTTTCCTGTACTTGGCGGACGAACTCTGATGGGGGTACATCAATTCCCAGGTCGAGCACCTCGAAGCCGTGGCAGCGAAACAGGGCTTGCGCGAGGTTCTTGCCGATATCGTGAATATCACCCTGAACAGTACCCAGGACCACCAATCCACTTGATGAGCCGCGGCCCGTGGCCGGTAGAAGGGGCAGCACCCGATCCAATACTTGCCGTAAGATCTCTCCAGCCATAATCAGCCCAGCCAGAAAATACTCTCCTCGCTCATAGGACTCTCCAACGCGTCTAACACCTTCCTGGCACACCTCGACAATCTCCAAAGGTTCCTCCCCCGCTTCCAGGCGTTCATTCACTAACTGGAGCACTTCTCTGATCTGGAGATTGGCCATTTGTTCCATGAGGTTTCCTTTCCACGCCACGTTATTCATGGGCTTCTCCAATCCAACGGTGCAAATCCTTCATGACGGATTGTTGGTCCTGTGGGGGGCGATTGCCTATGGTAGCGGATAATTTGAGCCTGTCCGCCCGCCAGATGAACCAACCCCAGCTCACCGGCCGATCCCGAAAGTCGTAGAAGGTATGATCGATAAGGAAGGCCGGATCCCCTTGGCCCATGCTCAGAACTGCCGCTTCTTCTTGTTTCAGTGTTACCGCTTCAATATTTAGGCAGCCGCTTTGCAGGTCAGTCTGACCGTTGCCATGAATAAGCCCCTCGAGAGAAGTCACTTCAAGTTCCCCCTCCACGATTGGCCGTCGAGGATCATAGATGAGATAAGCACGATGATAGCTCATCGGTGACCCGTCCTGCAAAAGCAACCGGCGAACAAAGATCGTCCAGTCACCTGGAGATAATTCCAGCTTACGCGCAACTCGTTCAGTAGCCTCCACAATTCGAGCCTCCAGTAACTGTACCTGCGTCCGATCCGTTAACTCGATCTGTTCCTTCAGACCCGAGAGATGGAAAACTGCCTCGCCGATGTCAACTCCCTTGACAAAAGTGCCACGCCCCTGGGCTGTGGTTACCAAGCCCCGATCGAGGAGGATATTGATTGCGCGCCGTACAGTCATCGGACTGACTTTGTACTGCTCACAGAGTTGGGCTTCAGACGGCAGTTGGGCACCCGGTTTGAACACGCCTGCAGCCATAGAGGTCTGAAGGATATTCACCAGCTGGGCATATGCTGGCTCGAATGAGGTTCGGTTGATCTTTTGAGTGAAAGGAATGGCCATATTTACCTGCTCACGTGGATTACTACTTTATTGACAACTTCCCTATACCATTGTATAACATGATAAGCCTGTTGTGAAGTACATAATAGGCTACCATCGACCGGAACTTGCTGGTGGTTTTTCAGTGTGCAGGGCAGCACTCTGCCGATCAATTTGATGCTTGATCCATTATCTCACACCCAACAGGGTGGAAAGGAAAACAAAGATGTCACAAGAGTTGGCAATGGCGGTTGTTGAGTTGAATCGCGACAAAGCTATGGAACTGGTCAAAAGCCGGGCAGAGAATGGCGAAGATCCGCTCAGCATCCTGGCAGAATGCCGGGAGGGTATGACTATTGTTGGTGACCGGTTCCAGACAGGGGAGTTTTATCTAGCCGAGCTCATCCTCTCGGGTGAGATTTTCAAGGCTGCGATGGCTTTCCTTGAGCCATACCTGGCTAAGTCCCGCCCGCCCAAGCCTCTGGGCAAGGTTGTGCTGGCCACGGTGCGGGGCGACATCCACGACTTGGGCAAGAATATTTTAAGCGTCCTGCTGCAAGCCCAGGGATTCGAAGTTCACGATCTGGGCGTCGATGTTCCCCCCGCAAAAATCGTCGAAACTATTAGGGAAGTGCAGCCGGACTTTGTTGGCTTCTCGGTGCTGATCACCACCGCTTTCCCGGCCATGAGGGAAACTGCGCAGATGCTGGTGGAAGCCGGGTTGAGAGAGAAAGTCAAGCTGATGGTCGGCGGTGGAGTGTCGTCGCCAGCGTTGAAAGATTACGTGGGGGCCGATTTCCAGACGATAGATGCATCTGAAGGTGTCTCGTATTGCATCCAGAATATGAAGGGAAGGTAGACATGTCCAAAGAAACCATGACAGCCTCGGAAAGAGTTGATGCAGCCGTGCGGCTGGAGAAACCGGATCGTGTTCCTGTGGTGCCTTTGCTCTGCGCAGAGGCAGCTGGTACCCTCTCCGGCGCTACAATGGCCCAGGTTTCCAACGACAGTCAGATCTTGTTCAACTCCATCTTGAAGGTCTATGATGACTACGGCGGGTGGGATGCCATGCATGGGGGTGTTTGGCGCCCTATCCACGTTCAAGCGACAGGCACCCACCCCATGAAGATAAGGATCCCGGGTGTCGATCTTCCCGATGACTATGTCTTTCAGTTGGCCGAAGAACCCATCATGCAGTTGGAAGATTATGACAAAATCTGCGAGATGGGCTTTGAAAACTTTTACTATGATGACTACTTGTGGCGCATAAGCAGCCTCACGCAGGATACCTTGGACGATGCACTTGAGGATGTGATGGTTTGGGGAATGAAATTCCTTCCTGAAATCGAGAAGAGAAATATCGGGATGTGGATCGCCGCAAGCGGAATGCACCCCTTCTTCCACCTCTCGTTGATGCGTTCCCTCGTTACTTTCACAGAAGATCTATACTACCGACCCGCGATTGTCGAAAAAGCACTCAAGCGCATGACTGCCGATCTAATTCCCAAGCAGATCGCCATGGCAAAGGCATTAGGGCACAAACGATGGCTCATCACCGAAGAACGCGCTTCCGCCTATACCTATCCGCTCTCTGTCTTTGAGCGCTTTTGGTGGCCGTACACGCAGGAAATCGTCGAGGCCTTCTGGGCTGAGGGCATTGTCACCGTCTTTCACATCGACACGCCGTGGGACAAGAACCTGCCGTACTTTAAGAGACTGCCCAAGGGATCGTACGTTCTCTCGTTTGACAGCACAACCAATATCTTCGCTGCCAAGCAGCTGCTGCGCGGCCATGGAGCGATCTATGGCGATGTCTCAGCATCGCTTTTGACCATTGGCTCTCCAGCAGACGTGGAGGCATATGTCAAGCGCCTGATCGATGAGGTTGGCGATGACGGTGGGTTCATTCTGGGACAGGGTTGTAACCTGCCTCCTAACATAAAGCCAGAGAACTTTCGTGCGATGCTCGAGACGTGCAAGACTTACGAATTCTCCAAGAAATAGCAGCGCCCCGGCCAATCGGAACAGGGCGTAGCTGGAGTACAGACCGAGCATGAGACTCGTACTTGTTGCAGGTTTCCTGGGATCCGGTAAAACAACGTTGCTACTGCATATCGCCCGGCAGCTTACGGCTGCCGGGCGAAAAATCGCCATTATCGAAAATGAGGCAGGGGAGATCGGCATCGATGGGAATTACCTGCGTCAGAATGGGCTCGAGGTGCAAGAGTTGTACGGTGGCTGCATCTGCTGCACGCTTTCCGTCGATCTCGTGGTCACCCTTCAGAAGGTACACCACCTGTTTGACCCTGATGTCGTTCTTATGGAACCTACGGGGCTGGCCCGACCGGGCGATGTTGTTGCGGCAGTCCGCAAAAACGTGCCAGAGGTCACACAGTATCAAGTAGTGACCCTGGTCGATGCGGTACGTTTTGAGATGCTGATGTCAATGCTGACACCGCTTCTGACTGCACAGATCGAAGCAGCCAACACCGTGGCCATCAACAAGATCGACGAGGTCGATCAAACGGTTCTCGAATCCATTGTGGAGCGTATCCGTGAACTGAATCCGCACGCCCGGATTCTGGCGATCTCAGCAGAGCAGGCTGTAAATTTGGAGCCGCTCCTGGATGATCTAACATGACAACCATCGACCACCAAGATCACCCGGTCGTGTACACTCGTGAGGTCAGCTTTACCCTGGCCGAGTCGCGTTCAGGCAGCGACTGGGAGGGCAGGCTCGATAACTTTCTGACCGACCTGGTGAAATCCCTGCGCCAGGCAGGCTGCTCATTCATCGGTCACATCAAGGGCGTATTGGAGACGGGCAAGGACTCCCGGCTCTTTTTTTCCATCACCACTTTTCAAGGTCCGCCACACACCAAAGGACAGCTGGTGGGATCCAGCAGGCGTGTACATCTGACCATTAACGTCATCGTCTACGACGTCGATGCAGCCATTCTCGAGGAGGTAGTGAACGAGGGTGCGGACCGGTTGCTTGGCAAATAGCTCATGGTGCACTGGATAAGCTAGGCCCACTTACAGCAGTCTACGTGTGACACCCGATGCGGATGGCTGAGGAATGCGATATTCTGGTTGGGCGATGCGCATGTATTGCCAAGTCAACACTAACAACTCGGAGGACTTATGCTGATCATCGGAGAGAAACTCAATGGTACACTCAAGAAAACTGCTGCGGCAATTGCAGAGCGGGATGTGGTATTCGTTCAGGATTTGGCGCGCCGGCAAGTGGAGGCGGGTGCAAATTACCACGATGTAAATACTGGCACCGGATCGGGCAAAGAAGTAGAAGATTTGGTCTGGCTGGTCGAAACAGTCCAGGCAGCTGTGGATGTCCCCCTATGCCTTGACAGCGCGAATCCAATTGTGCTGAAGTCCGGTATGGAATGTGTTAAGTTAACCCCAATGATCAACTCCATCAGCGGCGAAGCCAGCCGCCTGGATGGAATTTTTGCCGCTGGCGGTCGCAAAGGGATCGCCGGTGATTGCCTTATTGCTTGATGATGGCGGCATCCCTAATGATGTTGGTGGACGGCTGAAGATTGGGCGATATATTTTAGAGCGCACCCGCAAGGTAGGCATGCCCTATGAAAAAGTATTCATTGACCCGCTGGCAATGGCGATCAGCACCAAAACTGAAGGAGCCGTGGTCGCACTGGAGCCGATGAAAGCCTTGCGGAGTGAATACCCTGACGTAAAGTTCAGCACTGGTTTGAGCAACCTCTCGTTCGGTGTGCCGGGTCGGACTCTGGTCAACAAGGCTTTTCTTGCCCAACTCCTGGCTGCCGGTTTGGACGCGGCAATTATCAATCCTCTTGAGCAGGGTCTCGTGAATACGCTCTACGCCACCGAATTGATTTTGGGTCATGACAGCTATTGTCAAAAGTACATCACAGCGTATCGTTCCGCTAGGATAAAATTAGAAATTGCCGCCTGATGAAAATTCCCCGCACCCTCGTAATGGCTTGCGCCACTGTGATTGAAGAAATGCTGCCCTTCATGCCTGAAGGTATGGAGCATACGGTGTTCGATTTTGGTTTGCATATCATTCCACAAAAATTACGTGAGACGCTGCAGGAAGCCATCAATAAGGTTGCCGGTAAATATGATACTGTTATTCTAGGGTACGGCCTGTGTTCACAGGCTCTGGTGGGAATCCAGGCCAACGGCTGCCGCCTGGTTGTGCCACGCGTGGATGATTGCATTTCCATATTTCTGGGTTCACGCGCAGCCTACATCCATCAATGCCGTGCAGAACCCGGAACTTATTATCTGACCAAAGGCTGGATTGAGGTTGGAGATACACCTTTTTCCGAATACGCCCGCATGGTGGAACGTTATGGTAAAGAGCTTGCAGAACAGATCTATAAGATGATGATGGGGAACTACAAACGCCTGGCATTGATCAATACCGGTCATTATGAACTGGAAAAATATCGTGAGTATACCCGTCGCACAGCCGAACAATTCGGCTTGCGTTTTGAAGAAATTGAAGGCTCTACCGCGCTGATAAAGAAAATGGTGCTTGGACCGTGGGACGAAGAGTTTGTCGTCCTTGAACCTGGACAGACCTTTGCCCTCGATCAATTCCTGCCGCGCCCCACAGGTATGGCATGAATTTTGAAATTGACGCTGAGCCTGTTGGCAGGTGAATCCCTTGCAGTGGGAAATGCAGCCGGAACTGGAGCGAAAATAGCATTGCTGTCCCTTAGGGTGCGTGAACAGGCCCAAGAGATATCAAGGCGTATTAATTACATCGAACTTACCGGCGAGCCATCTTTTTCATCCATGTTTGCTAGAAATCTGCTAATTGATTAAACCCAGTAGAAATTGCGTTTCAGAGCTTGTGAGATCGTTTTCAGGCTGGAACTTAGGTTTGCGTTCCCCTGATTATGTACTGCCAGATTAAGAAATCCCCTTGGAAAGGGATTTTTTAATAGTTCGGATATTAATTCGGCAGAGCTGCCATGTGAGATAAGGACCCCACAGCATCCAGCCGAAAGCCCTTACCATTCACCATTTACTATTCTGCGCCCTACTCCCTGCTCTCCCCCACAAACGTCCGCACTTCCGGCAAAACGACCTCGCTGTGCTGTTCGGGGAACCAGTGATTAAACTCGGGGTAAAGCACCAGGCGGCAATCGGGCCGGGACTGAATCAGCCACTCAAAGGCGGCAGTCGAGGCAATCCGGTCGAGAGGCGTCCGCAGGTAGAGAACCGGGAAGGAGAAATCCAGGTACTCGGGCTGGTAAAAGAGGCCGAGGAGGGCTTGGGGGAGAATCGTCAGCAGTAGGCTGGGCCGATCCCAGTAGTGATAGGTATCCCTCCACAGTTCGGTGGCGGTCTCCGAACGATACCCGGCAGCGCTGACGATCGACCTGGCGACCACCTTCCGCATAAAGGGGAGATAAAAAGGGGCGACAAACCAGAGGCCGTAGAGCCAGGTGAAAGCCTTCAGGCCGTGTTCAAAAACGTCATAGCGGCTGGAAGACCCGACCGAAAAGGCGACCATCTTTTCGATCGGCGGGTTTTTCTGTGCGCGCGCCCAACGCCAGGTATAACTCGCGCCCCAGTCGTGCGAGAGAAAAATCAGCTTGCCAGTTGGGCTTTGAAGGACGAGGTCATCCATCGTCTGGTCAAATTCGCGGGCCATGACTTCCCCGGTCAGTTCCACGAGCGGCGGGTAGTTGGGATTGTCATGCCGGTTCGGGAAAGCGTAGCAATAAAGACTACGTCCCACCAACCAAGGCTGTTCGCGCTCGGCTTCAGCGTAATAGGCAGCAAACATGGCCGGGGAATCGGGAAAACCATGCACAAAAACGACCGGGCTTTTGCTGATTCCGTCCGCCTGGTGGAGACAGGTCAATTTGGCATACATTGGGACACCTCGCGTAATATAAAAATAATCGGGAAATAAAGTTTCACGCAATAAATTGGAAACACCATTTGTAATGAAAGCAAAGATTGTGTCTGCCAACCGGATTGGCTCAGGTGCAGCGGCAGGCAGTCGAGACTTGACATTATTATCGCGCAATTATGTAAAAGGATCGACATACCACCAGCGGCGAAGCCGCTGTCAGCTGGAACCAGTGTAGACAGCAGGGAGGGGAGGTAAGATAAAACCTTGCAAACCGATAAAACCCTGCTGATCAAAATCCCTCACACTACCGCCAGAAACGGAAACGAACTTCACGTCAAACTGCCGCCGTACCATATGTAAACAAAGCGAGAGTTGCCGATTGTGTCGTGAGTGCCCATCCATTGATAAAGGTAGGCGGCGAAAACTCTGATTGAAAAGAGCAGGCGATCAACTTCCAAAGCGGGTAACGGGACCAAGCCCCTGCCGCCTAACGAGCCTGTCGAAAAACCTGATTTATACTGTGTGAATTATACCCAAACAAATTATCTCAACGCGCTATTGGGCAACCAACCGTTTCGACCGCCTGATCAAAACTTGGTGACATCCTCCCCAATGCCAAACTCCTAATTTACCATCCCGAATGTTTGGATTTTGCCGATGTTGTGTACCAGGGCGACCAACCTCCACTGGATATCGACCTTGGATTTAGTACGTAACGTGAAGCGGTTCATATGTTTTTGGACACAAATAGGGGAAATGCTCAGTAGGTGCGGAGGGGGTCGGTCGAAGGCAGTGATTGGGGGATTGTGGTGAAATGGAAATAAAAAGCTCTCGGGAATTAATAGAAAAAGTTAGCCCGGCTGGATTCGATACCCTTTGGGGTACTTTAACAACGACCAAGCGATTATGAGTTGCCTGCTCTAACCGCTGAGCCACGGGCCCTTTCAATTATCCGCTGCAAGCTGCCAGCCTTTATAACACGCCGATCACCGCCCATGTCAGGAATTGTTCTTCAGGGGAATATTTCAGGTAGAAGAGGGCGGAGGAGGGGAGGCCAAGGGGGAACAATAGTACACTTCCGGTCCACCGGAGCCCGGAAGGCAGCTTCCCAGGATGGAAATGTAAACCCATCAGGCGTTTCAGGATGGTCGAACTCCCAAATTTGCTGGGAGAGGGTGGCAATGAAGAAGATGTGCGATTTGCCGGCGCAGAAGGTGCGCAGCAGTTCAGTCTTGCCAACCCGCCGGCGGCCATACAGGACGAATATCTCCGCCCCCTGGCTACTTCACATCCTCCGGCCGCACCTCGCGCCCGGTCGCGGCAGACTGGAGCGCCGCCAGCGTGAACTGCAGCACTGCCTTGCCGGTCGGGCCGTCGAGCCGGGGCTGGCCGCCGGTCTTCAGCTTTTCGATGAAATCGACCGTGGTGGCAGTGAAGCTGTCATGCCATTCCACGCCCTCCACGGGGATGGGCGTCGTCTTGCCATCCTTGAACAGCATCAGTTCGGGCAGGTCCACCGTCCTGGCCGTGTAGCGGTTAATGAAGATGATTCCTTTTTCGCCGATGACCTCGATGCGGTCGTCGTCGGCATAGTAATCCGAGTAGATGCGCATTTTGGGGGTGTGCTCGATGTCCAGCTGCCCGTAACAACGCGACGACTTGAATTTGAACATGATCATCGCCGGTGCATCGATCTTGACGATCCCGGCCGCCTCCTTCACCGGTGACTGGTCGATCCAGGCGTAGACTTTCTCCACGGGACCGCCGAGGTAGTAACCCAGCGAGAACAGGTGGTAACCATGGTCGAAGACCAAAGGTCCGCCGCCGCACTGCTTCTCGTTGAAGCGCCACAACCAGGCTGAGAGCGGCACCTTCCAGGACGTGTCCGACGTGCCGCTGTTGACGTGCATGCGCACCGCCCGCACCTCGCCGATCTCGCCGGCGTCGATCATTTGTTTGGCGCGCATGGCCGGGGCGTAGTAAACGAAGGTCTCGTAGACGCGCAGCACCACGCCGGCTTTGTCCGCCGCGGCGATCATCTGGTCCGCTTCCGCCGCAGAGAGCGCCATCGGCTTTTGGACGGAGATGTGCTTCCCAGCCTGAGCCGCTTCGACTGTCATCGGGCAGTGCAGGTGATGCGGGGTCAATAGTTCGACGGCGTCCACTTCTTTATCTTCCAGCACCCGGCGGTAATCCGTATAGATTTTCTCGACGCCCCATTCTTTGGCTTTCTTTGTGGCATGAGATTTGTTGGTGTCGCACACGGCCACGATCTTCGCATCCTCGCGGCCGCGATAGCCGATCTGGTGCAGGTCGGAAATCCGTCCGCAGCCGACGATGGCAACTCGAATTGGATTCATGGTGCTTCCTCTTTTCAATATCGGTTAGACAGTTCGGACAGGCGCGTCCCCTTCATGCATCGCAGCCGCCGCTTCCAGTTTTTCCCGCACTTCGGCGTGGGACTTGCGCGTGATCGGGTAGCGGAACAACAGCGGCAGGGAGACGAAGATGATCAAGGCCGGAATCAGCCCGAAGAACAGGCGGATGCCCAGCAGGGCTTCCGGTGTCTGCTCAACGTTCGGGACGTAACCGAAGCCGGTCAGGATCCAGCCCACCGCTGCCAGCGCCAGCGCTTCGGAGAGCTTGGTCGCCAGACCCCAGACGCCGTAATACATGCCGCTGCGCTGCTGGCCGGTCTCGAGCCGGTCGTAATCGGCCACGTCCGCCACCATGGCCCACGGGAAGATCCATTGGGCGCCGAAGCCGAAGCCGGCCAGAACGGAGATCAGGTAGATCAGCCCGGTGGATTGGTGCGGCAGGAAGAAGGTCAGGATGACTGCCAGCGCCCCGATGGCCATCCCCAATCCGTAGGCCGGGCCCTTGTCCATCCGGCGGCTGAGCCACTGCCAGAAGGGCAGCGAGATCGTCACGCACACCAGCATCAACCCCATCACCGCGGTGGTCTGTTCGGCCATCAGCAGCTGGTATTGAATGTAGTAGGCCATCAGGATCTTGATGAAGGCGAAGGAGAGGTTGATGACCAGGTAGGTGCCGCACAGCCAGGTGAACGGTTTGTTGCGCAGCGCCACCCCCAAGGATTTAAATGGATTGGGTTCGGGCTTGGATGCCGTGGTGACCTGGCGCTCGCGAATCCCGGCGGCCGAGATCAGCAGCGCCGCCGCCGCGATGGCCCCGTACAGGATTCCGATAAAGGCATAGCCTGTCTGCTGGAGGGCGAACAGGCCGACGATGGCCGGTGTCACCGCCGCGCCGAGCAGGTAGGCCGGGACGGCCATCACCATGCGGTAGGTCGTCAGGCTGGAACGCTCATCGTAGTCGTCGGTCAGTTCCGAGGTCAGGGCGTAGTAGGGCACGTTGGTCAGTGTCCAGAGCGTGTCGAACAACATGAAGGTGAGCGCGATCCAGGTAAAGGTCCAGATGCGGTCCGCTGCAGGGACGTACCACAACAGCGCAATGGAAATCCCCAGCGGGATGGCGCCGAAGATCATGAAGACACGCCGCTTGCCGAAGCGCGATTTTGTCCGGTCGGTCAGCCAGCCGAACAACGGGTCGTTGACCGCGTCCCAGAACTTGCCGATGAGCAGGGCGTTGCCGGCCAGCGCCGGGACAATCAGCGCACCGTCCGTGTAGAACTTCATCAGGAAGAACTGGATGGCCGAGTTGACCACGGCGTTGCCGAGGTCGCCGATGCCATAGAAGATCTTGGTCTTTCTGGGCAGTTTGCCTGTTTGGGCTTGGGTGCTCATCGTCCGTTACTCCTTTGTCTGGAAGGTCAGGCTTTCAGGATGGCGCCCTGATCTGCCTGGGAAACGATCTGCCTGTAAATATCCAGGAAGCCGCCGGATACAAGCGGGGGTCGCGGCTGCCAGGTCTTTCGGCGTCGGTCAAGTTCATGCTCCGATACCAGCAGATTCAAACTGCGGTTGGGGATGTCGATGGCGATCCGGTCGCCGTTCTCCACCAGGGCGATCGGGCCGCCAATGGCCGCTTCCGGCGCGATATGCCCAATGCAGGGTCCGCGCGTGGCGCCTGAGAAGCGCCCATCGGTGATCATCGCCACCGATTCGTTCAATCCCATGCCGGTCAGCATGGCCGCCGGGATGGACAGTTCGCGCATACCCGGGCCTCCGCGCGGCCCCTCGTAACGGATGACCAGCACGTCCCCTGGCTGGATGTCCTGCGCGGTGAGGGAGTTTTCCAGCTCCTCTTCGCTTTCGAACACCCGGGCCGGACCGGTATGCCTGAGCATGCCTGCTGTCACGCCGCTTTGCTTGACGACGGCGCCGTCCGGCGCCAGGTTGCCGCGCAGGATGGCCAGGCCGCCCTCAGACGAGAGCGGAGCCTCCAACGCATGGAGCACCTCCGGGCGCGTGGTCACTGCGCGGGAAGCGCGGTCACGCAGGGTCTCGCCGGTCACCGTCGGAAGGTCGAGATGGAGCAGCGGCGAGAGGATGTTCAGCACTGCTGGCACGCCGCCCGCCTCGTCCAGGTCGATCACGGTGAAGGGGCTGGCCGGGCGGAACTTGCCGATCAGGGGAGTCTGGCGGCTGAGATCGTCGAAGGCATCCAGTCCCAGCTCGATTCCCGCCTCGCGGGCAATGGCAGGGATGTGCAGCGTCGCATTGGTCGACCCTCCCAGCGCCAGAACGACCCGGATGGCATTTTCCAAACTCTGGCGGGTCAGCATGCGCCGGGCGGTCTGACCTTCTTCCACCAGTTGGACAATCCGCCGGCCGCTGTCGATGCACAATCCCTGCCGGTCAGGGTGAAGGGCGGGCAGGGTGGCGCAGCGCGGAAGTGTCAGGCCGAGGGTCTCCGTCACACAGTTCATGGTGCTGGCCGTCCCCATGAAATTGCAGGCACCCGGGCCGGGACAGGCGCAGCTCTCGATGGCGTAGAATTCTTCCTCGCTGATCTTCCCCGCCTGGCGCTTGCCCATGCCCTCCTTGACATCGCTGGTCATCACCACCCGGTCGCCGATCCTGCCGGTGGCCATCGAACCGCCGGTGACGAACACGGCCGGCAGGTCGAGGCGCGCGGCGGCCATCAGCATCCCGGGGACGATCTTGTCGCAGTTGCACAGCATCACCAGCCCGTCGAAACGGTTGGCGCCCGCCATCAATTCAATGGAAGCAGTGATCACATCCCGCAGTGGCAGGACGTAATGCATCCCTTTGCCCTGGGCGATGCCATCGCAAGGCGCGACGGTGTTGAACTCGGCCGGTGTTCCGCCGGCCTCCCGGACTCCCTGCTTGACCCACTCCGCCAGCTGCCGCAGGTGGAAATGCCCGGGGTTGACCTCGCTCCAGGAATTGACGATGCCTATCAGCGGCTTGCCGAAATCAGAATCCCGGAATCCCATCGCCCGGTACAGCGCGCGCGGGTAAGCCCCGTGCAGGCCTTCGAAGATGCCGCGGTCTGTCATGGCTACAATCCGATCTCGTGCCGCATGGTCTGCACGTCGTCGCACCAGTTGCCCACATTCCAGCGACCGTAAACGCCCATCCCGCCCAGAGGGTCGGGGCCGAAGTAGACCGGCACATGGATGAGCGCCAGCCCGGGGTGTTCACCGGCCTGGTCCAGCGCGGCCTGCAGCGTTTCCGGCCTGCGCCCGCCGTCCAGCGCCAGCAACCCCGGGACGGCACGCCCCCAGGCCAGGTAATCCACGTGGACGGTGTTCCAGGTGGCGAAGTCCTGCCCGTACTGGTCATTCTGCAGGCCGGTGATGGCGCCCATCCGGCCGTTGTCCAGCAGCAGGATGCAGCCCTGCGCGCCGTGCTCCACGCCGTCGATCAGGATCTGCGGGTTCATGGTGAATGACCCGTCGCCGGTCAGCGCCAGGGCGTGGAATGGCCTGGAGGCCAGGCCGGTGGCCAGCAGTGCTGAGACGGCGAATCCCATGTAGCTGGCGCCGGTTTCGGTGAAGGTCTGTCCGGGATGTTCATCCTCGACGATCTGGAATCCATTGGCCTGCACGTCCCCGGCATCGAAGAAGCAGACCGTGCCGCGCGACTTGGCCCAGTCCGTGGCGATTTTTATGGCCGCGGGTTGGGTCAGCACCGGGCTGCCCCAGTAGTCATCCGGCAAAACCGGATTCGCAACCCTCAGTTGTTTGAAGGACTGCCATTCAGCTTTCTTTTCGGCACAAGCCTTCAGCCAGTCCGCCTTGCCGGCTTTGTCGGGACCGAGCGCTGTGTTCAACCTCTCCAGCGTGCGGCGCACATCGCCCACCAGCGCCAGGGTGTGCTGGTAATGGGTGGCATCGTCCACGTCGGCGTTGAGGTTGATGACCCGCTTCACATTGGGGTACCCGGTGCGCGAGCAGTCCGACTGGCAGACGGCGCGCGTCCCCACCGCGATCAGCAGGTCGGCATTTTCCATGGCGTAATTGCCGCACAGCGATCCCTTTGAGCCGCCGACCGTCATGTTTTGCGGATGGGAGTACGGGATGCAGCCCGTGGCGATCGGCGTGTGGACCAGCACGCCACCTGAGCGTTCGAGCAGGGTGACCAATTCCGAGCCCGCATTCCGCCCGCCTCCCCCGACTTTGACCAATACCCGATCCGCTTCCCGAATCCACTGCGCGGCCTGAGCATAATCGCCCTCCGCCGCTCCCAGCACAAGCGGATGGACTTCCGGCAGTTCGTCCAGGTTGAAATCCGGCAGCCAGGCGGCCTGGGTGTTCATCGGCAGCAGCAGGTAAAACGGACCCGGGCGCGTGGGATGGTCGACCGTCGCTGCGCCGCGCTGCAGGGCGGTCGGGAGGGCGAGCGGTGTATGCAGGCTGTAGGCGCGGCCCATCGTCGCGGCCAGTTGCAGGAACAGACCCTGTTCATGTTTGGGGATCTGCTGCATGTTGAAGCCTTCGTCCTCGGCCGTCTCGTCGCCGAAGAGGTACCAGACGCCGATCCCGTCCGAAGCAGGCGCGAGGGACGCGGCCAGTGCCTGCAGCGCGCCCGGCCCGATGGAGGTCACCACCGCGGCCTTTTCACCGGTGACCCAGCGCAGTGCGGCGGCGGCATGCGAGGCTTCGATCTCGCTTCGCACTCCGACCACTTTGACCAAGCCGGCTTCCTGATAGACGCGCAGCACTTCACCGACTTCGGTCGAGCCGTGGCCGAGCACCGCGAGAAAAGTGCGCACTCCCTGGCGCAGCAGCCCGAGCACCAACGCTTCAGAAAGAGTCAGGTCGAGTTGGCGGGGCAGATTCCCTGCACGGAACGCGGCGGCATGCTCCGCGCGCTGGCGGATCAATTCTTCGTGGGATGGTTTTTTCTCCATGGATATCTCGCCCTCTCAATAAAAACGCCTGCGAATGAATCACAGGCGAATCTTTCTTATTATTTTTTCCTCATGACCTGGTAAAACGATTTCAGCTGCTTGTACATTTTCTTGTACACGTTGTTATATAACTCCTCGTAGCGTGCGTGGGCCTGCGGGTCCGGCTCGAACGTATCGCGCACGCGGGTCATATCGCGGATGGCGCTTGGGAAATCCGGCTGGACCCCCGCCCCGACGGCCGCGTCCATGGCCGCCCCCAGGCCGGAGGCCTCGTAGACATGCGGACGGCTGGCCGGCAGGCCGAAGACGTCCGCGGTCAGCTGCATGGCCGCCTCGGACTGGCTGCCTCCGCCGGCGACGCGCAGCTCGGTCACCGCCACGCCCGAGCGTTTGGCGGTCCGTTCGGCGCCCTCGCGCAGGGCGTAAGCCAGGCCCTCGAGGATGGCGCGATACAGATGGGCGCGGGTGTGCACATCGCTGAAACCGATCACCGCCCCGCGCGCCTCAGGCCCGGGGAAGACCAGTCCCGGCGACCAGTAGGGCTGAAGCACCAGTCCTTCCGAGCCGGGCGGCACCGAGCGCACCAGGTCATCGAAGAAGGTCTCGGGTTCGACGCCCTTTTCGGCGGCCAAGCGTTCTTCGCGCAGCCCGAACTCCTGCTTGAACCAGGTCACCATCCAGTAGCCGCGGTAGATCTGTATCTCGAAGCTGTACTGCCCCGGGACGGCCGCCGGGTAGGGCGGAATGAGCGGGATGACTTCAATGTATTTCTTGTGGGTGGTGTTGATGGTGGCAGTGGTACCGTAGCTCAGGCAGCCGATGTGCGGCTCGAGGCAGCCGGCGCCGAGCACCTCGGTGGCCTTGTCCGCGGCGGAGGCGATCAGCGGCAGCCCGGCCGGCAGGCCGGTGGCGGAGGCCGCCTCGGGGGTGATGGTTCCCAGGGGCGTGGCAACCGGAATCAGTTCGGGGAGCTTGTCCTTTTCGACCGGAACCGCCTGCCACTTCCATCCCCACGAAGCTTCCCAATCCTGCTTCTTATAATCGAAGGGGACGTATCCGACCTGGCAGCCGACCGAGTTCGACAAACCGGCCGGTCAGCAGGTAGGTCAGGTAACCCGAGAGGAACAGATACTTGTGGGTGGCGGACCAGATCTCGGGCTGGTAAGTGCGCACCCAGTTGGCTTCCGCTTCGGCCTGCAGGTAGGCGACGGTCTCGGAGGCACCGGACACGGCAAAAGCCGCGCCCCACAGCCCGCCCAGGGGTTTGAGCCCTTCGGTGCGGCGCTTGTCGAGCCAGACGATGGCCGGCCGCAGCGGCTTCCCGTCCCTGCCGACATTGATCAACGTGCTGCGCTGTGACGTCAGTGAAACGGCCGCCAGGCTGGACTTGTCGACGCCCTGCGCCCACAGTCCCTGGCAGGCCTCGCAGATCGCCTTCCAGAAGACCTGCGGGTCCTGCTCGGCCAGGCCGGGCGCTGTCGAGAAGTATGGTTCGATGGGAACACGCGACTTGTACAGCAAGTTCCCGCGCGGATCGAAGACCAGCGCGCGCACGCTTTGTGTACCGTTGTCGATCGCCAGCAGATTCTCAGGCATGGAAATCCCCTCCATCTTCAAAGGACTCGATTAATTGCCAGGACCTGATCGCGGATGATCAGGACTCTGCGCTCACTTGTTGTGTGTGACTATGATTCTATCCGAAACGATACGATTTGACCCACAGCTGGCGATACGAATCTTCCTCCGCACTCCAGCGGGCGTCGTCCCAGCCCAGCTCGGGTTGGACGATGGCGCGGATATGTTCCATCAGGTCCATGCCGCCGTCCGGCGCCACCAACCCCAACCTCACCCGGCGCAGCAGCAGGTCGTCCAGATGGATCACCGCCTCCTGGCGCGCGGCCTGGCGCAGCTCCGCCCACAGGTAGATGGTGCCGGGGATGGAGGTCAGTTCGTCCTGCCCGTTGGAACACATCGCTTCTGCCGCTTGAGTCCCATAACGGCCCAACAGCCGCAGGCACTGACCGGCGGGAAGGTCGGATTCAGCCAGCGCCAACTCGCCCTTTGGCGGCAACGGATCGAGCACAGGCGTCTTCGGGTCGAAGGGCAGCCGGCCCAGCCGGCGGCGGACAGCCTTGAGCGCATCGCGGGCCATCACGCGGAAGGTGGTCAGCTTGCCGCCGCTGACGGTCAGCAGGCCGTTCTCCTCCCAAATGGCATGCTCGCGTGATTCCTTGGAGGGGTCCGCCTTGCCGGTATCGACCACCGGGCGGATGCCGGAGTAGGTGGCCTGGATGTCGGCGGCGGTCAGTTCGGCAGCCGGGAAGATCTTCTGCAGGCCGGTCAGCAGGTATTCGACCTCGCCGCCGCTGATGGCCGGGTCGGTCGGCAGCTCCGGCCCCTGGTCGACGTCGGTGGTGCCGAAAAGGATCACGCCGTCCCAGGGACTGACGACCACCGGGCGCCCGTCAACCGGGTGCATGAAAGAGACCGCGCGCGACAGAGGCAGCCGGGAGGATGACAGCACCAGGTGGCTGCCACGCAGCGGGCGCAGGTGCGGCTTCAGGTCTGCCGTGCGAACGGACCAGGCCTTGCTGCGCAGCCCGTCGGCCCAGGCGCCGGTGGCGTTGATCACCACCCGCGCGCGCACTTCGACCTGCCGTTGCGACTCGCCGGAGGCGTCCTTGATCACCGCGCCGCACACCTGGCCGGTCCTGTCGTTCAGCAGATGGTCCGCCCGGGCGTAGTTCAGCGCCAGGCCACCACCGGCGACCGATTCGCGGATCAGGCGCAGTACCAGGCGGGCATCGTCCGTGTTGGCGTCGAAGAAGCGGAAGCCGCCGCGCAGGTCGGTGCCGCGCAGCGCCGGGCACAACTCGCGCAGGTCATCATTGTCGTAGGAGCGGTGGCTCCACTGGCGGGCCATCAGGTCGTAGAGGATTAACGCGCTGTGGAAAACCCAGCCGGGCGTCTTATCGCCGGGCAGGCAGGTATAGAGGAAGCCCAGCCGGTTGACCAGTCCGCGGCCCTGCTTCAGCAGGTACTCGCGTTCGCTCACCGATTCCAGCGTGATGCGAAATTGGGCATTCTTCAGATAACGCATCCCGCCGTGGACCAGCTTGGAGGACCGGCTGGAGGTGCCGGCAGCGAAGTCGTGCGCCTCCACCAATGCCACCTTGAGCCCGGCGTGCACGCACTGGCGCAGGATGCCGGCGCCGGTGATGCCTCCCCCGAGGATAAGCACATCCCATTCCCGGTCCAATTGCGACCAGGCTTGATCACGCCAACCTTTGCTCCATTCCATAAAAAACTCCGTGATGACTGTGATATCAGAACAACTTGCCGGGATTCATCATCCCGTCCGGGTCAAAAGACTGGCAGGCAACCCGCAGGGCGTCCATGCCGAGGTATCCTTTTTCGGCGGGCAGGTAGGGCGCGTGGTCGCTGCCGACTCCGTGCTGGTGGGTGATCGTCCCGCCCAGGCGCTGCAGGGTCTGGCTGCCCGAGCGCTTCATGTCGTTCCACAGCGCGAGCAGTTCCTGCGGGTCGCTCAGGCGGCGGAAGAGGAAGGTGGTGTAGACGCTGGCTCCGTCGCGGTAGAGATGCGAGAGGTGGTTGAAGGCCAGGACCTGCTCACCGCGCCCGCGGGCGGCTTCGACAATTTCGGCCGGGATGGCGTGTGAGGCCTCCATCACGTTCGCCCACGGAAGAGCGGTCTCGATGGTATCGATGGCCACGCCGCGCTCCCACAGGGTGTTGCGCAGGTAGGGTGAAAGGAAGCGGCTCTTCTGCCAGGTGTGCCCGACGACCGAGCCGACGAACAGCCCGCGGAAGCGGCGTGCCACGGCAGCCACCTGGCGGCGCGTGCGGGCCACAAGCGACGCCGAACCCGTCAGGCCGAAGACCAGCAGGCAGCGCCGGTCGCCATAACCGATCAACTTCAGCCCGTGGTCGGCCGTCCCGACCCAGGACTTGCCGGACAGGATCAAAGTGGTCCCGGTCTCCTGCGGATTGGACAGACGCAGCATCGAGACCGGCAGCTCCTCCTGGACCATCGAGCGGACCGCCTCGACGCCCTGTTCCCAGGTGGGGAAGAAGATGCCGTGGAACTGCTCAGCCTGAGGCCGAGGTCGGATGCGGACCCGGGCGCGGGTGATAACGCCCAGGCGGCCTTCCGAGCCCAGCACCAGCTCCTTCAGGTCCGGGCCGGCGGCCGAAGCCGGGAAGTGAGGCAGCTCCAGCGGTCCGCGCGGGGTCTCGACATGACCGCCGGCAAAGAGCTGCTCGATCCGCCCGTAGTGATAGGACTGCTGCCCGGAGGAACGCGTTGCGACCCAGCCGCCCAGGGTCGAATATTCGTGCGATTGGGGGAAATGACCGAGGGTATAGCCGTGCTGCGCCAATTGAGTTTCCAGCGCAGGGCCGGATACGCCGGCTTCGAAGACCGCCGTGCGGCCGACCTCATCCAGCTCGAGCAGGCGGGTCATCCGTTCCAATGACAGGGTCAGGACCGGAGAATCGGTCCCGGGTGGGTTGATATGCCCGACCACGCTCGAGCCGCCGCCGTAGGGGATGACCAGCGCCCCGGCCTGTTTCGCGAAAAGGAGCAGCGCCTGCACCTGTTCGTCCGAAGCCGGGAAAGCCACGCCGTCCGGAAATGTTTGGATGTCGCCCGTGCGCAGCGCGACCCAATCCGGCAGGGATTGTCCGCGGGCATGGGTCAGGCGTGCTCCCGGGGTTGTATCCACCAGCGGGTGGGCGGGCAGGCGCGAGGCGGGGACGGATTTGAGAGCTGTCTCGTAACTGGCATCCGGCTGCGGATTCAGGCTGCCAAGGCGGTCGGCAAGATAGGCTTCCGCCGAGGGCGGCAGAGGATAGATTGTTTCAACATTCCCCCATCCATTCCAGCGTTTCATAGTTGTTCCCTTTCAATAGCAACTACGACATCTGCGAAGATGTGATCTGCTATTTCTGAAGCTTCGTCCACAAAGCCAGGCTTTCCTCCATCACCCGCCGCGTCAGATCTTCAGCGGCCTGCTCATCACAGGCGCGGGCGCAGGCCAGCAGTTCCGCATAAAATGAACACGAGCTGGCACGGCATTCGGGGAAGGCGAAGT
This sequence comes from uncultured Chloroflexia bacterium, assembly GCA_963709295.1. Classification (GTDB taxonomy): domain Bacteria; phylum Chloroflexota; class Anaerolineae; order Anaerolineales; family Villigracilaceae; genus JBGPQJ01. The sequence goes on along the minus strand of CAVPVW010000008.1, from coordinate 650,524 downwards.
AGCGCTCGGCCACCAACAGGTAGAGGTTCTCGAAGTTGTTCAGCAGCAGGCGGAAGATCGGGTTGTCGGCCTGCTGGGTCAGCAGGCGGTGCAGGTCCCAATCGGCGCGGGCGAAAGCGGCGGGTGTATCAGGCAGGCTGGAGTATCCGTCCAGCAGTTGGGCGACCTCTTCGCAGGCATTGTGGATCGCCTGGCGGGCGTACGCCGGCGCCAGCAGGATGCGCAGGTTGAGCAGGTGGATGACGAAATCAGGGGATTGCTCGGCAGGCAGGTGAGCCAGCACGGTCAGGATTCCCAGGCTGCCCTCGCGCCAGTAGTCGCGCACGCGGGTGGGCTTGCCGTGCTGGATGTCCAGCCAGCCGTCGCGCGCCAGCCGCTGCATGGCCTCGCGCAAGGTGGGGCGGGTGACGCCGATCAGCACGGCCAGCTCGCGCTCCCCGGGCAGGTTGCTGTTGACCGGGAAGCGGCCGGACAGGATGCCCTCCAGCAGGCGGGACTCGGCCAGTTCAGCGGGTTTTTCGGGCGGTTTCCAATCCATATTGATCCCTAACTGGTAAGTGGTCATACCAGTTAAAGTATAGCGCGGATTTGACGGCTGAGTCTAGTGACGAACGACACTATCCACAGGAAATCTGCCCGTCACCGCTGCGCTGGACGAAAACCAGGCGCGGTTGTCGAGGCGCAGGATCGATGTTTCTTCGAAGGGGATTACGGTCAGGTGATCACGAACGGGAAACAAAGATTGAATTTTTCGTCTTACCGTTTGACAACAAGTAAAAAAATCACTATAATGTAAATAATTATTTATTCAAGTTAAGAAAATAATTATTCCATTTTATCCCTTTGGAAAAAACCGGTGACCGAATTGAACTTCCAGGGAAGCAACATCAACTACGTCAAGCTGCATAACGTGCGGGTCATTTTGCTCAGCTTGCTGAATGAGCAGACTCTATCGAGAGTCCAGCTTGCCAAAAAGACGAACCTCTCCAACACAACCATCACAAATTTAATATCCGAACTGATCGAACAGGGCATCGTTGTTCAGGGTGAAGATTCCGGATTGGACCAGGGAGAACTGCGCCCGGTGGGCCGTCCGCGCACGGGCATCCGGCTGCAGCCCAATGCCCGGTATGTGATCGGGATCCATATCGGCGTGGGCATCTTCAGGGTCGCGGTGGCCAATCTCCATGCGGAATTGCTTTACAACCAGCAGCAACAATTCGATATTGAAGCGCCGGCGGAGCTTGTCTTAAAGAAGATTGTTGCCCTGGTCAAAGGGGTCATCAAAGGCAGCCAGGTTGACATCAAAAAGATTCTCGGCGTGGGTATCGGGACGTCGGGACTGGTTGATTATTCGACGGGCATCAACCTCATTGCCCCCAATTTGAATTGGCACGATGTGCCACTTCGACAGTATTTCCAGAATGCGCTCCACCTGCCGGTGTTCGTCGATAACAATGTGCGGGCCATGGCGATCGGGGAAACATACTTTGGCGAAGGGCGCGGCGTTGATTCATTGGCTTTTGTGTACGGTCGAATTGGTGTGGGCGCGGGTTTGATATCCCGGGGACAGGTCTTCCGCGGAAGCATCTCCGGTGCAGGCGAAATTGGTCATACGCCCATGCTGTTGCACGGCGGAGAACCTTGCCGGTGCGGCAACAGCGGCTGCCTCGAGACCCTCGTCTCTGCGCCTGCCATATTGCGCTGGGTGGAGAATATTATCCGTGTAAAACCAACCAGCCTACTCTCCCAGACCATGCGCCAGCGGCAGGATCTCACGCCGATCGAGCGTGTTTTTGAGGCTGCCCGCGCAGGGGACAGCGAGGTCCGTTCCATGCTCGAGGAGCGCGCCTATTATCTTGGTGTGGCCATGGCCGGCCTGGTAAATCTATTCAACCCCCAGTTGATCCTGTTCGGGGGTATTTTCGCGCAGGGCCAGGATATCTTCCTGGAACCGACCATTCGCACCGTCCAGCAGATGGCCTTCGGCGGCCTGGGGAAACGCGTGACCATGCAGGCCACCCGCTTTGGCTGGAAGGCGGGGGTCATCGGCGCTGCGGCTCTGGCGCTGATGGTTTTCTTTTATGGGCAGGAACAACCAAGTATGTTGGAACAGGTATGAAATCCTTTCGCATTGCTTTCCTGCCGATCGTGCGCACCACGTTCGATGTTCCGCTGGCCGAGGAAATGATTCGTCAGGCGCGGGAACAGCTGCGGTCATCCGGGCTGCAACTGTTTGAGCCGGATCAGCCGATCAGCGATCTTGCCCAGGCGGAAAAAACAGCCAGGGTGCTCGCCAATGAGTCGATAGACCTCCTGCTTATCTTCCAGGCGACCTTCGCCGACAGCACCATGGTGGCTGCGCTGACGGATAGTGTCGAGGCTCCCATTTTTCTGTGGGCGATCCCGGAAGAGTGGACCGGAGGTCGTTTACGGCTTAATTCCCTGTGCGGTATCAACCTTGCTGGGCATGCGCTGACCCTGCGAAAGCGCCAGTACGATTATGCCTACGGGACGCCCCAGGATGCCGGCATAATCCGCAAAATCCGGGCCGTTGCGGCAGCGGGTGCTCTTCGTCGAAAGTTGAAAACAGCCCGCGTCGGCGTGGTGGGGGAGCATCCTGTTGGGATGGATTCGTGCCACCTCGATGAAGCCGCCTCCAGAGCCTGTTTGGCATCCGGATACGACGCATTCCGCTTGAGGAGGTTTTTTCCCGTGCACGGGCCATCCCTGAGCCGCGGGTTTCCGAAACACGGGCGGCTTTGGATGCAAAACTGGACAACCTGGCTTCCCTGGAACAGACTCCACTCAAAGGAACCTTGAGCGTTTATCACGCCTTGCGCGAGATCGCTGTTGAAGAAAATCTTGATGGCTTGGCGGTGAGGTGCTGGCCGGAATTTTTTACCGAGATGGGATGCGCTGCCTGTGGGGCCATGTCGATGCTCAGCGACGGATTTGGATCTGAGAAGCCCCTGCCCTGCAGCTGCGAAGCGGACATCAATGGCACGATTACCCAGCTTTTGCTGCAGTGGCTTTCAGGCGCCGCTGCGTTTGGCACCGACATGGTGGGCGTGGATACGGATAAGGACCGGGTTGCCCTGTGGCACTGCGGGCTGGCGCCCCTGTCCATGGCCGAGCCATCGGCGCAGCCTCACGGCGAGATCCACTCGAACCGCAAAGTGCCGCTGGTGATGGATTTTCCGTTGAAGGAGGGAGAGGTCACGCTGGCGCGGCTCAGCCAGGCCACGGGGACCCTGCGGCTCGTGTACGGGCATGGACGGATGATGGCAGAGCCCAAACCGTTCAGCGGAACGGCCGGCATCCTTAAGCTGGATTGTCATGCCCGGGTTTTCCTCGACCTGCTCATGCGTGAGGGCCTGGAGCATCATGTCTCATTGACCTATGGCGATTATGTCGAGGAGTTACACACGTTTGCTGATTTGATCAATTTGCCGTCCCTCAGGATGGAGAAAGTGGAGGTGAAGCAGGTATAAAACTCTCGGATTATATCAAAAACCATAATCCAATCACTATCATTAAATTAGGAGAAGAAAGATGAAAGCAACCAAATTGTTTGTACTTTTTCTTGCAGTGGTCATGCTCCTGGCAGCGTGCGCTCCAGCTGCAACCCCCGAACCTACTGAGCCTCCTGCCCCAACGGAGAAGCCTGCCCCCACCGAAGCGCCCGCTCCAACCGAAGCCCCGAAGGAACCGGTTGAGTTGCGCTTTACCTATTATGCGGATGGCGTCGAAGCCGATGTCATGAAGCCCCTCTTGGACAAATTCATGGCGGAATATCCGTACATTACCGTCGTCCTTGACGTCGTGCCCTACAAGACCATCGATGAACAACTTCCCGTTCAGGTGGAAAGCGGCGAAGGCCCTGACCTTGCCCGGATCACCAACTTTGGCGCCTACAAAGACAAGTTGCTGGACCTGCGCCCCCTGCTCGCCGATGCGGCCGCCTACGAAGCCAACTTCCCGGCCCCCATTCTGGCTGCCTTGGGCTACGGCGGTTACCCGGATGCCCTCACTGTGACCGGCCCGTATGTCAACAAGACTCTCTTCGACCAGGCAGGAATTGAATTGCCGGGCGAAGGCACCACCTGGGAAGAATGGACTGAATTGACCAAACAAGTCGCCGAGGCGACAAGTGTGCAATATGCCATCGCGGTCGACCGCACGGGCCAACGTATTGCCGGACCGGCGATGAGCAAGGGCGCGACCCTGATTGATGCGGAAGGTAACTTTACAGTGGACACTCCCGGATTCCGCTCTTTCGTTGAGCTCGTGAAAAGCTGGCACGACGAGGGGATTACCCCCGCCGAAGTCTGGTTGGGTGCTGAACCCGTCAACAGCTGCATCGCTGCATTCAAATCAGGCCAATTGGTCATGTGCATGTCCGGCTCGTGGCAGATCAACGGTCTTGCCAAGGATGTCGGGGATGCGTTCGACTGGGTGGTTGTGCCCAACCCCACGGGTGAGGGTGGTTCCACGGGTATTGCTGGGGGTTCTGCCGTCGCCGCCTTCGCGGATACCGAACATCCCGAAGAGGTTGCCATGCTGGTGGAATTCCTGACCCAGCCTGAGAACTACTCTGCTTTCTCAGCCGGGGCATCCTCCCTGCCTGCAAATAAGGCAGTCGCGGAACAAGGTGTTGAGTTCAATACAACCAACCCGTTCGTGCTGGCTGCCCTGTCCGCGTATACGGCAGAAGTGCCCAAGCTGACGGAACAGGCAGTCTCATTGAATGTCCATCCCTATGCCTTTGCGTATTATCGCAACAGCGCAAACCGGATTGCCCAATATCTGAGTGGAGAATTGAGCCTCGACGAGATGCTTGTCAATCTCCAGCAGGATATTGACAACGCGATCGCAGAAGCAAAGTAGTAACATTCCATTGGTCTGGGTGGGGTGCAGCTCCGTACTTGCTGTGCCCCACCAGATTGGACTGGGACAATGTCTTCAAAGGCGGTTAACCGGGCTGGAAATACTTTCAGTGAAGGGGTTGGATCCACCTATGATCAGGTGGTTTCCCTGACGGACATCCTCTTCAGCTTCATACAACGCATCGTCGGGGTGCGCGGCATGCCTTATGTTTTTGTTTTACCAAACCTGCTGATCTTTGGCATTTTTATTCTTTTTCCAATGCTGCTCAACTTTGTATATGCGTTTACAGGGGGCGCTTCCTTTTCACCGTTTGATCGTCCGTGGGTCGGCACCGCCAACTTTGAACGTTTGATCGTCTGCGAAAATTACCTTGATCCCCGCACCTGCAGCGAGGATTTGTTCTGGCGGGCGGTCTATAACACCATCGAGTACGTGGTGCTTCAAGTGTCCCTGATGGTATTGTTTTCGTTGATCACCGCCCTGATCCTTAATCGCAATATAAAAGCGCGCGGATTTTTCCGAAGCGTGTTTTTTTACCCGGTGCTGCTTTCCCCCATTGTCGTATCCCTGATCTGGAAATGGATTTTGCAGGAGAATGGCTTGGTCAATGGGATGCTTACCAGCCTCGGTTATGACAAGATCCCCTTCCTGGTTAATGCTCAATCCGGCTCAGATGTTGGTGATCATGATCAGCATCTGGGCCTTCATGGGATTTTATATGCTGATCCTGCTGGCGGGGCTGCAATCGATCCCAGCCGATTTGTATGAGGCTGCTGCGATCGATGGGGCCAATCCCTGGCAATCCTTCTCGAAAATCACCATGCCTCTACTGATGCCAACCATGGTTGTTGTGCTCGTCCTGTCCTTGATCCGGGCGGTTCAGGTTTTCGACATCGTCTTCGCCTTTACCGGCGGCGGGCCGGGGACGGCGACGCTTTACCTCGTGCAATATATCTACAACTATGGCTTTTCGAGCCCGAACAAGCAGTTCGGCCTTGCGGCGGCGGCCTCGCTGCTGATGGCCGGCGTGCTGGTGGTGTTGACGGTTGTTCAACTTGTCCATGCGGCGGGAGGAGAATTAAACATGAGCTCAATTCTTAAGTTCCTTCGCCTGACCAAGGGCCGCAAAAGGCTCGATTTTACGGACGTGCTCTCCTACGTGTACCTGGTCATGGGAGTCCTGATCATGTTTGTGCCTATTGTGTGGCTGGTGTTTTCCTCGTTCAAGACATCTGGCGAAATCGTCAAATTCCCGCCGCGCTTTGCTGCCCTACCGCCAGGAGACGGTGGTGGTGGAGGGCTATGAAGAACCACTGCCGTTATATGTCGTTACCTTTGAGGACGGCAGCACTCAAACCCTGGCCCAGGTGCGACGCGTTGGGCCTGGAAGCGCAGTTGGTCGACCCGGCCAACCCGGAGGAGATCATCAAGGTCAATATCAACCAGCGCCAGCCGGTGGAAAAGGTCTATTTTGGCCTGGAGAACTACATTGAAGGCGTGGAAAGTTTTAACTTCGGGCGTTATCTGTGGAACAGCGTGGTGGTGACGGTGACAGCGACGCTGCTCACCCTGCTGGTGAACAGCATGGCGGCCTTTGCCCTGAGCAAATATCAATTTCCGCGGCCGCGAGGCCATTTTTATGATCATGATCAGCACGCTGATGGTGCCGCTTTCGGTGGTGCTCGTCCCGGTGTTTCTGGTGATCACGAATGTCGGCTGGAATAACAACCTGCTGGGCATCATCATCCCAGCGGCCGCCACGCCGACCGGGGTGTTCCTGCTGCGCCAGTACATGCTCACCATTCCCGGATGAGCTGATCGACGCCGCCCGCATCGATGGAGCCAGCGAGTGGCGGATTTACGCGCAGATCATCCTGCCGCTGGCAAAACCGGCCCTGGCCGTGTTGACGATCTTCTCCGTGATGTGGCGCTGGAATGACTTCCTCTGGCCGTTGATTGTCTTGAGCCGCAGCGAATATTTCACCCTGCAAGTGGGGTTGTCTTCCTTCCAGGGCGAACTCAATGTGCAGTGGAATCTCATCCTGGCAATGACCGTGCTGACGCTGCTGCCGATCACCATCGTCTTTGCCTTCCTACAGAGATACATCACCACCGGGATTGCCACGACCGGCATGAAATAAAAGCACTATTTGGAGCAATGCTATGATCCTGTCATCACGAAGGCATACATATTACAAAAAGGCTACGAGCCGCTGGAAGTCGTTCTCGCTCAAGGAGACAGACATCCGCCAGCGTCATTATTGCGGACCCTGGCCGGGGATTTTCGAGATCAGCGCTTATGCACCGGGGATCCTGCGGCTGAGGTCCATGGGCGGAGCACAGCCAGCCGGATTATGGCATCCTCGTCAGGCCCGAGCCAGAAAATCTTCAGCTGGAAGTGACAGCCATTCCCAAGGGTTATCGGATCACAAGCTGGCGAGGTTGACCCTGGAGTTGCTCAACGGGCCCGCTGCGCATCCGCTTTTTCCGCGGTGGGAAGCTGCTGCTCCAGTCGGTCACCGACCGCACCATCGAAGGGCAGTCTGCGGTTTTCTCCCTTTGCCAAAAGGGCAATTCCTGGCTGGTCGCCTGGCGCTGGGGAACGATGAGCCGGTTTTTGGCTTGGGCGAGAAATGGGCGCGCTCAACCGGCGCGGGCAGCTGATCCACAGCTGGAACGAAGACGCCACCGCGGTCAACTCCGAACTCTCTTATAAAAATACGCCCTTTGCCTGGAGCCCGCAGGGCTGGGGGCTTGTTTGTGCACACCCCGTCCAAAGTGACGCCACGGGGTCGGCTATCCCCAGTGGTCGCACCGCAGCTATATCCTGCAGGTCCATGACGCCGAGCTGGACCTCTTCCTGATCGCCGCGGATTCCCCGGCGGAGATGATGGAACGCTACACCTTCCTGACCGGGCGGGCGCCGCATGCCGCCGCGCTGGAGCTACGGCATCTGGATGTCCAGGGCCTATTACAAGACCGCGAGATCGCCCTGGAAGTGGCGGAAAAGCTGCGCGAGCGCCGGATCCCCTGCGATGTGATGGTGCTGGACGGCCGCGCCTGGCACACCATGGAAGTGCGCTTCGACTTCCACTGGGACCCGGAGCGCTATCCCGACCCGGCGGTTTTGTCCGAAAGCTGCGCTCGATGGGCATCCGGCTGAACCTGTGGGAATATTCCTACATCTCTACCCGCAATCCGCTTTTCAACGAGCTGGCAGACAAAGGCTACCTGCTTAAAACTGCCGACCGGCGACCCGTATATTCACCGCTGGTTCCCGTGGCCATATGATAAATCTGGCCGCACCTGATGCCCAGCGGGATCATCGATTTCACCAACCCGGAGGCCTACCGCTGGTACCGCGACCAGCACAAGCAGCTTCATCGATATCGGCGTCAGCGTGATGAAGACCGACTACGGCGAAGCGGTCCCGGAGGATGTGGTCGCCTTCAATGGCGACAGCGGCAAACGCCTGCACAATGTGTATACCCTGCTCTACAACCGCTGCGTCTTTGAGGCTGCGACAGATGTACAGCCAGGATGAGCCGCTGGTCTGGGGGCGTGCCGCCTGGGCGGGCGGGCAGCGCTACCCGGTGCAGTGGGGCGGCGACCCGCAGTGCGATTGGGAAGGGCTGGCGGCCAGCATCCGCGGCGGGCTGGCCTGGGGCATGAGCGGCGGGCCGTTCTATGCCCACGATATCGGCGGCTTTGCGATCGGCAATCCCGGAGCCCGAGTTGTACGTCCGCTGGGCGCAGGCCGGCATGATGTGCTTCGCATACCCGCTTTCACGGGCTGGGCGAGCGTGAGCCCTGGGTCTATGGCGATGAAGCAGAAGCGATCATCCGCAAATGGCTGGACTGGCGCTACCGTCTGATCCCCTACCTGCAAGGCTGCGCCCTGGAAGCCAGCCGACACGGGCATGCCGGTCATGCGCGCGATGGTGCTGGCCTTCCCCGAAGACCGGCTGGCCTGGCAATTCGACCAGCAGTACATGCTGGGCCCGTCCCTGCTGGTGGTTCCGGTGGTGGTGCCCGGCGGACGCGGTGCGGTTTTACCTGCCGGCCGGGAGATGGTTCGACATCTGGAACCAGGCCTGGCTGGAAGGCCCGGGCGTGTTTCGAGCGGACGGTGCCGCTGGACCACATCCCGGTCTTTGGGCGGGAAGGAACCCTCTTGCCGCTTGGGTCCGGTGGTGCAGCATACCGGCGAACTGAAGCCTGATCTGGATCTTGAAGAAATCTGGGCTTTGGTCAACCCGCGAGGGATCAGACTGCCCGGGTCTGGATCTGTTGGTCGACTCCGAAGGGGCGCTGAAGCCCATGCCAACGGGAGTCCGATTAGTTCGGATGTAATCATCACACCTTAAGGAGTTAGAGATGAAATTCTTTTTAGATAGTGCCCACGTCAGCGAAATCGAATATGCGCTCAAAATGTGGAATCTGGACGGCGTGACCACCAATCCGCGCCACGTCCAGGCTTCGGGCAAGCCGTTCATGCCGTGATCCGCGAAATCGGCAGCCTGTTGGCAGGGACGGACAAGCCGGTGTCGGTGGAGGTTAACCCGCACCACACGGAATACGAAAAAATGGTCGCCGAGGGCGAAAAACTGGCGGCCATCAGCCCCAATTTTGTCATCAAACTGCCCGCCACCGAAGCCGGTTTCAAAGCGGTCGCGGTGCTGAAGGAAAAAGGTATCCGCTCAACCTGACCCTGGTCTTCTCGACCGTCCAGGCCTTGCAGGCCATGCGCATGGGCGCGGCCTTCGTCTCGCCATTCATCGGCTGGAAAGAATCGAATGGCGAGGAGATCACGAGCTTTATCGAAGAGATTGTGACCGTACGCGAAAATTACGGCTTCAGCACGGAGATCATCGTGGCGGCCGTGCGCAACGGGCGCCAGATCGTCGACTCGGCCTGCTCCGGCGCGGATATCGTCACCGCCGGTCTGGCGGTGTTCAAGGAAGCCTTCGATCACCCTTATACGGCGCTGGGATTGCAGCGTTTCCAGGAATTCTGGGACCAGACTCCTTACGAGTAGTCATTGCCTTATCTTAATCATCATTTTCAATTAGGAGATAACTATGAAAAAAGGAATTTTATTGCACGAAGCGACGGACGATGTCGGGGTCGCGGTCATGGATCTGAAAGCTGGCGAGGAAATCGGGGTGGTGACCCTCGAGGGTAAGGATGTCAAGCAGATCAAGCTGGTCAGCGATGTTCCGCTGGGCCACAAGGTCGCCATGAGTGACCTGGCGCAGGACAAGCACATCACCGAGTATGGGCGTGAAATCGGTTATGCGTCCGTCAAAATCATGGCTGGCGAGCATGTCCATATTCATAATATTAAAAGCCTGCGCTGGGCTGCCAGCAAATCCCAGGTTCTTTCGAAGTAGGAGATCTCATGGCCACTTATCAAGATATTCCCCTGACTGGTTACCGCCGCGACAACGGACGGGTGGGCATTCGTAATCATGTGCTCATCCTTTCGGTGGATGATATTTCCAATGCCGCCGTCGAAGGCGTGGCCAGTCTGATCCGCGGGACCACCGCCCTGCCGCACCCCTATGGGCGCCTGCAGTTTGGCGCCGACCTCGACCTGACCTTCAACACCCTGATCGGCACCGGGAAAAATCCCAATGTGGCTGCCGTGGTTGTGATCGGCATCGAGCCCAACTGGACGGACTACATGGTCAAGGGGATCGCCGTGACCGGCAAGCCCGTGGCCGGTTCAGCATCGAACGCTACGGCGACCTGAAGACCATCGAGATGGCCTCGCGCAAAGCCAAGGAATTCGTCCATTACGCGACCGAGCTGCCGCGTGTGCCGGTTACGTGGGAGGAGATCTGGGTCTCGACCAAGTGCGGCGAATCGGACACCACCAGCGGCCTGGCCTCCAACCCGACGGTTGGGCGGGTTTTCGAGCGGCTGGAAAAGAACGGCAACACGCTGTTCTTCGGCGAGACCACCGAAGTGACCGGCGCCGAAGACAAAATCATGGAACAGTGTGCCACCCCGGAAATTGCCGCGCAGTTCAAGGCCGCCTTCGACAATTACCAGGAACTGGTCGACTCCCAGGGGGTCAGTCTGCTCGGCACCCAGCCCACCGAAGGCAATATCCGCGGCGGTCTTTCGACCATCGAAGAGAAGGCGCTGGGCAATGTCGAGAAAATGGGACGCTGCAAGGTTGTTTCCTTCCTCGAACCGGCCGAGGAGCCGAAAGGCCCCGGCCTGCACTTCATGGATTCATCCAGCGCCGCCGCGGAAATGGTGACGCTGTGCTGCGCGGCCGGTGCCGTGGTGCACCTGTTCACCACCGGGCAGGGCAACATCATCGGCAACAAGATCGAGCCGGTGATCAAGCTCTCCGCCAATCCGCTGACGGTCGAGACCATGTCCGAGCATATCGATGTGGACATTTCGGGCATGCTGCGTTTCGAATACAACCTGGACGGCGCCGCCGATCGAACCCTGGAGATGATGGCGCACACCATCAACGGCCGCCTGACGAATGCCGAAACGCTGCACCACGATGAGTTTGTGATCACGAAGCTCTATCGCAGCGCTTAGTCTGGAGTTCCTGAAACGCAAAGCGTAATGCGGTCTATTCTGTCTTGCGCTTTGCGTTTTTTTCTGTTGGCGGGGAATTCTTTAAAGGCATCTTAATGGCTTCAACTTCGCAAAAATTTTCCATTGAAATAAAACAAGCCTGGGTCGGATTGCATCTGGTGCTGGGCGTTGCCATTGCCGCCCGCTTCATCCACGGGCTGATTTCCGACCCCACGCTGAGTAAATCCATCAGTGAAATTCTTGTGGCTGTCCCGCTGGGCCTGTACCTGCGCAACGCTGTTGCGCTTGGCGACCGCGTCCAGGCGGGAATTAAATTTTCCATCCACCGCATTCTGCGGTTTGGCATTATCCTTCTGGGACTGCGCCTGAGCCTTCAGGATGTGATCGCCACCGGCCTGACTGCGCTGCTGCTGGTCATGGCTTGCATCTCGATTGCGCTGGCGCTCGCCTATTTTGCCGGCCGGTTGTTTCAAGTTCCGGCCCGCTTGGCTGCGTTGATCGGCGTGGGTACGGCCATCTGCGGTAATTCCGCCATCGTGGCCACCGCCCCGGTGCTGGATGCGAATGACGAAGAGGTGAGTTTTGCCGTGGCGACCATCACCCTCTTTGGGCTGCTGGCGGTGCTTGTTTATCCTTTTGTCGGCCATCTGGCCGGGCTGACTGACCGTGCCTTTGGGTTGTGGGCGGGCACGGCCGTCAACGATACCTCCCAGGTGGTGGCGGTCGGATCGATCTTCAGCGAGGCCGCTCTTAATGTGGCTACGGTGGTCAAGCTGACCCGCAACACCCTGATGGCTCCGTTGATTGTGCTTTTTGGCGTGGTATATGCACACGGGTTCAATCGGGGGATGAGCGACTATGCCGCGCAGGCTTCACGTTTTGATTGGCGCAAGATGATTCCCGGTTTTGTGATCGGATTTTTACTCATGTCACTGGTTCGCACAGCGGGGATCGCCCTTCTGGTTATGCCGCAAAGCGTTTCCGAGCCGGGAGATTTGATGGCTGCGGCTTCATTCTTGAAAATTTGCGAGGAGATTTCGAAATTTGCCATCCTGATGGCCCTGGCTGGCGTGGGATTGAACACGGATATCGCGAGCCTGCGCCGCATCGGGTTGAAACCTCTGCTGGTCGGCACCTGCGTGGCGGTCGTTCTGGCTCTGGTCAGCCTGGGATCGATCTTGTATACCCCGTTCTGAATTTAAGCGATGGAAATCCGCGTCCCGTATGGCCGTTCCTTTTTAGCTGCCAGTGTCCCTGAATGCATGGGCGTGGATATCATCGAACCGCCGGATATCCCGGCAGCGGCTTACCCGTCGGATGTCGTTCGTGCGGCGCTCGAGAACCCGCAGGTGAATTTGAACTGGGCTGATTTTGCAGGGGCACGTTCGGTGGCGGTGGCCATTAACGACAAGACGCGTCCCGTTCCGCACCACCTTCTCCTGCCGCCGCTGTTGGAGCGGTTGACCTCCATCGGCATTCCTGACTCGGCGATCACCTTCTTTGTGGCAGGTGGCACCCACCCGCCGATGACCCCCGAAGAGTTTCCCTCCATCCTGCCCGATGAAATTCTGAAGCGTTACCGGGTGATCTCTCATGATGGGGCAGATGATGAACTGCTGGTGAATCTGGGCGAGACCTCGCGAGGTACGCCGGTCTGGTCGAACAAGGCTTATATTGAATCCCACTTTAAAATCGTCGTGGGCAACATCGAGCCGCACCAGTTCGTCGGCTTCTCGGGCGGCGTTAAAAGCGCGGCAATCGGGCTGGCGGGGGTAAAAACCATCAACCGGAATCACACCCTGATGGCGCATCCCATGTCAAAGCTGGGAGAGTATGAGACCAACCCGGCGCGGCAGGATGTGGAAGAGATCGGCAAGGCGTTTAACATCCACCTGGCGCTCAACGCCATTTTGAACCACGGCAGGCAGATTGTGCATGTGCTGGCTGGCGAGCCGCGTGCCGTCATGCAGGCCGGCGTCCCGCTTTCAAGGCAGGTCTGCCAGGTGAGTTTGTCCGCGGAGTATGGATTGATCATCGCCTCGCCGGGCGGGTACCCCAAGGATATCAACCTCTACCAGGCCCAGAAAGGGCTGGCTCATGCGGCGCTGGTCACCCGCGCGGGCGGGACCGTCATCCTGGCGGCGGCCTGCCCCGAAGGCACCGGCAGCCCGCATTACGAGGCGTGGATGCGGGGTAAGACTTCCTACGTGGAGGTCATGGCGCGATTTAACGCAGAAGGATTCTGAATTGGCCCGCACAAGGCTTACCAAATTGCCCGCGATGCGTCCCGCGTGCGCCTGCTGTTCTGCTCCGAAATGGACGCATCCCTTTCGCGCGCCCTGCTGCTGAACCCGGTCAGCAGCCTGCAATCCGCGCTGGACCAGGCGCTGGCCGATTTACAGCCCGGCGAGCGCATCGGCGTGTTGCCGCATGCCTCCTCCACCATTCCCTATTTCAAGAAATGACCTCTGATATGCCGTCTGCCCGCGAAGAATTTCAGGGAAAGCTATCCATCATGCGTGCCCTGCTCGACAGGCACAATGCCGAGGGATTGTTGCTGCGGCGAGTCAGCAGTTTTGCCTGGGCGACCTGCGGTGCAGCCTCCTACGTCAACACGGCAACAACCGAAGGCGCGGCTTCGCTGCTGGTGACCCGCGAGCATTGTTTCCTCGCCACCAGCAATATCGAAGCGCCTCGCCTGGAACAGGAAGATCATCTTGCCGGGCAGGGATGGGAAATTCGCGTTTCGCCGTGGACGAGTCCGATGGCGGAGCTAAACAAGCTCACCGCTAAAATGACCCTCATTGCGGATGTTCCCTTTGGCACAGCCAAGGAGGTCAGTGCGGAAATGGCCAGGCTTCGGGCGAGCCTGACACCCGCCGAAGGGGAGCGATTTAGGCAGCTGGGTAAATCCTGCGCCGAAGCGATGGGTACCACTGCAAGGGCGATTTATCCCGGCATGAGCGAGTACGAGATCGCCTCATGGCTGGGGGGTGAAGCCCAGAAGTACGGGATTTAACCGATTGTCAATTTGGTTGCCACGGACGAGCGGATTTACAGTTTCCGTCACCCGCTGCCGACAGAAAAAAAACTGGAGAACTATGTCCTGCTGGTGCTGAGCGGACGCAAGCGCGGGCTGGTCTGTTCCATCTCGCGCCTGGTTCACTTTGGACCCATCCCTGCGGATCGCCAGGACAGGATCCGGGCGGCGGCGCATGTCAATGCCGCCTTGATCGCCCACACCCGCCCCGATCGCTCGCTGGATGAGATTGTCCGTGCCGGACAGCGCGAATACGCTGCCGCGGGCTTTCCTGACGAATGGCGCTTCCATCACCAGGGCGGGGCGGTGGGATATGAGCCGCGCGAGTTTTTGGGAATGCCCGGCTCTGAAGATGTCGTTGCTGCCGGGCAGGCCTATGCCTGGAATCCGACCATCGCCGGAGCAAAAATGGAAGATACGATCCTGGTGGGCGGGCAGGCGAATGAGATTTTGACCTCCATCCCCGGTTGGCCGTTCATTTTGGTTGAAGTGCCGGAGGAAAGAATGACCATCCAATGCCCCCTGGCTCTGGAAATAGCCTGAGCCGCGATTTCTTTTAATTTTGTGATTTTCTGAAGCGTTTCCCCTAGAATTTAAATAAAAAGGAGAATGCCATGGCTGCTGAAACCAGAATCCGCACGTTGCATTGGTATGATTTTCTCTTAATCAATTCCAATTGGTTTGCCCTGACCCTGCGTTCACAGGTCCTGGCCGGTCTTATGGTCCCGCTATTGGTGCAGGGTTTCGTCGGCGAGGCTCAAAAGGGAACCTACTTCGGCACCATCCGGCTGTGGGCCTTGATGACGGCGCTCCTGATGCAGGCGCTCTTCGGCATTCTGAGCGACCACTCCCGCCTCAAATGGGGACGCCGCCGGCCATTTATCTTTTTGGGGACTCTCCTGGAAGTGGTCATCATCCTCAGCATGCTGTGGATCGCCACGCTGGAGGGGATGCGGGGCTACGCGATTCTCTTTGCCGCCTACCTGCTCTCGATGGTCTCGACCAACATGTCCCAGGCGGCGACCCAGGGTCTGATCCCCGACATCGTCCCGCAGGGTGAGCGCGGCATCGCGTCGGGCGTCAAGATGCTGCTGGAGGTGCCTCTGCCGCTGGTCCTGGTCGGCCTGGTCATCGCCCCGATGATCGGCGCGGGGAACACGACCACTGCCATCGTCGTGACCTGTGCGGTGATGCTGGTCTGCATGGGGCTGACCATGCTGGTGCGTGAAAAACGCAACGAGGCGTCCGTCGAGCCGTTGAGCTGGAAACCGTTCATCAGCCTGCTGCTCATGACCGGTATGTTCACGGCAATCATCCTGGGGCTGGGTCAGATCGTCAAAGTGATCGTACCAGGGCTGGAGGGAGCTTCGCGCTTTACCTTTGGGCTGATCGGCGTGGTCGCGATGACGCTGGCGGTGGTGGGAGGCATCTTTGCCAGCCTGGCTGTCCATCTGGACAGCGACGTGCGCAAGAACACGCCCTTCTTCTGGCTGATCATTTCCCGCCTGGCGGCTCTGGTGGCGATCAATAATATTGCCGTCTTCCTTTTGTACTTCGTGCAGGAAAAGTTCAACCTGCCGGGGAATGAGGCTGCCAGCCTGGCCGGTTCGCTGCCGATGGTGCTGGGCGTGTTCATCCTTCTCTTTGGGCTGGTGGCAGGCTGGCTCTCGGACCGATTTGACCGCCGGCTGCTGACCGCCCTGAGCGGGGTGATCGGTGCTGTCGGCGTAACGGTGATCGTGTTTGGCACTACCGTCCCGGTCATGTACGTCGCCGCGGCGATCATCGGCCTGGCCTATGCCCTGTTCAACGTGGCCTCGTGGGCGTTGGGTGCGGACATCATCCCCCGGGACCGCGCCGGAGAATTCTTCGGCATCCAGAACCTGGCGGGTGCCGGCGCGGGCGCCATCGGCGCTTACATCGGGGGTGTCATCGCCGACCAGTCGGGCTACGTGTTGATGATGGCCATGTTCGGCGTGATGTTCCTGCTTTCCGCCATTGCGGCCATGTTCATCCAGGTCAAAAAAGGATGATGTTTTCACCGCCAGGAGGCGCAATGCCCCGAATTGAAAAGAACAACGGAATTGTGAGCATCTTTGCGGGTGATGCGGAGGTCCTGCGCCACAGTGCCTCCAGCCCGCTGCTGGAGTTGGGGCAGGCGGATTTTCATTTTCGATCCACCGAGGGCGGCCTGCACCGCATCCACAACCCGGTCAGGAATTGGCTGGCGCTACGCGGCGGCGAGGTCCAAGAGCAGGGGCTGCGTCTCTTTGAGGGAGAGATTTCGGTCGAGCTGGTGTTTGAGTCCAAGGAGAACGCCTTTTCCTTTTCTCTCAATCTGCCGCAGGGATACAACTATGCCCGCGTGAACTTCCCTGCCCGGCGCGAGGAGGCGGTCTACGGTGGCGGGGTGCAGTTCAGCCATCTCAACCTGCGCGGGCGCAGGTTCCCGATCTGGACAAGCGAAATGGGTCTCGGCCGTCACCCGCTGCGCCCGTACACCTGGCTGGCCAACCTCATTGCCGCTGCGGGTGGCGAGTATTGGAACGCCTATTTCCCGCAGCCCTCGTTCCTCTCGACGCGCGGGTACGGCTGCTTGCTGGACACTGGCGGATACAGCCTGATGGATTTCTCGCAAGCGGGCTGCCACAGGGTCGAGATCCTGGGTGGAGGCCGCCTGCATATCTTTTCAGGCGGGGACCTGAGGGAACTGGTGGGCCGACTTTCCAATAGAACCGGCATCATGCCTGAGCCGCCGCGCTGGGTCTTCGAAGGAGGCCTGCTCGGCATCCAGGGCGGACTGCCCTACGTCCGCGAGACGGTGGACCGTGTGCTCTCAGCCGGCGCCAAAATCACCGGCATCTGGACTCAGGATTGGGCGGGAGTGCGCATCTTCTGGCAGGGGAAGCGCCTGTTCTGGAACTGGGCCGTCAACGACGAGCTCTATCCGAATCTCAAGGAGGAGATCAAGCGCCGCAGCGAGCAGGGTATACGCTGGCTGACCTATCTCAATCCTTACTTTTAATGCCGAAAGCGACTATTTCAAGATCGCCAAGGACAATGGCTATTTGGTTAAAGACAACCGCGGAGAGGTGCTGGTCACCCCGGTGGCGGGATTCCAGATTGGCTGTGTGGACCTGACCAATCCTTCTGCCTGGCATTGGTTCAAGGATGTCATCATCCGGCAGAACACGCTTGACCTGGGCGTCCGCGGCTGGATGGCTGACTATGCCGAGGACGTAACCGAACAGATGCGTTTCTTTGACGGGCGGTCCGGCTCGGACCTTCACAACCTGTACCCGCTGCTCTGGGCGCAGCTCAACCGTGAGGCGGTCGAGGAAGCCGGTCTGCAGAACGAGGTGTTGATCTTCCATCGCTCCGGTTATACCGGCGCCACGCGCAGCATGAATATGAACTGGGGCGGCGACCAGGTGGTGTACTGGAATCCCAACGACGGGCTGCCATCCGGGGTAACGGGCGGGTTGAGCGGCTGTATGTCGGGCGTGCAGTACTACCATACCGACGCCGGAGGGTATTTCTCCTTTCGCTGGATCAAGCGCACGAAGGAGGGCGCTCTTCCGTTGGAGCGAGGCCAACGCCTTCTCGCCGGTCCTGCGCACCCATGAGGGCAACCGCCCCTGGGCGGGCGCCCAGCCCTGGCAGGACGAGGAGACACTGCGGCACTTCGCCGCCATGACCCGCATGCATGCCGCACTGGCGCCTTACCTGATCCATATCTCCTCCGAAGCACAGAGGACCGGGGTCGGGATGATGCGTCCCTTCTGCCTGACCAATCCTGGTGAAAAATGGCGGGGTAAAAAAGATGCCTATTACCTGGGAGACGACCTGCTGGTGTATCCAGTGATGAAGCCGCGAGCCAGGCGCATCCGCATCGAGATTCCCGAGGGGCAGTGGGTGGGTCTTTTTGATGGCAAACCGTATCATCCCGGGACGCATGACATGGACTGCCCGCTCGGGCAGCCGGCGGTCCTGTACCGGCGCGATACGCCTTTCGCGGATATCTTCAAGAAAATCGGCGAAGTTGGGGTGAAGGCTCAGTTCTAAACCAGCGACCCAAATCAGGCATTTCACGTTTTTGGGCGCATTCCAAGCCGGATGGACTGAAATATGCTTCTGCGAAAGGGGTCGTGTTCGTCCACACAGGGATGATGACCATGGCTTCGCCGGCGGTCTCCTATGTCTGTGTCACCTGCGGCTTTTTCGAGGATTACATTGCCGCCCGAGGCACTTGCCGTATACTGGATTTATCACAGACCAACAACAATGACTTTGTCCTGATTTCAATGAGACTTCTGGAGGAATTATGATGGACATGGAGCATGCAGTGATCGTACATTTTTCATACGGTTCTACGGATCTTTCCCGGCTGTTCGCCCTTGAGGATAAATTAATCGAAGCCATAGAAAAGGCGGATGCAGGGGAATTTGACGGGAACGAGGTGGCGGCTGATGGGAGCGATGGATATCTGTATATGTACGGCCCGGATGCGGACAAATTGTTTGAAACCGTTAAGCCCATCCTGGAGTCCACCGACTTTACGAGAGGCGCGACGGCAAAGTTGCGTTATGGCCCACCGGAGGACGGAATTCGCGCGGTGGATGTAGTGATTGGCGGCTGACATCTCGGCTGGCGTCGATTTAGCCTGATTGCCTGTCGAATAATGAAATAAGGAATTCCCTTTACATGCAAGAAGGAAGCAAGAGAGGGCAACATGAACACATTCCAATGTCCTGCCTGCGGTTCGTCGCTGTTGGAAGGCAGCGCCATGTGCAGTACGTGTAATTCCAGCATCGACTGGGAGGGAGGTCAGCCAGTCGTCACTACGGCTGAACGCGCGCTCGGAAGAGTCTGGATCGTCATCCTGATCGCGTTGCTGGCTGCGGGGGCGGTTTTGGCTGCGACTTTGCTGGTAATTTCAAACACATAGCCAGGCACGGACCTTGAAACCGACCCCATCTGTCCGTCACTTGCACTCCCTGCCACTTGCCCCAAATTGGATTCATCACAGATCGCGCTTGAATGGCAGGCGCGGTCTGTGATGTTTTGTGTCATAATCATTGTGTAGTCTTGCCAATCTGCCTCGCTTGGCGCGGATCTTGAGCCATGTAGTCAAGACTCGGCAGTATCAACCGAACTCGAGTGGTTTAGTGCTTATTTAATTGACAGCTAATTAGAAGGGAAAAATTTTCCTGTGCTTCCGATTATTAAAATAGCCACTCCTCAACTCGCTCCTGATGCGTCTGCTCTGATTTACTTGACGATGGGAAAAATGGCTGATTATTTGTTCGGATCGGATGACGCGCAAACTGCGCAGGGATTGTTGATGCGTCTCTTTCAGAGAAAATCCAATCGATTTAGCTATCAGTTCACGAAAGTGGTTACATTATCAGGGAATGTATCGGGCTTGGTGGTTGCCTATTCCGGACGAGTGATGAAATCGCTTGAGTTGCCCACGGCTTTTAATTTGATCCGTGTGAGTGGAGTCAGGACCTTTTTCCGATTTGTGAAGCGGGCATTCCCTCTGTTTGGTGTTAAGGAAGTCGAGAATGACGAATATTTCATCAGCAATATTTCGATTAAACCAGACAGTCGGGGACTGGGCTTGGGGAAATTCTTATTAACCGGGACCGAGCAGACAGCCAGAGAGCGGGGTTTTAATAAAATTTCTCTAACCGTGGATGTGGAGAATACGAGAGCTTTATCGTTGTATGAAAGAATAGGATTTAATGTCATCGATACTGTGAAAATAAGTTCCTTGTATAAGCGAATAGGCTATAACGGTTTTCATCGCATGGTAAAAGCCCTGGTGTAAAGAGTAGCAATCAACACTTCGCTTCGGTGAATCCCCATCCACTTTCTCCAGATGAATATTTGGTTCCCGACCTCTCCACCTGTTTGGAGACGTGCTTCGCATGCCCCTGGCGAAAGCCGGGTGGGGGGTCGCTCCTGACACCTGCCGTATAATGGATTTGCCACGGACCGCGATTGAAAAACTGACGCGGTCTGTTTTGTGCCATAATAATTTTGTCGCCCTGCATTTTTTCTTTCCGGGCGAAAGTGCTGAGCCACCCGGTCAAGACTCGGCGGGGTCGGATAGGTGTGCCCCGAAGGGGTAGACTCAAGCCGAGCGGTGGGTGGTGAATCCTGCGGCAGCGTAAATCACCCCCGGAATTGACATTAACTGCAGCAAGGCAAACCCCGCGTGTTATAATCTGGATAAATATTATCCAGACTGGTGGATTAGTATTTACCCTTCCCACTTTTCCAGATTCCAAGACAGGAGAATAATTGATGGTGAAGTCCAAACGTACGACGATCGTATCGGTCGGCATTATTGCATTAATGGTTATAAGCGCCTGTTCTTTCCTGACACAGGGAACAGATTCAACGAACAATGTTACGCAGGACGATAATTCTGTCACAGATCCAAATTCATCAGAAACCACCCTGCCCCCGTCCGACCAGGGATCAAGTGACGACCCGGCGGATAATTTTCCGCTCACGCCTAACCCGATCTCAATTCAAGTCACCCTCGATACAGAACATATGGCAAAAGGTTCCAGTAGCGGTGGCCCATTTTTTGTGGATGGCGAAGCTGCAGACGGTACGACATTTAGTCTAATGATGTTCGACAAGTTGTACACCGTAGACGCCGACGGTAATCTGGTGGGTGCATTCGATACCGAAGTAACGGTTACACCGGTCTCTGCCATTGAGGGTCTCCCCTTTAGCATGGGTTTTCTAGCAGCTGTTCAACTCGGTCCGGAGGGATTGCTGCTGGCTGAGCCTGGTAGGCTCAGCCTAAAGATCCCCATCAATGTAGAAGATGAAGAACTGGTTGGCTTTGCAGCCAACGACGACGGCAGTGATTTCCATTTATTCCCGGTCACAGGTGGTTCATACAGCGAATATACTGGTACCACTGATTTTTCTTTCAACGTGATGCATTTCAGTCTGTATGGTGTTGCATCGGTGGTGCAAGGGGAAATTGAAGCCCAGGCCGGCCACCCGCCCGCCAGCCCTTCCGCCCAGGATGAACAAGAACTCGCTCCCCTGCTGCCCATCGAAGGGTTTAACGGATTCGACGACCCGGCTCCATTGTTGAGTAAAATACAACTTCAATTGATAAAATCTCACAATAGGCTTGTCAAACCGCGTATGGACAAACTCGCCGCCACCAAATGCGAACAGGTCACCGTTGCAGCATGGAATTTCAACGACTGGCGTTCCAAAGTAGATAAAGCGAACCAGACTGAATACTTTCAGAAGCAGATCAAGAGCGATGGAAAAGCCCTGCACGAACGCTTCAACGAATGTGCCAAGGAGCTTTGCCCAGTCTGTATGGGTGGACCGGCCAAAGACGAATCCAACCGGAAGAAATTCTTGTCGATGATGACATTGGCGTCCTACGCAGAAGAGCTGTCGTTCAGCCTCGATTATGATGACTTTAGCTATTGGAGCCAGCTTGGTAAAAAATGTGCCGAAAATGCCGGTGTTATGCCTACCGGCTTATTCACCGGTGGCAATGCGGGGGATGGTGGCGGTCCTAACATGACGCCGACCCCGCTTACATGCCCATAAATATAAACTGGATGTGAGGTTTTCGCCCTCTTCCGGTTCGATTTTCTCCAATCACAGACCGCGCCAGTTCTTCGGGCGCGGTCTGTTGTTTTGGCTTAATGGTGTTCCTGTTTCGAGTCAGGATCCCACACGCACACAATTACAGATGGCATAGGTCAAGAGGGGCGGAGGTTCAGAATTTTAAAGAAGGAAATTCCCGCCTCATTACGGGAGTGCACATCGAAACCCGAGGGTGATGTCCGAATCATCGGAGGTGGCCCAGCCGCGGTAGGCTGCCCGTTGGCCGTCCTCGGGGTCGTGCCAGGATCCGCCGCGCACGATGCGGTACTCGCCAGAGGTCGGGCCGCCAGGATTTTCGGAGGGCGAACTCTGGTAATAAGCTTCATCAACCCAGTCATTCACCCATTCCCAGACATTCCCGGTCATGTCCATCGCCCCGTACGGGCTGGCACCTGAGGGATAATTCCCGACCGGCGAGGTAAGCTGAAAACCGTCGTCGAAATTATTGTTTCCCCGACCCGCGCCTAGATTGACATCGGCAGAATTCAGGCGAGTCCCGTCAAAGTCGTTGCCCCAGGGGAAAACCCTGCCGTCTGTGCCACGCGCGGCTTTCTCCCATTCTGCTTCAGTCGGTAGACGGCGGCCTGCCCATTCACAATACGCCTGGGCATCGTTCCAGGAAACATGCACCACCGGATGTTCACCGAGATCCGACAGATTGGAATCCGGCCCCATCGGATGCTGCCAGTCTGCGCCCTGGGCTGTCCCGGTTTTGCCGGTATCGGGGTAATAAATATAGGACGAGCCCTTTTTTTCGGCATCGGTCTGATAGCTGGTTTGGTCGATAAAGGTCCCGAACATGGCATTGGTTACTTCAGTCTGGTCGATCCAGTAGGGATTCAGAAAGACTGAATGGACAGGTATTTCATTGGCCAAGCCGGTGTCGCTGCCCATTGGAAAATCCCCGCCCGGCACGAAGACCAGTGTCATACCGTCAGTTTCCGAGACCCGAGTGGAGCCCATGCTGGGTACTTCTGTGTTAACCACCGGCACTTCAGTATTCGCCGGCAATGGTGTGTTCACTGGCAGGTCGGGGGCAGGAGGCGTGACCGTTCCGGAGACACTGCAAGCCACCGACATGATCACAAAAATGGACAAGAGTAAAGCAATTCGTTTCATCATTTCACCTTCTTTTAAAAGCACCAATCATGCAAATCAGGCTATACATCAAGTGTGGCCTGGAGCAAACCGTTCACTTCGCCAGTTTCATCTCTACTGCTTCTTGCATTATTGTGCCATTGTCCGATCTTCTTCCATTAATGAGATCCTCCTTGTTGGGTAGGATTGAATGGATACAAACCGGCAATGCGGTCTATATCCATTCAAGTTGCAGTTAAATCTTCCCGAGGAACTCACCCGCCAGACCTACTTGTCGCATTCGGCAGGGATGACAATATCAAGCGAGCCATCCTCCACAAGGTTATAGTTGTATTCAAAGTGGGTGTCTGTAAATTGATTGGGATCAAATCCAAATCTATTCTCATTCGACTGGAATTGCAATTCAAAGCGCGTAATAAAACCACCGTCACGAGCCACATACACAAATGCACTGGCCAACCCACCCCCGCCCCCCAGGTTATCGCTGGATAGCGAATATTTGTCGGTAACATATCCATTGACCTCAACTCCGCTTTCCACGCGCGTCGCCTGCCCCTTGATCATATCCTAAGTTTAATCATGGACTTTAACATGCCCGGCCCTTGTATTTCTGAAACAAGGGTTGTATTACAAAATAATTTTGGTCCTCCCCCTCAACGCTAACCATCTGTGCGCTGGTCATCTGATCGCCGATGATAACCGTATCCGAAGACAGGATATTAATATACCCTTCGTCCCGGGGCTATCCATGTATCCATCCAATGAAGATAAAAAGCGTTGTGTGATTTGCGGCTGAGTTTGGACCTCCACCAACCCGATCTCTGAGACTTCCTTCGCGGTTCCGGTTGTATCCACCCCCGTATATTTGATCGTGCTTTCAAATTTAAACGCCGGCGCGCTGGGAACGATATACAATGCAGGGTTTGTCAGGTCCATCGTTTCGGGACCTGCAGAAGGATCATTACCGCCCGCCTCCTGGGATGGAACGGTCGTCGCGACGGAGGTTGCCGGTTCACTTTCAGCAGTTGGCTCTTTTGCAACTTCCGTGGATAGCGCCGTGCCTCCGACACTACAAGCCAAGCTTGTCATGAGAATTATTGCCAGTGCGAGAAAAATAGAGCTTCGTTTTTTCATTGCATCCTTTTTATTGGTTGAACATGGTAGACGCTATTTAACATCTTGAGTATGGAGTTCGTTTGAGGTTTGTAATGGGTGAAAATCTTCTTTTTTGGGTTGAAAGGGCGTCAATCTATGGGCTGGTGCGGGTCCACGTGATCGGCTCGACCGTGGCGCCCTCGACCGGCGGCCACGTGGTCAGTGTATTGCCGTCGCAGGTGTAGGGGGTAGGGATGGCTGATCCAATCGGGAAGTCTTCCGGACGGAAGGGAATAGTTGAGGAGCCCACGGAAATGCCATTCACGATAACATCCACGGCGACTGACATATCGATTGTCTCGTTCAGGCCTATCAGCGAGGAGCCATCCGCTGTATACGGTCCGCTGGATGTTCCATGGAAGGTAACAAACGCTTCACTGCCCTCCGCGCTGCCCACTCCGATCTGATGGACTTTGAGATTCTCGTACCCGCCGGCGCCAGTGCCATCTTCTTTGAAATCCATGAACATGACGCCGGTGGCGCTCTGCACAGTCATGCCGGAATCCTCACCGGAAGGGAGGATGGACTGCATATAGGAGAGGATGCTGTCGTTCGTCGACTCCCACCTGCCGACCACGCATTTGTCGCAGGGTGCCTCGCTGACCAGGGTGGCAGTAATACTCTCCTTGCGCTCACCCCCGGGAGTGGTGGTAATGACGTACAGGATGTACGGCAGCTCTTCACACCCGCCGGATGTAGTTGCAGGGAATGGTGACCAGCCTCCCACAAGCTCTCTTGGACGCCACGCCGAACGCCCTGTCCCATCCGGGAGCGTTTCAACCTCAAAGTTTTTTTCGCTGTCAAATGTAACCAAATATCGGGCAAAAACAAACGGTTGGCCGGAAAAATCCATTTTGGCGGTGGTAGTTAACGAGACTTCACCGGTGTACTTGATTGGGATATTCATCGGCGATTTGTTGGTATCAATCAGAGTGTTGTCCAGAATGGAGCGCACGAACCCCTCGAAGGTATCCTCCATCCTGAGAACGGCAGCCAGTGCGGCAAGCTGCAAATCCGGACCGGGCGCGGTCGGCATGGTGCTCAGCATGGCGATCACGCCTTCCGGGCCGACACGGTTGCCCATGGACTGGAAAAAGACGAAATTCTCATAACTCATGTCCGTCAGGGGATTGAATTTCGATAACTCTGAGAATTCTTCCACAAAACGATACTCGAAATCCGTACCCGGGTAGACAACGTTGCTGAAATATTCGGCCGACCCTTCAACCCACCAGGCCGCGTCATCTCCCGGCTTGAAATATTGATCGGGCAGGTTCCAGGCCTGGAAGCAGTGGAAGATCTCGTGAGCAACGATCTGCTGGAAATTATCCTGATCAAGAGCCGTAGCGAGTGGGTAAATCATCACCGGGCAGGCTTCGACCTCCGGCCGGAAGGCGTTGAGAGTCAGAGCGTATAAATTTTGGTCCCTATTGAAGGTATTGAACACAAAATAGATCGGTCTGATCGCGCCATACACCTTGAACTTGGTGATCGCTTTCTGAACCGCTTCCTGCGTAGCCTTATAGTAGGAGAAATCGTGATTGGCATCTCCATACCAGGCCAGTGGGTAGTAGACCCGGTAAGCGTTGCCGGCGATGATCTGTTCACCAAACAGGAAACATGGATAGGTTGGGGTGCCCGTGCCCGAGAAGGTGCTGGCCCACAAGTCGTCACAGTCCTCGCCCTGACGCACCGGGGCTGCCTGTTTTCCTGCCCCGTCAGCCGGACCTGGCATCCGGATGGTAGCCTGCTCCTCCGGGATCGAATACCGGTCGAGCGCTTCCTGGGTGGGAACAAGCACATTGATCAAGCGGGTGATCTCATCCTTGGTGGCCTGATCAGTTCCGGTCTGCAGGTAATTACCTGCCAACAGGAGGATGCCGGTGCCCTCGGTCTCCTTAACGCCCTGTCCCAGGCCGGCTTCACCGGCTTGAATCTCTCCGGCGAAAAGCCTGAGCATCGTCACCAATCCAACTTCCAGGGTCCACTCGCCGGAGGCAATCTTATTCTGCAGGAGGTCCGTATATCCGGAAGGCAGAGGCTCAGGGATTGTAGTTGGGATTACGGTCGGAGCTGCAATGGCGGACTCGGGTTGAGAGGTTGCTTTCGGAGCAACCGTGCCTGGCTCTGGTGCAGCCTTCCCGGGCAAATTGCAGCCTGCCAATACAAGAATGAACATCATGGGCAGGATGTTTGCGATTGCTTTTTTCAAATTGATCTCCAGTAGGTACGGACAATGCATGTTTAAGAGCAAAGCAGCGTTTTGGTGTAGTGTTTCTCCCCCACCTGATCTCACTGCGGTTGCTTGAATTATTAATTGGATTTAGTGTACCACAATTGTCACATTAAAGTGACGTTTACATAGTTTTCCAAAGATCGTTCCGTGTCGTTCGCTCCTGGCACTTGCCCCATAATGGATTCATCACAAGCCGCGCTTGAAAAACTGGCGCGGCCTGTTTTATGGCATAATGATTTTAACGACATGCCAACCTGACTTATCTGCCAGATCCTGTATGGGATAAACAAACTATATGGAAAATTGAAGAAACCATGACATCCCCATTGAAAGAGCATTGGAACAGCAAATACACCAACGATCCCATCACACAACTTGGGTGGTATGAATCCAGGTCTTTTCCGTCCATCCAGCTCATTGAACAGTGTGCTGTCCCGAGAGATTCCCAGATCGTGGATGTTGGGTCGGGCACATCGATCCTGATTTCCAATCTGTTGGAACTTGGCTACCATAATCTTTATGCCATCGATATCAGCGATGTTGCGCTGGAGAAGGCCAAAACCCTGCTTAACAAAGAGCAAGCTGCCCAGGTGCAGTGGATGGTGGACGATATTACCAACCCAGCCGCTGCGCTGCAACTTCAAAATATCGCCGTTTGGCACGACAGAGCGGTGTTTCATTTTCTTACCGAAGAGCAACACAGGCGGACGTACCATTCCCTTCTGCAAAAAGTGGTCATGCCGGGCGGCTTTATTGTTATGGCCACTTTTTCTTTGGATGGAGCAGAAAAATGCAGCGGTTTGCCTGTTCAAAGATACAGCGTGGAAAGCCTGTGTGAATTTTTCGGAGATGGCTTCAGTCTCGTTGAGAGTTTGGACTATACCTATCGAATGCCGTCGGGTGATCTGCGCCCCTATGTTTATGCACGTTTTCAGAAACTGAAAACCATTTAATATCAGGCGCTGCCAGGCACACGATTATTCATTATTTAAGTCAAGGGGAGATTGATCATGGACCTGTCACAGGTATCGCGAACGGCAATTCTGACATTGATTTGCCATGCCGTTGAAGCAGAGAAGAATAAATCTGACTGCAAGGATCCCATGGCAGTTCTTTGTTTGGAAAGACTGATGTCTGTGGCATCCGGTGAAGACAAGCGTTGGATCAACGGAAAGAAGCGCAGATATGAAGGAATAGGGGCGAGGGATGCAAAAGCGCTCATACGACGCGTGAAGGTTTTCGACAAGGCGGTTCATCGTTTCATCGCCGACCATCCAAACTGCACAGTGATCAACCTCGCCTGCGGATTCGATACGCGATTCTGGCGAATTGAAAATGAAACGATTAAATATGTTGAATTGGATTTTCCAGAAGTTATCCAACTGAAGAAAAAGATCTTAGAAGATCATCTCGGATACGAAGTCATTGGCGGTTCGGTTTTGGATGCTTCATGGATCGATAAAGTAACGAAAAATGGAAACACGGATTTCCTCCTTCTTGCCGAAGGGTTATTCATGTGGTTTCCTCCACAGGATGCCATAAGGCTTTTCAAGGAAATTGGAGAAAGATTTTACCGCTCACAACTGGTCCTGGACATGGTCTCCGAGAAATATACAAAAGGGATATGGAGGAAATTGTTTCGCCTGCACTCCAGGCTTGAGTGGGGTCTGGATGTGGCGTGGACTTTTGGCATCAAGAGTTCGCATGATGTTGAAACGTATGGAAATGGCCTCAAAGTGATCGGTGAAGAAAAAGGATCAACAGGTCCGGTCATTACGGTTTCGATCAATGCTGCCTGACCCCCTCCGTCCGCCACCTGCACTCCCCGCACTTGCGTTCGGGGCAAGTGTGCAGCGCAGGTGCAAGTGTGGACACCTCCCCCAAATCCAAACGGATTTGGGGGAGGCTGGGTAGGGGACCGGGGCGCGGTCTGACTTGTTTTGTGCCATAATAATTGTGTCGTCATACTTGCGGTCAAGACTCCGCACGGTCAGAGACCCAAGCCGAGCGAGCGCCCGTCTTTCTCACCTTGGAAAGGAGTGATCATGTTTGGGAAAAAGAAACCACCCCTGCCGCCGTATATCCTCCAGGTATTAACCACCGAGTATCTCATCGAGGGAACAATCGAAGGCGACCACCGCCTCTACTTGCCTTCCCTTGAGGAAATGGACTCTTTCCCCTTGCGTCTCACCTCTGTCCAGGTTCAGACCACCCGTCTGGAGGACATCCCGACTCAAACGTGCGCACAATTCATGGTCATGGGCGACAACACGGTGGCTCTCATCCCGCGAATGGAGCTGAGTCAGATGCCCCAGTATGATGTGTGGAAAATCCCAAATGTGGCTATCCAGGGTGTTTTCCTTTTCGGACCCTATCTGGTGGAGGGTAGGCTGATGTTGGCGCGTGACGGATTTTTCGAGAACGGAATGCCCATGTTCGATGTGGGCATCTCCAGCCGGATTCCAGGCACACGCTGGGAGAAACTACAGGCACCTTTTGCGCTGGTCAACGGTCGTTGGTTGCAGGGATACGAACCCGCGTAGCTCTAGCGAAGGCTCGTTTGGGGGTCGCTCCTGGCACTTGCCGACTAACGGATTCATCACAGACCGCGCTTGAATGACTGGCGCGGTCTGTACTGTTTTGTGTCATAATGATTTTAGTGTCTAGCTGCTCTCACAAGAAGGAGGGGCTCATGAATTTCTGGATTTTCCAAGCCGTGCCTGAACGTTATGATCTGGTTGAGAAGATGAAATCGCTGCAAAGTGAACAATGGTTCGTCACGCGATATTATGACGAGATCAAAGCTGGCGACATCGTCTACTTTTGGCTGGCGGGTAAGGCGGCAGGTCTGTATGGTTGGGGACAAATCCTGTCCCCGGCGCCATACCTTATGCCTGATGGGGATTATCGCGTACAAGTATCCTATCAGGTCCGTTTTATGACAGCATCCGGCAAACAAGACAAAGCCGGGGCCCCTATTCCAAAGGAATTAGTCAAACAGAATAGTGAATTAAGCCTGCTTCAGATTATCCAAGCGCCTCAAGGGACAAATTTTCGGGTGAAACCCAAGGAAGCCGAGGCATTAAACGAGCTGATCAAATCTGCAGGCTTTACCGAACCGCAGCCAAGCGCCCAGGGAAAGGAGAGTTCTCAATGAGCAATAATGAAAATACCTCCTCAGGACTTGGCGATGCACTTGTAGTGACCGTTAAGCGATTGAAGGACCCTTTCCTGCTGGGAATGCTGGGATGCATTATCGTACTGGGAATTGTTGCCGTTGCCAGGACGGACATCTATGTCACTTTAATCCTTGCCGTGGTTGTGATTGTGTTGTTTTTGAGTTACCTCATCTATCTATGGCGGACATCTGCTTCCAGGACAGAGCAGATGACCCGGGAGCTGGCAAATCAAATGATCATCGCCATCCAGAGGGATGAGTATATTAAGGGACCTCAAAGAAAGCAAGATTTTGGGGCATCACTGGTTAGAGCCATACGAAAATCGGAGGTGGACAAGGACCATAAAAAAGCGGTTGAGGCTATGGCGATAAAATTCAAAGATGGATTTAATGTCCCCGATAGTATTCTTTAGCCTTGCCAGGTGCGGATCTTGAGACCGATCCCATCCGTCCGCTGGACACCTCCCCCAAATCCTAGGATTTGGGGGAGGCTGGGTGGGGGTTCGCCCTCTCCACAATCTTCCTCAACTTAACCTTCACATCCTCCGGCAGCGACTCGGGCTGGTGCTCAGCGGGCAGCTTCTCGACGCGTGCCATCTATCCATTGGGAAGCATGATGATTTTCCTGACCTTCGGGTCATGCCTTTGAATCAAATCAATGGCTGCGGGCATCTCCTTCAGCGGCAGTCGATGTGAGATCAACGGCTCCACCTTTATCTGACCTGTTTGCAGCAGGTCCACCGCCTGAAAGGAATTCCGGACGGATGTGAAGGAGGAGAGCAGGGTCAGCCCCTTCTGAAAGATCTTGAACGCTTCCACTTCCAGGTTTTTTCCTGAAGGGGGTACTCCAAAGAGCAATACCGTGCCGCCTTTTCTGGCAAAATCGATCGTCCGGTTCATGAGCGGTATGACCCCGGTCGCATCGATGACCACATCGTACGCGTCCGGCTGCAGTTCCTCCAGGCGGCTGAAGATCTGGTCCGCTCCCAGTTCGCGTGCAAGCTCCGCCCGCCCCGGGTTGTTCTCCAGGATGGTAATATGCGCCGCACCCTGCAGGCGTGCCATCTGCAGGATCAGGTCCCCGATCGGGCCGGCGCCGAAGATCGCCACGCGGTCGGCAAGTTTTATCCGTGCCCGTTCGACTCCGTGAACGACACACGACAGGGGTTCCACGAACGCACCCTGATCGAAAGGCAGCTCTCCGATACTGAAGACGGCTTTTTCAGGGACGGTCACATACTGTTCCATCCCCCCTGGCAAAGTGACACCGACCGCCTGCCAGTTCAGGCAGAAGTTCTGGCGGTTGTTCAGGCAATGGACGCAGTTGTCGCAGGCGATGTTGGGCTCCACCGCCACGCGGTCTCCTGCTTTGAAGCGCGTGACCTGATTCCCTGTGGATACGATGGTGCCGGAGAACTCGTGCCCCGGGATGACCGGGTAAGCTCCCAGGTACTCGCCATTGAAAATGTGGATGTCCGTCCCGCAGATGCCGCTGGCCATGACCTTGATCAGCACCTCACCCGGACCCGGTTCAGGTATGGCGCGCTCAACCAGCTCGATTTCTTTCGGCTTTTGAATGACGATACTCTCCATGCTGCATCTCCTTCGCAGGATCGCTCCCCTAAATCCGTTTATCGGATTTGGGGGAGGTGGCCAACGGCCGGTGGGGGCCCCCCGCTCTTTCCACAATCTCCCTCAACTTAACCTTCACCTCCTCCGGCAGCGGCTTGGGCTGGTGCTCAGCCAACAGCTTTTCCACGCGCGCTGAAGCGCGCGCTGCAACATGCATTGGATACGGCTTCCCCTACGACAGGCAGACGTACGAGTTTGTGCTGGACAACACGCGCAGACTTTATAATTTCGTCAGGCACTTCGGTCTTTCGAAGGTTTTAGCGACAGCCTTCAACTTTGACCAACCTGTACACCTCTGAACGAATCAGGTCCCCATTTGTTTTCTGTATGACGAACTGGGTGGAAAGCCAGCCCTTCCAGGTTGGAGACCATTGAGAGGTCAACCAGGGCATGAACTCGCCATCTCTTATCGGGTTGAATGTCACCCGATAGGTTCCTGCTCCATCCGGGCGCAGGCCAATATTGGCCCACTCCGATTGCTCGGCAAAATCCTTATCTGTCAGACGGTAGAACAACATCACAGATTTTAATTTCCTTGCTGGGTACAACCTTTATACCCGCCGTCAGCGATGAGGATGGACAGTCGTAAGGCAGATTGATCTGCTCAAGACTGAAGACCGGTGGCCCCGTGAAACCGAATTGCACATCAGGGACAGGGGTTAATGTATCCGTCGCCGTCGGTGTAACGGTCAAGATTGTCGGTGTGATGGTCGGAATCGTCGGGGTGGTGGTTGGCGTGTGCGTTGGAGTCGACGGCTCTTCGATCTCCACCGTAACAAGGTCTTCAGCACTCCAGACCCCGGCAGTGTTCTGGGCTCGGGCCCGGATGACGTAACGACCGGGAACAGCCGGCACCCAATCCAGTGTTTGATAAACCAGCAATTGCGCCGGATCCGGGTTTGTCAGGGTGGCATGCACTTCGCCGTTGATACGGACTTCCGTCACGGAAATGCCCTGCGGGTCGCTGCTGTGAAGGGTGAATGTGTAGGGTTGCAGAGGCAGACGCATTCCATCCAGCGGATCGTCGATCCAGATTTGAGGCGCGGTTCCTGCAGCGATCGGCATGTTGCAGGCGGACAATGCCAGCACGACAGCCAACAACAAGAGAGAAATTTTGCGTATCATCCTGCACCTCTTACGGAACGATGAATTCCTGAGTGTCGATCTCTGAACAGGGAGAGTTCCAGAGTATTTGCAGTTCTTTGTCCTGGCAGATTACGCGGGCATTGATCGTGATCTTGGCGCTGCTGTCTGTCAGGTGCGTAAAATCCCGCCACCAATCCACCGGGATGGTGTTTAAATCCGCTTCCGGGTAGGTATTCTGGATGGCGGCAGCGCGGGGGAGGTACACATTGGGTGGTTTGTTATCATACGCCTGGCTCTCAAAAACTACAGGAACGACCACCGATTGACCGGCTTTGAGAGCGGGGATGGAGATTGAAACCGGCGGGTAAGGGACGCCAAAGAGGGGAGCAGAATAGGTCATGTCATAAGGAAAAGTGTACGTGACGCTGGCACACATTTTTTGACCCTGGTGCATTTGGCAGTTTTCCTGAACGGTGGCCTGGTAATATTCCGTCTCGGAATGGCCACCCCCAAAAGCGGGATTCAGCGCCTGGGTATCCAGGGTAAGCACCTGCATCGGGGCGGGTTCCGGCGAGCCATCGATGCGGGTCACCTTCACCTGCACCATGGCGCGTTCATACATGCTGCCGGGAAGCGGTTCGAAAGAAACCCCTGGGGGGAAACAAAGCGGTTTAAGATGCAGCTGCTGTGTACCTTCATATAACCAAAGGGTGTGATTTTGGTCATTGCAGGCGGGTTGTGATTTTCCTGAACCGATCACTTTGGACCCGACCTCTTTCACCTCGTCGGCGATGGCATCCTGGCAAGTCTGGTCGCAATACGGGATGCCGGCCTGGGAGATCGCCATCTGAACTGCGTAATCGATTCCCATGTTAACCGCATCATCAAACGTTGGAATGCTTGGAGGCAGGCCGGTGAAGTAGGTGATGGCAAAGTTTAAACCGGTCATCAGTACAGTTTTACACTCTTGCTCACAAAATGGGATGATTTCCGCGAGTGCCCCAACCAGGATTCCTTTGATCTGTTCGAGCGTGCTCGAGAGATAATTCCACGAGGTTTCTATTGCCGCGGCAAATTGCTCAAACAGGTTGGGTTCGTCATCCTCGACGATACCCGGGCAGGCGATATCACCTATATGAGAAAACCAGAAGTTGTAAGCTTCTTCAACCATAGTTACCGGGGGGCCCTGCGAATTATATGGGTCCAACGGGTCGATTTGGGATCCTTTATAGGCTTGATCGAACCAGATTGTGAAAACCTCCTGATTCACTCCTGTGATTTCGGAGCAACCAAGGGTTCCTAATTTTTGAACAACTTTGACCTCATTGACATAAGAACCCGGGACGATCTCCACCGAATAGGTGGGCACCTTGGAGATTTTAATTGGGGGCGGATCGCCCGTCGGCTGGTAGGAAACAAGGACGATATTTGAAGGGTCGGACGCAGGATGGTTACCGGCGATGGGGATGACCCGGATATAGAGCTTCTGGGGCAGCCACAGGTTGTAGGTCATCAACCCAAGTTGATTAATTCCGCCACCGGAAATCAGCGGCAGCAACCCAGGATCAAAGCTTCCAATATCCTCGAGCATGCCCACTCTCCGCGCGGATTGACCATCCCCATTTTCCCCGCCAGCGAACTGCAGGTCAGCATTAAAATCGATCGAAAAATCACCGCCGGCAAACCCCGTTTCACTATTTACTACAGCTTCCGAGACACCGCTGATCAGCAAACCCGGAGGAGTGCCAACGGAATATTCAGCCGGGAAGGGCTGGGTGCTCACCTGCCAAATGGCGTGGGTGATATCACTCCCGTATGCGGTCCAGCGCAGCGGACGGGTGGTTTGGTCTTTATCGGAACCAACCGTGGCTTCAGTGACCCAATGGGTTGCGCCCATATCCCCGCCGCAACCGCCGGTCAGGTTGCAGATCGCGAGCGATGCAAAATTGGCGTTGATGTGGATAATCCCGAGGTGCTCGAGCGCTCCTTCACTCCAGCCCCATACATCCAGGTCCACTTCACCGGTGGGTACCCCTCCCAGCAGCTGCTGGATTTTTGACCGCAGGTCAAGCTGCCCGGTCATGGGCTCCAGGAATTCATCCCCGGCAGGGATGCGCTGCCATGCGCTGCCATTCATCGACGCATAGAAGTAAGCCAGCTGTACATTGGTTGGTACGGTCAGGAATCCGCCGTGGTAATCCAGGTCTCCCTGGCTGCCCTGGGCAGGATCACATTGCGGGCTGGTCACTTTCACAGCCACCGGAGTGCTGGGTGACTTGCCGGCCGAGTTATAGGAAGAGACATGGAATTGGACCTGCCCATGCTGGTTCGGGACCGAGTACTGAAGCAAGCTCGCACCTGAATGAGATTTCAAACTGGCGATGCGTTTAAAAGATACATCGCTCTCGGACAAAGAGTAAATAAAGAAGCCGTTCTCAGCATCCGAGTTATCCTGGATGGTGAGCGAAACATTGCAGACTCCCACGGAGGCATAAAGCGAGGGGGCGGCAGGTGCATCCGGGTGCAGGTTTAATACATCGTCCAGATAAAAAGCAGGACCGATGGGTGCTCCTTCTTCCGCCGGTATTACCGGGCCGGCCGGCGGGAGAGATAATGGAGGCTCACCAACAGAGGAAAGGTCGAAGGGATGGAGGGCAACGAAATACTCCGTTCCTGGCGGGATCGTTCCCGCCGGGTCGATGGATGGGTTGATCGCTGCAATCTCTTCGGGAGCCACTCCGTTTTGTTCCGCCAGGCTTTGGATCGTCTCCTCACCTTGTGTGGTCTGAACCGCGATCAGGCCGGCTGCGGGAGATGCCTGGATGTGGACGGCGTTCGAATCCGCCGTCCGGCCATTTACATCGACGGCACGGATGAACACGGTATGTGCGCCCTCTGTGAGTGGCATCCAGGACCAGACTTTAAAAATACTCTTTTGATCATCCGCTGGAGTCTGTGAATCAAAAAGGTGACCGTCGGTCCATAGCGCAACGCTTTCTATGGGAACACTGGCGTTAACCATGACCGCAACTGGAATGGGCGTATCGGCAGGCCAGGTGCTGTTATCCGTTGGACGGCTGAGGACGATCGAAATTTGAGCTGTGTTGGGGGGGAGCTGTTGGGAAGCGGGAGGAATTTTAGCGATGAGGGTTGCCACGATGGATGCGATGATCACGACCGAAACCAGCCCAAACCATAGGACTATTCGTTTTTTATGCATCACTGCTCCTCGATGCGGGGCTCTAAGCCGGGCAAATTTCAAACTACTTTGGAGGCGATTGCTTGTGAAAATCAGGACTAATAATCATTATAGTTGTAAAGCGATTGCAGCGATAGCGATTGCGATAATTTTCACGAGGCAGGGCATCGCTGGGTGAGGGTCTCTGACCCTGCCCAGTTTTGACCCCCTACGGCCTGCGGCCGCCTCCCCCTCATCCTAGGATTTGGGGGAGACTGGGTTGATGTTCGCCCTCTCCACTATCTTCCTCAACTTCCCCTTCACATCCTCCGGCAGCGGCTCGGGCTGGTGCTCGGCCAGCAGTTTCTCGACGC
The DNA here is from genome assembly GCA_963709295.1 of uncultured Chloroflexia bacterium. Classification (GTDB taxonomy): domain Bacteria; phylum Chloroflexota; class Anaerolineae; order Anaerolineales; family Villigracilaceae; genus JBGPQJ01. The sequence continues at coordinate 614,428 of CAVPVW010000008.1, read as the reverse complement.
GCGCTGAGGCGCGCTCCAGCAGGGTCAGGCCGCCCTTCTTTTCCCAATCCGTGTAACTCCCGCGCTCGAACAGGTCCGGGTACCAGGTCTCCTTGAAATGCTTCTTCGTATGCTTGGAGCTGAGGTACATGCCGCCCGCGCCGGCGCGCTCGATCTCGTCCAGCGCCAGCGTCTCGTCGGTCACCTCGATCTCGCGGAAGAAACCCTTGATCCAGTCCACCATCTGCTCGCAGATGACGAGCTGCGCAAAGGAGTAGGTCAGCCCCGATTCGAGATAGCCCAGGTCGTGGATGAGATTGCCGCCCATGAAGACGTCCGCCAGCATGGTGAGAGCGGCCTCGGCGGCGGCCTGCCCGTCCACCACCTTGGAGTCCGTCGCGCCGGCCAGCGAAAGCGTCGGCAGGCCGTAGCGCTGTGACACCGAGCGGATGAATCCGCGCTCGGGGTAGGCGTACGGCGAGACCATCGTGCGCATGTCCAGCGCCGCCGGGTCCATGGCGGACATGATATACGGGGCACCCTCCCGCTTCAACTGCGCGAGGACGAGTCCCAACAGCGCGCCGGCGGTGTCCAGCGCGACCGCGCCGGCCTGTGTCATCGGGCTGGTGACGCCCGCATTCGAGCCGGGGATGTACAGCGAGGGCAGCCCCTTGCCGGAGAGGTACAGCAGCTTGCGCAGGCTCTCCTCATTGTGCACCGCCCCCGAGACGACGTTGATGTAGCAGGTCAGGATGGGTTTCTCGCGCAGCGCGTCCGCGCCGCCGACGACGGCCTCCGCCATCTCGACCGCATTGACCAGTCCCTGTGATTCATACGACACATACAGGATGGGCTTGACCGTGTTCGACAGCATGGCTTCCATCTGGTAGGTGTCGGCCAACGTCGCATCCACGTCGGACGGCAGCACCATGGACATGACGAAATCGATGTCCGGCAGGGCGTCGCACAGGCGGCTGCCCTCGGCCACGTCCTGAAGCAGCGGCTTGCGCCGTTCATTGATGCGGTGGTCGATGATCGTCAGGCAGTCCGAGCCGGGACCGAAGAAACAGCGGTTATTCTCCAATGGCATGACCGGCTCGCCGCGCCGGTTGTGGAGCGTCACCTTCTTCGGCGCGCTGAGGAGCGCACTCTCCACCATCTTGGCTGGGACGCGCACCAGATTCCCCTCGACCTGCGCGCCGCCTTTCTTCAGCAGGTCGAGGGCCTCCTCGAGGTCCACGCGCACGCCGATGCGCCCGAGTATTTCGAGGCTGGCAGTGTGGATTTTTTCGAACTGTTCGTCCGACAGGCGTGTAAGATGCGCGCCTCCGGGTGTGTCCAGGCTTTTCCAGGTCATGGGTGCTCCTTAAATTAATTTGTCATTGCGAGGAACGAAGTGACGACCCGCACCTGCGGTGTGGGCAGGTGAGCAATCTGCTTGGAAACGAGATCAGCAAAAATGAGTGTGGGATTGCTTCGCGCGCTCGCAATGACAATTTAATAGATGATTTTTTGCGCCGGGCGAGGGACCACCCCTTTGGGACACACGTCCCATCCCCGCCCGTTTTTGACCGAAGGTCTCACCTACAAAAACAGGGCTGGAAGAGTTGCTTCTCAAGCCCTGTACTATTCAATGATGGCTTAACGTGGGACAACCCGAAGTTCGATGCGGGCATCCAGCGCCGTGGCGATGCGGTCCAGAAAGGACAGACTGGGCACGCTCGAGCCGTTTTCAAGCCGCGCGATGGATGGCTGGCGTGTCCCGACCATCTCTGCCAGCTGCGCCTGGGTCAATCCGCGCTGGATGCGCAGGCGCGCGATCTGGTAGCCGGGTTCCAGTTCATTGGCCGCAGCGACGAATTCAGGGTCTTTCAGTTGTTGGGCCTGCCAACCCTTCAGGGTCTTTTTTGAGACAGGGGTCATTTAATCCTCCAGTATTTCCTTCATCCGGCGCAGCGCTGTGGCGATTTCCTTCTCCGGTGTTTTCATGGACTGCTTGCGAAAGCCGTGCAGGATGACGAATCTCCTCTCCGTGTAAAGAAAATAGAAAAGGCGGTTTCCGCCGGGACGCAGTTCCCACAGCCGGCCCTCTATCCGGCGGGCGTGCGGCATACCCAGGTCAATGCCGAATTCTTCCAGTAATCGCAGCCCGTTGTTGACCCTCGCTCTGTCCATGGGGGAGAGGCCGTTGATGAAATCCAGAACAGGGCTTTTTCCGCGATGGTCATCGTAGAAGTGGATCTGCCACATAGGCTTTCACCCCCATTATAACAAATTTGTTATAATTTTCAAGGGCTGAAGATATTGTCACCGTGCATTATTCATTCAGGATTTTCTGCGTCGTCTTCCGCCCAGTGGACCTTCGCCTGCTCACCCCGTGCATACTCGCGCCAGTCCGCACCGGAGCCGTTCTGGAGGCGCGCCACCATGGACTGCCCGTCCTTGAGCGACAGCACGTAGCGCGTGTCGGTGCCGATGTAGACGACTTCCTGCACCACGGCGGACAAACTCCCGGCAGGGGCGTTCTCCGTCCCGGACAGCTTCACCTTTTCCGGGCGGACGGTGACCGTCGCCCCGAGACCTGCCTGCTGTCCCTCCGGGATGACCCCAACACTGACGGTTTCGTCTTCGAGTGTCACCGCTGCCTGTTTTCCCTGGACTGAAGCGACGGTCACGCTGAGGAAGTTGCTCTCGCCGATGAAGTCCGCCACGAAACGGTTGGCGGGATGCTTGTAGAGCGTCGCCGGGTCGCCCAGCTGCTGGATGACGCCCTTGTCCATCACGGCGATCTCGTCCGACATGGTCAGCGCTTCCTCCTGGTCGTGGGTCACATAGACGAAGGTGATGCCCACCTGCTCCTGGATGTGCTTGAGCTCGATCTGCATCGCCTTGCGCAGCTTGAGGTCCAGCGCGCCGAGCGGCTCGTCGAGCAGGAGCACCGCCGGCTGGTTGACCAGCGCCCGCGCCAGCGCCACGCGCTGCTGCTGCCCGCCCGAAAGCTGGGACGGCGACCGGTCGGCCATCTCGCTCAACTGCACCAGCGCGAGCGCCTCGCGCGCCAGTTTATCCTGCTGCTCCTTCGGCATGCGCTTCACCGCCGGGCCGAAGGCCACGTTTCGCAGCACGTTCATGTGCGGGAAGAGGGCGTAGTTCTGGAAGACGGTGTTCACCGGGCGCTTGTTGGGCGGGACGTCCGTCATCGGCTGCCCCTGGATGAAGACCTCGCCGCTGGTAGGCACCTCGAAGCCGGCGATCAACCTCAGGGTGGTGGTCTTGCCGCAGCCGCTGGGGCCGAGCAGCGTGAAGAATTTCCCCGTCGGGATGGTCAGGTTCATTCCGACGATGGCATTCACTTCCTCATCCTTGTCCTTCCGTTTGGAGGCGTAGGTCTTCGAGACGTCCCGCAATTCGACGGCGTAATCGGTCATGGGTTATTTCCTTGAAGGTTGTGACGGGGAGCGCCGCAGCCACTCGCTGAAGATCATCACCGCCATGGTGACGGTCATGATGATGGACGCCAGCGCGATGACGATGGGCAGGCGGGTGGGGAAGCGCAGCTGGGAATACATGTAGACCGGCAGGGTGGCGTCCGTGCCGACCAGGAAGGAGGCGATGGAGAATTCGTCGAAGGAAATGGTGAAGCACAGCAGGAAGGAAGCCAACAATGCGGGCGAGATGATGGGGATGGTCACGCGCCACAGCGCCTCCCAGTACGAGGCGCCCAGGTCCATGGCGGCTTCCTCGAGGTTGTTGGGGAATCCCACCAGCCGCGAGGAGATGATCAGCAGCGCATACGGGATGCTGATGATGACATGCCCCAGCCCGGCGGCCGGCGCCGAAAGCGGGACGCCCGCCTGGTTGAGCAGGATCAGCAGCGACACGCCCAGGATGACATACGGGATGACCAGAGGCATGGCCGCGACCGCGAGGAACGCTCCGCGCCCCGGCAGGTTGTAGCGCACGATGGCGATGGCGCCCATCCCGCCCAGGATGGTCGCCACGAGGGCCGAGCCGAAGGCGATCAACAGGCTGTTGCGCAGCGCGATCAGCAGTTCGCCGCTTTCAGCGACCGCCTGGTACCATTTCAGCGTGAATCCCTTGAGCGGGAAGGTGAGCGAGGTGGCGTCGTTGAACGAAAAGATGACCAGCAGCACGATGGGCAGGTAGAGGATCACGCACACCAGCAGGGTGTAGAACGCGCCGAAGGAGGGACGATTCGTTTTCCGCATGTCACAGCCCCAGCAGGTCGGTAATTGGCCCCAGGCGCGTCAATAGGAACATCAGTCCCAGCACGATCACCAGCATGGCCAGGCTCATCACCGAGCCCATCGGCCAGTTGAGCGCGCGCATGAACTGGTCCTGGATCAGGTTGCCGTACATCGAGCCCTGCGCGCCGCCCACCAGCAGCGGGGTGACGAATTCCCCGAGGGTGGGTATGAAGGCGAAGAAGAATCCGGCCACCACGCCCGGCAGGCTGAGCGGAAAGGTCACGCGCAGGAAGGCTTCGAAGCGCGTGCAGCCCAGGTCGGCGGCGGCCTCCAGCAGGTAGCGGTCGATGCGCTCGAGCGAGGCGAAGATGGGTAGCATGACGAACGGCACCCAGACATAGATCAGCGTGATCACCACCGCCGGGCGCGAATAGAGCAGGATGGGCGAGGGCTGGTCGATCAACCCCAGCGCCTGCAGCACGCTGTTCAGCAAGCCGGAGGAGCCAAGGATCAGCTTCCACGAGAAGATGCGCAGCAGGTAGCTCGTCCACGTGGGGATGATGATCAGCAGCATCAGCAGGGTCTTCTTCGAGCCGGCGTTGAAAGCGAGGTAGTAGGCCAGCGGGTAAGCCAGCACGCAAGAGATGATGGCCATAAAAAACGAGATACCTGCCGACCGCCATAGCAGGCGTTGGAATGAAGCGTTATGGATGAATTTGATATAGTTGTCGAACGTGAAGATGTCCCGCGCCGCTCCGGTGGTCCCCGCCCTGAAACTGAACACAGCCATCAGCCCGAGCGGGACGATGAACAACAGCAGCAGATAAATTGAAGGAAGGCCTATCAGCGTGAGAAAGCGCTGGCGCTGTTTCATCCGGCGAAATCCTTCCAGAGCCTCCCCGTCATGAGGAGGCTCTGTGAATTAGAAATATGGATTTACTTGGAGGTCTTTACCTCGGACCAGACGTCCGTCCATGCCTGGCGCTGCTCGGGAGTGATGTATTGATAGAAGAGGGTGCGCGAGATGACATCCGGGTCATCCAGTCCCAGCAGCTTGACCGTCTCGGGATCCACGAGGGACAGGGCGGCGGTATTCACGATGCCGTAGCCGTACTCATTGGCGAGGTAGGCCTGTGCGTCGGGGGCGATGTAGGCGTCGATCATCGCGGTCGCGAGGTCCACGTTCTTCGACGTGGTCGGGATGGCAAAGCCGCACAGGTAGCCGGCGCGGCCTTCCTTCGGGTCGATGTATTCCACATCCGTGCCGCCGTTCAGCAGGCCGATGTAGGAGGCGTTCCAGGCGTTGGCTGCGACCTGAACGTCGCCGGAGGCCAGCTGCTGATCGAGGGTGGTCTGGCTGTCCCAGATGGTCAGGACGTTCGGCATGAGCTCGAGCAGCTTCTGCTTGATCTGTTCATCCTGCTCGGGGGTGGTCGTCCAGGGGTCCATTCCCAGCGCCATCGCGGTGATGATATGAGCCGACTCGCCCGAGTCGAACAGCGCGATCTTTCCTGCATATTCGGGATTCCACAGGTCCGCCCAGGAAGTGGGTACGGTTGTGACCAGGTCCTTGCGCACCAGGACGGACTCGAAGCCCCAGTCCCACGGGATCCAGTATTGTTTGCCGTCGAACTGACCTTGGGCGGCGAGATCGGGATTGACATCCTTCCAGTGCGAAAGCTTGGACGTATCGATGGGCTGAACGAGGCCCTCATCCACCATGATCTTCCAGTAGTTGCTGCACGGGTGAATGAGGTCAGCTTCGAATCCGCTCTGGACCTTGGCATAAGCCTCGGCGCTCTCGGCGAGGAAGCTGTAGTCCACTTTGACCTCGGGGTACTGCTCAGCGAACTGCATCCAGAACTCCGGCAGCTCGTAGCCAGCCCAGTCGAGCATGACCAGGTTACCAGTCACCGGGGCGGGCGCTTCAGTGGCTGCGGGGGCTTCCGTCGCTTCGGGTTCTACTGGAGCGGGGGGTGCCTCGGTCGGCGTGGCGGCCGGCGCGCAGGCGGCCAGTACCAGGCTGGCCAGCATCAGCAGGGAAAACAGGGCGATCCATTTTTGTTTGGGCGTTCTCATAGCATGTTCCTCCTTTTTTGGAATGGCGTTTTTCTCTTGATGGCGCTTGAGAGTTGAAAGGAAATTAAAAACCGTTGACCTCCTTCTCTGAGTACACAGTGAAGTGTTCAAAGTCGCGTCGGGTCAACGGGGTGCGCGGGTGGTTCCAATGCACGTGTATAGTATACGGCAATTTAAATATAATGCCAGTGTTTGATGTATGTAATTTGGAAATTGGTTGGATGAATCAATAAGAGGCACTGGACGTATAATAATTAAACAGGATGTTTTCAGATTATCTAAACACAGGTCAACAGCCTAAGAGGACAACTTGAAAGCGATTAGTAAATTTTCAGTCCGGTTCTAAAAGGAGGATTCTCATGAAATCCACTGAAATTCTAATGGATGAACATCGCGTTATTGAACGGGTGATCGCCACGCTTGAAACGGCAGCCAATAGGCTGTCATCGGGCCAGGCCTTCCCGATCGATTTCTTTCTAAAGGCAGCCGATTTCATAAAGAATTTTGCCGATGGTTGCCATCATAAGAAGGAAGAAGGCGTTCTTTTTGTAGCGCTGGTTGAAAATGGAATGTCGAAAGAGGCGGGACCCGTGGCCGTAATGCTGGCGGAACACGAAGAGGGACGCCGTCTGACTCGCGCGATGCGGGAAGGCGCTGAGCGGGTGCAGTCAGGCGATCAAACCGCCATTTCCCAGGTGGTGCAGAATGCCCTGGGTTATGCGGCTCTCCTGCGGCAGCACATCCAGAAGGAAGACCGCATTCTGTTTCCGATGGCTGATCAGGTTATTCCGGCGGAGCAACAAGCACGGATCACGGAGGCGTTTGACCATATCGAGCATGAGGAGACTGGAGCAGGCATTCACGAAAAATATCTCGGTATTGCGGATGAATTGGAGAAGGCGGTGGCCTAATAAATACAATGGAAATACAACGCGTAAATCGATGCCTTCTTTTCGATTGGGGCGACACCCTGATGCGTGTCTTCCCCGAGTTCGATGGCCCCATGGCCGCGTGGCCTAAGGTCGAAGCCATGCCCCATGCCGAACAGGTGCTGGCGGAACTCTGCGCCCGGGCAATGCTGGCCGTGGCTACGAATGCCGCTGATTCCGAAGAGGCGGAGATCCGGTCCGCACTAGAAAGAGTTGGGTTGGACAAGCAGCTGGACAAGGTTTACTGTTATCGAAAGATAGGGCATAAAAAACCTTCGAAGGAGTTCTTTGGGTTTATCCTGTCAGACCTGGGGGTCGAACCATCCCAGGCGACCATGGTCGGCGATGATTTTGAGGCCGATGTGATTGGAGCGAACAACTGCGGGATACGGGCTATATGGTACAACCCGCGCACAGCTGAAAGGCACGAGAGTGCGATGCATCAGACCATTCACGACTTGCGCTCCTTGCCACAAATCCTGGATTCCTTTTGGAATCCAGACAACTTGAGTGAGTGAGATATTCAAGCGAAAGGATTGGATCAACCCTCATGGCTGTTGACTACGATATTCTTCAAGTTGAAAAACCCGACGACCCCATGTGGGAGGTCATCGGGGGAGGCATCCATCACTACAACGTTCAGCAGGCCGGCGATCCTCAGGGAAAACAGGTATGTTTCGTCCTTCGTTCAGCGGATAACGACGTCGCCGGCGGTCTGATCGGCGAGACCCATTGGGGCTGGTTCTATATTAATTTACTGTTCGTTAAAGAAGAATTGCGCGGGCACGGGTATGGCCATCGTCTGCTGACCATGGCTGAAGAGGAGGCCCGGGCGCTGGGCGCAAAAAATTCCTACCTCGATACCTTCACGTTCCAGGCGCCGGGATTCTATGAGAAACACGGCTATCGAGTCTTTGGCGAGTTAAAGGATTTTCCTCCCGGGCACCATCGCCTTTACTTCACAAAGCAACTGGAGTTGAAAGGAGACTGAATGACCTTTTTCATCATTGTCTACTGGATCGGCATTATCGTTGAAATGGCCATCCGCGCTCCTTTACGGAAGAATTGGAAAGGAATACCGAAAACCGAGCAGCGTGTGTCGCAGACCGAAAAGATTCTGCTTGGATTATTATCGGTGGTGATGGTTGTCCTGCCCCTGATCTATTCCGGCACGGACTGGTTGGATTTCGCTGACTATCACCTTCCTCTCTGGATGGGCTGGCTGGGCGTCGTCCTGATGGCCTGTGCCTTGTTCGTTTTCGCCCGCGCCCACGTGGACTTGAAATCCAACTGGTCTCCCACGCTCGAGATCTTCGAAGGCCACATGCTGGTGACGAGCGGAATATACAGATACATTCGCCACCCCATGTACGCCAGTCAGTGGATTTGGGTCATTGCGCAAATCCTGCTCCTACAGAATTGGCTGGCGGGTCCCATCGACTTGTTATTCTTCATCCCTTTCTACATCCTGCGTGTGCGTGCCGAGGAGAAGATGATGCTGGATACCTTCGGCGATCAGTATCGCGAGTATATGAAGAAGACCGGCGAGGTCATTCCAAGATTAAGAGAGATTCTCCAAAGGCAGTTTTGAGAAAGAGGTATGCCCATGTCCTGGCAGGACCAACTCAAAGGGGATTCGCTTTCGTGGCTGTTGGAAGCCTCGTCACCGGAGGTCCGCTATTTGGCTTTGAGGGATTTGCTGGATCGCCCCGGTGCGGATTCGGACCTGCGTGCAGCGCGAAAAACCGCTCACCAAAAAGGACCCATCGCAACCATCTTAAGTAACATGGACAAGGAGGGCTACTGGGTCGAGCCGGGTCCCGGTTACAACCCGAAGTATCGCTCCACGGTTTGGGCTGTGGTTCTGCTGGCACAGTTGGGAGCTTCCGTGGAAGAGGACAAACGCATTGAAAAGGCATGCGCTTATCTGCTGGACCATGCCCTCGCAGCGGGCGGTCAGTTCACCGCTTCGGGCGCGCCTTCCGGTAACGCCGACTGCCTGCAGGGGAATCTTCTGTGGGCTCTGCAGGAGCTCGAGTACGATGACCCGCGCCTCGACAAGGCGTTCGATTGGATGGCGCGTACTGTCACGGGCGAAGGCATCGCACCAGTGGAAGACCGTAAAGCAGCAGTGCGATATTATGCCGGGAAATGCGGCCCAACTTTTGCTTGCGGTTCGAACAATAAACTGCCTTGCGCCTGGGGAGGCGCAAAAGTGATGCTGGCTTTTGGAAGATTGCCCAAAAAGAAACATACGTCAGTGATCAAGCGCGCCATCCGGCACGGCGTGGATTTCCTCTTCAGCGTGGACCCGGCGGACGCGGCTTACCCGACCGGTTTCGCGAGCAAGCCCAGCGGGAACTGGTGGAAGTTCGGCTTCCCGGTTTTCTATGTGACCGACCTGCTCCAGATCGTGGAAGCGCTGGCCGCCTTGGGCTATGGGGACGATCCTCGATTGGCACATGCCTTGGAGTTGGTTAGGGAAAAACAGGACCGAAATGGCCGCTGGGCATTGGACTATGACTATACGGGCAAGACCTGGGTGGACTTCGGTGCCAAGAAACAACCCAACAAGTGGGTCACACTCCGTGCTTTGCGGGCGCTTAAAGCCGCAGGCGCGGGTTGATACGGAATTATTAACATCTTTCTCACAGGAGATAAATTATCATGACTGATCCCATCAATTGGAAAACCGCAACAGACGAAACCGTGAATCACCTCTCCCGTTTAATTCGCGCTGAGACGGTTAACCCGCCGGGGAACGAAGAACCAGCCATCCGGGTGGTCATAGAAATCCTCGAGCGTGAAGGGTTCGGAAGCGAGGACTTCAAGGTCCTCGAATCCGCGCCGGGGCGGGTGAATCTCGTAGCCCGCCTGCGCGGCGACGGGTCGCAGCGGCCCCTCCTGCTCTCCGGGCATGTGGACGTGGTGCCGGTGGAGCGTGAGCGCTGGACGCACGATCCTTTCGGCGGTGAGGTGATCGACGGCGAGGTGTGGGGGCGCGGCGCGCTTGATATGAAGGGATTCCTGTCGATGTATCTGCAAATATTCCTGCAGGTGAAGCGGCGCGGCCTGCCCCTCAAGCGAGACTTGATCCTGGCGGCGATCGCCGACGAGGAGGCCGGTTTCACCCACGGCTCGCAGTTCCTGACCGAACAGCACCGCGACCTGATCGACGCCGAGTACGCCCTGACGGAGGGCGGCGCGATGACGCTTTACTTCGGGAAGACGAAAGCTTACATGATCCAGGTGGCGGAGAAGGGTGTCTGCTGGCTGCGCATGACTGCCAGCGGCAAGCCGGGTCATGGCTCCCTGCCGCACGAGGACAATGCCGTGATGCATTTGGCGCAGGCCATTGAACGCATCCGCCGGTCCGGCCATCTGCCAGTGCACATCACGCCCACCTTCCGCAGCATGTTGAAATCCGCCTCGGGACAGGTCCGTTGGCCGGCGGGGATGCTGGTCGGCCTGGTGGGGAACCCGGCCGTGGTCAATTTGATCCTGCCGAGGATGAAAGGCCAGACCCGGTCGATCCTCACCGCTTTAACGACCAATACCTGCACACCGACCGTCTTGCAAGCCGGGTCCAAGACCAACGTCATCCCTTCGACGGCCGAGGTGCATCTCGACTGCCGCAAGCTGCCCGGCCAGTCGGTGGAGGATGTTATTCGCGAGATCAAAGCCATTGTGGGGGAGGGCTTTACATTCGAGCCGCTCCAAACCTCGGACGGGGCGCAGGTATCCGCTGAGTCGGCGTTGTACAAAACACTGGAACGCTGCACCCGCAAGATGGACTCCGAGGGATTGATCGTCCCGCTGATGATGCCCGGTGCCACGGATGCCTCACAGTACCAGAAGACCGGCATCCAGACCTACGGGTTCACGCCTGGCCTGCTGCCGCCTGAATTCCCCACGGTGTCACTCGGCCACGGTCACGATGAACGCCTGCCGGTGTCCTTCATCGAGAGCGGCCTGCCGGTGCTGTGGGACGTGATCGAGGAAGTCTGCGCGAGGTAAAGCTTGAGACTTATTAGTTAAGTGGAACCCTATGACATCTCGTAAGTTTTTCTTTGTTTTGATGGCAGTCCTTTTGCTCACCGGTTGTATGTCTTCTGCACCATCGGTTGATACCCTGGCGTTGGTCAACGGCACCTTGATTGACGGTACCGGTGCGGAACCGATTCCCGATGCGGTCCTGATCATCCAGGGTGAGCGGATTGTGGCGGTCGGCTCCAGGAAGGATATCAAAATCCCCGCAGGGGCACGCGTCATTGATGTGAAGGGAGCCACCATCCTGCCCGGCTTTATCAATGCCCACGTCCACTTTGCGTTCCGCGAGGAAAATCTTCAAGCATGGGCTTACGGCGGTGTTACCACGGTGCGGGATGAGGGGATTCTGTCGTCTGAGCCGCTGGATGAGTTGATGGCTTTTCGCGACTCCGCCGCGCAGGACCCGATGAATGCCCGTCTCGTCTCCTCAGGTTACATGATCACGGTCCCGAATGGCTACGGCGACCTGTTTGTCTCCTCGCCTGAGGACGCACGCCGGAAGGTTTTCGAGGAGTTGGATGCCGGCGTGGACATGATCAAGATTTCGATGGAGGACGGCTATGCCGGGACCTCGGGACTGCCCAAGCTGACCGGTGACGAGATCGCCGCTATCCTCTCCGCCGCACATGAACGTGGGACGAAGGTCTCGGGTCATATCATGCAGGCGGAGTATCTTGAAATCCTCGTGGATGCCGGCGTGGATGACATTGCCCACATCACCTACGATGTGGTCCCGGATGAAGTCTGGCAGGAAATGGTAGCGAAAGGTATCTCCATGACGCCGACGTTCACCGTTTTCCGTAATTATGGTGCTCCGGTTGGCACCTGTGTGCTCAATCTCCGCAATTTTATCGAGCACGGCGGCAATGTGGCGCTCGGCAATGATTACGGCGGCGGGCCGGGCAAATTCGAGCTTGGAATCCCGATGTACGAGATCGAGCAGATGTCCGCAGCAGGGATGACTCCCATGCAGATCATTTTGGCAGCCACAAAGAACGCCGCTCATGTCCTCAGCCTCGAAGAGCAGGTTGGGACCTTGGAAGCCGGCAAGATCGCGGACGTTCTGGTCGTTTCCGGAAACCCCCTGGAGGATCTGCAGGCCCTGACCGATATCCGCATGGTCATCCATAACGGGATGGTCATTCGCGACGGGAATTAGGCACTCGCCACGTTTCATCAACAAGAAGGGTAATAGCCTCGAGATATGGATAATAGACCCTTGATAATAGTATCAATTAATGATACTATTATGCGGTGGACAGCAAACATCGTAAAACGCTGGAAGCCATTTTCGAAAAGCCTGAACGCGCCAATATTGTTTGGAGGGACATTGAAGCCCTCTTGATTGCGTTAGGCGCTGAAATCACAGAAGGGAATGGCTCACGGGTGCGGGTTGCTTTGAAAGGTGTTCGTGCTGTGTTCCACCGGCCGCATCCGCGCAAGGAGACAAACAAGGGAGCAGTCAAATCGGTTCGCAGGTTTCTCGAGGCAGCAGGAGTAAAGCCATGATGGAATATAAAGGTTATATTGGTAAGGTTGAAATTGACGACGAGGCGGGCATTTTGTACGGGGAAGTGATCAATGTCCGTGATGTCATTACTTTTGAAGGTGCCACCGTTGATGAGGTCCAGGAGGCATTTCACAAATCTGTGGATGACTATCTGGCGTTTTGCGCCAAACGTGGCGAATCGCCAGAGAAGCCATTTTCGGGAAAGTTTGTCGTCCGCCTGCCCACGGAGCTGCACCGCAAGGCCTATATTCAAGCAAAGTTGGAAGACAAAAGTCTGAACAGCTGGGTGGCAGAAGTGTTGCAGTCCGCTCTTCAAGATCAGTGAGACTGAAGAAAATCAATCCGGCCGCAGACCGAAAAATCAATTAAAGACAATTTACTTCCAAGTGCCCCAGAGTGAATCTCTCTGAGGCACTTGCCGTATAATGGATTCATCATTCCCAAGGAGGCCTGATGACCAAGTCCATGGAAATCCTTGCAGAAGGAAGCGGCGAGCTGCTCGGCTGGCATGACCCCGACGAAAACCGCGCCTGGGTCCGCGAGAACAAGCCGCGCGGGCTGATCGACAAGCGCATGAGCGTCGCGCAGGCGGTGACAAAATTTGTGCGCGACGGCGATTACATCGCGTTTGGCGGCTTCGGGCATATTCGCATCCCGATGAGCCTCGTGTACGAGATCATCCGCCAGAAGCGGCGCGATCTGGCAATCGCCGGCAAGACCGCCGTGCACGACATCGACCTGCTGATCGGGGCGGGCTGCGTCAGCCGCGTCGAGTGCGCCTACTCCTTCGGCCACGAGCTGCGCGGACTGTCGCCCTCCGGCCGGCGCGCGGTCGAGAACGGACAGGTCAGGGTGGTGGCAGAGCTGTCCAATGCCGGCTACCAGTGGCGCTTCCTGGCGGGCATGATGGGCGTGCCTTTCATCGCCGTGCGCAACCTGGGCGGCACCGACACCTTCGAGAAGAGTTCCGCCAAGCAGGTGCGCGACCCGTGGAGCGGCAAGCCCGTCACCCTGCTGCCGGCGGCCTACCCGGACGTGGCCCTGTTCCACGTGCCGCGCTGCGACAAATATGGCAACGCCCAGATCGACGGCATTCTCGTGGAGGACTTCGAACTGGCTCGCGCTTCCCGCCGCGTGATCTTAACGACAGAGCAGATCGTCGACGAGGAGCTGATCCGCCGCGACCCGCGCCAGACGGCCATCCCTTTCTACGTGGTGGATGCGGTCTGCGAGGTGCCCTTCGGAGCGCATCCCAGCCAGATGCCGTACCTGTATTATTTCGACGAGCCTCACATCCGCGGTTGGCTGGAGCAGTCCAAGACCGAAGCCGGGGCGAAAGAGTATTTCGACAAATATGTCTTCGGTGTGAAGGATTTCAGCGAGTATCTTGAAAAAGTCGGCGGGAGCAAACTCTTCGAGCGGCTCAAACAAATCGAGCAGATGCAACCAATTTCAGCAGATGACGTGGAAGGGAGGAGCTGACCATGCAAAAAGTGGATCCCGTCCCTCCTGCGGCCGGCTACTCCCTGGTGGAACTGCTGTGCTGTGTGGCTGCCCGCCTGCTGGAGGATAACCGCTCGGTGTTCGTGGGCACCGGCATGCCGATGATCGCTTCCATGCTCGCCCAGAGGACTTCCGCTCCGAAAATGTTGATCATCTTCGAGGCAGGCGGGGTGGGGCCGCAGGTGCCGGTGCTGCCCATCTCGGTAGGCGATTCGCGTACTTACCACCGTGCAGTGGCCGCCAGTTCGATGCACGACGTGATGTCCGCGGCGCAGGCGGGCTACATCGACTACGGTTTCCTCGGCGCGGCCGCCATGGACATGTACGGAAACATCAACACCACCGTCATCGGGGATTGGGCTCATCCCAAGGCCCGCCTTCCCGGCTCGGGCGGCGCCAACGATATCGGCTCGTTCTGCTGGCGGACGATGTACATCATGCGCGGACAGAGCAAGCGCACCTTCATGAACCAGCTGGACTTCGTCACCACCCCCGGTTACCTGGGCGGACCCGGCCAGCGCGAAGCAGCCGGCCTGCCCGCGGACGGCGGTCCCTACCGGGTCATCACCCAACTCGGCGTGTACGGCTTCGACGAGTCTACCAAGCGGCTCATGCTGCTCAGCCTTCACCCAGGCGTGACGGTGGACGAGGTGCAGGCCAACAGCGAGTTTGAGATCCTCGTCCCGGGGGATATCTCCGTCACCTCGCCGCCCACGGACGAGGAACGCCGCGTCCTGCACGAGATCGACCCGACCGGATTGGTGCTGGGAAAATAATTCTAATTTGAGCGCCCGCTGTATAATTTATTTACAAAATCCGCAGTATGTGGAGGCGTGGCATGTTCAAACGGAAAAAATCAAAAGGGAAGAAGCGTCCCATCGCGGTGACCGTCATCAGCATGGCCATCGTCGTGCTGTTCATCGTACGCTTGTACCAGGTGTTCATACCCCTGGTTGAATTGGAAGTTTTCGCCAACGGGCTTTCAGGGCCGTACTACACAGAGTCTGAACTCACGGAGGCAGGCCGGGCGTTGATGGATAGCATTTTCTATTTCATCCTCGCCATCGGTCTGGTGATCGTGCTGATCGGCTTCCTGCGCATGCGCCGCTGGAGCTGGGTCATGCTGATGAGCTGGGTCGGCTTTTCGATGGTGGTCGGCCTGGTGGACTACTTCTACTTTGCGCACCCCAATTACGTCATCATGGTCTCGGACGTGGTCATCGCCTTTGCCCTCAGCCAGGTGGAAGTGCAGCGTATCTTCGGAATAAGGACGGATATCAATGCACCCATACTCTGACCGCCCCACAGCCACTGCCGGTACCCCTGACCTCGACCTGCTGCGCAAGTTCGAGCCGGTCGTGCGTTTCACCAAAGGCGAGCAATTCTTCCCCATGGATGTGGACCGCTATGTCCGCGAATGCAGCCTGTGGGCGCATTACCCCGACGGGCGCGAGGAGGTCGTCGTCAAGCAGGGTGAGTTGACCCTCGAGAACCTGGTCCAGCAGCGGCCCGCCGTGTTCGGCACCGTGCGCTTCCTGCGCTTCATTGAAACGCTCACGCTGTCCGAGGCAGCCATCGCGCTGACCGAGCAGGCCAACTGCGGCGCAAGCTGGGCAATTATTTCCACGTCGGCATGGGCCGCCTGGCGCGCGGCGGTTTCCTGCCCCGCCTGGCTGATGCACTCTTCTCCCTCTCCTTTCCTTACTGCGCGGCAAGGTATCCTCCGCCACTGCCGCGGCGGCCGAGATCGCCTACCAGCGCATGCATGAGAAGAAAGAAGAATACACCTACTACGGGCGCGTCGTCCGCCAGAACGGCTGGACGGTGCTGCAGTACTGGTATTTCTACTGTTACAACAGCTGGCGTTCCGGCTTCCACGGCGTCAACGACCACGAATCCGACTGGGAGAACGTCTGCATCTACCTGTATGAGGACGAAGGACAGTTGGTGCCCGAGTGGGCGGCCTATGCCTCGCACGATTTCCACGGGGATGACCTGCGCCGCCGCTGGGACGACCTTCAGCGAACTGGATTTCATCGAGGGGCACCCGGTCATCTATGCCGGGGCCGGCTCACATGCCTCCTACTTCCGCCCCGGAGAATACCAGGCCGAAGTCACGCTGCCCATGCCGGGCTGGGTCAACTGGATCAACCGGACGCTGAATAAGTTCTGGACCGAGGTGCTGGACCAGCCGGCCGGGAATCCGTTCCGCATCCCGTTCGTGGACTTTGCACGCGGCGACGGACTCAAGGTCGGGCACGGACAACCCCGCGCCTGGGCGCCTGTTCAAGTCGATGAATCCACGCCCTGGGTGGGGCAGTACCGCGGGTTGTGGGGGCTGTTCGCGCGCGATCCTATTTCGGGTGAGAACGCACCGGCGGGCCCCATGTACAACCGCGACGGATCTCCGCGAGGCTCCTGGTATGACCCGCTCGGGTTTGCCGGTCTCGACAAGATCCCTCCGCCTCCGCAGGCGTTGGACTACCTCCAGAATAACTGCGATGAGATCACCGCCCGCCAGAATGAACTTGGAACATCTGATTCCCAAGAAGGCCGGCTGAACTTCAGGCGCTGGGCATCAAGCTCAAAGGGATGGAAGGCAACCCTCATCTGGCAAAACAATACGCAATTTTGGAAAAGAAGATGCAACGCGCTGGCAGACGAGGTGAAAAACCTGCGCCGCGAACACCTCGAGAACGGGGCGCTCCAGCAGGGATTGACCCAGCGCCTCGAGCGGATGAAGGTGAATGTGCAGGACGAGCCCCGTGCGCACATCCACCATCTTGCAGTGCCGGCCCGCGCCACGCGGGTGCGTTTTGGTCGCGCGGCCGAGACCTGGGCAGCGATCAGCTTGAGCCTGATGCTGTTCGCCATTGCTGCATTGATCTTCTTCGCCCCCTCGTTTATCTGGGCGGGCCTGGTGATCATCATGATATTGTTCGTACTAGCCGAGTCCATCCTGCGCGGAGCTTTCATTGAAACGATGACGCGCATCACGTTATTCCTGGCGCTGGTCAGCGCGCTGATCCTGTTCATCCATTTCTGGGACTGGATCCTGGTCGGCGGGTTGGTGGCGCTGGGTGTGTTCCTGATGTGGCAGAGGCTGAGGGAGCTAACCGGATAAGCATTCAACCTTTTGATTCTATTCGTGACAGTCACTTTCGAAGTGACTGTCTTTTTTATTAACACCCGTGTTGCTCATCGTGGCTGTCTAAATTCAACAAACATTACCTGAAAAGTAGAGTTATAATTCAGCACTTGATTTCGACACAATCTAATTTTGGAGGAGGAGTTAATGAATAGGCGTCTTTCCCTGGCAGTTTTAGTTGTTTCTTTGTTTACCATCATGGCCTGCAGTCTTGTGTCATCACCCGGCTCCGACAGTTCTGTGCAGAATGAAGACGGAGCTCCGCTATCGCCGAGCGCTGAACCCAGCCTTGAGAGTCCCGTAGTGGATGAGGATGTCTTCCCGCTCACGCCGGATCCGATCAACGTCACTGCCACGCTAGACACTGAAAATGCAGCCACCTATAATAAGGGGAGTTATACCCAGTCCGTTAAAACAGAATCGGCGGATGGAGTGTTATTCGAGTTGTATCTGATGAATGATATGATTCTTAAGGAAGATGAAAACGGAGAACTGGCCATCGATTACGACTCCGATATCACCATGACACCTGTTTCCTCCATTGAGGGACTGCCCTTCAGTCAGGGGTATCTGGCGGCAGTTCACCTCGGGCCGGATGGCGCGAAGCTGGTGGAAAGCGCTGATCTCACCATGGAGATTCCCGGCGATTACGACCCATCCACGCTGATTGGCTTTGCTGCTGATGGTACCGGTGATGATCTGCATCTTTACCCGGCGACATTCTCCTCTTATGACGGCAAGACCTATGCCGAGTTCTATGTAACCCATTTCAGCCTGTACGGAGTAGCGCAAGTCCTGCAGAGCGAGATCGAAAGTCAACTCGCGCACCCGCCTGTTAATCCTGCCAGCCAGGATGACCAGGAGCTGGCGCCTCTGGTACACATTGAGCCTGTAAAAGTATCCAAGTTGGAAAAAGCGTTGAATAAATCTTATGACAGAAGAGTCAAGAATTTAATAGAAAATCTGGATAACACGAGCTGCACCAAGGTGAGCAACACAGCTTTGGAGTTGGAACGGTGGCTTTCCAAGGTCAAGATTGCGAATATGTCTGCCTCTTTTCAAACCCATATAAAAATCGACCAATATGCCGTGCTGGAACGTCTGACGGATTGCGTGCGGGAAACATGTGATACGTGTATCAATCCGCAGCCTGGGGAAAAGGCTGATAAAGCGAAAGTTGGCCAGATGCTGGTGTTGATTGAATTTGCCAGGAGTCTGTCAATCACCCTCCAGGAGGGGCAAGCGAAGATCACCAACTGGTGGCTGCTTGCCAACCAATGTGCGAAAGTCGCGGGCTTGCCGCAACAAGCTGCGGGGATCGCTGCCGACGGAGGCGGAGAGGTGCCGAAAGTCACCTGCCCGTAGCGATGAGAAAGGGATTATTTAAAGTGACAGTCACCTTCGAGGTGACTGTCACTTTATTATTATCTGCAATACCCAAAATGCTGTCATGCCGATAACGATGGTCAGCACCGTGTTCTTCGTGCGCCAGGCGACAAAGATGGCGAGCGCCCCTGCCAGCAGGCGTGGATTGGTCAGCGATAAATCGAGCATACCGGTGTGCATGACCAGCTCGGGCACGATGATGGCGGTCAGGATGGCGACCGGCACGAAGCGCAGCGCGCTGCGGAAGAGCGGAGGCGCCTCCCACCGTCCACTCAACGCGATGAACGAGAGTCGTGTCAGGAAGGTCAGCGCGCCGATAACGACCATTACCACCCAGATGCTCATTTCCATTTCTGCTCGCTCCACAACCCGACGAGGATCCCCGCCAGTCCGGCGGTGAGCAAGCCGAGTCGGTACGGCAGCCCGGCGGCGAGAACGGCGACCACCCCGGCGGTCAGCGCGGCCAGCAGGCTGGGGCGGTCCTTGATCTGAGGGACGACCAGCGCGATGAAGGTCAGCGCCAGGGTGAACTCCAGCCCCCAACTGGCCGGCACCTGCGCCCCGAGGAAGACTCCCACCGCGGTGCTGAGCTGCCACGAGGTCCACAACGCCAGCCCGGCCCCGAGGAAATACCAGTGTCTGTGATTCTCGTCGCCCTCCCGCTGGTAGTGGGTGATGGTGACCGCGTAGGCCTCGTCCGTGAGCAGGTAGGCCAGGATTCCCTTCCAGGCCGGGCTGAGGTGATGCACATAAGGCGCCACCGAGGCGCTGTACAGCGCGTGCCTCAGGTTGATCACAAAACCGGTGATGATCATCACGACCGCCGGCGCGCCGATCCCCGCCAATTGCACGGTCATGAACTGTGCCGAGCCGGCGAAGATGATCGCGGACATGGCCTGCGCGGCAGCCGCGTCCACGCCGGCGCTGAGGGCCAGGATGCCGTAGATCATCCCGAACGGAACCACGCCCACGAGGATGGGCAGTTCGTCGCGCACGCCGAGCAGGAATTCCTGTGAGGAAGGGTTGGCTTTCATCGAATTCTGCCCATTATAGAACGAAATTCATGATCTCACGCACGGGCTGTAGTATTTGGATCTAAAATAGAAGCACTTTCCCAAGGAGATTGCCGATGAATCCCTTCCTTGCCACCGGTCTGACCTTTGCCGCCGCCATCGCCTGGCTGCGCCTGATGGACTTCTTCGCCCACAAGGGCTGGATCGAATCCCGCCTGAGCCGCAAGATCATCCATATCGGCACAGGCCCCATCTACGTGCTGTGCTGGTTGATGTTCCCCGACATCTGGTATGCGCGTTATCTGGCGATGCTCGTGCCGCTGCTGATCACGGTCCAGTTTGTGCTGGTGGGGTTGGGCGTCATGAAGGACGAGGCTTCGGTCAAGGCCATGTCGCGCACCGGCGACCGGCGCGAGATCCTGCGCGGACCGCTGTACTACGGCATCATGTTCATCCTGTTGACCATCTTCTTCTGGACGGAGAATCCCATCGGCATTGTGGCGTTGATGATGATGTGCGGCGGCGACGGCCTGGCGGATATCACCGGGCGGCGATTCAATTCCGCCAAACTGCCGCACAGCCCGGCGAAAACGGTGGCCGGGTCGCTGGGGGTGTTTTTCGGCGGCTGGATCCTGTCCGCGCTGGTGCTGCTGGTCTATGTCTACGCTGGCATCTTCCCGGCACCGTTCTCAGCCTACCTGATTCCGATTACCGCTGTCGCCGTGGTTGGAACCGTCGTCGAGTCGCTGCCATTCAAGGATATCGACAACATCACGGTCACGCTGGCTTCCGTGATTGTGGGATGGTTCGTCTTTTAGAAAAACATCGTCCCGATAAAATCAACGTCCCGAAGGGTTGAGAACCTTCGGGACGTTTTGCGTTTAGACAGGCTGCAAGGCTTAGCTCTCTGCCGGCTGCGCCTCGCCGCGCTTCACGCCCAGCATCAGCACCAACGCCACAGCCATGAAGACTGCCCCGACAGCCATCACCAGGTTGAAATTGTTTCCCGAGAGCTGGATGATCCAGCCGTTGAGGTTGGGTCCCACGATGGCGGAGAGGGTCGAGAAGAGATAGTACAGCCCGGTGAAGGTGCCGATGCGCGCCGCGGTGGTCATATCCACCACCATCGGCAGTGAGTTAATGTTGATCAGCGCCCAGGCGATGCCGGCGATCATCAGGAACAAGCCGATGACGGGGACGGTCCCCAGAACAGGCAGTTTGGTCACAAAGGTGGTCAAGGTGGATGCCGGCAGAAGGAAGATGCCCACCAGCACCACGATCATCAATACCAGTCCGATGGAGATGGTCAGCTTGCGCCCGATCTTCCCGCCGATGAAGCCGGAGACCAGCGCGAAGAGAACAAAGAACAGCGAGAGCTGTCCAAGCAGGCGAGATCCGTCTGACGGTTCAAGCCCCAGATGATTGACTGAGTACAGCGTGAAGAAAGCCTCGATGGCGGTGTACCCCAGGAACCAGAAGAAGATCGCCAGCAGGATGCGCAGCGCACTCTTGTCCTGATCCTTTGCGACCTCCTGCAGGCTTGCCCACATGCCGGGCTGTTTTACTCCTTCCTCGTAGTTCTTCGGCTCGCGGATGAAGAGCAGCACCAGGGCTGCTGCCAGAATTACCAGGATGGACCCCAGCCAGAATGGGAAGGCGGTATTCATGTCATAGAGCGCCGCGCCGCCGATAAAGGCGATGATCGCTCCCACGCCGCCCATGAAGTTGATGACACCGTTGGCCTGTGATCGCTTCTCGGAGGGAGTGATGTCCGGCATCAGCGCCACGACCGGCGTGCGCCAGAGCGCCATGCTGAGCAGCAGGGTGCTGGTGCAGGCGACGAACAACGGCAGGACCGCCGCAAGCGGAATCAGCCCGAAAGCTACCGCGGAAATTGGCGCGCCAACCAGGATAAATGGCAGGCGGCGCCCGAGCTTGGTCCGCAGCCGGTCGGACCAGGCGCCC
The DNA here is from genome assembly GCA_963709295.1 of uncultured Chloroflexia bacterium. Lineage (GTDB taxonomy): Bacteria > Chloroflexota > Anaerolineae > Anaerolineales > Villigracilaceae > JBGPQJ01. Next base: position 592,658 of record CAVPVW010000008.1, on the reverse strand, counting down.
ACCGGCGGCTGGATGAATAGCGCGGCGATGTTATCGAGCGTCATGAAGAAGCCGACCCACACCGCCGACAGCCCGAACTTCTGCGAGAGGAAGATCGGCACGAAGGCGTTGTACACCGCCCAGATGACGCTGACCCCAAAGAAACCAAACCCGAGCAGGAATATCTTCCAATAGTTGAATTTCATGTTCGTCTCCTGAAGATGAAATGGGTTGAATCAAAAGTGGAAAGTAAAACGCATCCTACTTTCCACTTTCCGGGTCATAGCCTTGTTCTTTTAAAAACTTGATATCAGACTTGGAGAGCGCCGCACTTTTCAGCAGGTCAGGCCGCCGCTTGAGAGTCCGCAGCAGGGACTGCTCGCGCCGCCACTGCTCGATCTTCCCGTGGTCGCCGGAGAGCAGCACCTCGGGCACGGCCTGTCCGCGGAACTCCGGCGGGCGGGTGTAGTGCGGATACTCCAGCAGTCCGGTGGCGTGCGAATCATCGGCGGCGCCATCGGGATCGCCCAGCACGCCGGGGATCAGCCGAGAGACGGCGTCGATGAGGATCATCGCCGGAAGTTCGCCGCCCGTCAGAACGTAATCGCCAATGGAGATCTCATCGCTGACCAGACCTTCCCGGATGCGCTCGTCCACGCCTTCGTAGCGCCCGCAGAGGAGGGCGATGCGATTGTGCTGCACCAATTCCTCGGCCACCGCGTGATTGAAGACCCGTCCCTGCGGGGTGAGCAGGATGACTGGGCAGGAGGGCTCGGGTCCCAGCACGGATTCGACCGCCTCGAAAACCGGCTCGGGCTTCATCACCATTCCGCCGCCTCCGCCGTAGGGGGTGTCGTCGGTGGTGTGATGCTTGTCGCGCGCCCAGTCGCGGATGTTGTGCAGCGCGATCTCGACCAGCCCCCGCTCGGCGGCTTTCTGCAGGATGCTGGCCTGCAGGTAAGGGGTGAGGGTTTCGGGGAGCAGGGTGAAAACATCGAAGCGCATGACTTCATTCTATAGGAAAGCGCATCGCAGTGCAAGCGGAACGGCGGCAGATTTTAACCTACGACTGCGTAGGGAAATAACATAAGAGTGTCATTAGACCGCCGGGTGCCCGCCTTGACTTGATTTTTAATAAGATGGTAAGATGATTTATGCCTGCATCGGGGCGGATGGAGTATGCGCCCTGGCGGGGCTGTTTTTCGTCAGGAGCAACATGTATTTACGCGGTTCACAATGGAGTATGAAAAAAAAGCGGAAGCGGTCCAATCCGCTTCTGGTCCTTTTCCTGCTCCTGTTGGTGGCGGGAGCGGTGTACGTGAACCAGGTCATCGTGCCGGACGTCCCGCCGCTGTTCATCCCCACCCCGACTCCCACGCGCGACCCCGAATCGTTTGTTACCGAGGCGGAGGTATTATTTAATGATGGCAAGCTCTCGCAAGCCATTACAGCCTACGAGCAGGCGCTGGTTGCCAAGCCGGATGACCCGTCCATTTACATCGCCTTGGCGCGGACGCAGATGTTCAGCGGAAGATATGCCGATGCGCAGCAAAATGCGGAGAACGCCATCCTGCTCAACCAGAACAACTCGATGGCCCATGCCCTGCGCGGCTGGGCGCTCTATTTTCAGGAGGATTTCCTGGAATGCCGAGGCCGCGCTTCAAAGGGCGCTGGAACTTGACCCCAACAACGCCATGGCGCACGCCTATTACGCGGAGCTGATCGCCGACCTGTATACCCGCGGGCAGGCCTCGCTGGATGCCGTCGATAAAATGTCCGCCGAGTCGAACACGGCCCTCGCGCTGGCGCCCAACAGCCTGGAGGCGCATCGTGCGCGAGGCTATGTGTTGTTCGTGACCGGCAACTACGATGAAGCCGTCCGCGAATTCAAACAGGCGTTGTCCATCAACGACAACATTGCCGATGTGCACCTGCTGCTGGGGCTGGTCTACCGGGCGATGGTGCTGTATCCCGATGCGGTCGATTCCTTCAGCCGGGCGTATGCCCTCAACCCATCGGACCCCCTCCCCAATCTTTACATTTCACGGATTTTGGCCACGAACGGCGAATTTGCCGTAGCCATCCAGTATGCTGAACAGGTTGTGCGCGATGCGCCGGCCAATCCGCTTTATCGCGGCAACCTGGGCGTGATGCTCTATCGCAATCTGCAATATCCTGAAGCCGTCGACCAGCTTACCCTGTTGGTAAACGGCGGAAAATCAGAAGACGGGCAGGATATCGCCCCGGTGCAGTTGGTGCCGAATGAACCCCGCATCGCAGAATACTACTTCACCTACGGGCTGGCGCTTGTCAGGCAGAACCGCTGCGGCGATGCGATCCCCATCTTTCAGCAGCTTCTGACCCAGGTGCCGGAGGATGAGATCGCGGTCTTCAATGCCCAGGAAGGCCTGCGTCTATGCTCGGAGAATATCGGGGTGACGCCTTCGCCTGAGCCCACCGTGGAATCGGAGTCCACGCCCACCCCTTAGCTGGTTGCGCGTAGGCGTTAATGGACCTGCCCTTCCTCCCACTCGAGTGATAAATGAATAAGTTTCCTCAGCGTCAGATATTTTTAAGCGACCTCGCACCAGCATCTCCCGTGCCTTCCTGTGGATATTTCTCATCATTGCGGGGATCTATGTTGTGCGTTCCATCGACGTCGGCACGATGCAGTCTCCCTTTGATCCGACGCTGACGCCCACCCGCCTGGCCAATTCCTATGCGCTCGAGGGCGATGCCCTGTTCGAAGCCGGCCAGATCCAGGAGGCGATTACTGCCTACCAGCAGGCAGTGCGCGTCGATCCGTCCGCAGCGGACATCTGGGGCAAGCTGGCGCGCATTCAGACATACGCGTCGGCCTCGCTCACCACCGACGAGCAGCGCCGCATCCAGCTGCAGGAAGCGCTCAACTCCGCCAACAAGGCGGTCGAGCTGGCGCCTGAGGACAGCACAGCACATGCCATCCTCGCGTTTGTGCTGGACTGGAACGCCAACCCCGTCTATGTGGGCGACGAGGCGCAACGGTATCTGGCCGATGCGGAACGGGCGGCTGTTCGTGCGTTGACTCTCGACCCGACCAATACGCTCGCCCTGGCGTTTTATGCCGAGATCCTGACCGACGGGCAGAAACTGGATCAGGCGGTGGCCAACATTGAGCAGGCGGTTCAGAACGATCCGTCGCTGATGGATGTCCATCGTGTGTATGCCTACGTGCTGGAATCGACCGGGCAGTACCGCCAGGCGATCGAGGAATACGACCGGGCGATTGAAATCACCCCCAACATGACTTTCCTGATGGTGCGCGCTGGCGCGATCTTCCGCCACCTGCAGGATTACGAGCGCTCGCTCGAATATTTCGACAAGGCTGCAACACTGAATGAACAGCTTGGCATCAAAGACCCGACCCCTAATCTCTCGATCGCCAAGACCTACTCTCAACAGGGGGAGTTCTTCAGCGCTGCGCGCAACGTGCTCAAGGCGCTGCAATATGACCAGACGAATGCCGACACTTACGGACAGCTGGGAGTCGTCTTCTTTAAGTCACGCAACTACGAGGGCTCGATCCTCCCATTGAAGTGCGCCGTGAGGGGCTGCAACCCGGAGGAGAGCTGCGAGGCGCGCAACGGCTGCGATGAAGCTGCGGGGGAATTCGGCGTTCAGGTGGGAGGTCTTGACCTGTCGCCCAACTCGGTGGTGTACTACTACACTTATGGTTCTGTTCTCTCGGCGCTCAGCCGGCCTCAACAGAACTACTGCCCCGAAGCGCTGGATGTGTTTGCCGAGGTGCGCCAGGCGTTTGGCGGTGACCAGAATATCATGCCCATCGTCCAGGCGGGGGAGGCCATCTGCCAGGGCGTGGCGGAGAAGATGGGGACCCCGTACCCAGCCGCCCCGACGTCTGTTCCCGTCCCCTCGCCGACGCCCACGCCTTAGTGTCCCGCCAGCAAATGTCAGAGTTTTGTTAAAAATCAGGCAATCCCCTTGACTTTCACCTTGAAGCCATGTATCATACGGTTGCATTTAGCACTCGCCAGGCTTGAGTGCTAAAACCTTGCTAATAAACCACAATCATCATTTTTTAGGAGGCGTGTATGGCACTATCTCTAAAACCCCTCGGTAACCGTGTGGTCATCGAACCGATCGAGCAGGAGGAAGTTACTGCCGGTGGAATCGTGCTGCCCGAGACTGCCAAGGAAAAACCCCAACAGGGTCTGATCGTAGCTGCAGGTCCCGGCGACCGCGACGAGGACGGCAAGCGCATCCCCATGGATGTCGAAGTCGGCGACAAGGTGCTTTTTGCCAAGTATGCCGGCACGGAATTGAAACTGGATGGCAAGAAACTGCTCATCCTGCGCGAGACCGATATCCTCGGTATCGTTAAAGAAACTGGCAAGAGCAAGAAATAGTATCGGAGGAATGACCAATGGCTGCTAAACAACTTGTATTTACTGAAGAAGCCCGCCGCAAGCTCAAGAACGGCATGGACGTTGTTGCGAATGCGGTGGCAACCACCCTCGGCCCCAAGGGCCGCAACGTGGCCGTGGACCGCAAGTTCGGTTCCCCGACCATCACCCACGACGGCGTGTCTGTTGCCAAGGAGATCGAGCTCGAGGATCCCTTTGAGAACATGGGCGCCCAGCTCCTCAAAGAAGCTGCGTCCAAGACCAATGACATCGCCGGCGACGGCACGACTACCTCGACTATTCTGGCCCATGCGATCGTTAGCGAAGGCTTGAAGGCGCTGGCTGCTGGGTTCAACCCGATGCTGCTCAAGCACGGCATCGAACTGGCCTCTTCCGAGATTGTCGTAGCCCTCAAGAAGATGGCTACCAAGATCGATACCAAAGAGGAAATCAGCTCGGTGGCGACCAACTCTGCTGCCGACGCCGAAATCGGCGGCTTGATCGCCGATGTGATGGACAAGGTCGGTAAGGACGGCGTCATCACCGTCGAAGAGTCGAAGACCATGCAGTTCGAGACCGAGTTTGTCGAAGGCATGCAGTTCGACCGCGGTTACATCTCCGCCTACATGATCACCGATTCCGAGCACATGGAAGCGGTCATCAGCGAACCCTACATCCTGATCAACGAGAAGAAGATCTCCGCTGCCCAGGATATCGTCCCCATCCTTGAAAAACTGGTCCAGCTCGGCAAGCGCGAGTTGGTGATCATCGCTGAAGATATCGACGGCGAAGCGCTGGCCACTTTGGTCCTTAACAAACTGCGCGGCATGTTGAACGTGCTGGCTGTCAAAGCCCCCGGCTTTGGCGACCGCCGCAAGGCCATGCTGCAGGATATCGCCGTACTGACCGGCGGTACCGTGATCAGCGAAGAGACCGGCCGCAAGCTTGAAACCGCCACCCTGCAAGACCTGGGCCGCGCCGAGAAAGTTACCGCGGACAAGGACAACACCACCATTATCGGTGGCAAGGGTAAATCATCCGATATCAAGGGCCGCATCGAACTGATCCGTGTGGAGATCGACAAGTCCACCAGCGACTATGACAAGGAGAAACTCCAGGAGCGGCTCGCCAAGATGTCCGGCGGCGTGGCCATTGTCCGCGTCGGCGCTGCGACCGAGACCGAGATGAAGGAAAAGAAGCACCGCGTCGAAGACGCCCTTTCCGCTGCCCGCGCAGCCGTGGAAGAAGGCATCGTCGCCGGTGGTGAAATCTCCCTGATCAACGCCTCTGCGGCCCTTGACAAGATCAAGGACCAGAGTGAAGAGATCATGGTTGGCGTTAATATCGTCCGCAAAGCGCTCGAAGCCCCCATCCGCAGACTGGCTGCCAACGCCGGCCAGGACGGCTCCGTGATCATTGACGGCGTCCGCCGCAAGGCCAAGGAATTGAAGAACAAGAATATCGGCTACAACGTGCTGACGGATGAGTATGTCGACATGATCCACGCGGGAGTCATCGACCCGGTCAAAGTGGTGCGCGGCGCGCTTGAGAATGCCGCTTCCATCGCTGCGATGATCCTGACCACCGAGGTCCTGATCACCGACATGCCTGAAAAGGATAAGGCTCCTGCCATGCCTCCGGGCGGCGGGATGGATTACTAGACCGAAACACTTTATCGGGGCGCACAACGTGCGCCCCGATATTTATTGGGGGTACATCAGGTATAATTTACTCCATGCTTTTACGAATAACCCGATTTACGGCTGTTTTTTTCGTCGGTGCGATGCTGGCCGGCTGTGGAATCCTCTCCAGCGGCACCCCGACGGCTGAATCCAGCCCGACGGCCGTCACGCCGACGCGCACCCCGTCTCCGACGCCTGTTCCGGCCAAAGCCACGGTCAATGGCGAGATCATCCCTCTGGCGGAGTTCAACGCCGAACTGGAGCGCTTCAAGGCGGCCCAGGCTGAACTTGGGAAAACGTTCAGTGACGAGGAGGCCTTTTCCATCGTCCTGGATGACCTGGTCGCTCAGGTGCTGCTCGCCCAGGGCGCGGAACAGGCCGGCTTTGTCGTGGACGATGCCCTCCTGCAGGAAAGAATCGACCGGCTGATCAGCGAGGTCGGCGGCGAGGACGCCTTGGACCAGTGGCTGACTGCCCACAATTACACTCCCGAGTCCTTCCGCGCAGCGCTGCGCCGGGCGATCGCCGCCGCCTGGATGCGGGACCAACTGGCGGGGCAGATTGCAAAATCGAAAGACCAGGTTCACGTCCGGCAGATTTTGTTCTATAATGAGGAAAGGGCGCGGCAGGTGCTCACCGACATCCAGGCTGGACGCACCGATTTCGATGAGTTTGCTGTGCTGGTCGATCCGGTAACTCGCGGTGATTTAGGGTGGTTTCCACGCGGGTACCTGCCCGAAAAGGCCGTGGAGCAGGCTGCGTATTCGCTCCCGGTGGGTCAGGTCAGCGACGTGATCGCGACCGACCTGGGATTTCATATCATCAAGATTCTTGAACGCGAAAACCGCCCGCTTTCACCCGATGCGCTGCTGACGCTGCAGTCCAAAGCGGTGCGCGATTGGGTGGAGCAGCAGCGTACTCAAAGCAGCATTGTCATCGCCCCATGAACGGGCGTGCATCACCCTTTTTTCGGGAGTAGTCCATGACCACGAATGAACAATCTCAAAACATCGAACCGCCGAAGCCGCTAGCTCCGCAGGAACCAAAGAAGCCGCGCGACACGAAAAGGATTCTCTGGAACGTGCTCACGCTGTTGGTCCTGCTGCTGACCCTGTGCGCATGCTGTTATTTCATCGCCATATTCGCGAATCCCAAAATGCCGTTCAACCCGTTTCCGCCCGAAGAACCGGTGACCGTCCTTGTGCTTCCCACCGCCACCTGGACTCCCCTGTCCCTTGGCGCGACCTGGACACCCTCCATCACGCCTCCTCCAGTAGAGCAGGCCACGCTGCGCCCGACCTTTACTCCCATCTTCACCAACACTCCGATAAAACTGTATACCGACACGCCTACCGAAACAACCACGCCTGAGCCCTCCCACGCCCGAGCCGACCGGTGTGCCGTTCACAGTGACGGTCAAGTACGTGGACAGTTCCATTATGCACCCCGAGTCAGCCTGTGATTTCTTCGGTGTCGGCGGATCGGTGTTCGACCTGCAGGGCAATCCCTTCAAAGGGATGGTGATTAAACTGGAAGGCAGCGCGGGCGGGAAATTCTACAGCCAGTTGACCGTCTCCGGCACGGCGCCGGCCTACGGGCAGAGCGGATTCGAGTTCGCCCTCGGCTCCAAGCCCGTTGATTCGTCGGGCACGCTGACCGTCCAGCTGCTGGACCAGGCCGGGCTGCCGCTTTCGGGCGTGACCTCTTTCGACACCTATGCAGACTGCACGAAGAATTTACCCATTGTGCGGTTTGAGCAAATTAGATGATTAGTTGAGCAGAGGATTAAATAATTAGAGCGTCCCGAAGGTTCTAAACCTTCGGGACGTTTTTTATTTTGCAGTCACAGCCTGCGGCTGTGGAACAGGCACAATCCATTTGGCGTATTTTGGATTCCTCCCGCGAAGGATATCTTCGAAGAGAGTGCGCAGTTGTGTGGCGATCGGACCCATCTCCCCGGAGCCCACCGAGCGGAAGTCCACGCGGGTGACAGCCACCACCTGCGCGGCCGTGCCGGTCATGAACAATTCCTCGGCAATGTATAACTCGGTGCGGTCAATGGAGCGCTCGACCACGGTCAATCCCAGTTCCTTCTGCGCCAGTTCGATGATCGAGCGGCGGGTGATGCCCTCGAGGATGTTGTCCGTCACCGGCGGGGTGATCACGACCCCGTCGCGGACCATGAACACGTTCATCGCGCTGCCCTCCGAGACATGCCCGTCCTGGTTGAGCACCAGCGCCTCGTCGAAGCCGGCGCGGGAGGCCTCGGTCTTGATCAGAGCGGAGTTGGCGTAAGCGCCGCTGACCTTTCCCCGGGCGGGGATGACGTTGTCGTCCACCCGCCGCCATGAGGAGACGGTGACGTGCGCACTGGTATCGTTCTTGATGTATTGGAACGACGGAAGAGAAAAGATGGTGATGTCGTCCGTCAGGTTGTGCAGGCGCACGCCGATGCCGAGCTCGGATTTGTAGATCAGCGGGCGGATGTAGATGTCGCGCTGCCAGCCTTCCGCCTTGAGCAGCTCGAGCGTGACCTCCGTCAGATTTTCGGGTGTGTGCGGGATTTCCATGCACATCATCTTGGCGGAGTTCAACAGCCTGCGGTAGTGGTCCAGCGGGCGGAAGACGTACATCTTCTTCTGCTCGTCGTTCCAGTAGCCGCGCAATCCCCCGAAGACCGCTGTCCCGTAGTTGAAGGCGTGGGTGGCCACGCTGACCTTCGCATCCTCGAACGGGACGACCTTACCCATAAAATAAGCATATCGTGGGAGATCCATGAACACCTCCGTGTAGGGGTATTATACACGAGGGATATTACGCTTGCAGGGACAAGGGTTTGGCTGTATGCTTATTTCATAACGAATTACGCCATTGGGATAGAATAAAAATATGAGCAGTCTTTACTCCGATACCGATCCGAAGATGGAAGCCCTGCAAATCGAATTTATTCGGAATATGCCCGCCTGGAAAAAAATCTCCATGGTGGACGGGCTGAATGAAACGGTTAAAACAATGGCAATCAGTGGCATAAAACAGCGCCAGCCCGATGCCACACCCGAACAAATCCAGCGCATGTTGGCGGATCTCATGCTCGGCGCGGAGTTGGCGCGAAAGGTCTACGACCATGCATGGTGAGACCACCCGCATTACCCTGCTTGTTACGCACACGCTTGAGCAGCTCGGAATTCCCTACGCGGTGGGTGGCTCGCTGGCGAGTTCCCTGCATGGTGTGATGCGCTCCACTCTGGATGTGGACATTGTGGCGGATATGAAGTTGGAGCACATCCCGCCATTAGTCGCTGCTCTCTCAAAGGAATTTTACGCCGACGATGAAATGATGCGCGATGCCATCGAGCGTCACAGTAGTTTCAATCTCATCCATTACGAAACTGCCTTCAAGGTGGATATTTTCATCCGTAAGACCCGCGCCTTCGATCAAATGCAGTTGGAACGGCGCAGAATTTCGGTCATTGCAACCGACCCTGAACAAAGTGTGTACGTGGTCAGCCCCGAAGACATTATCTTGGCAAAACTGGAATGGTATCGCCTGGGCGGCGAAGTCTCGGACCGCCAGTGGCGCGACGTCCTCGGCGTGCTGAAAACGCGCGCGGGCGACCTGGATCTGGCTTATCTCCGTCAATGGGCGGGGGAACTCAAAGTCAGCGATCTGTTGGAGCGGGTGTTGAGCGATGCGGTATAAGAGCTGGCCTCCGAAATCTACTGACCGATGAAGGGTAATTTCAATGGTAGGCGCAGGTTTATGACCTGCGTTTGGGAACTAACAATAAAGATTTACTCTAAAACCGGCCATATATGGGGGTTTGTTACTCGGAATAAGAATGTTATGGGGTTTTTAAGTGCAATTTTTAGTTTTGCCAACGCCATTTATAACAATAAAGGTTTATCCTAACAAGTCTTTATTGGTCATGTTAACTGTCTAACGAAGCGATTGTTGGGCGGCAGATACACTTTAGAATCCTTATGAGAATATTTCACCCTTGTCGTGCATGAACTCTGCCACCTAACCGAAGCCAAGCAATACTGTTATCGGGATTCCGTAAAAACTCCCCTCGTGTGTCTTTCATAGGTTCATCCAAAACGATTACGCGGTCTTCGGCATAAAGTGCAACCCGAACTGGAGGAGGAGCCTGAGGCGGGGGTGAGTCTGGAGTAGGGAAACCACCTTTGGGAGTTACCTGCAATACCAATCCTCCCTCGCGGAAGGAGATTTCGCAAACCGCTCCTGCCGCGTCATATTGGCCTGCATAGGACAAGAGTTTTTCTTCAGGCAAATTCAGAGGAGTTGCTTCAGGCAGAGTCAGGCCAAGATAGTGTTTGGTCGCCGAGTTTACTATTTCAAAGCATAAAGTATCGCCTTCGTCGCTATTTGTAAAGACGGCCACCGAGAACTTTCTTGACGGCACTATTCTCAAGAGAGTAACTTGACCATTCGTACCACCACCATGACCAATCATTTTGGTCCCGTCAACGGTGGTTATTCCCCAACTCAATCCAATCATGCTTATTCCCGTTGATGGGAACAGAGGGGTCTGCATTAGTCCAAGAGACTCTGGAGAGAGCAAACGTGTCCCATCTGAAGTTGTCCCGTCCCCCATATGGAAGCGTGCGTAGTGAAACAAATCCTTTACCGTGCAGATGATGCCACCCGCAGGATGCCCGGCGCGTCCAATGGCCCAAGGGCGGGCAACTTTAGGTTGTTTGTCTACCACTTCGTGGCCTACCGCAAAACGATGGGTAATGACATCATGGGCAAAGAAGAAAGACATTTTCAAACCAAGCGGGTCAAGCACGAGTTCCTTCATGGCAGTCTCGAAGTTGACCCCTGTTATAACTTCGATGACGCGCCCTGCTAAATAAAAACCTGAATTGTTGTATGACCAGATTTCACCTAGTGGCGTAAGTTGCTGAAGGTCAGCCATTTTAGCAACCATCTTTGTAAGGGCATCTTCGCCAATCCCAAAGTCATTGAAGTAATCTCCCACCCACCCGCCCGTATGGGTTAGCAGATGGCGCATTGTAACGCGGGCTGCTACTGTTTCATCCATTAGTTTCAACTCAGGCAAATAGGCCCGAATAGGTACGTCCAGTTCTAGCTTGCCCATTTCCACGAGTCGCATAATGGCCGTGGCTAGATAGGTCTTGGTAATTGACCCGATTTGAAAGAGTGTGTCTTCAGTGACAGGAAGAGGATGCTCTACACTTGTTGTGCCGAAAGCGGCTATCAATTCCTTGTCGTCGTGCGAAACGCCAACCACTGTTCCAGGAATAGGAAGCCGATTCATCTTGTTGATAACTTCTTCACAGACAAGTCGAAACTTATCATCGGTAATGTTCTCGAGAACGCTCTTGTCAATCATGATTCGCTCCTTTAGGTATTACACGATGATTATGGGTAGAAAACGCGGATATTTCAATTAGCCGCCCAACGGTTTGGCTCACTGGCAGCGGCGGTGCGACCAAAACTCCTTTGCATTCAAGCGCCACTTCTCGCCAAGTGCGTACCATCAGCGGCAGAGCCGCTGTCCAGTGGAGCTGGTGTTCGGCGGTGGTTTCAGGCGAGATGACCTACATGATGCTACAAATCAGTCATTATCCTATCTTTGGCGATTAATCTTTCAAAAAGTCCAGTACCAGTCCATTAAACATATCTGGCTGCTCAAACATGGGGACATGGTTGCATTGATCTATGACTACAAGGCGGGCATCAGGCATGGTTTTCGCGGCTAATTCACCGTGCGAAAGCGGAACAATAATATCCTGCCGCCCCCAGATCACCAGTGTTGGGTTATGGATGGATGCCAATTGCCGCAGCATGGGGCTATATACACTTTTCTTTTGTCCTGTCCATTTGACTCCCACGCGCGAAGCCATGAGCAGCATCTTTGCGTGTTCCGGATTGACCTCGACCCGGTACAGGTTTTCGATTAGTTCATCGGTTATATATGCAGCATTCTGCACGGACGCCCGAAGGTCATTAGCAAACTTCTTTAAACTGACCCTGGATAGATGTGAAGCCAGCAATTCACCGAAGAAGGGAAAGACTCATAATGCGGTAGGTTAAAGCGATTTCTTTACCAAGTCCGCCGCTGTCTACCAGCACTAATTTGTTCACACGCTCCGGGGAATCAATCGCCAGCCATAATGAAATGGCCCCGCCCATCGAGTGCCCAATCACATGGGCGCGGTCAATATTAAATTCCGCCATGAAACTTTTTATGAACCTGATCATATCAGCAATGGTCAGGGAACCAGAATCTGGCTGACCGGTTCGCCCGTGGCCAATCAGATCTGGAGCATAAACACGGTGCCGGGCAGCAATAGCAGCGATACTTGGCAACCAGCCACACGCAGAACCTCCTAAGCCGTGTATGAGGATGACCGATGAACCTTCGCCTTCTGCATAAAAGCGTGTATCTATTGAGTTGATTCTGATATAGCGTTCCTGGGGTATATACATATTGCCATCCTACTCTCGCGGATCATTCTTGATATCGTTCGCCGTAGCGCTTACTCGAGGAACTTTTCATCAACGGTGATTCCGCCGAACGGTGTGGCTCACCTGCCGCCAAGATGGACAAGACTCCTAACTCATCGTAGCACGAAAATTGGCGAGTTGCGCGGTGCATACCCGAGCCGAAGGCGGTCAGGTGGAGCCGTTGTTGGGCTGCTTCAATGTTTGGAAGCCTTGCTGGCCACCGGAACTAGACCCTCTTGCTTTCGCACAATCCGTGCTACATGCGATGGGCAATGACAAGATACTCGTTCGCATGGTCGCATGTCGAGAAATTTGGGCAAGCTTCGCACAAAAAGACCTCATTCTCCATCGCAAAGCCAGCTCCTTCGACCAAGGTCCGTAACGATTTCTGCGTAAACCCCCAGAGAAAATCATCGTCATACCGCCGGGCAAAGCCCAGGACTCGCAGCCCTCTCCAGATTAGATATTTTCGTCCTATCCTGCTGGCCGTATACCATACGAACAACTTTCCTTTCGGCTTGAGGACATCATGTACGCGCCTCAGTGAACGCCGGGGATCCAACAGATGAAAGATCGTCCCGGCATAGAGTGCACCGTCGAACACATCATGCAGAAAGGGAATATATTCGCCCAGACCTTGCGCAAAAGGGAATTGCCTGGCAATGTTCCCAAGGAAGGGATCAACACCGATCCACTCCACGCGCCCGCTCGATGTCACCATGTACGCGGGTTTGGCAAGAACCCCGCACCCCACATCGAGATAGCGCCCTCCCTTGGACCGGGCGATGATCTCGCCCACCTGGCGGCCCATGGTATGGCTTTCAGACGTAAAGATGCTTTCGGACCCATCTTGGTATTCCTGCCACATCTCCTTCTGGCGCCCCTGCCACAGTGGAAAATCACCCCGAATGCCCTCTTCCAGTTTCGGGACGAGGCATGGAACATTCTTGATAACCGGATACTCGGTATCCCTCGACCTCAAGGATACCACCTCGCCCGCAGCATTCCGCACCGCCGACAGCGGGACCGAGTTGTCCAGCGGGCAAGCAAGGCAATCCAGTAATGATTCCAGATACTCAGCAGGCTGGCTTGTGCTAACTGTGTTTCCCACCCTCTCACCTCAACAAATCCGGTACGAATTTGTATATTCTTGTTCTAGGTTTCATAATGTCACATCTCTTGGACGATGAAGCCGCCCAACGAGGCGCGAAGCGTCCGAACGAACGGTTTGCGTTACTGGCGCTGGGGTGAGCGTGGACTCTGCTTGGGAGCAGAAAAAACTCGAAGCCAGCCTGTCCCGGCGGGCTAGGCCGGGGAAAAATGCTCAAAAAAGCCGCAGAATCCCCAGCGTCCAGTGCACCCCAAAAAGATCGCGGGGCGATCATTTTTCCCGAAAGGACACGATGCGTGTCCTGAGGACGCTTTGTTAGGCGCTGAAAGAACGCAAGACTCCCTGGCGATTGAAGGGTAATCCGTTTGTTGATGTGAATTTCATCTTCCATTTCTGGCTAATTTTCCACTTCTGAAAATTCCATAAAACTCTTACGCTATTTGATAACCAAGTAACCGCCAATTAATAGAACGATAATTCCGATGACGCGTGTTAATTCAACTGGGCGTGCTGTTACTCCCAACCAACCAAAAGTATCTAACAATACACCTGTAAGAAGTTGCCCGATAATGATAAGTGCCAACATTGTTGTTGCACCAAGACGAGGTAAAGTTACATTAATGCTCTGATAAAGAACCAATCCGAAAATTCCTGCCCCTAACATATACCCGGGTAAAGTATTCCAATCTCGAATCTTTTCTCCGCCCCTGAACACTAACAAAATTAGAGATAGGATAAAACCACTCAAGTGAACAATTACACTACTTGCGGTTCCACCAATTTTTTGTCCCATCGCTCCAGCAATTGGCGATTGAATACCTACTGCTATGCCACCGATTAGTCCAACTAAAATAACCAATCCAAATTCGAGCATTTTTGTATATCTCCCAATGGTCTAAATGTTTTATGGAAATTTGCTGACAAGCGCCCAACGGCCTCGAGCTATGCTGCCCGGCGGCTATGGCATCGCTCCACCCATTCTTGCATATCTTGGCAGGTCAGGCACCAGCGCGTTTTCGCCCGCCAGCCGGGTCAGCATCAGCGGAGTTGTTGGGCGCAGGCACCATAATGGAGGGGCGGTAATGGTCGAGGTCTCCGCGCACTTCGAGACAGTTGTATGCGAGAGCAGCCCTGGTGCGGTCAATCGACCGGGGTTGCAGGGGATGTCGGGCACGAAAATGTAGAGACTCTCCAGCATTCCCTTGTCAGCGACTTGTCGGGCGGCAAGAGTGGTAGCTGTATTGGGTCTGGTGGCACTGCGGGCAGGAGTAGACCTGTCCACCCAAGGCAGGCGTGCGACACCGCTCGATCGCGTGCATGGCTCGTCGGTGGCTGGGGAGCAGGTGATCAGCGAACTTCTGGCGATAGGCGGGACCGTACTGGCGGAAGATGTCAGCCAGTTCTAGCCCCATAGACCATCCAACACCTGATTGATCGCCTGGACAGCCAGATCATTGCCAGGTTAAGTCAAGTGAGTGTAGATGGCCGTGGTGGTGGGGGAAGCATGCCCCAGGTATTCCTGGATGATGCGCAAATTGACGCCAGCTTCGAGCAAATGTGTGGCATAGGAATGTCTCAGGGTATGAATGGTGGCTGGCTTGGAGATGCCACTTTCGTGGAGGGCGGCCCTGAAGGCACGCCGAATTCCGCTTGCCTCCATGGGGTCCTTGCTTAGCTGGAGAAAAGATGGGAAAAGCCAAACCGGATTGCGATGGGTGATCCAATACAGGCGCAGCAAATCCAGGAGAGGCTTGGGGAGTGGAACATAGCGGTCTCTCCCACCCTTCCCATGGCAGATATGCAGCATGAGGCGATCACTATCGATGTGAGTGACCTGCAGGTGCAACCCTTCCTGCAGACGCAAGCCACAGGCATAAATGGTGCTCAGGCAGGCTCGATAAGGCGGGCGGTGAACGAGTCCCAGGATACAGCGTACTTCGTCCACGCTGAATACAACCGGCAGTTTCTTTTCCCTGGGCGGGCGCACAAATGCCAGGGTCTTCCATTCCCTGCCCAGGGTATGTTCGAAGAAGAATTTGATTCCGCACAAGGCGAGCGTACAGGTGTTGCGCGCAGCATGTTTCTCGTTCTTGAGATACAGAAAGTACTGCCGCAGTTCTTCTTCGTTGACCTTGTCTGGAGATTTCTGGTAGTATCTGGCTAGCAGGCTTACAGCCAATGCATAGGATTTCTGTGTCCTGACCGCCAGGCCGTGCAACTGCATATCCTCGATCATCTTTTGCCGTAATGGCGTTGTCATAGCTAAACCTCCTGTGAATGGAATGGGATTTCACAGGAAATATAGCCCGGATCGGGCCAGAAGATGAAATTCTAGAGATCTGCGGAGAAGAGCGAGAGTCTTACCTTACCTGCGCGAAGCGCTTAGTTCAACTCATGATTCTACGAGCATGGTGCGTTTAATGCCGGGATTCTACGAGCTCGGTGCGTTTAATCCCGAGATGAATACGGTATATTAAGATTATACGGCAATCAATCACCTTTCCTAACACTTTTTTCTATTGAGGCGATGAGGTTTAGTACCGCGAGGGGAGGCCGCGCTTTACGAGATCCGGAGTACATCCAGTGCCAAAGAAGAAATACGAAAGCTCGGTACTTGTCATTGGCGTAAATCTTTATTGAAAAGTATAAAACTTAATCGCTTGTTATTTCCCACTTACCTGTATGATCAATCATTATTGTTAATAATCAAACTTTATTATTAATGATCAAACTATATTGTTATTTACCATGCGTTTTTATTTTCCAGCCCTTGACAGCGCCGTATTGCAAGGGTATATTTAATTCGATATTTGTCTAATTAATTAGATAGGAGTTTGAAATGGAACAGAACGATATGCTCGACTTTGTCAAAGCCCTGAGCGATGGGGACCGCCTGCGCATCGTCGGGATGCTCACCCAACATCCTGCCTCCGCAAAGGATGTCGCCACAGAATTGGGCCTGCCTTTCAAGGATGCGATGAACCACCTGGCCTTCATGAAGTTCGCCGGCATCGTCCGCGAAAAGGACGATGTCTACGAACTCGACCCCGAGGGATTTGAATCGCTTTCCCGCCGCCAGTTCGCCGGCAAGCCGCGCGAGTCCTACACCCCCGCGCCGGATCTGGATGCCGAAAAACGCAAGGTGCTCAAGTCCTGTCTCAACCCGGACGGGTCCATTAAGCAGATTCCTCTCCAGCCGGCCAGACTGCGCGTGATCCTCGAATACCTCATCAATGCCTTCACGCCCGGCGCCGTCTACACTGAAAAGGAAGTCAATATGATCCTCAAGCGCTTCAACGCGGATGTCTCGGGTCTGCGGCGCGACCTGGTGGACGCGGGCATGCTCAAGCGGGAGCGCGACGGCTCGAAGTACTGGCGGGAGGCGCCCCATGACTGATCCCAACGCCGAACTCCTGGAAATTTTCAAAGCTCTGGCGGATGCCAACCGGCTGAAGATCATCGGTCTGCTCGCGCGCCAGCCTTACAGCGTGGAGCAGCTCGCCGCCTTGCTGGACCTCAAGCCTCCGACCGTTTCCCATCACCTATCGAAGCTCTCAGAGGTGGGGCTGGTCGGCGCGAAGGCGGAGGGCTACTACAGCATGTACTACCTCGACGAATCCGCCCTCAAGAAGACACGCCTGCTCTTCTCGCAGCTCGATCTGTCCGACTCTGTCGCCGATGTGGACCTGGACGCTTACGACCGCAAAGTGGTCAAGGATTACTCGCGTCCGACCGGCCGGCTGAAGACCCTGCCGGCGCAGCGCAAAAAGCTGGACGCGATCCTGCGCTACGTGGTCAAGGCCTTCGAACCTGGTCGCCGTTACAGCGAGAAGGAAGTCAACGACATCCTCAGGCGCTACCATGACGATACCGCGTCCCTGCGGCGGGAGTTGGTCGGCAGCGGGCTGATGCAGCGCGAAGGTGGCGGGGGAGATTATTGGAGAGTGGAATAAAAACGGGCGGAGAAATTTCTCCGCCCCTAATCGTTGATGAATTAATCACGGCCCCCAACGCAGGTCTTGCGCGAAGGGCACGAGCGGGATGGGTGCACCTCCGCTAAGCGTGTATAGAGTTGCGGCGCCGCCGTAATACATGTTGGCGTCAGTCCCTTCGACCACGACGATCTGACTCCCGTCGGGCGACCAGATGGCTTCGTTCATCGTGGTAAAGGTTTCCGGGTAGATCAACGCCCTGCCTGTGACGGCGTCCGGCGCGGATTGGTTCAGTATGAGCGGCGTGTGTCCTTCGGGGATCGTCGGCAGGTTGACGAAGAAGAAGCGGAGCTGCCCATCGGAAGGCAGCAGCGGGTAATCGGCAAAGTTGTAGGACCCGTCCGGGTTGGTCGGCGGGAGCAGGGTGATTCCTGATCCACTTGCCGAATCAAAGCGCCACATACCCGGGTCAACCAAGCCGATGACCGAGCTGGCGACGTAGACCGCACTGCCGTCCGATGTCCATTGTGAGTTGCAGCACAGCAGTCCGCTCTCGGGGCGTGAGAGCCTGATGAAGGCGCTAGAGGCCATGTCGTAAAAGCCCAGCGTGCCGCCTTCGTAGTAGAAGACATTGACCAGCAGCTTGGAACCGTCCGGTGAGAATTCCTGAGGGGCATAGCCTTCCTCAATGATGGTGAAGCCCTCGCCCTCACGCGGGATGTTGGTGAGCGGATTGACGGAGGTGCCGCTAGCCAGGTCGTAAAAATTTAAACCGTTCATGCCGTAAGCCAGCGTGCCGCCATCCGGGCTGAAGCGCGGATAGCTGAGCGAATTAGTAATATAGCTGATGTCCGACTCGAGCAGGCCGCCGTCCACCAGAACAGTGCGGCCGGAACCGTCGGCGTTCATCAGAATCAGCTGGTTGTTGACGATGTAAGCCAGACGTCCGTCAACCGGCGAGACATCATACATGCGGATTTTTACCGGCTCTGAGGTCAACTGGCGTACGGTGACGCCGTCGGGATCGAGGCGGAAGATCTGCAGAAGCCCGCCGCTGTCGTTGTTAAGATAATACAACGCAGCCGGCAGAACGGTAGGCGCCCCTGGTGGAGTTTCGGTCGGCAACTCTTCCGTCGGAGCGGAGGGCGTGTCGGTCGGTAAAGTTGAATTGGGGGACAGGGTAGGCGGTTCGGGAGTGGAGCCACCTACGGGCAGGCTGCACGCCATCATCGCGGCGGCTATCAATAACCCAGCGAGGTAGACATGTCTGTGCATGAATGCTCCTAAATCTGTTCGAAGCGTTCCACGGGCACGACGAAGACCGTGCAGCGTTTTTCACCGGAGACGGGAATCGTTTTTTCTTTCATGACCTGGATGGCGGCATCCACCTTGTCATCGTCCACACCGACGAGCAGGGTGACGGTACCCTTCTTGAAGAAGCCGCCTGTGGACGCGACGCGCGTCACGCGAAATTCCGAGGAGGTCAGCCCCTGGGTGACCGCATCGCTATCGGTATCTTTTAGCACAGCGATAATCATTTTCATGGCAGCACTCCTAGAATTCTTCGTAGCGATCAACGGGAAAGGTAAAGACGGTCGCGCCGCCCACCGTGACGGGCACGGGGGAGGGCATGGGCAGCGGCGAGCCTTCCAGCGGGATGGCGAGGTATTCCACGCGCTGGCGGCAGGCGGTCTGCAAGGCTTGCGTCACTTTTTCCTCCGTCTGTTCGGGCAGCCCGATCAACAGGGTGGTGTTGCGCCTCCCTAGGAATCCGCCGGAGCTGGCGAGGGGGATGACCGGCACACCGATCTGGGTCAGGGCGCGGATGGCAAGGTCCGAATCCTGGTCCTGGACGATGGCCGTCATCAAGCTGCGAATTGGGATCGTGGTCATAATCTCTCCTTATTTCGCGTGGACTTCCGCGTCGGTGGGGTCGTTCGTGGTGACCGATTGTCCGGACGGGAAGGTGACCTGGGTCTGGCCGGTGGAACGGGTGACCACCAGTCCCCTATATTTTACCGTAACCGGCCACGGAAATGGATTCTCTCCGCTTAATCGAATATGGTCTGGCGAATGGATCTGCAGCCCGAGCGTTTGCAGGAACAGCCCCAGCGGGGCCAGCCCGGCCAGTGTGTTGCGCTCGCCCATGCCCATACCGCTCGCCGCATGGTAGCGGGAATAGAAGGCGCCGCTCTGCTTGAGGTTCAGGATGACAGCGTTCATCAGGCGCGTGACCAGCCCGGCGGCATCCGTTCGGAATCCGTACGCGAGCAGCCCCTCGCCGATCAACTGGTTCCAGGGCAGGTGCACGCTCAGGCAGATGGGGTCCGCATTCGGGTCGGGGATGAGCGGCAGGGCGGGTACACCAAACGGGTGGAGGAAATGCTCCTCCGAGAGCAGCCTGTTTTGGATGAACTGCGCCGCTTCATCTTGATTGGGGATGCGCGCCCACAGCGGCAGGAAGAGGGTGTGGTCTTCGCCGGTCAGGTCGAGGGACTGGATGGTGATGGTGTCGCGCCGCTCCAACCCGGTCACGTCGAAGACGCCGAGGGAGTTGTACACCTTTTGAGTAGTGGCCACTGCCCCGCCCGTCATCCATTGGAAAGCCCCGTGCGGAATTGTTTCCTCCTGCTCCCGCCCGTTCAGGCTGCCGCGCAGGGTCATCTCCGGGCGCGGGCTGCCCCCGGACGCCGACTGGATGCGGATCAGCAGGCGCGCGGGTTCATCAAGTTCCTTTTTCAGAGTGTAATGCGGAATGAACCGGCGCTGGCTGATGACCCTGCCCGCGCTGCTGAGCTTGGTGTCGCGGTCGCGGTAGCGATAGTAACTGAGGTCATCATCCCAGCACGCTTCGATGCCGGCGCGCATGATCCCCGCGCGCGTCTTGAGATAAAGCCGGTCGTCTTCGATGCCCAATTCCTCGGCGATGCGCACCAGCGTCCGTGCTTCTCGATAAAGCATGGACGCCAGCGTCGGGCTCTGGACGACGCTGATCTCTGCGCCCTGCGCCCAGGGATGCCACGCGTCGAAGAGCGGGTTGTCCTCGAAGCCGGTCTGGAGGGTGTTCGTCCATTCGGGCAGGCTGTCTCCGTCGCGGTCGTGCGCGGGCGAGAGCCATGCACGGAAGAAAGCCAGCAGCCTGGGGTAGGCACCCGCCAGGAAGAGGCGATCTCCCGTGGATCGGTACGCCTTCCATGCCAGCGAAGCGAGCAGAGGCGCGGCCTGGAATTTTCCAAGCTGCCCGCCGATGCCGGGCTTGCAGTCGATCTCGCCGTTGATGTCCTGCGCCGCCAGGAAGTTCTGCACAAGACCCTTGAGCAGATGCGGCGCACCGGGCAGCAGTGTGCTGAGATAGTACGAGTCGAGCGGCGTCTGGCCATTCCACAGGAAGGTGTAGTCGAACCCGTCGCCGCGGCGTGAGAATCCCTGGTCGGGGTTGCGTGCGAGCACGAAAGAAGGACCGGACAGGTTCTGCCCCGCAGGGAAGAAGAGTCCAAGGGCGGTCTTCTGGGTGAGGGCAAAGGCAGCATCCCAATCGGGGTCGCCAGTGGCGATGTCCACGGTCTGGTTGCGGTTGACGACCTCGATGCGGCCTCGTTCCCCATCCCAGGGGCGGGCGGCGGTGCGGCGCGCGGCTTCAAAGGAAGCCTGGTGGTCGCTCAGCGCGGCGTGCACCCAGGTCAGGGTGCGTGTAGAGCCGGGCAGCAGGTCGAGGCCCAGCAGCAGCGAGGGGTAGGGTCCCGGGCCAGGTTGCGGACCGCCGGTGATGAAGACCACCGGCGCGAGATTCTCCGTCTTGCCGGCTAGCACGGTCACCGACTGCATCTGCACCGGCGACAGAGGCTGCCCGTTGATGGGGATGAGCTGTCCGATCCATTCGAGCTTGACCGGGTGGGTGCGGACGTCGCGGTTGGTGATGGTCAGCCGGCCGGCCGCGACCTGCGAGGTGGAGACCCAGTATTCGGCGTTGACGTCCACGCCCTTGAACGGGGAAAAGGTCAGCGATAGGAAGTTGGGGTAAATACGGTGGGCGACAGGCGGAGAGGCGAACTGCGCCGGGTCGATTATGGTTTTGCCGTCCTCGGTGAAGCTGGGAAACAGACGCATGGACCGGGCACGCAGCCCGTAGGTGGTGCGCAGGGCGAGGGCGGGCGGCTCGCCGCTGGTCGCGTCGAGTTCCCAGATCTGGTCGTTGACGTAATCAGGCTGGGAGAGGCGGAAATCCGCTGCCAGGACGAGGGAGAGGGGGTCGCCGGGACCGAGAGGCCATTCGCGCATGACTCCATTGTACGGGGAGATGGGGATAAGGTCAAAGGGGTGATTTCTCCCTGGGAAATGGCGACACCTAACCCTAAATCACGAATGAGTAAAAATGTCCCCGGAACCTTTTGTGCTAGAATACGTTTAACCCTGCAGACGGGCTGTTTATCCCACGCTAAAGGAGTTTCACCATGTCCCCTGCCTCTCGCAAACCGCGCGGCATGTACTTTGAAGAGTTCGAACCCGGCGTCAAGATCATCACCGACGGGCGCACCATCGCTGAATTGGATATCCTTGCCTTTGCAGGGCTGACCGGCGATTTCAACACCATCCACACGGACGAGGAATACAGCAAGACGACCCCCTTCGGGACGCGCGTAGCACACGGCCTGCTGGGAATGTCCATCGCCTCGGGTCTTGCCACCCGCACCGGCATGATGGACGGCACGGTGATGGCTTTCCGCGAGGTCAGCGAGTGGAAATTCTCGCTGCCGGTCAAGATCGGGGACACGATCCACGCCGAGTTGGAAGTAGCCGAGAAGAAGGCGTTGCCCCGCCTGGGAGGCGGTTCGGTGCAGCTCGCGGTGGACGTCATTAATCAGAAAGGCGAGGTCGTCATGAAGGGGCTGTGGACGGTCCTGGTGGCCTCCAAAAAGGAATAAGAACCGCTTTAACGAATGACCACTCCAACTCAAAGAAATCCCATTGACGATGAATCCCACGAGCCGGAGTCAGGCGACTCCGGTTTGACTCGCGCGCAGGTCCCGCAAAATTCGCAGACCATCGCTCCGGGAGGCGCGCCTTCGCGTCGCCACGTCCCGCCGGCGCTGGACAAGAATGGATCGCCTCTCCCGCAGCGTGTGGACGAGGTGGACCTGAATGCCACGTCTGTCACACCGGCGGCCTATCACGTTTCCCAAACCCAATCGACGACGAAGCCAAAACACAAGCACCGTAAAGCACTGGGCTGCTTCCTGCGCGGGCTGATCGTTGTGCTCTTCGTCGCAGTGGCGGTGCTGCTGCTCGGAGCGGCGTATGCCATCTACACCTACTCTTCGATTGCGTCGACTCTGCCGGCGGTGGACGACCTGAAAGAACGCACCTCGAAGTTCGAGACGACGCGCATTTTCGACCGGGATGGCAGGCTATTGTACGAGCTCAACGACCCCAATGCCGGGCGGCGGACCTACGTCACGCTCGACAGGATTTCGCCGGTCTTGCTGGCGGCTACCCTCGCCACCGAAGACAAGAATTTCTACTCGCATCCCGGCTTCGACCCAACCGCCATCATCCGTGCCTTCATACAAAATACCAGCGAGGGCGGAATTGTCTCCGGCGCGTCGACCATCACCCAGCAGCTGGCGCGCATGCTGCTTCTCTCGCCCGAGGAGCGGTCTGAGCAGAGTTACATGCGCAAGGTGCGTGAGGCGATGCTGGCAGCGGAGATCACACGCCGCTTCTCCAAGGATGAGATCCTCGAGCTGTACCTCAACGAGGCCTATTACGGCAACCTTGCCTATGGCATCGAAGCCGCCGCGGAGACCTATTTCAACACCACCGCCGACCAGCTGACCTTCTCTCAGGCGGCCTTCCTGGCCGGGCTGCCGCAGTCGCCGGCTATTTACGACATCCACACCAATCGCGAGGACACGCTCAACCGCATGCGGCAGGTGCTGGTGCTGATGTTCCAGAACAGCGAGGAGGACGGCTGTATCTACGTCAGCAACGCCCCCGAGCGGATCTGCGTCACCGCCCCGGAGGCTGTCACCGCCTCGCAGGAGATCGAAGCCTACAACTTCCCGCAGCCGGATTATTCCGCCACGTACCCGCACTGGGTGCAGTACATCCGCGAGCAGCTTGAGCAGCAGTTCGGCGCGCAGGCCATCTACCGCTCCGGGTTCTCGGTCTACACCACGCTCGACCCTGAGCTGCAGGACACTGCCCAGGCGCTGGTCACCCAGCAGGTGGCAAATTTGGCTTCGCAAAATGTAAAGAACGGGGCGCTGGTGGCCATCCAGCCGTCCACCGGCGAGATCCTGGCGATGGTCGGCTCGCCGAATTTTTACGACGATGTCAACGCCGGTCAGATCAACATGGCGACCAGCACCACCCGCCAGCCCGGTTCGTCCATCAAGCCGATCACCTATGCGGCTGCCTTCGAAAAAGGCTGGACTCCCTCCACCATGATCTGGGATGTGCCCGTCGAGCTTCCCCCTTCGGGCGACCCGAACGACCCGCGCGAACCCTATAAGCCGGTCAACTACGACGGCAAGTATCACGGCGCGGTGACCGTCCGCACGGCGCTGGCCAATTCCTACAACATCCCGGCGGTGCGCACCCTGGATTTCGTGGGCGTCTATGATGACCCGGATACGCCCGAAAAGGACGGCATGCTCGCCATGGCCGAGCGGCTGGGCATTACCAGCCTGACCCGCGACGACTACGGCCTGTCGCTGACCCTCGGCGGCGGGGAGGTCAGCCTGCTCGACATGACCAGCGCGTTTTCTGTGTTTGCCAACGACGGCAAAAAGATCGCGCCGGTGTCCATCCTCGAGATCAAGGATTTCGAAGGAAAAGAGGTCTATAAGCACGAATCCAAGGAAGGCGAACAGGTCCTGCGTCCAGAACATGCCTTCCTGATCTCATCCATCCTCTCGGACAACCAGGCGCGCGCGCCCATGTTCGGGACCAACTCGCTGCTCAATTTACCGTTTCCCGTGGCGGCCAAGACGGGTACCTCGAACGACTTCCGCGACAACTGGACTCTCGGCTACACCCCCGACCTGGTGACCGGCGTGTGGATTGGCAACGCGGACTACTCCCCGATGGTCAACACGACCGGCGTCAGCGGGGCGGCGCCCATCTGGTCGCAGTTCATGCAATATGCCGTCCCGCGCCTGACCGGAGGGGCGGTCAGCCAGTTCGTGCGCCCGGAGGGAATCATGGACCGGGTCGTGTGCCAGATCTCGGGCACGGATCGTTCCGAATGCCCGTCGCAGTATGCCGAAGTCTTCGCCAGCGACCAGCCTCCGGCCCCCGCCGGGCAGGATCTGTGGCGCGAGATGGAGTTGGACACGTGGACCGGTTACCCGGCCTCGGACGTCTGCGGGCGCGACTTCCGCGACAAGAGGCTGGTCATCAACTCGGACGATGAGTGGGCGATCAAGTGGATCACCACGCGCGAGGACGGCGAGAACTGGGCGGAAAATCACGGCTGGTCGCGACCCTTCTCGTTCAACCTCGAGAAACCGTGCGGGCCGGACCAGCCGCGTCCCACGCTCAACATCGTGTTCCCCGCAGATGGGCAGACGATCACCACCAATCCGCTGGATATCTATGCCATTGTGAACGCCACCAACGGATTCCAGGTTTACGACCTCGATTATGGGATCGGGGAAAACCCGCAAACGTGGGAGACGCTGGTGAACGACAATTCCTCCCCGGTGCCTCAGCCTGCGAAGATCTATTCGATGGACATGACGAATATCCCCCCGGGCGTGGTCACGTTGAAGCTGCGTATGAAATCACGTGACGGCGACAATTACGCTGAGAAGAAAATCCGCTTCAACTACCAGCCGCCGACTCCCGTGCCGACCTTCACCCCCACCATCACGCTCACGCCGACACAGATTCCCACGCTTCCGCCCACGCTAACACCGACGCCGACTCTCGTCCCGACGGACACGCCTTCGCCGACTCCCACCGACACGCCGATGCCCACGCCGTAAAAACGGTAGGTCGCGCTTCAAGTGTGACCGTTTTTTAGTCGACAACCAGAGCATAGGTCAATCAACCATACTTGACCTCAAACTAGGAGCATACTCATGACAGCTTATGTGATCGTTGATGTAGACGTGACAAACCCGGAAGGTTATGAGGAGTATAAGAAACTTGCACCACCGACGCTTGCTGTGTATGGCGGAAAGTACATCGCCCGTGGCGGCGGGACAGAGGTCCTCGAGGGCGACTGGGTCCCGAATCGCCTGGTTATTTTGCAATTTGAAAGCGTCGAACGGGCAAAGGCATGGCTCAATTCACCGGAGTACAGCGAAGCCAGGACCCTGCGGCATAAGTATGCAAAATCCAATATGGTAGTGGTGGAGGGGGTGTGATCTCACCCGGCTGTGGTTTGTAACCACGCTGAAAAAACGTCCCGAAGGTTCTTAACCGTCGGGACGTTTTTTAACTAAAACGAAAATGTCTCTCCCGGCTTGAGCAGCGCCACCTTCGTACTGGTTTCCTTTCTTACCCGCTCCGCCCAGGCGGCGGCATCCTGCTGGATGACGTCCCAGGTGCTGAAGTGGATGGGGATCACCGTCTTGGGCGCGAGCAGCTTCACCGCCCGCAGCGAATCGTCGGGACCCATGGTGTAGTTATCGCCGATGGGGATGACCGCCACCTCAAGTCCCTCCTCGCCGATCAGCTTCATGTCCCCGAACAGGCCGGTGTCCCCGGCGATGTAGATCTTTTTGCCATCATTGGTCGTGAGCAGGAAGCCGGCCGGGTTGCCGCCGTTCGAGCCGTCGGGCAGGGCGGAGCCATGCAGCGCCATCGTCAGTTTGAGATAGCCAAAAGGATACTTGAATCCGCCGCCGATGTGCTGTCCGTGCGTCTCCTTGACACCCTGCTTTCCAAGCCAGCCGGCAATCTCCGCGTTGCTAATGGCGGTCGCACCGGTGCGCTTGGCGATCGCCACCGTGTCACCGACGTGGTCTCCGTGCCCGTGGGTGACCAAGATGTAATCCGCGTTGACCTTTTCGGAGCTTTGTGTAGCCGCCGGGTTGCCGCTGAAGAACGGGTCGATCAATAATTTATAGCCGCCGGTTTCAAGCCCCAGCGTGGCGTGTCCGTACCAGGTGAGTGTGTTGCTCATGATGTCCTCCGAAATTGATGTGTGGATAAATCCAGTATAGGCAGAATCAAGTCGCGGGTCAATTTATTTTCGCACATCATTCGGAAAGAAGATTGCCCATCACTGGTACTAATCTCTCATTACTATTCTCTACTAACTAACCTAAAATAGTCCTATAATTACAAATACCTGTCATTGCGAGCCCCGTAAGGGCGAAGCAATCTCGAACTTATCTGTTCATGAGATTGCCTCGTCGGGTGTGACCCTCCTCGCAATGACAATTCGTTATATTTAGTTTGTAGATATCCAGATGGAGGTCTCATGGCGCCCAACTCGTCCTTCAAGCAGAAATTCCAATACTGGTTCGACAACATGATGTCGCGCGGCATCGCCGCCCAGATCGGGCTGTTGGCGGTGTTCTCGCTGGCCATCATCTTCGCAGTCACGCTGTTCGTGAAGCTGATCGGTGCTGCGCCGGAAAGAGGCTTCCTGGAACTCGCCTGGATCGGCCTGATGCGCACCCTTGACGCCGGGACGATGGGCGGCGACACGGGTCCCTGGACTTACCTGCTCTCGATGCTGGTGGTGACGCTGGGCGGCGTGTTCGTCGTCAGCGCGCTGATCGGTGTGCTCAGCGCGGGCGTGGAGGACAAACTGGCAGAACTGCGCAAGGGACGTTCGATCGTGCTCGAAGAGAATCACACGGTCATCCTGGGCTGGTCGCCGCAGGTCTTCACCATCGTGTCGGAGCTGGTCATCGCCAACGAGAACCAGAAACGTCCCGCCATCGCCATCCTCGCCGACCACGACAAGGTGGAGATGGAGGAGGAGATCAGCGTCCGTGTGCCCGACCTGAAAAACACGCGGGTCGTCTGCCGCTCCGGGTCGCCCATCGACCCGGCCGACCTGGCCATCGTCCGCCCGCAGACGGCGCGCTCGGTCATCATCCTTCCGCAAGGCGACATGCCCGACGCCTCGGTGGTCAAGGCCATCCTCGCGTTGACCCACTTTCACGAACAGCGCGCCGAGCCGTATCACATCGTCACCCAGGTCAGAAACTCGCGCACGCTGGACGTCCTGAAGCTGGTCGGCACGCGTGACCACATCACGCCGCTCGTCACCGGCGACCTGATCGCGCGGGTCACGGCGCAGACCTCGCGCCAGTCCGGCTTGTCTGTTGTTTATACCGAACTGCTTGATTTCGGCGGTGATGAGATCTATTTCCACGATGAACCCGGGCTGGAGGGGAAGACCTACGGGGAAGCGGTATCCTCCTTTGAAGATTCGACTGTCATCGGGATGCAGACCGCAGACGGCACCGTGAGCCTGAATCCCGCGATGGAGACTCGCTTTGCATCCGGCGACAAGGTCATCGCCATCTCGGCAGACGACGACACGATCAAATTATCTGCTCCCGGAAATGCGCAGGTGGATGGGTCGGCCTTGCGGGGGGTGAACCAGGCCACACAACCCAAGCCGGAGCGTGCGCTCATCCTCGGTTGGAATTCGGCCGCCCCGGTCATCATCCATGAACTGGACCATTACGTCACCCCCGGCTCCGGGGTGCTGGTGGTGGCGGGCGAGGACCCGGAGGAGGTTCGCTCGGAATGCGCGGGTCTCGTCAACCAGAAGTTGGATGTGCGCAAGGGCGACACCACCGACCGCCGCCTGTTGGACAAGCTGGATGTTGAGAGTTTCGACCACGTCATCGTTCTGGCGGACAGCCGCTTTGAAGCCCAGATGGCCGATGCGCGCACCATGATCACACTGCTGCATCTGCGCGACATTTCCCTGCGCGACGAGACGCCCTTCTCCATCGTCAGCGAGATGCTCGACCTGCGCAACCGCGAATTGATGGAATCGGCCAAGGTGGACGATTTTATCGTCAGCGATCACTTGGTCAGCCTGTTGACGACGCAACTGGCTGAGAATCCCCGGCTGGAGACGGTCTTCACTGACTTGTTCGACCCGGAGGGATGCGAGATCTACCTCAAGCCGGTGGGCAATTATGTAACGACAGGAGCGCCGGTCAATTTCTTCACAGTAGTCGAATCCGCGCGCCGGCGCAACGAAACGGCGCTCGGTTACCGCCTGTTGCGTGAGTTCGGACGATGCCGGCAAAAGCTACGGCATCCACACCAACCCAAAGAAGTCGGAAATGGTCACGTTTGCGGATGAGGACAAGGTTATCGTGCTGGCGGAGAATTGAAGTTATTGGGGATATTTAGAGTACGGGGTGGTGAGCAACTGCTCACCACCCCGTACTGCTTTATTGTCATTATCCTCCGCCTTATTGCTTCTCGAATAAACTGATACTTTCAATGTGATAGGTCTGCGGGAACAAGTCGAATGGCGTGACCTCAACCAGGCGATATCCTGTGGCGAGCAATCGCGCTGCGTCCCGTGCCAGAGTGGACGGGTCACACGAGACATAGGCGATCATTTTCGGATTCAGAGCAACGATTCCATCCAGCGCGCGGCGTTCAAGACCGGCGCGGGGAGGATCGATCAGAATCATCTCGGGTTTGACGTTCAGGTGCGGGAGCACGTCCTCCGCCAAGGTTTCGTACAACTCCACATGGTCGAATTCATCCAGGTTTACGGCAAAATCCGCGCAGGCCGCGGAAGATGATTCGATTCCGATCAACCGCCCAACGCGCGGAGCGATGAACGCGCTGAACAGCCCGATACCGCAGTACACGTCGATCAAGGTGGAGCCAGGTGAGAGCATCAGACGCTCCAGCAGATAGGCGACCATCTTCTCGGCCATGGGTGTGTTGACCCGAAAGAACGAACCGGCAGAGACTCTGAAGCGACGTCCGTTTACTGCCATAACGATATGATCCTCGCCGGCCATCACCACCGAATCTTCGCCGTTGAGATGCACCACCGAGATGTCCGCTTCGATCTCCACTTCGGGCGGAGTATCTGACTCGAACTCGAGTGCCAGTAGCAGGTCATCCTCTTCTCCGCGGCGGATGGCGATGCGCTCAAGCGATGTGCCCGGTTCGAATTCCAATTGCGGCCATAGGAGATTGATCGCCGGCTCGGGGAGGTGACACTCGGAGATGGGCAGGATGCCCTCGCGCGCGCTCATGTAACCGAGCTTTCCCTCATTTGAGAGATGGAACTGGACGTAGTTGAGGTAGTTCCATTCGGCGGGCGACGGGACAACAGGTTTGACTGGCGGCGACTCGATCTTGCCGATTCGTATCAACTGGTCGCGCAATATCTCCTCCTTGGCAGCCAATTGCATGGAATAAGTCAGGTGCTGGTAGTGGCAGCCGCCGCAGGATGTGAAGTGTTTGCATCTGGGGATGATACGCTGTGGGGAGGGATTGAGTACCTCGACCAATTCGGCGCGGATGAATCCCCGCTTCTCCTCAACTACCCGCGCACGGACTCTTTCCCCCGGCAGCGCAAACGGGACGAAGACTGCCCGCCCCGAGTTCGCGCCCGAGGGCGTCGCCTCCATACATGAGCGTGGAGAGGATGAGTTCAATCGTGTCACCGAGGGTCATGCTGCCTCACTGTTAAAGCATTACGTGGCGTGTACCGCGTCTGGTCAGTGCCCGCAATACACACCACGCAAAGCGAATCCCGCTTCACTAAGTTTAATTAATTAAGAAGGACAGAACGACCAGCACCGTGATGATGGACCCCGCCAGGATGCCGATGCGCTTGAGATCGCGCCGGACGTCCGTGTAGTCCGGGTTGAATTCGGCAGTCTCGCCCTTGCGCTGCAGGCCGCCAAAGGTGGGAGTGGCTGCGGGGGCCGGGCTGGGGGTGCCGTTCTGTCGTTTGGATTTCTTGCTCATGTGTTTCTCCTAAGGATTTTGAAGATTTGCACGTACCACGATCCGTTGATTATCAACGAGATAAGGATAACAGGATATCAATGTTACCACCGGTGAGCCGGTGGGCGCCATGACTTCCACGGCGGTCGGCTCGACCACGCGTGTCCCGTCCACGACGTAGGTGTACTGCTTCTGGTTCGTGAACACGATGATCTCGTCGCCAGGCTGGAGCTTGTCCAGGTAGCGGAAGATCTCGCCGAAGATGTCGTTGTGCGCCGAAAGCACCAGGTTGCCGGTCTGGCCCGGGTTGGCCGTGCCGAGGTGCTGCGCGACGCCCTTTTTCAACTGCTCCCAACCATCACCCTGCACCACGGGAGCGTCCACGCCGATGGCGGGGATCTGGATGCGGATGGCCTGCTCGGGAGCCGGGGTGGGCACCGGCAGGTTTGCCAGCGACTGCACGAACGGCCGCAGGTGCTCGGGGATCTCCGCTTCGTTGGGCTGGGCGCCCTCCGCTGAGTTGGGCGGCGTGTGCCCCGAGGGCAGCACCACCGCCGAGATGAGCGGCGTGGGCGTGAGCGTCGGTTGGGCGATGGCCTGCACCACTTCGGCGTTCAGCATGCGCAGCAGGTTCATCCCGTTGAACATCACGCCGACCAGCCCGACGATGGCCAGCACTTCGACGAACAGCAGCGCGCGGTCCATCCAGCGGCGGCGGGTCTGCCGGCGCGCTTCCTGGGCGGGATCCATTGCGTGAGCCGGGTCTGCAACACCCGCTGGGGCATTTGCGGCGTCCTGCGGGATGTCAGGCTCGAGGGCGATGGCGCGCCCCGTGCGGCGGAAGTGATCCAGCCGTTCGCGACGCGACACCCGCCGCTTGTCCAGCAGCAGGCGGCGCAGTTCCTGTTCGGAAAGTTCCTCGGGCGCTTTACGTCTGCTCATAAGGTTGCAGGCAGCATTATACCGTTAAACATTGTCAATTTAATCGGTGGTGGTATAATATGCACTCGCTGCGGGCGGGTAGCTCAGTTGGTTAGAGCATTGCGTTGACATCGCAAAGGTCGTAGGTTCGAGTCCTATTCCGCCCACAAAAAACTCCCCTTGAGGGAGTTTTTATTTTCAGAAAGTCTTCCAGAAACGATAGTTGAACTTCTGAAATCCAGACTATTCAAATAAGACTTATCGGCTTGACATGCGTCCGTTTAGGCATATAATACCATCCATACCGCGTTGACCGGGACGAGTAAATGTCCGGGCGCCGACAGGGAAGGCAGGCCGATGACTGAGAGCCTGTCCCGGCGGAAGACATTGAAAACCACCCGCGAGCGTGACCCTGAACGAAGGGGCGAGACACGTCTCGTCCATACCAATAAGGGAAACGGCTGACCCCGTTACCGGTCGAAGAGATACTTGGTTGGTCGAGTAGCCGCAAAGCGGCGTACCGAGACCGGGTAAATCGGGTGGAACCGCGTGACGCGCAAGCGCTCTCGCCCCGTACGGGTGAGAGTTTTCATTTTAAGGAGGCACGAATGTCTGAACAGAGATATGAAGAAACACAGTTGTACCGCATCCGACACTCGGCAGCGCACGTCATGGCGCAGGCCGTGCTGGAATTCTATCCCGAGGCCAAGTACACCATCGGTCCTCCGGTGGAGAATGGTTTCTACTATGACTTCGAGTTCTCGCAGCCCATCACCGCCGAGGATTTGGAAAAGTTCGAAAAGCGCATGCGTCAGATCGTGGCCGGCTCGCACAAGTTCGAGAAGAAGGTGGTCTCGGCCGACGAAGCGCGCCAGGTTTTCGCCAGCCAGCCCTACAAATTGGAGTTGATCGAGGGCCTCGAGAAGGGTGGACTCGACGAGTATGGCAATCCGCTCAACGAGAAACCAGAGATCTCCCTCTACCAGCACGACAAGTTCGTGGACCTGTGCCGCGGCCCGCACGTGGAAAGCACGAAGCAGATCAACCCGTCCGCGTTCAAACTGATGTCCATTGCGGGTGCGTACTGGCGAGGCGATGAAAGGAACAAGATGCTCACCCGCATCTACGGCACGGCCTGGGAAAAGCCTGCCGAGCTCGAGCATTATCTCTGGCAGCTCGAGGAAGCGAAGAAACGCGACCACCGCAAACTGGGCAAGGAGCTCGGGCTGTTCTATTTCTCCGAGGACGTCGGCCCCGGCTTGCCGCTGTTCACTCCCAAGGGCGAGCAATTGCGTTACATCATGGAGAATTACGTCCGGGATGTGCAGACCAAGCATGGCTTCCAGCATGTGTGGACGGGTCACCTCGTCAAGGAGGATCTGTACCATCGCTCCGGCCATTACGCCAACTACAAGGATTCCATGTTCCCGCCGATGGTGGATGAGAACGTCACCTTCCGCCTCAAGCCGATGAACTGCCCCTCGCACATGACGCTCTACAACGAGATGGGCCGCCATTCCTATCGCGAGCTGCCGCTGCGCTTCGCGGAGTTTGCCACGCTCTACCGCTACGAGAAGACCGGCGAGTT
The DNA here is from genome assembly GCA_963709295.1 of uncultured Chloroflexia bacterium. Taxonomy (GTDB): domain Bacteria; phylum Chloroflexota; class Anaerolineae; order Anaerolineales; family Villigracilaceae; genus JBGPQJ01. The sequence continues at coordinate 559,637 of CAVPVW010000008.1, read as the reverse complement.
GAACGGCCTGACGCGCGTCCGCGCTCTGACCCAGGATGACTGCCACACTTTTTGCACGGAAGACCAGGTTGAGCAGGAGTTTTCGCTCGATCTGCAGGTCATCAAGGAAGTGCTCAACCGCTACCGCTTCACAGATTACAAGGTGCGCCTGTCACTGCGTGGTGCGGGTGGAAAGTACGTACAGGACGACGAGAAATGGACTCGGGCGGAATCGGCATTGCGCGCTGCGCTGGTGGCCAACCAGGTCGATTTCTACGAAGCGGAGGGGGAGGCGGCCTTCTACGGCCCCAAGGCAGACTTTATCGCCCGCGACGTGCTCGGACGCGAGTGGCAGCTCTCCACGATTCAGGTGGATTTCATTCAGCCGGCAAGCCTTACTGTAGTTACATTGGCGAGGACGGCGCGGAGCACACGCCCGTGGTCTTGCACCGCGCGGTAACCGGGACAACGGAACGCTTCCTGGGCGTGATCATCGAGCATTTTGCCGGGGCGTTCCCGGTCTGGCTGGCGCCGGTGCAGGCAGTGGTCGTCCCAATCGCGGACCGGCACCTCGAGTATGCCCAGAAGGTGGTCGCTGACCTGCGCGCGCAGGGATTCCGTGTGGATGTCGGATTCCCGTAACGACCGCATGAATGCCAAGATCCGCGACGCACAGAACCAGAAGATTCCCTACATGCTGGTGGTCGGCGACAAGGAAGCCGAAGCCGGGGCGGTGGCGCTGCGCCTGCGCAACGGCGACAACCCCGGCCCGATGCCTCTGGCGGATTTTGTGGCTAAGGCGAAGAAGGATATTGAAGAAGGCGTTTAGAGACAGCAGGTCACGTTTCAAACGTGACCTGCTGTGACTAATAAACACTAACACTCGTTCCCCATCGGTTGACGATTCACCCCCGCCTGTGGTATCATTCGCCCGCTAAAAACCAGCCTCGGGCTGGGTTTCAGTTTTCAAGGAGAAGAGTATAAGCGCCAACGAATTCCGAATAAATGAAGCCATCCGCGTTGCTGAAGTTCGCGTGATCGGCGCAAACGGCGAAAATGTCGGTGTTGTGCCCACGCGCCAGGCCATCCAGATGGCCCGTGACGCTGACCTCGACCTGGTGGAAGTCTCTCCGACCGCGGTGCCTCCCGTCTGCCGCATCCTCGACTTTGGCAAGTTCCTGTTCGAGCGCACGAAGAAGGACCGGGAAGCCAGGAAGGCGCAAACCAAGATCGAGATCAAAGAGATCCGCTTGCGCCCGAAGACTAATGAAGCGCATCGCGGTTTCAAGGTGGACGACGCCCGCCGCTGGCTGCTCCAGGGGCACAAGGTGCGGGTCACCGTCAAGTTCCGCGGGCGCGAAATGGACTACCCGGAAATCGCGTTGGAAGACCTGAAGGAAGTCGCCCAATCGTTATCGGACGTCGGCGTGATCGAACAAGCCCCGATGATGGAAGGGCGCACGATGCTGGTGGTGCTCGGACCAGCCAAGGCCAAGAAGAAGGCCGAAACCGAGCCGGCGTAATTACTCTCCAAGGATTGTTCAATCCCGCGGGAGCACGTCACAGCCCGCGGTTATTTTTTCTGAGTCGAAATGAAAGGAGTAGGCAGCTGTGCCTCACAAGAAAAAGGAAGGGAAATACAAACTCAAGACCCACAAGGCGACCTCCAAACGGTTCCGCCTGACCGGGTCTGGCCTGTTGGTGCGCACCAAGGGCGGCAAGAGCCACCTGCGCCGACGCACGTCTGATCGGACCAAGGTGAAACTCTCCAAGATGATCCCCGTCAAGGGACGCGGAATCATCAAGCGCGTTAAACGCCTGTCGCCGAACATGAAGGCTTAAGGACTTCGGTCCGAGCCGGTCGTATCCGTTTTAGTTGCGGCTGCCGGGTGTATGTAACTGGTCACAGGGTCATTCCTGTGCCGACGCCCGGGGGTTTGCAGGAGGAAAAAAGTAAATGACACGTGTAAAGGGTGGTCCTTACGGCCACCGTCGTCACAAGAAGGTTTTGAAGATCACGAAGGGGCAACGCGGCACGAGGCACTTCCTCTTCAAGCGCGCCAACGAGGCGATGCTGAAAAGCCTGTGGTATGCCTCACGCGACCGCCGCACCCGCAAGCGCGACTTGCGCAGGCTGTGGATCGCCCGCATCAACGCGGCGGCAAGGCTGAACGGCACGACCTACAGCCGGCTGGTGTCGTCCATGAAGAAAGCCGACATCACGATCAACCGCAAGATGCTGGCCGATCTGGCCGTACGCGACCCGCAGGCATTCTCTGCGGTGGTAGCGCAAGCCGGCAAGGCATAACTGATTCGATTAAAGGCGAGGGCGGACAACAGTCCGCCCTCGTTGTGTTTAAGGGGGTAAAATAATCGCGTAGGATGGCTCATCCGTTAAAATGGGGCATAAGTAGATGATCACCTCGAGTCAAAACCCGAAGATCAAGTTGATCCGCGCACTGGCGGGGCGTCCGAAAGAACGCCGCGAGAACAGCGCGTTCCTCGCCGAGGGCGTGCGCCTGGTTGAGGAAGCCTTCTCCGCCGGTTGGAATTTTCGATTCGTGCTGCACACTGACGGATTGAGTCAGCGCGGCCAGGAACTCGTGAAGTCCTTGACCGCCAAGGGTGTCGATGTGGAACCGGTGGTGGAAAATCTGTTTCAGTCAATGACCGAGACCGAGAATCCGCAAGGAATTATCGCGGTGCTCGCGCTCGATCCACCCGACTCCCTGCGCCTGCCTGCCCAACTGGATTTTGTCCTCATCCCCGACCAGATCCGCGACCCCGGCAATTTGGGCACGCTGCTGCGTACAGCAGCAGCGGCAGGCGTGCAGGCGGTCTTTCTCCCGCCAGAGACGACCGATCCCTTTGCTCCAAAGGTTGTGCGGGCCGGGATGGGCGCCCACTTCCGGCTGCCAATCCTTTCGCTGACATGGGACCAGCTTGGGGAGCGGGTGAGGGGGATGTCCGTGTACCTGTCAGATACAGAAGCGGAGAAGTCCTGCTGGGAAGTCGATTTCATCCGCCCCACGGCACTGGTCATTGGCGGCGAAGCAGAAGGCGCTAGTACGCAGGCGCGAAGCCTGGCCACAGAAATGATCCGCATCCCCATGCCCGGACAAATGGAATCGCTCAATGCCGGCGTGGCAGGCGCGGTGTTGATGTACGAGGTTGTCCGGCAGCGCAGCCGGTGATGGGAGGATAGATGAAAATTCGATCGATCACTTACTTCTGCAACCCGGGCTGGCCGCTCGACGAAAAGAAACTTCGTGCGGCAGGCCAGTTTGCCTCCGAGGCGAAGAAAGCCTTCGAGGAAGCCGGCTTCGAGGTACAGACCACGCGCTTGGCGACGGTGCCGTTCCCGCGTCTGCTTGGCGCCGGGAATATCAGCGAGACTCCGAGACTGGCTGAGAAACTATCCGCTGTGCTCAAAGAAACCGGTCTCGCCTACGCTTCGTTGGGGCCGGCCCTGCCGGACGTGCCTGCCAGCTATGAAGTCATCCCCGAAGCGATTGCCGCGTCGAAGGAGGTTTTCTTCTCCGGCGTCCTGGCCTATCATCACACGGGAATATCGCTGCCCGCGGTGCACGCCTGCGCGCGGGTGATCACGCGTACCGCGCCGCTCGAGCCCAACGGCTTTGCCAACCTGCAATTTGCCGCGCTGGCCAATGTCCCGCCGGGAGCGCCGTTCTTCCCGGCCGCCTACCACGAAGGCGAGGAACCGGCTTTTGCGGTGGCCGTCGAAGCCGCGGATCTGGCGGTCAGTGCTTTTGAGGGGGCTGTGACTGTGGAGGAAGGCCGAACGAAGCTGATCTCCTCCATTGAAATCTATACCCGGCAGATCGTCACTGTGGCGAACTTGTTGAAGTATCGCTTCAACCTGCGCTTCGGCGGCATCGACTTTTCACTGGCGCCCTTTCCCAAGGAAGCCCAGTCCATCGGTGCGGCGTTCGAGAGATTGGGCGTTCCCCGCACCGGCCTGCATGGTTCGTTGACGGCGGCGGCCATCCTGACCGAGGCCATCGACCGTGCGGATTTCCCCCATGCCGGCTTCAGCGGGTTGATGATGCCGGTGCTCGAAGACAAGATGCTTGCCTGGCGTGCCGCCGAGGGAACTCTCTCCGTCAAGGACCTGCTGATGTATTCTGCAGTTTGCGGGACGGGACTCGACACGGTTCCGCTGGCGGGGGATACCACGCCCGAACAGATTTCCGCCCTGCTGCTGGACCTCGCCGCACTGGCCCTGCGGCTGGACAAGCCGCTGACCGCCCGGCTGATGCCTGTCCCCGGCAAAAAAGCCGGCGACCCGACCGGGTTCAACTTTGAATTCTTCGCCAACAGCCGTGTGATGGCGCTCAGAGCGGAGCCGCTTAAGGGAGCGCTGGCTGGAGAAGAAACTTTTCAGTTAAAAGCGAGAGTGCATCGAATATAGCCTTGCTCGAATAAAGCGTCCCGAATTTTTTCAATCTTCGGGACGCTTTGCTTATGTCACTAACGAATGGATTATTTTCAAATTATGAGACTGATCATTCACTTTTCTGAACAACCGATTGGTTCATTTCATAAAGTCGGCAAGTATCTTTGCATGCATAACTATAACAATAAGCAGAACATGGCATTATCCGATTTGCCTGGTCGGTTGGCAAATCCACTAAACCATTTCTTCGATTAATTGCCATAATTTCATTTTCAAGATCATTTTCGTTTTGGATTTTATGTTCCAAGGGAATAGATGTTGTATAGAAATGTTGTGCATACGGGAAACAACACACTTCAAAAGGAGTTTTGTCGATAATTCCCTGGAAAAATGTGTTATTAACGATCTCCACATCATCAATCGATAGTGCTAGTGCTTCATCCATTTCGGCGGGATCGAAAACCAACCCAAAAGGTTTCGTTTTCACATCGCTTAATTCACTGCCATAATCCACAGAAAAATTGCCTTCTATCCAGAGGATTCTATTTAGTTTTCGATTTTCCCCTGTTTTAACGTTTGCATTTACCTGAATTATGTTTTTCGAATCCTTCCCCTCAACATCCAGTATGACCTCTCCTAAAAATGAGGTTGTTAAAACAGAATGTTTGGTACCAGGCTCAATAAATCCTCTACCAGGATCATAGCTGATCGTATTTGTTTCATACTCTTGAATGATCCATGAGACCAAGCCGGTGACCTTGTTTTTTGCAATAATATACAATTCAACTCGGTTTCCCCAAAACACACTCGTATGCACATTGAAGGCGCCGATAATTATGCATTTCCGTTCTTTTGAACCCTGGAACATTGAACTGCTGACCAGTTCATAGTTTGGCGGCAAGAGTCTGGTTAACCGTTCCTCATCAACCACTTCATACGCGAGAAAAAGACTATATGGTTCAACGATGAAACTGATATATGGGTCGGTTTTGGCGCCGTTTTCCATGATCTTCTTCTGCAATATTCTTGGTAGCCTCCTAAGAAATTCAGACCCTTGAAATACCTTTGCTACTTTCGCCGGGGTTACCATTTTTTCTGTTATCCTAATGAACGTATGTCGTTCTCTTTTTTCCATCGTTGGCTCCTGTGTTGCCCCAAAATGCTCTCTAACTTGTAAATCCGAATCCGATTTTTCTTTCTCATCTGACCGTGCAGATTATTCAGCCCGTCTGCCTCTACGCAGCACTTCGTAACTGCTTATGGACGGCCAAAGATAAAATCTATTATAGCAACCTTCATTCCAAAATAAAATTATCGATCAACCGTGTTTTCCCCATAAAAACAGCCATCGAAAGCTGCGTTTTCCCCTTGATTTCCTCAACTTCCTGAAGCGAGATCTCAGACCTTGGCCGAGCGAGGAGATCTTTCATGGGTGGAATCAGGCTCAGGGAGTTCCGTATAGTTGAACTTTTCCCCCATAAAATTCGCGCTCCCGGATCAATTTCATCTTCGAGGCAAGGGTTTGCGGAATTATCCCCGTTGGGTCGGTATACAAATCATGGCTGTAAACCAGCCAGACTCTGTCTCGGCCGCTCACCAGTGAAATCAACCCGGGTATATCGCTTTCCGTCATCCTGGGCTCCAGGATGCCACTCTCGAATAGATCCAGGGGAATCCCGCGTTTCTCCACCTGGATATCATACTGGTCTTCCCAGGTTTTAAAATAATAGTCGAACGCGATTTCCACAAAGTTGGAGTTGAAAAGGACCAGATCATCCTTCTCAACGAAATTTGCGACATAACCGGCAGCCGTGCTCCAGTCCTCTTTTTGATAGTACCTGTAATAATCGCCGGTGGAGAACAGGTAGTTTGCGGCTAAACCCCCCAGCACGAGGATCATAAGAAGTCGAAATCTCAATTGAACGATGCCCGCCGCCAGCAGCAGTAACATTGGGATTGTGATCCAGATCAGGGTTCGATCGAGAAAAATAGGCCGGCGGATGCTCACGATCAACTCGCCCAGGACGGGGATGGCGAACAGGGCAGCCAGAAAAAAGAATATCGAAAGCTTCTTTCGGTAATACACCAGCCCGAAACACAGCACCGCGCACAGAATCCACGTCATCACCTGGCTGACTTGACTTGGTGCAGATGCATTCAATAAGGTTCGGAGTGTCCAGACAACGGCGTCCCAGTCTGGTTTTGGAATCCAAAACTCCTTATTGACCCGGTTGGCTTGCCGGATAAAGACAACTATCCATGGACTCCACAGGAGGAAGATGCCAATCTGAGCCTTCACCCAGTTCCCAAAAGAGGGAGCCTGCAAGGCGGGCGGGGCCCCCGATTTCTTTATCTTCTGGAAAAGCATCAGGCCCAGAACGAAGATATTGGTGGCTAAAGAGAAAAAGACAGCTGTATTGTGGCTGAGCAGGGTGGCCGCCGAGAAAACGATCAATGTGACCCAGGCCAGGTCCGTCTCAATGGCCCGGATGGGTAGCCAGCGATGGCGGTAGACCCAGGCCCTCCATCCGGTTTGATTGAGGGTCTCATCCATATAACTAAAATAACCCTCGGTGTCTGGTTGAGCCGGCCCGGATGTACGCCAGGCATGCAGGTATTCCCGAAATTGGCTGCCGATGGGGCTGACGGAGCGTGAATCCGTCAACAGCCTGACCAGCGCATAAATCGCCACGGCTGCATTGAACATCAGCAGGGTGTACATGCGTGTTTCCTGGGCGTAGAAGATGTTGAAAAGGGAAAAGGCCAGGAGCACTGCTGCCGACAATCCCATCATCACACCGGAAAGGCGTTTGCCGATCAGGTAAATCACCGGGATCGTGCCTGCGCTGAATAGGGCAGAAAGCAGGCGGACATTATCGGGCGCATCCCCTCTGAATGCGATCCAGTAATGGAGCAGCAGGTAATAAAGGGGGGGATGTTGGTCGATCTTGACCATCCATTGCAGCATCTCGGGGACACTTTGGCTGGCCAGCCACACGCTGAACGTTTCATCCAGCCACATCCCTTTGCTGCCGAGTGCAAAAACCCGAAGTAAAACACCAATCACTGTGATGATAAGTACCAACCAGGGCGCAAGCTCTTCGAAATCAAATTCTTCGTTCATTTATTTTTGTTTCCTGCATTCATGGTTGCAACGAACGGGGTGCATGCCTCTGTGCGACACTTCGCAACTACTTACAGCCAGCCAAACACTAAACCCATTATAGAGCCGTTACGCTTATTCCAAAATGAAATTATCGATCAACCGTGTTTTTCCCATAAAAACTGCCATGGAGAGCAGTGTTTTCCCGGTGATGTCCTCGAGTTCCTGAAGGGAATCGAAATCAGCACACGAAACATACTGCAACTGCGCCAACGGCTCTGAGGCCACCTTCTCGCGGACAATTTGTCGCAACGCTTCGGCTTTCCGCTCGCCTCGGCGGTGGGCGGCGTGGGCAGCGCTCAGGGCGCGGAAAAGCACCGTCGCTGCCTGACGCTCCTCGGGGCTGAGATAGCTGTTGCGGCTTGACATGGCCAGGCCGTCCTTTTCCCGCACGGTGGGGCAGATGATGATCTCGATGGGGAAGTCCAGGTCGCGGGTCATGCGCTGGAGCACCGCCGCCTGCTGGGCGTCCTTCTGCCCGAAATAGGCTTTCTGCGGTTGGACTGCGTTGAACAGCTTGGCGACCACTGTCGTCACCCCGCGGAAATGACCGGGGCGGACAGCGCCTTCCAGCGGCTGGGCCAGCCCCTCGACCTCGACCCACGTCTGGTAGCCGGGCGGGTACATGATCTCGGGCGTGGGCGTCCAGACCAGGTCCGCGCCGGCTTCTTCGAGCAGACGCAGGTCACTCTTCAAGTCGCGGGGATACTTGGACAGGTCCTCGTTGGCGCCAAACTGGGTCGGGTTGACGAAGATGCTGGCAGCCACGCTGGCGCATTCGTCCCTGGCGCGGCGGACGAGCGAGAGATGCCCCTCGTGGAGATAACCCATGGTCGGAACAAGCCCTACGGGTTCAGGGAGCAGGTCCCGGGCGATGCGCAGTTCGTCAAGTGAGGCGGCGATGATCATGGATTCGGACATTCGATACTCCTTTTACGGGCAGCGCAGGTCGGCTCGGGGCGGCGAGGCCTGGCCAAAGGCTTCCATGATGGGAAGGCCGGCGGCATCCGGCAGCGAGGGGAAATTCAGCGCCCAGGCGGCGGTGGCGGCCGTGTCGGTCACGTTGACCGGCTCCGTGATGGTCTGGGGAATCACCTCGGGGCCGATGACCGCCCAGGGGATGGTCATATCCTGTGGCAGCCAGGTGCCGTGGTAGTCCTCCTGCCCTCCGTGGTCGGCGGTGACGATGATCAGCGTGTCCTCGCGCAAATCGGCTTCGTCGAGTGCGGTGAGCAGGGTGCCGATGGCCTCATCCGCCCGGCGGACGACGCTCAACTGCTCGGGCGAGAGCCAGCCGTGGACGTGCCCCATGGCGTCGGTGGTGGCGAAATGGACGAAGGCCAGGTCAAATCCTTCTTTTAGGATAGGTGCAGCCTGTTCGGCTATAACCGTGTCACGGTCGTTGACATACAGGAACACATCCGTGGACTCAGGCGGGGTGACCTGTCGCAGCTTCTCCTTGTTTACGATCATGACGGTGTATAGCCCCGCCTGCTTGGCAAGTGTAAAGATCGACGTCCCCTGGGCGTAACCGTTCTCGGGAATGTAATCGTTCCAGTTCACACCGTGCTGGTCGGGACATAACCCTGTGAGCATGGACGCATGCGCGGGCAGGGTGGCGCTGGGATGAATGGTCTGGCCGTTGAGGGTGTAAGCGCCTTCCTGCATCAGAGCCGTAAGGATGGGCATGGGGGCAAGATCGATCAGGTCCGGGCGCAGTCCGTCGATGCTGATGATCAATACTCGCGCGATGGCCGGCTTGGGAGTAGCCGTGGGCGTGGGAGTATCCGTTGGCGGAAGCGGCGTAAATGTGCTGGTCGGTGCTGAAGTAACCGTAGATGTGGGGGGGGCAGATGTAACCGTGGGAGTGGAAGGTGCGACGAATCCGCATCCCGTCAACAAGAAAAGAATGACGGCTCCATTTACGGTTAGGTTGAAGATCCTGATCAGGGTTTGTTTCTTCGTCATGTCTCTCTCGCTGAAAATTTACGGTTGGAAGGCGTTTTTAATTCGACCTAGTAAGTCCAAATTCGCTATTAGCTTTTGGAAAATATGTGCTACACTTGACGAGTAAACACCCACCCACCCACTAACTGGAGGAAAAAATGGCATATTCATTCGTAAATTCCAAGGGGACAACTTACTACCTGCACAACAAGAAGACCATGCGTGGTACCAAGGAAGTCACCCTGTTCTACTTCGCCAAGGATGTACGCCCGGCCGATGCCCTTGAGGCTGTACCGCCTGCTTATCAGGTCGTCGAAATGAAGACGGGCATGCCTGTCCTCAAGAAGAAAGTATAAACCATTTTCGACCGAGGTTGACCTATGCCTTCACTTAATCGTGTTCAGTTGATCGGCCGCTTGGGCAAGGATCCTGAGAGTCGCTTCACCCCGACGGGCAAAAAGGTAACCTCTTTCAGTCTGGCTGTCGGCCAGCGCTGGAAAGGCGCGGACGGAAAAGTTAAGGAACAGACTGAATGGTTCAACATCGAAGCATGGGGACGGATCGCAGAGATCTGCCAGCAGTATCTGCAGAAGGGGCGCCTGGTCTTCATCGAAGGACGGTTGAAGACCGACCGCTACGAGGATAAGGGCGAGACGAAATACTTCACCAAGGTCGTCGCCACGTCCATGCAGATGCTGGAGAAGAAAGCCGAAGAAGAGGACGAACCCGAAGCTGCAAGCGAGGAATCAGGACTGTACGAGGCCTGATTTAGGGTTTCTTCCGAAAATTTAGAATATAAAAAGAGGGACGCGCTTTGTGTAGTGCACCCCATTTGTTGGACAGAAATTAAGTAGGAACGAAGGACTGAGTTCTGAACTGAACAGGGCTCAGTCCTTTTAGTTTAACCTTGATTCGCCGGTTGTTGTAATAATCGATGTAACTCTCCAGTTCTTTCTGGAAATGCTCAACCGAAGTGAAGGACTGATTGTGGAAGAACTCGGTCTTGAGCAAACCGAAGAAATTCTCGATCACACAGTTATCATAACAATTGCCCTTCCGGGACATGCTCTGAGTGATGCCATTTTGCTTGAGCGTCCGTTGATATCCTTTCATCTGGTAGTGCCAGCCCTGGTCGGAGTGGAGCATCAGGGGGCCCCGGTCTGGTATTTTTTGGAAAGCTTGTCTCAGCATGTCCATCACCAGCTGGAAGTCGGGGGTCTTCGATAAGGAATAGCTCACGATCTCACTGTTGTAGAGATCCAGGATGGGGGACAGATAAAGCTTCTGCCCCTTCACTTCGAATTGCGTGATGTCCGTGGCCCATTTCGTATTGGGCTTCACCGCCTTGAAGCGACGATTTAACCGGTTGGGAGCCACTCTCCCGATTTCACCGCGGTAGGAACGATACTTTTTGGGCCGCAGTACACAGCTGAGATGCTCTTCCCGCATGAGCTTCATCACCAATTTGTGGTTGGTCGGGTACTCCCGTAGACGAAGCGCCAGGGTGACCCGCCGATAACCGTAGCGCCCTTTATGCTCTGCGCAGATCTGGCGGATCGCCTCCCGTTCCAGACCGTGTTTTTGGGGATCGGAGGGGTGTTGGACATGATAATAATAGGTGCTTCTGGGAATTCGAGCTATTTGCAGAAGCATGGCCAACGGATAGTTCCGCCTTAGTTCAGAGAGAATAGCTACTCGGTCTTTTTGCCTTGTTTTTCCCGAGCTTCCCGCTCCGCCACTAAGGCATTCAATTTTTTTAGGTATTCATTCTCCGCCCGCAGATATTCATTCTCTGCCAGCAGCTGCTCATACGGCGTCAGCGGTGCTTTCGGCTTTGACACTCTCGGCCGCCTGCCTTTTTTCTTCGGTTTGAGCCCTTCCAGCCCGTTTTCCAAGTATCGGCGCTCCCATTCCCAGATCGTCGCGGATCCGCGTATCCCAAATTTTACCGCCGCTTCTTCCTGGGACAAACCTTGGGAGTGCATGAGTTTCAACACTTCTAGCTTTTGCGCTACGCTATAGCTGGCTTTCTTCGCCAGGAAGCCTGAGACCCCCTCCTGCCGATAGAGATTCACACTCCTTGCGACAACTTTCTTCGACATTCCAAATTGCCTGGCTACACTGGCCATGCTATCTCCAGCCTCGACAGCCATGGCCGCTACAAGCCGTTCCGAGCGTGTAAACTTGGTCATAAAAACTGCACCTCCTAAGTTGGTGTTGTCCAACTTTAGGGGTGCAGTTCAGTTGGCGTCCCTCTTTTTGCGGGTAAAGGATGTTTATCCCTTTTCCAACTGGTCGATCAGCCTGGAAATGATGTCAAATCCACCCTGCCAGAAGAGGGCGCTGTGGATGTCGTTTCCCGCCTAGCAGGATTGAAAGAATGCTTTGAGGGCAGTCACAACTGGCCCGGGGTGCTCGTTGTGGAGGAGGTGACTCACGCCTTCCAGGCGCACATGGCTTGCCCGCGCTAATAAAGGCAAGGCTTGCGCCACTTCCGCATCGGTCATAAGGCCACCTTTTGCCGGGTCGGCCTGGAGTAACAGCACAGGACACTGAATGGCAGGTAAAACCCGGTCGCTCTCATAGCCTGCTATTGTTGCATCAAGCCGCTCTGAAAGAGCCGTGAATGTATCTGGATCGCACTGATACAGGTTGGTGGCCATCCAGGCAAACATGGGCGCATCTTCACCCATCACCTGCCTCATAGGCACTGGCTCACTCCTGCCCGGCACGCTGATCGGGGACTCTTTCATCATCTCGATCAATTCGTCGAGCGGTTTTTGACCGCCGCACACATTCCGCATGGCAGCGACACGCTCAGGGTCCGGGCGCGTGGCCTGGAGCGCCTGCCCGGAGAGCGGCGCATCGCCAACAACCACTGCGCGGACTCCCTCCGGGTATTGGGCCGCAACCATGAGGGCGACCATGCCTCCGAGCGAATGCCCAAATAGATAGGCGGGTTCGTGGATGTGGCGCCGGAGAAAGGCGATCGTATCGCCGGTGTAATCCTGCAAACGATAACTTCCAGACACCCAGCCAGATTTACCTTGTCCCCGAAAATCAGGAGCGTAGAGATGCCAGAGGGTGGCAAGGTCAGGCAGGATTGCCCCGAATGCCTGCCAGCGAGTGTTGCTGCTATGCAGGAGAACAAGGGGCGCGCCGTCTGCCGGCACTTCAGCGTAATTGAGGCTGACAGTCCCTGTGTCGAAAGTGGCTTCTATGATTTCCACTGTATCTCCTTCATTTTTTCTTTCAGTTTTTGGCACCCGACAACATTCTTCTTCCACCAACTTTGCCGGAAGTAAGAATAGCCCTCGCTTGGTGCGGGATACCTGTCCGCGCTCAGCTCTTCTCCAACTGGTCGATCAGCCTGGAGATGATGTCAAATCCACCCTGCCAGAAGACTGCGCTGTGGATGTCGATTCCCGCCTCCGAAAGGATTTTCGCCGGCGCTTCGGAACCGCCTGCCGACAATATCTTGAGATATTTTGGTTTGAACGCGTCGCCTTCAAGCTTGAATTGTTGATAGAGCGAGAATACCAGCAACTGCCCGAACGCATAGGCATACACGTAGAACGGCACGGCGTAGATATGCGGGATGGAGACCCATTCCCACTTGAACTCGTCGCTCAACTCCACGGCGTCGCCGAACTGCTCCTTGAGATTTTGCATGTATGCGGCGCAAACGTCATCCACCGTGGCGTTCTTCTGCGTCAGGGCATGCGCTTCCCGCTCGAAAAGGGCAAAATAGACCTGGCGCAGGATCGTCGCGAAGGCGTCGTCCATTTGCTTGAAGAGGATGTCGCGGCGCACGGCTTCATCGGATTCGGCAGCCAGCAGCTTGTCCGTCAGCATCATCTCCCCGAAGGTGGAGGCGGTCTCCGCCAGCGGCAGGGATGAATTGAAAGTGAACGCGCTGTGGTGTGAGGCCAGCATGGCGTGGATGGCATGCCCAAGTTCGTGCGCCAGGGTCGCCACGTCGCGTGCGCGGCCGGTAAAGTTCATCAGCACGAACGGCGTGTCCTCGGGGTTGATCGAGGCACAGAACGCGCCGCTCTCCTTCCCCTTGCGGATCTCACTGTCGAGACGGTCCTGGTCGAACACGCGGCGTGCCAGAGTGCCAACCTTCGGGTCGAACGCGTCAAACGACTCCAGCACCATGTCGGCGGCTTTTCCGAATTCAAAAGTCTTATCCGATTGGGCGACCGGTGCGTAAATATCGTAGCGGCGCAGGCGTTTCATGCCCAGCGCTTTGGCCTTCACGCGGAAGAAACGCTGGAAGACCGTCGCGTTCTTGCGGGTGACCTCCAGCAGGGTATCCACCACATCGTCAGGAATGTCGTTGCGCAGGTTGCGAGCCGAGATGGGGGTCGAAAATTTCCGCAAGCCGATGTTCTCATTGTGCCAGTCCCGGGTATGGGTCTGGTACATCTGCCCAAGAATGGGGCCGTCATTTCCGTAAACGCAGAAGAGTTCCTGGTAGGCCTTGGCGCGCAATTCGGGGTCAGATCCCTGGATGTACGGCTGAAGCTGGGCGCGTGTCAGTTCCTTCACCTCGCCGTTCACTTCCAATTTAAAGACATATCGATTGGTGATGGCGTCATACAGGTTAACCAGGGCACTGGAACCGGTGACATCCTTGAGGTTGATGATCTTTTCCTCGGCTTCGCTCAACGTATAGGGCTTGAAGTGGCGTATCTCTTCGAGGTAATAACGATAATCGCCCGACGCGGACATCAACCGCTGCGCGTTTCCGTCGTCCACTTCCTTCCACCACAAGCTGAAGAATAAGGTGCGGTTCTGCATCTCCGCCGCGAACTGCTGCACGCGCCCCATCAGGCTCTGCGCGTCCTGGTTCTGCGTGTCCTCTGCAAACGAAAGTCCGGCGAAGGAAAAGATTTTGTTCACCACGCGGGCGATGGACTCGGAGGCGCGCACCACATCGAGGAAGGTCTTTACGTCCATGTCGGATTTGAGCTTGCTCCGCACGCCTTCGAAGGAAGCAACCTGCTCCTCGACATTGTCAAAAGCGCCTTCCAGGTCCGGGCTGTTGAAACCGGGGAAGAGTTGGGTCAGGTCCCATTTTTTAAGTTCGTATGTCATGGTTTCTCCTATGGCTTGAGCAGGGACAAATCGAAGCCCCTGCAAAATTATCCGTTCATTCTGATGATCTTGTTGCTGTCCGATGGGTGCTTAGAGGCTCGAGCGGATGTGGACGATGTCGCCGTCCTTGACGATGTATTCCTTGCCCTCCAGCCGCCACTTTCCCTTGGCTTTGGCTTCGGTCATCCCGCCCAGTGCGGTCAGGTCGTCGTAATGGACGACCTCCGCCCGCACGAAGCCGTGCGCCAGGTCGGTGTGGATCTCCCCGGCGGATTCCTGGGCGGTCGCACCGCGGCGCGTCGTCCATGCACGGACTTCGTCCTCGCCGACGGTGAAAAACGACTGCACGTTGAGCAGGTCGTAGGACAGGCGGATCATACGGCTAAGGGCAAGTTCAGTGATGCCGTATTCCTGCATGAACATCTGCGCGTCCTCCACGGGGAGCACGGCGATCTCGGCTTCCAGTTTGGCGGGTAGCGATACTGTGGGGTGGTCGGCCTTGATTTCCGGAGCAGACTGTCCCTCGCCCAGGTTGAACACGGTCAGGATGGGCTTGCGCGTGAGCAGGCCGTAGCTGGAGAGTTCAAGCTGCTCCTCGTGGTTGAATTCCAGGAAGCGCAGAGGCTTGTTCGCGGAGAGCGCCTCGTTGAGCCGATTGAACAGCGCGGTCTGACGCTCGTTGATTATTTTGTCGGTGCCGCCTTTCCGGCGCTCGTCGATCAGGCGCTCCAGCTTGCGCTCGACAGCGATCAGGTCATTGAGCAGCAGCTCGTTCAGCATGGCGTCGAGGTCACGCGCCGGGTCCACCAAACCGGAGGAGTGGGGATGCGGGACATTGTCACTTTCGAAGCAGCGCACCACGTGGATGAACGCGTCCATCTGCGCCAGCGTGTTGAGCAGCGTGCCCGAGATACCGCTTTTCTGGGCGGTGCCTTCCAGCCCGGCGATGTCCGCGTAGGTGATCTTGGCGTAGATGGTCTTGCGCGGCTTGAACATAGCGGAGAGCGTGTCCACGCGCGGGTCGGGGACGTCCACCACGTGCGTGTGCACCTCCATGCGGCCGGCGGAGGCATGCGTGGGAGTCGTGCCGCGCGTGAGCGCGTTGAAGAGCGTCGTCTTGCCAGATTGCGGGAGTCCTATGATTCCGAGTTTCATCTTGACCTTTATAGAGGGAGTGGTATACTGTCTGACGCCGGCCGAAGTGGCGGAATAGGCAGACGCGCACGACTCAAAATCGTGTTCCGAAAGGAATGTGGGTTCGATTCCCACCTTCGGCACTCAGATTATACACTAGCGGTAAATTTAATCAAAACGCCCTCCTCAATTGAGGAGGGCGCATGCTTTAAGCCCGACCCTCTCCGGCCTCACCTGTACTTGCGCTTAGGTGCCAGTGCCGGCTACATCCTCCAAATCCAGCTTTCGGATTTTTGGGGAGGCTGAGAAGGGGTCAGGGTGGGGTGGTGTCAGCGTCCCAGCCCGGTCTGGATCACCCACGGACCGGCAAGCTCCTGCAGCGGATCGGAGCACGCGGTGTTGGTGATCTGACCTGCCTCGAAAACGGTATCGGTCTTATCGCAGCCCGACTCCGGCGGGAACGCATACAGCGTGTTAATGTTCAGCGTCACCTGGCTGGTATCAGCCTCAGCAGGGACCGTGAAATTCAACCGGTGACAGCGATAGCGCTCGGAGATATGCGGGAAGCCGTAGTCGTTTTCCCAGCCTGTATAGGTGATGAAATCCACCGGGTAAACCTGCCCGGCGACATCAAGAGTAATATCATCAGGTGATTGTGCCAGAGCCCAAGCGTATTCTATAGAAGGCGGGATATAGCACACGTCCGCCAGAAACAAGCTGCCGTCCACCAGGTTGCCGGTGACAAGCATCTCTGCACCGGAAGCCAGAAGCGACCTGACCTTTCATCGGCTCGATGCCGGCGGGAGTTGGCCAGGGCGTGGAGGTGGTCACGGTCATCGGTGCAGGCATGTCGATTTCGAATACCCACGGGACCTTTGGCGTGGCTGCTGAACGAATCGAAGACAATCATTCGCGCGTCGTCCTCGCTCATGCCCTTCGGGCTTTTGCGTGATGGTGAAGTCGAAATATCCTGGACCGGCATCACAGGTGAAGGTGATGCCCGCCCCAGCTTCGTCCAACTTCTTCTGGGCTGCTTCGCAGTCGGGTACTTCCGGCACCGAAGTGTAAAACTCGTTGAGGGTCAACGTCATATTGCCGGGATCGGGATTCGCCACATCGAAGGTCAATGCGTCACAGCGATGGGTGTTTTCGCCGCTTTTATAGCCTGTTCGGTAATACAGGATGCCAAATCCGCTCAGGTTGGTCTTTTTCTCATCGATCGTGACGAACGTATCATCGGGATCGCTCCCGACGATCCAGTCCTCCTGGGTGGGCATCTGGTGGCAGATGTCGATGGTCAGCTGCCCGTCCAGGATGCGGGCGTTGAGCAGCTCCACCTCCAGTTCGTTGACCGTTTGAGTCTGCGGAAACGGGGGTGGAAGCGGCGGCTCTGAAGGGATTGTAGTCGGCAGGCTTGGTGATGCTGAAGGAGAAGGCGACACAATTTCGGGGGCGCAGGCTGCTGTAGTCAAGGTAATGATGAAGAGAATGGTCAGTGCAAGTTTGTTGATCATGGTCGCTCCTGTTCTTTGAGAAGGTGATTATACCGGGTTGCCTTTATTCACTCTCCAACGGTTCCCGGACTTTCGCGTATGGTAATCGTCCGTTTTCAGGAATCCTTCGATAATTCTTCTTCTGAATTCAAATTCCCGGAGCAGTTGACAACCATCCTGCCCAAACTTACAATGGAATGGTCAGTCGGGGAGTAGCGCCTGCCAACAGGTGGGACAGGTTGCCGACACTCACAGGGTCGCCTTTGCGCCCTCGGGGCCTGTACGCTCTCCTGCACCTGCAGGAGTGTGAGCGACCAGCGAGACCGCCTTTCATGGAGGTCTCTTTTTTTGTCTGGAGTGGAATGACTCTTATCAACAAGGATGCTGAATGAGTTTTTTAACGTCGCTGCTGATCGCCATCGGGTTGGCCATGGATGCCTTCGCCGTGTCCATTGGCGCTGGGACGGGAGGCCAGGTCACTGACACGCGCTCCAAGCTGCGTCTGGCTTTTCATTTTGGTCTCTTTCAGGCAGGGATGACCCTCATCGGCTGGTTGGCCGGCACCACAATTCAACGCTGGATCACAGGCATCGACCACTGGGTGGCGTTCGGCCTGCTGACCTACGTGGGCGTGAATATGATCCGCTCGGGCTTGGGCACAGGCGAAGAAACGAAACATCCCAACCCCTCCAAGGGAGCGACGATGGTGCTCTTGAGTGTCGCCACCAGCATCGATGCGCTGGCTGTCGGAATCAGCCTGGCAATGCTTTCGATTCCCGCCCTTTATCCCTCCGTGGTGATCGGGCTGGTCACGTTTGGGTTATCAAGCTTCGGGTTGATGGCGGGTAACAAGCTCGGCGAAAAATTCGGCAAGCGCATGGAGATTCTGGGAGGCGTAATCCTCATCGGAATAGGCTTGCGTGTTCTTATCGGGGACCTGTTCTTTTAATCTGCATTCTGGTTGAGGACGATGTGAAGGAAATCACTGGCGGGAAATCCATGCTCGGGCTATGATAATGAAGAATCCGGAGAGGAGGAACTTATGGCGACGATGAACGATGTCCTTGCAGTGATCATGGGCGGAGGCCGCGGCGCGCGGCTTTACCCGCTGACCAAGATGCGCTCCAAGCCGGCCGTGCCGATTGCGGGCAAGTACCGCCTGATCGACATCCCCATCAGTAACTGTATCAACTCCGGCATTTACCGTGTGGACGTGCTGACGCAGTTCAACTCGGTCTCACTGCACCGGCATATCACCGAGACCTACCAGTTCGATTCGTTCCATACTGGTTATGTGCAAATTTTAGCCGCCGAGCAGACCATGCAGTCGGAGACCTGGTACCAGGGCACAGCTGATGCCGTCCGGAAGCAGTTGTTCGAGATCAAGGTCGCTGGCGCGGAGGAAGTACTGATTCTTGCAGGCGACCACCTCTATCGCATGGACTACGCCGCCATGCTCGAAACCCACTGGCAGAAGGGCGCCGATATCACCGTGGCGGTCCAGCCGGTGGGCAAAAGCGAGGTCTCGCGCCTGGGAATTCTCAAACGCGCGGATGACGGGCGCATCGTGGCTTTTGCCGAGAAGCCGAAAGACCCCAAGGTGCAGAAGAAATTCATCAGCCGCGATGACCCTGTCCGTCCCTACCTGTGCTCCATGGGCATTTACGTGTTCAAGACCCAGGTGCTGATCGACCTGCTGACTGAATTTCAGGGTTACGACGATTTCGGGAAGGATATCATTCCTCAAGCCATTGGCACGCGCCCGGTCTTTGCCTATGATTTCGACGATTACTGGCGGGATATCGGGACGATCCGCTCGTTCTACGAAACCAACCTCGAGTTGACCCGGCCCGATGCGCCTTTTAATTTTTATGATGCCCGTCGCCCGATTTACACACATTCTCGCTTCCTGCCTGGCTCCATTGTGGAGGACAGCCGGCTGAAGGATGTACTGCTGGCGGAGGGCTGTGTGATCCGCAAGGCGTCCATTTCCCATTCGGTCATCGGCCTGCGCAGCAACATCGGCGCGGGGACGATCATCAAGGACACCGTGGTCATGGGCGCGGACTACTACGAGCGGCGGGTCAGCAAGAACATTCCGCTGGGCATCGGTAAGCGGTGCAAGATCGAAGGCGCGATCATTGACAAGAATGTGCAAATCGGCGACGGGGTGGTGATCAAACCCTTCCCGAGCGGTACGGACATCGACGCCGGAACCTGGGTGGTGCAGGATGGGGTGGTCGTCATCCCCAAGGACACCATCATCCCGGCCAAAATGCGGATAGAACCATAATTTATTTCAGGAGTTTATTTTATGACAGACAAGACAACAACCCCTCCCGCTGATAAGAACCCCGAGTGGCACAGCCTCAGTTTGGATGACACACTCAAGCGGCTTGCCGTGCAGGAACAGGGCCTTAGCAGTGAAGAAGCCCAGCGCAGGCTGGCACAGTACGGTCTGAACCAGTTGACCGAAGCGGCGCGCCCCGGTTTCCTCTCCAAGCTGTGGGACCAGCTTAATAATTTTGTGGTCATCCTGCTGATCGTGGCCTCCATCATCTCCGCCCTGCTGGGCGAGTGGGTGGACGCGGCAGCCATCATGGCCATCGTGGTGCTCAACTCGATCCTGGGAATTGTGCAGGAAAGCCGCGCGGAGGAGGCCCTGGCGGCGCTCAAGAAAATGGCAGCGCCTGAAGCGCAGATCCTGCGCGACGGGCACCGGGTCAGCGTCCCTGCCCGGGAGCTGGTGCCGGGCGACATCGTCTATCTCGAAGCGGGAAACTTCGTCCCGGCGGATGTGCGCCTGCTGGAGGCGGTCAACATGCGGGTGGAGGAGGCCTCGCTCACCGGCGAATTGCAGGCGGTGCAGAAGAATGCCTCCCTTCAGCTCGATGGCAACGTTCCCCTCGGCGACCGGCGCAATACCGCTTTCATGGGCACCACGGTGTCCTACGGGCGCGGGCGCGGCGTGGTCACCAGCACCGGCATGAACACGCAGCTGGGTTTGATCGCCACCATGCTGCAAAGCGTCGAAACGGAACAGACTCCGCTCCAGCGCAGGCTGGATGAACTGGGCAAGACACTTAGCATCGGCGCCTTGATCCTGGTGGCGGTGGTCTTCGTGGTGGCGGTGTACAACTATACGGATTTGTCGCTTCTGTTCGCGGATCCGCTGGCTTATTTTGAAACATTTGCGATCGAGATCACCGACGCCTTCATGGTCTCGGTCAGCCTGGCCATTGCGGCTGTGCCCGAAGGTCTGCCGGCAGTGGTGACCATCAGCCTGGCGCTGGGCATGAGCCAGATGATCAAACGGCATGCCCTCATCCGCAAACTCTCCTCGGTCGAGACACTCGGTTCCACCACCACCATCTGCTCGGACAAGACTGGCACGCTCACCCAGAATCAGATGACCGTCACCCGCCTGTGGGCCGACGGCCAGGACATTCATGTGGGAGGCACGGGATATTCTCCGCGAGGCGAATTCAAAGTGGAAGGCCGGGAGGCGGACGTTCGAAAATATCCCGGTGTCCAGACCACCCTCTGGCTTGGGCTGCTGAACAACGACTCGGAACTCGAGGAAAGCGGGGAGGAGGACAGCGGGAAGACCTACCGGATCATCGGCGACCCGACGGAGGGTTCGCTGCTCGTGGCGGCGGCCAAGGCCGGCGCGCTGCACGATGAAATGGACCGTTCCTACCCTCGCGTGCAGGAAGTGCCCTTCGACTCGGAGCGCAAGCGCATGATCACCGTGCACGAAGTGCGCGAACCCCGCACGCAGGACATCTCCCCCTTCACCGACCAGACCAAAAAAGGCCAGCATGTCATCATCGTCAAAGGTGCACCGGACGTGGTGCTCAACCTGTGCACCAACTACCAGACCATCGACAATGCCTCGGTCGCGATGGGGCCGGCGCAGCGTGAGCGTATTTTAGCGGCCAACGAATCGATGACCCGCGATGCCCTGCGCGTGCTCGGCGTGGCTTATCATGTCGTCAATTCCCTGCCCACGGATATGAATGCCGAATTACTGGAGAAGGACCTGGTCTTCGTCGGCCTGCTCGGCATGATTGACCCGCCGCGCGAGGAGGTGGCCCCGGCACTCAAGAATGCGCTCATGGCCGGGATCCGCACCGTGATGATCACCGGCGATTTCCCCAATACCGCGCGCGCCATCGCCGAGGCCATCGGCCTGATGCGCCCCGGCCACAAGGTGATGACCGGCGCGGAACTCGACGCGATCAGCGATGATGAATTGAAAAATGTCATCGAGGAGACGGATGTGTTTGCCCGCGTCTCGCCGGAGCACAAGATGCGCATCGTGGACGCGCTGCAGGCCAACGACGAGATCGTGGCCATGACCGGCGACGGCGTCAACGACGCGCCTGCCATCAAGCGCGCCGACATCGGCGTGGCGATGGGCATCACCGGCACCGACGTGGCCAAGGAAACCGCCGACATGGTGCTGACCGATGACAACTACGCCAGCATCGTCTCGGCCGTGGAGCAGGGACGCATCATCTACGCCAACATCCGCAAGTTTGTCTTTTTCCTGCTGTCGTCCAACGTGGCGGAGATCATGATCATCTTCCTGGCCACGCTGGCGGGGCTGCCGGCTCCCCTGACCGCCATCCAGCTGCTCTGGCTGAACCTGGTCACCGACGGCGCGCCTGCTCTGGCGCTGGCCATGGAAAAAGGCGACCCGGATATCATGGATAGAAAGCCCCGCCCGAAGAGCGAACCCATTGTCAACAAAACAATGGGGCTGGGAATTGGAATTCAGACGGTTGCCCAGACCGGCGCCGTGCTGTTCGCTTTTTGCATCGGGCTGCTGTGGGAAATGGAACACCTGGGCATCGTCCCTCCGGCCGGGATGAATCCGGTCAGCTTCCTGATCCAGTTCGACTGGCGCACGATCAACCTCGATGCGCTGCACACTGCTGAAACGATGGCATTTCTTACTCTCTCTCTTTGCGAGTTGTTCCGCGCCTACACGGTGCGTTCGGAGCGCGCTTCGATCTTTACCATCGGCGTATTCTCCAACAAGTACATGCAGTACGCGGTCGGTTTATCCATTGCCTTGATCCTGCTGGTCAGCACGGTTCCTTTCCTGCAGGGAATCTTCGATACACACCTCATGTCCCGGCAGGAATGGACCGTGGTCCTGGTGCTGTCCTTCATCCCGGCAGTGGCGGAGGAGATCACTAAGTTTTTCTTTAGAAGGCAAAACGGATAGCTGCGACCAATTGTATATTGATGAAAAATCCCTGCCAGCTATGCGGCAGGGATTTTGGTTGTAGAATAGAGATAGCTCCACATTTTTGAGAATTCAATTCATCGAGGTTCTGTTTTCCGGTTATGAAGGGCGGGTTTTATTTGTGATGCAATCCCTGAAGAAGTTCATTGCCCCCGCTGGAGCGGATGAGGGAATCGACCGGCGCATGGTGCTGGTGGTACTGGGATTCGCGCTTGTAGCGGTTGCCCTGTTGTTCGCCGTGGACATCAATCGCCAGTTGATGGGTGTGCTCGGGTTACTCCTGCTGGTGAATTTTGTGCTGGCATGGAATGGGATCCTGCGGCCGGCTGGTCTGATGGTGCCCATTCTCGGCATGGCGGCGTTTGTTTACCTGATCTTCAGCAACGACGGCCTGCGCGACACGGCGATTTTAGGATTGGTGGTGGTGATCATCGGCGCCGGGTTGTTGACCGGCAGGCG
This sequence comes from uncultured Chloroflexia bacterium, assembly GCA_963709295.1. Taxonomy (GTDB): domain Bacteria; phylum Chloroflexota; class Anaerolineae; order Anaerolineales; family Villigracilaceae; genus JBGPQJ01. The sequence continues at coordinate 536,685 of CAVPVW010000008.1, read as the reverse complement.
CGGCACGGTGGCATTTGGAGCGGCAAGCCTGATCATCGTGCTCATCCTGGCGGTAATGGAGACCACAGGACGGGTTGTGAATCCCTTCAGCGCGATCAATACCAACGCTGATTATGTGGCAGTGTGCGTGGCTATTGTCATGGTGACAGCTTTGCAATGGGCGGTCATCACCCGGTTGAAGGAAAACACCCGCAAGGCACAGGCCGAAGTCGAAGAACGACGCCGAGCCGAGGAAGCCCTGCGCACCAGTGAAACCCGCTACCGATTGTTGGTGGAGCAGGCTCCGCTCGGCATTGCCATACTTGATCATCGCGGATTTATCGACCAGGCCAACCCGGCAGCCTGCGAGATGTTGGGGTATTCCCATGATGAACTGATCGGACGGGATCCCCTCACTATCATGGATTCGGCCGAACATGCACAAGCCCGGCAGGAATTCAGCCCTCTGCAAGTGGGCGAGACCCTTAACATTGAACTCACCATGATTCGCAAGGACGGCACCCGCCTGCCGGTGATGGGCTCCACCCGCCAGATGCCCGACGGCCGTTACCAGTACATCTTTCAGGATATCAGTGAGCGCAAACAGGCCGAGGAGGAGGTCCGGGCGCTCAATGAGCAGCTGGACAAACGCGTGCGCGACCGTACCGCGGAATTGGAGACCGCCAACAAGGAACTGGAGTCCTTCTCCTATTCTGTTTCGCACGACCTGCGCGCGCCGCTGAGGGCGATCAATGGATTCAGCAATCTGCTGATCAGCGATTACGCGGACAAGCTGTCCGGCGAGGCGCTCATGTATCTGGATAAGGTGAAGGAGAACGCCAATAAAATGGCGCTGCTGATCGACGACCTGCTCACCTTCTCCCGCCTGAGCCGCAATCCGCTCAAGAAACGCCGCGTGGACCTGCGCGGGCTGGTGGTGCAGGTGATCGAAGAACTGCACGCCGAAGCGGGGGAGCGGGAGATCAAATGGCAGATCGGCGACCTGGCTCCCTGCCAGGCGGACCCGGCGCTGTTGAAACAGGTCTATGCCAACCTGATCGGGAATGCGCTGAAGTACACCCGTCCACGCCCCGTGCCGGTCATCGAGATCGGCAGCCGTATGCTGCGCGGGCAGACGGTTTATTTTGTGCGCGACAATGGCGTCGGGTTCGACATGAAGTATGCGGGGAATCTGTTCGGCGTGTTCCAGCGGCTGCATTCTGAAGCGGATTTCGAGGGGACGGGAATAGGCCTCGCCATCGTCCAGCGCATCGTCAACCGGCATGGCGGGCGCATCTGGGCTGAATCGGAAGTGGATCAGGGGGCGACGTTCTTCTTTACGCTGTTTGCAAAACCGTAAGTTCTTCCAGTACCCCGGTGGGATAAGCATTGTTGCTCATGGCATCTATAATGATTTTGCGGGGATCAAACTCTTATACCCTGTATATACATTTCATATGGAGGGATTATGTTGAAGAAAGCAGTCCGTGTAGGCATCTTGATGATGTTGGTCTTAACTCTTGCGTTCGGGGTTGCTGGGTACTCAATTTGTTCAAGCTAGGTCGATAGCCATTCCAGTACAAACCACCATATCTTTCGGGGATGTTTATGGAATTCCTTGGAATGGAAGTTACGATTCAAGCACTTGGGATGCAAGCAATATGTACTGGCTAGATTTTGAGACCACAGCCACAACTTTTGGGGAATTACAAGCAGAATATGAAAGCAAGCTGGGTTATAAGACAGTGATTTTAGCGAGAATTGACACCGAACCAACTTTACTCGCACCTACCCTCGTTGGTCCACCAAGTATCGGAACGTATATTAAACCAGATCCCTCTGATCCGCTTTCTGATCATTATTCTGGTCCGGGATCTGTTTACCTTGCAATTTTTAAAGCCTCACCGACATCTGAGAATGTCCGCTTGACGCTTTATGGTTATGTCAACGATGGCGGCAAGTCCTGTGTCCTGTGGAGCCTGGATGGGGCGCGTCCTGTCAATGTCGATACGAAATGCGGTGGAGGATCGGAATTGGTCTGCACGGTCAAGCTGGTTGAAAAGAAACTGAAGTACGACTGCGAAGGCAACTACGACTGGCTGGGCGAACAAATCGTCAATGATTCCAAATGGCTGGCCTGGGCGGATAAATTTGCCAGTAAGAACGGCAACAAGTAAGACCAATCTCCCGAGGGTAAACCTTGGGAGTTTTTTACAGCAGTAGACAGGCTACCCGACTTAATGAAAATCCTTCTCCCGAGGTCTCAAAGCCCTAGGGAGAAGGATTGGTAATGGATACGAATGGGATTATAAGGCGGATCGAGATGGAGACCGTCGGCGGTCAAAACTGGTCTGGGGCAACCCCGAGGTCCCAACCGGGACACAGGAAAAAGGCCAGGACGCGCGGCTTAAGAGGTAGACAATTACCGAGCAGAGGTTTTATAGAATCCTCTCGCGATGATCAGCAAAGCAGACGCGCTGAAAATGAAGGGACAGAGTTTGAAAGGCAGGAAATTGACCTTGAAGCCCGTGAACAAAGAGACGGCTGCCAGGACAAATAAACCGATGGAAGAGAGCAGGAACACAGCTTTCGACACCGCGCTCATGGGATCTATCATTGTTACTGATGCTACAAGGACCCCGATGAAGATCAGGGACACTCCTTCGACGATCCATTCCATCGTGATGATGCGCTGGTTATCTGCGCTGATGGCGCCAAACCCTTTGACGACCGAGCCGGTTGGAAAGAGATGCGCGATGCCCCATAAAGCCGTGAGCGCAGCTCCCAGATATAACATCACGAGATCGATCATGTTGCCTCCATTTCAAGTTTGCGTCTTGCCAGACATGGGTTTTTGCCCATTTCCTGCCAGGACGGCAAAAGGAATAATTGCGTCCACCCATGGCTTGAGCTTTGTCATCGTGCGAATGCGACTGGTCAGTGACATCCTCCGGCCATCTTAAATCCAAAAAAAGTATACCATGCGGTTTTCTGGTGGGATGGTTCAGGCTGATCAGCCGCTGTGCTGAGGGCAGATCTATTGATTGTGCTAAGCTTCTGCCCAGAGGTCCCAACCGGGACTCAGAAACAAGGCCAGGACGTGTGCCCCAAAGGTTTAGACCACTGCTGATCAGAAAAAGTTTTACGGTTGGGTGTATATAGGTGTGATAAACCAGGTAAAGGCCCAAGCCGTTGCGAGATCATGGCCAGCTCCTCCCCCTGTCAACCACAAGCGACCATCTGGGAGAAAAGCGGCTGCGGCATAGGTTTCCGGCAGAAGTAGCTCACCGGCGATGTACCAGCTATTCGATAAAGGATCATAAATCTCGATATCATTTATAAAAGAAGACTTAGTCCATGGATTGCCATTAGGATGACCAGTAGGATAATCATATTCGCGGGCACCACCTACAGTCAAGACCTGGCCATTCGGTAACAATACCAGCATGTGCGCATAACGAGGCTGCGAGAGAGACGCAGCGGCCGTCCAGTTATTGGTTTCTGGGCTGTAAATCTCCGTGCTGGTCATGGCAATTGGATCACCCACAAGGCTTAGTCCCCCTACCACCAGCACACGTCCATCTAAAAGCTTTATCATTGGAGCTTGTGTACGCTGCTGAACCATCGGCCCGGTGGTAGCCCAAGTGTTCAGCTTAGGATCGTAGAATAAAGCATCACTATCAGAAAGAGTGCCACCAGCTACCAATACGCGCCCATCATCCAATAGTATTGCTGCATGTGAAGCTCGTTCCGCTTTCAACGGGGTTGCTTCTGTCCAGGAATCGTTTTGCGGATCGAAGATCTCAACTCTATTGGTGCAAACACCACTACCAACGCAGCCCCCGATCACCAGCACGCGACCGTCTGGTAATAGGGTGGCTGTGTGTTGGACACCATGCGAGTAAATCGACGGCACTACCTTCCAGGCGTTTGTTGAAGGGTCATACACTTCCGCGTCCTTCAGCCACTGTTGTTGATGGTTATAACCTCCCACGACCAACACACGATTATCCTTCAGCAGTGTAGCGGAGTGTTCATGCCGAGGCGTATTGAGAGGGGCTGCCGGAGCGAATAATCCGGTAACTGGGTCATAAATCTCTGCAACTGCATATTGATTATCCCTACCATTGCTCCCACCGGCAATTAGGATTTTTCCGTCGTTCAGGCGTGTGGCAGTGTGCCAAGTGTGGGGTATCTCAAGATCCGGTCCTTGGGGAACAACAATGTGCCATAAACGCGTCGGTGTTGGTGTTACAACTACGGTTTCTCGAATGATATAAGTAACTTCCACAGTGACGACTTGAGTCTCTCGAACGATGACAGTGGCAATTTGGGGCTGAATTGTTCCACAACCGAATAAGGAAATCCCCACTAATAAAAGTACGGTGCATAATATTCTTCTCGTCATTTCGTCCTCCTCTACGCCATATGTGTAAATATGAAATTTCAAGCTGCCAACTAGTTTTTATACGATCAAGGAATAACGCTAGAATAAAAACGGCAAAATCTTAATATGAATTATGCAAACTGTTGATCATATTCTCGTGCTTATTTCATTATACGTCCATCACCTTCCACCTGTTACATCCATCACGGATGGTCAAAAAGCGTGATGATGTATAATCCTTTATGAAATCCCCTCATGGAGGCAGAAATGGCTGAACGAAAAATCCGCGTGCTGGTGGCAAAACCCGGGCTGGACGGGCACGACCGCGGCGCCAAGGTGGTCGCCCGCGCGCTGCGCGACGCCGGCATGGAAGTCATTTACACCGGGCTGCGCCAGACGCCCGAAATGATCGCGGAGGCCGCCCTCCAGGAGGACGTGGACGTGGTGGGACTCTCCGTCCTTTCGGGGGCGCACATGGCGCTCGTCCCGCGCGTGCTGGAGCTGCTCAAGGCCAACGGGCAGGAGAACGTCAAGATTTTCATCGGAGGCATCATCCCCGATGAGGACATGCCGCGTCTTAAAGAGATGGGCGTGACCGGTATCTACGGCCCCGGCGCGCCGACCGGTCAGATCATCGACGACGTCCGCGCGGCGGTGAAGGCCTGATGTTTTCCGCGGGAGAATGGATATGACCCTCGCCCAATCCGTCCTCTCGGGGGACCGGCTCTCCCTGGCGCGTTTACTCACGCTGGTGGAGAACAACACTTCCGAAGGCCGCAACGCGCTGGACGAACTCTTTCCGCATGCCGGCAAGGCGCACCTGGTCGGCGTGACCGGCTCGCCGGGCAGCGGCAAATCCTCGCTGGTCAACCAGATCGCGCTTCATTATCGCAAAGCGGACTTACCCAAACGCGTGGCGATCGTCGCCGTGGACCCGACCAGTCCCTTCACGGGCGGGGCGGTGCTGGGCGACCGCGTGCGCATGCGCGACCTCTCCGGCGACTCGGGCGTCTTCATCCGCTCGATGGCCACGCGCGGCTCGTTAGGCGGGCTGGCGCAGGCCACCGCGGGCGTGGTTCAGGTCTTCGACGCCGCCGGATTCGAACTGGTGCTGGTCGAAACGGTCGGCGCCGGACAGGCCGAGGTGGACATCGCGCGGCTGGCGCACACCACGCTGGTGGTCGAAGCGCCGGGCATGGGCGACGAGATCCAGGCCATCAAGGCCGGCATCCTCGAGATCGCCGACATTCTGGTCATCAACAAGGCCGACCACCCCGGCGCGGATAACACCGAGCGCGCGCTGAAGTCCATGCTCGACCTGGCGCACCCGGTCGAGAAGGTGTTCCGCCACCACGGGCAGGCGATGACCGTCTCCGCCCCCGCTGTGGACCACGACCCCGCGCTGTGGATTCCGCCCATCGTGCGGACGGTCGCCACCGAGGGCACGGAAGTTCGCGGAATTGGTGAAATCCATCAGCGCGCATGCGGAGCACTTGCGCCAAAGCGGTGACTGGTCCAAACGCGAGCAGACCAGGCTCGAGACCGAATTGGACCTGATGCTCACCCAAACGCTGGCCGCCCAATTCCGTGCGCAGCTTCCAGAATCGCGATATGATGAGATTGTGGAGCAATTGACCAAACGGACTCTCTCGCCCTGGGAAGCGGTCAAATCGCTGATGAATGGGAACAAATCGTCATGATCTACGGTGAACGTATTCGCCTGCGCGGTGTGGAGAAGGAAGACCTGCCGAAGTTCGTCGCCTGGCTCAACGACCCCGAGGTGGTGGACGGCCTGGGCATGTTCCTTCCGCTTTCGAGCGGCGATGAGAATAAATGGTATGAGGGTGTCGCCTCCCTTGAACCCGCCGAGAAGCCGCTGGTCATCGAAGTCCGCGACGGGGACAACTGGCGCCTGGTCGGCAACAGCAGTTTTTTTGGAATCGAGTGGAAGAACCGTCTGGCGGAAGTGGGGTTGTTCATCGGTGACAAGTCCATCTGGGATAAGGGTTACGGCACCGAGGTGATGCAGCTGTTGTTCAAGCACGGTTTCGAGACGTTGAACCTGAACCGCATCTGGCTGCGTGTGCATGCCGACAACCCGCGTGCGGTCCGCGTCTATGAGAAGGCCGGCATGACGCACGAAGGCTGCTACCGGCAGGGTGTCTACAAAAAAGGTGTGTTTGTGGATGTGCTTATCATGAGCATCCTCAAAGCGGAGTGGGACGAGAGACGAGGAGAATTATGACCGGGACAAAGACTCATCACAATCCTGAAGCGATGCGGGTGTACGGCGGCATAAAACTCTATGCCGGCACCGCTTCTCCGGAGCTGGCGAGGAAGATTGCCGATTATTTGAACGAAGACTTGTGCGGGAGGGACATCATCCTGTTCCCGAACGACAATCTTTTCATCAAGCTGCACAGTTCCGTCCGCGGGCAGGATTGTTACATCATCCAGACCACCTCCGCGCCGGTCCACCAGAACCTGATGGAGCTGTTAATCCTCATCCAGACCCTGAAGCTGGATTCCGCCGCCCGAATCACGGCGGTCATCCCGTACCTGTGCTACGGCCGCACCGACAAGAAGGACCAGCCACGTGTTCCGATCACGGCGCGCCTGGTGGCGGATATGGTCGAGATTGCAGGCGCGGACCGCTACGTGACGTTCGATCCGCATGCCGGGCAGGTGCAGGGCTTCTTCTCCATCCCCGGAGACATTCTGTCCGCGTTTCGCCTGATCACCAATCACATCAACAAAAAGTTGAAGCCGAAGATGAAAGATCCGGTTGTCGTCAGCGTGGACCTGGGCTTTGCCAAGAAGGGACGCAATTTTGCCGCCAGCATCGACGCGCCGATCGCTTTCATCGAGAAGCGGCGCTCTGCCAACGACTCCAATGCCGAAGCCCTCACCATCATCGGTGATGTGGCGAACCGCGACGTGATCCTGGTCGACGACGAGGTCGACACGGGCGGGTCCATCGCTGAGGCAGTACACCTGGTGAAGGCCAATGGTGCGCACGACGTTTATGTGTCATTTGTCCATCCCATTTTCTCGCGCAACGCTGCCGAGCGGCTGGCGGCTCTTCCCGTAAAACAGTACATCGCCACCGATACCGTGCCCATCTCCCCTGAGAAGTTGAAGCACTTCGGCAAACGGCTGACCATCCTTTCGATTGCGCCGCTGCTTGGTGAGGTCATTCTTCGTGCCCACCAGGGACGCAGCGTCGGGGAGATGTTCAACGAATAATGACTGGCGCACGTGACCTTGGAATGAAATGGCTTGACGCAGTCGGCCGGCTGTATGAAAAATTACGGCCGGCGATTTTGATTCTTTTTCTGCTCCTGCTCGTTGCAGGAAGTGTGACTGTTTTCCTGTGGGCGACCGCTCCTCATGGTATCGGTGTGCGGTCTGATTCGGTAGCCTATTTGTGGAGTTCAGAAATCCTTGTAAAGGGAATAGGTCTTGGTAGGCTCAACGGCCTCGGGGAGTTCAGGCCCATGACCCACTGGCCGCCTTTGTATCCCTTCCTGCTGGCGATGCCTCAATGGTTCGGGTTGAACAGCCTTTCAGCGGCACGGTTGTTGGGGGCTGTAAGCATCGGGTTGATGGTCTTTTTGTTTGGCGTAAGCATTTCCCGGCTCACTCGAGGTTCACCCTGGTACACCGGTTTGGGGACGCTGGTGCTTGTGACTTCCTATGCGATGTGGGATACCAGCCTGTACGCCATGACCGAACCGCTTTACATGATACTGGGGCTGCTGGCATTTTTATTTTTGGATAATTTTCTTGGCACTAATAAAAGGGTCTGGCTCTATGCCTCCTCCGCAATTCTTGGGCTGGCGCTGCTGACACGTTATGCCGGTGGGGCGCTGATCCTTGCCGCTCTGCTGGCTATATTAATTCAACCGGGGCAGGCTTTTAGACAGAAAACAAAGGATATCTTGATCCTTTCTCTGGTGGCCGTGCTACCGCTTGCCCTGTGGACAATACGCAATATCCTTCTGGCGGATACTGCCACCAACCGTTACCTTGAATTTTCTTCCATCCCGGCGGAGGAGTGGCTCAACTTGAAAAATCTTGCAGCCGGCTGGCTCCTGCCGGTGTTGAAGATCAGCGAGGTGAATTCACCCAGGCTGCTGATGATCGTTTTGGCGGCCATCGTTTTGGCATGGTTTACCGGTCGTTCAAAAAGACTGGAGCAGGAAAAGCCATCAAGGCTGTGGGTCATCTTTTTACTTTACGCAGTCAGCTACGTGGGATACATCTTCTTTTCAAAGCTGCTCTTCGATAAAACGATCCCGCTTGGCGAGGAGAGGATCTTCCTGCCCTTCTACGCGACGATGGCGATGCTAATTGTGTACGGTCTGTTCCTTTTGGAAAAGCGCATCACCAGTCGGCCTTATCTCCGCATCGCGCTGATAGGCATCTATGCGCTGGTCGCCACAGGTTTTGTACGCGGTTACATCCAGGAATCAGCCTCCTACGCAAATCTCAGCAACGAAAAAGGCCTGGGGTTGGCGAATGAAAGTGTGACAGGTCTGGAAATCATCCCCGTTATAAATGACCTTCCCTCCGGACCGGTCATTTTCACGGATGATCTGGAGATACTCTATTTCCTGACCGGGCGTCACTCCTTCCAGATCAATGAAGTCACACCTGAGGAGATCCAAAAGGTCAGGGAGTTTATGGAATTGCGGGGAGTCTATCTCATTCTTTTTGGAAAGCACGAATTAGGCGAGCAACTCAAAGCAGGCATTCCTGAGCTTGAAAAAATCTATTCAGGAGACGATGTCATTTACGCGGGTGGAAAACAACCCTGATCCTCATGTTGAGCCATGCCTGAACTCCCTGAAGTCGAGACGATTGCACGGAGGTTAAAACCTCAGCTTGAGGGACGCACGATTCGTTCCACCCGCCTGTTGTGGAAGCGTACCCTGGCGGCACCTTCCTCCAAATTATTTGCTTCACGAATCAATGGGCAGAAAATCCTCGATGTCCGTCGGCGGGCTAAATTCCTTCAACTTCAGCTTTCCAGCGATTACCTCTTCATTCACTTGCGTATGAGCGGAGATATGTCGGTCCAGGGTCCACGGTACGAACCTGCAAAGCATGACCGCCTGCTGGTTAATTTATCTGGTGGAAAATGCCTGGTGTTCAACGACACACGAAAGTTTGGCCGTGTCTGGCTGACGGATAACCCTGAAGAGGTTATTGGCAATCTGGGGCCTGAACCCTTTGACCCGGCATTTACTCCGCATGTCCTTTTTTCACGCCTGCAGTCCCGGCATCGCCAGATCAAGCCGCTCCTGCTCGACCAGTCTTTTCTGGCTGGGATGGGAAATATCTATACCGACGAAGCGCTCCACTTGGCGGGCATCCACCCATTGCAAGAATCTGATAAAATTTCCTTGAAAAAGGCGGAAATCCTTTTTGACGCCATCCGTTCTGTTCTGGAAGCCGGCATCGAGCACAACGGGGCCACGATAGATTGGGTATATCGCGGGGGCGAATTTCAGAATTATTTCCGCGTGTACGGACGTACAGGGGAACCCTGCCCGGTTTGCGGGACAACCATCGAGCGCATCACTGTCGGACAGCGGGGAACGCATTTCTGTCCGAGATGCCAGAGGCGATTAACCAAGGAGTAACGTATGGATACCACCGCACTCTTTTTGTTTTTAGTCTTTTTCGTCCTGGGTTATGCCGTTCGGGAGTTCATCGGCGGTTCCAAAAAGGACAAGTCGCAGCAGGGTTCCAAAGGAGATACCGTCCTGAGGTTCTGGCTCGACGAACAAAAAGTCCAGCATGTTGAGATGGAGGGAGAGGAGGTATCCATCACCGATGCCACTTCCGGGCAGCGTAAACGCCTGGCAGACTTGTTGAAAGTACTTCAAAAGTGGGCAGGCGAAGAGAAACTTCAGCCCGTGGCGCCGGTCGCCCCCGCTGCCGTGGCGGGGACTGTTGCTGTCTCAGCAGCAATTGAATCTCCCCTCGTTGTGGCCGCCGAGCCCAAGGAAGCGACAAAACCTCGCATCGACCTCGCCAAAGGTGCGCAGATGTTCTTCACGGAGAATGTCTCCCGCAAGGTGGAGCCCAAACCAAAGACCATCGTGGGTATGATTGACGAGGTATTGCAGAAGAAGCTAGCGACCAGTTCTTTGCAGAGCAAAAAAATCAGCCTGGAGGACGGCCCTCACGGTGAGGTGATTGTCGTGGTCGATGCGGACCGTTACGTCGGCGTGGACCAGGTTCCCGACCCGCAGGTGCAAGCCATCATCCGCGAGGCGACCGCCGAGTGGGAACATACACAGTCTTAACGCAACTGGGCGGTTGATCAACCGCCCAGTTTTTTTACAAGGTATAGTTCGCCGCGTTCGAATCCCCGTTCAAGATAATAATTTCGCGTGCCGATGGCAGAGATCACTGCCATCTTCTTATATCCCCGCTCATACGCGATGCGTTCGGCTTCCGCCAGCAAGCGTGTACCGATGCCGGTATGTTGTGCTGCGCCCTGGCTTTCGGAACCCACCGGCAGCGACTGCCCATAAACATGGACTTCACGGATAAGCGCAGCGCCGCCCAAGTCTGTCAGGCTTGTCTGCGGAGCGTCCTCTGTTGGAAGTGAGAGGCGGATAAATCCCGTGAGTTGATCATCTGGCGTCATGAAGGAGATAAAGTGTTCCTCGGCGCCGTCAGCGTGGTAGACGAGGTCATCCAGCCGGAGCGCGGAGGGAGCCACGCTCACCTGGCGAACCTCCCGGCAGCGGATGCACTGGCAGACCGTCCCGCGGCGTTTCATCTCAGCATGGATATCCTGGCGCAGGCTGGTACGCTTGTTGCCCGCCACGACGTTCGTCGACGGGATATCTCGGATGACCCGGTTGACCCGGCAGTAGCGCGGGATGGTCGGTTTGATGTCTGCGATCAGGCCGATCAATTCCTCTGTGGTGTAGGGGGTAAACTCGCCTCGCTGCCAGACTTCGTATAACTCCGCGTTGGCAAGCAATTGATTGGGATAAATTTTTATTTCGTCGGGGCAGAATCCATCCCATAGTCGTGCGAAATCCTTCCTGTCGGAATCTGGAGTAGTCCCGTGCAGATTGGGCATCCAATGCAGGACGATCTTGAAGCCGCCCGCCCGTAGCAAGGAAACCGCCTGCCGCGTGGCAGCCACGTCATGGCCGCGCTTGTTCATCTCCAGGATGCGGTCATCGAAACTTTGTGCCCCCATCTGAACTTTCGTTACACCAAGGCGGCGCAGCCAGGCAAGCTCGTCCGGCGTAATCTCATCCGGGCGGGTTTCGATGACCAGCCCCACGTTGCGGTGAGCAGTAGTTTCATTCCAGTCGTGAGCGGTGGGGAGGTCGGGGGCATCGCGATCGTTCATCGCATCGAAGCAGCGCAGCACAAACCATTCCTGATAATCTCGACGGTAGGAACTCCACGTACCTCCCAGGATAAGCAATTCAATCTTGTCGGTGGGATGACCCAGCGTTTCGAGCTGGTCAATCCGTGAGCGCACCTGGGCATACGGGTCGAAACCGTGTTCCAACCCGCGCATCGCACCCGGTTCATCGGGGAGGTAGCTCTTGGGCATGCGCACATCGGTGGGGCAGAAGATGCAATTGCCGGGACAGGGATAGGCCTTGGTGAGCACAGTGACGGTCGTCACCCCTGAAAGCGTGCGGACCGGCTTCATGCGGATGCGCTCGAGCAGGTCGTTGTCCGCCGGGATTTCACCCTCGGCCACCATTTCGTTGTAAGCAGCCACCAACGCCCACTTGCCCAGCATCCCGCCCTCGGGAAGCGGGTGATCGCGCACGGCGAGCATCACGTCCTCGCCATCCATCACCTCTTCCAATACAACTCGCGCCAACGCCAGTTTTTCGGGCGTCAGCGCCTTGTTTTTGCGCCAGTGTTGTTGCCGCTCAGAAATGGACATACCGATATAATCAGACCATGGATGCAGTGACTGCCGGTAAATTGATCGAACTCAATCTTCAATTCTACCAGACCTTCGGGGGAGAATTTTCCTCGACGCGCGGACAACTCCAGCCAGGGGTGCGGCGTATCGTTGAGAATTTGGAGGGCTCTGAACGGATCCTCGATCTGGGATGCGGCAACGGCAACCTGGTCCATGAACTGGCAAAGCGAGGTCATCACGGGACCTATCTTGGCCTGGACTTCAGCCTGCCTCTACTCCAGGCGGCCGATTCCGGGCTGGAAGATCTCTCTGCAACTTTTCAGCAGGGCGACATAACTTCGGCCGATTGGGATTCTGTGCTTAGCCATCCTGCATTCGATTTGATCGTTGCTTTTGCTGTCCTGCATCATATTCCGGGGGAGGAGATACGGCTGCGATTGTTGCAGAAAGTCCACCGGCTGTTGAAACCAAAGGGGAAGTTCATCCTGTCCAATTGGCAGTTTCTCACCAGTGAGAAGCTCAAGGCTCGCATCCAGCCCTGGGAAATAGCCGGGCTTTCTTCGGAGCAGGTTGATGAAAACGACTACCTGCTCGATTGGCGGGCAGGAGGGACGGGTCTGCGCTATGTCCATCATTTTTCGGAGGCGGAATTGAAGCCCCTCGCGGCAGCTGCTGGCTTCCGAGTGGTGGAGACATTTTATTCGGATGGGAAGAATCACAAACTTGGGCTTTATCAGATTTGGGAGGCTGAATGAAATCTAAAGATGAAATCGTGCAGAACTGGCTTCCACGGTATACGGGAGTACCGCTCGATAAATTTGGCGAATACATCCTTCTGGTCAATTTCAGCAACTATGTGCAGATGTTCGCGGATTGGAACAAGGTACCTGTGCGCGGGCTGGATAAACCCATGCCGAACGCCACTGCGGAGGGTATCACCATCGTCAACTTTGGCATGGGTTCCGCCAATGCGGCAACCGCCATGGACTTGCTTGGGGCAATTCAACCCAAGGCAGTGCTGTTCCTTGGAAAGTGCGGCGGGCTTAAGGAGAAGAACGAGATCGGTGATCTGATTCTGCCGATCGCTGCCATCCGCGGCGAGGGCACTTCGAACGATTATTTCCCTCCCGAGGTCCCTGCGCTGCCGGCGTTTAATCTTCAGAAGGCAGTCTCGACCACTATCCGCAACTATGACCTCGATTACTGGACCGGCACTGTTTACACGACCAACCGGCGGGTGTGGGAGCACGATGAGGAATTCAAGGAGTATTTGCGAAAGGTGCGTGCCATGGCCATCGATATGGAATCGGCGACGGTGTTCACGGTGGGGTTTTACAACCACATCCCGGCAGGCGCGTTGCTGCTCGTGTCGGACCAGCCCATGACACCCGACGGGGTCAAGACAGCTGAGAGTGACCGCAAGGTCACTCAGGATTTTGCCGAGCTGCATCTGAAAATCGGCATCGATGCTCTCAAGGAGTTGATCAACAACGGCCTGACCGTCAAACACTTGAGATTCGAAAGCGAAGGTTGATATGACCGGATGGATTGCCATCACCCGACAGGTAAGTCCTGCCATCAATCAGTGCGAATTAACCCACCTCGAACGCCAACCCATCGATCTGCAGCGTGCGCAATCCCAGCATCAAGAGTACGAGGCAGCCCTCCGTTCCCTTGGTGTGGAAGTCGTTTCGCTCCCGCCCAGCCCTGACTTGCCCGATTCGGTATTCGTGGAGGATGTGGCCATCGTTTTGGATGAATGCGCCATCATCACCCGCCCCGGCGCTGATTCACGCAAGCCGGAATCGCAGTTCATCGCGCAGGCGCTTGCCCCCTTCCGGAAATTGTTCCACATCCAGCCTCCCGCCACTGTGGATGGCGGTGACGTGCTGACGGTTGGAAAAACTCTGTTCGTGGGCATTTCCTCTCGAAGCAATCAGGACGCGATCGACCAGATGCGGATGATCCTTTCCCCTTATGGGTACGAGGTACGCGGGGTGGAAGTCACCGGCTGCCTGCATCTCAAATCCGCAGTGACACAAGTCGGGAAAAATCAGCTGCTCCTGAATCCTGAATGGGTCAAAAAGGATGATTTCCCGGGCATGGAGTGTGTTGAAGTTGATCCAACGGAACCGAATGCCGCCAATGCGGTGATGCTCGATGACGCAGTTATTTATCCAACCGCTTTTCCAAAGACCAGAGCCCGGCTTCAGGCAGCGGGGTTGAAGCTGGTTCTGGTCGACGCCTCCGAACTGGCCAAAGCGGAAGGCGCGGTGACCTGCTGCTCGATAATTTTTAAGAGATAATCAGTCCCCGGGGAATTTGCAGTTTAATATTTCTTACCCATGCCGGGACAATGAAACGGCATGCCGTATTGTTGTTTTCTTCTTGAAGTACATCAAGAAGCGGGGAATCCATTAGAAATATATAAAAACCCTCCAAACAGCACATTTAAAAACCTTTACATTCTGCGAGTTTGATGTATATTTCATTCGTTGGCGTTTTTTCGGTTTCTTCGAAACCGAGGGAGCGCCGCTCACATTTTTTAACTTCAGAAAGGAAGTTATATGAATGAAGACCCATCCCGGTTCTTACTTGTCCCCCAGGTGTGAAGGCCGTTCCATCTCCGAATTGGACATGAACGGCGTCTTCGCCATTCAGCCGATCAAAAAAGGCGAACTGATCGCCATGTTTGGCGGCGTTGTCATGAAACAGGACCTCTTTGATTCTCTGCCCGAGAAAACCCGGAGTTTGAGCATCCAGGTTGAAGATGATCTTTTCATGGTGCCGGAAACCGTCGGTCCGGGCGATTATTTCAATCACTCGTGCGATGCCAATGCAGGCCTGGTGGGGCAGATTGCCCTATATGCGCTGCGTGACATCCGAATTGGCGAACAGGTTTGTTTTGATTATGCCATGAGTGATTGCAGTCCTTATGACGAATTTGATTGCCAATGCGGCGCTCACAATTGCCGCAAGCAGGTTACTGGCAATGACTGGCAGATTAAAGAACTTCAGGACCGGTATGCTGGATACTTTGCCCCGCATATCCAGAGACGTATAGACGAGATGAAAGCCTCCCAGCCCAGGAAATTCTATGCCTACAAGGCGATGCTTCAATCCGCAGGGATTGGTAATGGCTAGGTAATTGTCATCAGTATATTAAAAATAAATACGGGGTTGCTCACCAGTGGAGCACCTCGTATTTTTATATTTATTTTGCAAATGGCGGTATATCATTTTATTTGAAACAATAGTGCCTTAGCTTTCCAACTTCAGAAACAAGATGCGCAGACTGGAGGTATTTGTCGCAGTAAGCTTGTTCAAGTGGTCGATCGCAATCATGAACGAAGATTTCTGCCGTTTTGGAAGGTAATCTGGAAGCAAGATAGATGCTTTTCATTCTACCGGGATTTTCGTCGTCGAAACCATTAGGCCCGTCTACCAGGATAATATCCCAACACGTTAGTACTATTTCTTGAGGCAATGTCATTTTCAGCAATTCAGGCTTATCAAGCAGGTCTCTCCATTGAGAGCGTTTTGTTTGAAAATTCACCAAATATGCATTGACCCTGGGGTCTCTTTGGGTAATGACTTGGTACCAATGTTCCTGATCTTCAATAAATATAGTTTTTCCTCCTTCATTTATTTGAACCCAGAATTGGCTGTCATTTCCCAAGCCGAATACCAGTAAGCTGCATGGCCTTCTTTTCTTAATTGACTTGACTATCGGTTCTAATTCAGTCGAGCTTAAAATGAATCCCATTCAGGTGCCTCATAAGTCGGATGGTGGCAGGTTTTGGGAAGGTCGCGCAAAGCCTTCGACTCAAAAATGCCTCGGCTTTTCCAAGGAGAACCGATAGCTCCTCTCTTTGGGTTATGATTTTTTTAGACATCATCACTCTATTGCATAATTATAAGGTTGTTACGTCCATTCAGACCGTGATTATTATCCGGGTTTAATCGGGTTGTTTTATTGTGTTGTACTTCCAATTTGACAAGGCAACTCTCTTGTTCTATGATTGAGCCATACCCCATTCCTTTCCCGGAGACTTCAAAAAATCATTCCATGAGAACCGTTTATGACAGCCAGAAGCGCAGCCCGGCTTTCTTCGAAGAGCTGGGCAGCATCATCCAGTACCGCGACCTGGTCTACCAGCTTGTACGCCGCGATATCGTCACCCGTTACAAGCGTTCCGCCCTGGGGGTCGCCTGGACGATGCTCACCCCCCTCGGCATGATGCTGGTGCTGACCCTCGTGTTCTCGCAGGTGTTCAATTCTGTCCAGCAATATCCGGCCTACCTGTTGAGCGGCCTGATCGCCTGGATATTTTTTTCCCAGGCGACAACCGCCGCCCTGACCCAGAATGTCTGGGGCGCATCCCTCATTCATCGAATCTACATTCCGCACAGTGTATTCACCATCTCCGCCATCGGCACCGGGCTGGTAAATTTGATCCTGTCCCTCGTTCCATTGCTTGTCATTTTATTGATCACCCGCACGCCTCTTCATCCAACGGCGTTCTTCCTTCCCTATTCAATTCTGGTACTCTCCGCTTTTGCTCTCGGCATAGCCTTGTTGTTCTCCAGCCTTGCCATAAACTTCCCGGATGTCATCGAAATGTACCAGGTCGGGTTGATGGCCTGGATGTACCTGACCCCCATCATATATCCGGCGGACATCCTGCCGGACGCACTCGAGCCGTGGCTGACCGGCCTGAATCCCATGTACTACATGATCGAGATGTTTCGCATGCCGATCTATGACGGCCTCCTGCCGCCGCTGAATATCCTGCTGATCGGGAGCGGGATGGCCCTTGCGGCTCTTGTCCTGGGCTGGGCGGTCTTCACCCGCAATGCCGATCAAATGAACTACCGGATCTAGCCAGTGATGAGCATTCCTTCCACATCCCTCTCCCCCGACATTGAGCTGGAGAACGTATCGGTCTGTTACCGCATTCCCGAGGAGCGGATCGGCACTTTCAAGGAATACGCCATCCGTGTGCTGCAGAACAAGGTGCGGTCGCATGATTTCCTGGCGCTGCAATCCATTTGCCTGTCTGTCGGCCGGGGGGAAACCGTCGGGATCATCGGAGCGAACGGCGCCGGGAAAAGCACCCTGCTCAAGGTCGTGGCGCGCGTGCTCGTGCCCAGTCAAGGCCGGGTGCGGGTGGCCGGGCGGGTCTCTCCTCTTCTCGAACTGGGAGCAGGATTCCATTCCGAATTGACCGGCAGGGAAAATATCTTTCTCAATGGCACGCTGCTCGGTCATACCCGGCGCGAGATCGCATCCCGGCTTGATGAAGTGCTCGATTTCGCGGAATTGGACGGTTTCGTTGATGCCCCGCTGCGTACCTACTCGAGCGGGATGGTAGCGCGACTCGGATTCGCCATCGCCACCACCTGGGAGCCTGAGATCCTGCTCCTTGATGAAACACTGTCGGTGGGCGATGAAGGGTTTCGTGCGAAATGCGTTGAACGAATGGAGAGTTTTCGATCAAAAGGAACGACCACCCTGGTGGTTTCGCACGACCTGGGCCTGGTGGAGTCCCGCTGTGACCGGGTGGCTCTGCTCGACCAGGGGCGCCTGCAGGCTTTGGGCTCTGCCGCGGATATCGTCCCTCTTTACCGCAAGCAATTCCTGAAGTGAGACATGCCCAAACGCTACCTGATCTCCGGTTATTTCGGTTTCTCGAATGCGGGTGATGAAGCCATCCTGTCTGTACTTCTACAGGATTTGAGACAGGTCGCTCCTGGCGCGGAGCTGTACGTCCTCTCGGGGAATCCGGCGGATACGGAGCGGCAACACACTGTTCAGGCGATTCCGGCTTCGGACATTCAAGCTCTTCTCGACACTGCCGCCGCCAGCGACGGCCTGATCGTCGGTGGAGGCGGGGTCTTTCAGGATTACTGGGGCGCTCAAAAAGAAACCCTGCTGACGCCTTTGCAGGCCGGTCTTCCCTTCTACAGCAGTTTGCCTATGCTGGGTTGGCTTCTGGAAAAGCCAGTCCTGATCCACGCCGCCGGGGTGGGTCCGCTTTTCAGCCCCGAAGCGGAGGAATTAACCCGCCTGTCCTTCGAACTGGCTGCGTTGGCCAGTGTGCGGGATGGCGAGTCGCAGGTGTTGCTGACATCTCTTGGGCTTCCAACGGATACTTTCCCAATCACAGCTGATCCAGCTTTCAGGCTCACCCCGGACCGGCAGCAGGCTGCGAAGGTGCTGGCGACTCTTCCGCTAAATCTACAGGCTCCTCGCATGGGGGTGTGCCTGCGCGGATGGGAACAGGCGGTTCCCGCTGAAGAATGGCAGGCACAGGCGGCTGAAGCATTAGATGCCTTTATCGAACGCACCGGCTGCGGCCTGTTGTTTGTTCCATTCCATTGCCTGCCCGGGTCCGCTCTCACGGACGATTCGGCGGCTGCCCGAAGTGTGACTACCCGGATGAAGCACAATGAACAAACGATCTTGCTAAAAGGTGTGCATCCACCCTCGGTGTTGGCTGGTCTTGTTGCCGGCTGTGACCTCACCCTCGGCATGCGCTACCATTCCGTTGTCTTTTCAGCCTTGAGCGGCGTGCCGGTGGTGGCGCTTGCCTATGATGACAAGGTCACTCATGTGATGAACGACCTTGGGCTGGGGGAATTCACCTTACCGATCGCAGGTTTGTCCAGCGAAAAGCTGCTCGAGAGTTTGAATGCTGCCTGGGATAGACGAATTGAATTGAGGAACCTTGTTGAAGCTGGATGCAGTGAGCTGAAGTTACGCGCGACAGGCAATCGCACCCTTGTGGAAAAGTTTGTTGAATTAAAAATGGACGCGAGCCCAATGGGGAGCGGCCGGTTCTTCAAGCAGTTCAGTCTTGATCAGGCCCGGTTGTTGTCGGAAAAGTTTGTTGCGCTTCAGGAACGTAATCTTCAATTGGCGGCTCAACAACGCGAGAGTGCAGAACTGCTCGAGCGTATCGCTGAAAAGGATGCTGCGCTCCACGACCGGGCGGAGCGAATATTAGCCCAGGCACAGCAGCTTGCCCGGGCGGACCGCGAAAGAGATTCCCTTGCCACCCAGTTGACCAGGCTTCAATCCAGGGTAACCCAACTGGATGCCAGGGCTTCAGAAAAGGAGCATCAGGTCCTGACCCTGACCCACCAGCTGCATGAGATACATGGAAGCCGGGGTTGGACTCTGTTGATTTACCTGTGGGAAATCCGAAAGTTCTTCTTGCCGCCGGGAAGCCGCCGGGAAGGCCTGGCACGCTGGCTTTGGCGAGGCTTGCATCCGCGAGAATGGAGCCTGCCCCGAGGGCGGAGATTGTCCCTTCTGTCCCGACCGCTTCCGCCCTTTGAGGATCGCTACGTCAACGAGGATAACAGCCGCGTGACCCTTTACACTGATAATCCTCATCTGGTGCCGGGTTTCACCCGGCGGCGTCCCCTGACGAACGATCTTCCGGACCGGTTACAGGTCACATTGATCGCTTCCGTAAAGAATGAAGCTGGCAATGTGGAAAACTGGCTCCGCGGAATCAAGGAACAATCCCGACCGCCGGACGAGATCATCATCGTGGATGGCGGTTCGACCGATGGAACGGTGGAACAGTTGGAGGCGTTCACTCAAAAGTCTACGATCGCCATGCGGGTTATCCGGGCGCCGGGCACCAACATGGCGCGGGCGCGTAACATCGCCGTCGAGCAGGCAAAGCACCCGATCATCGCGGTCACTGATTTCGGTTGCGTCCAGGCACAGACCTGGCTCGAGCGGTTGATCCAGCCTTTCAAGATTGAGCCGGAGACCCGGGTTTCGGCCGGTTTCTATCGTTCAATAGACCGGATGGGCCGGGACCATGGCGGTGACGGCATCTGGCCGGGGATAAACAACATCAACCCTCAGGACTTTCTTCCCTCCTGCCGGTCGGTGGCATTTCATAAAGAAGCTGTGCATGCGGTCGGAGGTTTCCCGGAATGGCTGACCAAGACCGGAGAGGACACCTACCTTGACCTGGAACTAAAGCGTCTGGGAGGCGAGTGGGGGGTTGTGCCGGAAGCGGTGGTCGATTGGGTTATCCCTGATACGCTTTCCAGCTATCTAAAAAAAATGATTTACTGGTCGATCGGAGATGGAGAATCCGGTGTGCACGCCCGCTATTATTGGGGTTATTTTGTAAGGTGGGTCGTCTGGCTGGTTTTTACATCGTTTATTGTAATAACTTTGGCTGGCCTGCTTGTTTGGCAGCCGATGCTTGCGCCTCTCTGGATCGGTTTGTGTGCCATAGTCTGGCTGGGCGCTGTTACAGGTTTGGCTCTCAAAGAGAAGTTACCGCTTCCGCGCCTGGTGCAAAAAGCTCTCGGACAGGGAGCGCAGGTTCTGGGTTTCTTAATAGGTGCCCGCAACCGGAAGGTGGTCGACCGGCGCAGGGAAGACGTACTGAAAGGCGTCTTTTTCCTGCTTTCGGGTGTGCCTCTGGATGACAGCGGCGGTGGAGTGCGCGGGACTCAGATTACCCTGGAATTACTCCGCCGGGGCTGGGGAGTGGTCTTCCTCCACAAGTTTGACCGCAACGAGAGCCGCAACCTTGGATTGCGCTATCCGCATCCTCACCTGTTCCGGTCATCCATTGAACAATTCAACCTGGATGAGTTCGCCGGTCAGCATCCTGCTTTATTCACCAAACCGGTCGCCGGGCTGATCGAATTTCCACTGCCTGATTTCCTGCCCCTGGTGGAGCGTCTGCGGAATGAGCACGGTACTGCAATCGCTTATGATTTAATCGACGACTGGGCGACCTCGCTGGGCGGGAAGTGGTACAACCCCGAAGTCGAGAGCCAGATTGCGCAGGCCAGTACGCACCTGGTGGCGACCCTGCCCATGCTTGCCCGCCGGCTTGAGAGTATCAGCAGGCGGAATGTTTTGCTCCTGCCCAACGCCGTCAATACCCATCTTTTCGATCCACGCCAGCTCCATCCCAGGCCGGACGACCTGCCGGTCGGAGAGCGAATCCTGATCTATACCGGCGCGCTGTGGGGCGAGTGGTTCGATTGGGAATTGCTGGGGGACCTGGCGGACGCGCAGCCGGATGCGCAGATTGCCCTGATCGGGGATTATCGTGGACAGGCACCCTTCAAGAAAGACAATGTTCACTTCCTGGGGTTGAAAGCCCAGAAGGAACTGCCGGCGTACCTGTCCTATGCCGATGCGGCCTTGCTGCCCTGGAAGGGATCTGCCATTACCCAGGCAACCAGCCCGCTCAAAGTCTATGAGTACCTGGCCATGCGCTTGCCGGTGGTTGCCCCTGACCTCGAACCGCTGCGCGATATGCCCGGGGTCTTTTTCGCCTCCTCACGGGATGAGTTTATCCGCCTGGCTGGTAGTGTGATGCGGCAACAGTTGGAAAGAGACGAGGTAGACAGATTCATTCAAAAGCACAACTGGACCGCCCGACTGGACGAGTTGCTGTCATTCGTGGTTCGAAAAATTTGAGAAGGACTTAAATCTAGTGCGAATTGAAAAGCAGCAAGCTCGTGCTGCATGTTCCGTCAATGTATGTCCGTTCAGTTGCCAGTTCCAGTGAAGGGAACTGGTCTATTTTTGCCAGCAGGATAGCAGAGGACGGGGAATCGCACGGTAAAAGCAGCCAGACGCGTTCATGCGTTTTGGCTGCATCCGTAAGGATTATTTCAAACTGAGCAGGGAGTTCGAATCCAACCGCGGGGATGAAAGGCAGCGAGACCCAACCCGGGCTGGCCGGTCCCCAGTTCATCCAGTTTCGCCAAACCGGGAAACCGTAGCTGTTAATGATCAGCGCGTCGGAGGGCCAGCCAGGGTGAGCAGATCATCTCTTGCGGAAAGGAAATCATTCCTGGTCGGGGAATAGGCCGGGTCAGCTTTGTATGCTTTTGGCATGAGCAAGACTGCCAGGCATGCGCAAGCTAAAAGAAAGGGAGTTGCCCAGGCCGGCCGGGAATTAAGCTTTACGAAAGCCAGATAGGCAAGAAATACCAACACGACAGCAAAGAACAAACCCTGCAGGCCGTTTCCCAGAGCCGCCAAATCCCATTGCTCTCCCGATATAACGCGGGCGGCGGTCCAGGTGATCGCGGAATAACGCAGGTCCCACACGCCCAGTGAGCCGGCGGCCAGTTCTGACAGGCTTATTAAGTATTGGTAGTAGTCACCGAGGGGGGTTGAGATACCGATCAACTGCACCAGTGCCGATAGGCAGCCCAGAAGAGCAATCCAAATCCAACCTTTTGGCATTTTCAACAGGCGGTCGAGGACGCCTGCCGCAGCGACGTAAGCAACGGAATGGCAGGTAATAGAAAGCGCAAGCCCCAGTTGACGCTCCCCCACCAGTGGCTGTCGTAAAAAAGTGCCTGAGCGATGACCAGCAGCAGGACATAACTCCAGGCACCAATCGCTTCGATTCGCTTTTCCAATAAAGTTACCAGAGAGAGCAGAATCACCGGTGAGTATAGAAAGATGCTTTTCCCCGGGCTGATAAACGGCCCGAATATCGCTGGCAGGAGATGGGGATGTGGACTGGCGGCAAAAATAACCAGAGTCTCCCAATAATAACCCAGGCTGAAACGCACCAGCGGTCCCCGAGCGGCAACCAATAGAGTCAGGAATCCCACCAACACAGCCAGAACGGGCAGGTAAATGCCTGGCCGGGCAAGCCGAACCCTGAGGGGAGGGCTATCCTTGCTGACCAGGCGTTTCCAATAGGGGATTAACAAAATCGCGACCGCCGGCAGGGCGATCGTGGCTGTGTTTTTGCTGAGCATCCCCAGTGCCAGACCCAGCAGGATCCCGACGCCAGCCAACCATTGGCTTCGTCTCGTTGTGGCTTGATTAAGGATCAGGGCACAGGTCCAGGCGAAGGTCAGGAACAGCATGGCCAGCGGGTCACGAAAGAAGGTGCGGGTATAAACCCACGCCTGGGTTCCAAGACCAAAAAAAAGAGCGGTGACCAGCGCAGTCAGAACGGAGTACGTTAGAACCCGAACTGCAAAAAAGACACAGACGGCCGTCAACGCGGTGGCAAAAATATTTAACAGGAAAAGGGTCTGGACACGGCCGTTTCCCAGAAGGAGGGCCAGTCGAGCCAGGCCGGCTCCAACCACGGATTGCAGCGGTTCGATGGCCAGGCTGGCTGAAGCCTGATCCGCAGGCAGGCTTTGGTAGATGAAAATTCGGCTGTTCCCAAACACCCGATCATCATTCAATTCCCCCTGGAATGCCAGACTCAGGCTGCGGGACGCCAGGATGTGTTCATCGTCCGTTGAAAAGCGTCCCGCATAAGACAGGCCGTAGATTGCAAGCAGGAGGACCAATAAAGCCAGGGCAGTTTGGAGTGCCGGTTCAATACCATTGAATCGGCCGGGTTTTGCCCTCATTCGCGCGCCCGAAGCCAGATGGATTTTTGGAAAGCCAACAGGAAACCACGCATCCACATCAGGATGAATCCAGGGATATGAAGAATGGCTTTGAGATATTCATTTCGGTTTTCAGAGGCGAAGATTGTCCAGATCAGACAGACCAGATCGAACAACGCTTTTGCCAATAGCGGAGCAGCCAGCAGCCAGGAAACCTGAAGCGCTGCGAGCGCCAGTAGCAAAAGGATCATATCAGCCAGCCAGCGGGGTTTCAGGAACAAGTTACTCAGCAATGACCACCCTGCCGGGCCTTGTTTTATGAGCGTTCCCACTTCTCTTCGATAGAGCCAGAAGGCATTCCACTGCCCGCGGAACCAGCGCGCGCGCTGCCGTGAGGCAAGCACGGATTCCCGGGGTTTGGGGTCTTGTACGCAGATCCGTGTGTTCCTTTTAACCGGGATGCCGCGAGCCGTGAACAACAGGCTCATGGCGATATCCTCGACTTCCGTATCGATCATGCCGGCGACAATTTTCAGGATGCAGGGAGGCATCACCATTCCGGTGCCTCGCAGACGAACCGGCCAGCCGAAACTGACGCGGATGGCATCGACCGTCTTCTGTTCGTGGATTTCAGACAGGGCAATCAGTGTACTGAGCGGAGATCCGTGATATCCCACCGGTTGAACCAGGCACTGCATGACCCCATCGACCTGGTAAGCAGCCTTGGCGTCCCTCAGGAACTCCGGAGCAACCAGGTTGTCTGCGTCCAGGATTACCACCAGGTCGTGGCGTTCGAGAAGATCACTGTGTTGAATTGCAAACCATTTTAAAGCTGCACCTTTCCCGTCCGGTGACCTGCTTCGACGTTCGAGCACACAGGCTCCGGCTGCCGCGGCAAGTTTGGCGGTGTCATCACTGCAGTTGTCGGCGACGACGTACAGGATGTCTTCAGGGTTTTGCGCCAGGGCGATTGATTGGACAGTGGTCTCGATAACACCGGCCTCATCATGCGCCAGGATAAGAACAGCGGCGCTTTGAGCAATAGCCAAACCGCCAGCTGCCTGCTTGTTTTCAAGACAACTGAGTGTGAGGGTCATATTCAACAAGAAGCCGGAATCAAGGTGTGTAGGGCGGGCAGGGGGTCAAGGGGAACTGGTCCTGGAAGCTGCCGCAGGCAGCCGTGGCGGTGGCTGCCGTGTCCGGCGTGACAGTCTGGATTTCGGGTGTTCCGGCCGGAGTGGCAAAAATCCCGCACTGCGGCATGAGCCACCCTCCATAGGGAGCCAGCTCCGCCAGGTTGATTCCAGAAGGTCCGACAAAAACACCGGCAGCATCCAGAGTCGCACTCTGCCCGCAAAACAAGGAAATGAGGCTGCCCTCGGAAACCCCAAGGCTGCACGGTTCACTGGAACAGGCTAGCGCGAAAATATGCGCATCGGGAACGTAGGTGACCAGACCAGTGCCGCCTAGTTTCGAAAGGTAACCATCCGGACTGGCAATCTGGATCGATTTTCCTTCCGGCAGCTTCGAAGAGATCGCCACCTGCCCTTTCTTGAGCAAAATGAAATGCTCGTCCAGACCCGGGCAATACCCCGTAGGTGTGAAGAGGATTTCGGTGTTCGGTCCCAGGTAGATCTGGGAGAAATCAGACATCGTCAGAATTGCCAGGCCGGTATCATTGCTGATGTTGATCGGATCACAGCGCACAGGTAGGGGAGTATTGGCTGCTTCGCTCGGGGCTGCTGGCGGCGTGGGATTCTGGCTGGGGAGGCAACTTGTAACTGCAACAAGGGCCAGGAAACCCACAACTGCCGGGAGTTTCAGCAAGGAAAATGATGATCGTGGATTGTGCATGACAGCCTCCGAGTTTGGTCCGAAGGATTTTATCACTTCGCAGGAGAATTGATTATCAGGGCGATGATGATTTTCTTTGGTAGTTGCCGCAATTAATGCAATGCAGGCCATCCGCCAGGGGCAGCCAGGCTCCCTGACATTCATTACAGGTGCCCAACCCAGGAATGTTCTTGGAGGTCTTACCGGAAAGGCACCAATCCCAGTGGCCTTCCCATGTGCTTGCGACCTGGTCCCAGGTCAGGGGCGTTTTCACCGCGTTTCGACGCAGGTAATCGATGTATTCCGGGTTGCGGACCAACCCCAGGATCAGGTCGACCGCAGCCTGGCGCGTGGACTCTTCAGTATGTTCACCCGCCACTAGAAATCCATTTTGACCGTGTGTGACGATCTCGGGGTACGCCCCGACCGGACTGGCGAAGACAATGCAACCGGCTCGCATGGCATCGATAAGCGTCATACCGAACGGCTCCTGCCGACTCTGGAGGTTCAAGCTGAAGCTAGAACGCTGCATTTCACGAGCCAATTGCCGTTGCCCGATGATACCATGATAGGTTATCCCTGTTTCAGGCTTCGGGTTATCCCCTGCATCCCCCCACAACCCGACTCCCCCATAGACATTCAAGTGGAAGTGGTTATCGAAGGATTGTAATTTTCTGAGAATGGCGATGGCTGTTTCCAAGCCTTTAGAAGGATGCCCTGCATACAACAATGAAAACGGATCGCGCTTGGGAGTATTCCATCTTTGGGCAGAAAAATGGGATTCTACGACTCCCCGATGGCTCACGAAGACTTTTTCAGGCGATATTCGCCATTCGCGTACCACTTTTTCACGGATGAAGTTGCTTGGAGAGTTGACAAAATCAAAGGGATAATAGGACAAGCCATTGGGCTGAGATATCCCATGAATAAGCAGGATTTTCAACAGGCTATTGAATTTTATTTTCTCCGACGAAGTCAAATCGAATTGTCCGCCACTCGTGCTGGCAATGAAGATGTCCGAGTCGTCTTTTTCTAGTTTGGAGAAATGGCGTGTTTCGACGCCGAACTCGGTTCTCTCCTTTGGGCAATTGATGAATAGACGTACTCGATGTCCGCGATCGGCAAGAGCGTAGGCTATCCGGACCCTGGCCGTAGCTCCACCTCCAACCCCCATATGATCCATGACATTTCGGTCATAGGTCACATGAGTGTCTGGACAATAGAACGATACCGAATGCTTCGTGGCTGGCGCGGTCAATTGAATTTACTTACCCTAAGGAGTGGGAGTCATTCCCTTGGCTTTCACGATCAAGTAGGCACCCCAAGCGCGGGTAAATAAGTCATTCGGGCAGAACATGGGCTTCCCGCCTGACGTGCCGCAGGCGGGTATGAGCCCATCATTATATGCCTGCTCCGCCCATTTGGTGCCCCAATAGCCGGTGTCGGTCATATCAGCGAATAGCGTTCCGCTGGCAGGCGGCGGAATATGGGTCATGCCATATTTCATCCGCAACCCAAATACAGCTGCCTGCTCACGAGGGAGCAGGTCCCATGGGCAGAATCGTAATGGGCTGGTCTGGCAACCAGCGGTCATGGCGGCATCCAACATGCCTTCCGCCCACTTCTCCGCCCATAGGCCGGGACTCCAATCATCGGCGAAGGAACCCCAAGGAGCAGCGGGAGGCACATATCCGGAGCCGAACTCACCGCGCAGCATGAAGACGGCAGACTCGGCGCGATTCATGGTGTTATCCGGGCAGTAGCGCAGCGGACCGGTCAGGCAGCCGGCGGTGTAGCCCGCGTCGTACAAGGCTTCGATGTAATCGTGGAGGTAATAGGTGATACCACCCAATACCACCGAGTAATCGAAAGGTACATCCGTAAAGGTAGGCACGACGCAGGTGTAGATTCGAACGTCATCCACCCACCAGCCCATTACATAAAACGAATCATCCAACCCCAACCGCCAGCGGAAGGTGACCGTCTGGCCGGCAAGGGAACTGAGATTGAGACGCGTGCTGATATAACCGTGACTGGTGCCGACGAAGGCTTGCCGGCCGCTGAGCGGATTGCCATAACCGGATGTAATCGTGCCATTGTAGCCGTTATTGACGATCAGGGCTGTGGCGTCCTGCCAGGTACTTCCGCCGTTCGTACTGTACTCCAGCACTCCGCCGTCGTAATAAGTTCCCGCCCACTGGTCGAAATCGAAGGAGTGGCTGAAGTGCAGGTAGGCATTCGCTGGAACCGTGACCGACGCGAGCCTGGCTGTGGCGTCAGTCACTACATCCGGAGCATCATCTGCGTAAAGGGAGTGTGCACCGGAATGGGCAAAAGGTCCATAGAAGGATGAATCACGCTGCCAGCGTGTATAAGCTCCATTGTTGAAAGTCCAATTTGACGTGCCGCTTTCGAGTCCATCGAAGAGCGCATCATTGGGGGGCTGCATCGGGCTGCAAACAGGCGCATCCGGGTTGAAATTGGGGACCGGCTGCAGGTTCATCTCTACCGCAAGGGCTGCATTTTGGACTTGCAGGCAGTCGGTTGGAGTGATACCCAGCGCAGGGCCTGTCTTATTGATGCAAGCCTGGTTGAGGGCATAATATAAATCGGAATAGTCCGAGCCGGAGGTCAGCAGGTTGGTGGCGGCTTCGTAATAAACAGCAGCAGTCTTTTCCCAGCCAATGCCCGTGATCGTTCTGCCATTAAAGGTGCCTCCATCCACCATTAAGAAAACAGCCTTATTGTTAACACCGCTGTTGTAGTGGACACCGCCGTTATCTCCTGAGCCTGTGTAATAATAAGGACTGGTCATCCTGTCAGGGTCTGAAAAGGCAGGAGGATTGCTCATGCTGCGGATGGCGCCCATACCGGTGATGTCTTCGCCCATCTGCCACTTGGCACTCGGGGTATCATTGCCGAGGCCGTTAGTCTGGTCATAGTATTCTCCCCAAACGTCTGAGAAGGATTTGTTGATCGCACCGGATTGGTAGTAATAGAAAAGATTGGACTCGCGTTCCGTGACGGCGTGTGTCAATTCGTGCGCCACGACATCATCCGCTCGGGCAAAGCCATATGCATCACCATAGACCATCTGGATCCCGTTCCAGAAGGCATTGGCAAAACCGCTGCTGTAGCGAACTGTAGAGATAACCACACCTCCCGAATTGTCGAAACTCATCCGCGCATATTTGTCGAAGTAAAGTTGGATGGTTCCGATGGCATACGTATGCGCGTTGTCAGCATGCAGGTCAGCGCCATCTGTGCAGGTGAGGTCCATTTCATTGCAAAGTAACGTGCCTGGCAGAGTTGTTGTGTTGGAGGTGGTATAGGTGAGGACATCGTCGGCCCCATCCACGGTTTTGATAATTCCTGAGGCGTCTTCCGGGACTGAAAACTTGTTAGTATCGTCAGCGGGTGGGGCCAGATTTATTAGCATAAAACTTGCTGTATCTGGCAGACCTGCGATCGTCGCAGTAACGATGAAATCGCCAGAAATATCGTTGGAAGTAAATGTTGGGGCAATAGCTAATCCATCGTTATTTGTCACGACAACTGCAGAGGTGGAATCTGCGTCGGAAAAGAATCCGCTTGGGCCGCTTTCAGGAGCGGTAAAAGTAACCTCAATCCCGCTTAAAGGCTGTTGCGCTTGATTTTCCACTTTGACAACTAAGTTTTGTCCGAAAGGGTCCTCTGGGACAGAAGATTGGCCGGACCCGTTGACTATGGTGATGGTGGCAGGCAATGAGGGGTCCGGGTCTTGTATTGAAAAAGCCGTATCGATCTGATTGAAATGCAGGGCAATACCGCCCCGCTGGGCTTCCACAAGGATCAATTCGTTAACCGGATTGGCTACCTCGTTGGAACGTACTTCCATGCGCCAGACGAGAGAGACCGGACCGTCTCCGGGTCCCATCAGGCTGGGATCGTAAATCCAAAGCTCCGGTTCTGAAGCTGTGAAATCCGCGGGCGCGGCCTTATACCACTTGCTCATGCTCTTGAGCGCGGTCTGACGGGCATCCTCTGCACTGATTTTGGGATTGGTCGAAAGAGACAAATCCGAAGACACTTCCCCGTTGATCGAGTAAAGACTTCCCTGTCCGTCTGTGTTTACGATTAACTCCCCAGCCATGACCGGGACACCTTGATACTGCTGTTGAAAGAGAACGGTGACGCGTCCACCTTCTGCGCGGCTGGTTTCAACCATAGCCAGGTCTTGAGCAGGAGACTTCAAGCCGAATTCCGGAGCGAAGTGTTCGACGTAGGCGAATGCCGGATTGGCGGACTCATCCCAAAACTTTCGTTGCCGCCAAAGGAAGTCCATTGTCAGTATTTATAAAACTCACCTTGCCTGTGCTAGGGTTGTATTGACGTTTGAGGTCGTCCTTGTCTTGGGCCGCAGGGCTTGCCCCCGCTGGCGCAGGTTTTACGGGAAGCAAAATCATGGAAAAGACAATGATCAGGGATAAGGCAGCTTGGATATAAACTCGAATGCGTGACATAAAAAACCTCCTCAAGGAGTCAACATTTGTTGTAACAGGATGCTCAGCGTCTGGATTAGAGGCTGCATATCTTGTGGGATGGTAGTATCACTGACTTTTACACGGAATAATTCCTCATCCATTTGGATGGACATGGAATATTCAAAGCAATCCGGGCAGGCTTGAGCGGCCCTTCCGGTTTCAAAAGGGCAGGCTTGGACCAATAGATTTTGGATTTCAAGGACTTGAGAAGGATTGAGCGTTTGTGTGAACGTATTTTGAGTACTGAGATCCTGGGCTTGAAGGGTCCCTTCGCTTCCCACCTTAAGCTGCTGGGATAGACCCATGATTCCCCCTTCGCGCTGGAACTCAATCGCCCATTTCTTGGGTTGTGGACAATCCCCAGGCAGGGCTTCAGTAGCTTCCGGCGATGACATAATCTCCGGTGTTGGGGAGAATGTTGGTTCGGAAGGTTGGCTCGGACTGCAACCTGCCAGCATTAGGCCTAGTAGCAGACAAATTGCAAGCTTCTGATGTTTCTTGTACATGCAATACCTGCGCGCGAGGAACCCCTGCAATTAAAGAATCAAAAATATAGCAATGTACTGGTTATAAAAAGCTACTGGCATCCATCACCAAAAAAGGTCGTGTAGCTATCCAATAATAACATATTGCACGAGTAGATAACGATACAATGTTGAAAGGTTAATAGAAGAAAAGGTTTACTTAGTAATCCCCGCCCATTCAGTGGAGAGATTAGTATCATTAGACGCTTTTTAGAATTGAAAGTCAAGGGACACATTTCATAAGACCATTAACCAAGACAATCTCCACCCAGAGATTGTCTTAACTATGACTTGGGTTATTGTCCTTGAGGTGATTGTTTTGAGCTTTATTTGTTCGCCACTCACACATTCACGCGATTGGGGTCGATCACGTACTGCCACCAGTTGTGAACAATGCCGTTGGTGCGACCGCTCACGCGCGGAAGATGATCCAGCCACCACAGGTGGTGCAGACGGATGTCGCCGTTGCCCCATTCCTCGCAGTTCACCTGGCGGGTAGCCCCGGTGAAGTCCGGGAAGTTGTACCAGTCGTCGCATTTGCTGGCCACGTAACGAACATTCTTCCAGTCGTAATCCCGTTCGCTATTGGGAGCAAAGTGTACATTGCCGCATTCGGCCTCGCCCGGATTTTTCTTGTCGTAACGTGAGAAGCGCTCGTACAGGTTGGCATCACCGGTGGTGGGTTGATAGACCCTGGTCATGATGGACTCGCAGCGGTGAGTGAAAGCCTCGAACATTTCGCCGACACCGCGCTCGAGAGAGAATCCCATGATGACGAACCGGCGTGGGCAATCGTCCGTTTCGGGCAGGGGATGCGAGTTGCACCAGAAGGCTTTTCTGCCGGCCATCACGGATTCTGTACATGCCGGCATGCGGGAATGCAAACACCCAGACTTCATCCAACTCGTTGTTTGCCACCCGCTGCAGGATGTTGAAGCGCGCCAGGAAGGCGTTGTAGTCCAGCCATTCGGGGAGATGGTGCGCGGTGGTGCGTCGATAGGTGCTGAGATAGGTATCAACCGCATAGCTGAATCCATCTTCGAGGGGAAGAAACTCGTCCACCTCCACCCGCTGGACGATCTGATAGCGCGCCAGCCCCTTGCTTGTTTCGGTGATGTCGTCCATATAGTTCGTGATCAGGTCATCGGCGCGGGACCAGCGCAGGTGTTCCGAGAGCCGCTTCCCGGTGGCGGAATCCACTACCGGGTCGTAGACGATGACCAGTACTTTGGATGTAACGATCTGGGCGGGTTCGGTGGCGCTGTCCGGCGGGACAGTGGGGCGCGGAGTCACCGGCGGAGCAGGGGGCGGGGCGGGAGGCTTGGGTTTTGTTCTGAACAGGGACGAAAAGAACGCGATAATGGAGTCTATCAGGGACATAACAATAAACCTCCTCGTCTGTTGGAAGGAAAATTACCGAAACAGCGCCGAAACCCCCGGAACTCGCGGGGGCATAGCCCCCTGCTTCACTGTCCTGCTGGCGCAGGCCAGCACGGGCAGCAGTGGGGATACACCACACCTTCGGTGGGTGCAGGTGCAAGGCGCACATCCTTGCAAGGTGCAGGACATGGTTGTAAAATAGAACACATGAGCTATGCGGTAAAAACCTTCAAGTATCGCCTCGAGCCCTCCAGGAGCCAACGCACCCAACTCGATCGGACGCTGGAACTTTGTCGTTGGGTATACAACGAGACGCTGGCCACTCGCAAAAACACCTGGGAGCAGGAAAAGAAGACCCTTTCGCTGTACGACACGAATAAACGACTCACCTTTGGAAACGAGATCATCCCGAATTGGTGCGTGTCCATTCCCAGGTCTTGCAGAATGTTCAGGAGCGAGTGGATCTGGCTTTCAAGGCTTTCTTTCGTAGAGTGAAGGCAGGCGAAAAGCCTGGCTATCCACGCTTTCGGGGATACGGTCGGTACGCGAGCTTCACCTTCAAGCAGTCTGGTTTCGAATTGCTCCCTGCGGGCAAGGAGTTGCTCATTTCCAAAATTGGGGCAGTGAGGATCGTCCTGCATCGTCCCATCCAGGGCAGGGTCAAGACACTCACCGTGCAGAGGGATGCGGTGGGCAACTGGTATGCCTGCTTCGCCTGTGAAGTGGATCCCCAACCCCTGCCCTACAATGGCTTGGCAGCCGGGGTGGACGTAGGACTTGAAAGTTTTGCCACGCTCTCCAATGGGATGAAGATTGAAAATCCCCGCTTCTTTCGTCATGCTGAGCAAGGACTGGCGCAGGTGCAGCGCCTTCTCTCGAGGGCTGAAAAAGGAACGCCCGAACGGGCCAAACGGCGCAAGGCCGTTCAGCATGTCCACCAACGCATTGCCAACAGGCGCAAAGACTTTGCCCATAAATTGAGTCGGGAACTGGTCAACAGTTTCGGCATGATCTCTTTTGAAAACCTGACTATCAGGAACATGCTTCAAAATCATCGTTTGGCTAAAAGCATCTCGGATGCAGCCTGGAAGCAACTGATCACGTACACCACGTACAAAGCTGAGAACGCTGGTCGTCGTGTCGTATCGGTTGATCCACGCAACACATCCAGGATGTGCTCTGGATGTGGAACTTTGGTTGAGAAGCCTTTGTCCGTCCGGGTGCATGCCTGTCCTGTGTGTGGTCTCGTCATGGATCGGGACGAAAACGCTGCCAATAATATTTTGAGACTCGGGCAGAAGTTCCTCTGCCCCCGCAGTGATGCGTGGGGAGTAGTCACGGGACGTTGTCTGCGTAATAGACCATGCCGTTGATGAACAGGTAAAGCGTGCGGTTCTGGCTCAACGTCATGGCAGTAACAGGCTGGCCGGGTGGCAGCGCGTTGTCCTCTCCAGGCACCGAGCGCAGTTGGTCCTGCAGTTCCAGCGTGCGCGGCACGAACCGGTAAACGGCCTGGGTGCGCGGTTCCAGCAGGGACACGGTGGAACCGGGCGGCGAGGTGAACTGCATTTGTGAGAATTGCGCGTCCGGCAGTGTAGCGCCGTTGGTGTGACCTGCGCGCGTGTCCACCAAAATGGCCGGGTCGGTGCAGCGCGTGGGTGAAACGGAGATGCGGCTCAGGGTGCAGGTGGTCAGATGGCTGTCCTTGTTCAACAGGTACAGGTCGTCTCCGCTGACCGCCAGGTCAACGGCATTCTCAAGCGCGGGAACCTGCTCACCGAAGAAGTAAAAAGGCCGATCGGGGAAGCCGCCTTCGCCGCCGATATAAACCCACACCGCGCGGCGGGCAGGATCGAGCACATAAAGGTTGTTGGCATCGTAAGCAATGGCTGCAACGGATCCCCAGCCGGTATCTGGCGGCGCCAGAGGTGTGACCCGCGGGGACGCTTCCGGCAGGCAGTAAATGGCATTGCCGGCCGCATCCACCCCCATGACGGTGGCGTCATACGTGCTCTTGGGCAGGGCGACGATATCCACCAACGCACCGATCTGGATGCCTTCGTAATAACCCGACTGGCAGATGAAGTTGGTGTCGAGGGTCAGCCCCGAGGCCGTGCCGATGGCGCGCAAGATCTTTCCCTCGGCCGCATTGAGAAGGTAGAGATCATTTTCGTTGGTCACCATCTGTGTGACCGGGAAGCTGCCCAATGGGCTGGCAAATGCCGGGTAATACGTCAGGCGGACGATATGCTCGATGCTGTCCAGACTGTTCTGTGCCTGCTGGCGCAGCGCCAGGGACTGGGCGGTGACGACATACGCGTCAGCCTTGTCCAGCCAATAGAGGGATGTCTCCCAGGCAGTGCGTTGATTGATCGGGTCGCTCTCGCTCACCGCTTGAACAGCAGCCTGCTCGGCGCTGGAATAATATTTTCGATATTGCTCTGAACGCCCAAATTGCATATAGACCACCGCAGCGATGGTGATGATCACCACCGGCACAGCTACGGCGATGAATCCCATCATCAGCGGGGAGAGGGTGAACGCTTGATCATCCCCACCGGGCAGGACACGGGTGGCCATGGTCTGCGCGCCAGCGGAGGCCTTGTTCCCGAAGAAACGCATCGAGGTCACGCCGCGCGCCAGCGCACGGAAAAACTGTCTCGTGCGGTCCTTGCGCGCCAAAGGTGTGATGACGCGCCGCATCGCAGGCGTGCCTGCCGGTGCGATGTCCGGCGGCGAGGCCGGTGCATTCTGCTGAGAGGGGGGTGCACTGACTGCCGGGCTTGCAGCAGACGTTGTAAACGCCGCGGCCGCGGCAAAAGCCGGGGTTGGAAATTCCTCGGGTTGCGTCAAAGGAATTCCAGCGGGTGTCTCCTTTACGGGAAGGGGAGGTTCCTCGGAGGGCAGGTGCAGGCGGCGGGGCGCCGGCTTCGGCGGAGGGGCGGAGGATACTGACCTGGCCGTTCCCCCTGGCCAGCTGGATCAATACCCCGTTGATGTTCTCATCCGCTTCGCCCATCAACCGGCGGCGGAAGACTTCATTGGTGGAGGACCGCGGTTCGGCGGTCAGCGAATCATCCCAGGCGGCCGGCATCTGGACAGCGAACACCAGCCTGTCGCCGGGGCGGGTCTCGACGTGAGAATAAAAGATACGCGCGGTCTGGCTGAATCCCAGCCCGCGTCCCGCCAGCTGCGGGTCATGGAAATGCTGCGCACTGCCTTCGCCCAGGTGGTAGGCATGGGTCGGCCCGGATTGGACGATGTAAAGCTGGGCATCGCGCAGCGCCCCAAGCACCAGTGTGCCCATGACGTATTGCCCGTGCCCGGTCGTCTTCATGTTGCGCTCGACCAGGTTCGTATTAACCGCTTCGACAGCGGTTTTCAGCGCATTCGTGAGCGAGCCGGAGGTCTGGAAGAAGTTATCGGAGATCTTCGTGATGAGCTGGGTGTAATCGGCGGGGGTCAGCGGGGTGTTACCCGACAGGTTAATGTAAACCAGCAGGCGGTCGCGCTCGCGCCCTCGTGCGGAACGCCGCGGAGGGGCAAGCACCTGCAAGCCCGGCAGGGCGGGAGCGTCCTGCCCGTTGATCCGGTAAAGGGGTAAAAGAGTAATGTCGAATTCGTCAGCCATTGGCATCCCCGCAGGGGAAGTAATTACAAAGACTTTCCCCTTTCATTATACTGGTAAAATTCACCCGATAATCCCACCCTTCGACGGAAAACCATGAAATTGACCATTCATAACACCTTCCCGGAACCCACTTTCATGCCCGACTGGAACGCGCTGCTGGCTGAAAGCATGACGAACGTCCCTTTTTTACGCTATGAATACCTTGCGGCCTGGTGGCGAACCCTGGGCGGCGGAGAATGGAAGGAAGCCTCGCTGTCCCTCGTGACAGCGCACGAAGCCGACCGCCTGATCGGTATCGCGCCGCTCTTTCGGACGGACCGCGATGGAGGTCCAGCCCTGATGCTGTTGGGTAGCATCGAGATTTCGGATTACCTGGATTTGATCGTCCGGAAGGAGGATCTCTCCCGTTTTCTGGGCGGCGTACTGGATGAACTGGCGTCCCAGCCACCCGAAGCCTGGTCCGTGCTCGATTGGTACAACCTGCCCGATACATCCCCCACGCTCTCAGCGCTGAAAGAGGAATCCGCCAAACGGGGCTGGACTTGCGTGGAGGAGATTTACAAGCCGACCCCGTCCATACCCCTGCCCGGAGATTGGGAAACCTACCTTTCGGGAATCGACAAAAAACAACGGCATGAGATCCGCCGAAAAATGCGCCGCGCCGAGGAGAGCGACCAGCAGGTGCGCTGGTATATCGTGGAAGATGAAGGGCAGCTCGATAGCGAGATCGATGCTTTTCTTGCATTGATGGCCAGTGATCCCGAGAAAGCTGCATTTTTGACTGAATCGATGCGCGCGCAGTTTCGCGCCACCGCACAGACCGCCTTCCGTGAGGGATATCTCCAGCTGGCATTCATGGAAGTATCCGGCCAGAAGGCCGCCGGCTATTTCAATCTGGACTATGGGAACAAGATCTGGGTGTACAACTCGGGTCTCGACCGCAAGTTCATGGAGCTGTCTCCCGGTTGGGTGCTGCTCGGCTACCTCCTGCAGTGGGCCAACGAGCACAAGCGCGCCGAATTCGACTTCTTGCGCGGGGACGAGGATTACAAATACAAGTTTGGCGGGCAGAACCGCCATGTGATGCGGGTGAAGGTGACGCGTTGACGATGGGAGCGGGCATGATTGCCTGCTCTTTTTCACGCCTGGCTCACCCGAAATTCATTTTTTCGATGTATCATAAAAGAGCATAATCACAAATGGAGGCAACCATGCAGCCTGATTTAACTGACAAAATTCTTGAATTGATCCGACGTACGTCGAGCAGCCTGCCTGCCGATGTGGAAGCGCGCCTGAAAGCGTCCATCGAGAAGGAGGAACCCGGCTCGGCGGCGCGCGGCGCGCTCGAAACCATCATGAAGAACATCGAGCTCTCGCGCCAGAATTCCACGCCCATCTGCCAGGACACCGGTACACCCATTTTTTACGTGTACTACCCCGAGGGCTGGAGTACGCGCAAGTTGCGCGAGCAGGTCCGCACCGCGCTGGCGGAGGCGACCAAACGCTCCTACATGCGTCCCAACGCCGTGGATGCCATCTACGACAAGAACTCCGGGAACAACCTGGGCGGCGACGACTTCCCCTACATCCATTTTGAAGAGGTGGACACCAACCAGCCGCTGATGATCGAACTGATGCTCAAGGGCGGCGGCTGCGAGAACGTCGGCGCGCAGTATTCCCTGC
The DNA here is from genome assembly GCA_963709295.1 of uncultured Chloroflexia bacterium. Lineage (GTDB taxonomy): Bacteria > Chloroflexota > Anaerolineae > Anaerolineales > Villigracilaceae > JBGPQJ01. The sequence continues at coordinate 499,451 of CAVPVW010000008.1, read as the reverse complement.
CCAACAATGAACTTGGCGCCGGGCGTGACCTGGCCGGAGTGCGCAAGGTCGTGTTGGACGCCGTCCAGAAGGCGCAGGGACAGGGCTGCGCGCCCGGCATTTTGGGCGTCGCCATCGGCGGAGACCGAGGCTCGTCCTATGTCAAATCCAAGGAAGTCCTTTTCGACCAGTTGGGCGAGCGTAATGCGGATCCGGAACTGGCCTCGCTCGAGGAACGCCTGACCCAGGAGGCGAACACCATGGGCATCGGCCCGATGGGATTTGGGGGAAAGACGACGGTCATTGATACCAAGATCACCGGCCTGCATCGCCTGCCGGCCAGTTATTTCGTCTCGGTGTCGTACATGTGCTGGGCTTACCGCCGCCGCAAGATGACGGTCAAGGGCGACGAGATCGTTTACGATTAGGAGCATGCCATGAGAGAGCTAACCATTCCCATCAGCGATGAAACCATCCGTGAACTCAAGGTCGGCGAACCGGTGCTCCTGACCGGCGTCATGGTCACGGGGCGCGATACCGCCCACAAGTGGCTCATGGAGACCTTTATCAAAAAGACTCGTGCTCCCATGGACGATGACCTGCAGGTCTACGAGGAATTAAAGAAACTGCTCAACGGTTCAGTCATCTACCACTGCGGACCGGTCGTCTCCGGGCTGGACACAAAGGAGTACAAGTTCGTCGCCGCCGGACCAACCACCTCCATCCGCGAGGAACCCTACCAGGCTGACGTGATGAAACACTTCAACCTCAAGGGCGTGATCGGCAAGGGCGGCATGGGCGCGAAGACGCTCAAGGGCTGCCAGGAAACTCCCGGAGTTTATTTCCACGCCATCGGCGGCGCGGCCTCCTTCATCGCCCAGTCCGTGACAAAGGTGCTGGACGTGTACAAGCTGGACTTTGGTGTGCCCGAGGCTTTCTGGGTGATCGAGGTCAAGGACTTCCCCGCCGTGGTGACGATGGATGCCAACGGGGGCAGCCAGCATGCCGTGATCGACGAAAGCTCGAAGAAGGTGCTGGACGAACTGCTGGCAAAGCCGTATTAATTTGCCACTCCTCGCATGACCCCCTTTCAAAATCTCTCCCGCCGGGATTTTCTCAAACTGAGCGCATCCGGGTTGGCAGGCTTGTATCTCTCGAGCCTGCCGCTCGATTTCGCGCGCGCCGGCTCGGAGCCTTCTGACCTGTTGGGGCGGGTTGCGAAAAAATCCGTGAATATTTATGATGCGCCATCAACTGCCGGCAAGCTGGTCAGAGTCTTGGAGCGCGACGAGCTGCTTCCCATCACCGCCAGCGTCAGCGGGGGGAATGAAAGCGATGCCAACCGGGTGTGGTACCAGATCGGGCAGGAGGGTTTCGTCCACTCGGCATTCATCCAGCCGGTTCGGACGGTGCTGAACGTGCCGTCATCTGATCCTCTGTATGATGGTGCGCTGGCGGAGGTCACTGTTCCCTTCATTGAATGTCATGCCCGCCCCAGCCTGAAGTCCATGACCATCTACCGCATGTACTACGAAACTACTTTTTGGGTGGCGCGCAGAGTGAAGGGTGACGGCGGCAGCGCCTGGTATCGTATTTTTGATGACCTGCATAAGGTGGAATATTTTGTTCCGGCGGAATACCTGCGCATCGTCCCAACTGAAGAATTTGCGCCGATCTCTCCAGGTGTGGATCCCGCCTTGAAGCGCATCGAGGTGCATCTCGACCGGCAGGAACTCGCCGCCTACGAAGGCGAGACGCCAGTGTATTCAGCGCGCATATCCGCTGGACGAAAAATCCATGGGCGTAACACCTCTCCCGTGGGACGTTTCATAACCTTCCATAAGCGCCACTCGCGCCACATGGCGGCGGGAAATCTGGCTTCGGGAGGGTATGACCTGCCGGGTGTGCCCTGGGTCACCTACATCACGAAGAGCGGAGTGTCCTTCCACGGTACGTTCTGGCACAACGATTTTGGCACGCCGCACAGCCACGGCTGCATTAACCTGAGCGCGCAGGACGCCAAATGGCTGTACCGCTGGACGATCCCCACCGTGCCGCCCGAGGAACAATATGCCTACAAGTCCTTTGGCACTTCGGTAGAGATTGTGGAGTAGTTCACGCGAGAAATTTTTTAGTGGGGGGAAGTTTCTGAGAATCCAGCAGGTTCCTTGTTCATGCTCAACCAGCCCGTGATCATCCACGGCAGCATGGCGAACAGACCCGCGAGCCCGGGTCCACCCAGGCCGGTGGAGAGGCCGGCGATGACATTACCAATGCCAGTGAGCGAGTAGGTGAGAACAACCATCCGGTCAAAACCCGGGTCGCTGACGAGAGCCGTTTTTCCGCGAGTGAACAGCAGGAACAGGGCAAAGGTGACGAAGACCGTCAGCCACCAGCCCCAGTAGTTTTGCAGGGGCACACCAAAGAAGGCACCGTCGATCTCCCAAATCCAATGTCCGCCGCGCACCATGAGCGGATCCATGACCACGTCCCAGGCGGTCATCACCAGCCCTCCGACCGCTGCCACGCTGAGCAGTCGCTTCCAGTGCGCCCACTTTGACGGGATCAGCCAGTCCGCGATGACGAAGGAGGGATACATCATCATGAACCAGGCGACCGCGATCAGGTAGGGCACCAGCCCGAGAAACAACGGACCAAGCTTGGGAGTATAGTGATACGGGCCGTAGATCCAGCCGGTCGCTACGCCCACCGATTCGAAGGTCAGGCTGACGGCGAAGACCAGTCCTAATAATCCCAGAGCGCGCTTCCAACCCATGCGTACGCCAGCGTGCGTCAGGGCGAAGGCGAACCCCGCCAGCGTGGAGAGGGGCGTCAGCACGGGCGGAGGCGTACCGCCCAGGGCGAGTGTCCCGACGGCGACGGTCAGTAAAAGGATGTAAAGCCCAAGCAGGTAGGGGACGATGCGGCGCATAAGTGACTCCTGAGCCCATTCTACACCAGAGTAACCTTTGAGCGGCTGGACTGTTGTTAATAAGGGTTGTTTTCATATCATTTACACTGGTGTATACTCTTTCCATTCCGGGTTCCGAAAGGGAAAATAAATGAAACGCGCAGTCAGCATCAGCATTGGTTCGTCAAAACGGAACAAGGCCGTCAAGGTGAATCTGCTCGGCGAGGAGGTGTCGATCGAGCGCATCGGCACGGATGGCGACATGGAAGCTGCCGCCTTGAAATTTAAGGAGCTGGACGGCGTGGTGGACGCTTTCGGCGTCGGCGGCGCGGACCTGGGTGCGATGGTGGACGAAAAATGGTACCGCCTGTACTCAGTCGAGAAGATGGTGCGCTACATCAAGAAAACCCCTGTCGTGGACGGCACCGGGTTGAAGAATACGCTCGAGAACAAGTCAGCCGGTTTTGTTGATGCCAAAATCGGAGATTACGTCAAACAACTCGGCAAAAAAGCATTCGTCATGACCGGCGTGGACCGCTGGGGGCTGGGACATTCATTCGTCACGGCCGGCTACGAGACCACCTACGGGGACCTGTTGTTCTCGCTGAGCATCCCTATCGCCTTGCACAGCGAGGGACAGCTCAAGACGCTGGCCGCGCTGCTCATGCCCATCGCGGGCCGCCTGCCCTTCGAGTGGATCTACCCGATCGGGGAAAAGCAGGAGGAGCGCAAGCCCAAGTATCCCAAGTATTTCCAGTGGGCGACGGTGGTCGCCGGCGACTGCCACTACATCAAGCGCTACATGCCGGACGACATGCAGGGCAAGGTCGTTGTCACCAATACGACCACCCCTGAGGACGTGGCTTTGTACAAGAAGTGCGGGGTAAAGTATCTCGTCACTACCACGCCGGTGCTGGAGGGACGTTCCTTCGGCACGAACATGATGGAGGCGGCGCTGATCGCCATCTCGGGTAAGGGCCGCGCGCTGACCAGCGCGGAGTACAATGAATTGCTGGATAAACTGGGCTTCGAACCCCAGCTGCAGGAATTGAACTAATTCATTTCCCATGCCCTCCTCTGTGAGGGCTGCAAGGAGCTGACATGGACGCTGTGATTACCGCTGGTGGAATACCCTCCGAAAAAGACCCTCTCTATCCCTACACTCAGGGAAAACCCAAGGCGATGGTGGACATCGCCGGGAAGCCGATGATCCAGTGGATACTGGACGCGGTCAGCAATTCAAAAGATGTCGAGCATGTGGTGCTGATCGGGTTGGACAAATCGAGCGGCCTGACCTGCAGCAAGCCCATGGAATATATTGAAAATCAGGGGCACATGTTGGCCAATATCATTGCAGGCATCCATAAGGTCCAGGAAATGAATCCCAGGGCCGAGTACGTTCTGGGCATCTCGTCTGACATCCCCGCCATCACCAGTGAGATGGTGGACTGGTGCGTGGAGACGTCGATGGAAACGCAGGATGAACTGTACTACGGCATCATCCCGCAGGCGGTGATGGAGAAACGCTACCCTGGCTCAAAGCGCTCGTTCACCAAGCTGAAGGGCGAGTCCTTCTGCGGCGCGGACATCCACGTGATCCATGTCAAGCTGGCGGATGAGCACATCGAAACCTGGAGAAGATTGATCGACAACCGCAAGAATGTTTTCAAACAGGCGTCGGTCTTCGGGTATTGGACGCTCTTCCTGCTCGCCACGCGATTGATCAACGCGGACGACGCGGTCAAGCGGGTCTCGGACAAGATCAAAATCAAAGGCCGCGCCATCCGCTGGCCGTATGCCGAGGCGGGCATGGACGTGGACAAGCCGCACCAGCTCGAGATGATGCGCGCCGACATGGAAAAGCTGCATCCGGTTAAATAAGGGGCAATCCTCTTGGACTTCAAGAAGCTGCTGGAACTGGACGCGCGCTGGTCCGAAAAGATCCGCGTGGCGGAGAAGCCCGGACTCCTGCGCACCGTGAGCATGGTCCTGGCGCACTCGGGTGATTCGTGGTTCTGGGGGCTGGGACTCATCCTCCTCTATTTTGTGACAACTGAAGCGTTCTGGAAGCAGTGGGCGGTGACCCAGTTCTTCTGGATCGCCATTCTGGCGGTGGTCGTGATGACGACCAAACAGCTCATCCGCCGCAGAAGACCGGAGGGTGAGTGGGGCGCGATCTACCGCAACACCGACCCGCACTCGTTCCCCTCGGGGCACGCCGCGCGCGCCTTCCTGATCGCCGTCATCGCTACCGGGCTGGGACCGGCCTGGCTGGCGGTCCTCCTGTGGATCTGGGCGCCGCTGGTCGCGCTGGCGCGCGCCGCGATGGGCGTGCATTACCTGTCCGATGTGGTGGCGGGGGCGCTGGTGGGTATTGTGGTGGGGATTATTGCCTTGTGGCTCAACCCACAGGTGATGGCGTTCCTGCAGGCATGGCTGATGTGAGCGTGGCGTAGAAGAAGGATGTTGAAAATGACAGTATTATGCGGTAATGACCAAATTATTTAGCATTCAAGGCAGTTACAATATTTAAGTTGTTATGTTGAAACCTTCAACCAAGTAATTAGATAGGCGCCCTCCCGAATGGCTATTGGATCGAGTCCATGACTGAAGCATGGCAGATGCCTGAGCGCTACTCTTGGCCGAGGACTCTCTTCCTCCACCTCGCTCCCGGCGTTCCTTTCACTCTCGCGTTCGTGCTCTTAGCCCGGCTGCTGAATCGATCCGGCGGCCCGACCTACCTGGCGACTATCCTCTGCATTCCACTGGTGCTCGTGCCGTGCGAGGTCGGATTACTTCTCCTCGAGCGAAAAAGGCTCGGCTGGAGCTGGAGATCGCTCATTGTCCCTCGCGGAAGCCGCACTGTCTTGGCCCTTGATATCTTGCTGAGTGTCACAGCGCTCTACATCGTCGCACAGGCGGCAGCTGCTCTCGCCATGCCTCTACGGGCGTCGATCCTAGCTGCAATGACACAATGGCTGCCACGCTGGCCAGTCCTCGACGGCCTCCTAATGGGTGTTACTCCTTCCATTCTCTGGCTGGGCCTGTTCCTCTCTGGCTTCGTCGCCCCGATTGTCGAGGAACTGTACTTCCGCGCGTATCTGCTACCAAGGATCCCGGTCGCCGGGCCTTGGGCTCCCGCGGTCAATGCCGCTCTCCACTCGATTTATCACTTCTACGCTCCCTGGAACTACCTCTCGTTCTTCCTGGCATTCCTCCCGCTTGCCTACTACGTTCGACTCAGGGGCAACGTCTTGCCTACCATCATCACACACTGCCTTTTCAACTCTGTAGGAGTCGTTATTGTCCTTGCCGGGGGAGTCATCCCCCGCTAGCCATGACCCGGGCGCCTAATAACTCGCTCAAGCTGACCCGGCGGGCGCGATTTACGGTAATGTGCAACTGAACTAACTGGTGTCTTAGTTTTAATAATCTTAGGGCTGCCCAACCCTGGCTCCACTAGACGCTCCGCTTGCAGTTCAGCGCCAGTTAACCCTACCGTTGGATGGCACATCCCGATTGAAGCGAAACCTTATTTTTTTTATAACGATAGGATTACATGTAATGAACCATATACTTCTGATTGTCGGATCGCCAGCATCGGGTAAGAGTTCCACAGCAAGAGAAATCGCAAAGCGCAGTGCAAAAGGTGTACACATTCCAGTTGATGATCTTCGGACAATGGTACATGGCGGTGTTATTCATCCAGGAGTACCAGGGTGGCCATCAGAATTGGTACAGCAACTTGAGCTTGCGCGGCAAACTGCTATAGATATGGCATTGCGTTATTGTGAAGCTGATTTTCTCGTAGCAATAGATGATTTTTGGGATGTTTACTCGCACTTGCAAGAGTATGCGCCGCTCATTAAAAGCGCCAAGGTCACTCAAGTTATTCTCAAACCTTCAGTAAGTGCCACAATAGCTCGCAATCATGCCCGTCAGGCTCCGTCGACGTTTCGCAATGAGTTTGACAATGCAATAAGATTAATCAAAGCAGAGATAGACAAACACGAAATAGCACTCATAGAACAGGGCTGGCATATACTCGATACTTCTGACGACACCTTAGAAGAATCTGTGGCGCGGATTCTTGCATTGCTTGAAACTTCTTCAAATCGATAAGTGGTAGTTCAAAGAGATGAATTTATTGAGAAGGTTATTTCTAAAAATGATGCCGCCCACCGATTAACCTCAGTGTCAAGAGTAAAAGAAGATAGTCATTGAAAATTGCTTTTCAACAAGCAAACCGGTCAGAAAGTATCCTTTTCGCGGCCGGTTTTTTCTTTCCAGGAAGGTTTTTTCTATGCTGGAAAATGCTTCGCCACCCCCGCAGCCGCTTTCGTAACGAGGTTCTGTTATTCTAAAGGAAGTAGGTACGTTGCTAATCAGGCGGTCGGAGTTCCGGCCTGAGTTCCAGGACTTCCTCCACAGAAGCCAACCTGTACGGGAATTGTGGGTTCAGCGCCACACGTTTTAGCTCGTCCCCGATACCCAAACGCACACCTGCCCTGGCGGGCGGTGCCAGGGTCAGGTAATAACGCGCGAACTGTGGGCGGGTCATCCCCTGGCGCTGGTCTTCGTTCAATGCCCAGGACCAGGTCAGATACTTGTAGGCGATCCGCTCGGGTGAGTAGTGGCTGTAGGGTTCGTGCCGGGTCAGCACGTACCAGACCATGGTCAGCAGATGCCGGGCGATCGCCACGATGGCCTGATTCGGGTGCATGCGCCGCTTGAGCTCTTCAAAATATTTTTTCCAATGCGGGTCAGCTTTCACTGCTCGCCAGGCCACTTCCACCATTACCCAGCGCAGTTCCCGCCGCCCTTCTTTCGTGATACCCTTCCCACGTAGCTTCACCCCGCTCTGCTCGAGCCCAGGGACCAGACCGGAATAACTCGCCAAGGCTTTCGGAGTTTCGAAGCGGGTGATGTCGCCGATGGCGGCCAGGATCGTCATCCCTGTCACCACCCCACAGCCAGGTATCTGCATCAAATACAACATCTCGCTCGCCCACGGTTCCTCGTGGCTCATTCGCCCCAACTCCCGTGTCATGCGCTCGATCTGCTTCTCCAGGTGCTCGCGCGTCTCCATATCCAGTTCTAGCTGCATCTTCTCCAGCCTGGACAGGCTCTCATCCCGCTGCCAGCCCGTATTCTTCGGCTGAAAGTCCTTCCCTTTCGGATGGTTGAGATGATGTCGATGCGCCACACTGTGCATCCGGTTCACCACCTGGGTGTGCATCCCCGCCATCCGCCGCCGATGTGAGATCAACTGCCTCAACTCCCGCACATGCTTCGGCGGCACCCACACCACCGGTACCAGATTGGCTGCCAGCAGGCGTGCCAGGATCAAGGTATCCTTCTTATCTGTCTTCACACGGGCGCAGGCAATTTGCTTCACCTTGATCGGATTGGCCACCAGCACTTCCTTCACCCGTGGTTCCAACATGTCATACACATGCCAGGCGTTCGTCGTCGATTCAATCACCACCCGATCCGTTGGCAGGAGATGCTTTTTCAGCCAATTCTCCAGATCCACGTGCTCCACCCGACAGGCGGGCAGAACCTCTTCCCCTTCACGATCCACCCCCGCCACCACCGAATAATACTTGTGAATATCCAGTGCAATGTAGCGGCAGGGACTTGCACTTGCTTTATCTTCCATGCTACACTCTCCTTGAGTTTGTGGTTGGGGCGTGGATTTTCGGGCAGAGAGTTGCACACACCGATTCGGGCTCGAGGCCCAGACGAAATCCACCGGGCGACCAAGTAACACCACGGGCTGAGATCCTACTCTCTCCCATAGGCGGCGTCGGCCTGCCCAGATGCTCCTGCCCCGGTTGGCATCCCCGGTGCTACGTCACACTCAGGATACCATCCGCCACGCCCCAACCCAAGTTACATTCTAGTAACACCGGCTCCACCGGACGCTCCCCCTGCGGCGCTGCCTCAGTAAGCCAATCCGTTGGGCAGTTCCATGCAAACTATTATCGAAGGAGAATCGCTAGTGATGAAAGAATATGATGTTGTCATTGTGGGTGGAGCGGTGGCGGGTCCAGTGGCCGCTAAATTCTGCGCCATGCAGAATCTTAATACCTTGTTGATCGAAAAAGCGAAAGTGCCCAGGGAAAAACCCTGCTCAGGAATTCAATTCCCATATTTCGAAAAAATCCTTGGGGAAAAAATCCCGCCCGACAGGCTTTGTCATAATACTCTGTCGAAAGTTGAGATGCATTTTCCAAACGGTCGGGTAACCTCAGCCAAGTTTCCCATGCTCAACTTCATGAGGAACACCTTCGATGAGTGGCTTTGCCTGCTGGCCCAAAGCTACGGGGCTGAATTCAGGGATAGTTGCAGCTTCAAAGATTTTGAGGAAACCGAGGATGGCATTATTGTTCATATCGAGACTGGCGAAGGTGTTGAAAGGGTAAAGGCCAGGTACGTCATCGATGCGACCGGGATGAGACCTGTAATCCGACGAAAACTCAAAGGAGAAAGTGGGTTCCAGAAAGTAAGCTCTGGGGCTACGTTAAATTATTACTTTACCGCGGATGGGGATCTTGAATCGGACAAGCTATATCAGTTTTGGAATATGGAATACAACAACGTGATGTTTGCCTGGGTTTATAACAAGACCCTGGATGATGGAAATGATTATTGGGTGGTTGGAACCGGTTATGACAAAAATATACAGCAACGGGCGGAGAGTTTTTTTGAGCACATCAAAGAACTCTACCACCTAAAAAACATTCAGATCGTCAAGAAAGAAGGGTACAGCAGCACCATGTCTTTGGCAGATGATGAGAGAATTTGGCTCGGCGAAAGGAATTTTCTCATGGTTGGTGATGCCGCCGGACTGATCGATCCTACCAGGGGGGTAGGCATGGATGCGGCTGCGCTAAGTGGAAGACTGGCAGCCAAGGCCATTGGGCTTTCTCTCTCAAGTGGCGAGTCGGTCAGCGTGGTTTATGCTAAATTGATGAAAAAACTCGTCAATCAAACCCGCAGGAATCAGCAGAACGGCATTATTTCACTTAGAACAAACGATGAACTTCAATCCTATCTTGATAAAGGATTGCTTAAGATGGGACTAAACTTGTCTTTCCAAAATCTATGCAACAGATTTAGGAGCGCCGAACATCAGGTTTTATTGCCATAGTCTGCCCAACAACTCGAAGAAGCTGACCCGGCGGGCTGGGCCTTCGGGGATGCTTGAAACGCCTGCTGGCTGGGCTTAAAGTAGGGGAGAGCTGCCCAACGGAATCGGGCAGCTTAGCTCGAGGCCGTTGAGCTCATTGCTTGTCCATTTGGTCATCCGAATACCTCGTTTATTAAACATCCAATTTTCTGGTGCCCAGCCATTTCACTTTTTCGGGGTCACGGTGGTCAAAGAAACAACTGGTCTTTGTGTCCAGAGTTTCAATCGCCGCCAGATCTTCCGAGCTTAATTCAAAATCAAACACACTGATGTTTTCCATCATCCGCTCTTTGCGGGTTGATTTTGCGAGGGCGATGATGCCCCTTTGGACAAGCCAGCGCAGAATGACCTGGGGGATGCTTTTTTTGTGCTTTGCGGCAATTGATAGCAGTAATTCATTTTTAAAAATATTACTTCTTCCCTCTGCAAAAGGCGCCCAGGCTTCAACCATCACGCTGTTATCTTCCAAAAACTTTTGGTTATCAATTTGCTGCTGGAAAGGGTTGACTTCAATCTGATTGACCGCAGGCGTTATTTTGTTATGGATCATCAAGTCCATGATGCGGTCAGGAAGAAAGTTTGAGACCCCGATTGCCCTCATTTTGCCCTGTTGATACAGTTCTTCCATCGCACGCCATTCACCGTACACATCGCCGAATGGTTGATGGATCAGATACAGGTCAATGTAATCCAATTGCAAGCGCTTCAGGGACCTTTCAAAGGCTTTAAGAGTGCCTTCGTAGCCCTGGCTCTGAATCCAAAGTTTTGTTGTGATAAACAATTTTTCTCTTGCGACTCCACTTTGTTGGATGCCCCTGCCAACAGCCTCCTCGTTCATGTAAGAAGCGGCGGTGTCAATATGACGATACCCCGCATGGATTGCGTCCACCACACTTCTCTCACATTCGGCTGGATCACTGATTTGAAAAACTCCGAAGCCCAGAATGGGGATCTCGACGCTATTGTTCAATTTTACTGTCTGCATCATTTTCTCCTTAATTTGGGTGCTGCTCCGGGGTCAGCAGCCGGGTGAACGAGAGCGAGGCTAACTTCCAGCTGCCCTCCTGCTGCACATACACTTCTGTCACCATGAAGGGATTAATGACCTCATTGCCGCCAACCACGGCTAGCAGCGTAATCCTGTTTAAAAGGATGGCGGTTGCTCCGATGATATTCACCGACACTTCATGGATGTCCGCTTGCTTGTAGTGAATCCCGCCGCTTTTGATGATCTCGAGTTCCGGTTCTTTCCCCCAGGATCCGCCCATGTGGACAAAGACAGACTTTTCATGGAAGAGTGCGTCAAGGGACTCTACGTTGCGCTCTGCCATCCAATCCCATTTCTGTTTCGAGAGATCGATTACTTCCTGTTCCAGGTTTTTGTTTTTCAATTAATATCTCCTGCCGGTGACTGTCACCTAATATCTCTGAGCACCGCCTTAATACCGGTCACCTACCACGTTGATCTGCGACATGGCTTTTTTGATTTCGCTGAGATCTTCAGAGGCCAATTCGACGTCAATCGATGCGAGATTCTCATCGAGACGTTCGAGCTTGCGCGAGCCGGGGATGGGCACGATCCATGGCTTTTGCGCCAACAACCATGCGAGGGCGATCTGCGGCGGGGTGGCTCCCTTGCCCGCGCCGATCTTCTCGAGCAAATCGACCACGACCCGGTTGGCCTTGATCGCCTCCGGCTTGAAACGGGGATTATTTGCGCGGATATCGGTCTTGGCAAAGGTTGTATTCTCGTCAACTTTTCCGGTCAGGTAGCCGCGTCCCAGCGGGCTGTAAGGAACCAGACCGATGCCGAGTTCTTCGCAGGTTGATAGAACATCGTTTTCTTCGATGGCGCGCCACCAGATCGAATATTCGCTTTGCAAAGCCGTGACCTGTTGGACTGCATGTGCGCGGCGGATTTGCTCTGCATTGGATTCGGACAAGCCGAAGTGTTTGACCTTGCCATCCCGAATCAGGTCTTTCACCGCTCCGGCCACATCTTCCATGGGCACGTTCGGGTCGGGTCGGTGCTGGTAGAACAGGTCGATGCTATCGACGCGCAAACGCTTGAGCGACGCATCGGCCACACGCTTGATCTGCTCCGGGCGGCTATCCTGTCCAAATTTGGGATGAGGACCCGCTTCAGGTCCATGCTTCCACCCAAACTTGGTTGCGATGATCACTTTTCCTTTGAATGGCTCCAGGGCTTCACCCACCAACTCCTCGTTGGTGAACGGACCGTAAACTTCCGCTGTATCGAAGAAGGTCACGCCGCGTTCGACCGCCTTGTGCATGAAAGCGATCATCTCCTGTTTGTCGGTCGGTGTGTCGCCAAAACTCATGCGCATGCAGCCCAGCCCGAGGGCCGAGACTTCCAATCCGCTGTTTCCAAGTTTACGTTTTTGCATTTTTCTCTCCTGTCTTTTTGTGAATCAGGTGATTTCCAGGGCTTGATCTTTTGTTTGAATTATTTCCTTCTCTCTTTTCAAAACCGCGTTTTCATAGACTTCGATCTTGTGCTCCAGGATGTCCATTGTTTTTTGCATTTCTTGCATCCTGGCTGCCAGCAGTTCCCTCTGCTCTTTCAGGATTTCTTTTCTGGCGTCAATGGTCCCGTCGCCTTGTTGAACCAGTCTGACGTATTCGATCAGCACTTCAATGGGAAGCCCTGCGCTTCTCATGCACTTAATGAATTCGACCCGCCTGAGATCGAGTTCGTTGTAATCCCGGATACCGCTTCCATTTCGATTTACGGGCGGGATGAGTCCAATCCGCTCATAGTAGCGCAGCGTATCCGACGAAATATCGTATCGTTCACTGACTTCTGCGATCTTCATAAGTCACCTCTTGAGAATAGTGTAACACCTGGAGTCAACTCCAAGTCAAGGGTTTTTATGAGAATCTAAAGCAGAAATCCTTAGGATAAATATTTTTTTGGGGGAAATTTTTCTGGCGAGAAGGATATCAAAAAACGAGCGAGCTGATCAGCCCGCTCGTTCTGCTTACCCCATCTTTTTTATTGTCTCAAGGTGCTCTTCGATGTGCGCCAGCATGCGCTCGACCCAGGTCTGCATGGCGAACTCGCCGTGTACCTCGTGCCGGCTGAGCCGGCTCCACGCGGCGAGTGGAAGATCTTCCAGCCATGGAATTAGCTCCCGAACATCCGACAGGAACTCCTCGCAGATTTTCGCGATGGGTTCGTCCGCGTGGTAATGTTCTGCGTTCCAGGCATCATTGTCGAAGTTGGGGAAGACCGGTTTGTCCTCCTGCACCGTGCGGCGGACGCGTGCCCCGTAGACGTGAATCTGCACATCGCGGGAATGCGCCGCCAGTTGGTGCGTGTTCCAGCCATCGGTCTCGACGGGGGCGTAAGGGTCCTTGACTGCCAGGCAGGCCTCGCTGAAACCCTTCGCGGTGGACCCTAACCGTCCGATTAACTGCGAGCGATAAGAGAGTAATTCCTTGTTTTCCATGGTAATTTTCCTCAGGAGATGTTGATGATCTGCTCGGTGGATTCGTCCGCGCACAGGGCGAGTACCGCTGCCGCCACGTCATCGTGCGACTCCTCGCTGTTCGCCAGTTCCGGCAAACCGGTGCAGACGGCATGAACGCGGATGTTGTGCGCTTCCAGTTCGAGGGCCGCCTGGCGCGTCAGTCCGGCAAGGCCGAACTTGCTGGCGACGTATGCGCCGCGGTCAGGCATCTCGGCGCGTCCCGCCACAGGGATGACGTTGACGATCACGCCGCCGCCCTGGTCGCGCATCACCCGCCCGACGGACTGGATCAGCAGAAAAGCGCCGGTCAGGTTCACATCGAGGGTGCGGTGCCAGTCCCACTCATCGAGATCCAGCAGGGGGGTGTGCGGTTCCACGTTGGCGCAGTTGACCAGGATGTCCACCCGTTTCCAGTCGTCGGTCAGATTGTTGATCATCGCCTGTACCGAGACCTTCTTGGCCACGTCCTCGACGTAGGCTTTGGCCTGACCGCCGCTCGGCGGTGATCTGCGCCATGACCTCGTCCACGTTGACCGGCGAGATGTCGTTGAGCGCCACCTTCGCGCCCCTCGCGGCGAATGCCTGGGCAATGGCTTTTCCCGCCCCCCGGCCGGCCCCCGTCACCAGAACCACCTTGTCTGTAAATGTGTCCATGGCTCTCCCTGATTTTGACTAAGGTTCGCACACAGGTATCTTATCGCGATTCGTGCTTGCGTTCAATGGCATGTTGAAATACGGCGACGGATCCAGTGTATTGGCGATCTTGAGCTCGTTGAGGAACTCACCGCCGCCGTCATCGCGGACGATGGAAAAATGCAGGTGCACGCCGGTGGGGTTGTTCGGGTCGCCGGAGTAGTTGCCCTGGTAGCCGAGCAGAGTCCCCGCCGGGACGAACACTTCGGTCGGTACCCGGAGGAAACTCAGCGGACGATGAAGGAACTGCCTTCTCTCGTCGCCATGTGGGTGTAGTACAGCCATATCTGCCGTCCAGGCTGGAGCGGGTCGTCAGGAACGCGCATGATGACGGACGATTTCCACTCGGGCAGTCGGGTGAGATAGCCGTCGTAAGCGGCGACCACTGGCGTGAGACCCACGTCCGTGCCGCCGAAGATGTCCAGCCCCTGGTGTTCGTGTCCCGGGCGGAAGGAATCGCCCCACAGAAAGCCGATCAAGCCGTCAGTCGGGTAGATGAACGGAGCGTCTCCGCAGCGCTCTCCCGCGCGAATGAGATTTTCGGGATCCGACAGGCCGCTGGAGATCCAGCCGCGCACTTCCATGCCGCGCGAGGCGGTCGGCAGGAAAGCCCGGTACAGAAAGATCCCCAGCCCGGCCAGAAGGCCGACCACGAGAATGGAAACGATGCTTTGCCGGTCTTGACATGCGCGGATTATACCTTTCATCACAAGAATCCGACGATTTGACTACACCAACCTTAAAATCTCGTCCCATGTCTTGTATTTAAGTCGATTTTTCGTATCATATGTAGCGTAATGGGCCTGCTCTGGGGAGGGTGGCGCCTCACAGCTTAATACCCAATTCAACACCATCCGAAATGGCAAACCCGCCGCGAGGCGGGGACGCAAAGTCATGGATCTCACGGAGACCGCCAGACTGCCGAAGATTTTTTATTCCTTCGGCGTTTTTTTTACTAAGAGTTATTGAACGATTTCCCACCGTACAGTTCGAAAAACTAACCCACATCATTTTCAAAAAGGAGAAACTTGTATGAAACAAAAAATAGTCCTTACGCTCGTGCTTGTCATCGCTTTGTTATCCGCTGTCGTGCTGACCCCAGCGGCAGCCGCAGGAAAACCAGCACCTGTCACAGTGCAGATCCTGGCGGTCAACGATTTCCACGGGGCGCTCGATGCGGCCTTGACGAAACCCGGTACCCCGCCAACAACCGACCAGACCAAGTGGTACTACCGAGGCGGTGCGGAATACCTCCCCAATTTCATCAACCCCCTGGTTGCAGCGAACCCCAACACCGTCAAGATCTCTGCGGGGGACATGATCGGCGCCACTCCGCTGCTCTCGGCGGCATTCCACGATGAGCCGACCGTGATGGCCTTCAACCTGATGGGCTTTGATCTCAGCGCTGCCGGCAACCACGAGTTTGATGAGGGATGGCAGGAACTGCTGCGCATGCAGAACGGCGGCTGCCACCCGATTGATGGCTGTTATGCGGGAGTGCCGGAGTTCCCGGGGGCTTCGTTCGATTATCTGGCAGCCAACGTCATCCGCCTGGATAATGGCCAGACGCTTTTCGCGGCGACCAGTGTGCGCGAGTTTGATGGCGTGAAAGTGGGCTTCATAGGCATCGCCCTTGAATCTACGCCGACCATCGTTGTGCCCGCCGGTGTGGCAGGCCTGGAGTTCCAGGCTGAGATAGATACGATAAACCACTACGTTAAATATCTCAAGGATACCGAGGGTCTTAAGGCTATCGTGGTTATATTGCATAATGGGGCAGGCGCAGGACCGACCATCAACTCCTGCAATCTCTCGGATCCGTTCTTCGCCAATGTTGTGATGAAGATCGACCCCGAGGTGGATGCGGTGATCACCGGTCACACTCACAACGCCTACAACTGCCAGGTCCAGGTCAAGAAGAACTATGCCCCGATGCTGGTCACAGGCGCGGGCTACAACGGCCGCTACCTGACCGATATTGACCTGACCATCGCCGGCACGAACGGCCAAGTGATCGCCAAGACGGCCAACAACATCCCGGTGGAGACCCCCTATCTGACCGCAGTGCCGGATCCTGACATGAAGGCGTTGCTTGATCAATACCGGGCAGCGATTGCCCCCATTGCCAACCGTGTGATCGGATCGATCACGGCGGATATTAAGAGGGGAGGCAACATGCAGGAATCGGCCCTGGGTGATGTGATCGCAGACGCCCAACTGGCTGTTACCTCCGACCCGGCATACGGCGGCGCCGTGGTTGCCATGACTAACCCGGGCGGCATCCGCACCGACCTGTTATATGCCCAGATCAGCGGTGGAGAATTACCCGGTCAGGTAACCTTTGCCGAGGCCTTCGCTGTACAGCCGTTCAGCAACAGCCTGGTGACGATGACGCTTACCGGCGCGCAGCTCAAAGCGGTATTGGAACAGCAGGCAACGGCCGGATCGGATGGCTCCGGAAGGATGTTGCAGATCTCTGCCAGCCTGACTTACACCTGGACTACAAGCGCACCAGTGGGAAGCAAGGTCAGTAATTTGAGTATCAATGGCGTGCCGGTTGATCCCGCTGCCAGTTATCGTGTCACGGTCAACAACTTCCTGGCAGGAGGCGGGGATGGATTTACTGCACTCCTGGCCGGTACCGATCTCTTGACCGGCATGATCGACCTGGATGCGTTCGTGAACTACTTAACGGCGAAGTCACCCGTCGAACCCGGGCCAATGAACCGCATTACCATTATTCCGTAATGTAAATACAAATACAATCATCAGACTGGCAGCAATTCTGCCAGTCTGATGATTTAGTTCTTAAACCAAATGAAAAATTTGAAGAGGAGAATGACATGAAAACAACCATGTTCAAAGTGTTTTCTGTTTTTGCTGTGCTGACAATGGTATCGGCTGTTCTGCCAGTTCAGAGCGCACAGGCGTTATCCGCTGATATTGTCATCAGTCAGGTCTATGGCGGGGGCGGAAACTCCGGCGCCCCCTACACGCATGATTTCATCGAATTGTTTAATCGTGGTACCACAACTGTTTCATTGAGTGGCATGTCAATTCAATATGCAAGTGCCACAGGTACCGGCAACTTTGGCGCAAACCCTGTTACCTTGCTATCTGGGTCGCTCGTGCCTGGTCAATATTACTTGGTGCGACAGTCTGGAGGGACGACAGGTGTGGCTTTACCAACACCAGATGTAATTGGGACAGTAAACATGAGTGCGACGGGAGGCAAAGTTGCCCTCGTCAATTCAACAGTAGGGTTAGCTTGCAACGGAAGTGTGGGCCAACCTTGTTCCGCTGACCAATTGGCGCTAATCAAAGACCTGGTTGGCTATGGCACCGCGAATTTTTACGAGGGTGCTGTTGCTCCAACTTTGAGCAATACAACTGCGGCTTTGCGTCTCACTAATGGCTGCACGGAAACAGACCATAATGCTTCCGATTTTACTTCTGGCGCGCCAACTCCGCGCAATACGGCATCTCCGCTTACTCCCTGCGTAGCCCCGGATGCAGCCCCCGAAGTCACCGGCACCTTCCCTGTTGACGGCGCGACAGACTTTCCGATCAATGCCAACCTCACTGTCACATTCAGCGAAGCTGTGAATGTCTCTTCTTCCTGGTTCACGCTTGTTTGTTCTATGAGCGGGACAGTCGCGACAACCTTCAGCGGTGGGCCAAATACCTTCACGCTCGACCCGGGCACCCCGCTGACCGGCGGTGAGAGTTGTACATTGACGGTCCTGGCCAATCAGGTTACTGACCAGGATACCAACGACCCGCCGGATAATATGGTGGTCGACTTCACCGTTGGTTTCTCGCCCTATGACGTATGTACGACCACCTACACCCCCATCTATTCCATTCAAGGCAGTGGGCTTTCCGCCGCGATCACCGGCATTGTAACCACAAAGGGTGTTGTCGTGGGCGATTTCGAAGGGACCGCCAGCGCATCCGGTTTCTATCTCCAGGACTTGACCGGTGACGGCAACCCCGCGACTTCCGACGGCATCTTCGTCTACACCGGCTCAACCAACCTCGTAAGTGTGGGACAGGTGGTGCGCGTGACCGGTTATGCGCGTGAACGCTTCAACCAAACCACGCTCAACGGCTCGAACAGCAATTCGTCTGCCGTGCCAGCCGCTAATATCGTCCAATGCAGTACCGGTTCGGTTACTCCGACCGATGTGACAATGCCGTTTGCAGCTGTCGATGAACCGGAGCGATTCGAAGGCATGTACGTGCGCTTCCCGCAGTCGCTGGTCATTGCCGAATACTTCAACTATGACCGCTTCGGCGAGATTGTGCTTGCTCTGCCACTCCCAGGCGAGACTCGTCCGTTCACCGGCACAGCCATCGACGAGCCCGGCGCGCCTGCACTGGATCGCGCCTATCAAAACAGCCTGCACCGCATCACACTGGACGATGCAAATAGCTCACAAAACCCAAGCCTTCTCCGCCACCCGAACGGACTCCCGTTCGCATTGGACAACCGCTTCCGTGGCAGTGATTTAGTCACGAACACAGTCGGCGTACTCGGTTACGATTTCAGCCTCTATCGTATCATCCCGACCGGATCAGCAGATTACACGGCCGCGAATCCGCGTCCGGTTGCGCCTGAACCGGTCGGCGGCAGTCTGCGCGTCGCGGCGATGAATACACTCAATTACTTCATTACAGCCGATTATCCAACAGGAAATCCACTCGACAACAAGTGCGGTCCTGCCAATAACGTGGAATGCCGCGGCTGGGACAGTGACCAGGCTGACGAATTTACCCGTCAGCGTGCCAAGCTCCTTGCCGCACTCGCTGGTTTGGATGCCGACATCATCGGTCTGAACGAACTGGAGAATTCAACCGGTGTCGAGCCGCTGGCTGACATAGTAGCTGGCTTGCCCGGCTATGCCTACATCAATACCGGCACCATCGGCACGGATGCGATCAAGGTGGGTCTGATCTACAGGACATCCAAAGTCGCTCCCAAGGGCGATTACAAAATCCTCAATTCCAGCGTTGACCCGCGCTTCATAGACACCAAGAGCCGCCCCGCGCTCGCGCAATCCTTCCTGGACCTTTCGACGGGCGGCATTTTCACGGTTGCAGTCAATCACCTCAAATCCAAAGGCTCCGCTTGTGATGACATTGGCGATTTCGATGCAGGTGACGGGCAGGGGAATTGCAATGGGACGCGCACGCTTGCGGCCCAGGCTTTGGTCGATTGGCTCGCCACTGACCCGACCGGAAGCGGCGATCCGGACTTCATCATCATGGGTGATCTGAACTCCTATGCCATAGAAGATCCGATCACGGCGATTACAAGCGCTGGATATACCAACCTGATCAAGCACTTCCAGGGCACGTATGCCTACTCCTACACGTTCGATGGGCAGGCAGGTTACCTCGACCACGCACTGGCGAATGCAAGCCTGTTCGCTCAAGTGACCGGTGCCGCAGATTGGCATATTAACTCTGATGAGCCCGATGTGCTGGATTACGACACCAGCTTCAAGCCCCTTTCGCAGGATGCACTCTATGCACCCGACCAATTCCGCACCTCGGATCATGACCCGGTCGTTGTTGGATTGAATGTCTGCGACGAAATTGCCCCAACGTTCGACGAAGTCACTGTCACGCCAAATGAGCTTTGGCCAGCCAACCACAAATATGTGAATGTGACAGCCACAGTGGTCGCCAGCGACAACTTCGACACAAACCCGACCATCGAGCTTGTTTCCATCACATCCAACGAACCAGATAATGGTCTGGGTGACGGGGATACTGCGGATGACATTATGATTGTGGATGATTTCCACTTCAAGTTGCGCGCTGAACGCTCTGGTCAGGGTGAAGGCCGAATCTATACCATTACCTATAAGGTGACGGACGACTGCGGCAACGAAACCTTTGCAACTGTGACGGTTACTGTCCCGAAGAGTAAGGGTAAATAACAATATTGCACCGGATGAACAGCGGAGCCACCGGCTCCGCTGTTCATCCGTAACCTCACCTGAACAGAAAATACGCTGAATTTGACGATATTACTACGCTTACCTTAAAATTTTGATTTATGCCTTGCAATTTGGCTTGAATTACTTATTATATACATTGGTAAAGGGCACGCTCTGGGGAGGGTGTTGCCTCACAGCAGAATACATAACTTAATAGAAATCCCGAAATGGCAAACCCGCCGCGAGGCGGGGACGCAAAGTCATGGATCTCACGAAGACCGCCAGACTGCCGAAGATTTTTTATTCCAGGCAGTCTGTGTGATTTAATCACAAAGGAGGTGAAAACCAACAGCTTCAGCATTGTATTGAATGAGTCGCAAAAGAAAAAATCATATCATGGAGGAAAATCATGTTTAAGAAAATCTTTGGTGTAATCCTGCTTATTGTGGTCCTGCTCGGCGCAAGCCTGTCCCCGGCTGCCGCCGATGATGTCGGACCTGTCGAACCGCTCACTCCCGCCCCCTCGGCAGAAACGGGCGAGATGACGGATGAGACCCCCAGTCTCTGGTTCGTGGAACTGTCCAGCCCGCCCACAGCCGCTGGTGGAAGTGAGAAGAATACCAAAGCGGATAAGGCCAAATTCCGCGCGGATGCCAAGAGTGCAGGCGTGACCTACACTGAAAAGATGGCCTTTGACACTCTTTGGAATGGCATGTCCATTTATATTGCCAACAAGGATTTAGCCAAGCTTAATACCATCACCGGGGTTAAAGGTGTCTACATGGTGGAAACAATCCAGGTCCCCGAAACGACCCTTGCTGATCCCGAGTTGTTTACAGCCCTGAATATGACCGGGGCTGCAGCAGCCCAGTCTGAGCTTGGGTTTACTGGTCTGGGTATCAAAGTGGCTGTCATGGACACGGGTCTCGACGTGGATCACCCTGCCTTTGGAGGCGATGGCGTCGCTCGAAATGACAGTCCGCTCTTCCCGAGCGCCCGAGTAGCTTACGGCTACGACTTTGTTGGCGATGCCTTCAATGCGGATCCTGCATCACCGTCTTACAACCCTGTTGCGGTTCCGGATCCTAATCCCGATGACTGTGGTGGCCATGGTACGCATGTAGCGGGTATTGTTGGCGCCAACGATGCAACCAACGGCCTGAAAGGTGTTGCGCCCGATGTGGTCTTTGGCGCCTATCGTGTCTTTGGCTGCGAGGGCTCCACCACAGCTGACATCATGCTGGCTGCCATGGAACGTGCCTACAAGGATGATATGGATGTGCTCAACATGAGCATCGGCTCCGCCTTCCAGTGGCCGCAATACCCGACCGCCGTTGCTGCATCTCGCCTCGTGGACAAGGGCATGGTCGTAGTGGCTTCCATTGGCAACAGTGGCACAAGCGGACTCTATGCCGCTGGCGCACCTGGACTTGGCGACAAGGTCATCGGTGTGGCTTCGTATGACAACACAAATGTCTACCTGCCCTATTTCACGGTTAACGGCGTAAATGTTGGCTATGTCACCATGACTTATTCACCTCCTGCACCAACTTCTGGTACGGGCGAAATCGTCAACGTTGGGCTGGCCTGCGCGGCTCTCCCGGCTGGTTCTCTGACCGGTAAAGTAGCCCTCGCGGCGCGCGGAACTTGCTCATTTGGAGCCAAAGCGACGAATTCCATCGCTGCAGGTGCAGTTGCAGTCTTAATTTCAAATAATGCCCCTGGCGTCTTCAATGGCACCCTTGGCGCTCCATTGCTCGATCCGAGACCTGTTGTAGGTATTTCACTTGCTGATGGGAATTTCATACGCGCGCAGGCAGCCCCGATCAACATGACCTGGACCGATCAAGAAGCTTCCTTCCCCAGCCCGACCGGCGGTTTGATCTCGTCCTTCAGTTCCTACGGTCTCTCACCTGACCTAGCCCTTAAGCCCGACATCGGTGCTCCCGGCGGTAATATCTACTCGAGCTATCCTCTTGAACTCGGTGGTTATGCCACCCTGGGTGGCACCTCCATGTCCTCGCCGCACGTGGCGGGGGCTGCGGCCCTGTTCCTGCAAGCCCACCCCAAAACCAAAGCGAGCGATGTCCGCACCTACTTCCAGAACAGCGCTTCGCCGAAAAATTGGCAGGGCTATCCCAGCTTAGGCTACCTCGACCAGGTTTCGCGCCAGGGTGCTGGCATGCTGCAAATCGACAAGGCCATCCTGGCGACCGCCAAAGTCGAACCCAGCAAACTCTCGCTTGGTGAAAGCCAAGCCGGCCTGGCAGTCAAGACCCTGACCATCACCAACTCCGGCGCTGTGGCTGTGACTTACACGCTCGGGTATGTCAACGCCCTTTCAGTTACCAACACCTTCTTGCCTGGAGCTTATGGATCGGATGCGACAGTTGCCTTCAGTGCGGCGAGTGTCACCGTGCCCGCGGGCAAGACAGCCAATGTTACCGCCACCATCACCTCCGCCACTGGTCCCGATAAAGCGCAGTACGGCGGCTACATTGTCCTGAGCGGTGACGATGGCTCCACTTTGCGCGTGCCGTTTGCCGGGTTTGTGGGTGACTACCAGAGCATCCAGGCTTTAGCTCCAACTGCCAATGGCTTCCCTTGGCTGGCCGTGCTCTATAACGGCTCGTTCTACAAGGTTACAGGTCCTTCTGATTGGGTCTATACATTGCAGAATGGGGATGTTCCCTATCTGCTGATCCACTTCGACCATCAGGTGACCAAGCTGGTCGTGGAGGTCAAAGATGCCGTAACAGGAAAGCCGCTGCATCCGGTGTTCTCGAACGCCATTTACGAAGAATACCTGCCGCGCAACTCCACCAGCACCGGTTTCTTTGCCTTTGCATGGGATGGAACACGCATCCACAGCAACGGCTACAACGGCAAGGGGTACACCAAGAATATGACCAAGCCCGTGCCTGATGGCCAATATATTCTGGTGGTAAAGGCCCTCAAAGCCCTTGGTGACGAGAATAATCCAGCTCACTGGGAAATCTGGACGTCACCTGTTGTGGCGATTGACAGACCGTAGCAAGTTTTGGTAGTTTTGATTAACTGGCTGGCAGGTTTCCCTGCCAGCCAGAGATTTTCGACATTCATATTCAAAGGAGATCAAAGTGAAGAAAATTGTTGTTTCAGCAATCTTGGTTCTCGTTCTTGCGCTAAGCACGGTAGGGATCGCTGGCGCCATCACCGACGGCGAACTGGATGGCGATGGGCATCCCTATGTGGGATTGATGATCGCAGATGTGGACGGCGAACCTGCCTGGCGCTGCAGCGGCACGCTGATTTCGCCCACCATTTTCCTCACGGCTGGGCACTGCACCTATGGCGCCACCGCTGCCCGCGTCTGGTTCTATTCGGACATGACATACGATACTGTCCCATACCCGCTTTATCCTTATGGCGGCATGGGAAGCGGTGCGGTTGAAGGTACGCCGATTGCCCATCCGGATTACAACGATGCGGCTTTTGTCCTGAGGGATGTGGGTGTAGTTATCCTTGACGAACCCGTTTATATGGATGAGTACGGTGTCCTTCCGGCACTCGACCAACTTGATGCCTTGAAGACCAAGCGCGGGAAACAGGATACGACTTTTACCGCCGTAGGCTACGGCTTGCAAGAAAGCTTCCCGGATGCAGCTGCCTGGAAGGAAAACAATTTACGCATACGCATGGTGGCGCATCCGAAATTAATCCAAATCAATGTGCCTGGCTATGTGGGTGACTTCTCAATATTGCTCTCGAATAACGCGAACACAGGCGGCACCTGCTTCGGTGACTTCAGGCGGTCCCAATTTCATAGGGAACTCCAACGTCATTGGAGGCGTGACTTCCTTTGGTAAAAACGGCAATTGCGCCGGCACCGGCGGCGTATTCCGCATGGACCGTTCCTGGTCCCTCGATTGGGTCAGCTCGTTCCTGCCTTAGGATTACTAACCAAAACTCCCATAGTTTCAAATCCCCCGCCATCCCCGGCGGGGGATTTTCTTACACATTTTCTATATGTCTTTATCATTTTTCTTACACTCCCCCGGTAAACTACGTTCATACAATTAACCTTATAAGTTACGAAGGAGATAACCATGACTTACTATATCACCCCCGCCCCTGTCCGCATGCGCCGCTGGGCTCCCGCCCGTGTCAGCGCCCCCGAGTACGACTTCCGCCTGGCAGTCAATGTCCGTGAGGAAGAGGACGCCTACCTTTTGTCCGCGATCGTGCCGGGCATGAAGGCCGACGACCTGAACATCGAGATCGCCGAGAACGTCGTCACCATCGAAGGCACCTTCGCCGCCGATGAGAACGACCACCTGCTGCGCGAATTGCCGCAGGGCAAGTTCCACCGCTCGCTGCGCCTGCCCGTCGAGCTCGATGCCGAGAAGGCCGAAGCGAAGATCAAGGACGGCCTGCTCACCCTGCGCATCCCCAAGGCGGAATCCGCCCGGCCGAAGACCATCAAAGTCAACATCAAGTAATTCCCCAGCGCGGGGACGGGTCACAACCCGTCCCCGTTTTTTGTTTAAGGCGGGTACAATAGCGGATATTCGATTGGAGAATCATCGTGCGACCAAAAATGCTTCTACTTTTACCGGTGCTGACCCTGCTCCTCTCCGCCTGCGGGACTCAAACGACGCCCCCGACGGTTGTGTCAACTGCCACGGCCACCTCCGCCCCCGCGCCGACAGCCACGCCGCCTTATCCGATGGCGGTCCTGGTCATCCCATCGGACCTGCCTGACTCGCTCTCACAGCTTTATCAAAAAACGATCTATGACCTCGCTCAACAAAGCGGATTGCACTTCCAGGTGCTCAACGCGCTGACGACTGCCGGACTCGATGACAACGTGAAAGTGGTGGTGGCGCTTCCACCCGACCCTGGTATTGCTCAACTGGCAGCCGCGGCGCCGCAGACCCAGTTCCTGGCGGTCAACATCCCGGGCGTCACAGCGGGAGGAAACGTATCCACCATCGGAGGCGCAGGGGATTCTCCCGACATCCCGGCTTTCCTTGCGGGCTACATCGCCGCCATGCTGGCCAATGACTACCGCACCGGCATGATCGGTGAAAAGGACTCTGCAGGCAGCGACATCGCCACCAAGGCGTATGCCAACGGGCGACAGTTCTACTGCGGGTTGTGCAACCCGGTTGCCCCGCCGTGGTACGAGTACCCGATCGTTGTGGACATGCCGGCGGATGCCCCGGAAGGGGAGGCGAACGCCTACGCGGATGCCTTCAAGGACCGCCTGGTCCAGGTGGCCTACATCTACCCGTCCGTGCAAATTCCCTCGCAAACGAACTATATGGCCTCGCTCGGCATGTGGATGATCGGCGAGGAACACCCGCCCGAGGAGGCCCGCGCGAACTGGATCGCCACCATCCAGCCCGACTGGATCGCTGCCGTGCAATCGGCCTGGTCGGACATCCTCGCAGGCAGCGGCGGGAAGAGTTATCCCTCGCCTCTGACTCTGACCGATATCAACCCCGACCTGTTGAGCGAAGGCCGGCAGCGCCTCGCACAGGAAATGCTCGATAAACTGGTGAGCGGGCGTGTGGGGACAGGCGTGCAGCCGTAGTCTTTTACTTGACCGCCCCCCGCCTGCGTGATAAACTAACGAAAATCTACTGAAAGGAGGCGCACGATATGAACAATGCAGCAAAAAACGGTTCATTATTTCCTTATCGCAGTGCGCCTGTTGACCTTTAGTCTCTCCGCAAGGTAAACTAAAGCCACAGAGCACTCGCTCGTGGCTTTTTTATTTGGTCGAATCGGCTGCGGGCACTCGTCAGTCGATTCTTTTTTGGAGCATCCGTCATGATAAATCCGATCGCCACTCCTCTTTTTGATGGGACCTTCGTCCGCCTGACGCCGGTGGACCATGAGAAGGATCCTGAAATTGTCGCCGGCTGGACTCACAACGCCGAGTATGTGCGCATGACCTCCCTGCAGCCGCTGCGCCCGTTGACCACTGCCCAGGTCAAGAAGCAGTTCGAGCAGATCGACAAGGACATGGACGAGGGCAAGCGGTTGTTCCATTATGCCATCCGCGCAAAGGATGACGGCCGGCTGATCGGCGAGGCGCGCATCGAGTGGGTCGAATGGAGCAACGGTACAGCCTTCATCAAGATCGGGCTGCCCGACCCCGCCGACCGGCGCAAGGGAATCGGCGCCGATGTGCTGCGCCTGCTGCTGCGCTTCGCCTTCCGGGAGCTCAACCTGCATCACATCGAGGTGGTGCTGCCCGAATACAACGTCCCGGCACTGCGATTTCTTCGAAAAGCATGGCTTCAAGATCGAGGTGCGACGCAGGCAGGCAGTCAACCGGGGAGGCCGGCGCTGGGACCTGATCAGCATGGCCATCCTCCGCCCGGAATGGGAGGCGCGCCATGAGTGACGACCCCGGCATCGACCTGTTGCGCGGAAAATTGGTCCGGCTAAAGGCGGAGAACCCCGAAGGGCAAAGCAAGTTGTTCGTCGACTGGATTCATGATTCGGAATACTGGCGCCTGATCGCCAACGGCCCCGCCTACCCCTGGACGCAGGAGGGGGTCAGGAAGCACATTGAAAAAGAGCTTGAAAAGGAAGACCCGCGCAACATCTTCTTTGCCATCCACACTCTCGAGGACGACCGGATCATCGGCGAGGTCGGCCTGGACGGCATCTCGTATACCCATGGCGAATCCTTTGTGGGAATTGGGATCGGCGAGCGCGAGTTGTGGGGCAAGGGCTACGGCACGGATGCCATGAACGTCATGCTGCGATACGCCTTTACCGAGCTCAACCTGCACCGGATCTCGTTGACGGTCTTCGAGTACAACCCGCGCGCCATCCGTTCTTATGAGAAATGCGGATTCAGAGTCGAAGGCCATGCCCGTGAGACCTTTCAGCGCGAAGGCCGCCGCTGGGACATCATCCACATGGGGATCCTGCGCGAGGAATGGCAGGCGTTGAATGCGTGACAGCGCCGAACTGACCGAAGATATGCTGCGCGGGAAATATGTCCGCCTGACGGCTCAGGACATGGACCAGGCCGCGCCCTTGTATTTTCAGTGGTCCCAGGATGCCGAGTACATGCACCTTGTGGACGGCGACCCGCCGGTGCCCTTCGAGCCTCAAAGCGACGAAGGAAGGCAACGAACGTGACTGGCCCGAGGACGACCCGTGCAACATCATGTTCCTCATCCGCGCCAACGAGGACGACCGCATCATCGGTTTCGCCAACCTGGATTACATCTCGTGGGCGCACGGCGACTCGTACATGGGCATCGGCCTCGGCGACAAGACCTGCTGGGGCAAAGGCTACGGCACCGATGCGATGAACCTCCTGCTGCGATACGCTTTCACCGAGCTCAACCTGCACCGCATGACGCTGACCGTCTATGAATATAACGAGCGTGCCATCCGCATGTACCAGAGATGCGGATTCAGAATCGAAGGCATAATCCGCGACTGTCTTTATCGCAATGGACGCCGCTGGGACCTGGTTTCCATGGGGCATCCTGCGCGACGAGTGGCTGGAGTTGAACGGGTACACAGCCTCCTGACCTGTTGAAAGCATCAACATGACTGCTGAAGCCGCACCTGCACCGAAAAAAACTCGCCTGCTGAACAACTGGCTGATCCTGTTCCTGGTCGCCATGATCCTGGCCAACATCGGCGGGAACATGTACGGACCGCTCATGCCGCTCTACCTGCAGGAATTGAACGCCACCGTTGCGCAGGTGGGCCTGTTCTTCACCCTCTCGCGCGTCATCCCGCTGGCATTGCAGATCCTCGGCGGCTATATCTCCGATTCGTTGGGTCGTTTGCGCGCCATTGCCATCGCCAGTATTGCAGGCGTGTTTACGTATGCGGCGCTGCTCCTCGCCCCCACCTGGCAGTGGGTGCTGGTTTCCGCGGCCTTCTCCGCCATAACCTACTCGCTGATTGGACCGAGTTTTGATGCCTTCATCGCCGAGCATTCCGAGGAACATAACCGGGCGCGGGTCTTCGCCCTCTCGCAGACCATTTTCGGCATCGTGATGGTGGTCGGCCCCGTGATGGGCGGCTGGCTGGTGGATTTGCGCGGTTTTAAGTTCATGATATTTATTGCGGCGTTGTTTTACATTATGGCCACCGTCATCCGTATCTTCATGGCTCGCGAGGCCTCCAAAGGCTCCGAGTCGAAGCCGAAGAAGTTGTCTGTTGAAGGGCTGAAGACCAATCTCGGGTCGATGTTGGCCCTGCTGACCGCCGGCGGCGTGGTGACCTGGATCCTGGTCACGGACAGCGTGCGCGACATGTCCTTCAACCTGTCCTTTGACCTGCTGCCGATCTATATGAGGGATTTCTTCGAAATGACCACCACCCAGATCGGCTGGGTAAATAGCATCTTTGGTCTTTTCATGATGCTGTTTATGTACCCGGCTGGCATCCTCTCGGATAAAAAAGGGGAACGGGTGGGCATCTCGCTGGGGTTCTTCCTGATGTTCGTCTCGATCAGCATGCTGGCTCTGCTGCCAAATCTGGGCTTCTGGGGTGCAGCTGCCGGGTGGGCCATCGCCGGTACCGGGGTCGGCCTGCTCACACCGCCTTACCAGTCTTTGATCAGCAAGGCGGTTCCACGCCGCTTGAGGGGTGTGGCTTATGGCCTGTTCAGCACCAGCGTGGGACTGTTGTCGCTCCCGGCCCCGTACATAGGCGCCATGCTGTGGGAGAACTTCGATCCCCGCCTGCCCTTTGCCATCACCGCTGTTGTTTGTTTGCTTTCGATCATCCCGGTCTGGCTTAAGTTCAAGATCGATAAGCCGGTCGAAGACGATGAGCCGATGCCTGAAATGACAGCGCGCGAGGCATAGCGATTTTACAAGCCTTTTAGAAAACAGGAATTTTAAGGATGAATGCAAAACTTGACTTACTGACAAATGAAAAATTACTTCCTGCCGGCTATGTTGCCCGCCCCGGGAAGATCGAAGATTACCTGCTGGCTTTCGATCTGGAAAACGTGTACGGTTACCATTTGAATGGGCGCAACAACCTAGCAGACCCGGAGCTCACTCGCCTCAACTGGGAGAACGAAGGCTTTAACCCCGAAACCGACATCCGCACCGTATACGCGCCGGATGGCATGTTCGTGGGTTTTGCGGAATGCTGGCTGAACAGCAAGCCGCCAGTCCACCCGTGGAACTGGGTCTGCGTGCACCCCGATCACATGAACAAAGGCATTTGGGAGTATCTGCTCACCTGGGGCGAGAACCGTTCCCGGGCCGCGCTGGATATTGTGGAACCCGGTCTGAGAGTCGCGCCGCGCACCGGAACTGAACACCACAACCACGCTGGCATCCAGACCATTAACGACCTGGGCTGGACTCACATCCGCTCGTATTACCGTATGGAAACAAACCTGGATTCAGCGCCGGAAGTCCCAACCCTGCCCGAGGGGATTCACATCCGCCCCTTCGACCCGGCGACCGAGACCGAGGCGGTCTACCGGTGTATGATCGAAGCCTTCCGCGACCATTTTGGTTTTATTGAGCCTCCGTTCGAGCATGGATTTACCGACTTCAAGCACAACCTGATTGACGAGCCGGGTCACGACCCGAAATTCTGGTTTGTGGCGGTCGACGGTGATAAGATGGCAGGCATCTGCCTGTGCCGCCCCGCCGATGCCGAAGACCCCGAGAGCGGATGGGTCAATGAGCTGGGTGTGCTTCGCCCCTGGCGAAAACGCGGCATTGCCCATGCCCTGTTGATGCATTCCTTCGCCGCCTTTTATGCGCGGAGGCAAAAACGCGCTGCTCTCGGCGTGGATGCCACCAGCCTGACCGGGGCGCTGCGCCTGTACGAAAAAGCCGGCATGCACGCCGCCCGCCAGTTCGACCAGTTCGAAAAGGAAATCCGCCCCGGGCGTGAGATCAGTACACAAACAATTGATTAATCCAAATTAACTACTCTTGAAAGGAGATACCCATGCAAATCAAATGCAACTTCTGCTCAATGCCCTTCGCCATCAACCACGAGACCGCCATGGCGGCGATCGAGGAACTGAAGGACCAGACAAAACATCATTACGATGCCCACTGTCCCAATTGCCGGCGCACCGTGTATGTCACGCGCGACCAACTGGGGCGCGCCTACCCCGCTTTCAAAAAGCAGATGGCGGGCAAGGAATGACTCTCAAGGCCGTCTATTTCGATTTGGGCGGTGTCATCGTCCGCACCGAGTTCCAGTCGCCTCGCGAGCATCTGGCGGAACGCGTCGGCCTGACTTATGAGGAGCTGGTGGCGATCGTGTTCGAAAGCAAATCCAGCCGGGAAGCCTCTATCGGCAAAGTCAGTGAAGGCGATCATTGGAAATACGTGGTCCGCGCCCTGCACCTTCCGCTCGAAGGAAAGGGAGACGGTCCACAAGGAGTTCTTCGACGGCGACATCATTGACCGCGAATTGATCGCCTTTATTCGCTCCTTGCGGCCGCGCTGCAAGACCGGCCTGATCAGCAACGCCTGGGACGGTTTGCGCCCCTATCTGGAGCGCGAGAAATTCGCCGACGCCTTCGATGCGCTGACCATCTCTGCCGAGGTGGGCGTGATGAAACCGGACCCCGCCATCTTCCAGCATGCGCTGGACCAGCTGGGTGTCAGGCCAAAGGAAGCTGTCTTTGTGGACGACTTCCCGGAGAACATTGCAGGCTGTGAAGCCATTGGTATGCACGGCATCCATTTCAAATCAGTGGAGCAGACGCTGAAGGATTTGAAAAAATTGCTCAAGTAAACCCTTTGAGGATAGCATCATGATTGCAACGAATATCATCCGCGAGCTGGGCGATGGCCTGATACTGCGCCGTTCAACGTCTGCGGATGCCGAAAAACTGGCTGAATTCAATTCCCGCATCCACAGCGAAGACGGCCCCGAAAAACCCGATGATCGCCTCGGCTGGTGGACGCGCGACCTGCTCGAGCGGCCTCATCCCACCTTCGGAGAAGGGGATTACACCCTCGTGGAGGAACATGCCACGGGACGTGTAGTCTCGTCGCTCAATCACATTTCCCAGACCTGGACGTATGACGGCATCCCGTTCAGGGTCGGGCGTCCTGAACTGGTCGGCACCCTGCCCGAATACCGGCACAAACGGCTGGTCGGCCTGCAGTTCGACGAGATCCACCGCTGGAGCGCCGAACGCGGCGAATTGGTTCAGGTCATCACAGGCATCCCACATTACTACAAGCGGTTCGAGTATGAGATGGGACTCGAGCTGGGCGGCGGGCGGGTGAGCTTTTCCCCGCTGGTGCCGGCACTGAAAGAGGGCGAAAGCGAACCATTTGTCCTGCGTACCGCAATTGAAAGTGACATCCCATTCTTGAGCATGGTCTATGCCCATGCCGGGGAAAGGCAACTGGTGCGTTCGGTTCGCGACGAGGCTATCTGGCGCTACGAATTGAACGGTAAGAGCGAGCGCAACGTCAACCGCAATGTGTTTCGCATCATCGAAACTGCTGCCGGCGAACCGGTCGGCTATGTGTCGCACCCCTGGTTCAACTGGGATTGGGGTATCCCGCTCTTCGAATTCGAACTCAAGCCGGGCGCTTCATGGCTGGCGGTGACGCCTTCCGTGGCGCGATATGCCCTGGCGACCAACAAGGAGCACGCCCTGCGCGATGGGGAGCCGACGGAGAACAAAACGGCGGTGGCGTTCTGGCACGGCTCGTGGCACCCGGTCTATGAAGTCTGGCGCGATAAGCTGCCGCGCATCCGCCCGACCTACGCCTGGTATGTGCGCGTGCCCGACCTGCCGGGATTCCTGCGCCATATCGCGCCGGCTCTCGAGAAACGGCTGGCTGAATCGTTGATCCCCGGCTTCAGTGGCTCGCTGCGCTTGAACTTGTACAAGACCGGGGTCAAGTTGACCTTTGAGAATGGAAAATTGACCTCGGTTGAATCCTATAAGCCTCAACCCAACGAGATGGGCGAGATCGGCCTGCCCGATTTGACTGTCCTGCAACTGGTCTTTGGCTACCGCAGTATCGATGAACTTAGGGCCGCCTACACGGATTGTTATTGGGATACCGATGACGCCCGCTTTGTGACGGCGACGCTGTTCCCGAAAAGACCGTCTTCAGTGGCGGGTTTGGTGTAACAAAGTAAAAAAACCAGGTTCTCATGGAATCTGGTTTTTTATTGAAGTGCGGGACGAAGACTCACCCAACAAAGGTCAGATTTTTTCGTCCGCCATCCTGACGAGGAACCAGCCCTCGATGGCGCCGACGATGGCCCCTGCCAGAAACAGGATCCCCGCCATGAGCAGCACGGACTGCCAGACTTCAGGCAACTTGAAGGCCTGATCGATGCCCCAGAAGATGACCGGCATGCCGAAGGTCCATGCCAGCATGTTGGCGGGAATCCACAGGCCGGCGCGCCTCACCTTTCCGCGCAGGACCAGCCATTGGGCAAACGATAACACTGCCCCACCAACCGCTCCCATCCCCGCAGCCAGCAGCAGCACAACCCACTGCGGCGGCTCGACCGGAGCGGTGGATTGCGATGCAGACGCACCCATGTCCATCAACGTGGAGGGCAGGTAGCCCAGCACGTAGGCGATCAACGCGCCGATCAGCGTGGCGAGCCACCACGAGAATCGTTTGATACCCGGGAACCAGGGATGCATCGCCCACCATTGTGAGAGGCCGACAATGGTCGCTTCCACGGCTCCGCTGAAGACAGCGACCGCAAACGACAGCAAAATTCCCGCGGTGGTTGCTGAGTTTCCTTGACTTGAAAAGAACCAGCCAGTGATGGCAAAGGTCAACCCCAACCCGAACATTTCTGCAAGAGCGTTTGCCCCAGTCCAGCGCAGCCATAGATGATTCTTGGTCATGGCATTTCCTCTTATGTTATTGTATTTAAT
The DNA here is from genome assembly GCA_963709295.1 of uncultured Chloroflexia bacterium. Classification (GTDB taxonomy): domain Bacteria; phylum Chloroflexota; class Anaerolineae; order Anaerolineales; family Villigracilaceae; genus JBGPQJ01. The sequence continues at coordinate 466,348 of CAVPVW010000008.1, read as the reverse complement.
AACATGAATTCCAAGAAATTTTGCGAAACGATCTCAGAACTACAGAGTGCCGCATAATTATCTAAACTCAAGATTTGAAATTCAACCTATAAAAGCATTTGAAAAGTTTACTTATTTATGAGACAAGCGGTAAGAACCGACTTCCATCCTATGCGCGTGATCAACGTCCGGGGAAAATTCCCGTGAAGGAATCATCCAGCGCCTTCGAATGCAGTTTTGATCCACGCTAACAGTTGCGCGTCCACTTCGCCGGCATCTGTCACCCTGATGATGTAATTGCACATGCTGCCTTTTGCTTGTTCGAGCAGGCGCGGATGGGGTGCAAGGCCCTTGGCATTAAGTCCCACCTCGACGCGCGTATTGGTCGCTGGTCCGATCATCGCAAACTGCTTCTTGCGCCGAAGGCTGATGTAGTTTTTCTTGGGCAGAGTCTCATACTGGCCGAATTTGATGATCCCGGCCATCAACTTCTCGTGGATGGGACGCAGCCCCGCCTTTGCGCCGGTGTAAATTCCAGCCAGCACATCCTGCTCGGTTTTCCCTTCCGCAGCGCGTGTGCCATCCGACTGGAGCACGGCGTGGACGAGCGTATTCGCGTCGCCGTGACCCAGACCGAGTTCGCGCTTGAGGTAATCGCGGATCTCTCCATGCTTGGTCAGTCCGCTGCTTTTGACGATAGCGGAAAGTTCTGCAAACGATTTTCCGGTTTTTTTCTGGATGTTGTTCAGTTGGGTTTGTACAGCCTGGTCAAGAGTGCTCATGCGATAATCTCCTATGGAATAAAATAAGACCTAAGTTATCCTGTTTTAGGGCAAGTTATCCGCTATTACAATACTCAAAATTAGAAATCGGCGTTGCACCTTGTTTAATCATGAGGTCTTCGCTCAGGTATTTCCCCCGTTTGACTTTTGTTAACTCAACCGAGAAAATGATTGCCAAATATACCGCACGGGGGCACAATTAGATTTTGGCGCAGCCTTGAGCTTCGCCCAGAATGGAGATATGTCCATGCACGGACACGGCGGCTGGTTCGGTTCTTACATGCGCTCGGAAAGCAAGCCTCCCAAGGTTACGCGGGAGCTGTTGATGCGCGTGCTCACGTATGCGCGCCCCTATCGCTGGCAGATTACCGGGATGCTGGTGATGATCCTGATCGGCACAGGTCTGTCGCTGCTCATCCCACTCATCTTCCGACGCATGATCGACGTGGTCATCCCGGCCGGCGACCTGAAAGGGCTGGCGTGGCTGGCGCTGGCTCTGCTGATCATCCCGGCGCTGAATGGATTGGCCGGCGTGGTGCAGCGCCAGTTGAATGCCCAGATCGGCGAAGGCGTGATCTACGACCTGCGCACCGCGCTCTATGGCAAACTGCAGCGCCTGTCGCTGCGCTTCTTTACGAATACGAAGACCGGCGAACTGATGAGCCGCCTCAACAGCGACGTGGTCGGCGCGCAGAACGCCATCAGCAATACCATCGTCAGCATCATCACCAACGTGATCGAGGCAACCGCCATCCTGATCGTGATGCTCAGCCTCGAGTGGCGGCTGACGCTGGTCAGCGTGATCATCCTGCCGCTGTTCATCCTGGTCTCCCGAAAACTGGGTGACCGCCTGCGCGAGTTCGCGCGCCGCTCGATGGAGCTGAACGCGCAGATGAACGCCCACATGAACGAGACGCTCAACATCGGCGGTGCGTTGCTGGTCAAGCTGTTCGGGCGCACGTTGGACGAGGAGAAACGCTTCCGCGAGCGTGCGGCCTCGGTGCGCGATATCGGCGTGCAGCGCGCGGTCTACGGCACGGCTTTCTTTGCCACCATCGGACTGGTCAGCGCGGTCGGAACAGCGCTGGTCTACGGCTTCGGCGGCTACCTGGTCATCGCCGGCGCGTTCACCATCGGCACGATCGTCGCCTTCGGCTCCTACCTCGGCAGCCTGTACGGCGCGCTGCAGGGGCTGGCCAACGCCCCCGTGGAGTTCTCCACCTCGGTGGTCAGCTTCGAGCGCGTCTTCGAGTTGATCGACCTGCCGCAGGACATCGCTGAGAAAACCGGTGCGTTGGAATTGCATCAGACGCGCGGTGAACTGGTCTTCGACGACGTCACCTTCAACTACGCCATCGACGAATCCATTCTGCTCAGCGACGTCAAACGCTTTGGGAGCATGGACAATGTCACGGCGGTGTTGTCGCTTGAATCAAAGGGAAAAAAGGAGAAGGAGGAACTGGATGCAGACGACGGGGAGGCTGAATCCAAATCCCAGGCACGGGATGTCGCTCTCGAGCATATCTCCTTCCATGCCGACCCTGGACAATTGGTGGCGCTCGTGGGTCCTTCCGGCGCTGGAAAGACCACGCTGACCTATCTCATCCCGCGGCTGTACGACCCGGCGCAGGGACGCATCCTGATCGACGGGCACGACCTGCGCGAGGTGACGCTCGCCTCGCTTGCCACACAGATCGGCATGGTGACGCAGGAGTCCTACCTGTTCCACGACACCATCCGCACCAACCTGACCTACGCCAAACTGGACGCATCCCAGGCGGAGATCGAGGCGGCTGCGCGCGCCGCGAACATCCACGATTTCATCATGGACCTGCCGGACGGGTACGACACGGTGGTGGGGGAGCGCGGCTACCGCTTGAGCGGCGGCGAGAAGCAGCGCATCGCTTTGGCGCGTGTGATCCTCAAAGACCCGCGCATCCTGGTGCTGGACGAGGCTACCAGTCATCTCGACTCGGAATCTGAATCCTTAATTCAGGAAGCGCTCAAGCGCGTGATGGCGGGGCGCACCTCCATCGTCATCGCGCACCGGCTGAGCACCATCCTCGCCGCGGACCTGATCCTGGTCATCGACCGCGGGCAGATCGTCGAGCGCGGCACGCACGCAGAGCTGCTCGCACTGGACGGGCTGTATGCCCAGTTGTACGAGACGCAGTTCAAGAGGTAACGCGATTAGGCGAAAGACTATTTCACCTGTTTTTACAGGCCAGGATCACGTCCACCGGCAACCCCCACATGACGAGATCCTTCGCTTCCATAATTTGAAATCCAGCTTCCACGATTATGTCTCTGGCAAAGATAGGTCGGCAATCAACCAAAACGGGAAACTGCAAGTGTAGCCACTCGTATAAATCGACCATAAATCTGTTCTTCTTTACGAGTGAGACCAGGCCCATGCGTCCGCCGATTTTCAGTACACGCCGGCACTCTGCCAGCACAGGCGGTATCTCAGGAGTGTCGAACAGTTCCAGCGTGAAGCTCATGAACAGCGCATCGAAGGAATTGGCCGGGAAGGGAAGATGAGCCGCATCGCCGCATTGAAGCATGACCTGATTGTTCGACCCGCTCCGGAATAACCGGCTGCGCGCCTGCCCCAGCATTCCCTCTGAAAGATCGAGGCCGTAAACCCGGCCTTCAAGACCGACCTGATGTGCCAGGGTCAGCAGGCTGTGCCCCGTGCCGCATCCCGCCTCGAGTACCGTCTCCCCCGCCACGGCATTCAGCAGTTCGAGACCCTTCTCCCGGAACTTGCGCTCGCTGCTTCCGGCGATCAGGTCATACCACCCGCTCATCTGGTTGTAGCTGGATCTCGCTGCTTGCTTTGAGCGTGTGACGCGCGTCACCTCGGGCATCAACTCTTATAGCCTTTCATATTTACGGATAACTGGCCGTTTCCCCGATGATTTCCCAGCCGCGCTCCTGCGCCAGGGCGCGCAGTTTCGCATCCGGGTAGACAGCCACCGGGTGGTCCGCGTGTTCGAGCAAGGGGACGTCCATCAGTGTGTCGCCATAAGCATAATCCACGCGGTTCACGTTCAGGCGATGCAGCACCTGCTCGATCTTGCGTTCGCTGGCGACCAGGTCCGTAGCGAGGCGGACGCGTGCCATTTACATACTCCACCGGGGTGCCGATGGCCTGTGCGCCGAATCGTTTGGCAAACGCCTCGACTCCCGGTTCGAAGACACTGCTGGCAACATGGACCTGTGCACCGGACTCGCTGTGCTGCTGGAGCCGGGTGATCACGTCCTCGCGGCGCTTAGGCCAGAGATTGTGCTCCACCGTCCACTCGGCGACCTGCGCGAACTTCTCCGGGGTGGCGTCCTTGATCAGCGCCAGGCTATCCACCATTAAGTCCTGGCCCCACTTCTGCCAGTCGATCCAGCCCCGCTTGGCGAGAAAGTAGTTGGGCAGCATGGAAGCCATGTACAGGTTGGCGCGAGTTCGGCTCTGGTTGTGGCGCACCCAGTCCACCAGCCCCAGAACCGGGGAGCCGGTGGTCAATGTGCCCATCATGTCGGAAATGACAATCATTTTTATTCCTTTGAATTCAAGAGTATGCCAATTTCTGCTGGTCAATGTTTGGTTCTGTCCAACAGCTCGCGTGTTAACTGAATCTGACCCGTATGGGTCGCTGTATGTTTAAGGGCATGCCCCAGCACCCAGGCGACTGTCACTTCTCGCTGGTGACGGAACCTGCGCCGGGCTTCCAAATCAGACAGGGTCATCCCTTCCAGAACCCCGGAGATATAAGCACGGTTGTCGGCAAGGCGCTTCAACAAGCGCGTTTAATTCCATGCCCTGCACCTTGAATTCGGCGTCCCGGTCGCGGTTGGCGTTGTCCCCTGCGATCACCTCGCCGATCAAAAAACGTTCCGCCCCGGTAAGATGAAAGACCAACACCCCGATCGAGTTCATGCCCGGCTGCGGGACCCAATCCAGCGCAGCAGGTGTGAGTCCATCCAATCCATTTTCGATATCGCTGTGCAGTTCGTTCAGGTTGTTCAGGAAATCTTCATAGAAAGGCTGCATGGCTTGCTCCTTAAGTCAGTATTCGCAATCATTATAGCATTCGGCGAAGTGATACAATCACGCCATGGGTACGCTTTATCTCGTCGCCACGCCGATCGGCAACCTGGAGGACATGAGTCCGCGCGCGGTGCGCACGCTGCGCGAGGCGCGGCTCATCGCGGCCGAGGATACCCGCCACACCCGCCAGCTGTTGACGCACTTTGACATCCACACGCCGCTGACGAGCTACTTCGAGCACAACAAGCTGGCCAAACTGGACAAGATTCTCTCCGCCCTTGCCGAAGGCGATGTTGCCCTTGTCTCGGACGCCGGTATGCCGGGTATCAACGATCCAGGCTACGAACTGGTGAAAGCGGCGTTGGATGCTGGACACACCGTCAGCCCGTTGCCCGGACCCTCGGCGCCGATCGCCGCCCTGGCCGCCTCCGGCCTGCCTACAAACTCCTTCCTCTACCTGGGTTACCTGCCGCGCACCTCTGCGGGAAGAAAGGAACTCCTTCGCGAAATTGCTGCCTTGCCTTATACGCTGGTCTTTCTCGAAACACCTCACCGTCTGCAGGCTGCTCTTGATGACCTTCTGAATGTTCTTGGAGACCGCCCCATGACGGCAGCGCGCGAACTGACCAAACTTCACGAGCAGTTCGTGCGCGGACAGGTCAGCGAGGTGCGGGAGCATTTCGCGCAGCACGATCCGCGGGGCGAATTTGTCCTGGTCGTGGCCGGTCAGCGTGAATCCGCGCATGAGCGCTGGGCTGAAAAGCGTTTGCAGGCTGCCATCGCGCGCGAACAAAAAAGCGGTAAAAAAGCCAAGGAAATTTCCGTTCTGCTGGCGGCACAATCCGGCTGGAATAAAAAAGAAATTTATTCTCTTATGAACAGGAAAGCTGAATCAGAATGAACCTCGACGACCTCAATAACATCCAACTGATCGACAAGCAAAATATGCTCGGTGAAATCGACGGTCTGCCCGACCAACTCGCAAAAGCCTGGGCGTTGGGGCAATCCCTGCCGGACCCCGGCTCTGCACAGGGTGTGCGGCAGGTCATCGTCTGCGGTATGGGTGGCTCCGCCATCGGCGCGGACCTGCTGGCAGCCTACATTGCTCCATTCTGCAAGGTGCCGGTCATCGTCCATCGCGATTACGGACTACCCGCTTGGGCGAAAGGCGAGGAGACACTCGTCATCGCCTCCTCGCATTCGGGTAATACCGAGGAGACACTCAATTCTTTTAGTGCTGCATTGAAAAGTGACTGCCGTGTAGTGGCAGTCTGCACGGGTGGCGAACTGGTGGAACAGGCAAGAAAATACAACATTGTTTGCTGGCAGTTCGAGCACAAGGGGCAGCCTCGCGCTGCGGTGGGATTTTCCTTTGGATTGCTGCTGAGGCTGTTCTGCCGTTTGGGATTAATTCCCGACCAGTCGGTTGAAATCGAATCGGCAGTGGCGGAGATGAAGAAACAGCAGGCAGGCCTGGTTGCGTCGGTCCCTGCGGCGAACAATCCCGCCAAACGCTACAGCGGCCAGCTTGTGGGCCGCTGGGTGAGCGTTTATGGGGCGGGACTCCTCTCTCCGGTCGCACGCCGCTGGAAGGGGCAGATCAATGAACTGGCCAAGGCTTGCGCCAATTTTGAATTCCTGCCCGAAGCCGACCACAACGCCTTTGCCGCGTTGGTCAATCCCCCTGACCTGCTCATGCCGCGCACCTTGACCCTGTTCCTGCGCTGCGCATCCGACCATCCACGAAACCGCCTGCGCACCGAAATCACCCGGCAGGGTTTCATGCTCGAAGGTCTGAATGCCGATATGTACGACGCCAAAGGCGACAGCCCTCTCGCGCAAATGTGGACCGCCATCCACTTTGGAGATTACATGGCCTTTTATCTGGCGATCGCCTACCAGGTGGATCCAACGCCGGTGGACGCTCTGCAAAATTTAAAGGCAGCTCTAAAGGATGCCCGGTAAATAATACATCTAAAGTGGTGAGGCTGAATGCATATTCTGGTAACGAATGATGATGGTGTAACCGCGCCCGGGCTGCTGGCTCTTGCTCAGGAAATGCGCAAACTGGGGAAGGTAACCGTGCTGGCCCCTGACCGCAACTGGTCGGCCTCGGGGCATGTCAAAACGATGGAACGTCCTCTGCGCGTGCGTGAAACAAAACTGGCAGACGGCTCCCCTGCGCTCACCACTGATGGCGCGCCATCTGATTGTGTGGCATTGGCCTTGCTGGGCGTGGTTCAGGAAAAGATAGACCTGGTAATGTCAGGCATTAATCCCAACGCCAACATCGGGCACGACGTCACCTACTCCGGCACGGTCACCGCGGCAATGGAAGCGGTTATCAGCGAAGTACCGGGCATCGCTGTTTCGCTTGATTCCAAGCCCGGTCACGGCGAGCTGGATTACGGTCCCGCTGCGCGCATTGCTGCGCAGGGTCGCCTCGCAAGTGATCGCCAATTTATTGCCGGAGGGGGTATTGCTCAATGTCAACGTGCCCTGCCTGCCGGAAGAACAGATCAAAGGCATCCAGATCACCCGCCAGGGGCTGCGAGTCTATCACGATGCACTGGACGCACGCAAAGACCCGCGCGGGCGGCCGTATTACTGGATCGGCGGTGAGTTTCCTACCGGTGTTGAGGAGGATGGAACCGATGTCGGCGCTCTGGGGGAAGGCTATGTCTCGGTCACCCCGCTGCAGCTGGATTTGACGGCGTATAAGGCATTGGACAAGTTAAAAGCGTGGCAGTGGTCGGTAGACAAAAAATGAAAGGATGCATCATGTCCCCCTTCTCTTCTCCTCCCAACCCGCAAGTCTACAATGCCCTGGTCTGGGACATCGCCCGGCAAGTGCCGCCCGGTAACGTGACCACCTACGGGCAGATCGCATCCATGATCCCGCCGCCGGGGACGGTGAATCTCAAGAGTTACGAATTGCTGGGTCCGCGCTGGGTGGGCAGCGCCATGGCGCACTGCCCGGATGACGTGCCGTGGCAGCGGGTGATCAACTCACAGGGTAAGATCAGCCCCCGCCCCGGTGCGGAGAAGCAGCGTGAGATGCTGGAGGCTGAAGGGGTGCAATTCAGCGACAGCGGCAAGGTGGACCTCGCGCGGTTCGGGTGGAAAGGTCCCGATGGAGAATGGCTCAAGGCGCGCGGGCTGTTTCCACCCAAAGGGGTCAGCGCCAATCAACCGACATTATTCTAGCAATGGAGAAAAAATCATGAGTTACCTGGCTTCAGAAAGTCGTTATGACACCATGCCCTACAAGCAGGTCGGGCGCAGCGGACTCAAGCTCCCGGCCATCTCGCTCGGGCTGTGGTACAACTTCGGCGGTTTGGACGTCTTCGAGAATTCGCGCGCCATCGCGCGACGCGCCTTCGACCTGGGTATCACCCATTTCGACCTGGCCAACAATTACGGCCCGCCGCCTGGTTCCGCCGAGGAAAACTTCGGCAGGCTGATGAAACAAGATTTTCATCCCTATCGCGACGAATTGATCATCTCTACCAAGGCTGGTTATGATATGTGGCCTGGCCCTTATGGAGAGTTTGGTTCACGCAAATACATGATGGCGAGTCTCGATCAGTCCCTCAAGCGGATGGGATTGGAGTATGTGGATATTTTCTACAGCCACCGCCTCGATTTCGAAACTCCTCTTGAGGAGACGATGGGTGCGCTCGACTCAGCCGTGCGCCAGGGCAAAGCGCTCTATGTAGGTATCTCTTCCTATCCCCCTGAATACACCCGTGAAGCGGCGCGAATCCTGCGCGAATTGGGGACGCCATGCCTTATCCACCAGCCATCGTATAGCATGTTCAACCGCTGGTTGGAGGATGGTCTGCTGGATGTCCTGGCGGAAGAAGGCATCGGCTGCATTGTTTTTTCGCCGCTCGCGCAGGGGCTGCTGACCGACCGCTACTTGAACGGTATCCCCGCGGGAGCCCGCGCCACCAAGACCGAACGGGTCTGGCTCACGCCCGATGATGTGAATGCAAATATTGAAAAGATACGAAAACTAAATGTGATTGCCCAGCAGCGCGGACAAAAGCTCTCTCAAATGGCGCTCGCCTGGGTGCTGCGGCATCCGGCAGTGACCTCAGCACTCGTCGGAGCGAGCAGCGCAGCGCAGCTCGAGGAGAACCTTGGCGCGCTGAACAATCTCAGCTTTACCAGCCAGGAACTGGATTCAATAGAAGCCATTTTAAAGTCGTAGTGTGGAGGAAGTATGGGGTTCTTAAAAAAATCGGAGGCTTCTTTTCAGCAAAACCCGCTGAGGACCAGATTTCGTATTATATAAAAGTTAAATGCAATCGCTGCGGCGAGGAGATACAGGCGCGGATTAATCTGTTCAACGATCTCAGCATTGAATACGATGACTCCGGCAGCACGAGCGGGTATATTTGCCGCAAGGTCATCGTTGGCGGCCAGCGCTGCTACCAGCCCATTGATGTCAGCCTGACCTTTGATTCCAGGCGCAAGTTGGTGGAAAAAGAGATCACAGGTGGTCAATTCGTTGACTGATCTTGGATATTGAAAGTCGTCCTGCGCATTTCCGCAGGACGACTTTTTTGTAAGTTAGTTCTTCTTCGTCTGCTCCACCACGAACATTTCCAGCGCTGTTTCGATGGGCATGACCCCCGTCTTGACATCCTCATCCAACTCCAGAAGGCGGTGGTAAATCGCCTCAAGCACCTCGAGACTGAACCCTCGCGCCTGGCCGAAGATTTTCTCAGCGACGAATGGAGCGATGCCCAACTCCCTGGCTGCGGCCTGTGCGTTCCCCCGCGCGTCCATGATCTCGCGGGCTTGCAGCAGCAGGCGGAACTGGCGCACCACCATGCCCAAAAGCTGGAACGGTTCCTCGCTTTCGAGCAGCTGATGGAGCGAGGCCAGCGCTTTTTTCCCATTGCCAGCCCCCAGCGCATCCACCATCTCGAACACGTTGCCCTGGGCGGTGACGATACTCACGGCTTCCACGTCTGCCAGTTCGATGGCATGTTTGTAATCCACATACGTCAACAACTTGGTGATTTCCTGCGACGCCTGGCGCGTATCCTCGCCGGTCATTTCAGCGAGGCGGGCTGCCGCCTGACGGTCGATCTTCCCACCTTGAGCCTGAGCTTCTTTGACAATCCATTCGGGCATGTCGCGCAGTTTGGGCATGTTGTACGCCTGCGCATCCACATTTTGCCCGGCATTCCTCGCCCATTTCACCAGCCAGTGAGTTTCTTTTAGTTGCCCCACCTCGATGAGAATGAGATTCGCGCTTTCCGGCACCTGTTTCAGGAATTCCAGGAATTTCTTCTGCTGGGATGCCTGCGCATAACGCGCGGAAGGACTGCTGAAAATGATCAATCGTTGTGCAGCAAGAAAAGGCATGGAATTGACGGCGTTGTTCAGGTCGTCCTCGGTCACAGAGCGCCCATCCAGCCGGGATGTGTTCATGGCGGCGGTCGTCGGGTCACCCATGCCTTTGTGAAACTCGTTCACGCGGCTGGTGATGGCATATTCGTCTGTGCCGTAGAATAAGATGGACAGGCATGGTTGGCTGTTTACTTTCGCGTCACGATGCGGTGCACGCCCTTGCGGACGCGGTACACGTCGACGATGGCCAGGCTGCCGGGGTCACCCGAGGTGGTGATGCGCTGCTGGATGGCAGGCGCAATCGGCTGGCTGATGATAAACCCCACCATGGACAGTAAGATCATCAACGGCAGCCGTTCCAGTCGCTGACGACCACTTTTTGCGCCGGTCATTCCCAGCCAGGCGAGAGTCCCGGCCAGCGCACCGGCGACCACGTAGTTCGTCCCGCAGCCGGGATGCACCGCCAGCTTGGTTTCTCCGTTTCGCAGGCGCACGAGCGCCTCCGCGGCTGCCTCGCGGACGGACTCGGTTGGCACATTGCCCAGGATGAAGAAGCCGCCCGGGTTGGAGTGTCCCGCCAGAGCTTTGCCCGGGAAGTGCCCGGAGAGAATATGAATCGTGGCGTGTTCCAGTCCATGGTTGCGGCGGGTGGCAAGGATAACGGGAGAGTCCAGAAGGTTGGTCATTTTTTTATTGTCCGGTTTGCAGGTTGAGGGTGGATGGATGCGAGGTGATTATAGCAAAAAACACAAGCAAGCACCGGACATCGTTCCATTCGTCGCATAGTGGCTTGAATCAATATTAGAAAAACAAGCTATCTGGAAATTTTAAGACGTATGCCCACCAGTGGATGCTATAATCCAGGTAGCCCCCAGATAAAGCGAACTCCAAACCGCTCATGTCGTTCGTTCATCTCCACGTCCACACGGTATATTCGCTTCTCGACGGATTTTCAAACGTCAAGAAGCTGGTCAATCGCGCCCGGGAGATGGACATGCCGGCGCTGGCGATCACCGACCACGGCACGATGTTCGGCGTGATCGAGTTCTTCAACGCCGCGACCGAAGCCGGCATCAAGCCCATCATCGGCATGGAGTCGTACATGGCGGCGCGCGGAATGAAGGACCGCGACTCAAAGCTCGATAAGAAATCCTCGCACCTGCTGCTGCTGGCTGAGAACGAGACCGGTTACCGCAACCTGCTGCAGATCGCCTCCGCCGCGCAGCTGGAAGGCTTCTATTATTACCCCCGCGTCGACCACGAGTTTCTGGCAGCCCACTCCGAAGGCCTGATCTGCACCTCGGGCTGTATGTCGGCTGAGATTCCCCGCCTGTTGATGGAGGAGAATCCGCAGGAGGCCGTCCGCCGCATGGACTGGTACTACGATGTCTTCGGTCCTGACCGGTTCTATGTGGAACTCCAGCAGCACAACATCCGCGAACTAGTGGACCTGAACAAACGGCTGGTCGAGCTTGGCGCACGCTACTCGGCGAAATTCGTCGCCACCAACGACGTGCATTACATCGAGCAGACGGATGCCAAATACCAGGACGTGCTGCTCGCCATCCAGACCGGGGCGCTGCTCAGCGACCCTAACCGCATGCGTTACGAGGACCCGTCCTACTACCTGCGTTCGCCGCAGGAGATGTCCACGCTGTTCGCGGAAATCCCCGAGTCGCTTTCGAACACGGTGGCCATCGCCGAACGCTGCAAGGTGGACCTGGGTTTCAAGGGTTACCACCTGCCCGAGTTCCCTGTGCCGGAGGAACACACGACCGGTTCCTACCTGCGGTCCCTATGCGAGCAGGGCGCGCAGCGGCGCTTCGGCGACCGGGCGTCCGCTCCTCACATCCGCGAGCGGCTGGACTACGAGCTCAAGATCATTCACGACATGGGCTTCGACGCCTATTTCCTGATTGTGTGGGACCTGTGCCGCTTTGCGCGGGAACAGGGCATCTGGTACAACGCGCGCGGCTCGGCGGCCGGCTCCATCGTGGCGTATACCCTCGAGATCACGCTGGTGGATCCCATCCAGCACGGACTGATCTTCGAACGATTCCTCAATCCCGGGCGCGTGTCCATGCCCGATATCGACCTCGACTTCCGCGACGACCGCCGTTCCGAAATGCTGGCCTACACCGCCCGCAAGTACGGCGACGACAAGGTGGCGCAGATCATCACCTTCGGCACCATGGCGGCGCGCGGCGCGCTGCGCGACGTGGCCCGCGTAATGGACATCCCCATTCCTGAAGTGGACCGCGTGGCCAAGCTGGTGCCGAACATCCCCGGCAAACCGATGAACCTGAGCGATGCGCTCAAGGAAGTCCCCGACCTGCAGGCGGCCTACAACTCCAACGAAACCATGCGCGAGCTGATCGACACTGCCATCCACATGGAGGGGACGGTGCGTAACGCCGGCACCCACGCGGCAGGTGTGGTCATTGGCGATAAGCCTTTGCTGGATTACCTTCCGCTGCACCGCCCCACCTCGGGCTCGGAGGTGACTCCCATCAAGACGGTCACCCAGTTCGAGATGGGCATCCTCGACAGCCTGGGCATGCTCAAGGTGGACTTTCTCGGCCTGTCCACGCTGACGGTGATGGCTCGTGCCTGTGACATGATCAAAGCCCGCCACGGCAAGGAATTCACGCTGGACAACATTCCGGTAGACGACCCGGAGAGTTTCAAATTGTATGGGCGCGGACAGACTGCCGGCGTCTTCCAGGTGGAAGGTACGGGAATGACCCGCTACCTGATGGAGATGAAACCGCAAACGCAGGACAACATCATCGCCATGGTGGCGCTCTACCGCCCCGGCCCGCTGGAGTTCATCCCCAGCTACATCAAGCGCATGCACGGCCAGGAGAAGGTCGAGTACCGGCATCCTTCGATGGAGCCCATCTTTAAGGACACTTACGGCATCCCGATCTACCAGGAACAGATCATGCGGGCGGCGGTGGAGTTGGCCGGCTACACTCCCTCCGAATTGGACGACCTGCGCAAGGCCATCGCCAAGAAGCAGGGCGAGAAGCTCGTCAAACACAAGCAGAAATTCATCAAAGGGGCGTCCAAAACGATGCCCAAAGAAACCGCCGAACTGGTCTTCACCGACTGGGAGGAGTTCGCGCGTTACGGCTTCAACAAGAGCCATGCCGCTGATTACGGCGTCATCTCGGTGCAGACCGCCTACCTGAAGACGCATTACCCGGCCGAGTACATGACCGCCCTCATGTCGGTCTTCAAGAACGACACCGATCGCATCGCCCTGTACGTGGCCGATACACGCTCGCTGGGCATCGAAGTCCTGCCGCCGGATGTAAATTCATCCTGTTACGATTTCACCATCGAAGACATCCAATCGGAAAAGGGAACGAGGCCGGCTGTCCGGTACGGCTTGGGCGCGGTGAAAAACGTCGGCGAAGGGCCGGTGCAACTGATCTTCGATGCGCGCAAGGGCGGACCCTTCACCGACCTGAACGACTTTGCCCGACGCGTGGACCTGCGCGCGGCAGGCAAGCGCGCCATCGAGAGTTCTCATCAAGGTGGGCGCGCTCGACAGCCTCGGTCCGCGTCCGGCCATGCTGGCCTCCGTTGACCGCATCATTGCCGCCAGCGCCAGCCACTTCCGCGCGGCGGAGGCCGGGCAGATGTCCCTGTTCGGGGCTGCGACGGGAGTCCAGGCGGAGACCATCACCCTGCCCGAGAATATCAAGGTCGACCGCAAGGAGATGCTCAACTGGGAGCGCGAGCTGATCGGCCTGTACCTGTCCGACCACCCGCTGTCCGGTCACACCGAACTGCTGACCAAAGCCGTCAGCCACAACTCCATCACCCTCAACGACGCCGCTCACGAAGAACGCGTGCGGGTGGCGGGCATGGTGGCGGCGGTGCGCCCGTACAAGACCAAGACCGACAAGATGATGGGCTTTGTGACCATCGAAGACATGCAAGGCACTGTTGAGCTGGTCATCTTCCCGAAGACCTGGGACAAGACCCGAACCCTGTGCGAGCAGGGCAAGGTGATTGTGATCGACGGCAAGGTGGATTTGTCCAGCCAGCCGCCGAAGATTCTGGTGGACGAGATCAAGACGGAAGTCACTTTCTACGCGTCTTCTCCGGCGCCGCTTCAAAGCAAAAAGGATAAGCCTGCTCCCGTAATAAAGAGAACAGAGACTCTTCCTCAGCAGCCTGCCGCGCAGCCCGCACCCCGTCCGGCCGCGAACTCGCCGGTCAATGACTTCATCCCCGATCCTGACGACGAGCTTGGACGGCGCGCCGCCGCCCCCGGAATTTCCTCCCGACTGGGAGAATTACGTCGCCCCCAATCGGCAGTATGGATTTGGCGTCCCGGCCACGCCTGATGCGGCTTTCTTCCCTGCGCAGCCTGCGGAGAAGATCGAAGAAGAACCTCAGGCTGGCGCAGCGGCTCCAGCAGGCGTTTCTCAAAAGGTTGAGTCTGTCCCAGAAATCCCGGCGGTTGTAGATCCTCTGCCTGAACCTGTGGCAGCAGCCTCGAGTGAGCCTGTTGCTGAAATCGTTGACCCGCCTCCCGCCCGCACGGAACTAATTCCCGATGCCGGCCTGACACTCAGCGCGGTCATCGAATCGCTGGAGCTGGAGCGCCCGACCCCGTTGCCCATCCTGCCGCCGCAGGTCAGTTCAGCGCCGGAGGTTGGCAACACACCCCCGCAGTTGATCTCCATCCTGATGCGCCCCAGCGGCAACCCGGAGCGCGACCGGCGCCGCATCAAGCACATCTACGGTATCCTCATCTCCTACCCCGGCTCGGACCACTTCTCCTTCCGCATCTTCGAGGACGGGAAGGGTTACCTGCTGGACTTCCCCAACGACACCACGCGCGTCTGCCCGGACATGCTGGAGCGGTTGAAGAAGCTGATCGGCGAAGACAGTTGGCGGGTGGAGCCGCTGGTGTACCAGTAATCCTCAGAATCTAGAATATAAAAAATTAGGATGGTGACTGCATAGCAGCTCGCCACCCTATTCAGGTTACGCTCCCTCGATTACGGGGGATGACAGGGTAAGGGCAAATATTTCTTACAACGTCATCCTGACCGTGTTGCACCTCGCGCAGTTGGGGTCGAAGCACAACAGCGCCTTGGGGTCTGCGTTGATCTTGCTGATGACGGCATGGAACAAGGCCGCCAGCGGGAATGCCTGGATGGCCGAACTGCCAGCCGTGACCCTCTTCGTAAAGGGTTGGATATCCTTTGAGATGGCCTGAAACCCCGCCGAGCATCCCGGGAAGCCGGGGCATTCCACCACGCGTTCGTTGACCGAGGTCGAGGCGAAGTTGTGTCCCGCCAGCTTTAGAGGCACCGGGCGGGTCAGCATGTCCCTCGCCAGCGCCCAGCGGATGAACTGCCGGCGTCCGGCGAGTTTTTCAGCGGCATGCATGCTGGTGTTGACCGTGTGATCCACGCCTGCCAGCACCACCCAGCCGTTCTCTTCCGCCAAGGCTTGGATCGGCGCAAGCGGCTCTTTGAGGGTTTGCGTGGCTAGCATGGCATCCGCGTTGAACCCGGCAAAGGAGAGAATCGGGTGACTGGAGCGTTTCGCGCCGGGGCGCTGGCGCAAGGCTTCGGGGAGGACGCCCATCAACACGTCGGCTGGCATGTGGGGAGTGAAGAATTCAGGCTCGGCGTTGAAAGGATCCGGCTTGCCATAGTCCATCGCGTTATTATCGGGTCCGGCCTGCGGGACGAGCATCGTCTTGTAGGTATGGGTCGGCATGACCACCCCGCCGAAGGAATCGACGAAGGCTTGCACGACCATTGGTGCCCCACCCTCGACCTCGCCGAACGACCTGAGCGAGGCGTGCGCGATGACCGGCGCGTCTTTTAAGCCGAGACTGTCCAGGGCGGATTTGAGTTCAGTGTATGTGGTCATGTCCAGCCGGTGCGCGGATTACTTTCCCTTCCACTCGGGTTTTCGTTTTTCAAGGAAGGCTTTCATGCCTTCCTTCTGGTCTTCCGTGGCAAACAATAGATAGAAGAGACGCCGCTCGTCGGCAAGCCCTTCCGCTAAAGTCGACTCATAGGCGGCATTGACTGCCTGTTTGGCGTGACGCACAGCGACCGGGGCGCGCGCGGCTACTTCCGCAGCCAGGGCGAGGGCTTCGTCCAGGAAACGCTCCACCGGCACAATGCGGTTGACCAGCCCGAACTGCTGGGCTTCCGCCGCGGACAAGGTACGGTTGTTGAGGATGACCTCCATTGCCAACGCCTTGCCGAGGGCATGCGTCAGCCGCTGGGTACCGCCTGCGCCGGGGATCACGCCGAGAGTCACCTCGGGCAAGCCGAACTTTGCCGTCTCGGAGGCGACGATCATGTCGCAGGTGAGTGCCAGCTCGCAGCCGCCGCCCAAGGCGAAGCCCGAGACCGCCGCGATGACCGGTTTGTTGATCTTGCGCAGGCTGTCGAACCGCTCGACGAACCCCTTGGCCATCATCTCCATCACGGAGGAATCGGCCATCTCCTTGATGTCGGCGCCGGCAGCGAAGGCTTTCTCGCTGCCCGTGATGACCATCGCGCCGATCGCAGTATCAGCATCAAACGCTGCCAGGGCTTCCATTAATTCAGTGAGCAGCACCGCATTGAGGGCATTGAGTGCCTGGGGACGGTTGAGGGTGATCAAGCCGACCCGCCCGCGGGTTTCAGTCAAAATGGATGTGTTTGCCATATCACCTCCGCCTGTCTCTTTTGATTATACGTGAAAATGGCAGGCGTTCATCCATGGAAGTGAGCGGGCGGCTTTCGCACCGCCTCCGGGATGTATAATAGCCACATCGTTGGGATCATTTCGCACTCACCCTGGAGGTCGTCATGACAATTACCCTTACCCTTCATTCCATTCTTCGCTGGGCGACCATCATCGTCGCGGTGGCTGCCCTGATCAAATTTGGCATCGGCTGGTTCGGGAAAAAGCCCTACGATGATACCGCCAACCGGTTGAGAGTGGCTTTCACCTCGCTGATGGATGTGCAGCTGCTGCTCGGCGGCTTCTATTTGATCCTGGGAGGCATGCAGGGATTCTGGCCTGCTTACCGCCTCGAACATCTGGGGATCATGCTTGTGGCGGTCGTGCTGGCGCATCTCACCGGGCTGGGCAAGGACAAGGGCGATAACGTCCGCTACCGCAACGGCTTTCTATTTCTACTTGCATCGCTCGTTGTGGTGGTCGTCGGCGTTTCCCTTCTGCCCGGCGGCCGGTGGTTGACCATAGCCGGTTTGTTTTAAGCGCCAATTCTACAAGCAAATACGCGTAGGGCGACAAATCGCTACCCCTGCGCGCAATTTCCTGTTTAAAAATCTTGACCGTGGTCTCTCTGGGCATTTGTAAAGTGGGGTACAATTAATCACGAACGAAGTGGGAGTTTACAAATCGTCTATCCAGGGAGAAAGAATGACGATCCGTAACGCCCCTCCCCGCCGCCGGGAGGTGTTTCCAATCATGTCTGCAAGCCTGTCCCTCGGGATGATTCGATGTTGAGCCGTCTGCGGGCTTTTTTTGCGCCACCAATTTTCCCGCAGGACGAGGACAAGACCCGCCAGGCTGCGGAGGATAAATCCCGTCAGATGGAACAAATGCGCGCCCTGTTCAGCATTGAACAGGCGGTCCTGAGCAGCATGGACCTGCACCAGATCCTGTATCTGCTCGTTCGCGAAGTGGTCAAGCAGCTGCATGTGGATGCGGCCTCCGTGCTGCTGGTCAACCCCAAGACACAGAGGCTTGAATTTGCCGCCGGGGAGGGTTTCCGCACACAGGCCTTGAGGTTCACCCGCCTCGAAATCGGCAGCGGGCTTGCCGGGCAGGCTGCCCAGCAACTCAAGACCTTGTATATCGAAGATTTGACCACGCTTGACAACCCTGTTCTGACAAAATCCATTGCAGGTGAGGAATTCGTTACCTATTACGGAGTCCCCCTGTTCGGCAAGGACCAACTGCAGGGTGTACTGGAAATATTCCATCGCTCCCCCCTGGCGCCCGACCCTGAATGGTTGGCCATCCTGGATACCCTGGCCGCCCAGGCGGCCATCTCGATACATAATGCCAGCCTGCTGGAGGATATGCAGCAGAGCCTCAAGGAAACCAATGCCCTATACCGAATCAGCCAGAGCCTGGCGAGTTCGCTGGATCCCGACCAGTTGATGCAGGATGTGGTGGACCTGTTGTACAGGGATTTTGGCTTTTACAATGTTCAAATATTACCTTTTGGACTCCGCCAGCAATATGCCTGGTGGCCGGGCATGGAAGCGGCGAACGGGGCAGACTCTCCAGAAGGACGAACTTCAGCCTGCCGGTGGGCACTGGCATTGTCGGCCATGTGGCGGAGATCGGCGAGCCATTCACGACCAACGCTGTTGACCGGGTCCTCTTCTATGTTCAGCGATCCTCTCCTGCCGGACACCCAGGCGGAGATGGCGATCCCGATCAAGATCGAGGGACAGGTGCTGGGTGTATTGGACATTCAGCAGACATCCAGCAGCGCCCTGACCGACCGGCAGATGCAGCTGATGGAGGCGGTCGCAGACCAGTTGGCTGTGGCTTTGCAGAAGGCCAGCCTGTATGCCAAGCTGCAGAATTCACTTCAACAGGAGAAGGCCATGCGCAGCCAGATGATTCAGAATGAGCGACTGGTGGTGGTCGGCCGTCTGCTGGCATCCGTCTCCCATGAACTGAACAACCCGATTCAGGCCATCCAGAACGCCCTGTTCCTGATCAAGGAGGAGGAAACGTTCAGCAAGCAGGGCCGGCAGGATCTGGAGATCATCATCTCGGAAACAGAGCGGATGGCCGCCCTGATCGACCGCCTGCGCACCGCCTACCGCCCGACCCGCTCGGAAGATTACCAGGACGTCCAGGTCAACGACCTGGTCGAATTTGTGCGCGCCCTGACCGCCACCCACATGCGCCACAACAACATTCGATTCGATTTCCAGCCCGCCCCAGACCCGCCGATTATTTCCGGCATCCCCGAGCAACTTCGCCAGGTTTTCCTGAACCTGTTCATGAATGCCATCGAAGCGATGCGCGAGGGCGGGCAACTGACTGTTCGGAGTGAACATCTTCCATCTCAGGGAAAAATCCTGCTGACTTTCACCGACACAGGGACGGGGATCGACCCGCAGTTTCTGCCACACATTTTCGAACCGTTCATCACCAGCAAGGACATGGGCACCGGGCTCGGGCTGACCATCACCTATGACATCCTCCAGCAGCACCGCGGCGAGATCCAGGCGGAAAACAACCCCCAGGGCGGCACCACCTTCAAGAATCTGGCTGCCGGTGAATTGAAAGGAATGGGCATGGTTCTCAACGGTCACATCCTGATCATTGACGATGAGGCGGCTCTGCGTCAGACACTCACACGCATCCTGCAGCGAGCCGGGCTGCAGGTCACCAGCGCCGCCAGCGGGCAGGAGGGGCTGGATTACCTGGAGCAGCACTCCTTCGACCTGGTCTACCTGGACATCCGCATGCCGGATATGAACGGCATGGAGGTGCTCAAGATCATCCACGCCGGCCACCCCGAGCTGCCCGTGGTGCTCTTCACTGCACAACCGGACCTGTCCTCCGCGCTGGAGGCGCTGCGCCGGGGCGCCACCGATTATTTGTTAAAGCCGCTGCAGCCCGATGATATCGTCGAACGCACCCGCGCCATCCTTGCCCGGCAGCTGACGGAACGGCGCAAGCTGCAAATCCAGGCGCAGATTGATGCGCTGCAGGATGAACTGCGCAGTCTGACCGCGGAAGCAGAGCAGATGCCGGAGAGACACCCCCTCCGCTTGGCTCCGCCGACCGTTATCTGAAGCGGGGCAAGCTGGTCCTTGACCTGCACACCCGACGGCTGACAATCAACGGGCGCGAGGCCGATCTGCCTCCCACCGCCTTCGACTACTTGTTGGTGCTGGTGCGCCATGCGCCGAACGTGGTCGATTACCAAACTCTGGTGGCCGAAGCCCAGGGCTACCAGGCTGAAATGCGCGAGGCGCAGGAGGTGGTCAAGTGGCATGTTCACCACATCCGCCAGGCCATCGAGCCGGATGTGCGCCGGCCCACCATGCTGATCAATGTCCGGGGCAGCGGGTACCGCCTGGTGATCGACTGATCTTTGACCGTTTCATCGGGAGGTGGTTTTTCTATTACTAACCATGGCATCCATAGGATAATCGTTTCACAGGCGGTTGGTGGAAGAATGGGATCAAACTCATGCACGCAACCACCCTTTCCTCCATCGCGTATCGAGGACGGGCAAGGCGTCTTCGTCGCGGAAGGCATGTCCGGATTTGCGGGAGCGCATGTGCAAGGTCAGCGTGGAGACAATTAAGATTGTAAAAGAAACGCCAAAATGAACCTGACGACCAATCCACTGATTAAGAAGCTTAATAGCTGGTTAACTCCGCCTGTCTTTGAGGATGAAGAGCTAACTCGCCGCGCCAGGATTGTGCATATTCTTTATTTGTCAATCATTGGTGCCTCAATTGTTGGCATTTTGGGGGATTTAGAGGTTATTTCCACAATTGTCATTATGATTGCAGGAATTCTCCTTTCCACCTTTGCCTACAAGCTTAATGTACGGGGTCAACCAGAGCGGTCCGGATTCATAATGCTCTCCATAATGATATGCGGGCTTTTGGCGCTACTGCTGACTGGCAACGGGATTCATGATATTGCTGTCATCGTTATGCCAGTTTTGTTCTTTATTGCTTCGCTGATCCTGGAACGTCGACGTTTTATTCATTTCACTTTCCTCGCATTAGGTGTGCTTGTTTTGGCGTTTTACGCGGAAAATAATCTGCCTTGGTTTGGTATTCACCCACCGACAGGAACGAATGTATCCGATTTATTTATTGTCATTGCCATTATGGCGATTGCCGCTGTATCTTCCTATTATTTAAAAAATCGCCTGAGTGTAAGCCTAAATCGATCTCATCTTGCAGACGCTCGCATCCGCGCGCTGGTGGAAAACTCACCTGACTTCACCCTCGAAATTGAACGCAGCGGAAAGATCGTGTTTATCAATCGGTTCGTGGAGACTTATCTTGGGAAAAACGTACGCGAAGTGCTCCCCGCTGACCAGGTGGATTCCGCCCTTCAAGTCATCGAAAAGGCTTTCACCAGCGGCGAGCCGCAAGCCATTGAGCTTCAGACGATCACCCCGGATGGACGGGGGAGTTGGGATTCAATTCGGATCGGGTCTATAAAAAGTGGGGGTCAAACCACCAGCCTGACCATCATCATGACCGATATCACTGCTCAAAAGCAGGCTGAAAGCGCAATCCGTGAAAGCGAAGAACGTTACCGCAAAGCGATCGCCGCTGCGGGCATGGTGCCGTATGTTTTCGATCCCTCCACGCGCAAATTAAGGTTCTTAGGTGAGGGCATTCTCTCGATTACGGGCTACCCCGCCTCCGAATTGATGAGCCTTGAGCAGTGGAAAAAAGTGGAGCTGGAAGGCTTTCCACGCGGTAACCTTGCGCACCTGACCTATGATGAAGCTAATCGCATCACGGATGAGGATTTTTCCATCCCTTGGGAATGCGATTTCCGTATCCTCACGCGTGATGGGCAGACGCGTTGGATCGCCGATACCTCGGTAAAGGGATTCGATGAGACAGATAAACACATCGTGGCGATCGGTATCAAACAGGATATTACCGACCGCAAGCGGGTGGAATTGGCGCTGCGGGAAAGTGAAGAACGTTACCGTCTGATCTCTTCAGTAACCTCCGACTACACATTCTCCACCAAAATCGACGGAGAAGGTCATATGTCCCTCAATTGGGTGGCTGGCGCCTTTGAGGCCATGACGGGTTACACACTAGATGAATATAAGGCACATGGTGGTTGGCTGGCCCATTTATATCCTGAAGATGTCGAAAAGGATCGCCAGGCACTAACAAAATTAGAGAACAACCAATCGGTTACGCACTAAATCCGCACCATTACAAAGGCGAAGAAACTTCAATGGGTTCAAGTGTATGCCCATCCCATCTGGGATGAAAATACCAATCACCTGGTGGGAATTGTTGGCGCAGTACAGGATATCACGGCTCGCAAGCAGGCGGAAGAAAAAATCAGAAAGACGGCCAATCAACTGGTTGTGCTTAATGAAATTGACCGTATAATTTCCGAGGTTACTGACCTGGAATCCGTGCTTGAGGTCATTCGACAGCAGCTCGAAAAACTCGTCCAGTTCGATTTTTACTCCGTCCGTGTTTTCAATGAGACCGAGAGCACCGTCACCTACCTGGCGGTTTACGAAAGCGGGAAATATTGGGACGAACCCGATTCCCCGCTGATTCCCGGCACGCACGCCTGGCGGGTCTTCGAAAAAGGGGAATCCATCCTGCACCTGCTCACCGACGCCGAAGTGGAACATGACCGGAGTGTTCCCTACCCGCACATCGGCGACCGCAGTCAGCTAACTACCTCCTCATCTTTGTTCCGCTCAAAAAACAGGGACGTACTTTTGGCGTGCTTTCGGTCCAGCGCTACCAGCCAAATTCCTACACAAGAGAGCATCTCAATCTGGTGGAGGACGTTGCAGTCCAGGTTGCCATCGCCATCGAGAACGCACAACTCTTCACCAGCATGCAACAGGAATTGGCGCAACGCGAACGGGCAGAGACGGCACTGCTTAAGTCTGCCTTCGCGGCTTGAACTTCTGCACAACGTAGATCGGGCATTGCTTTCCGCGCAATCTCCCACCGAGATCGCCAGGGAGGCATTAACCCGCATCCGCCGATTAGTCCCCAGTCAGCGCGTCAGTATCACCCTGTTTGATTTTGAGAAAAACGAAGCAACCTTTCTTGTGGCAAGTTTCGATGAGGATTTCAATCCTGCGGGGCAATCTGTCATTACGCTTCAAGAGTATGGTCAGTACATCATCGACGAACTTCTGCAGGATAAAGCCTGCCGGGTGGATGACGTGCCGACGGACCCGCGCTGTAACGAACTGGATAAAGCCCTGGCACAGAAGGGCTTCCGGTCCTGGCTTTATCTCCCGCTTTTTTCTCAGGGACAGTTGATCGGCGGACTCAATTTTGCGCGCGCCGCTGGAAACCCGTTCACGGCGGAGGAGGAGTCCATTGCCCACGAGGTCGCCAACCAGCTCGCCATCGTTTTGAAACAAAACCAATTATATGAGTCCCTGCAGGCAGAACTGAGCGAGCGCAAGCGGGTGGAATCGGCACTGCGGGAAAGCGAAGAACGCTACGAACTTGCCGTGCGCGGTGCCAACGACGGCTTGTGGGACTGGGATCTCAGGACAAACGTCATCTATTACTCCCCGCGCTGGAAATCCATGCTTGGCATTGGAGAAGATGAGATCCTGAATGATCCGCAGGAGTGGCTCTCACGTATCCATCCGGATGACCTGGCCGAGTTTAAAGCGTTGCTGGACGCCCACCTTGGCGGGAACAGGGCGCATTTTGAAACGGAGTACCGGATATCGCATGCCAGCGGAAAAGAACGCTGGATGCTCTGTCGAGGCCTGGCCGTTCGGGATGCGGAAGGCAGGGCTTATCGAATGTCCGGTTCCCAGACGGATATTACCGATCGCAAAATTGCGGAGGAACGCCTGACTTATGACGCCTTGCACGATGTGCTGACAGGTCTGCCAAATCGCAATCTGTTTCTGGACCGCCTCGGGCGGCGGCTGGAATATGGGAAACGGCACCAGGGCCGTCCGTTTGCGGTGTTGTTTCTCGATCTGGACCGCTTCAAGGTGATCAATGACAGTCTGGGACATTCGGCGGGCGATGAATTTCTGGCCGCCGTTGCACAGCAGTTACAAACGTGTCTGCGCCAGGAAGACACGATCTCGCGCCTGGGCGGGGATGAATTCGCCATTCTGTTGTACGAGATCAAAGATGTGGGCGATGCCATCCATGCGGCCGAAAGGCTTCAGGCACGTTTGGCGCAAGGCGTGATGCTTGGTTCGGTCAACCGCTCGTGCTCCACCAGTATTGGAATCACGGTTTTCAACGGCCAGTACTCCATACCCGAAGAATTGCTGCGCGATGCAGATACGGCCATGTATCGCGCAAAAGCCCTGGGCGGCGGGTGCTGCGAGGTCTTTGATGTAGAAATGTATGAACGCGCCATTGCCCTGCTGGAACTGGAGGCGGACCTGAAGCACGCCGTGGAAAACAGGGAGTGGCTGGTGTACTACCAGCCCATTCTTTCGCTGGACAACGGTGGGATTTCAGGTCTTGAAGCGTTGGTGCGCTGGAATTGCCCCAAGCGCGGAATCGTCTCTCCGGCAGACTTCATTCCCCTTGCCGAAGAATCCGGCCTCATCATCCCCATTGGCGAATCTGTTTTGCGTGAAGCCTGTGCGCAACTCAAGATCTGGAGAAGAAAAGGGCATGCCAATCTTTGGGTGTCCGTGAACATCTCGGGGCGTCAATTCCGGGATCGGAATTTTGTCAACATGGTCAAGGGGATCTTGAAGGAGAGCAGACTTCCCGGCCTTTGCCTGCGCCTGGAGATCACGGAGAGTGTGGCCATGAAGGATTTCGAGAACAGTGTCAATGTCCTGCGGATCCTGAAAAAATCAGGCATCCATTTTTCCCTCGATGATTTTGGCAAGGGTTACTCCTCGCTTTCCTATCTGAAAAACTTTCCATTGAAGACCCTGAAAATTGACCGTTCGTTTGTTCAGGATATCGGGTTGGGGCGGAAGAGGGAGGCCATCGCAGCATCCATCATAGCCATGGGGCATTCGCTTGGCATGAAAGTGGTTGCGGAAGGGGTGGAGACGCGGGAGCAACTTGCCTTTTTAAGGACGAATTCCTGCGATGAAGTGCAGGGATTTCTCTTCAGCCGGCCGTTGCCGCAGGAAGAGATCAGCAGGATGATCGAGGGCAAACAATCCCTTTTCCATAAGTAGCCTGCAAAGGAAGAATAACTCCGAATTTTCAAAAATCCGCCTCCAAAATCCTGGGAGGCGGATTTTCTTTTGCCAACTTTCCCCAACCAAGGCCTCCACAAGCCAATCGTTCCGCAGGCGGATGCCGGTGGATAATGGGAGCAATTATGAGCGCTACCACTCTATCCAACCCGCAGACGCAGGCGCGCATCCTGATTGTCGATG
This sequence comes from uncultured Chloroflexia bacterium, assembly GCA_963709295.1. Classification (GTDB taxonomy): domain Bacteria; phylum Chloroflexota; class Anaerolineae; order Anaerolineales; family Villigracilaceae; genus JBGPQJ01. Next base: position 441,054 of record CAVPVW010000008.1, on the reverse strand, counting down.
ACCATCCCGGCACGGCAAGGACGCTCGGGCGCGCCATCTCCCAGCTGGGACCGGGCATCGAGGTCATCTCTGCCATTGGCGGCAAGGATGCCTTGAATCAGGTCAAGGACCTGCCCGTGGACCTGCTGATCACCGACATGATGATGCCCGACATGAACGGCCTGGAGTTGATCGAAAAACTCCGCCAGCACCCCGGTGGGCGTCCATCTTACAACATCTTGATCACCGCCTACGATGTGCCCGGCTTGAGGGAAATGGCGCAGCGGCTGAAGGTGAATGAGACCCTGATCAAGCCAATTCCCCCCGAACAAATCTGCCAGGTGGTGAGCCGGCATCTGGAGGATATGCGGAAATCGCAGAGTACGAGCCAGGTCTGTCCATCCAAAATGCGTTCAAAATCCTGGTCGCGGACGACATGCCGGACAATGTGTCCCTGCTTGCGCGCTACCTGAACGATAAAGGCTATGAGTTGTTGATGGCCAGCGACGGCGAGGAGACTCTGGAAGTCCTCCGCGCTGAAATGCCGGATCTGGTCCTGCTTGATATCAACATGCCGAAGAAGGACGGCTTTGCGGTCTTCAGCGAAATGCGTTCCGATCCCCGAATTGCTCACATCCCCGTGATCATCCTGACGGCGAACCGCCTCAACTCTACGGATGTGCAGACCGGCCTGAACATGGGCGCGGATGATTACGTGATGAAACCGTTCGACCGCCGCGAGCTGATGGCGCGCATCCAGACGAAGCTGAGGGTCAAGAGCGCCGAGGACGATATCCGGCGGCGCAACCGGGAAATGAACGTGATGATGGAGATCGGGAATCTCTCCGCCATACGTCGGCCTCTGAATGAGCTGCTGGAGACGATCCTGGATGTGCTTGTGACAGGCCTGGGGGCGAATGCCGGCTATATCTTGAACCCGGAAAAACCGCTTTATAAGGCTTATCCCTACTCGTCGCTCAAGATCGAGAGCGGACGAGCAAATGAACTCATCCTTGAATTAAGTAAAACTGGCGGACCGCTCATCATCCAGGACACGTATGCCGAGGAACACTGGATGGCGAAGTGGAATGAAAAGGTTCATTCTGCCGCGGCTGCCTCGCTTGCGGACTGGTTGGGAGGTTCTCTCGGATTGATCCTGCTGACTCATGAGCAGCCCGGTCACTTCAAACCGGAGCATGCTGCCTTGATCCAGGCAGTGGCAAACCAGATCGCGGCCGTGGTGGACCGGGCGGGCCTGTATGAGGCACTTAAGGAAATGAAAAAAAAGGCGTGAACAGGAGATGACAATGAAAAAACAATATCGGTTCCATGGGCGAAATTTATATTGGGCAGTGGTCTGCCTCGTCGGGATTGCAGTGGTCATGACCGCCTGCAGTTCGCCGGCCGGGCATCGACGCCCTCACCGGCTCCGGTAGAGGAAACTCCAATCGTTCCCACCCCCGTGCCGTTATCGTTTAAAGAATTGTGGGAATCCTCTCCTCATGCCGACGACCATGCCGAGGCTTTCAGGCACTGGGACGAAGCGGATCCCCAGGAAATTCCCGTGGCCTGTGCCCGCTGCCACAGCCGACCCGGTTTTCTTGATTTTCTTGGCGTGGACGGGACTGCCGTCGACGTGGTGGATAGCCCCAAACCGATTGGGACAACCATCACCTGTTACGTGTGCCATAACGAGGCAACCTATACCCTGGATAGTGTCACCTTTCCTTCGGGCGAGTGGATTGGCGGCCTCGGCCCGGAGGCGCGCTGCATTACCTGCCATCAGGGACGTGGGTCTACCGAAACCGTCGATAATTCCATTAATAAGCTGGAGCTGACCGAGGAGGATACTCCCAATGCGAACCTTGCATTCGTCAACAGCCATTCCACTTCGGCCGCGACCCCCTTCGGATATGAGGTTCATGGCGCGTATGAATATGCCGGTATCTCTTATCATGGGCGCTATGACCGTGGGGGTGAATTCTTTGCCTGCGTCCGCTGTCACGACCAGCACAGCCACGAATTAATGATTGATACGTGCATTGAGTGTCATACCTTCGACGGCATTGATCCCAAGAATATCCGCGTCAATACCACCGACTTCGATGGAGACGGGAATATTTCGAAAGGTGTCTTTTACGAGGTGGAATAAATCAAGTCCAAATTACTTCAGGCGATCCAGGCTCATGCAAAAGACGTCGTCGGTGTGCCAATAGTTTACGAACTGTCACTCCACCCGTATTTCTTCCTTGACACCAATGGTAATGGACAGGCGGACCTGGATGAGGTCAATTCTGAGAATCGCTACAACAGTTGGACCCCTCGTCTACTGAAGGCCGCCTACAACTATAACTACTCCACTCATGATGGCGGTGCCTTCTCACACAACAGTACGTATATCCTCCAGGCGTTATACGACAGCCTCGTGGATATCGGCGGGGACATAACGGGCATGACGAGACCATGAGTGCGTGAAAGATGAGTACCCCATGACTTACAGCGTTTCAGTTTCAATCAAGGATGTGAAGCATGAGATGGTGGCGAAATCAGGGACTTAACTTTAAGGTCGCTGTGGGTATTGGTCTCACGATGGTGATCGTTCTGGGATTCGTGTTCTTCGCCCTTTCGCGGCACTTCAGGTCGCTGATGTGGAACAGCGAGATCCAGAAAACCCAAAACATTAACGCCATTGCGGAAACGCTGCTGATCGAAGCCATGATGACCGGAAATAAAGCGGACATCCAGGATTCGCTTGAAAAATTGGGGCAGAATGTGGCGAACCAGCAGTTGTACAGCATCGCGGTCTATGATGATGATTATTTGCTCACATCGTTCGCCTCCGGGTTTCCCGGAGGTGAAGTCAGCCCGAGGAAAGTATGCCCTCCAGCGAGCAGGACCCTTCCTGCTGGGGCTGTCATCAACACCCTGTGGAGGAACGCCCCGCCTATCTTGCGGTGACCATAGAAGGGCGTGATATCATCCGCAACTCGGTGCCTCTATACAACGAGTAACGCTGCCAGACCTGCCATGGAGCCGGCAAACACGTCCTGGGTGACATCATGGTGGACTACAGCCAGGATCAATTCAAACAATCCAACAACACCGTCTTGGCGGGGCTGGGAGGTGGCATAGCCGCCGCGATTGCCCTGGTTGCCTTGGTAATTTACCTGGTCATGCGCCGAATTGTGCTTGACCCGGTGGAAGAAATCGCCGAGGTGGCAGAATCGATCTCCCGAGGATCTCTTGATCGCCAGATCGCGGTGCGGAGCAACGATGAGATCGGCGTGCTTTGGCAGGACCTTCAACAGCATGACCTCCCAATTGCGTGACCTGATCAGTTCGTTGGAGCAGCGCGTGGCAGACCGGACAAAAGCGCTAAGGACCTCCACGGAGGTCAGCCGCCGCCTTTCGACCATCCTCGACCAGAAGGCATTGGTCAAGGAAGTGGTCGACCAGGTGCAGTCCGCGTTCAAATACTACCATGCGCATATTTACCTGGTGGATGAATCCAGTGGGGAACTGATCATGGCCGGCGGAACCGGTGATGCCGGCGCCACCATGCTGGCGCGCGGACATAAACTGCCCAAAGGCAAAGGCCTGGTGGGTCGCGCAGCCGACACCAACAACGTAATCCTCGTCCCTGATACTTCCAAAAACCCGGACTGGCTGCCCAACCCCCTTCTGCCGGAGACCAAATCCGAGGTGGCGGTGCCGATATCCATGGGCGAGCAGGTGCTGGGAGTTTTGGATGTGCAGCATAACATCGCCGATGGCTTGCGGCAGGAGGATGCAGACCTGCTTGCATCCATCGCCAGCCAGGTGGCTGTCGCTCTTGAAATACCACTTCTTACGCGGAAGCCCAGCAAAGGGCCGAACGGGAGACCTTGATCGCCTCCATCGGCCAGCAGATCCAGAGCGCCACCACCGTGGATAGCGCACTGCAGGTGGCGGTTCGCGAGCTTGGTCGTGCCTTGGGCCAACAGGCAAGCGTCAAACTGGCTTCTGCCAATGACCTCGAGGGGAAATAGTATGAGCACATTACAACAAGAGCCCATGGATACCGGTCAGATAAAAAAAAGACCTACGTTAAGCAACGGGATACGTAACTGGTGGTTGGGACCTCATAAAACCTGGCGATCCCTCGACCGGATCGTCGCATCGGCTCATCCTTCTGTTCAAGAAGTAGGCGAGAGAAGTCGCGCAGGTCTTCAGGCATGGATGGCGATTTCGCTATTTATCTTCCTTATCATGGGGGCGATAGCGTCATCTGTTGCGAGGGGATCCATAGGTGCAAATGGGTTGATGCTGGGTACCCTGGCCATCGTGATGCTCATTGTGTATGGTTTGAGCCGCAGCCGCTATTATGTCTGGGGCGGCTGGCTGATGGCAGGGAGTGTCGTGATTGCCGGTTATGCCACCGCATTAATTGGAGGAGGCAGTTCTACAATACTATACTCCTTTATCCCGCTGGCATTTGTTTTGGGGAGTATCCTTCTAACTCCTCTGGCGCTGTTTATTTTGGTGGTGGTCACTGTTTCAGGCCTATTTATCATGCCCGCCAGCGTTGGAATTGACGTTGCGACATTGGCGGGTGTCTTCATGGCCCTCGGCGCGATGTCACTGATCTCGGTCGTCTTTCGAAACAGCATAGAGCGCGATCGCCTTTCGGAAGTGAGATCTGCAAATGAATCGTTAATCCAGTTGCAGGGCGAGCTTGAACAGCGCGTGACAGAACGCACCCGCGCGCTGACCGTCTCCACCGAGGTCAGCCGCCGCCTCTCGACCATCCTCGACCCGAAGCAACTCGTAAAAGAAGTGGTGGATCAGGTGCAGGACGCCTTTGATTACTACCATGTACACATCTATTTAAAGGATGAAGCCAGCGGAGATCTTATCATGGCTGGCGGAACCGGCGAAGCCGGAGCCGCGATGCTGGCGCGAGGTCACAAAATTCCCAAAGGTCGAGGCCTGGTCGGACGTTCAGCCGAGACCAATGCGCCTGTGCTCGTTCCGGATACTTCAAAGGATATCAACTGGCTGCCCAACCCCTTGCTTCCTGATACGAAATCCGAGGTGGCAGTGCCCATATCCATCAGCAACGAGGTGCTGGGGGTGCTCGACGTGCAGCAGAATATTGTCGATGGCCTCAAAGAGGATGACGTGGTTCTGCTTCAATCGATTGCGAACCAGGTTGCCATCGCGGTGCGCAACGCGCGTTCTTATGAAGAATCCAGATCCCAGGCCGAACTGGAGACAATGGTCAATACCATTGGCCAGAAGATCCAGCGCGCCGGCGCGGTGGAGGATGTTCTGCAAACAGCCATCCGTGAAGTGGGGTTAGCCCTAGGTGCCTCACGCGTGAGCGCCACCCTGCAGCCGATCCGCCCAGCGATGGAGTCTCACTCCCTCGCTAGTGGCAACGGAGCCGACCCGAAGAGGTAACCTGATGCCTTACGTCATTGCGATCTGCCATCAAAAAGGCGGAGTGGCCAAGACCACCACCGCCATCAGCCTGGGAGAAGTTTCGCCAGGCTGGGGATCAAGACCTTGTTGGTCGATCTTGACCCGCAGGCCAACCTGACCTCCGGTGTTGGGCTGGACTCCAACGAAGCCAGTTATTCCATCGCCGAGGTGTTGACAGGCGAAGTGGACCTTGCGACCACCAGGGCAGAAACAAACCTGCCGGGACTGGACATCATCCCGTCCAACGATGCGATGCTGACGATCAGCCGCGAGTTGTACCAAATGCCTGAATATGAATACAAGCTGCGCAAAGTTTTGCAGACGCCAAGCGTTCAGGATTATCAGGTGGTGATGCTGGATTGCCCCCCTTCGGTGGGGCCGCTCACGTTCAACGCCCTAACCGCCGCAGACCTTCTGATCATCCCCACGCAGTGTGAGTTCTTTTCCATCCAGGCCCTGACGGACATGTTCGAACTGATCCGGTTGATTCGAAAGCGAACCAACCCCGAGCTGGCTTACCGCCTGCTGGTGACCATGTTCGACAGGCGCGGCAGCTTCCACACGCGCATGCTGGAACAGATGCGCTCGTATTTCGATGTCGGACTTTTGAATACCATTATCGGCTTTGACACCAAATTGCGCGAAGCCCAGCTGGCCGGGATACCCGTCCTGGTCCATGCACCGACCAGCCGGGGCGCGCAGCAGTATCAGCAGCTCGCTGAGGAGCTAAACGTTTATGTCACAAAACAACCCCAAATACAAACGGCTTGAATCCCTGCTCTCGGATGCCAAACAGGTCGACCCCGACCCCAACCAGGAGGTCGAAGACCAGCTGACGAAAACGCTGAAAACGCAGATTCCCCAGCCGGATGTAAAACCTGCCGCTCCTGAAGCGGAAGTGCTTAAATCCCACGTTGTTGAACCGGAGGCGAAAACTGCTGACCAGCAGGTAAATCAACCTGAGGCACAGCCCCTCGCACCGGAAGGTTTGCCTGCTGAAAAATTGGTTGAAACCGCAAGTGCACAGGTTGCCGGACCGGTTGCCATGACAGCAGCTCAAGGGGTTTCTCAACAGGTCTCTGTGATATCGGCCGCTCGAAAGACCGTCGCTAAATTCCAAATGGCGCTTTCTCCAAAGGAAAAAAGTACAACCACAGATACACCTGATGCTCCCACCGCCAGACAGGTCCAACTGGCCTTATGGACGGCTGGAATCTTTACCTTCCTTGGGGTGGTCTTCTTTATCTTCTCGGTCTATAACGTCTTTATTCTCCAGAAGGGTCATTTTGATGCGTCGGATTATCTGCTCACGCCGGTTACGATCCTGATGGTGGCAGCGGGTATTGTGGGTTTTTTCCTAATTCGCCGGGGCAGGCTGGTGGGAGGCCTCTGGATAATATATGGCCTCGCTGTTGTTCCGCCCATCCTGGCAGTTCTTGTCCTGGGTAATGTTTTTGCGCTTGCCCTGGCATACATTGTGATCCTGGCGTCTGTCCTGATCACCTGGGTGTTTCCAAAATCAGAACGGCGGAAGGCTATTATTGCCACAGTTGTTGCTGTGATGGTCACGATCGGCATCGAATTGTTGAACCCGGCCTTCCGACTCAGGTCCACCACACTGCAAAATTTTGCCCCCTTTGCGATCGGCCTGGCTGCGATAGGGCTGGTGGCTTTTGTTATCCGCCAGGCGGCCATGGGCAGCATCCGCACCAAGTTGATCACCGCCTTTGTGCTCATGGCATTATTGTCCATGGGAGTTGCGTCTTATTCCTCCATCCAATCCATGCGCACCACGATCACGAAGAACATCGGCGGGAACCTTAACAATCTCGCCAAGGCCAAGGCGCTGGAGATCGGGCAGACGGTCAAGCGTGAATATGATCTTGTGAGTTCGCTGGCCATCAACGAGGCTTTGCAAGACGAAGCGGTGAAGGCAACCATGGAAACCATCCTGAGCCCGGCAGCCATTGATATCCTCGATCAGCAGTGGAGGGCGGCGGATGCAGCGGATGACAACGCCAACCCGTTGGTGGCTTCTGTCCTGGAAAACGAACTCTCTGCAGAACTTGTGCACTTCAAGGAAAAATTCCCCGAACATGTGGAGTGTTCCTCACCGACCGTCAGGGGCTGAATATCGCGTCCACCAACCGCACCTCGGACTATTACCAGGGAGATGAAGAATGGTGGCAAACGGCAGCTCATCAGGGGGTGTACATCGGCCAGCCGGGATACGATGAAAGCAGCCAAACCATAGCCATCAACATGGCTGCCGCCATCTATGCGGAGAATGGCACGGATGTTGTAGGCGTTTTACGCTCGACAGTGGACTTCTCCACCCTTGCGGCGTCGCTCTTCAGCGGGCAGTTCGGGCAGACCGGAAAAACGGATATTTACCTGCCCAGCGGTCAGGAACTTGAGCTGGAAGCCGAGCAGGATGGTACTCACCATCTGGCTATGGCGGATGCGACCCTTGACCTCGGTGCTTTCTTTGTAACCAACCAAACCTTCGTCGAATTATTGCACGATGATATTCTTAACCTTGCCAGTCAGGCTCCTGTAGGCGTCCCGGGCTCTGACATGGCTGCCCGGAATATTTCCAGTCTTGGCTGGCGGGTCGTAGCCAGGCAATCCAGTGCCGAGGCCCTGCAATCCGTGGATGCCCAGACGCGCAGCAATATTCTTCTGCTTCTCGTCATCACCGCCATCGTTGGCGCTACCGCGGTGTTCCTGGCCCGACTGATTACCAATCCCATTCTCCAACTCAAGACCATGGCGGACAAGGTGGCTTCCGGAGAACTTGACGCCGAAGTAAAGGTAACCACCCGCGATGAAGTGGGTGTTCTGGCAGCCACATTCAACAACATGACCTCACAGTTAAGGAACCTGGTTGGTTCTCTCGAGCAGCGCGTTGCAGATCGCACCCACGACCTGGAGCTGGCCTCCGAAGTAGGCCGTACCGTGACCAGTAGCGTTGCGGACATGGATGAGATGTTGACGACAGCCGCCGAGTTAATCCGCTCCCGGTTCGGTCTGTATTACACACAGGTGTATCGGACTGATCCGGCTGGGCGCCTGCTCCTCCTGCGCGCCGGCACCGGCGAAGTGGGTGAGGCGCTCCTCAAGCGGGGACACCGCTTGACCATTGATTACGCCTCCCTGAACGGCCGGGCGGTGCTCGACAGGAAGCCGGTCATTGTGGGAGATACGCTGGAAAACCCGAACTTCAAACCCAATCGATTGCTTCCCAGGACCCGTTCCGAGATGGCTGTGCCGTTGATCTCGGGTGAACGCATCCTCGGCGTGCTCGATATGCAGAGTGAAGAGCCCGGCACGCTGAGCGAGGTCAACTTACCGGCCTTCGAAGCCCTGGCCGGGCAGCTGGCCATTGCCATCCAGAACTCGGAGTTGTTCGCTCAAACCGAGCAGGCTCGTGCTGAAATCGAATCTCAGTCGCGGCGGCTGACGCGGACGGGCTGGGCAACTTATATGGATGCCATCCACAGGCCGGAACAAACCAGCTTTGTGTTCGATCAAAACCAGGTTATCACATTATCAGGCGCGGATATGACATCATCGTCCAATGCCCATGCATTGTCACTTCCACTCGAAATTACCGGGGAACCGGTCGGAGCCTTTAATGTGGAATTAAAGGATGAAGCCTGGACGGAAGAAAGAAAGGAACTCGTTCAACGTGTCGCGCGCCAGGTGACCCAGCAGATCGAGAACCTGCGCCTGCTCGAAACGGCGGAACGGTATCGTGCCGAAGCGGAACTAATCACACGCCGCCTGACCCACGAAGGTTGGGAAGCTTACACCGGTTCACTCGCTGATGGATCTTTGGGATACGCCTACAATCTGGCTGAAGTGGTTTCCCTTAAAGATGACGGACACCAGAGCGAGTCTCATGCCATGGCCGTTCCTCTATCGGTACGCGACGAGGCCATCGGCCAGTTGACGGTTGACAAAGCCATGTCCACCGAGGAAGCGCGCGAGATCATCGAAGCCGTCGCCGGTCAATTAAGTTCCCATATAGAAAACCTAAGGCTTTCCGAGCAAAATGAAAAACGTGCCGCGGAATTGGAGCAGGCTGTCAACCGGCTGCGCGAACTGGACCGCTTGAAGTCCTCGTTCCTGGCCAACATGTCGCATGAGCTGCGCACACCGCTCAACTCCATCCTCGGCTTTGCCGACGTGATGCTGGAAGAGCTGGACGGTCCTCTGACGGATAACATGCAGAACGACCTCGGTTTGATCCAGAAGAACGGGAAGCATCTGCTGCACCTGATCAACGACGTGCTCGACATGGCCAAGATCGAGGCCGGGCGCATGAACCTGAACATCGAGAAATTCCGGGTGCACGAGATCCTGGACGAGGTCACCAGCATCACCTCCACGCTGGCCAGCGAAAAGAACATCTCGCTTTTCATTGATAGCGAATTCTGACAGGGAAGTGGAAATCACGGCGGACCGCACCCGCCTGCGCCAGGTGATGATCAATCTGGTCAACAACTCGATTAAATTCACCGAACACGGAAAGATCTCGATCCTTGCCTCCTGCGCGGATGAACATGTCCTGATCAAGGTCAAGGACACCGGCATGGGAATCCCCGCTGACAAACTGGAGGAGGTCTTCACCGGAGTTCGCCCAGGTGGATTCATCCTCCACGCGCAAGGCGGGCGGCACCGGCCTGGGTCTGCCCATCAGCCGCAGGCTGATCGAAATGCACGGCGGGCGCCTGTGGGCGGAAAGCTCCGGCGTGGAGGGCGAGGGCTCCGTATTCTATGTGGAACTCCCGCTTGAGGCGCGGCTCACCGAGCCCGCGGAGAAACTGGAAAAGTAGAATGGCGTCTCCAAAATTCCTTCAATGCGTCGAGTGCGGTCAGCAGCAGCCCTATGAACCTTTTGTTCCGGCTGTCTGTAAAAACTGCAGTTCGCAATGGCTGGAGGCGCATTACGATTTCGAGACTTTCAAGCGCGAGATTCTGCGCGGCCTGCCGGACCGTCCGTCCAACCTGTGGCGGTACCGGGATATCCTGCCGCTGGCGGACCCCTCCGCTCTCGATCTCTACCCTGCCGGAGGGACGCCATTGTGGCTGTCCCAGCGCTTCGCGCCCGCACTCGGGCATGACCATGTGTATATCAAGGATGAGCGCTACGGCCCGACCAGTTCTTCAAAGACCGCCAGGCCGCCGTCGCGGTGGCAGCGATGAATGAGGGCGGCGTGCGGGAGGCGGTGATCGCCTCCACGGGCAATGCCGCGGTCGCCTATGCGGCGGCCTGCGCCCGGGCGGGTATCAAGCTGTGGGTGTTTATGACCAGCATGGTGCCGCAGGAGAAGCTGCGCGAGGTGGCTCTGTTCGGCGCCGAGGTGATCAAAGTCAGCGGCACTTACGACCAGACCAAGCAGATCGCGGCGCAGTTTGCGAAGCGCAGGGGTCTGCACCTCGACCGCGGCGCAAGTTCGATTCCATCGCGCGAGTCGATGAAGACCATTGCCTACGAGATCGTCGAGCAGCTGGGCTGGCGGGCGCCGGACTGGTATATCCAGGCGGTCAGCGGTGGGCTGGGGCCGTTGGGTGTCTATCATGGTTTCCAGGAAATGCTTGAAATGGGCCTGATCGACCATGTGCCCAACCTGGCGGTCATCCAGGCTGAAGGCTGTTCGCCGATGGTGAAGGCTTTCAAAGCGGGCAATGATACGGCTGAGCCGGTCGTCCCCGACACGCGCATCATCATCCTTTCCACCGGCGACCCGGGCAAATCCTATACCTATCTGTGGAACCTTGACCCAGCAATCCATGGTGGCACAATGGAATCCGTCTCGGATGGCGAGGCCTTTGCAGCCATGCGCGCCCTGGCGAAGAGCGAGGGCATGGCGGTGGAGCCGGCGACCGCGGTCGCCTTTGCCGGGCTTCAAAAGATTGTTGAAGGCGGGGACGATCAGTTCCAATGAAACAGTCGTGGTCAACTGCACCGGGCATACCTTCCCGGTCGAAAAGCACGTCCTGGGCGACCAATGGGCGGTGGATGTGCACTTGAGCCAGGACCAATCCCCTGCACCGCGCGAAGGCCTGCAGGCTGCGCTCGAAAACCTGGATGAAAAGACCACCACGGTCTTGCTCGTGGACGACAACGACGACGATGCCCTGCTGATCCGGCGCTTTCTCGAAAGCCGGAAGAATTACCGCGTGTTTCATGCCAGGGACGGCTGGGAAGGCTTGTCCATGGCGCGCCAGCGACTGCCCGACCTGATCATGATGGATCTGATCATGCCGGGTATGGATGGTTTCGGCCTCGTGGAGGAGCTCAAGCTCGACCCACGCACAAAGGATATTCCGGTGATCGTGGTCAGCGCCAAGGATATCACTCCCGAAGAACGAAAACGCTTGAACGGCCATATCGAGGCCATCTATCAAAAAGGATCGCTGCCGACCCGCAAATTCGTGGACCAGGTCATCCACGTCATAGAAGACAAGATCGATGAGAAAAGTGGGACCTAAAGGAGAGACAGATAATGGGAAACAATGTTCTTTATATTGAAGATAATCAAGACAACATGATGCTGGTCAAGCGTGCGCTTGAAGCGCGCGGGTATCGGCTTCTGGAGGCGGAGAACGGCCTGGGAGGCGTGGCCATGGCCGAAAGCCAGGATGTGGATCTGATCCTGCTGGACATCAACCTGCCGGATATCGACGGATATGAGGTGGCGCGCCGCTTGCGCACCAGCTCCAAGACCGCACTGGTGTATGTGCCGATCATTGCGGTCACCGCCAATGCCTTGAAGGGCGATGCCGAGAAAGCGCTCGAGGCCGGCTGCGATGTCTACATGTCCAAGCCGATCAACATTCGCGAGCTGTGGGCGCGTGTGGAAGCCTTTGTGCCGGCACCCTCTCCCAAACCTGCTCCTTAATCTCATCGGACATATTACAATGCTTCCTATCATGGCAGCGTCCAAAACCACTCTCTCGAAAATTTCCTACGTCACAGACCTCTCCTGTTCCGGTTGCGGCCGCAGGTACTCCGTGCAGGAGATCCATACCTATTGTCCGGACTGCCAGTCTCCTCTGCTGGTGAACTACGACCTGGCCGAAGCGCACCGGCATGTGGACCGCAGCGAGATCCACAGCCGATTGAAGGGGATGTGGCGCTGGCACGAACTCCTGCCGGTCCTGGATCCTCAGAACATGGTCTCTCTTGGCGAGGGGGATACTGCCCTGCTCAGGCTTCCGCACCTGGAAAAAACCCTCGGGCTGGAGAATTTATTTGTAAAGGATGAAAGCAGCAACCCCACCGGGTCCTTCAAAGCGCGCGGACTCTCCGCCGCGATCTCGAAGGCCAGGGAACTCGGCATTAAAAAGGTCATCATTCCCACGGCCGGCAATGCGGGCGGAGCCATGGCGGCCTACGCCGCGCGGGCGGACATGCAGGCCATGATCTATATGCCGAAGGATACTCCGCGGGCGAACATGGAAGAAAGCCGAATGGCCGGTGCAGAAGTGGTTCTGGTGGAGGGATTGATCAGCGACGCCGCGGGCATGGCAGGGGTCAAGGCGCGCGAGGAGGGCTGGTTCGACCTGTCCACCTTTAAAGAGCCGTATCGCACGGAAGGCAAGAAGATCATGGGTTACGAGCTTGCCGAAGCCTTTGACTGGACCTTACCGGAAGTCATCATCTATCCCACAGGCGGCGGCACCGGCCTGGTCGGGATGTGGAAGGCTTTCGCTGAACTCGAGGAGTTGGGCTGGTTGAAGGAGGCAAAACGTCCGCGCATGGTCTCGGTGCAGGCGGCTGGTTGTGCGCCGGTCGTGCGGGCTTATGAATCGGGTGCCACCTTTTGCGATTTCTGGACCAACGCCAGCACGGTCGCCTCCGGCTTGCGCGTGCCCAAAAGTTTTGCAGATTCCATCATCCTTCAGGACATCCGCGACAGCCATGGGATCGCTTTGGCCGTCAGCGACGAGGAACTCCTGGCTTCCCAAAAGGAGTTGTGCCGGGCGGAGGGTATCTTTGCCGCCCCGGAAGGTGCAGCAACGCTCGCTGCGTTGAAGAAGCTCATCCAGCAGAAGTGGATCGACCCGCAGGAACGCATCGTCCTGTTCAACACAGGCTCCGGGCTGAAATACCTCGACTGACCCGGCAGTTCCAGAATCGGATTTATTAACCAAAGAAAGACGAAAGAAATCCGCTTTCGTCTTTCTTTATTATTGACAGGAGCCATGCTTATCTTTCTTCTGGATCCCTACTCCGCGCCGGTTGGGAATACAAACTCCTCACAGTTATTACTCGATAAGGTTAATTGTTTTCATATAACAGTCGCTATGTCGAATGCACATTTAATCAGGAAGCGGGGTTAGATTGGACTTACAAGGTGGAGGAACCCTTCAGGAAGGCCAGGGTTCGGTCCCATGCAAGGCTCGCAGCCGCCTGATTGTATGCTTGAGGGCGGTCAGGTTCAAAGAACCAGTGTCCGGTACCGCTGTAGTGATGGAAAGTCACCGGGCGACCGGCATGCCTCAGGGATTCCTCCAATTCGTCGACGTTGGATTGCGGCTCAAACTCATCGTTCCCGGCAAAGTGGCCGAGGTAGGCCGCTCTTGACTTGCTGAAGTCAGCAGGCCCGGTCCCGTAAAAGAGGACGACAGAGCGGATGCGTTCGGGGTCGGAGGAACCGAGGTCCAGCGCATAATACGCGCCCAGAGAAAAGCCAATCACAGCAAGACCGTTATCGCCTTGCCCGGCACGTTTGCTGAGAAACATCGCTGCTTCCGCAATCTCAGCCTTGGCCTGGAGGTGATTGGCGTCGAGAGCACTGCCAAGTGCTTCCGCGTCAGGGATAGTATCTGCCACCTTGCCATGATAGAGGTCCGGGGCGAAGGCCACAAAACCGGATTCGGCCAGCCGCGTGCAAAAAGCCTTGATCGTATCGTTCAGTCCCCACCAGGCATGAAGAACCAATACGCCGGATCCCTTGCCAGTGGTCGGGAGGGCAAGATAACCCTGAGGTTGAGTGTGTGTCATGTGGACTCCTCAAAAATAATTGATGGGGTGTACTACAGGATAACGATTTAGTGTAATCCCTGGCACTAACCTGCCTGCACCGGGATAGGGTTATTGGTGTCCCTTTTTCCGAAACAGCGCCGAAACCCCCGCGAATTCGCGGGGGCATAGGCCCCTTGCTTCACTGTCCTGCTGGCGCAGGCCAGCACGGGCAGCAATGGGGATGCAAGGCGCACATCCTTGCAAGGTGCAGGACATCGTTGTAAAATAGAACACATGAGCTATGCGGTAAAAACCTTCAAGTATCGCCTGCGAGCCCTCCAGGAGCCAACGCACCCAACTCGATCGGACGCTGGAACTTTGTCGTTGGGTATTCAATGAGACGCTGGCCACTCGCAAAAACACCTGGGAGCAGGAAAAGAAGACCCTTTCGCTGTACGACACGAATAAACGGCTCGCCGTTCTGGAAAGCTGAACATCCCGAATTGGTGCGTGTCCATTCTCAGGTCTTGCAGAATGTTCAGGAGCGAGTGGATCTGGCTTTCAAGGCTTTCTTTCGTAGAGTGAAGGCAGGCGAAAAGCCTGGCTACCCGCGCTTTCGGGGATACGGTCGGTACGCGAGCTTCACCTTCAAGCAGTCTGGTTTCGAATTGCTCCCTGCGGGCAAGGAGTCTGCTCATTTCCAAAATTGGGGCAGTGAGGATCGTCCTGCATCGTCCCATCCAGGGCAGGGTCAAGACACTCACCGTTCAGAGGGATGCGCTGGGCAACTGGTATGCCTGCTTCGCCTGTGAAGTGGATCCCCAATCCCTGCCCTACAATGGCTTGGCAGTCGGGGTGGACGTAGGACTTGAAAGCTTTGCCACGCTCTCCAATGGGATGAAGATTGAAAATCCCCGCTTCTTTCGTCATGCTGAGAAAGAACTGGCGCAGGTGCAGCGCCTGCTCTCGAGGGCTGAAAAAGGAACGCCCGAACGAGCCAAACAACGCAAGGTCGTTCAGCATGTCCACCAACGCATTGCCAACAGGCGCAAAGACTTTGCTCATAAGGTTAGTCGTGAACTGGTCAACAGTTTCGGCATGATCTCTTTTGAAAACCTGACTATCAGGAACATGCTTCAAAATCATCGTTTGGCTAAAGAGCATCTCGGATGCAGCCTGGAAGCAACTGATCACGTACACCACGTACAAAGCTGAGAACGCTGGTCGTCGTGTCGTATCGGTTGATCCACGCAACACATCCAGGATGTGCTCTTCTGGTTGTGGAACTTTGGTTGAGAAGCCTTTGTCCGTCCGGGTGCATGCCTGTCCTGTGTGTGGTCTCGTCATGGATCGGGATGAAAACGCATCCCATAATATTTTGAGACTCGGGCTACAGTTCTGGGCTATGCCCTGGAAGCCCCCGCAGTGATGCGTGGGGAGTAGTCACGCGGTTCAGTTACTGCAAATCGAATCAAGACCCAGCTCGTCAACGCTATGGCTGCGGCGGTGATAAACATCGCCTGGTAACTGACAGAGCCGACCAGCCAGCCGCCGATCAAAGGCGCGAAGGCCGCAGCGACGCCTGGAATGGTATTCGCCAGGCCAATGTAGGTGGGGCGGTTTTCTGCGTCGGTAAATTCATAGACAATGGAAATCCCGGATATGAAACCTGCTGCATTGACTGCGCCACGTATGAAAAAGATGGCAAAAAACCACCACGGGCTTGGGGCAACCAATGCCAACACGAGCGAAAGGATGATCAAAGCCGTGCCGATCTCCAGATTAAGTTTATGACCTTTGCGATCGGCGAGGAAGCCGAAGAAAAGATTCGACAAAGCCAGCCCGATCTGCAATGCAATGATAAAACCGCCAGCCTGCGCGTCTGACAGATGCCAGGTCTGCACCGCATAGACCACCAGGAAACCCGTAGCCATTCCGCTCAACGAAAAGATGACCTGTGACAGTAGATACATGCGAAAGTTTCGATCTCTGCGCAGGATTTCCGGTAGGGAGCGCATATAGTCTGTTTGAGAGACCCGCGGTTTGGCGCTGTGGACAGCCGGTTCGCGGGTGAGGGCAAGAAACACCCAGGATACGACGATCAGGGCGGCGGCAATCGAGAAGGAAATGACATATCCCATCGGAAAGGCATAGTTATTCAGCACAAAAGGGACGGCCAGGGCTCCCAGGATGCCGGCGGTATTCCCGGCAAAATTGGTGATGCCGAAGAATCGCCCGCGCCTCTCCACCGGGATGATTTTCGCGATCATATCCTGCCAGCCTACAATGATCAATCCGGCTCCAAAGGTATGCCACGCATACAGAAGAAAGAATGCAGCAAGAGCCGCAACCGGCTGGCTGACGGCCAGAAAATAGGTGGATGGGACCAGCAGGATAATGGGGAGGCGTTCGAGAAAGAATCCGATGTTCACCGGGAAGTACTTTTTTCTGGGTGCGCGCTCAACGGCATTTGATGTGAAGAGCTGTGGCAAGAGATAGCCAGCCGTGGAGAAAAAAGCGATCAGCCCGATCAACAGGGGATTCGCCGTGAAATGGCTGACGTACAAGGGTAGGATGATGGAGGCTGAGATAAAACTCATCCCGAACCAGAAGGTGGTCCCATCCAGTGCATTGACCGCAAAATTCCATCGGTAATCCCGCTCGATTTGTTGCTGAGCAGCAGTGGTTTCAGCCATTGGGGATGTTCTCATTTCCTAAAGATAGACTATTTATCTGATTCTCGCTTGGTGTACGGCTAAGCGCAGCAGAGTTCCCGTTGTGCTTGTGCAAAGGTTCAATTAATAACAACTACATATGATCATAGACGTAGAAGATGTAATCTTGAGATGTGGTTTTGACTCCCAGGTCGTTCAATAATCTGAGAAGCTGTGCGCGATGATCCGTACCGTGGTTAACGACATGGAGAAGTACCTGCCACACGATAAGGTCTTTGTCTTCTTCCGGTTCTTTTATCGGTTTATCGAACAACATCCCGTCCTGCAATGCCTCTAGATAATTGCGCATACTTTGCTCAACACTGTCCCAATGCGCGCGGATGGTTCCCCGATCGTCAACGTTGGCGGGAGGAATTGGCTCTGAAGGTTCGATGCCCTGCAGTTCGCTGAACCAGACTTCATCCACGTCCATGAGATGAACGAGTAGGTCTCGAACAGATCCGTGAGAATACCCTGCGTCTTTCGTGAACTGCTCATGAGTAAGTTGGGTGACGTAACTATCCCATATCTTGCGGTTTTCTGCAAAGTGATAGTCGTAGAAATGACGAAAGGCATTCGCATCCATAATGTCACTGTCTCTTTCTTTTTGCAGATTGCGATCGGATTTAGTTCAAGCTCTTCCCTAATCGTACCACCTCCCTCACCAGGAAATCAAAATCATCCCGGCGGGTGCGATGGTTGGTGTTGGCCACATGCAGGACAAACTTGCCCAGAAGGGTGGTACCAGAGGGCACCGCGAGGCCGCTTTCCTGCAGCTCCTCCAGGATGCGCCGGTTGAGCACGTCCAGCGCAGCGTTATCCAGACCGGGCCGGACATAACGAAAGCAGACGACGTTAAGCGTGACCGGGGTGACCAGTTCCAGCTCGGGGGTGGCTTCCACCAATCCGCCCAGGTAGCGGGCCTGGTCGATGTTCTGCTCGATCATGCTGCCATACCGGTCAATGCCGTGTTCCTTGAGCGACATCCACGCTTTCAGCGCCCGGAACTGCCTCGAGAGCAGAAAATCATAATCGGTCAGGTAGGGGACGTCGCGGCCGGACAGGCCGCGCTCGCCATCCCCGTGAGCCAGGTAGGCGGGTGTCAGCGAGAAGGTTTCGCGGTGCTCGCGCTCGTGGCGCACAAGCACGCAACCGATTTCGTAGGGCATGTACATCCATTTGTGCAGGTCAAAAGCGAGCGAGTCCGCCCTTTCCAGCCCGGCAACCAGATGTTTGGCCGAGGGTGCCAGGGCAGCCCAGATACCGAAAGCCCCGTCGACGTGAAGCCAGAGGTCTTCCCGCTCACAGAGGTCGGCCAGCGCTTCCAGGTCATCGACAGCCCCGGTGTTGGTGGTCCCCGCCGCGCCGACCACGCAGAAGGGCTGGTTCCCGTCCGCGCGATCACGGGCAATGGCAGCCTCCAGCGCGCGGACGTCCATGCGGAATTGCCCGTCGACCGGCAACAGGCGCAGCGCCTGGCTCCCCAAGCCGAGCAGCTCGGCCGCTTTCTGGATGGAGCTGTGGATCTCCTGGGATGCGTACAACGTCATCTGGCGGGGAGCAGCGCGCAAGCCCTGCTGACGCAGGTCAAAGCCGGCACGCGAGTTGCGCGCAACGGTCAGGCCGATCAGATTGGCTGCCGAGCAGCCGCTGGTCAGCAGGCCGCTGGCTGAAGCCGGGTAGCCCAGCATCTCCTTAAGCCAGTTCAGGACCTGGTGTTCGACATAAAGAGCGCTGTGATAGGACATGTCCCCGCTGTTGGTGTTCATCGAAGCGGCCAGCAGGTCGGCCAACACGCCCATGACCGTCCCGGTGCCGAAGACCCAGCCCCAAAAGCGCGGGTGGATGTTGCCGATCGGATACGGTCGGATGTACTCCAGGAAATCCCGGTAGATCTCCTCCGGCGCTTGCGGGTCGACCGGCAGGGGTCCCTCAAAATAGGATTTGACCTCGGCAGGCGCATGCTGCCACGGCGGGCGCTCCCGGACCGTTCTCGTGTAATCGATCATATCGTCCACCATGCGATGGGCGAGCGCCCGCATGGATTCCCAATCCTGTGGGTCCAGGTTTTTTTCAGAGGTGGGTGCATTTTCTTGTGGCATTTTGGGCAGCTTTCTTTTTACTATTTTTTACGTCGTACTCCCAATACCGCTATCTTCGTCGCATGGTTGAATGGCGCAGGGTCGGCAATCACTTCCCCGACCTGTGTCGCAGCATACCCTATGAAATCCGCAGGAACCGGTATCAATTCCTTCACACTCAAATATCCATCCCCACACAAACGCTCCAAAATCTCCATATACTCCCGCCCGCTCACATACATGGCATTGTTGATCGTCACCAAATACCCTCCATCATTGATCAGCGGCCGCACCTTGTTGATGACCCGGGCGCTCTCGTGGACCAAATCCACCACCCCTTTCGAGGTCTGGGCAAAGAGCGGCGGGTCCAGAAAAACGCAGTCAAACCCGTCCCCAGACCGCTTCAGCCGGCTGACTTCCGTCCAAAAATCGCCGGCCAGAAAATCCGATTTCCGTATCGCAAACCCGTTCAGGGTGTAGGATGTCTTGGCTACATTCAAGAACTTCCGATTGCGTTCCAGATGGACCACCCGTGTCGCCCCGCCAGCTTGAGCGGCCACTCCCAGGCTCCCTGTGTAGGCAAACGTATTCAAAACCGTTTTACCTCGCAGTTGGTTGCCTGCCCACTGCCGAAGATTCCGCGTATCAAGATAAAGACTGGCGTCTCGATTGAGACACACATCGATCGCATACCAGACCCCATCTTCCCGCACCCGGGAATCCGGAGCCGTCCCAAACAACACACGCCCCTGCCTTTCATCGGCGCGAGGGCTGTTCCGTATTTTGAGCACTCCTGCACGGAGCCACGGCAGGTGCGCCCGGAGTATTTCCTGGGCCGCCTGGACTAATGGGGAACCTTGTTGTGGAGGATCAGAATAGTCGTGAAAGACCGCAGTCGTCGCATACAGGTCAACAGCCAGCGCCGCACAGCCTTCAGTAAAACCGTTAAAAAGCCGGAAGGCTGCCTCATGCCGGGCGTCGAACAATTCCCGGCGATCTGCAATGGCCTTCCCTAACAGCTTTTCCAGCAGCTCGAGATCCACGAATCACATTCTCCCGTCATTATTCTACGCGCCACCCAGTTTGCTGAGTGTGGGTCTTACGATCCCGCCTAGATTTTGACTGTGGGTCTCTATCTTGAATCATGCCGCATCACTTGAGACCCTCGGTCAATTCTCGGCAAAGACCTTCGCCGAGCACACTACTAATCTCTACTCTCTAATATCCATTAGCTGTTCCCTTCAGCACTCTCCCCAACTCCGCCGTGGATTTCAGAATCTCGTCCGCACCCATGCGGCGCAGCTCGCCTTCCTCGCCGAAACCGCACAGCACACCTACTGTCTGCGCGCCAGCGGAGCGGCCGGCACGGATGTCCACCGTCGTGTCGCCGATCATCAGGCAGTTCTCCGGCGCGACGCCCATCTTCCCGGCCGCCCAGAGTATGGGATCGGGATAAGGCTTGGTGTGTTCGCAGGTCAGCGCGGTGGCGACACAGTTGAAATGGCGTGATAAGTCGAATCGGTCAATGAACATGTGAGTGGATTTAACGTCCCGCGCGCTGACCACCGACATCGGGTAATGCCCGTCCAGTTCATCGAGCATTTCAGCCACACCTGAGATCAGCCGGGCGGCTTCGTGCCGCCCGTGCGCCATGCCGCTGGCACGACGCCAGCGGCGCAGCTGGAACGTCTTCGGCCGGCAGGGGCGGTGCCGCTGGAGCCATTCCACCAGGGCGATGGCCTCATCGTCGATCCCCAGCCGGTCGGCGTAGCCCAGCACGGCATTCCCGGGCGCCTCCGCCCACATGACAAACCGCCGGGCGATACGCTCCCTCTCCAAAAAGGGGAACACGTCCAGCGGTTTCAAAAGTCGTTTGACGGTATCAACGAAAAGGTCGTCGGTGTCGCTCAACGTCCCGTCCACGTCGAAGCACAGGGCCTGGATGCGCCCCACGTCCAGCGGCATCAGCCCCCCAGCACGACGAACAGGGCCGCGCCTGCCAGGGTCAGGCTGAGGACCAGCGCAGCGGTCAGGAACAACACACCGCAGGAAAAAAGCATGTTTTTCGAAAGGGATTCAGAACTCTCCATGATGCCAATTTTACCCTCTCCCGCTTAAAAACTGGCTGATTTTGGCACTTGTGCTATACTGAAACCGGAATTTTTCCCGTAATCCCGCCCGAAATCCACCTTTTTGGGGATGACCGGCGGATGTTGGAACCTGTATAGTAAGACCGAGGACACATGCCGAAGGACGAACGTTCGACCGTTGAGCTGCTCTACCAGGTCAGCCGCGAGGTCGCCACCCAACTGGACCTCAAAGTGGTGCTGACACGCCTGCTGTTTGCCACGCTGAAGACCGTGGGCAGCGAGCGTGCCACGATCATCGTGCTCGACGACAACGAGAAACCAGTGGATTCGGCCATCGTCTACGGCACCGAGATTAAAGAAAGCACGCCCCAGCAGTTGAAGGATACCGTCGATCGCGGGCTGGCAGGGTGGGTGGTGCGCAACCGCAAGGGGGCGCTGCTGGAGGACACCAGCAAGGACGATCGCTGGCTGCGCCGCCCCGACGATGCCGCCGACCAGAGCGGGGCGAAATCTGCCATCTGCATCCCGCTGCTGGCGCGCGATAAGCTGGTCGGGGTGATGACGCTGGTCCATTCCAAGCCCAAGGCTTTCGACGATGAATTGTTTGCGCTGGCGCAGGCCATCGCCGACCAGGCCGGAATCGCTGTGCTCAACGCGCGCCTCTACGCCGAAAGCCAGCGCCAGGCGCGGGTCATGACCGCGCTGGCCGAAGGGGCGATGGCCATCAACTCGTCCCTGCGGCTGGGGGACGTGCTGCAGCAGATCCTCAACGAGACCATGCAGGCCCTACAGGTGAAGATCGTCGCCATGGCCATGGCCGACCCGTCGGGCGGAGGGTTCACCTATCGCGCCGCGACCGGCGAGAACGCGCTCATGATCGTCGGCCGGCAAATCCCTCCCGGGCAGGGATTCGTGGGCTGGGTAGCGCAGGATGGAAAAGGGGTGATCATCCCAGCTGCCTCGCAGGACCCCCGCTACTCCCCGAGCGACCAGATTCCCGGTGTGATCGTGCGCGCGGTCGCGGCGGCGCCGATCCATTACCAGGGCCAGCTGATTGGCGTGCTGGAGGCCATCAACCCCATTTCCAAGTCCTTCGACGGCGATGCGCTGCTCGTGCTGCAGGGCATCGGCAGCATGGCGGGCTCCACCATCCAGAATGCCCAGCTCTTCGAGCGGCTGCAGACCGCGCACCAGCGTTACCGCGACCTGTTCGACGACAGCGTCGACCCGATCATGATCACCGACTGGGACGGCAACGTCACCGAGGTCAACCGGCAGGCGGTGGGCATCACCGGTTGCAGCAACGAAGAACTGCGCGCCATGAAGATCAGCCAGATCCACACCATCAACATGGAGAAGACCGGCATCGGCTTCGAACTGCTGCGCCAGTTCCCGGTGTCGTATGAATCCGAGGTGCGCAGCAAGGGCGGAACCATCACACCGGTGGAGGTGCAGGCGCGCCGGGTGGCGTTCAACGACATCGAATCCATCCAGTGGATCCTGCGCGACATCACCACCCGCAAGGAGCTGGACACGCTGCGCAACGATCTGGCGGCGATGATCTATCACGACCTGCGTTCCCCGCTGGCCAACATCGTCTCGAGCATGGAAATCCTCAACTCGATGTTCCCACCTGAGGAGGCCGAGTTGGCCGCCTCAGTCATGGCCATCGCCCAGCATTCCATCGACCGCATCCAGCGTCTGATCACCTCCCTGCTGGATATCAACCGCCTCGAAGCGGGTCAGCCTCTGGGTGAAATGCAGCCCGCCTCCGTGTCGGAACTGATCGGAGATGCGATCAAAGCCGTGCGGGCCATCACCGACAGCCGGCAGCAGGTGCTGAGCACCAATATCGCTCCGGACCTGCCGCGCGTGCTGGTGGACACGGACATGATCCGCCGCGTGCTGATCAACCTGCTCGAGAATGCCAGCAAGTACACTCCCGCCGAGAACGAGATTATCGCCGGCGCCGACCTGGACGGGGAATGGGTGCGCTTCTGGGTGCAGGATTTTGGTCTGGGCATTCCGATCGAGGAACAGGGACGCATCTTCGACAAGTACACGCGCGTCAAGCGCCAGGGCAGCCCGCGCGGATTCGGCGTGGGGCTGGCGTTCTGCCGGCTGGCGGTCGAAGCGCACAACGGGGACATCTGGGTCGAAAGCCAGGTGGGCAAGGGGTCCAAATTCATCCTGACCCTGCCTGTGGCGTTTGATGATTGACATTTCCCCCGGGTGAAGCGAGTGTCTGCCCGGGAAATCATTTACAGGAGTAATCATGCAGGAACTTGCTGAAAATATTTATTTGGAAGACGGTTATGCCGGGGTCACGCTGGGAGCGATCAACCTGCCTCACGGGTTGATCCAGATCGATGCGCCTCCCGCTCCGGAGGACGGGCGCGCCTGGCGCGCCGCGCTGCTCAACCTGGGCGGCGGCGTGGAGCGGGTGCTGGTCAACCTCGACTCCCACCCCGACCGGACGCTCGGCGCGCGCGCCATGGACTGCACGGTCATCGCCCACGAGACCACCGCGCAGGTCTTCCGCAGCCGCCCCAACACCTTCAAGGCCCAGGGCGACGAGACCGGCGCCGATTGGGAGCGTATCCCCGGCATCGGCTCCATCCGCTGGGCGCTGCCCGAGATCACGTTCACTGAACAGATGGTCATCCACTGGAACAACGTGCCGGTCGTGCTCGAGCATCACGCCGGCCCCAGCGCGGGCGCGATCTGGGTGGTGCTGCCTTCGGAGCGCATCGTCTTCATCGGCGACCTGGTGCTCAAGGGCCAGCCTCCGTTCTTTGCGAATGCCAACCTGCCGGCGTGGATCGAATCGCTGGAGGTGCTGCTCAAGGCGCCGTACCGCGGCTCGGTCATCGTCAGCAGCCGGGGGGAATCGTCTCGGAAACGGTCATCCGCAACCAGCTTGAACTGATCAAGAAGGCCAACTCGGACCTGGACAAGCTCGCCAACCGGCAGGCTTCGCCCGCCGCGACCGAAAAATTGATCAACTCTCTTCTGGCTTCTATCCGCTCACCTGCCTCGCGGCATAAGCAGTTTGCCCAGCGCCTGCGGTACGGGTTGAACCGTTACTACGTCCGCCACTATCACCTCACGAGCAGTTCCGCAGGAGACGAGGAATAATGTCGTTTCCCTACCAGCCCGTCGTGGCATTGACGCGGGGGCGAATCGTCGAATCGCTTCACCTCGGCGCCGTGGCGGTGGTGGATGTGAACGGAAAATTGACGGCCTCCTACGGCGACCCGGAAGTCATCACCTATCTTCGGTCCACCGCCAAGCCGTTCCAGGCGCTGCCCTTCATCGAACGCGACGGCGATGCCCATTTCAAGCTGACTCCGCGCGAGGTGGCTATGATCTGCGCCTCGCACTCGGGCACCGACGAGCACGTTGCCGTGGTGCGCGGCATGCAGGAAAAGATCGGCGTGACCGAGGCCGACCTGATGTGCGGCGCGCATTATCCCTACGACGAACCCACCGCCGAGGCCATGAAATCTCGCGGCGAAAAGCCCACGCCCTACCGCCACAACTGTTCCGGGAAACACACCGGCATGCTGGCTCACGCCAAAATGCGGAACCTTCCCACGCAGGATTACATCGCTTTCTCCCACCCCATCCAGGAGTCCATCCTGCAGGCTTTTGCTGACATGACCGATGTGCCTGTGGAGAAGGTCGAACTGGGCGTGGACGGCTGCTCCGCCCCGAACTTCGCCGTGCCGCTGCGCAGCGCCGCGCTGAGTTTTGCCCGCCTGTGCGACCCGCGCCACCTTGCAACGGTCCGTGCCGAAGCCTGCCGCCGCATCACTTCGGCCATGATGGCGTGCCCCGACATGGTCGACGGCCCCGGGGAATTCGACACGCGCCTGATGGAGGTCGGGAAGGGGCGCATCGTGTCGAAGGGGGGCGCGGAGGGCTACCAGGGCATTGGCCTGCTCCCCGGCGCGCTCGGAGCCGACTCCCCCGCGCTGGGCATCGCGCTCAAGATCTCGGACGGCGACCAGGGGTCGCGCGCCCGTTCCATCGTCACCCTCGAGGTGCTGCGCCAGCTCGGAGCGCTGAAGGAATCCCAGCTCGAAGAATTATCCGCGTTCGGGCCGAAAACACTGACCAACTGGCGCAAAGTCGAGGTGGGGGTCAGCCGGGCGGCCTTCACGCTCAAATTGGCCTGAGCTTTGCAATGACCAACTCCGCACTCCGGCAGCGCGCGCTAAAGATCCACCGCCGTCTGATCGAATTCTACGGGGAACCGGTCTGGCGCACACCCCTCCCGCCAGTCGACGAACTGGTTTCCACCATTCTCTCGCAGAATACCAACGATACCAACCGCGACCGGGCTTTTAATGCGCTGCGGGCGAAATATCCCACCTGGGAAGCGGTCCGCGACGCGCCCACCGCGGAGGTGGTGGACGCCATCCGCCCGGCGGGGCTGGCGAATCAAAAGGGACCGCGCATTCAGCAGGTGCTGCGCGAAATCACGTCCGAACGCGGCGGGTTGGACCTGTCCTTCCTGAAGGAGATGCCGCTCGAGGAAGCCCGCGCCTGGCTGATGAAATTCAACGGGGTGGGCCCCAAGACCGCTGCCATCGTGCTGTGTTTCTCGCTGGGTCGCCCTGCGTTCCCGGTGGACACCCACATCTACCGGGTGTCCGGGCGGATCGGCCTTCGACCCGAGAAAATGACCGTGGAAGACGCGCACACGCATCTGGAGGCGGTTTTCCCGCCTGAAACCTACTACGCCGCGCATTTGAACATCATCCGCCTCGGGCGGGAGGTGTGCGGCGCGAGAAAGCCGAACTGTCCAGACTGCCCCATACGAAAACTGTGTGATACGGGGAAGAAGACCCGATAGTACTGATAGGTCAATTGCTTTCTAACCCAAAAGTTCTACAATGTAATAAATTGAATTTTGGAAAGGAGGTCAAACCATGCACAGCCTGGGTACGAAGGGCCAAGGCCTGGTTGAATATGCATTAATACTTGTTTTTGTTGCCATTGTTGTTATTGCAGCTCTCACCTTGCTCGGTCCCACGCTTGGAAATACTTACTCTGACATTATCGATATGTTCCCTTGATTTTATTTGTTTTATTTATGAGTTATAAATCCCCACATAAAAGTGGGGATTTATTTTTTATTTTGCTGGGCGCAAGCCTGGATGGTCGAATGCGGGTATTTCCCCGACCCTACACCTAATGGGACCTTCTCCCTTGCATCCGCTTCGGGGACAAGTCGTGGAGACCTTGACCGAGTGATGAGAATAGTCTCCTTAAAAAGATTATACGGCTGATTGGGTAGTCCACACGGGCTCTGAAAAGCGTTATCATTGTCCTGCTGCAGACAAAAGGAGACTCCCATGCCCACCCTTATCCACCGACGTGTTGAAGCTGCTCGAAAAGGCGAAAATCCCACCGTCCTGTGCCGCATGGAATCCGGCTGGGCGGTCTTTGGTGATGTGCAGGTGCTCAACGGTTATTGCCTGCTGCTGCCTGACCCGGTCGTGCCCACGCTGAACGACCTCGATTCGCAAGCGAGAATAATATTCCTGCGCGATATGGTCCTCATCGGCGATGCGGTACTCGAGGTGACAAGCGCGGCGCGCATCAATTATGAGATCCTTGGCAACAGCGAGCCTGCTCTGCACGTCCACATCGTTCCGCGCTACGAGGCCGAGCCTGAAAACCTGCGCCGCGGCCCGATCTGGTTTTACGACTGGTCGAAGGCTCCACAATTCGACCCGGCCATGCACAAGCCGCTGATGGACAAACTCCGCGCGGCCATTGAGAAAAGGGTAAAATAGCACCCACACGGATTGGGACGGGCAGGCAGCCCGTCCTTAATCAAATCAGGGAGAATACATGGACTTTAACGATTACCAGCAGAAATCGCGCAAGACAGCCGCGTATCCTGCCATTGGGCACGCTGTCATCTATCCCACCCTCGGTCTGGTCAACGAGGCCGGGGAGGTGGCCGGGAAGGTCAAGAAGGTCTTCCGCGACAAAGAGGGGCAGATCAACCCTGAGACGCGCGAGGCGCTCAAGTCCGAGCTGGGGGACGTGCTGTGGTACATCGCCCAAGTCTGCACCGAGCTTGGGCTCAACCTCGATGAGGTGGCGGAAGCCAATATCGCCAAGCTCTACGACCGGCTCGAGCGCGGCAAGATCAAGGGTGACGGGGACAACCGGTAAGTGAAATTGTTCACGCTTCGGAAATTCTAATGAATCTCATATCTGAATGACCGTTCCTTATTGGTAAATCAATCAGACCGTAGTGGTCTGATTAGATATTTTCCATAAATATCAATAATTTTGTCATCGCGAGCCCCAATGGGGGCGTGGCGATCTCCTCAATTGAAACGCAAGTTTGGTTTAGCAGGTAGATTGCTTCGTCGGGACTACGCCCTCCTCGCAATGACATCCGGTTTTTTGGTAGTTGGTAATTCAGGAGAAAATTTTATGGCTGGTATGGAGCGTTTTACACAACGGGCACGCCGCGTCCTGAGCCTGGCTCATCAGGAGGCAGAACACGCGCACAAGAATCTGATCGGCACTGAACACCTTCTGCTCGGATTGGTCGAAGAGGAAGGCGGTGTCGCCGGGCGTGTCCTGCGCGACCTGGGCCTGGATACCGACCGTGTGCGCGAAATGGTCAACCGCCTGACGGGCGAAGGCCGCGCGACTGACGACAAGATCGACCTGTCCACCGAGACCCAGCAGGTGCTCGAGTATGCCATCGAGGAAGCCCGCCGGCTCGGCCATCATTACATCGGGACTGAACATCTGCTGCTCGGACTGGTCCGCAGCGAGGGGACCGCCCTCGAGGTTCTGCGCCGCCTGGGTGTGACCCCCGATGACGTGCGCCGCCAGACCCGCCGTGTGCTGCAGGAATCCTCTTCAGCATCTTCATCCCCCGCGGCTGCCGGTCCCGCCAAGGAACCGCAAAAAGCCGCTCCGCAGGGACAGCAAAAGGACGCCAAGACCCCCCTGGTCGATCAATTGGCGATGGACCTGACCTCCAAGGCCGAGCAGGGCAAGCTCGACCCGGTCATCGGCCGCCAAATGGAGATCGAGCGCGTCATCCAGATCCTCGCGCGGCGCACCAAGAACAACCCCGCCCTGATCGGCGAACCCGGCGTCGGCAAGACCGCCATCGTGGAAGGCCTCGCCCAGCGCATCGTGGACGGCGACGTCCCCGCACCGCTGATGAACAAGCGCGTGCTGCAACTGGATGTCGGCTCGTTGGTAGCTGGGACGATGTACCGCGGCCAGTTCGAGGAACGCCTCAAGCGGGTGATCGATGAACTCAAAGCGGCCGGTTCCATCCTGTTCATTGATGAAGTCCACATGCTGGTGGGCGCCGGCGCCGCCGGTTCCTCGGTGGACGCGGCCAACATCCTGAAGCCCGCCCTTTCGCGCGGCGAGTTGCAGGTGATCGGCGCGACCACGCTGGATGAATACCGCAAGCACATCGAATCGGACGCTGCCCTCGAACGGCGCTTCCAGTCCGTTTTGGTTGAGGAACCCTCAGAGGAAGAGACCATCCAGATCCTGAAGGGAGTCCGCGGGGCATACGAGGAACATCACCACCTGGTGATCTCGGATGAAGCCCTCGTGGCGGCGGCGCATCTCTCCACCCGTTATGTCACCGAGCGCTTCCTTCCTGATAAGGCCATCGACCTGATCGATGAATCGTCCTCGCGGGTGCGCATGTACAAATCCCCGGCGGCGCAAGCAGGCCAAGGACCTGTTCACCCAACTGCGGGAGTTGCGCTCCAACCGTGCCCTCGCCCAGGAGGAAGGCAACGCCGATGAACTCAAGAATTATCAGGAGCAGGAGACATCCATCGAGAATCAGCTCGAGCGCCTGCGCATCGGCTGGGACCGCGCCAACAGCCCCATCGTGACCGCCGATGATATTGCCGAGGTGGTCGCCATGTGGACCGGCGTGCCGGTCATGCAGATCGCCCAGGAAGAATCCCAGCGCCTGTTGAAAATGGAAGAGGAACTCCGCGCCAGCATCATCGGGCAGGACGAGGCTATCGAGGCCATTTCCCGTTCCGTGCGCCGCGCACGCGCCGGATTGAAGGACCCGCGCCGGCCCATTGGCTCGTTCATTTTCCTGGGTCCAACCGGCGTCGGCAAGACCGAATTGACCAAGACCCTCGCCAAGTTCATGTTTGGCAGCGAGGATGCCGCCATCCAGCTCGACATGTCCGAGTTCATGGAACGGCATACGGCGTCGCGGTTGGTGGGCGCGCCTCCCGGTTACATCGGTTACGATGACGCCGGCCAGCTGACTGAAGCCCTTCGCCGCCGCCCGTATTCGATCGTGGTGTTCGACGAGCTCGAGAAGGCCCACCCCGAAGTGCACAACATGCTGCTGCAAATCATGGAAGAGGGGCAGCTTTCGGACGCGCGCGGCCACAAGGTGGATTTCCGCAACGCCATCATCGTCATGACCTCCAACATCGGCGCGGACTTGATCAAGAAGCAGGGCTCACTCGGCTTCAACCTGAAGCGCGACGAAGCCGTCGAGGAACAACTCTCCTACGATGAAATGCGCAAAAAGCTGACCGAGACGCTCAAGCGTTCCTTCCGCCCCGAGTTCATCAACCGCGTGGACAATGTGATCGTCTTCCGCGCCTTGAACAAGGAGAACATTACCAACATTGTGACGTTGGAACTCGACAAGGTGGCTTTGCGGCTCAAGGATCACAACATCCGCCTGACCGCCACTCCTGCTGCGCTGACCACGCTGGCCGACCAGGGCTACGATCCCGAGATGGGCGCCCGTCCGCTGCGCCGCGTCATCCAACAAAAGGTGGAAGACCAGCTCTCAGATGCACTGCTCTCGGGCACGTTCCATGACGGCGACAACATCACCGTGGACCTGAATGCGGCAGGGGACATCATCCTGCTGCGCGAGGAAGCTCCGGCTGAGGAAGCCGCTGCTGAACCCAGTGTGTAACGGATATTTCAGGAGCGGCTCACCAGCCGCTCCTTTTTTCACCGGAGGAGGTTTTATGGGTACTGGAAATCAAATGGCAACACTGGCTGGGGGCTGCTTCTGGTGTCTCGAAGCCGTCTTCGACGATCTTAAAGGGGTCCAATCCGTCGAGTCTGGTTACTCGGGCGGCCACGTCCCCAACCCCACGTACAAGTTGGTGTGTAGTGACACAACAGGACATGCGGAGGTCGTACGCATCACCTTCGACCCGTCGGTGATTACGTACGCGGACCTGCTGCGCGTCTTCTTCGCCATCCACGATCCGACCACGCTCAACCGCCAGGGCAACGACGTGGGCACGTCCTACCGCTCGGCCATTTTTTATCACGACGAGGAACAGAAGGAAACTGCCGAATCCATCATCAAGGAAATCAGTGATGCGAGGATTTGGCCAAATCCCATTGTGACCGAGGTGACAAAATTCGATGCGTTTTACCTCGCCGAGGACTATCATCAGGAATATTTTGCTAATAATGCCAACCAGCCGTACTGCCGGATGGTGGTTGCCCCCAAGGTGGCGAAATTCAGGAAGCAGTTCGTGGAGCGGCTGAAGAAATAAGCATGGAATTTATTCGCCCTGGCGTGCCTGCAATCGAGCCTCCGTTCACCGGAAAATCCCCTCTCTTCCATGTGCGGAATATTCCCGTGTACGGCGACGCCATTCTTGCGCCGATGGACGGCTACTCCGAGTGGCCCTACCGCTCGTTGTGCGCTGAACTTGGCTCGGCCATGAGCTACACGGAATTCGTCAAGGCGAAGAACATCATCCGCGCCTACGAGCACATGGCGCCGCGCCTGAGATACGACGAAGATGAGCGTCCCGTTGTCTTCCAGCTCTGGAGTGAAGAGCCCGATGAACTCGTCAAATCGGCTCTGATGGTTCAGGATAAATCCCCGGACATCATCGACGTCAACATGGGCTGCCCGGCGAAATCCGTGGCGCATATCGGGGGCGGCGTGGGTTTGATGAAAACCCCGCTAAAGATCGCCCGTATCTTTCGCAGGTTAAGCTCCGCACTGGATGTGCCCATCACTGGCAAGATCCGCCTGGGGTGGGAAAGCTGCCGAAATTACAGGCTGGTCGCCCGCATCCTCGAGGAGAACGGCGCGGCACTGATCGCTGTCCACGCACGGACCAAGGAGCAGGGTTACGGCGGCGAGGCCGACTGGGATGCCATTGCGGAGATCAAGTCCATGGTGAAGATTCCCGTCATCGGGAACGGCGATGTGCGCACCGTTGCGGACATTGACCGCATGAAATCCCACACCGGCTGCGACGCGGTCATGATCGGGCGGGCGGCCATCGGCAATCCGTGGATCTTCTCCCGTCTCGAACGGGAACAGGTCCCGCCTGAGGAGGTGCGCCGCATGATGCACCTCCACCTTGAGCGCAGCATGGCCTTCCATGGACCGCGCAAGGGGTTGATCCTTTTCCGCAAGCATGCCCTGCGATACCTCAAGCTCCAGCGCCTGCCGCGCGCGACACGCACAAAGATCTTCACCCAGGAAACTCCGGAGGGATTCCTAGCTTTGCTGGATGAAACCCTTGCCGGTATGGCTTGAGGACAATCCGACCATCACCATGGCAAGCCGCACAGGTCAATGGTCCCTGGCGGCCATTCCTTTTTGACACAGGGCAGGATCATGGTCACTTCGCGGAAGGTGACTTTTCCCTGCGGCTGATCAAATATCAGCGGTCCAGCAACTTCCCGCCATCTTTGTTTTCGGTAAAAACGCGCTGTCTCTTGGGAACATACCAGCAGGCCAAAGTCCACTTTGAGAGAATCCTGCATAAACCTGGCTGCCATTTGCATCGCTGCGCTGGCGAGCCCTTGATTTTGCTTACCGGGGCTGGTCGCCACAGCGCCGATACCGCCCAGATTAACGGGACACCCATCCACGGTCCCAGTGCGTTCCACGATCCCGACATGACTCAAGATGGCTCCGTCCAATTTGACGACCACATGCCAGTCGTTTTGAGAGACCCATTGGAAGTCGAAAGAGTTGGTTTCCTCATCTTGTGCAGCGCCAAATGCCTGATCGCACACTGCATCGATTTCATTGCGCTCAGCATCTGATAATTCCGAGTCTGCCAGAACTGATATCTCCATATCACCTTTCCCTTTTATATTATTACTAGTGAGAGGTGAATTTAGTATAGCATGGGCCACTGACCGTCCTTGCGACAACAAGCAATTTACTTGACGCCTCGACCTGCGGGAATTATGATAAAAACACGATGACAGACCTCTTCGACGAACTCCCATCCGCCTCCGCCGACCCCGATCAATTGCGGCAGGCGATGCGCCTATGGGCGACCGGTGTGGCTGTAGTGACCTCGAAGTACGAAGAGGAGGTCGTCGGCATGACTGTCAGTTCATTCACCTCCGTGTCGCTCATCCCTCCGCAGGTGCTCGTCGCACTTGCGCAAGCCACCCGTACACATGCGCTGGTGAAAAACTCACGCTCCTTTGGCGTTACGGTGTTGAGATCGGACCAGCAGGAACTCTCTGACCGCTTCGCCGGACGACTGCCCGCCGAGGGGGACCGATTCTCCGGGCTGGAACAGTTCACTCTTGTTTCCGGTGTTCCCTTGCTCAAGGACGGCGTCGCTCACTTCGACTGCCGCGTCATTGCCACATTCACCTCGGGGACGCATACGATTTTCATCGGTTCGGTCCTTGCGGCCCGGGGAGACCTTCAGGGCGAACCACTCCTGTATTTCAACAGGCAATATAAAAAACTTTCACCGCTTTAGATCGGGGAGGGGCCATGAACGAAACGCTTTCACCTGAAGAGAAACAAACTCTCCTGCAGCTGGCCCGGGAGTCGCTCGAATGTGCCGTAAACGGGACGAAGCCGCCTGCCCTGGACAAGGTGCATCTCACTCCGGCGCTGCAGGCTGAAGGAGCCTCGTTTGTCACGCTGACCGTCCATGGCGGTCTGCGCGGGTGCATCGGTGCGCTTGAGCCCTACCAATCCCTTGCAGAGGACGTACGCGAGCATGCAGCGGCCGCTGCGCTGAGCGATTACCGCTTTCCACCGGTGACCGCGGGTGAGCTTGGCGAGATCGAGATTGAAGTATCACGGCTGACCATCCCTGTTCCGCTCGAGTATGCGGATGTGGGGGACCTGCTGGCGAAACTTCGCCCCGGTGTGGATGGGGTCATCCTCAAGGACGGACCCTCCCGCCGTGCCACCTTCCTTCCGCAAGTGTGGGAGAAGATTCCCGATCCAGCCGAGTTCCTCGACAACCTGTGCTACAAGATGGGTTCCCCGCCCGATACCTGGCGCAGAAAGAAACTGGATGTTTTGGTCTATCAGGTGGAGGAATTTCACGAAGAATAAAATCGCCAGCAGTCTGATATAATTCCGCACCATGTTTGCGGAATTATCCCCCACGAGGTTCGGATCCATCACAGCCCGAAGGCTATTGGCCGGTTTGGCGGTGGTTGTTTTGTTCTCTGCCTGCGCGCCTGTTGCACGACTGGATAGTTCCCCGACGGCGGTCCAAACGCCAATAAAAGATGAGACAACCCTGGTTGCCACAAGCCGCATAACGCCATCGTTGACTCCATCACCCTCAGCCAGCCCGACACCCCTCCCGCCGGTTGTTGGACCGGACTATTTGCCCGGCTTCAATCCGCTGACCGGACAGCCAGTTAACGATCCGGCTTCTTTAAACCAAGCCCCCTTCCTGGTCTCCGTGACGAATTTTCCCCTTTCCGCCAGGCCGCAATCGGGCCTTTCGCTGGCATCCATCGTCTGGGAAGTCTCGATCGGGCAGGGGATGAGCCGGTTTCTGGCGGTTTTTTATGGGGATTATCTGACAGAGCTTGAAAAGATCCTTGAAGAAAATCCTACGGATAATCCGTATGGTTATGTCATTTCACCAATTCGATCGGGTCGGGTGGTGTATGAGGATATCAAAGTACTCTTCCCCGATGCGACCCTGATCACGCGCGGGGCATCCCCTGAAGTCCTTTCACAGCTCACCAACCGGGTGGGTGTGCTGCCGGTCAACTCCGATGATGTCAATAGTGCAGGGCTGACGATGGAGGATCTTCTCACGCTCCCGTCCCTCCCCGTTGATCCTGCGGAACATGCCAGCCTGGTCTTCGCGATGGACGTTCCAGGAGGAGGCGTACCGGCTGACAAGCTGGGCATCATCTACAACCGCTTTGACCAGGTGGGCTGGGAGTATTCGGTTGAGCAGAAAGTTTATCTGCGCTCACAAGATCTTATGGATGACACGGGAATTCTGGTTCCCGCGGTCGACCGCCTGACCGGGGAGCAACTTGCCTTCGAGAATGTGTTGATCCTTTTCGCCAACCACCACTTCGAGAACCAGGCCGGGACGATTCTCGAGATCGACCTACTCAACCGGACCAGTGAATGGGGATTATTGTTCCGTGATGGGATGCAGTACCCAGTGTATTGGTCGACTCGGGGCGGGAACCTGAGCTTAAAGACAAAGGAAGGCGAGGTGCTGGCGCTCAAACCCGGCCAGACGTTTATCGAGGTCGTCAGCCTGCAATCCACCTGGAGTGACGAGGATAAACTGGTGCGCTATCATTCCCCCGGAATACCGACCCTCACTCCGTCCCAGACTTTCACACCTACGGTGACGGCAACGGTCACCCCAATCATTGAACCGACCGGGACGCCGGACCCTTAAGACCGCAAAAACGTAAATGTTTTCTGTTCATCAGCCGTATAATCAGTAAAAACATTGGAGGAAAAGCCAGATGGAATATCGTTATTTGGGCCGCACGGGCCTCAAGGTCAGTGAGTTATCTTTTGGATCATGGGTCACATTCAGCAACCAGGTGGATGTGGATGCCGCTGCCGAGAGCATGGCCGCTGCATATGAAGCCGGGGTCAACTTCTTCGACAATGCGGAAGTCTATGCCGGCGGGAAATCCGAGCAGATCATGGGTGCGGCACTCAAGAAATTGGGTTGGCGCCGATCCGGTTATCTCGTCTCGACGAAGTTTTTTTGGGGCATCAACAAAGGACCCAATGAGGAGAACACCCTCAACCGCAAGCGGTTGATCGAAGGTATCAACGGCTCGCTCCAGCGCTTCGGACTGGATTACGTGGATCTTATCTATTGCCATCGCCCGGACCCGACCACACCGGTGGAAGAGACTGTCTGGGCCATGCACAACATCATCGAGCGGGGCAAAGCGCTCTACTGGGGCACTTCCGAATGGCCGGCGACTGAGATCATCTCGGCGATTGAAATTGCCGAGAAACATCACCTGCACAAACCGGTCATGGAGCAGCCGCAGTACAACATGCTGGTGCGTGAACGCTTCGAGAAGGAATATTCCCGTCTCTTCAAAGACTACGGTTACGGCTCCACCACCTGGTCCCCGCTGGCATCCGGTTTGCTGACCGGGAAATACAATGACGGCATCCCGGCCGACAGCCGCGGCGCGCTCAAGGGTTACGAGTGGCTGCATGGAACCTTGACGGACGCTAATTCAATCGCCAAAGTAAAAGCACTTTTCCCTGTAGCTCAAGAGCTGGGCTGCACTCTCGCGCAGCTCGCGATTGCCTGGTGTCTCAAAAATCCCAATGTCAGCACAGTCATCACGGGCGCGAGTCGCGTCTCGCAGGTGCATGAGAATCTGAAGGCAGCCGAGGTGGCTGCGAAACTCACCCCGGAGAATATGGCACGCATTGACGGAATCCTGGGGAATGATCCCAATAATTAAGAGTGATCTTTATTTGATATCAACGAAAAAACGTTGGCAAATTCGTAACCTCCTGTCGCCTGACATATGGAACTAAACGACCACGCTCATAGGAGATTATGGGATACCTTCTGGGCAACTCACGCATCAAGTGAGAGTTTGTTTCATCGTTTGCTTTGGCGCATACGGTTTCTGTTTTCAAGCGCTTATGCCCGAAAAATATCCAAGGTTACCGGAAATTTGCAATCACCAAGGCTTTTAGAGGTCGGTTGTGGTTCAGCGCGCACTCTTCATTACTTGGATGGTCATTTTGATAACAGCATCTGTTATGCATTGGATATCTCTCCCGAGGCTGTTCGCCTGGTGAATCAACTCAGCCCTTCCTATTTCACATCGGTTGCCAGTGCTTTCAACCTGCCACTGCCAGAGATACATTTTGATGTCAGTTTCAGCATTGGCCTCATAGAGCACTTCACCCGGGTTCAGGCCGCCCAAATGATGATGGAAAAAGTTCGCGTGACTCGCACTGATGGTTGGGTATGTGTGATGGTCCCCTGGGCAAGCTCTGTTTATAATTTGATCGTCCGTCGTGCTTTTGGCAAATACTGGCCTTTTGGAGACGAAGATCCTTTTCACAGGGCTGAGATGGCAGTATTATTGGAAGAAATCGGCCTTGTCAATATAAGGGTATTTGTTATTTACGGAACGACCTTGCTTGGAGTTGGTCAGAAATCGGGGCGGTGATTTTATTTGATTTTGAAACAATAGACCCTGCGGAATGCCCGCAGGGTCTATTGTTTCAAAAGAACGCATTAGGGGATTGAATTACGAAAAATATTCATTTTCGATACTTTGCCAGGATTCCTTCTCCGGAACAGTGACAAATTTCATCAGCAGCGGGTGGACACCCTTTATCGCCTCCGTCATCCGCTGCGCAACCCTGCGGATCGAAAAATGTGCGTTGGCCGCAGCGCGAAGTTGACAGAAGGCATAGGCCTCCCGCAGGTTGAATGTGGCCAGGACACGGCGGTTGAATCCGTTGGGCACGATGTATTGCGCCACGAGCGGATCGAAGGCATGCAGTTTCTCAAAGACCGTGGCGGCCTGCTCCATGGCTTTGCGGTAGGGGGATTCGAACCCCGCTTCGATGATGCGTTTTGGAACAGCATACCCCAGGCGGCAGGTGAGGGACTGAGGAGTTTGCGACATCATGCGATGACGTTTGAATTCCGCGTAGGCACCCTGATCCATTATCAGATCAAAGGTGTAAGCGGTGTGCTCCAACTCGCGCAACGGGGTGTCGTACCGCCCGAGCCGTTTGAGCAGGGCATCCGCCAGGTCCGATCTGTGAGCGGGATTCAATCCGCGCACGTGAGCCAGCGCTTCGGAAAAATCCATTTCGCCAAATCGGTATAGCGCCGCTGCCAGCACCTTCTCCTCCCCGGCGCGGTCATAATCTATTAATGTGCACCAGTCCTCTATGCCGTGTGACTTCGCGGGAGGGGCAATCGTTGACAGTTCCTTCGATGTTTCGATGAGATAGGGCACAGGTTCGGCATACTTAACCAGGGTGGGTACCTCGCCCTGGGCAACATCCTTGATCTCCTCGCCGATCAAGCGGACCTCCGCCAGCGGGTGCGAGCGCATCTTGCGGATGGCATTCTCGAGCACACGCGCGTTGGCCGTCATGCCGACGTTGGCGTGCGCCGCAGCGGGCAGCAGGAAGCGGCACGAATTGACATACTGGGAACGGATCCGGCGGTCGTAGGCCTCGTCGTTTTCGTTCTCGCGTCGTGATGTGCTGGATTCGACCAGGCTGCGGAGCGGGGCAAGGGAGTCCAGGTAAGTCTTGAACAACAACTGGCAGGCTGAAACGTATCCCTCGCGCAGCGGGTGAGACTCAAGCTCGGGGGGAATGGTAAAGGCGTCGGCATCCCACTTCTGATAGCGGGTGGATTTTTCGGTGTAGGATGCAAGCCGGTTGCTTTCGATGCTCTCGATAGCCACGCGCGAGACGTTCTCGATGGCCAGGTGCAAAACGGCATGTTCAGCCACGGAGGCATGCCCGTATCCCACCACCCATTTCTCGTGGAACTGTGCGGATTTTTCGTCGCTCAATTCCGCGGCTATGTCGCGGAACGATTCGGGCGCGCGGGAGGTCTTGGCAAAGGCGACGGCGATGGTTTCGGGTGAGAGTTGCATGGGGGAGAGCAGGTAGATGTCACGTTTGGACATGGCGACTCCGGAATAGAACGCTTGGACTTGGGCGCAACTATAGACGAAAACGCCCTCGAGAGCAAGGGGCGGTTTATTTCAAAATCGATCGAACGGTCGCAACGTCTGACTCGATCTGGGCGATGAGCGCCTCCGCGCTGGGGTATTTCATCTCATCGCGCAGGCGCTGGATGAATTCCAGCGTGACTTTCTGCCCGTAAAGGTCCTTGCCGTAATCGAGCAGAAAGGCTTCCACGCGGACGTCCGGCTCATTTTGTTCGAAGGTTGGGCGGATACCGATGCTGATGGCAGCCTTGTGGCGTTCACCGTTGACCTCTGCCCAGCAGGCATAGATGCCAAAAGCCGGGATAAGCTTTCCGGGCGGAACACCCACATTGGCAGTAGGGAATCCGAGCGAATGCCCTCGCGCGGAGCCGTGAACGACCGAACCGGAAATCACATAAGGATGCCCAAGCATCTTGGCGGCATCCGCCACATCCCCAACGGATACCAACTTGCGGATGACTGTGGACGAGATCAGACCGCTTTCATCACTGACCGCCTCCACCACCTGGACGCTGTACCCCATCTCCCTGCCAATTTCCGCCAGCCGGGATGCATTGCCTTCGCGGCCTTTGCCGAGGGCAAAATCATAGCCGATCAGCAGTCAACTCAACCCCAGCCTTTCCTTGATCGGTTTCATGAATTCCTCCGCAGACAACGCCGCCACCTGCTCATCGAATGGATGAGTGATGACTGCATCCACGCCCAGTTTGCCGAGCAGTTCCGCGCGCTCCTCGGAGGTAGTCAGGCATTTGAGGCTGCGATGACCAAGCACCTCGG
Organism: uncultured Chloroflexia bacterium; assembly: GCA_963709295.1. Lineage (GTDB taxonomy): Bacteria > Chloroflexota > Anaerolineae > Anaerolineales > Villigracilaceae > JBGPQJ01. The sequence continues at coordinate 401,975 of CAVPVW010000008.1, read as the reverse complement.
CAGGGTGGCGGGCGAAGGTGAGCACGGCTGCCGGGCTGCCGGCGGCGTGCGCGCCTTCCACCAACTGGCGCAGGATGGCCTGGTGCCCGCGGTGAACGCCGTCGAACACCCCGATGGTCAGCCAGGTGCCATTCAGTTGAATGTCATTCAGGGACGTAACGTGTAGCATATCGGGAGAATGAAGTGGTGAAATGAAAAAGCGGTTTTAGGAGAAGAATACTTTCTTGGGTTTCCACTGCCGGGCTTCTTCATCCAGTTCCATGAGGGCCACCAGTTCGCCCGCCATGCTCACCGCGCGAACCATGCCCGGCTTGGCATCCTCTGCTGCGGGGACGCGGTGACCATGCTTGATGGCGTCCACCTGGTCGGGGTTGAGTTCGAGAGAGGGCCAGTCCCCGAGCGCTTCGGCAGCGGGAATCAGATACTGGGACCAGGTTCCGTCGCGAAACGTTTCTTGGAGTTTTCGCAGCGGGGTCGCATCGCGCAGAGAGAATCGTCCGCTCTTGGTGCGGCGCAGGCCGACCAGGTAACCGCCGCATCCGAGCATGTCGCCCAGGTCATTGGCCAGCGAGCGGACGTACGTTCCGGAGGAGCAATGAACATCGATGACCGCTTCGGGCGGCGCCCATTCCAGCACCTCCAGGTGATATACATCGATCGTGCGCGGCGCGAGATCGACTTCCTCGCCCTCGCGGGCCATCTCATACGCTTTGCGCCCCTGTACCTTGACCGCCGAGTAGGGCGGGGGGGTCTGCTGGATATGGCCAACGAATTTCATCAGCGCTTCTTCGAACTGCGTCTCGGTCACGTTCACCGGGGCTTCTGTTTTGCGTGTGAATTTTCCGTCCGCGTCAAAGGTATCCGTCGAGGCCCCCAGGCGGATGATGGCCTGGTAGCGCTTGTCGGACGCGGAGATGAACTCGCTCAGGCGCACCGCCGGCCCCAGCAGCACCACCAGCACACCGGAGGCACGCGGGTCGAGCGTGCCGGTATGACCGGCACGGCGGATACCGGTGCCGTTGCGGACGGCCTGCACGACATCATGCGAGGTCATGCCGGTCGGTTTGTCAACGACCAGCGCGCCGGAGATGGCATTTTTTAGATCCTGTGAACTAACCATTGAGTGCCTCCTCGCGCGTGTGGATGATTGTCAGCTCGCGCGATAAGTCGATTTTATTTCCCACTGATGTGATTTTTACGTCTTCCCCATTGATGAATGAACAGCATAATTCTAACGTAAAAATGGTTTTTTGCGCCTTACAACCCCAATAGCTTTTTTGTCACTGAAAGGACGTTTTCCCGAACTTCGGCCATTGTCCCGGCGACTTCAGCGCCTGCAGCGGCTTTGTGACCGCCCCCGCCGAACTGCTGCGCCACCTGCGCCACATCCAGGCCGGGTTTTTGCGCCCGCCAGGAGACCTTGACCTTCCCGTGGTGCTGTTCGACGAAGATGATTGCCACGCTGCTGTCGTCGATGGCGGACAGGTGATTGATCAAATCGGCGTCATCGTTGGTGGAGTAACCGCTGCTCTTACGGTCCTCCAGCGTCAATGCGGCCCAGGTGATTCCATCTTGATGCTGAATGGAGGATAATCCCGCTCCCCAATAGCGGGCAGCGTTGAAAGACTTGCGCACCAGCCCGCGCATGTACAGGTCCGTTAAGTCCACGCCGGTCTCCAGCAGGTTCGCTGCCTGCCGCAGAACTTTTGGCGTGGTGCTCGTGGTGCGGAATCCCAGCGTGTCGGTGATGATGCCTGTCAACAGGGCGGCGGCGATGTCCTGCGTAAGCGCGAGTCCCCACTCTTCGAGATGATCAAAAAGGATGGCACAGGTTGCCGCCTGCTCCGGTTCGATAAGATTGACCTCGGCAAACAGATCGTTGGTGATGTGGTGGTCGATGTTGATGCCCGGTTTACCGAGTCCCTCGAAGACATTGCCGGCGCGGGTATGGTCGGCGCAGTCCAAGGCGATGGTCAGGTCGTAGGAATCTTCCGGTTTTTTGAGCACGTGTGCGCTGCCTGTCAGGTGCTTGAACGTGGAGGGAATTCCATCCAGAGAGACCATCTGCACGGCCTTGCCCGCTACCTCCAGCGCCAGCCCCAGCCCCAACAGCGCGCCGACCGCATCCCCATCGGGACGCAGGTGCGTGGTCACCATGACCTTTTGGGCGGAGGCGATGCGCTCGCGGATGAGGGCGTGGATATGCTCCATCGATTTGCGCCTTATTTCTTCCCCTCGGATTCCTTGCGGATCTGGGCCAGCAGCTGTTCGATGTGGTCCGCGTTCTCGGGTGTGGGGTCCCAGTGGAAACGCAGGATGGGAAAGGAGCGCAGGTCGATGCGGTTGGCCAGTTCGCGGCGCATGTAGCCGCCGGCGCTTTTCATCCCCTGCAGGATCTCCGCGCTGCGCGCCTGACCCTCCACTGCCGAGACATAAATATCGGCGAACGATAACTCCCTGTCCACGCGCACGTCGGTGATATACACCTGGTGCAGGCGCGGGTCGTTGATTTCCTTGATCAGCATCTGCGAGAGCTCCTCGCGGATGCGGTCAGCGATACGTTGCAGTCTGACTTTGGATGGCATCTCTATCTCCCTGCGGGAAGGCAGGCATTCACTCTATTCTGATTTCTCCAGCACAAAGCACTCGATGACATCGCCCTCGAGCACATCGTTGAAGTTCTTGAAGTGGATGCCGCACTCGAATCCGGTACGGACTTCGCGCACATCCTCCTTCTCATGCTTGAGCGAGCCGATCTCGCCCTCGTACACCAGGTCCTTGCTTCGCAGCAGGCGGATCTTTCCGTTGCGGCGGATCTCGCCTTCGGTTACACGGCAGCCGGCCACCATGCCAAGCTTTGAAATCGGGAAGAGCGCCAGCACGGTCGCTTTGCCAATGGCTTTTTCGACAAACTCCGGCTGGAGCATGCCTTTGAGGGCTTTTTCGATATCCTCGGTCAGGCGGTAGATGATCGTGTAGAGACGAATGTCCACGCCCTCAGATTCAGCCAGCCGTCGAGCGGGGACTTCTGCCTGAACGTTGAAGCCGACGATGATGGCTTTGGAGGCTGAGGCGAGCATGACGTCGTTTTCGCCGATGTTGCCGGTCTCGGAGTAGAGCACCTTGAGGGCGATCGCGCTTTCCTTCTTCGCCAGTTCGTTGACTTCCTTGATGATGGGTTCGAGCGATCCTTGCACGTCCGCCTTGATGATCAGGCGTAATTCCTTTAGTTCGCCGGTCTGGACCTTTGCGAACAAGTCTTCGAGGGTCATCTTTTGCGAAGTGGTCTGAGTTTTGGACGCCTCAACCCGTTCGGAAACGATATCGCGGGCTTCGCGCTCGGTCTCGACCACCTCGAACAGCAGCCCGGCGGGCGGGACTTCGTTGAATCCCATGACGGACACAGGCGTGGACGGTAAAGCCTTGTGAACGGGCTTTCCTTTGTAATCGGAGACCGTCTTGAGCTTGCCGTGCGCCATGCCGGCCACCACGATGTCGCCGTTCTTGAGTGTGCCGTTCTGAACGAGCAGCGTAGCGATCACGCCCTTGGATTTATCCAGCTCGGCTTCCACCACGGTGCCAATGACCTTGCCGTTCGGGTTGGCGCGGATGGTCATGCTGTCGCTGGTCAGGTTGATGGCCTCGAGCAGGTCCTCGATGCCCGTCTTCTGCTTGGCGGAAACGGGGATGACCATGGTGTTGCCGCCCCAGTCGTCGGGGACCAGCTCGATCTCGGAGAGTTGTTTCTTCAGCAGATCGGGATTGGCATTGGGTTTGTCGACCTTGTTCATCGCCACGATGATCGGCACACGGGCCGCCTTGGCATGGGCGATGGCTTCGCGCGTCTGGGGCATTACGCCGTCGTCGGCAGCGACCACCAGGACCACGATGTCGGCGCCTTGGGCGCCGCGCGCGCGCATGGCGGTGAAAGCGGCATGGCCGGGGGTGTCAAGGAAGGTGATGGTGCGCCCCTGGTACTCGATCTGGTAGGCGCCGATATGCTGGGTGATGCCGCCGGCCTCGCCCGCCGCCACGTCCGTCTTGCGGATGGCGTCGAGCAGGGAGGTCTTCCCATGGTCCACGTGACCCAGGATGGTAACCACCGGCGGGCGCAGTTTGAGATCGGCGTCATTTTCTTCACCGATCATGCGCCGCCAGAGAGGTACCTCCCCCGTCTCCTCTTTGACGTTCTCGACCTGGGCAAGAGGGACGGCTTCATAACCGAACTCCGCCGAAACGATGGCTGCGGTGTCGTAGTCAATGGACTGGTTGATGGAAGCCATCACGCCATTGCTCATTAATTTTTTGATGATATCGATGGGACTGACAGATAGTCCGGTCGCCAGGTCACGCACGGTGACGGCGGAAGCGATTTCGATTTTCTTGGGCCCGGTGCTGCTCATGGGACACCTCCTGTATGTTTTCTGGTTCTGTACAGCAAATGAATAACTGCTGCACAGGTCTCAACACCTGGAAGAGATCTGCCGATGAGCGAGGGTTCAGGCCGTGATTTACATGGCGTTCACTCGACGCTGCTCTCGGTGGGAAGCGAGTCCTTGAATGCTTCCAGGCGTTGTTTGTCTTCGATTGTCAATTCGACCTTCAGGGCGTTTTTCAGTGCGCCCGACAGTCCCCGTTCCCAGCAGGAACGGCTGTTGTGCAGGTAAGCCCCGCGCCCGTTCAGTTTACCCGTCGGGTCCACCATCACGCCCTCGGACGTCCGCACCACGCGGACGAGCGTCCGTTTGGCGCGCACCGTGTGGCATCCCACACAGGTGCGTTGCGGTACGTGCTTGACAGGTTTGGCAGGTTTAGCGGTCATACCTTATCTCCCCACTCCCTTTAGGGGAGCGGGGCATGGTTTGGTTGGATTACCACTCTTCTTCCCAACCGTCGTCGCCGCGCTTGTGTATCTTCTTGCCGACCACAGCACCGCGGTCCTCGTCGAATTCCAGCTCAACGGATTTCTTCTTCTTGCCCTTCTTGTCCTTCTTGTCGTCATCCTCCGCTGCGGCCGTGGGGGAGATGATCTCGGGACGCAGGGTGAACATTTCTTCGAAGGTCTTGGCGGCTTCCTCTTCGGTCTCTTCGACGACCGCTGCAGTCACCTCGGCCTGGGCAGATGGTTCCGTTACCGATTCGGCCTCTGCAGCAGCCAGTTCCTCGGCAACCGGGGCTTCGACTTCGACCGGAGTCTCGACGACCGGTTCCGGGAATTTAATCTCAGCGATGGCTTTTTCGATGGACTGCATCGCCTTGGGGCCGATTCCTGCCAGTCCCAGCACCTTGTCGGGTTCGAGTTTCATCGCCAGGATGATATCGCCCGCAGTGGCATAACCGGCTTCGGTCAGAAGGTTGTAGACGTGTTCGGGGATGCCAACTTCCTCGAGCGGCATGGTAAAAGCAACCTCCGGGATATCGGCGCGCGCGGTGCTGATTCGTTCCTCTTCCGCTTTCTGCTCGGCGCGCTGGCGCTCGATCGAGCGGCGCTCCACGCGATCCACGAAGCTGGTCAGCGCGGCATATTCCTCGGGCGTGACCGGACGGGCCTCGGCCTTCTTGGCCAGGATTTCCTCGATGTGCTGGATATTGCCGGCCTCGGCTTCGGCCTGCTCAGCCAGGTCGGGGTTGGACTGCAGCCTGCCGAGCGTGTCGGTGGCCGCCTCCACGATGGACTTGATGTCAATGCGCCAGCCGGTCAGCTTGGCAGCCAGGCGGGCATTCTGCCCGTCGCGGCCAATGGCCAGCGAAAGCTGGTCCTCCTGCACGACCACGGTGGCGGTCTTGCCGTTGTCGCCTGTGTCGTTCAGGTACACGCCCGAGACGCGCGCCGGGCTGATGGCTTTCGAAATGTAGATGACCGGGTCGGCATTCCACTCGATGATGTCGATCTTCTCGTCATGTAATTCCTTGACGATGGCCTGGATGCGCACCCCGCGCACGCCCACGCACGCGCCGACCGGGTCCACGCCTGCCTGTGTGGCAGAAACGGCGACCTTGGCGCGCTGGCCGGGTTCACGCGAAATGTTGCGGATCTCGACGATGCCGTGATAGATCTCAGGGACTTCGTTCTCGAGCAGTCGGCGCAGGAAGTTACGGTGCGAACGCGAGAGGATGATCTGCGGGCCGCGGCCGCTGTCCTTGACCTCCAGCACGATGGCACGCACCCGGTCGTGGATGCGGAACTTCTCGCCAGGGATCTTCTGGTTGGCCGGCAGCACGCCTTCGGCTTTCATGTCCATGCCGATGGTGGCGCCCTGGTTGTTGACGGCTTGCACTATGCCGCTGACGATCTCGCCAAGCTGGCGCTCGTAATAGGTGGTCTGTGCGCTGCGTTCCGCCTCGCGGATGCGCTGCTGGATCACCTGCCGGGCGGTTTGGGCGGCCACGCGGCCAAAGTCCTTGGGCGTGGATTCGACCACAACCATGTCGTTCAGCTGGGCCTCAGGGTTGACCTTTTGCGCTTCTTCGAGGGTCACTTCGGTGCGGTTGTCCTGAACCTCTTCAACGACTTCCTTCTCGGCTAGGATGGTGACCTGGCCCGTCTCGGGGTCCACTTTGGCTTCGACGTGCTGCGCGCTGGACGCCATCACAGCGCGGCGGTAGGCCGAGACCATGGCCAACTCCAGCGCCTGGAGGATGACCTCCTTGGGGAGTTGTTTTTCCTCGAGCACTTCATTGAATGCCAGGGCGAATTCGTTTTTCGTCATGCTGTCCTGCTCCGTATCTATCCTTTTATTGATTGGACGAACGCCGCGTATTACAAGCAGAAAAGTGGGGGTTGCCCACTTTTCGACGCGTTCGGTATTGAGTTGCAAAAAGATTTTAGCATAGAGGCAATTTTCGCGCAAGGTTTACCGGGTAAAGTGGACACTCCGCTCTGGCAAAGAAATAACGAGCCATCAAGTTCATCACCTGATGACTCGTTTCTGGAAATAAATCTCTTTTACACAGAGGGACTCTTCGCCTCTTCCGCCTCCAGCGCAGCGACTTCCTGCTCGGTCGGCTCCTGCCCTTCGATGCCGAGAGTCTCCATCGCGGCATCGAGTTCCTCTTCCGAGAGATCCTCGGCCTTCTTCCCCGTCTGTTGTTCAATTTGCTGCACTTCAGCGGGGGTCACCTTGGTGCAACTGTTGCCGATGGCCAGAACCACGGCACCTGCGACCATCATTCTCCTGCGCATGCGCCTGCGCATCGTCCGGCGCCGCCGCCGCATCATGCCTCTTCTTCCAGGACCCATTCCACGTCTCATGATAAGCCTCCTTGTTTTTGAAAGAAAGTACAATTAATTTCTATTATAGTATAAATCCTGCTTTCGGTTTCTGTCGCCCAACCAAACTGCCTTATAATTCGGCGCATGGACAATCCCCGCGACCTTGAAAAAGCCGCCCTGCGCGGCGAGCCTTCCTACGTGTGGCGGGCCGGGCAGCAGCGCCGGCTGGAGATGATCCTCGCAGCCGCTGGCGAACGCGTTCGAGGGTCGCTGTTGGAGAATGGCTGCGGCGTAGGGATGTACGTCGAGCACCTGTCTCCTCTTGGCGGGCGGGTCTTCGGTTTGGAATTCGACTTCGATCGAGCACGCGAGGCAGGTGCGCGGTCCCCAAGTGTCATCAACGCCGCGGGAGAAAAGCTGCCCTACCCGGATTCCATTTTTGACCTGATCCTCAGCCACGAGGTGCTCGAACACGTCCAGGACGACGTGCTCTCTGCGCGTGAGATGGTGCGTGTGCTTAGGTTTGGCGGGCGGATTGTGCTCTTCGTCCCAAACCGCGGCTACCCCTTCGAGACGCATGGCATCTACTGGCGCGGAAAATACCACTTTGGCAACATCCCCTTCGTCAACTGGCTGCCCCGTCCCTGGCGGGACCGGCTCGCGCCGCACGTGCGCGTCTACAGCGGAAGGGACCTCGAGCGGCTGTTTGCCGGCCTGCCTGTCCGTGTTGTCGAGCGGACAGTTATCTTCGGCGCATATGACAATCTCATCGCTCGTTTTGGTGTGGCGGGGCGCCTGCTGCGAGGGCTACTTCAGTTCCTCGAGCGGACGCCGTTTCGAGAGCTGGGTTTGTCTCATTTCTGGGTGCTGGAGAAGATATAAAGGAAACCTGTCGGTCAAAATCTGGGCGGGGTCAGGGGCCAGCACCCAGCGAGTGGGTCTTTGGATTGGGATGGAATAATCCCTCCTCGGTCACAATCCACTCCACAGGTACGTCATATTCCCCACATGGAAGATGGTCGAGCAACAGTGCCTTGAAAATGACTCCCATGCTGATGCCGGTAAAATCGCACAGGAAACGGTCGAAATAGCCCCCGCCGTATCCCAGCCGTCTGCCCAGCCGGTCGAATGCCAGTCCCGGCACCAGAGCGAGTTGCACCTTGCTGGAGGGGATGATCGGCAGATCCGGGGCTGGTTCAGCCATGCCAAACGGGTGGAGGACTAAGCGGCGGGAATCGTAGGGATGAAAAACCATACGGTGGTTTTCTTCCGGGAGTATACGCGGCAAGACCCAGTGTTTTTGAGGCTGACGATCCATCAGCAGGGTCAAATCCACTTCGCCGGAGATGGGCATATAAGCCAGGATGACAGAAGCACGTTGGAAAACCGGCCAAGACTTCGATCCAACTACAAATCGACAGGCTGCCCTGTTGGCATGTATCCTCGCCAAGCTCATTGCGGATTTGCCGGCACGAACGACGCAATTGACGCTTTAGCTCGGCGATTTCCGGCACGGGGGGATTTTTTGGATTTTTGGGTTCCATCATCGCATGAATGATTGTAATATGTTTTTAAATCCAATGCAGGCTCAAACACAAGAGGTTATGCCGAAAATAAAAATATTGGACATGATCCTCCTCTGATCGGCGTGGGGGAGGCTGGAGCATTTGATCGTTGAGGCAAAATCCGGACCCAGCCTGGTATAAACAAAAAGAGCAGCCTGCAGCTGCTCAAATATTTATCCTAATGTCTAGTTACTCCACTGCTTCCCTGAAATCGTAAATACCATCTTTGAATCCCCACTGCTTCCCGCAGGATGAACAGGCGGGTTGGCCGTCACGTTCGTCCAAGGGGCTGTGGCTGCAGCTTGGGCATTTGAAAAATGACCTCGGGTCAGCGGGAATCTCCCTCTTTCGTTCCGTCGACAGCCGTCGCTTTGACGAACACGCTCGGGGTGAGTTGGAACCACGCGCCTGTCGGCTGGAAAAACCCGTCCATGCTGGCGAGCAGGGAGGCGGGAAGTGCCCGTTTTAGAAATCCCGCCCGGAAATGGGAGACCGTCAGCGTCCGCTCACGCTTGAAGCCCAATTCATCCAACCAGGCAAAGACTGCCCTCGGATGAAAGTCAAAGTTCAACGCGGCGAACTCGACCGGCTCGGGTGTGAACGGGCTCCATTTTTGCCGGCCCATCCAGTAACGCAAAATGGACTTGAGATTGCGCTTGTTGGCGAACTCCAGGATGAATGTCGCATCGGGTTGCAAAGTGTGTCTAATCTGCGACAACGCCTTCGGCGCATCGGCCATGTGGTGCAGCGTGCGGATCATGGTCGCGCCGTCGAACAACCCATCCACGAAGGGCAGGCGGTAGATATCGGCGGCAACGTAGGTGTAGCGCGGCGAATCGCCCAACCGCAGGCGGGCTTGCTCCAGCTGCGTGCGGGAGTAGTCCACCAGGACAGTGCGCTCGTAACCGGCATAGCGCGGCGTGTTGCGTCCTGCGCCGGCGCCCAATTCAAGCATGAGTTCTCCGCTTGGCGGCAGAAGGCGCTTGAGGGCGATGGCTTCCGCGCGGTCCTCGTACTCGCGTCCGCCTTTCTCCCAAAAGGAGGTCTGGTAATCGGAGCCTTCGTAGTTGCAAACGGGAGGAGTATTGTCAGATGTCATAGTTCAATAAAAACCGGATAGCCTGATAATTTTACCTGACTATCCGGAAGGTGAAAGATGGTTGTGGCTGACGGTTTAGTAACCTCGCCCCATGCCTCGATATGTAAATCCCATACTCTTCATCACGGCCGGGTCGTAGATGTTGCGCCCGTCGAAGATCACCGGCGATTTGAGCAGTCCCTTGAGTTTTTCCAGGTCAAGCTGCTTGAACTCGTTCCATTCGGTCACGACCATGAGCGCATCGCAGCCTTTTGCCATTTCGTAGGGATCGTTGAACATTTCAACCGCCGGCAGGATTCCGCGCGCCACGTCCATGGCCACCGGGTCATACGTCCGAACCGCAGCGCCTTCGGTGCTGAGATCGTTGGTGATATCGATGGAGGGCGCATCGCGCATGTCGTCGGTGTTGGGTTTGAATGCCAGCCCGAGCACGCCGATGGTCTTGCCCTTCAGGCTGCCTCCCAGCATGGACTTGACATGCTCCACGGCGGTCTTGCGGCGCTCGTAGTTGACTCCCATCACCGTGTTGAGGATGCGCGGGTCGAGTCCCTTTTCCTCAGCCATGTAGGCCAGCGCCAACACGTCCTTGGGGAAGCAGGACCCGCCCCAGCCGAGACCGGCATCCAGGAAGTGGCGGCCGATGCGCGCGTCGTAGCCCATACCCGCAGCGACTTCCTTCACGTCCGCGCCGAGCGCCTCGCAGATGTCCGCGATCTCGTTGATGAAAGAAATCTTCGTCGCCAGGAAGGCATTGGAGGCGTACTTGATCATCTCCGCGGTGCGCAGGTCGGTGATGACGATCGGAGCGCGCAGAGGCAGGTGCAGTTGTGCGACTTTATTCGCGGCGTCTTTGTCGGTCGAGCCTAGCACAGTGCGGTGCGGCTGCATGCAATCGCCGATAGCCGATCCCTCGCGCAGGAACTCGGGGCAGGAGACGACCGAGAAAGCCACCGGCTTGGGCTGGGCGCGTTTGACGATGTCCGCCACCCAGTCGCCGGTGCCGACCGGAACAGTGGATTTGTTGATGATGATCAACGGGGCGGTCATGTTTTCGGCGATGGATTTCGCCGCAGATTCCACGTACTGCAGATCCGCCTCGCCCTTGACGCCCGAGGGCGTGCCGACGGCGATGAACGCAAACTCTTTGCCTTTCACGGCCTCGGCGTAGGAGGTGGTGAAGGTCAAACGCCCGGCCTTGACGTTGCGCCTGACCAATTCCTCGAGCCCGGGTTCGTAGATGGGCATGATGCCCTTGTTCAGGTTCTTGATGCGTTCTTCGTTGATATCCAGGGCGGTGACCTTGTTGCCCAGGTCGGCAAAACACGCGCCGGTGACCAGGCCGACATAGCCGACGCCAATGACACAAAGTTGTTTCATGATGTAATTCCTTTTGTTGTGAAATTTGGCACTAATAAGTAGTGCCCCACTATACCATAATTCTAAACCCGAGGAACCCAGACAAGGTCATCCCAGCGGGGTGTTCGTGGGGGTCAGAGTGGGAGGAGGCTCCGGTGTCTCGGTGGGTGTGGGAGTTGGGGTGGGCTCGATTACCGGCAGCATCTCGAAATCCGTCGGGCGCACCAGGTCCGAGCGGACCCAGCCTCCGCCCAGCGCCTCGTAGAGAGGCTGCCCCATGCTGATTCGAATCCAGGTGCTGTCGGGGTCGCGAGCGTCGAAGAACGGGCAGTCCTGATAGGTGAGTGCACCGAAATAGCTGTAGTCCGTCCCCGGGCCCAGTCGGACGTATATGCTGCGGGCGTTGACGCAGTACTCGGCACCAGTAATCTTGGGCGTTGCTGTGCGGGTGGGTGTGGCGGTGAAGGTGGGGGTAAACGTCGGGGTGTTGGCATCCTGCGATTCGGTAGCTGTATGCGTCAGGGAGGGAGTAAAAGTCAGGGTCGGTATCTGTGCGCGGGCTGTCTCGGTACGTCGATAAAAGATCTCGTCGGCGGTCTGGGTTGCCTCGATCTGCCTTTGCGTAGGGAGATAGAACTGGAAATACGCGACCAGCACGGTTACCATGGCGGTGATCAGCGTACCGGCAAGCGCATAGACGGCGGGCGGGATCCCTTTTTGGGGAGAGTTGGCAGGGGCGGGTACGGATTCCTCTGGCATTATTTCCTCGTGGTCGTCTTGCTTTTTTTCTTTGTTTCTTTCTTTTCTTTATCCGTAAAGATTTCGCTCACGATGTCGTAAAAAGCCGGAACATTGATCGGCTTTGAAATGTAATTGTCGAAACCTGCTTCCATGGCTCTCTGGCGATCTCCGGGCAGGGTGTGGGCGGTCAGCGCGATCAACGGGATGCCGGCAATCTCCGGGTCGTTCTTGATCTCACGGGCAGCCTCCCAGCCGTCCATCTCGGGGAGGGAGAGGTCCATCAGGATCACATCCGGCTTATGTTCCTGGGCAGCGGTGACGGCCTCCCGTCCGGTTCGCGCACCGAGCACGGTATAATCCGCGCGCTCGAGGAGAAAGCGCACCATTTCAAAGTTATCGTAATTGTCCTCTACGAGCAGTACGCGCCAGCCCATTCGACCTCAGCACCCCAATGATACTACGACACCCGCCATCTTGCTGTGGTATATTCCAACTGCAAAGGAATTGAAATGAAATTGCTGTTTGTCGCCGACGGGCGCTCGCCGATCGCCCTCAACTGGATGCGCTGGTGGATCGATAAAGGACACGAGGTCTACCTGGCCTCGACGTTTGCCTGTGATCCCATCCCCGGCCTGGCCGGACTGGACCTCACGCCGGTGGCCTTCAGCGGGGCGAAAACCTCCTCTGCGAGTGGAAACAAATCCGCCAGCGGACTGTGGGGCGCAAGGGCACTCGGCCTGCGGCAAAAAATCCGGCAGTGGGTCGGCCCCCTGACCATTTCCCGCTCTTCGAAAAGGCTGCGCGAGGTGGTGGTGAGGGTGCAACCCGACCTGGTCCATGCCATGCGCATTCCCTACGAGGGCATGCTCGCAGCAGAGGCCATCTCCGGACTTGAGGCTCCTCCGCTGCTGGTCTCCATCTGGGGTAACGACTTCACCCTGCATGCCCCTTCGTCCCCGTTCATGCGCCACTACACCGAGTGGACGCTTTCCGTTGCGGACGCGATCCACGCCGACTGCCGGCGCGACATCCGTCTGGCGCGGCAATGGGGGTTTCCCACCGACCGGCCAACCTTCGTGTCGCCTGGTAACGGGGGCATCCGCGGCGAGGTTTTTCACCCGCCCTCCGAGCCTGTCTCCGCACCGGTGGTGATCAACCCGCGCGGATTCCGCGGGTACGTGCGCAACGACACGTTTTTCCAATCCATCCCGAAGGTGCTGGCCAGGCGGCCGGACGCGCGCTTCCTGTGTGCGTCGATGGCGGGAGAGCCGCAGGCACAGAGATGGATCGAGCAGCTTGGAATTCAGGCATCGGTGGAACTGCTTCCTGCGCTGCCTCACCACGAAATGGCGGACAAATTCCGTTCGGCAGCGGTGCTGGTCTCGCCCAGCACCCACGATGGGACGCCCAACACCCTGCTCGAGGGGATGGCTTGCGGCTGTTTTCCTGTGGCTGGCGACCTGGAATCCATCCGGGAATGGATCACGCCCGGGGTCAACGGGCTGCTGGTGGATCCGTCCGACCCTGATTCGCTGGCAGAGGCCATTTTATCCGCGCTGGACCAACCCGAATTACGAGCGAAAGCCGGCGAGCAAAATCGTCGCATCATCGCCGAGCGGGCGGATTACAGTCAAAATATGTCCCATGCTGAGACCTTTTATTCCCGACTCCTTCATTCAAATTAAAAGAGAGACAGGCAAGCCATCTCTCTTAGGCAGACTAAACTCCCCTCATCAAAAAGCATGAGGGGATGAGTTGGGAATTGGGTTCCCCTAGGCAACGGGCGGGGTCGGGGGAGCCGGCTTGCGCGGTGCGCGGAGCTCAGCCAGGCGGGCTTGTAATTCCGCACGGCGGGTCGACGCAGCCTGCTGCACTTCTGTGGTGAATGCCACGCCCCGGTCGCGAATTTGACCGCGCAGCGCCTCGCCGGAGGCCGGAGCGAACAAGAGGGCGATGGTTCCGCCCACCAAAGCACCGACCGCGGCGCCGAGTACAAAACCGAAAGCTTTCTTCATGATATATTCTCCTTCCACATAAAAATAGTTAAATCTATTATACAGCGCATCTATGAATTATGTACGCATGAGAAATTAAAAAGATGTAGGTTGCGTTTGAAACGAGACCTGCACTTTTCTCGTAAATAAGATAGGAAATGATGGCACCTGAGATTGTCATGCAGACTGATTTGTGGAATAATGTGAATGCCGCATGCATCCTCGCGAGCTTGACGGCGCAATCTTGAAAAACACATAGACTTCCATTGGGCAGCCTGACGGCCCGCCGCTGGATAGGACTCTACCTTTTTGGAGGGTACCTTGTCAACATCAGCAACTGTTTCAACTTCCGTAAATCCACGCAAGAAAGTCACCACGCTCACCCTGCGCCAGAAAAAGGAGCGGGGTGAACCGATCGTCATGCTGACCGCCTACGACTATCCCACCGCGCTGGCGCAGGATCAGGCCGGGGTGGATGTGATCCTGGTCGGGGATTCACTCGGCATGGTGGTGCTGGGCTACGAAAATACGCTGCCTGTCACCATGGAGGAAATGCTCCATCACTGCCGGGCTGTTTCCAGGGGGGCACAATCCGCGCTGCTGGTGGGCGACATGCCTTTCATGTCCTACCAGGTGTCCGCGGAGGAAGCCCTGCGCAACGCGGGGCGATTCCTACAGCAGGGCGGCATGGACGCGGTCAAGCTCGAGGGCGGCCGAGAGCGCATCGAGGCGGTGCGCGCCATCGTCGGGGCGGGGATTCCCGTCATGGGACATCTCGGGCTCACGCCGCAATCCGTCCACCAGTTGGGGGGATTCCGACCGCAGGGACGCACCGCTGCCGCGGCGAAACATCTTCTGGATGACGCCCTGCTGCTGGAAGAGGCCGGTTGCTTCAGCCTGGTGCTGGAATCTGTCCCGGCGCGTCTCGCGGAGCTGGTCAGCCAACAGCTCTCCATCCCGACCATCGGCATTGGCGCGGGAATCGGCTGCGACGGGCAGGTGCTGGTCACACACGACCTGCTGGGGTTGTTCGACCGCTTTACGCCGAAATTTGTCAAAAAGTATGCCAATTTCCACGCAGAGATGGCGCGCGCCTTCTCGGAATTCAAAGCCGAGGTGGAGTTCGAAGCAATTCCCGGCGGCGGAACATTCCGTTGAAATGGCGGATGCCGAATGGGATGCCCTGCTCAAGGAGGTCGAATGACCCAACCTGTGTTGATCGTCGGAACCGGGGCTCTCGCGACCCTGTTCGCGGCTCGATTATCGGCCGCTGGCGCGAGCGTGTCCATGCTCGGCACCTGGAAGAACGGGCTTGAAGCCCTGCGCGAAAATGGAGCACGCCTCATCGAAGCGGATGGGAAAATGCGCGCCTATCCGGTCACTGTGACCAACAACCCGGTCGACTGCCGAGGCGCGTCTCTGGCGCTGGTGCTGGTCAAAGCCTGGCAGACGGAACGCGCTGCGGAACAGCTTGCAGATTGCCTTGCCAAAGATGGGCTGGCGCTCACCCTTCAGAATGGACTGGGCAACATTGAGACGCTCGGCCGGCGCCTTGGAAAATCCCGTGTGGCTCTAGGGGTCACGACCACCGGCGCGACGCTGCTCGGCCCCGGTCTGGCGCGGTTGGGCGGGGAGGGTGTGGTCTCCATCGAGAAGCATCCGCGCCTGGTGATGTTGGATGGGCTGCTGCAGGAAGCGGGTTTCAAAGTCCAATGGGTGGAGGATGCCCGTGCACTGGCTTGGGGAAAGCTGGTGATTAACGCCGCGATCAACCCGTTGACGGCGCTGCTGCGTATCCCCAATGGGCAGCTGCTCGAACGCCCCGCTGCGCGGACGGTGATGGCCTCCCTCGCGCGCGAGGCCGCCATGGTGGCGAATTCGCAGGGCGTGCACCTGCCTTTCAAGGATCCGGTCGGTGCCGCGGAGGATGTCGTCCGAAAAACCGCGGCCAATCAATCCTCCATGCTGCAAGATGTCAAACGAGGCGCGCCTACCGAAATCGACTCCATTTGCGGGGCGGTGGTGCGCGAAGGAAAGCAGCACGGTGTCCCGACACCGTTGAACTGGGCAGTATGGAATTTGATCCGGGCGGTGGCAGCCCATCCATAATTCTTTCCTATCCATGCAGGCCTTTCCCGGTGAATGTGCAAATGGCATTCTTCAGGAGAGGCTTAATTTTTTCATGGTAAGATTCACATCAGTAAATTTTGGAGGAACTCAATGAAACGATTATTGGTATTGGCTGCCTTGCTGGCGGCCTTGATTGCCCCTTCAGCGGCCGGCGCCCAGGGCGGGACGATCATTAATGAGTTACGAGTCAGGTTATGGCCTGAGTATGACCGCAGCGAGTTGCTGGTGATCTATACCTTTTCCCTGGCTCCCGGTACCCTGACCCCCACTCAGCTCCAATTCCGTGTGCCGGCCGAGGCCCAGGTGACCGCGGTGGCGCAGGATACCCCCAACGGGTTGTTTTCTGTCGATTTTACGTCTGGCAGCGATGGCGACTGGCAAACAGTCACCTTTGAGGCGGCAGACCAGACCAACTACCAGCTTGAATATTATGCGCCTATTCATTTTATTGAAGAAGACCGCCATTTCAACTTCATTTGGCCAGGAGATTACACCGTTAACACCTTTGTCGTGGAAGTACAGGAGCCTACTCAGACCACCGAGTTTACTTCAAACCCGGTTCTGCCAAACGATAGTCTGTCACCCGATAACCTGCCGATCCATAGCGGGACATTCGGTTCCATCGACGAGAGTGAGCAGTGGGTGCTGGATGTGAATTATTCCCGTGCGACTGACGCGTTGACCGTCTCAGGTCAGCCTGTGCAGCCCAGCGGAGGGCGCGATCGATACTGAAGTATCCTCCACTGCAGTCGCGATGGATTTTCTCTCGCGGAACATGTACTATATTCTAGGTTTTGTAGGGATCCTGCTGATCGTGGTCGGCCTGGTATGGTACTGGCAATCAGGCAGCAACGCTGCGTCGGCGAATTCCCGCAGACGCCATGGCTCTCATAGTGAAAGCGATAAATCCAGCAGTAATGAGGGGCAGATTTACTGCCACGAGTGCGGCAAGCGCGCCCAGCCTGCGGATAAGTTCTGCCGGGCATGCGGAGTCCGTTTACGGCGCGAAGACGCCTGATTCATCCAATCGAACGATCATGCCGGTCTAAAGAGGAATCATGCGGGGTGAGTTGAATTTCATCGTTATTTTCTTCTTTTACGGCCTGGCGTTTTTCAGCATGGGCCTGCTGGTCATGCTGGAGGGAGGCCGCGCTTCGGACCCCGGTCTGCGCAAGGCGCTGCGCCCTTTGGCAGCTTTTGGCCTGCTGCACGCCGCCCATGAGTGGGTGGAGATGTATGAGATCATCGCCATATCCTTCGGTGCCGAACTTCCCGATTGGCTGCCTGCGGTGCGCCTGACCATTCTTTCTTTTTCTTTCATATCACTGGCCGCCTTTGGGAGTTTCCTCATTGCCCGGTCTGAGGCCTCGCAGAAATACATCCTGATCATTCCCGTCATCATGGAGGCGATCTGGGTCTTCGGGCTGTTGAGCCTGGTTGGGATGTACACGGGAAGAGAGCTCTGGGCCACCGCGGGTAATTGGACTCGTTACTCCCTGGCCATCCCGGCGTCGCTGCTGGCTTCAGCCGGTTTGATCGTTCAACAGCGTGCCTTTCGCAGGGCAGGGATGATCTCTTTCGGACGCGACAGCCTCTACGCGGCGATTGCTTTTGCGTGGTACGGGTTGGTGGGGCAGTTCTTTGCGAACACAAGCCCTCTGCCGCCTTCCATGATCATCAACGAGGATTTGTTTCTTGCGCTATTCGGATTTCCTGTTCAGCTCTTCCGTGCCATCTCGGCAGGCGCGGCGTCCTTTTTTGTCATCCGGTTCATGCGTGCTTTCCAGGTTGAGACTGACCGTAAGATTGCGGAACTGCAGCGCATGCAGCTGGAGGAGGCGCGCCAGCGCGACATGCTGCGCGGGGAATTGTTCGGACGTGTGGTGGCCGCCCAGGAGGCGGAACGCCAGCGCATTGCCCGTGACTTGCATGACGAAACCGGGCAGTCGCTGACCGCGATCGGCATGGGGCTGCGCGGACTCTCCACTACCATTCAACAGGGCAATTCTGAAAAGGCTGTCACCACCCTGAGGCATCTCGAATCGCTTAACGCCAACTCGCTTACCGAACTCCAACGATTGATCTCCGACCTGCGCCCGTCGCACCTCGATGACCTGGGGCTTTCAGCGGCGATTCGCTGGTATGCCGGCAACCTGCAGGGTCGCGATGGGCTGAATCTCAAGGTGGAAACTAGCGGTCATGAAAAGCCCATGTCCACGGCAGTGAAAACTGCAATTTTCCGCATTGTTCAGGAAGCGTTGAATAACGTCATGAAACACGCTGCAGCGTCAAACGTGAACATCAGCCTGGCTTACGAACCTTCGGATGTGCGGGTGCGCATCAAGGATGACGGCCAGGGTTTCGACGTAGTGGTCAAGAAGAACCAATCGGGCGGGCGCCCTTCTTTGGGTTTGGTGGGCATGCAGGAGCGTGCCACCCTGCTCAATGGAACGTTTTTCGTGGCGTCCATGCCGGGACAGGGAACGCTGGTGGAGGTGACCGTGCCTTATCAACAGGAAGAATCGGAGGTCAAGGATGAAAATACGCCTTCTGCTGGTGGATGACCACGCCGTGGTGCGTTCCGGTCTGCGCATGCTGCTGATGAGTGAAGAGGACATGGAAATTGCCGGAGAAGCCGGCAATGCGGCCGAGGCGCTCGAAGCAACACGTCTGCTCAAACCGGATGTCATCCTGATGGACATCGGCTTGCCGGATATGTCTGGAATTGAGGCCACCCGGGAGATTCGCAAACTGCACCCGGACGCGGCGGTGGTGGCGCTGACCATTCACGAGGACGAGGAATACTTCTTCAAAATGCTGGATGCCGGAGCGCGAGGGTACGTTCCCAAGCGTGCTGCTCCCGAGGAGCTGATTACCGCCATCCGCGCGGCGGCGGTCAATGAAGTATATATCTACCCATCGCTGGCAAAGCTGCTGGTCCGGGATTATCTCTCGCAGGATCATTCGGGGGAACAAAGCAAAGCGCTGGATAACCTGACGGACCGCGAGCAGGAAGTGCTGACCTTCCTGGCGGAGGGCAAGAGCAATGATGAAATTGCCGAGGCGCTGGTCATCAGCCCGAAGACGGTTGCCCGGCATCGCGAGAACATCATGCATAAGTTGAACCTGCATTCCCGGGCGGAGCTGGTGCGTTACGCGATACGCAAGGGAATCATCGAAGCGTAATCCTTGCCAAAACTGAACCAATGCCATTTTGACAGGCCTTTCGGCCTGTCATTTGTTTTGTGGGGTATGTCACCCATTTGGTATGGGGTATTTGCCACTGGTTATGGGGTTTCAACCCCCATTTATGGGGTGATCAGGCGGGCAAAGATTGGGAGTCCGCCGAATTGTCTAGCCGCGGGGATAAGCCTAAACTAAGAGCAGGATTAGAAAAATCAGAAGGAGGCAGAGATGACAACACTATTCAGCATTTTTTCCCTTGCGGTTCTTCGGCTGCTCATTCCCGCGGCCGTCATCCTTTTCATCGGAGAGACGGTACAGAGACAGAACCGGACGAAGAAAGCCCATTGAAATCCTGATTGTTGGGAGGTCCCTTATGGATACTATTACAACCACTCTTGCTGTATTAGCCGGAATAACTCCTGCGTTTTGGATTGCCGATCCTGGTGATGGTCGTCGCAGTTTATTTCCTGCGCCGACTGGACACCCGCTGGCAGGAGGAAGCCCGGCAGAGGATGGCCAACACGGTCATGCGGGCGCCTCAGACTCCCTGCTGGGAAGTGCACCACTGCCAGAACAAGGAACAATGCAAGGCGTTTGCCAATCCGGGCACACCGTGCTGGCAGCAATTTCGATCCGATGAAGGCCTGCTTAAGGAAAGCTGCCTGGATTGCAGCGTTTTCCGCAATGCGCCGGTCCCGGTGAGAGCTTAATCGACATCCTATAACATGGAGATCTCAATGAAGAAATTATTCCATCGCTTTCTAATTGGTCTGTTCTTCGCCCTGCCGATCGTGGGGCTGGCTCTGTTTCTGACGCAGATCAGCGCGGATGCGCAGGCGTCCACCCAGGATCCGCAGCCCACGCCTGCCCCTCAATTCCCCGGCATGTCCTACGACACCTGTGCAGGTTGTCATAGCGAGATCCACGCATCATGGACGCTTGGACCTCATGGGCAGGCGCTGTCAGACCCGATCTTTGCCAAGGCCTGGAGTGAACAGGGCGAACCGGGAGCGTGCCTGGTCTGCCATACCACCGGCTACGACCCGGCGACCGGTGCCATTGCGTCGGAAGGCGTCAATTGCGAAGCGTGCCACAGCCCAATTCCGGCGGACCATCCCTCCGAGAACATGCCAGTGGATAACACGCCCGAGTTGTGTGGAAAATGCCACAGCGACCCGCGCTTTGAGTCCAGCGACTGGAAGCTCAGCGCCCACTATCAACGCGATATGTCCTGCACGGTCTGCCATGACCAGCACTCCGCCGGCATGAAATCAGTTGTCGGCCAGACCGAAACCCTGAAGGATGCTTCCGACTTGTGCGCGAACTGCCACAAGGACGCCATGCAGAATTTCCCCACCTCCAAGCATGCAGAAGCGGGAGTGACCTGCGTCAATTGCCACCTGGGATTCAATCCTGAGGACATGAATGAAGGTCCGCTGTCTTTTGACGAGATGCACAAGGCACCGAATCATAATTTTGTGCCTTCGCTCGATACCTGCAACAAGTGCCATGCCGATCAGATGCATGCTCCAGGTGATGCAGTCGTTTCTGCGGCGATCAAGATTGAAGAGATCGGTGGAACGCCTACGCCCGAGCCGACCGCAGCAGCCACACCGGTTCCCCCGGTGGTAAATGAACCACTTCCTGTCAGCCCGCTGGGATTTGCAGCCATGGCCGGCCTCCTGGGGCTTGCCGCAGGCATGGTCCTCGCGCCCTGGCTGGAGAGATCCTACAAACACCTCACCAAGGGAGGCAAGAATGACTGAAAAAATCGGACGACGCGGCTTCTTAATGGTTGTAGCGGCAGGCGCTGCCGGCGTGGCAGGACTGCAGCTGGTCCGCAAGGCGGATGCTTCTGGAGCCGTCAAAGGCGAGCACCAGTGGGCCATGGTCATCGACCAGAACAAATGCACCGGATGCGGTTACTGCGTCCTGGCCTGCCGCGCCCACAATGACGTTTCACCCGAGATCACATGGAATCCTGTCCTCGAAGCCGGCAAGGTCGGCGACAAGGATGTCTACCTTCCGCGGCCGTGCATGCAGTGCGAAAAAGCTCCCTGTGTGGATGTCTGCATGGTGGGCGCCAATTATTACCGTCCCGACGGCATCGTGATGATGGACTATAACCGGTGCATCGGCTGCCGGTATTGCGAAGTGGCCTGCCCGTATGGCGCGCGCTCGTTCAACTGGGAGAAATTTGACGGCGCCAACCCGGCCGTACCGGAATGGGGTCAACCGGATGTGGAACGCCGCCCGCGCGGTGTGCCTGAAAAATGTTCCTTCTGCTACCAGCGCATCGACCGCGGCCTGGCTCTCGGCCTGACTCCCGGCGTCGATCGCGAGGCCACCCCGGCCTGTGTGGGTGTCTGCCCGACCCGCGCACGGATCTTTGGCGATTTGAACGATCCGCACTCGGAAGTCAGCATGCTGCTCAAAGAACACCCGAGTTACCGCCTGCGCGAGGACCTGGGTACCGGCCCGCGCGTCTATTACCTGCCAGTGGATTCGGAGGCCTGACATGAATAGTGCATCGATGAAAACCTTCATCACATCCGCCTGGGGAAAGTGGGTCATCCTGCTCAGTGTATTCCTCGCTCTTGGGGCGACCGCCGGGCTTTACATCCTTACCCAAGGCCTTGCGGCAACCAACCTGACTGATCTTGTACCGTGGGGGCTCTGGATCGCCATTGACCTTTCTTCCATCGCCATCGCTGGCGGGGCATTCTTCCTGTGCGCGGGGGTCTACCTCCTGGGTTTGAAAAAATACGAGCCGGTTGCCAGGACAGCCACCTTCATCGGCCTCGCAGGCTATACCATGGCCATGTTCGCGCTTTTGCTGGACATCGGCCGCCCGGATCGCTTCTGGCACGCCCTGATTTACTGGAATAAACATTCCCTGCTCTGGGAAGTCACCATGTGCGTGATTCTGTATTTGACCGTGCTTCTGCTGGAGGTCCTGCCGACGCTGTCCTCCTTCGAGTGGCTCCGCACCCGCTATCCCTGGCTGGCTTCGAGGTTGGAAAACGTTCACCATATTGCGCCTTACCTGGCGATTGCCGGTCTGTGTCTCTCCATGCTGCACCAATCCTCACTGGGAGCGGTGTACGGGGTCCTGAAATCCCGCCCCATCTGGTACCGTCCGGACGTAGCCGTGCTCTTCATTATGTCAGCCATAGCGGCCGGCATGTCGCTGACCGTCTTCGCCTCCATGCTTTCGTCACGATTGACCCGGCGTGCCATCGTGAAGGATGAACTCCTGGAACGGGTGGCTTATTTTATCGGCTGGATTATGGTAGGGTACCTTTATTTCCGGTTCTGGGATGCCCTGTCGATGAATTACACCTACCAGGCCGGGCGCACGGAAGGTCTGGCTATTCTTACCAGCGGTGTACTCTCCTTCAACTTCTGGTTCCTGGAAATCCTACTGGGCGCGGTGGCGCCGATCATCCTGCTTCTCAACAAGAAGACCCGAATGATGCCTGCGGTACGCATGCTTGCCCTTGCGATGATCGTGGCTGGCGTGGTGACCTACCGATGGGATACCAACCTCGTTGGCCAGCTTGTGATGGTGTCCTATCTTCCCGGCGGCCTGGCAGTCAGCTACACTTCCTACCGCCCGGCGCTTATTGAGTGGCTGGCAGGCATGGGGATTATCGCCTACGGTCTGATGCTTTTCTCCGTTGGTGTGCGTTACTTGCGCGTCGTGGATCACACCATCTACGACGAGGCACATGTCCCTGTGGCTGAACAAGTGCCGGCTCACGGGCAGACCATACCCACTCGCTCATAAATTCAACCAATAAAAAAGGACGCCGCAAGGTGAACTGACCCCCTGAAACGAGACACGAAAAGAAAGCACCCCCTGTGAGAAAATCAAGCACAGGAGGTGCTTTTATGTCTGGAAGAAAAGGAATGGAACATTACGCTGTGGAGATCAAGAAGGAAGCGGTACGGATGTTTTTGGAAGAACATCAGGCGTATGAGGTAATTGCCCGGAAGCTAGGGATACGAAAAGCAGATCGGATTAGAGCCTGGGTCCGGATGTATCGGAAAGAAGGAGATCTGTCATTTCATAAACCGATAGGGCGGCCGCTGAAAGCAGAAGAAGGGCAAAGGGAACTGGAACGATTACGGATGGAGAATGCACTTCTAAAAAAATTCCATACCGAATTGCGGGGACTGCAGCTCGCGCAGCGCAATATCGGGCGATCTACCACCACAGGAAAGAGTTCGAAGTGAAAGCGATGTGTATCTTCTTTGGTGTTTCGCGAGCAGCCTATTATGCCTGGGTGAATATGTTGGATCGAGAAGACCCGGATCGTGAACGGATGGCTTTGGTACAGGAAGCCTATGAAACTTCCCACAAGATTTATGGCTATCGTCGGGTCACCCTGTGGTTGAAGCAAAGGCGTGCGCTGGTGATCAATCACAAGACGGTTCTACGGCTGATGAACAAGCTGAACATCCGCTCCAGGGCTCGAAAACGCAAAATGTACCGGAAACTGGAAGAGATCGGCACCTACCACCGTTATGCCAATGTGCTCAACCGCGATTTCATGGCCAGCCGCCCGAACCAAAAGTGGGTCACGGATATCACTTACATCATGACCCAGGAAGGGTGGGCTTATCTCTCCACCATCAAAGATCTCTACGATGGGTTTATCGTCGCCTCTGCCTTTGACCGCAACAACTCGATCGCTCTCGTGACCCAGACACTGCGACAGGCCAAGCAAAAAGAAAAGGTCACTGATGGACTTATCCTCCACAGTGACCAGGGGCACCAATACACTTCGCAGGCGTATCATGATGTCCTTGTAGATGAGTATAACATCACTCCTTCCATGTCACGGCGTGCGAATTGCTGGGATAACGCCCCCATGGAAAATTTCTTCGGACATCTCAAAGAAGAGTATTTGCGCCATTTCAAAAACCCTACCTTTGATGAAGCTCAACAAATCATCAATGAGTATGTTAGCTTTTACAACTACGAAAGGATACAATTGAAAACAAGACAGACACCTTTTGAACGCAGGTGCCTGTCCTCTTAGCCACTCGGGGGCTTTCTTTTTCTGTCTTGTCTATTGGGTGCAGTTCAAGGCGTCCTTTTTTTGTTAATCAGCGCGCATTACTTTTCAATCGCGCCGGTATCAATCCATTGCTTGAAGAGCTCAAGTTCTTCAGCGGTGAAATTGGCAAAATGCTTTTCGCTCTGAACCTTGATCAATTCACTGTCCGCCGAATCACCTGGAACAACCACCGCACCGTCTTTGTTTCCCTTCATTAACCCTGCAAAACTGGTTAACACCAGCCCGTCAGGAGCGTTATCGCCCTGGTGGCACATGGTGCAGCGTGCTGCCAAGAGTGGCGCAATACTGTATTCGTAAGTCAGGCTGCCAGTGCTGGAGGCTGCCGGGGCTTGCGATCCCTCGGCGCCCGAGTTGATCCATTGCATGACCACAGCAAATTCTGCAGGACTCCAATTGGCAAAATGCTTGCCGCTCTGGACCTGCACCAACAGGCTGCCGGTTGAATCGCCCGGAAGGACCACCGGTCCGCTGTTTCCACCTTTCATCAACCCAGCGTAAGAACCAAGGTCGAGCCCACCGGTCAGCGAGGTCGAATTATGGCAGGTAGTGCAAGTGGCAAATAGAGGCGCGACGTTGACCTCGTAGTCCGGAGCGGTGTTCGCAGCAGGGGTGGGCGCCGGTGTTGGGGTCGGGGCGGGCGGCGGCAGTTGGTCTTTGAGAATCTCCCTCAGTTTCGGGGCATCGAACCCAGCATAGGTGTAGGCACTTCCATGGCAGGCGCTATTGGAGCAGAAGGAGGTGTTGGCCGTTGTGCCGGCGTTTTCGGTGGTGTGGCAGCTGGCGCAGGTGCTGTCGAACATCAGGTTGTGAAGGCTGATCCAGTTCGGGTTGAGGTGCGATTCCGGTTCGGGACCGCGGCTGATCTCAATGTTGGTCACAAAGTCCTGCTCTCCTGCGACTTTGGGGATCGAGTGGCACAGGTTGCATTCCAGACGGACGGCTTCCTGGTCCAGATTTAAATGCTTGCCGTCGTGACACCTGAAACAGCCCGGCGAGTCGAGATGTCCAAGATTGTTCGGGTGAGTGGTCCAGTCGACTTTTTGATCCATGAACACCGTGGTTTCATAGATATTCTGGATTTTAGCGATGCTCTCTTTGATCACGTCGGAATTGTTTAAATAGTAATCCGCATGGTTCTGCTGGTAGTACTCCTCCAAGCCGGCAATAGCAGCAAGCCCTTCCTCCTGAGAGTCATATTTCGCGCTCAGGACTTCCACGCCCTTCGCATGGATTTCGGGAATGCCGGGGTCGATCAAACCACGCGACATGTGATCGTCCATGGAATCGCGCGGGAATTTGAAATCGTGCGATACCCGATTGTGGCAGGTGGTGCAGTCCATCTCCTTGAGCTGGCTTTCGTCGATGGTACCGGGATCGAATCCCGATTCGACGTCGATGTACTCGGCGGTCGTGCCGTCATCGTTATACACACGGACGTATGGGATCATCTGGCTGAGCTCATCGGTGGCGTAATACTCGACTTTATTGGCAATATGCCAGTGAATCCCGCGTCCCAGTCCTTCGCGCTCATCGCCGCCGCCCGTCTTCATTACAAGGTAGGTGTTGGTCTTGGTATTCTCAACATCATCCTGATAACGGGTAATCACCCGCAGGCTGTCGTCTGAAAACTGTTCGGGCAGATGGCATGTTTCGCAGGTGTCGCGGGCTGGACGAAGAGCTTCGGCATAGATCGGAAGAGTATATAAATTGAATATCGTGTAATAGGTTTCCTTGAGACCTTGTGATTTCCGCATCAGTTGATCCGTGAAAGAAGCGCGACCAATATGGCATTCCTCGCAGGTTACATTGGCGTGGGGGGATTCAAGGTAGGTGGCATGCTGGGGCGGCATGGTATGGCAGCTGGTTCCGCAGAAGGTGGGCGAGTTGGTATACTCCCAGCCGTGGATGCCGGCAAAAGTCACTATCAATACCAGAATGACGATCGAGACGATCGGTAAAATATACATCCAGCGCGGTGAATTGGCCGGTGGAAAGAAAAAATCCTTCAATTTAGACATGGAACATCTCCTCCAGTTGGCGATTATAAAGCCGAACGCTCAAAAACGAATGCGGAGTTTCCACATTTCGACATGGAAACTCCGCATGTGATGATTGATTTGCAGGTTACTTTTCGGGCGCTCCCACGTTGATCCATTCCTTGATGGCTGCCAACTCTTCAGGCGACAACTGCCCGGCATGACCACCTGCTTCCTGCAAGGTTACAAGCGGGCTGCCCGCGCTGTCGCCGGGGATGATGACCGCGCCATTATTGCCCCCAGTCATTGCGTCCGCATAGGTCTGCAGCGAAAGGCCTCCAAACTTGGCTTCGCCGTGACATGTTCCACACTTGGTCTCGAAAACGGAAGCAGCATAGGCATCCCATGTTAAACGAGCCGGGAGCAACGGCCTGAGCCGTTGGGGTTGGGGCAGCGGTTGGGAGGGGGGTGGGAGTCTGCGGGACAAAAACAGTCACCGTGCTGGCCGGGGGTATTTCGGTGACCACGGTCGACTCGATATTGATAAAACCGTAGACTCCTCCCAGCATGATCAGCGCCAAAACGGCTGCGATTGGGAAGTACACCATCTGGCGTTTGCGCTTGACCGCTGGGTCCACAGTCTGTGACACCCACCCGGCCTTGATATCCGCCAGTTCAAGCGGATGCTCATGCAGCATCTCCTCTTCGCTCATCCGGCCGGTCCACATCGCTTTATTGAAGAATTTGAGGTGAACGCCATAAAAGTGCCAGATGATGATGGCCAGCACGGCAAGAATGGCTTCCGCGCCGTGGGCCGCCTTGGCGGCTGGAATGACCTGCCCCGGAAAGAATTGCGCGGTGGAGATCGGATTCCACATCATGAAACCGGTCATCCCCATCACAACGGCGCCCCACGCAAAAGCCCAGTATTCCATCTTTTCTTCGAAGGTATAGCGTCCCATCTGCGGGCGCGATTTGCCGAGGCCGAGATTGTAGGAGAAGGCCTGCCAGGCATCCTTGCCGTCTTTGAGCAGAGGCAGCATGGAGAGGGGCGTCCGCTCGACGTACATTTTGTAGCCGGCGACCAGGATGTGCCATATGGTTCCAAGCATCAGCACCACTGCCGCACCGTGATGGATTAAGCGGGTGGTTTCGATACCGCCGAACAAACCCACCAGCGCCTGTGAGATACCCCAGGTGGGGAATTTTTGCGGGAGGCCGGTGAAGGCCAGCATGCTGAAGGAAACGAGCATGATCACATGCTCAATACGACGCGCAAGGGGGAACCGAAGATAAGTCCGTTGCTCGCTCATTAGTGCGCTGCTCCTTTCTTGCGACGGTCGATAATTCTGCGCACGATGTCGCTGATGACGAAGATGACCATGCCGCCCAGAACGAGCGGGATCAAAATCAGGTAAAAGACGTTCACGAAGTAAACCAGCGGGTAATCCTCTACGCTGGGGGTGTAGTGGCTCAGCCATGAATCGGTGAAGCCTGGCGGAATACCCTCACCGTGGCAGCGTGCGCACTTGATGAGCAGGTTCTCCTTGATGGCGATTCCGCTTTGCGGGTCGTCAACGCTTTTAATGTCGTGAATCCCGTGGCAGTCAAAACAAACCGGCTTGTTCGTTTCCTGGTCTGGGGATTGCTGTTCGAAGATCACGGTAGTGCCGTGGAAATCGCCTACATAAGTGTTCAGCACATTCGTGGCTAGGCCGTACCTGGCCATTTTCTCTTCGTCGGTGTGACACTTCCCGCACATTTCGGTAGGCGATTGGAGCCGGAACTCACTGGTGGTCGGGTCGGCAATATCATGCACACCGTGGCAGTCAATGCAAGTCGGGACATCGGGGTTGCCTTCACCGATCAGCGCGGAGCCGTGGACGGTGGTTTGATACATTTCATAGATGCTGCTGTGACAGCGTGCGCAGGTCTCCGGAATGTGAACCCGCGCCTCCTGTTTTAATTCGCCTGATTCGGGATCGGTGAGACGGGGCTGCGTGTGTGGATTGTGGCAATCGGTGCAGATGGCTGCATTGGTATTTCCCCCGGCCAACGCTCTTTGATGAACACTGTCGAGGGTCTTGAGAAATTGCTCTTCATGGCACTGTTTGCAGGTCGTGTAATTCTCAAGATCGAAATCGCGCAGGCTGTCTGCAGTCTTCTCAGGATGGGGAAATTCACTGATGGTGGTGTGGCAGAAGACACAGGAGACTTCATTCTCACCGTGGACGCTGGCTTCGAAAACCTGTTCATCGATGGTCAGAGGAAGCACTTCCCCGCTGGTCAATTCGACGGTCATTCCAGGCTGTGTATGGCAGCCGAGGCAGACCTCATCGGGGGTCGTGCTTTGCAGGGTGGACAGGGGTGCCGGTGCGGCCAGGGCGGATGGACTCCCCGAGAGTCCGATCCACGCTCCAAGTGCGAGCAAAAGACCCAGACTGGTCAAGAGAACCAGGCTGATGCGCCGCCTTTCTTTGTATAGATTTTTCTTGCTCATTATCACTCTCCCGAAGTTGATTTATGGGATAGATGTGGGGTGTTTGCAGTAGTCCAGGGTGGAATTATAAGTCGGCATATTAGATGGGTATAGGATTAATTATCAGCGATTATAACGATAAATGTCATGATTCCACGGACGGGCTTGGTGGGGAATATTTGCAATTATGTTGGTGCGGCAACCAGATAAATGTTAGAATTGGACGAAATCTGTCATATAAATCCACGATGGAGGTCATGACTTAGTCCAGGGTGGCAAGCTTCTCACCTTGCCTTAATCTCCATGTGTAGAATCATCAACGGGCATTATTTTTTCATTCATTAATCTGGAGGCCGATATTATGCAGCGTGCGAAATTCATTGTGGGCGGTGTGTTGATCCTGGCGGCAGTGGTCTACTTGATCGCCTCATCCACTCAAGCCAGCGCCGAATATTTTATGACGATTGAAGAACTCAATGCCAAGGGGCAGGCGGTGGTCGGCCGCAACATGCGCGTCTCCGGCGCGATCATCGGCGACACCATCCAATATGACCCCGAAACTCTGACTCTGTCCTTCACCGTGGCGCATGTCACCGGGGATAACCAGGAGATCGAGGCGCAGGGCGGTCTGGCGGAAGTGCTGCATCAGGCGGTCATTGATCCGAACCGCGCTCATATTAAAGTGGTTTACGTCGGCCCGAAACCTGACCTGCTCCGCAACGAAGCTCAGGCGATCATGACAGGCCACATGGCGGATGACGGCGTGTTCTATGCCGATGAATTGCTGCTTAAATGCCCGACCCGGTACGAAGAGGCCGTCCCCAGCCAGGTGCCGGCCACCGGGGCTGGGAATTAACTAGAGTCGAAACCAGGTCGCTGCTCCCTTCAATGACAAGTCTGTGGGAGCAGCGGCTTTCTGTCCTTCCTGCAACGAACCCGGCTCTTGCCAATTGTTAACAAAGTTTACTGGCGAAAAGAGACCGGGTTTTTGTTGGACGTTTTTGAGGAGATGATATGGTTGCCCAATTTGGTTATGGCGTGCTGGTGATTTCCTTCCTGACAGCGCTCTTCGCGATCGGCGCGGCAGTCTATGGCTATTTCAAACCGTCGCAGCGCTGGGTGGAAAGCGCCCGCAATGCGATGATGCTGTCTTTCCCGCTGATCACGCTTTCCTCAGTGACCTTGATCTACCTGATTACCACCAATCACTTCGAGCTGGACTTCGTTTACTCGGTGACCAGCCGCAGCATGCCCACCTATCTCAAGGTGACGGCGCTTTGGGGCGGTCAGGCTGGCTCGCTGCTCTTCTGGTCCTGGCTGCTGGCTGTATTTACCTCGGCGGTGATGCTGCGAAAGTGGGACCGCGACCGCGAGTTCCTGCCCTGGGTGATCGTCGTTTCCTCGGTGACACTGGCCTTCTTCCTGGCCCTGGTGGCCTTCTACGAGAATCCCTTCGCCCGCTACTGGCAGACCTTCGACGGGAACGTGGTCACCGCCATGTTCCAGCCGCAGGGTTCGGTGCCTTTCACCCCCGCCGATGGGCGCGGTCTCAACCCGCTCCTGCGCCACCCGGGCATGATCATTCACCCGCCGATGCTCTACCTCGGCTTTGTCTCGTTCGTCATTCCCTTTGCCTTTGCCATTGCCGCGCTGGTGACCGGCCGCACCGACGACCGCTGGATCCGCATCACCCGCCGCTGGACGTTGGTAGCGTGGATGTTCCTCTCGCTGGGACTGGTCCTCGGCGGCCGTTGGGCGTATGACGTTCTCGGCTGGGGCGGCTACTGGGGCTGGGACCCGGTTGAGATTGCGGCATTCATGCCCTGGCTGACCGGCACGGCGTTCGTTCATTCTGTGATGATCCAGGAAAAACGCGGCATGTTCAAGCATTGGAACACGTTATTGATCATCCTGACCTATCTGCTGGTGATCATCGGTACTTTCCTCACCCGCTCAGGCGTGCTCTCCTCGGTGCATGCCTTTGCCCAGAGCGCGATCGGACCGGCTTTCTTCATCTTCATGGCGATTACCTTTGTCGTTTCCATCGGCCTGCTGATCTACCGCTGGAACGACCTCAAGTCGGAATCGGAGTTGAAGTCGGTGTTGTCGCGCGAGGCGTTCTTCCTGCTTAACAACCTTTTCTTTATGAGCATCCTGGTGGTCTGTTTCTGGGGTGTATTCTTCCCGCTCATCTCCGAGCTGTTTACCGGGCAGAAGGTCACCGTCGGTCCGCCGTTCTACGAGCGCGCCACCGCTCCGCTGTTTGCCGCGTTGATCTTCCTGATGGGGGTTGCGCCTCTTTCCGCATGGGGACATT
Source organism: uncultured Chloroflexia bacterium (assembly GCA_963709295.1). Lineage (GTDB taxonomy): Bacteria > Chloroflexota > Anaerolineae > Anaerolineales > Villigracilaceae > JBGPQJ01. The sequence goes on along the minus strand of CAVPVW010000008.1, from coordinate 370,832 downwards.
CCACCGCCAAAACACTCGGGCGGGCCATGTGGAAACCCGCGGTGGCTGCCGTTGTGGCTGTGGTGATCATCTTTGCACTAGGCCTGCGAAACCCGATCGCCCTTTTTGGTTTGTCCATCATCATCCTGACCCTGTTCATCACCCTGCATGAACTCTGGCGCGGAATCCGGGCGAGATCAAAAACCACCGGCGAGAATTTCCTCCTGTCCTCGTGGCGCCTGGTCGGGCGCAACCGCCGGCGTTATGGCGGATATATCATTCACATCAGCATGGTCCTGATGGCCATCGGCATCCTCGGCCTCGAATTGTTCCAGACCGAGACGCAGGGGACGATCGCCCAGGGCGAATCCATGCAATTGGGCGGGTATACCCTCACCTACAAGGACCTCGCCGTTTTTGACACAACCGATGGCAGCAATGTCAACATCGCCCGCGCTGTGGTCGAGGTCAGCCGGGACGGGGAAGTGATCACCGAACTGTATCCCCGCCGCGACTTTTACTATGAGGCCCAGCAGCCCATGACCATCCCCGGCGTGCGCAGCACCATTCAGGATGACCTCTACATCATCTTGATCGACTGGCAGCCGATCCTGGCCACCGGCGCGACGTTCAAGGTTTACCACAATCCGCTGGTGAACTGGCTGTGGGCAGGCAGCATCCTGTTCATCTTTGGAGCTCTCGTTGCCGTGTGGCCGGACAAGGACCCGGAATATGAATCCGCGCGTGAGCGCGCAAGAACCGCCCGGCAAACATCCGCCGCGGATTGACGAATTGATATGAAAAAACTCCTCTGGCTTTTACCGATCATCCTGGTGCTTTCCGCGTGGTGGGCTGGAACAGCCTTCGCGCAGGACCCGACCCCCTCCGATAATGAGGTCAACCGCATCGCCAAGCAGCTGTTCTGCCCGGTGTGCGAGAATACCCCGCTGGATGTCTGCCCGACTCAGGCGTGTGCCCAGTGGCGCGCCCTGATTCGCGAGAAGCTGGCAGCCGGCTGGACGGAGGACCAGATCAAGCAGTATTTCGTCGACCAGTATGGCGCACGGGTCCTCTCGGAGCCTCCGCGAACCGGTCTGAACTGGTTGGTTTATCTCGTCCCGCCGATTCTGTTTATTGTGGGGGTGGTCATCCTGGTGCGCACCTTCCGGCCGTCCAAAGAGACTGCCGTTGACGGAGTCTCTCCCGCCTCCGCTGAAGAGTCGCCCATTTCACCCGAACCAGCCTCCGATGAGTATGTTGCGCGGGTCGAAGACGAATTGAAGAAACGAAAATAATTCCGGTCGCGAGGAGTAGAATCCAAGCGTCTGTGAATCCTGGAGAAATCATTCATGACTTAAACATCTCCCGAAATTCCTGCCGAAAAAAAGCGCGTGCCGGTTTGGGCGCAAGCGCTTGTATGGATCGGCGTGATCGCGCTGTTCGCCGTGGTGGCGCTCGGGCTGCGTCGCACCCAGCAGGGGACGGTGCAGGTGGGCGAAGCCGCTCCTGATTTCACGCTGACCACCTTCCCGGGTTACGATCACGAAGGCGCTTCACAGGTGAAATTATCCGACCTGAAAGGGAAGATTGTGGTCATCAACTTCTGGGCATCCTGGTGCAAACCCTGCGAGCAGGAAGCAAACGACCTGGAGGAAGCATGGCGCCTCTATCAGCCGGACGGCGAGGTTGTTTTCCTGGGCGTGGACTACGTGGACACGGAACCTGAAGCCCTCGGGTATCTCGAAAAATTCGACATTACGTTTGCCAACGGCGCAGATTTGGGCACGCGCATCTCTCAGGCCTTCCGCATTAAGGGAGTCCCTGAAACCTACTTCATCGACCGCGACGGGGTCATTCACTATATTCAGGTGGGACCCTTCCAGTCTCTGTCGCAAATCACGTCGGTGATCGATTCTCTCAAGGCAAAATAACACATGGATATCGGCGCAATTCTTCTTTTTCTGGCTGTCCTGGTGGTGACGGTATTATTCATTGCGAGACCATTCCTTGACAAACGCCGACCGGCGGTGGCTGCCGGCGGGCACGAGTTATCGGCGCTCATGGCTGAGCGTGATAGCATCATTACGGCGCTTCAAGAACTCGACTTTGACAATTCGCTCGGCAAAATTCCCGCTGAAGATTACCCTCAGCAGCGGGCAGCGCTTCTGCAGCATGGCGCACAGGTGCTTCGCAAAATCGATCTCCTCTCTCCCAAAACCGCTTCCTCGGGAGACGCCGAAATACGCATCGAAGCGGCCATTGCTGCCCGGCGCGCGGATTTTGCGGTGCAGGGGAGCAGTGGAGACGTGGATGATGATCTCGAATCGCTGATCGCCGCCCGGCGCAGCGAGCGCAATGAAAAATCAGGCGGCTTCTGCTCCAATTGTGGGCGTCCCATCATGGCCTCGGACCGTTTTTGCCCGTATTGCGGCAAGGTGATCAAATAACCTTCCGGTGGGGCGATAAGCTGTCCCGCTTTATTCTGAACAAAGGTAAATCATGAAATTTCGTTTCGTTATCTTCTTCATTCTGACGGCCGGTCTTCTCTCGGCGTGCAACTTCTCACTCGCCTCCGACATCACACCGCCTCCAAATTACAAATCGCCCACCCCGGCACCGACGCTGGGTGCGCTTTTCCCGGCTGCGCCTCCCTCTCTGCAAGACGGCTCTGCCATTTATACGGAGAAATGCGCTCCCTGCCACGGGGATGAAGGGCGGGGCGACGGACCGCAGGGGTTGCAGCTCAGTGTAAAGGTCCCTGCCTTCGGGTTGCCATCCGTCGGCCGCGCGGCCATCCCTTCGAATTATTTCACCATCGTCTCGCAAGGAAAGATCGAGAACTTCATGCCGCCTTTCTCGGGCAGTCTGAATGAACAGCAGCGTTGGGACGTGGTCGCCTATGCCCTCAGCCTGCATACCTCGGCGGCGGAGCTAGCCCAGGGAAAAGAACTTTACGAGACGAATTGTGCGGAATGCCACGGCGAAGATGGATCGACAATTACCAAGGTCGATTTATCGGACCAGCAGTTCATGGCAAAACGAACCGAGCAGGACCTGTTCAATGCCATGACCAAAGGCGCAGCCGGAATGCCGGCTTTTGACCAGTTGACGGAGGATGAACGCTGGGCGCTCGCGGCCTACGTCCGGTCGTTGACGTTTGCCGAAGCCGTGTCGACTGCCACCCCGCGGCCTTCTCCGACCGAAGCGATTACACCCACCCCGGCTGCCTCAACACCCGATGGCATGTTAATCCCTGTGGGAACTGCCGAAGGCACCTCCCAGCCGGTGCTGGACGCGACTCCCGTCCCGACGACCGCTCCCAACACGACCGGCAGCGTAAGCGGGTCGGTGGCCTACGTCTCCGGCGGGGCGCTCCCGGTCGGCCTCGCGGTGTCCCTCTTCGGTTTCGACCATGGGCAGGACAATACTGCTCCGGAGCAGGTGCTCGAACTGACGGCCGAGGTCCAGGCGGATGGCTCCTACACATTTGAAAATGTTGAAATTCCCGAAGGACGCTTCTTCATTTCACAGATAAATGTCCAGGGCGTTCCTTATGAATCTGACATCGCTGTCACCGAAGCGGGTGCCACTCAGCTTGCCCTAGCGCCTGTTGCCGTTTATGAGACAACGGACGACCTGGCCAACCTGCAAGTCGATCAGGGTCACCTCATCGTCCAGTTCGATGAGAGCCGTATCGGCGTGCTGGAGTTTTTTGCCATCAGCAATCCCGGAGACAAGACGGTTGTATTCAGCACGGACGGGCAAACACTTCCCTTTGCGCCCATGCCCGAGGGTGTGGAATCGCTGGGTTTTGATCTCCAACAGGGCGAAGCGCAATTCCTTTCCACGGCCGATGGCTTTGCCGTTCCCCCGAGCGATAAGCAATACGCGGTGGTGACGGGATTCGCCATGCCCTATGATAAAAGTGCGGAACTATCTGTCCCATTTGGAATTTCCGTGCCATCTGTGAACCTCATCGCGCCCGTGGGGGTCAAGATCGTAAGCGACCAGTTGACCAGCCAGCCCTCTGAATCCGGATCGCAGAATCTGGTGTTCGCAGGTGGTCCTTTTGCAAGCGGTGACACTCTCACCTTCGAAGTCTCGGGAATGCCCAAGGCTGAATCCACTCCTGCCACCAGCGCGGACGATAACTCCGGAGTGCTGATTGGCATCGGCGCTCTCGGCCTGGCACTCATTGCGGTAGGCGTGTTCCTCTTCCTGCGGGACCGCCGGAAACCACAAGATGAAGATGAGGAGATTGTCCCGGAACCCACTGGCGAATCTGCAGAAGAAACCATGGACGCCATCATTGCCCTCGACGACCAGTACCGCGCTGGGAATATTTCCGAAGACGCCTACCAGAAGCGCCGTGCTGACTTGAAGGCGCAGCTGAAGGACCGGGTCTAACCACACGCATGATCGAAGTTAAAAAACTTCTTAAACGCTTTGGCATGAAAACCGTCCTGCGTGGATTGGACTTCCACGTGGATCAGGGCGAGTTTGTCGTGCTGCTTGGCCCCAACGGCGCCGGCAAGACGACCTTCCTGCGCATCCTGGCCTCGCTCTCGCGTCCCTCGCTGGGGCAGGTGACCATCGCCGGGCATGCCCTGCCGGCTCAAGCGGCCGAGGTCCGCCGGGCGCTGGGGGTGGTCTCGCATCTCCCGCTGCTGTACGGCGACCTGACCGCCGAGGAAAATCTCCGCTTTTTCGGCCGCATGTATGATCTGCAAAATCTCGATGCGCGCATCAGCGAGGTGCTCCAGCTGATCGGGTTGGAATCGCGCCGCCGCGACCTCGTGCGGACTTTTTCGCGCGGCATGCAGCAGCGTCTCGCCATCGGGCGGGCGGTACTGCACGACCCCGAGGTCGTGCTGTTCGACGAGCCGTACACCGGCCTCGACCAGGACGCCTCCGCCATGCTGGATGATGTCCTGCGCAACGTGGCTGCGCGCGGCCGGACGGTGGTGATGACCTCCCACGACCTCGCCCGCGCCGAGGATCTTGGCTCCCGCTTCGACGTCCTTTCTCGCGGTTTGATCACCGCCTCCTGCAGCCGTCAGGAACTCGGGTCGGGCAATTTGCTTACATTCTACAAACAGGCGTTGGCTGCATGAACAAGTCCGCTTCTCGACGCTCCTCGTCCAGTTTCGGCGGTTTTCTTCGAGCAGTGGGCGCCATTGCCTGGAAGGACTTGGCGGCTGAGCTGCGCTCGCGCGAACTGCTCTCGGCCATGCTGGTCTTCGCCCTGCTGGTCATCTTAATTTTCAACTTTGCCCTCGAGCTGGATGTTAAAACGCGCGCCACCATCACCTCCGGCGTGCTGTGGGTCACCTTCGCTTTTGCCGGCACACTGGGTCTTAACCGTTCGATGGCCGTTGAAAAGGACCGCGGCTGCCTCGACGGCCTGCTTCTGGCGCCCGTGGACCGCAGCGCCATCTACTTTGGCAAAGTCATCAGCAACCTGGCGTTCATGCTGATCGTCGAGGCGGTGGTCCTGCCGGTCTACAGCATTCTGTACAACACGAATCTATTCGACCCCGGTCTCATCGGCGTGATCCTGCTGGGTTCCATTGGTTACGTGGCGGTGGGGACGCTGCTCTCCAGCATGGCGGTGCAGACTCGCACCCGCGATGTGATGCTGCCCATCCTGCTTTTCCCGGTGATCGTGCCCGTGCTGGTGGCGGCGGTCAAAGCCAGCAGCGGATTCCTGCAGGGATTGCCCATGGACGAGATCCTGCCCTGGCTCAACCTGCTGGTGGTCTACGACGTGATTTTTATTGCCATTGCCTTCATGGTCTTCGACTATGTGGTTGAAGAGTAGATTTTTTCGCCAAGGAGAGAGTATGACCCCAACCCCTAAAGCATTACGCGTTCTCGAAGTAGTTTCCATCCTGCTCTTTGCAGCCGCCATCTGGATGGTCTTCTTCTATGCGCCCCTGGAAGCCGTCATGGGCGCCGTGCAGAAGGTCTTTTACTTCCACGTGGCGACTGCCTGGGTGGGCATGCTGGGCTTCATTGCCGCCGGCGTTTCGGGCATCGCCTACCTGCGCACAAAAAACATGAAGTGGGACATCGTCGAAGTCGCTGCGGTGGAGATCAGCCTGGTGTTCTTCTTCATCGCCATCGTGACCGGTTCGATCTGGGCTTACCCTGCCTGGAACACCTGGTGGACCTGGGACCCGCGTCTGACCACAGCGGCCATCCTCGAGCTGATTTACATTGCTTACATGCTGCTGCGCCAGGGCATTGAAGACCCCGAGCGGCGAGCCCGCTTCGGCGCCGTCTACGCCCTGATCGGCGGCTTGAGCGTACCGCTCACGTTCATGTCCATTCGCCTGTTCCGCACCATTCATCCCGTCGTGGTGGGCGGGGCAAATGCGGCTGCCGAGGGTGGTTTTGATATGACCTCCAAGATGCTGAATTCCATGTTCTTTGCGATTGCCGTGTTTACGGTGGTTTTCATCACCCTCTTCTGGCACCGCATCCGCATCGGCAACCTGGCCCAGACCGTCGAACATCTTAAGCTCAAGTTGTCACAGTAATTTAGGAGATTAACCATGTCCACTCCCGATACCACCCGATTCTTCTACTCCGCCTACGCCATCATCTTCGTTACGCTGACGTTTTACGTCATCAGCCTGATCGTCCGTTGGAACAACCTGCGCAGCGAGCTTGAAGCGCTCGAAGATCTCGAGAAGGAAACCAAGTAGCATTCGAGCACAGAGTCCGCTATAATAAAAGCGGACTCTGATTTTTTAATTCCAAAGGGGTTGCGGTGAAACTGCCGGCAAGAATTGCACTGCTTGTGGCGTTGATCACTGTGGGAGGAAGTCTGGTGCCCGCCCTCCCAGTCGCTTCACGCGCACTCCCCGAACCCCCTGGCCCTGACCGCTATTCCAAAGTTGTCGTTCCGTATGTCGCCTTCACGTGGTGGCTGACTGCATGGTCGAACAACGAGGTCGTCTGCGAAATTGTCATCGATATTGAAGGCCAACCGCTGCCTGCTGATATTTACCAGCAATGCGGCAAGGAAGTATATGAAGACTGGATAGAAACCGATCCCTGCCCGGACGAGGTTTTCGCCAGCGATCCGGAAACTTGCGGCGGTTATTATCTGCACTTCTCAAGCTCTGAAACATTGGAAAAGACCATCGGCGTCAGCCTGCCCGCCCCCCAGGTGTGGATCGAACTGGAGAATTGCAACCAGCGACCGGACGGCGGTTGTTCCACGCGCCCAACGCTTGTCTTGCGCGGCGAAGAGCCTCTCCCCGATGAGCACATCACCTCCATTGCCGGGGTGGTGGGGTCATCACCCTTCGAGTGCGCAGGAGCGCGCTGCCCCTTCTCCCTTTATGTGACCAGGCCGGAGGGAATCCAGATGGAATTCTGGGCATTCTCCACCTACGGTGACAGCAGCAAGCCATTCACGGCGTTGATTCGGGTGAACGTCCTGCAACCGGAAGAGGAGTCCCAGCCCATTTGGTACGTGACCGTCCTCAGCAGCCAATGGACGGGTATGCCAACCGCCACATGCGCGGAGACCTGGGAAGCCTTCCCACCGCCCGGCCCATTGCCTGAGTGGTTGACCACGCCGCGCACCGCCCCCGAACTTGCTTCCAACGTCCCTTACGCAATCCTTGCCGGTAATCTGATCTCAAAGGGCTTCGTGGATGCAAGCGCCTGCCCGGACGGCGGCCTGACCACATCCGGGGCGGCCAATACGTGCGGCATGGACATCGCGCGGGAGACGGTCACCGAATGGCAGAACCGCTTCGATGCTCTGATCATCCATGTTGCCACCAATACGGGCGTCCCGGCTTTTCTGCTGAAGAATATGTTCAGCCGCGAAAGCCAATTTTGGCCTGGCACGTTCACGCAGGGCGAGGACGTGGGCTTTGGTCAACTGACGGATAACGGTGCGGATACCACCTTCCTTTGGAATCCCGATTTCTATAACCAATTCTGTCCCTTTGTATTGTCATCGGAAACCTGTTCCACGGGTTACGCCATTCTCGAACCTGAGCAGCAGGCCATGCTGCGAGGTGCGCTGGTCAGCAGCGTGGACGCCACCTGTGCGGACTGCCCGACCGGCCTCGATATGACCAAGGCGGACTTCAGTGTGGATGTTTTTGCACAAACCATGCTTGCCAATTGCGAGCAGGCAGGCCGAATCGTCGAGGAACTGACGGGACAAACACCCGGGCGCGTGGCCTCCTACGAAGATATGTGGAAACTGACCCTGGTGAACTACAATGCCGGCTCAGGCTGCCTGTATGACGCTGTCAAACTCACCTACCTGGATGGGCAGGATCTGACCTGGGAAAACGTTTCAGCTCATCTGACGGTATCCTGCCAGGGGGTGGTGGATTACGTGGACGATATCTCAGACTGAAAAAGAGTAAGTTTTACAAATAGAAAGGAGCGTGGATGGAGTTCAGGAACCCCACGCTCCTTTTTTATAAGTTAAGACGAAAGTAACTGGAAAAACCCTTAAGGGTAACTTATACTTAGCTGAGCAACCCATTACAGACATTTGTCCTTAAAAAGGGCGGAGAACCATGATCAACCTGTCCGAACTTCGTGTTTTTGTCACCGCAGCGGAAGAGGGGAATTTCAGCCGGGCTGCAGAGCGATTGCAGTTGTCGCAATCGGCCATCAGCCAGAATATCCAGGCCATCGAAAGAGAATACGGGGTGGAGTTGTTCATCCGCCGCGGACGGTCCGTCGAGTTGAGCGAGGCGGGCACCGCCATCCTGCCGCTGGCGCGCGAAGTGCTCCATTCCTCGAGCAGGTTCGAGGATGCGATGCAGAATGCCACCAAGCAGATCGGCGGGGACCTGCTGCTTGGCTGCTCCACGTCGTCCGGGCGGTACCTCATGCCCAGCTTATTGTCCCAGTTCCAGAAGCAATTCCCGTCGGTCCGGTCGCGCATCAAGGTGTTGTCACGGGAGCAGGTGTTGGAGCAATTGCTCAGTGAAATGATTCCGTTGGGCGTCACCAGCCGCATGTTCGAGCATCACGATCTTGAGTCAGAGCCGGTATTCTCCGAGAAGGTAATCATGGTCGTGCCGCCGAATCATCCCTGGGCGGTGAACGGGCAGGTTAAAGCCACGGACATCGTCGACCAGCCGATCATCATGCGCGAGGAATCCTCCGGCACACGCGAGACATTGCTTGAGGGACTTCGAGCAAACGGCGTCACGCCGGACATGCTCAATATCATCATGGAATTGGGCAGCTCGGAAGCCATCGAACTGGCCGTGGAGCGCGGCATGGGTATTGCCTTCGTGACGGAGATGATCGCGGCGCGCGGACTGTCCCTCGGGCTGATCAAACGGGTGGAGATGAGCGGATTAAATCTTGAACGCACCATTCACATTGCGCGGCGGCGCAATTACCCCTTCACCCGTGCGCAGAGCCTGTTCTGGTCCTTTGCCCGGGAGCAGCGCCAGAAGCTCAATGCTGAAATCTGGAACAGCCTGACCACTTTTGGGGCGGTTTAGTGAAGATTTATTAATCTAGTACAATTGAGTGCGAGCAACGCGGAAGGGAACCTCACCATCAATCGGAAACCGTCCGCGTTTTTTCTTTCGAGGCGCGCATGCTGACCCCTGTCGAGAAAATCCTGTTTATCGTGGCTGTCGGCCTTTCGCTGTATTTCACCTGGCGCGGCGTCCGGCGCATTATCGCCATCATCGCCAGCGGGCAGGGCAAGCCCGATTGGCGTGTTGCGCGTAGTCGTATTCTGGATGTCTTCTTCAAGGTTGTCAGCTTCCAGCCGGTCTTCCGTTATCGCTTCGTCCCCAGCCTGTTCCACGCTCTCATCGGCTGGGGTTTTCTGTGCCTGTTGGTGATCGACCTTGCCGATTCGATTTACGCGCTCACGGGGTTCAGGGCGCTCGATCATCTGGGTTTGTTCGGCCGCCTCTACCTGTCGTTCGCGGATATTGCCACTGTAACAGTGCTGATCGGTACCCTGTTCATGGCAGTTCGGCGCTTCGTCGTCCGCCCGGCAAACCTATCCACGCGCGATACAACTCTGCTAGACCCACGCGCACGTTCCGGAATCAAGCGGGATTCGTTGATCGTTGTACTCTTCATTGTGATCTGTAACTCTGCGCGCCTGTTCACCAATTCCTTTTATCTCGCAGGCGCGCGCGAGCCGAATGTGTGGGAGCCTGTTGCCTCCGCGCTTGCAGGGATCTGGTCCGGCATGGATGCGAACGCGATCACGCTGGGCGAGCATGCCTTTTTCTGGATTTACTTCGGGTCGATCCTTGCTTTCCTGCCTTACTTCCCGTACTCGAAACACGTCCACATGTTCTTTGCGCCGCTTAACTTTGCGCTCAAGCCTGAACGTAAATCCATCGGTCAAATGGGATATATCAACCTCGACGATCAGTCCATTGAACAATTTGGCGCGGCGCGGCTGGGCGATCTTGGCTGGGAGCAGGTGATGGACAGCTACGCCTGCATCATGTGCTTCCGCTGCCAGGAGGTCTGCCCGGCATACACCACCGGCAAGCTGTTGAGTCCCGCCGCGCTGGAAATCAACAAGCGCTATCGCCTGAACCACGGCGGCGCGCTGGACACCCCCCTGCTGGAGTACGCGATCAATGAGGAGTCGGTCTGGGCATGCACATCGTGCGGCGCGTGCGTGGACATCTGCCCGGTGGGTAACGAACCGATGCGCGACATCCTCGACATCCGCCGCAACCTCTCCATGATGGAAAGCAATTTCCCGAAGCAATTGGAGACGGCATTCAAGGGCATGGAACGCAACGCGAATCCGTGGAACATCAGCCAGGCAGACCGCATGAAGTGGGCGGAAGGGTTGAACGTCCCGACCGTTGAGCAGAACCCCGAGCCGGAACTATTGTGGTGGGTGGGCTGCGCGCCGGCCACGGACTCGCGCGCCCAGAAGACAGCCCAGGCATTTGCACAAATCCTGAATGCTGCCGGCGTGAATTTTGCAGTTCTCGGAAAGAATGAATCCTGCACGGGTGATTCGGCGCGGCGCGCCGGGCGCGAGGACATTTTCTTCGGGCTGGCCAGGCATAATGTGGACATCCTGAACGAGGTGGCGTCCAAACGGATCGTCACCACCTGCCCGCACTGCCTGCATACGTTGAAGAATGAGTATCCCCAATTCGGCGGGAACTATACGGTCATCCATCATACCCAGCTGATCAACGAACTGGTCGGGGCGGGGAAGATTCAATTAGTGGAGAGCAGTGACATGTTACGGGTGACATTCCACGATCCGTGTTACCTCGGCAGGCACAATCAGGTCTTCGATGCGCCTCGGGATGACCTGAAGGCTGCCCGGCTGGAGGTGATCGAGATGCCTCGCAATAAGGATAAATCCTTCTGCTGCGGCGCAGGCGGCGCACAGATGTGGAAGGAGGAGGAGCACGGCGATACCAACGTCAACCGCGCGCGCTTTGCCGAAGCCAAGGCGGCCTTGCTCAGTGCAGCAGGACCTTCGGCTGGCGCTAAAACGCTGGCGGTGGGCTGCCCCTTCTGCATGATCATGCTCACGGACGCTTCCAAGGCTGATGGGGGGGCGGTTAATGTGATGGATGTCGCGGAAATAGTTGCCAAACGTCTTAAGGCTTAACCGGTTCAAGATGCTATACTGTTTTTAGAGTATTAAAGGAAGCGCACAAGGGCGGGTACGAGCAGGACCAAACCATTGCCCTCTGTAGTCAGTCTAGTGATCCGCCACACCAGCGGGGGCAGGGACCGTTGTTCGATATTGAGAGGTGTCTATGCCGCTATCCCGCAAGTTCCTTTTCGCCGGAACAGCCATTCTAGTCCTCACGGGCGTGCTGTTCCTGGGGACTTCTCTCCATGGACAGGCCTACCAGCCGGCTGCCTCGGCTGGGCGGGCGGTCAGCGAATTTTCCCCTGAAATTCCACAAACCAAGCAGGAGCCGTGCCTGCATTGCCACATTCAAGGCGAGCATACCAACCTGTGGACTCCCACATCGCGCTGGCTGGTGTTTGGGACGCTGGGGCTGGTCTTTCTCTTTGGCTTCTATCAATCCGCGTCCGTTTGGACCCAGCGCAAACCCTTTAAGCCGCTGACGATACGCGCCTACGAATGGGTGGACGAACGTTATAAAATCTCTGGCCTGCTGTCGGAGATCGCCAATAAACCCGTGCATAGTTTTGCACGCAGGTGGTGGTATTGCCTCGGCGGAATTACGGCTTTCCTGTTTATCGTTCAAGGAACGACAGGCATCATGCTGGCGTTCTATTACAAACCCACTGCCGCAGACGCCTACGCCAGCATTCTGTATATCGAGAACCAGGTCTATTTTGGCGCCGCCATCCGCTCCATCCACCACTGGGCTGCCAACGGAATGATCGTGATGTGCATCGCGCACATGATTCGGGTCTTCGTCATGGGGACTTACAAGGCCCCGCGCGAATTGAACTGGGTCAGCGGCGTGATGCTGCTCATCCTCACGCTCGCTTTTGGTTTTACGGGCTATTTGCTGCCGTGGGATCAGCGCGCGTTTTGGGCAAGCACAGTCGGCACCGAGATCGCCGGTTCCGTGCCAGCGATTGGCAGCCTGGTGCTGATCTTCCTGCGTGACGGCTGGGGGGTTACGGAAGCCACGTTGGGAAGATTCTACGGCTTGCACATCCTTGTCGTGCCGATCATTACCGTCGCCTTCATGTTGGGGCACTTCTTGATGGTGCGGCGGCTCGGCGTCATGCGCCCGCTCTAGGAGGAACTATGACCACACCTCATCCCGAACCGGAACACGACGACAGCGTTCCCTTCTACCCGGACCACTTAATGACCGAGCTCCGCGTGATGCTCGTCATCATCGGTATTGTTGTGCTCGTCGGTGCGCTTGGCATGTTCTTTCATGTCGGTTTGGAGGACCCCGCCGACCCACTGGATACACCCCTGCATGTCAAACCAGAGTGGTACTTCCTTTTTCTATACCAGTTGCTCAAGGTGGTCCCCGATTATGTGTTTTGGGGTCAGATCGAAGGCAGGGTATTCGTCACGGTTGCGGTGATCGTGGGTTTGCTGGCGTTTATGTTCCTGCCCTTCATCGATAAAAAAGATGACACAAAACGGGCCTGGTGGATTCGCGCCGCCCTCTCCGTGATCGCATTGATCATTGTCATTGCCCTGACCGTCTGGGGAGAAGTGAGTTAGCGATGCCTGACATTACCCGACATGACTTTCTAACACTGGTGAAGGGCGTTGGAATCGCCCTGTGCGCCGGCGTGGTCGCCGCGCCCGTGGTAGCCTATTTTTTCCCGGCCAAATTGGAGATCTATCCATCCGAACCTGAGCTCGTTTGCGGGCAGGATGAACTGCCGGTCGGAGAATCCCGCACCATTCCCTTCGGGCGGTACCCTGCCATTGTGATCAACTCTCCTGACGGGCTGAAAGCCTATTCCGCGGCTTGCACGCATTTCGCCTGCACCGTCAAATGGAACAACGAGGCGGGAACGATCGATTGCCCCTGCCATGAAGGTTACTTCAAGCTGGAAGATGGTTCGGTCATCAGCGGCCCTCCGCCCAAACCGCTTCTGGCGCTTGAGACAGAGATTGTAGACGGACAAATTTACGTCAAGGTGGGCGAATCATGACCACAACAACCCAGCAAGCTCCACGCCTGATCCTGCATAAACACGCGCTCCGGGAATTTTTTGTCCAGGTGATCGGGCAGAAACGTATCCTCAAGAAATGGTATCCCGGCCTGATGCACTTCCTGATCTTCTGGGGGGTTGTCGTTCAGGTGATCGGAACGGCCATCAACCTGATGCAGATGAAGTTGTTCCTGCCCTTTGCGTTGGAGACCTTCCCGCGCACGAGCTGGTATCTCGGCTACGAAATGGCCATGGATGTCGCCGGTCTCTTCATCATCCTCGGTGTGTTGATGGCGGGATTCCGCCGCCTGGTGCTGCGCCCCAGGGAATTGCAAACCAACTGGGATGACTGGTTTGCCCTGGGAATGCTGCTTCTTATCGCGCTGCTCGGGTTCACCAACGAAGCGATGCGCTTAATCGTGGTCGCTCCGCCCTGGGCGGCCTGGTCCCCCATTGGCAATTGGCTGGCGGGCGTTTTTCTTGCCGCCGGTATGACAACCCAACAGGCCTTCGAATGGCATAATACCCTCGTTGTCGTGCATGTGATCGTTGCACTCCTGCTCGTGGCGTCTGTGCCATTCACGAAACTGCGCCACATGCTCACCGGTCCGCTCAACATTCTCGTGCGCCCTCAAGAGCCCATGGGCGCCATGCAAAAGATCGAGGATATCGAAACGACGGAACTCCTCGGCGTCGGCAAGATCGCGGAATTCACTCCCCAGCAATTGCTTTCGTTCGATGCCTGCCTGAAGTGCGGGCGTTGCCAGGAAGCCTGTCCCGCCAATATCAGCGGCATGGATTACTCGCCCCGTGATCTCGTTCAAATGATGCGCAAAGGGATGAACAATGCCCTGTTGACGGGGGATGCCAAACCCGAGGACGACCTGCTCGGCAACGTGGTGCCGGAGAATTATTCCTGGCAGTGCACCACCTGCGGCGCGTGTATCGTCAAGTGCCCGGTCTTCATTAATCCTGTTGACGAAGTGATCGACCTGCGCCGTTTCCAGGCGCTGACCAGCGGAAAATTACCGAAGGCCATCTCGGACCTGCTCCGCAACTTCGAGCGGCAGGCGAATCCCTGGGGGATTCCCCCCGACCAGAAGATGGAATGGGCGGAGGGACTGAATGTGCGCGAACTTGCCGCAGGCGACCAGGTGGATGTGCTCTACTTCGTCGGGTGCGCGGCGGCTTTCGATCAGCGCAACAAAAAAGTGGCGAGGGCCTTCGTAAAACTCCTGCAAAAAGCAGGCGTGGATTTTGGCGTGCTGGGTTTTGATGAAATGTGCTGCGGTGAAACGGCCCGCCGCATGGGGCATGAGTACATGTTCCAGGAATTTGCCAAACAGAATATCGAAACCTTCAGCAAGATCAAGTTCAACCGCGTTGTCACAGCCTGCCCGCATTGCTTCAACACGCTCAAGAATGAATATCCCCAGATGGGCGGCGATTACAAAGTGATGCATTACACGGAACTGCTGGCTGAATTGAACCTCCCCGTTCCGGGATCGAACCCGAACGGCGTTCAGGGCAGGGTTTCGTATCACGACTCCTGTTATCTTGGGCGCTACAATGAAATCTACAAGGAACCTCGCGCGCTTCTGGACAAGGCTGGGGTTCAGCGCGTTGAGATGGCGCGCAAGATGGAGGATAGTCTGTGTTGCGGCGGCGGGGGCGGCGGCATGTGGCTCGAAACCGACATCACCACGCGCATCAATCATCACCGCCTGCAGGATGCCCTGGACGCGAAAGCGGACGTGGTCGCGACCGCCTGTCCCTATTGCATGATCATGTTCGAGGACGCGACCAAATCCAAGGCGCTCAACGAAAAGGTGAAAGTCATGGATGTCGCAGAGGTGCTCGCGGCGCAGTTGGAGTTGTGATCAACCCATCTGTTTGACGATGCTGAACGATGCCTCCAAGGCGGATGCCGGCGAGGTGACAGTATTTAACGAGGGGGAACTAGTGGCCGGAAGATTGAAATGAATCATCTTCATATCCGACCGCCTGTAAGCAGCTACGAAGCGCCACACAGTGGTATGTGAACTTTTTGAACACTCATTGGGGCAACTATTCGGATCTGGAATGGGAGATGTAATCTAAATGCTTCGCAACCCACAGAAAATCGTTGAGAGATGGATAAAATTGGTGCATCAACGTGAGCTGGAAAATTTATTGGCTCTATATGATCACGATGCGATCATTATTCCTACATTTTCCGATCGTATACAAAATACACCGGAGAAAATCAGAGAGTATTTCAAAAAGTTATTTAGCAGAAAGAACCTGAAATTAACTTTACATCCTAAAACCATTAAGACTTAACAGCTAAATGCAATCCTTTTCGTCGTCAGCGGGATATACCAGTGGAAATTCACTGTGGAAGACGAATTGATCACCTATGAAGCGCGATTTACTTTTGTTATTGATATCTCAAAAACATCGCCCATTATTCATCAGCATTCATCGCAAATACCACGGATGATATAAACACTAAAAAATTGCCCATCCACGGCGCTCCAGCCGACGCGACAGCCAGCGATAGGGTCAAGATGCTGGATGTGGTGCAAAGGTGACGGAGAGATTAAAGTAGGTCACGCTTAAAGCGAGACCTACTTATTTTTAAGACAATTCTTCAAGCGCAGAATCCCATCTTCGATCTCCTCGAATTCATAAAAAACAAAACTCAAACGAATGAAGTCGCGCAGACCATCCCGACTGGAGAAGCGCACGCCCGGCCGAAAATTTACCTTATTTTCCAAGGCTTTTTGCTGCAATTCTGCAGCATCCATTTTGCTTGGCAGGCGCACCCAGAAGAAATACCCACCCTGAGGGACTTTCCAGATTAGTTCGGGAAGGTGGCGGCGCAGGGCGGAATCCATCACTTTCAATCTTGAGTTGTACACATCGATCAGCCGGTCGATATTCTGATTCAACCCGCCCGACTCGATGACCTCGCGCACGATGGCGGAGGTGAACGGGTTCAACCCGCCGCCGCTATCGAGTAGGCCGCAGCCTGCCAGTTTTTGGATCTTTTCCGTGCCTGCCTGAATCCATCCCAGACGCAGACCGGGGGCGAGGATTTTCGAGAATGACCCGAGAGAAAGCACGTTATCCGAATCCGCCCAGGTGGCCAACGCTTTCGGGGGCTGCTGATCGTAGCTCAGGAGGTGGTAGACCTCGTCCGCGAGAATCAGGAAATCATTTTCTTGTGCCAGTCCCACAAGACGCGTACGTCGTTCTGCGGATAGGGTGTGCCCGCTGGGATTCTGGTAGGTGGGGATGATGTACAGGAATTTTGGGCGGTTTTCCTTTAACTTCTCCTCCAGCGATTCGATCACCAGCCCATTTTCGTCTGTGTCGATGGGGATGATCCGCAGACCGTGGTCAGCGAAGATGCGCAGCGCCAGAAAGTAGGAGGGCTCTTCGACGAAGATCGTGTCTCCAGCGCGGGTGAAGAGCGAGCAGAGCAGGTCCAGCCCGCCGGAGATGCCGTCCGTCACGAAAAGGCGACCGGGGTCCACGGGGAATCCGTAGCCGTCGGTGAGAAACCCAGCCAGCGCCAGGCGGAAGTAGCCGTCACCCTGCTCGGCGCCGTATTGTAAAAAGTCAGGATCCCCGCGCGCGAAACAGGATTCGGCAGCCTCGCGCAGCAGGTCAAGCGGCAGCAGCGAAAACGGAGGGTTGCCGGCGCCTAGGTCGATCACGCCGGGAGGAATGTTTACTTGCGAAACGGGCAAGGGCATGGACATGGGGATAAGTATACTGCTCCTTGCATACTTCGTCGCAGTACCCTGTAGTTGAATTTTGTCGTGTCATCGCGAGCCGCTGTTCTTTAACGGCGTGGCGATCCGCAGATGATATGAGATTGCCGCGTCGGGCTCGGCCCTCCTCGCACGCGTGCCCCCTAGCACGGCCCGCTAGGGCAGGTGTGCGCGCGGTGTAGGCAATGACAGTTGTTCCTGATATTTTAATCCCCCTGCGCTATAATCGGAGTAACTCAGTCCGATACCTGACTCTCAAAGGTGACCATGCCCAAGCGCAAGACCATCAATCTGCCCCTGCCCCCCGAAGAGATCATCAAGGATTACCGCCTCGCCTATCGTTCGCGCCAGGCATCCGTCATAGGACGGCGTGAAGTGCTCTCGGGCAAGGCAAAATTCGGTATTTTTGGCGACGGCAAGGAAATTCCGCAGCTCGCCATCGCGCGCGCCTTTCAACGGGGTGACTGGCGCTCCGGTTACTACCGGGATATGACCTGGATGTTCGCGCTTGGCGTCCTGGAATTCAGCGCCTTCTTTGCCCAGCTCTATGCCCACACGGATCTGTATTACGAACCCGCCACCGCCGGCCGATCCATGCCCGGACATTTCGTCTCTCGCTATATCAACCCGGATGGCTCATGGCGCGATCAAACGGGGATGTACAACGTCGCTGCGGATGTCTCCCCGACTGCCGCCCAGATGCCGCGCGCGGTTGGTCTGGCGTACGCATCCCGCCTGTACCGCGACCTCGATTCGCTCAAAGACCTGACCCGCTTCTCTCATAACGGCGACGAGGTGACCTGGGCGACCATCGGCAATGCGTCCACTGCCGAGGGCATGTTCTGGGAATCGGTCAACGCCATCGGGGTGCTTAAGGCTCCTGCGGTCATCTCCATCTTCGACGACGGCTACGGCATCTCCGTCCCCAACCAGTTCCAGATGGTCAAGGAAAATATCGGCGCGATCCTGAAGGGATTCGAGCGCGACGCCTCGCTCCCGGCGGAGAAGGCCGACCGCGGCTACGACCTTTACTCGGTCCGCGGCTGGGATTACCCTGCGCTCTTCGAGACCTACCAGACGGCCGCCGAGGTCGCCCGCACGTACCACATCCCCGCGCTGGTGCATGTGGTCGATGTGACGCAACCCCTCGGGCACAGTACCAGCGGCAGCCATGAGCGCTACAAGTCCGCCGAGCGGCTCAGGTGGGAGGAGGAGCATGACGGGCTGCGCAAGATGCGCGAGTGGATGATCGCCAGCGAAGTGGCTTCCGACAAGGAACTCAAATCCTGGGAGGAGGAAGATGCCCAGGCAATCGAAGACATTCGCAAATCCGCCTGGGCAGCCTACCTCCACCCTTTGCTTGCTGAGCGTCAGCAGGTGCTGAACCTGCTCGAGCAAGCTGCGGCCGCCTCTGCACATGCCGATGCATTGCGAGGTATCAAGGACCGTCTGGCTGCCATCCCTGCCCCGGTGCGGCGTGATATGCACATGCACGTTCACGAAGCGCTGAGGTTGATGCGTGATGAAGCCGGTCCATCACGAGATGCCCTGGTGGATTGGAAAAAAGTAGATGACGCGAAGAATGAATCCTATTACAAAGCGCTGCTATATGTCGAAGACAATGCCTCCGCGTTGAAGGTCCCTGCTGTTGCGCCGGCCTATTCTGCAAAATCGCCCACGCTGATGGGTTTCGAGGTCATCAACCTCGCCTTTGATGCCATGCTCGCGCGCGAGCCGCGCCTGGTCGCCTTTGGCGAGGACGTGGGCAGGCTGGGTGACGTCAACCAGGGCTTCAAGGGCATGCAGGAAAAATACGGTGCGCTGCGCGTCTCCGACACGGGCATCCGCGAGGCGACCATCCTCGGGCAGGCCATCGGCATGGCGATGCGCGGGCTGCGCCCCATCTGTGAGATCCAGTACATCGATTACCTGCTTTATGCGTTGCAACTGATGAGCGATGACCTCGCCACGCTGCACTGGCGCACGGCAGGCGGGCAGAAGGCGCCGGTGATTGTACGCACACGCGGCCACCGGCTTGAGGGCATCTGGCATTCCGGCTCGCCCATGGCAGGGATTATCCACCTGGTGCGCGGAATGCACGTGCTGGTTCCGCGCGACATGACCCGCGCTGCCGGTTTTTACAATACCCTGCTCAAGTCCGATGATCCAGCGCTGGTGGTGGAGGTGTTGAACGGCTACCGTGTAAAAGAACGCCTGCCGGATAACCTTGGTGACTTTACTTTGGTCCCGGGCATCCCCGAGGTCCTGCGCCCCGGGACGGATGCGACGATCGTGACCTACGGTGCCTGCTGCCGGATAGCGCTGGATGCTGCCGAAAAGCTATCCAAGCTTGGGATCGAGGCGGAAGTGATCGATGTGCAGTCCCTGCTGCCATTTGATAGTCATGGTTCGATCCTCGAATCGCTCAAAAAGACAAGCCGCATCCTTTTCGTGGATGAGGATGTGCCCGGTGGCACGACCGCTTACATGCTGCAGGAGGTGCTGGAGAAGCAGGGCGGATACGCCTGGCTTGACTCCGCGCCGAGAACTCTGCCCGGGTCCGCTCACCGGCCTGCCTACGGCTCGGACGGCGATTACTGGTCCAAGCCGAACGCGGAGGCCATCTTCGATGCGGTCTATGAGATGATGCACGAAGTTTCGCCAGGGAAATATCCGAAAATCAAATAACCACAAAGGACACGAAGGAACATAAACAAATCCTTGGTGGCACTTGGTGTCCTTTGTGGTGTGAATAAGGAGCTGCACATGCCAACCAAAGTTCTCGTCCCTCGCTTGGGCGAAGGCGTTGAAGAAGTCACCATAACGAAGTGGCTTAAGGCTGAAGGTGATTCCGTCAAGGAACTGGAACCTTTGCTGGAGGTCAATACCGACAAGGTGGATACCGAAATCCCCTCGCCGGCGACAGGTGTGCTGCTCAAAGTTATGCTGCCTGAAAACACCCCGGCCAAAGTGGGGGAAGTGCTTGCCGTGATCGGCCAGCCGGGTGAGCCCGCGGATGAGTCTGAAACGGCCTCAACAGTTCCATCTGCTGCTGTCACTGATTCGAAACCGGCCTCAGCTCCGACAGCGGCGGTAGTAGCCAATGCACCATCCGGAAAAGGGGACCTGGGCTTCATCTCACCGGTGGTTGCGAAGATCGCCTCCGAGAAAGGGGTTGATCTGCAACAGGTCAAAGGGACTGGTCTGAATGGACGCATCACCAAAGACGACGTGCTGGCTTTCGCGGAAAAAGGCGGGACGGGAGTGGCGGTTACAGCACCAGCCATTTCACAACACGGAGACAGGTTGATCAAACATTCCGTCATCCGCAGATCCATCGCCGAGCACATGCTGTCGAGCAAGCGCACCTCGCCCCATGTGCTGACCGTCATGGAAGCGGACATGAGCCGGGTGGTGGCACATCGCGCTGCCAACAAGGAAATCTTTGCACGGGATGGCGTCAACCTGACCTTTACGGCTTATTTCATTGCGGCCATCGCTGCTGGATTAAAAGCCTTCCCCATGACCAATTCCTCCTGGACCGATGAGGGGGTGCTGGTTCACAAGGCAGTCAACATCGGCATGGCCACCTCGTTAGGCGAGGAAGGCCTGATCGTGCCGGTCATCAAGAAGCGCAGACAGTCTTTCCCTTCTCGGAGTTGCGCGAGCGGTGAATGACCTCTCCAGCCGGGCGCGGGCGAAAAAGCTCCAACCGGACGAGGTCAAAGGCGGCACGTTCACACTGACCAATCACGGCGTCAGCAATTCGCTGTTCGCCATGCCCATCATCAACCAGCCGCAGTGCGGCATTCTGGGCGTCGGCGCGATGCAAAAACGGGCGGTGGTGGTCACGGATGCCAACGGGGGCGACTCCATCGCCATTCGCCCGATGGTCTATCTGTCCTTTGTGTTCGATCATCGCATCCTGGACGGCGCCTCCGCGGATTGGTTCCTGATGAAGATAAAAGAGACGCTGGAGAACTGGCAGTGATCAATTTCGATGAGCGCGCCAGGGATTGGGATTCCGACCCTGCCAAAGTGGAACGCGCCCGTGTGGTGGCAGACGCCATCCGTGCTGCTGTGCCGCTCAAGCAGGGGATGACCGCCCTCGAATACGGCTGCGGCACAGGCCTGCTCAGCTTTGCCCTGCAGAATGAATTCGCCTCGATGACGCTGGCGGATACTTCCCAGGGTATGCTCGATGTACTTGCCGGAAAAATCCGCTCAGCGGGTGCGAGTAATATGCATCCGCTCAGGCTCGATCTTTCGAATGACGCACTGCCTGATTCCCGTTTCGGAATCATCTACTCGTTGATGGCGCTGCATCACATCCCTGAAACTAACCCGTTACTGACGCAATTCCATACCCTGCTCGAGGTTGGTGGTTACCTGTGCATCTCCGACCTCGAGAAGGAAGACGGCTCTTTCCACGGTAAACAAGTCGCCGGTGTGCACCATGGATTTGACCGGGCGGAGCTTCAGCGCAGGCGGAGTCTGTCGGCTTCAGTCATGTAAGATTTTCCACTGTTCACACGATCAGGAGGGGGAGAAATGGCAGTGAAAGAACCTATCCATTGTTTTTGATGGTTGCGGAGAAGACAATTTGAACCCAATGAAATTTTGCCCGCAGTGTGGCAGCCCGCTGACGACGACCATGCAGGGAGGACGAGAGCGGTTAACCTGCTCTGCTGAGTGTGGATACGTTTTCTGGGATAACCCCGTTCCCGTTGTGGCGGCCATCGTCGAACTGGGTGATTCCGTGGTGCTGATTCGCAACAAGGAGTGGCCGGAAAAATATCTCGGTATCGTAGCCGGCTTTCTTGAGAAAGATGAATCTCCTGAGAGCGGTATCCTGCGGGAGTTGAAGGAAGAGCTGGGGCTGGACGGCGAAATTGTTGGCTTCATCGGAAATTATGCTTTTCCGCAGAAGAACCAGATCGTCCTCGCTTATCATATCAAAGCGCATGGAGATATCGTACTGGGGGAAGAACTCTCAGCCTATAAACTTGTCCCGCCCTCCGAGCTTAAGCCCTGGTCCATGGGCACCGGACCGGCGGTCAAGGATTGGTTGAATCGCCGCGGATTTTTAAAGAGTAATCATGTCTTCCGTTTTCACGAAAATGAGATCTGAAAAATGAAAAGGAAATCGTGGTGCTCAATGCGCCTGAAAGTTTTTCGCCGGAATTAGCCGGACTGAAAGGTGTGATAATTCTTCGCGATGCGGTAAAAGTGCCGGAGATCCAATATGCGCTGGCATTCGTGACCAAACAAGCTGAAGTGGACGCCATCTCGCGCGCGGTTGCGCCAAAGGCCAAAGGCGATGCCCAGGTGTGGTTTGCTTATCCCAAGGGAATATCGAAGAAGTTCAAATGTGAGTTCAACCGTGACAATGGCTGGGCGGTCATCAACAGCTTGGGGTGGAGGGGAATCCGCATTGTGGCCATCGACGAAGACTGGTCCGCGCTGCGTTTCAGGCGTGTGGAATACATCAAAAGTTAGTAGATATCATTTGGGCGTAGTAAAATTGCAGGGTTCTGAATACACTTACGGGAAAAGGTTCCCGTTACAAGGAGAATTTCATGGCTGAGAATTATGATGTCGTTGTCATCGGCGCAGGACCGGGCGGGTATGTGGCCGCCATCCGCGCGGCGCAGTTGGGGCAGAAGACCGCCATCGTGGATAAAGAGTGGCTGGGCGGCGTGTGCCTCAATGTGGGCTGCATCCCGTCCAAGTCGCTGCTGAAGAACGCCGAGGTGGCGCATACGCTTCGCGAGCGCGGCAAGGAATTTGGTTTTTCCTTCGAGAACCTGAAGCTGGATTTCGGCGTGGCGGTCAAACGCTCACGCCAGGTTTCGGACCGGCTGGTGAAGGGTGTCGGTTTCCTGATGAAAAAGAACAATATAACCGTCCACATGGGCACAGCCAAGCTGACCGCCAAAGATACGGTCGCCGTGACCGACAAGGACGGCAAAGTCATCGAGCTGAAGGCGAAGAATATCATCGTAGCAACCGGCGCAACGACCGCCGTTCCCGGTGCGTGGAAGGTGGACGGCGAGAAGGTGGTGACTTACCTCGAAGCCATCCTTCAGGAGAAGCTGCCCAAGTCCGTGATCGTGATCGGCTCGGGCGCGATCGGCGTGGAATTCTCCACGGTTTGGAGTTCGTACGGGGTCGAAGTGACCATTGTTGAGATGCTGCCGCGCCTCGTGCCGTTGGAGGACGAGGAGGTCAGCCATGAGCTGGACAAGGCATTCAAGAAGCGGGGCATCAAGTCCCTGCTTGGGCACAAGGTGGAATCGGTCGAAGCGACGAAAACTGGCGTCAAAGTAACGGTTTCCGCTGAGGGGCCGACAAAAGTCCTCGAAGCGGACCAGGCGATGGTGGCGATCGGCTTCCGTCCCAACTCCAAGGGGTTGGGACTTGAAGAAGTGGGTGTCAAGATCAGCGAGCGCGGATTCGTCGAAATCGATGAGCGGATGGCGACCAACGTTCCCGGCATCTGGGCGATCGGCGACGTGACCGGCAAGCTGATGCTGGCGCATGTCGGCTCGGCGATGGGCATTGTCTGTGCGGAGAATATTGCCGGCGCGGAGACGGTCAAACTGGATTACGAGATGATGCCGCGCGCCACGTATTGCCAGCCGCAGATCGCCTCCTTTGGCATCACCGAGGCGCAGGCCAAGGAACGCGGGTACACGGTCAAAGTGGGGCGCTTCCCGTTCCAGGCCAACGGCAAAGCGCTTGGTTTGGGCGATTATGCCGGTTGGGTCAAGATAGTGGTGGATGAAAAATACGGCGAGATTCTCGGCGCGCACATGATCGGCCCGGAAGTGACCGAGCTGCTGCCCGAGCTGACTCTCGCGCACATGCTGGAACTGACCCCGCACGAGATCGCCCGCAACATCCATGCGCACCCGACTCTCTCCGAGGTGCTGATGGAGGCGGCTCACGGCGCAGAGGGGCAGGCGATACACATTTAGTCGGCTTCTGCTAAATCGGGAAACCACAGCCAAGGGAGAACCATATGCCGGATGAAAAGCAATATTCCGAAGCCGATGTGCACCGATTTTTTGCCGTTCAATACCACGGCAAGACATGGGAGCTGCTCGATAAAATTAACCGCACCCCTGTCGAAAACGAATGCCTGGCGGATTATGCCCACACCTCGCTGGCCCACTGGCGCGTGGCGGGGACGGCTGTCCACTATCAGCGCGGGAGTCTGGCTGCTCTCGCGCGTGTACTCCGTGCTGGGCGACGCCGAGCTGGCGCTGCTCTATGCGCGCCGGACACTCGAATTGACCGAAGAGCACCTGGAGGAGTTGGAGAAGTTCGACCAGGCCTTTGCCTTTGAGTGCATGGCGCGCGCTCATGCGCTGACAGGCAATGTGATCGAGGCGAAGCTTTATCTCAAATCCGCGCAGCAAGCCGGGGAGGAGATACCCGAAAAGGAAGACCGGGATCTTTTCTTTGCTGAGTTAAAAGGCGGAGAGTGGAATAACATCTGGGGATAAGGATGATAAAGCAAAAGAGACGGCAGTGATTGAGCTGCCGTCTCTTGATTTAATTCAGAAACTCTTATGCCCTGATCATGGTCAGGAGCATTTTGAACCTGGTCAGCGCCTTGAGCGCATGCGGCTCATTGGCCGGCATGATGATCGCTTCACCGGCTTTGAGTGTGTAAGGTTTCCCCGAGATGCGGACCTCCACTTCGCCATCCAGCACATGGACCAGCGCGTCGAACGGCGCCGTGTGCTCGCTTAATTCCTGGCCGAGGTCAAACGCAAAGAGGGTGACGTTCCCCGACTCCGCCTTGACGATCTGCCGGCTGACGACGGCGCCTTCCTGGTAGGCGATCAGGTCGGAAACGGACAATACTTCGGATGTGGGGGCCGTGGTCATTATTTCACCTCCAGTGAATAGACAGCAGGTTCGCGGGTGAAGCGGGTCGTGCCGCTCACCACCAGAACTGCCTGATCGCCGCTCTGCAGGTCAAGCGGGAGATCCGTGCTATTTTCCAGAGTCCAGGCTCACGGGAGTAACGGTGGTCTCGCCATTTGTCCGCTTGACGATCAATGTCAGGCGGAAGGCCTGTGGAAGGATGTTCTCGACCCGGGCAAACCCTGCCGGTTCCCAGCCGCCGTTGTCGCTTTCGAAATCAGTGAAATAATCTACTGCCGGCACAGAAATGTCATCCACTTGCAGCCCTTCTCCGTTCACAGCAGCATCGGTTACATACTCGAAGCGTACCTGTACCTTCTGCCCGGCGTAGGGGGAGAGGTCCACCGATTCCTGGATCCACTGCGCGCTGCTTCCGCCGCCGCTCAAGGCATTATAGCCGCAGCCGTAGGAATTCCCGGACGGATCCTCCATGGTGCAGGAGGGCGTGTTGAGGATTTGCCAGGTCTGGCCATCGGTGGAGGCGAGCACATAGGCATAATCGTAATCCGCCTCGAGGTCGTACCAGGTCTGGTAGGTCATCTCGATCGGCCCGCTGACACCGGTGAAGTCGAACTCGCGGGTGAGGGTCATGTCCGATTCGTCGCCCTTGTTGGACCAGAAGGACATCCTGCCCGAAAAGGCATCTGCCGGCAGCAGGCCGGTGGCTGTGGCGCCTTCAAAATGGAGGTTGTACTGCCCGGGGTTACAGCCCAGGGCGATGTAATCCGCGCCATATTGAGACACGGAACGGTTGATTTGATCCTGCGGGCAGGCGAGCGTCTCGGTTTCATAAGCCTGTGGCGCGCCGGGATAATTATGGTAATAGAAGCGCCCGTCTTCGACGGAGCCATCCATCAGGTAGTTGGCAATGGTCCAATCCTGGAAGACATCATCCGCGTTGAGGGGCTCGCCGGTGAAGGGATGGCGGGCGTCGATTTCGCTCAGGGTCTGGTCGACACTGTCCATGCCGTTGGCGGCATGGTTGATGAGGGCTTTCGTAGCCTCCTCACCAAACCGGTCAAGGAAATAAGTCATGAACATGAAGCTCGCGCCGTAGTGCGGGGTTGTGGCATTGGAGTCGTTCGGCCAGTCGTTAAGCTGCAGGTCCGGGTCTCCGATGAAGGCATAGTCAAACCCACCTCCGCCGTAACCGTTGAGAAAACCGGCAAGTTCCGAGGAGCCTTCATTCAGCCATGAGGTTTCATTGCGATCCTGCTTCCAATGGATCATGTGCTGAAATTCATGCGCAAGGACGCCGTAGGTGAATTCATCGTCAAGGAAGGTGTTGTCCGCGTTGAACACGAACATCTCGTGTGCATTGGAGAATTCGTTAGCGTCGGGGTGGAATTCATCGTTCGAGGAGTAATATCCGGCGATGCCACTGCCGATTCCGGTGGTATAGAGGATGTAAATATGCGGGTCTTCATCCACGCCGGGGGACCATTCGCTTCCGAAAAAGGCGCGGTTGGTGGGGTACATTTCAGTCTCGAAGGCGTCCAGAAGCGCACGCACCTCACCCTGATCCACACGCACACCGTCCTCCACCCAGAAATAGGCGTGGTCGGTCAGGTATTCAAGGGTGGCATTCACCTGGAAGTTCTCGTTGTTGTCGGTGTTGGTCGCCCAGAAGGTCTGCGAGTCGCCCACTTGGAAAGGTCCGGAGGGGTAGGTCTCGGGGATACTGCATTTGCCATAGAAACGGCAGGCTAGTTCGCGCAGGTCATTGACCGGTACGATCGAATTGCGCAGCGTATCCAGCGTTTCCGAGGAGATCTGGTCGGACGGTGTGCGCGTCACCTCCGCAGGAGCCACGGGAGTGGGGGAGTCCAGTTCGAAGCCGGGGATTTCGGGCATCGAGGTCGCGACTTGCTTGCCATACTCATACACTGCAACGCCGCCTGCGCCTACAATGAGGACACAGCAACACAGCACTACGAGGGCCACGGCAATAATGATCACTACAGGATTTGAAAAGAAGCTCTTGGGTTGTTCTTCCATGTTTTATTCTCCTAGAAAATGCAATGCGCCATTTTACCCCTAATTCAAGAGAAATGCCCTCTAAATAGATTAATTAGGAATTAGGAGTGATCGGGGGAAAATGGATGGGGATGGGGTGCAGAGTCCCGACGACCACCGCCACCGGAATTGAAAAAACGATCGGCAGGACCACTGCCAACGGAAAATGCCACCAACGAAGAGGACGTGCGCCGCGCTCCGCAGGGATGCAATACGCCGGCAGGAAGACCATCAGCCCGTAGACAAACGTCCACATGGCGATCTGGGCGAATTGCCCCACGCCGCCGAAGCTGACCTCCGCCAGGGTGCCGGTCAACCCGAACAGTAAGAATACTTGTGCGGGAGTGAAATCCCAGCGGTTGAGGAGGAATGCCCAGCCGATGAACATGGGAATAAAGACGACCACGCTGTGCAGCGCGACCACGTCGAGATAATTGGCCGAGGCGGTGATGTATGCCGCTCCGACCGGGACACCGAAAAGCGGTGCGAGGTTGGTCATACTGACAGTCACCGCCTCCTCGAGCAGGGCGAGTAGCGTGGCGAAGAGCACGAACTTGACTCGCCAATCCCCGCGCATGCCCAGCACAACCTGCCGGATGCGTTTTCGAAAAACAAACATCAAAGTCCCGCCCAGCGCGACCCACAGGATGATCAACCCGGCGCCCATCATGATGACGGCGCGGCTGTTGGGTCCCATCGCGGTCAGGGCAATGAATAGAACAACGGTGGTGGAAAATGCCAGCCAGATTCCCAGCAGGATGATCAGTATTTTTATAAACGGGATTTTCTTCATGAAAAATCAACGGGGCGGGTGTTTCGTCCCGCCCCGGATGAGATGCCAGTTTATTTATTTTTAAAGATGATTTTGTCGTCTTTCACGTCCACGGTCACGCTGCCGCCATCCTTGTACTTGTGCTCCAGCAGCTCCACCGAGAGCGGACTCTCCACATATTTTTGCAGCGCGCGCCTCAGCGGACGGGCGCCGAAGGCCGGGTCGTAACCTGCCTTGGCCAGCCAGGTGCGGGCATGTTTGGTCAGTGTGATCTTGATATTGAATTCATTCAACCGGTCCTGCATCTCCTTCACCTGCAGGTCCACGATCTCCTCCATCTGCTCGACAGACAATGGGGAAAACATGATGATCTCATCGATGCGGTTCAGGAACTCGGGGCGGAAGGCCCCCTTGAGCGCCTTCTCGATCTTGTCGTGCGCGTCGCGGTCCTCATTGTTTTCGTTCTGTTGCAGGAAGCCCAGCGAGCCGCTGCGCCGCACGTACTCGGTGCCCAGGTTGGAGGTCATGATCAGCACACTGTTGCGGAAATCCACCACGTTGCCCTGCCCGTCGGTCATGCGGCCGTCGTCTAGGATCTGCAGCAGCGCGTTCCAGACTTCGGGGTGGGCTTTCTCGATCTCGTCGAACAGCAGCACCCGGTAGGGGCGCCGTCGGACCGCCTCGGTGAGTTGACCGCCCTCCTCGTAACCCACGTAGCCTGGAGGGGCGCCGAAGAGCCGGCTGACTGTATGCTGCTCGCGGTACTCAGACATATCGATACGCACCAGGGCTTCTTCGTCATCGAACATGAACCAGGCCAGCGCCTTGGCCAACTCGGTCTTGCCGACACCGGAGGGTCCGATGAAAATAAAGGAGCCGATCGGGCGGCTGGGGTCCTT
Organism: uncultured Chloroflexia bacterium; assembly: GCA_963709295.1. Taxonomy (GTDB): domain Bacteria; phylum Chloroflexota; class Anaerolineae; order Anaerolineales; family Villigracilaceae; genus JBGPQJ01. Next base: position 341,844 of record CAVPVW010000008.1, on the reverse strand, counting down.
CAGCCCGGAGCGGGCGCGGCGGATGGCATCCGAGATGGCGTGGATGGCCTCCTCCTGCCCGATGATGCGCTCGTGCAGGCGCTCCTCCATGTGCAGGAGTTTCTGCGATTCGGTCTCCATCATCTGGCTGACAGGGATGCCGGTCCATTGATGGACGACTTCGGCGATGTCATTGACATCCACCACTTCATCCAGCTTGTGTTCGGATTCCCAGTCTGTGCGCTTCTTGCGGTAATCCGTCTCATGGCGCAGCCGTTCGACCTTGATCTCTGCAGCACGCTGGTAATTGCCTTCGTTCGCGGCAGCGGCCTCCTCGGCCAGCATACGGTCAAGTATGGTTTTCGCTTCCTTGAGTTCGGGCGGCATCGAATAGAGTGCCACGCGCAGCTTGGCGGCGGATTCGTCCATCAGGTCGATGGCTTTATCGGGCAGGTGGCGGTCAGTGACGTAGCGCTCCGCCAGCCGGGCGGCGGCGACCAGCGCATCGTCGGAGAAACGCACCTTGTGATGCGCCTCATACCGGTCGCGCAGACCCATCAACATCTTGATGGTGTCGTCCACGCTCGGTTCCTCGACATAAATCGGGGCGAATCGCCGCTCTAGGGCGGCGTCCTTTTCAATATGCTTGTGAAATTCGTCCAGGGTGGTCGCGCCGATGCACTGCAGCTCGCCGCGTGACAGGGCGGGCTTGAGCATGTTGGAAGCATCCATGGCGCCCTGCGCCGCGCCGGCGCCGATCACGGTGTGCAGTTCGTCGATCATCAGGATGACCTCGCCCTGCGCCCGCTGGACTTCCTCCATGACGGCTTTGAGCCGTTCCTCGAACTCGCCGCGGAATCGTGAGCCGGCGATCATTGCGCCCAGGTCAAGCGCAACGACCCGCTTGCCCGTCAGGATTTCCGGGACGTCGTTGGTGGCGATCTTCTGCGCCAGCCCCTCGACGATGGCCGTTTTCCCCACGCCGGCTTCACCGATCAGCACCGGGTTGTTCTTGGTGCGGCGGGAGAGGATCTGGATCAGCCGGAGTATCTCGGTATCGCGCCCGATGACCGGATCCAGTTTGCCCTCGCGGGCAAGCTGGGTCAGGTCGCGGGAATATTTTTCGAGGGTGCGGTAACGGGTCTCAGCCTGGGGGTCGGTCACGCGCTGTCCGCCGCGGATCTGCATGACGGCGTCGAAGACCCGGTCGCGGTTCAGGCCGGCGCTTTCGAGGATGCGGGCGGCCGGGGTGTTGCGCTCGGTCAATATCGCCAGGAAGATGTGCTCGGTGGAAATGTACTCGTCCTTGAGGCGGTTGGCTTCCTCGTTGGCGAGGTCGATAATCCGTTTCACGCGGGGGGTGATGAAGATTTGCCCGGCGCCGCCTCCAAAGATGTTGGCCTTGGGTGTGGAACGCAGGGCGCTGTCGATCCGCTCGGACAGAGCGTCGGCATTAACGTTGAGGATTTCCAGGATTTGAGGGATGACCCCTCCCGGCTGTTCGATCAGCGCGAGCAGGATGTGCTCGGTGTCGATCTGGTTGTGACCATAGCGCTGGATGATCTCCGCGGCGCGCTGGGCGGCCTCCTGGGCTCTCTCGGTAAATCGGTCAAAACGCATCATAGGCGGTGTTCCTCTCGTCAGGCGCGGAAAAACGCACCTGTATAATTTCCATTCATGATTGTAGCGATTATAGCAAAGCCCCGTCCTTCAGACCGAAAGAGATGTGTTAGAGAAGTGTATGAATATAATTTTACCCGTGATTGCCATCAGCAAAGGTTGGTTACCCGGCCTACCTGCTATAATATCCACAAAATGACCGCTTCCGCACTGGCAGTTTCCCCCGATACACCCGGCCGAATCCGCTCCCTGAATCCCATGCGCGACCTGTCCGCCGTCGCCGACCTGGTCGAATTGTGCTTCAAAAGCACGATGGACCGTGACGGCAAACGCTACCTGCAGGACATGCGCCGATCCGCGGCGGACTCGGCCTTCATGCGCTGGGCGAGCAAGGCCTCTGATTCGATCTCCCTCCCGCTCACCGGCTACGTCTGGGAGGACAACGGGCGCATCATCGGCAACGTCAGCCTGATTCCCTACAACCGGCGAAACAAGCGCGTCTTTCTAATTGCCAATGTGGCCACCCACCCCGACTACCGGCGCCGGGGCATCGGCAGGATGCTGACGGACAAGGCCATGAAACATGCCCGCGAGAAGTATGCCGATGAGATCTGGCTGCACGTGCGCGAGGACAATCCCGGCGCGATCACCCTCTACGAGGACCTTGGCTTTCGCGAACACTACCGGCGCACCACTTATCATTCTTCGTCCAGCGCTCCCATCCTGCAGGCTTCGCAAGGCACGCAGATCCGGTCCCGCCGCTCAGCGGACTGGGCGGAGCAAAATGTCTGGCTCGAGCGCCTCCACCCTCAGGGAATCGGTTGGTATTATTCGAATTTCTGGAACGTCCTGAAGCCCGGGCTGGCGAACACCCTCGGGAATTTCCTGGCTGACGTCAGCGTGGACAACTGGACCGCCTGGCGCGCAGGTGAGATGCGATCGGCTGGTTCGGTGGTCTATGGCAAAGATCGCGTGGATACGCTGTGGGTGGCCTCCGCTTCTAACGATGCCAATGATGCCCTGCATGCCATGCTGGTGCGAATCCGCTCTTCCATGGATTTGCGCCGGAGCCTTCTATTGGAATATCCTGCCCATCAATCGGAGGAGGCCATCTGCGCAGCAGGGTTTGTGCTGCATCGCACGCTGCTCTGGATGAAAGCGGAATGACCTAGCCGGTCTTCAATCCCGGCAGGCCTCCGGCAGACTCCGCCGCCTGCACCGCCCTGAGGATTGCTTCCGCCATCGCTTCTGCTGCAAATGCGCCGACCGTCGTCACGTCGGCGTTTTTATTTCCGGTGGAGAGGGCGAAGATCGTGTCGCCGTCCAGCATGGTATGAGCCGGGCGGATGACCCTTGCCAGTCCGTCGTGCGCCATCTGGGCAACCTTGGCTGCCCCGGCTTTTTCCAAATGCGCGTTGGTTGCCACCACACCGATGACCGTGTTGGATTTTGTTGCGAACCCCATCACGGTTCGCCCCGTGAAGGTGCGCATGGTTTCAAGCGTGTTTGCAAAATATCCCTGCGCTCCGAGATGAAGCGGGCCAAGTTGTGTTGACCGCGCGCCGGCGAGGATGCTGCCGGTATGCGGATCGACCACATCCCCAAAGGCATTGACCGCCACCAGCGCGCCGACCAGGACACCGCCGCCCGCGTCCACGCAGGACGATCCCAATCCGCTCTTCATCGCACTTTTCATCCCGAAGATTTTCCCCACCGTGGCGCCTGTCCCCGCGCCGACGTTCCCCTCCGGGCATGACTCGGCCGAAGCGGATTCTGCAGCGCGATATCCCATCTCCGCATCCGGGCGGACTTTGGCGCTGCCGAGGGCGAGGTCGTATAGAATCGCAGCAGGGACGATGGGGACTTTCGCTGCACCCGTGTCGAAGCCGATGCCTTGTTCCTCGAGGTAGCGCATCACCCCGCTGGCGGCATCCAACCCATAGGCAGATCCGCCTGCCAGCACGATGGCATGCACCTTCTCAACCAGGTTGAGCGGGTTAAGCAGGTCGGTCTCCCGGGTGCCGGGTGCGCCTCCGCGCACGTCCACACCGCCGGTCGCGCCTTTCCGGCACAGGATAACAGTACAGCCGGTCAGTGCCTCCAGGTCCGTGGCATGACCGGCTTCGATCCCAGGAATGTCAACAATTGAATTTGGCATAAGAATTATAAAGGGGCGCAGGTTTCTGCGCCCCTTTCCGTTGCGTGTTTACTTGCCCAGCGACCGCACCAGGGTGAGGAATTCGTCCCACTCCTCACGGAAGAAATGAACGGTCAGGTTTCCAAGCTCAACATGATAGGTTGTCTCGCCGTCCGGTTCTTCAGCGCTCCAAACCAGATAGTTCTCGGTTTCAGCCAGTGTATCGGTCTTGGGTTCAGGTGCGTTCTTGGACATGTGTCCTCCTTTGGGGTGAATGGACAGATTATAAATCACAGCTCGCCGGTTTATGAGGCGGGTTTTTTACGCGGCGGACGTACCTTGCCCAGCCAGTCTTTGAACTGTTTTCGCAGCGAATAGGACTCTTGGTGGTCCTCGGGCGGCCAGGGGTCCTCGTCGTTCAACTTGCGGAAGATGTAGGTGTAAGCCAGCTGCACAGTCGCCAGAATTGGTGCCGCGATGACCACTCCCAGAAGACCAAGCAAGTCCGCGGCGACAATTACTGCAATCAGAATGGCAGCCGAATGAACCTTCAGCGTGTGCGACATGATGCGCGTGGAGACTGCATAATCCAGTATGTAGTCAATGACGATGGCGATAATGATCACCATGGCTGTATACGCTAGGGGGGACATGCCGAATAGCTTGTAATCTTGAAAGTAAGCAATCAATCCCAACAGGATCCAGTTGATAGTCGTGCCCACATAAGGCAGGAATTGTGCCAAACCCGCGATCAAGGCCAGCCCAAAGGCGAAGCGAATACCCAGAATTCCCAACACAATTGTGTAGATGAAGATCGCGAGGAAAAACATGATCAACTGCCCGCGCAGGAAGGCATTCCAGATGTTGCCCAGCCGTTCAGTAAACCTTCTGGCATCCTCGTTGTAATCGCGAAAATCGTAGGAGAAGATTCTTTCGCGCAACCCGCCGCTTTCGATCAACAGGAAGTAGGAGACAAACAGAATGAAGAGCATCCAGCCGATGGTGCTGATGGCGCTGCTTGCCACGGAGCCGATGATCGTGCCAGTTTGCCTCAATACGGCTTGCGTCGAATTAATGAGCTGGTCACTCAGTCCGCTCAGGTCGATGCCGAGGCTGCTCAGGTCATACGTGTAGGGGCCGATGACGATGACTTGTAATTTGAGAGAATCCAAAAGCACCGGGAGCTGGTCCAGCAGGGATTCGATCGCATCGATGAGGCTCTGGATCTGGGAGACTATCTCAAATCCCCCCAGCGCCAGCAAGCCAACGATGATCAGCGCAAGCACCAGGTAAATCAGCGTAACCGAGAGCCCCCATGGCATGCGCGCCCGCCGTTCCAGAAAGGATGCGGCCGGGTAAAAGAGATAGGCAATAATGAGTGCCATGATCAGCGGCGGGAAGAGCTCCTGAAAACGGATAATGACCGCTACTGTTAGAGCGAGCAGGCTCACCGCCACAATAATTTTCGTGGTCCTGCCCCACTTTGGCGAAGCAGGTTTTATGCTTTGGTCCATTTGTCCTCTCAGCTTACATTCTAGCGGTACATCTCATATTTTACAACTAGTATAATTGCGCCCATGCGCCGTCTCGTGCTGGTTCTGACCTTTATCCTGTTGGCTGCGTGCACCCCTGCCGGGGATGCTGCCGTTGAAACGTTTGCACCGACTCTTTCGCCGGTCCCGTCACCCACTCCCGACCCGCAATTCCGCCTGCATGTCCACCCGGATGGACCGCTCTACGTGGGCGACCAGGTCAGCTTTGAAGTCATCACCCCGACCGATTTTGATACGCATGAGAAGAAAGTTGAGGTCCGGCTTGGCGAGCAGTTGATCGGCACGGCGGGTTTCAACCCCTATGGGATTGCCGGACGCCAGCAGGCGACGCTCTGGTGGGCATGGGATACGTCCATGCTAGAACCGGGCGTCCACTTGCTTTCCTTTTCCGTCACTCCAGATGGTCCCTCTTGGCAGCAAGCGATCCACCTGTACCCCCGAAATGCTCTCCCTGTCCCTGAGCGGGAGGCTCGCTGGGAATCGGTTGTCACGCGTTGTTGCACAATCAATTACATCTCGGGGACTGACGCAGCCCGGGATATTGAAGCATTGGGAGAGACCGCGGATGCCATCGCTGATAACCTCTCCCTGTTGATGCCCGGACCTGAGAAAGAGAAAATCCCTGTGGTGATCATGTCGCGCACGCTCGGGCATGGGGGTTTCACCAATGGCGCGATCTATGTTTCCTATCTCGACCGCAATTATGCCGGCAGTACGTTCGATATGGTATTCAAGCATGAATTGGTTCACTGGCTGGATCGTGCTCTGGGCGGCGACCTGCGCCCCACCATTTTTCTGGAAGGGTTGGCAGTCTACCTGGCTGGGGGGCACTTCAAACCCGAGCCGCTCATCCCGCGTGCGGCGGCGCTGCTCAGCCTGAACTGGTACATCCCCCTGCGCCCGCTGGCGGATCTCTTTTACCCCTCCCAGCATGAAATCGGTTACCTGGAGGCCGGCGCGCTGGTGCAGTATTTGGTAGAAACTTATGGTTGGGATGCCTTCAATGCTTTCTATCGCGATATTCATCCTGCCCCCAGCGGCCTTCAATCTGATGCGATTGATCTGGCGCTCCTAAGTCACTTTGGGTTGACTCTGGACCAGCTGGAGGAAGATTTCCTCGCGCACCTGCAAGCCCAGCCGGTGGACCTGGCGCACATCGAGGATGTGCGATTGTCCGTCCAATTCTATGATACTGTCCGGCGCTATCAGCAGATGTTCGACCCGTCGGCATATTTCCAGACCGCGTGGCTGGCAGACGAATCCGTCATGCGGCAAAAGAATATCACCGCGGATTATCTGCGCCGCCCGGACGGTATCCTCAACAAGTACCTCGAGAACCTGCTGGTCGAAACGGATATTGCGTTACAGTCCGGCGATTACACGGATACCGCGCAAAGACTTCAGGCGCTCAACGTCATGCTGGACATTCTGGAGAATGCCAAATAAAAACCCCTCTCCAGTATCCTGAAGAGGGGAAGGTCACATTGGGAAAATTACGGGCAGGCTCCACCAAACAAGGGAACCAGGAAGGGAAGGACCTGGCACCAACTGCTGCTTGAATCGACCCACCAGAAGAACCCCACGCACAAGCAGAAAATGCACAAGAAGATGATCAGCAGCGCGATGACAACGGCCATGACTGGAGAGCGCTTCTTCTTTTCAGGTGTGACAGGTTCGGGTCCGGCTGGGACTTGTCCTGCATAGGCGGGGATGGGCTGCGAAATCGGCTGGGACACCGGAGCAGGCGCAGGCGCCGGGACGTTGGGCTTGGCGGCGTGCATCACGGTCGCGTTCGGATCGCTGACCACCGCTTCGAACACGAGGGATATCTGTTCGCCCAGAGCGACCACCTCACCGGGGCGCAGGGAATGAGGCGCACTCAGGCGTACTCCATTGACGAAGGTCCCGTTGGTCGAGCCGAGGTCCTCGATCGAGTAGGTGCTTCCCTGCAGCCACATGCGGGAATGCTTGCGGGAAATTTCCGGATCGTTAATGACAATACCGTTGCCCGGCTCGCGCCCGATGGTAAAGGACTTGCCGCTGACGGGGAAGGCTTTGCCCGGTGTAGGACCGGCGCGCATGACAAGTTGAAATTCTGGCATGGACTCCTCCAAAGCGTGGCGTAAAAACTAAAATATAGTGTACCGATTAACCCGTAAAAAGTCAAACAGAAAAATCGTCCTGCCGGAACATCTCCACTTCAAAAACGCTCCCGAATGCCTCGATAACCGCCTGTTTCACCTCGTCCATGGACGGGGCAGGGTCACGCAGGTCAGCCAGGCTCACCACCGGTTCGGTCAAACCGCAGGGGCGAATGCCGTCAAAGTAGCTCATGTCGGGGTTCACATTGAGCGCGAATCCGTGGCGTGAGATCCCGTTCGCATCCACCTTGACGCCGATGGCGGCGATCTTGGCGGGTTTCTGCCGGTCCTCGGGACGACAGCGCACGCAGCGCGAGTAAACATCCGGCTGGACCCACACCCCTGTCAGACCGGGGATTTGACCGGTTGCAAGACCGAAACCTGCCAGCGTTACGATGAGCATTTTCTCCAGCCGGCGCAGATAACCGGTGTAATCGACCTCCGGCAGGCGTGCGGTCTGGTCCAGTTTTCCGAGCGGAATCAACGGATAACCGACCAGCTGCCCGGGTCCGTGATAGGTCACGTCGCCGCCGCGGTCCACCCAGCGGATGGTCAGTCCACGTTCGGCAAGTTGAGCTTCGCTGAGGAGGAGATTTTGTTCCTGCCCGCGCCGCCCGAAGGTATAAACGTGAGGATGTTCCAGCAATAGCAGTGTCGCCGGACGTTCCCCGCGCGCAATCTCCGCGGCGAATCGATCCTGGAGTGCCCAGGCGTTGTCATAGGAGATCAGTCCGAGACTAATAATGTCGCAGGGTGTTTTCATGAACAGGATTTATCTCTTCCATTTGCCAACAATGATAAACAACATGAGAAGAACAATTCCATTATAATTAACTCTATCCACCAGGCAGAAAACCCATTTTTATTGCTTCATGTCACATAAAATCATGGGGATGATCAAAAACAGGTGAGTTGTTAATAGGAGAGAACCCATGAAAGAAATAGAACTTCAACCACATCAACCGCCCCCGCCTCCCCCGCCCGGCGAATGGAGTCAGTTTACCCGTCAGGCAGCCATCGTCATTTTATTGCTGGGCGTGCTTCTCCTGATATCGACGATGCTGCCAATGTTTAACATGCTGGGGATCACCGGTATTTTTATCCTGATTCTATCCTACCCGATTAACAAACTGCAAACAAAGACAAAGCTCTCACGCACAGCCGCTGTGTTTGTGATCATCATCCCGATTGCGGTCATCCTTTTCCTTCTTTTTGGCAATGTGATCCAATGGTTTGTTACAAATACACAAGCGATGGTGGCTGATTTGCAAGGGAACGATGAATTGATTCCGGCTATTCAATCCCTCACCGCACAGTATCCAGAAAGTGTCCAGTTGATTACTGAGGTTCTACGAAGTGCGGTTTTATCCTTCGAAGACCAAATTTCTGCGGGACTGCAATTCATAGCGCTTACAGCCACCTCCTTCTTCCTGGCTTTTTTGTTTATTCTGGAGATGCCGGCGAATCTTGCGAGGTCATTTCAATCCCTTTCAGAGGTCTCTCAGCGTGAATTCGGCATCCTGGCTGACAGATTATCTGCGGTATGGAATGGCTGGCTACGATCCACGGTGATCACGTCGTTCATCGTCGGCACGACCACCGCGCTGGAACTCTTCCTTTTTGGGATCCCTTATGCAGGTGTATTGGGAATAATTACGGGGTTTCTAAATTTAATCCCGACCTTCGGCCCATTAATTTCTTATATCTTGATCATTTTGGTAACCTATACACAGGGTTCTTCATATCTCACGCTTGACCCGATAGTCCTGACCCTTCTGGTGTGGGGGGTAAATACGCTTGTGAATCAGTATATCCGCCTGGTAATTTTTCCCAAGCTGGCCGGGAAGGCGGTTCACATGCCTGTGTTCCTCGTGATCCTTGGATTGGTGGTGGCTGCAGCGCTGTGGGGAGTGGTCGGGGTCATCCTGGTGATTCCCCTCCTGGGCACTGCGGGAGAAGTGTTGCGGTACGTGTTGCGAAAGATTAATCGTCAGGATCCCTACCCCGGGGAGGAACCGCAGGTGGGTTACTGGACGAAGGAAATTGTTTCCAAATAATCAGGGTACGCCAGATAAAAAAATCAAGGGCGGCCAATCTGGCCGCCCTTGGCATTATCCAAACACCCGCCGGTAAAGATCTGATTCAAGCAGGTGGTCCGGGTCGGTACGCTGTTTGAGCGCGCGGAATTTCTCGATGGTCTCTTCCCCCAGGAATTGGCGGGCCGACTCTGGCGTCGTCTCGCTGTTCTTCGCGAAGTAAAACCGTCCGCCAGCCCCGAGCACGATCCGGTCGAAATCCTGCAGCATGACCGCCAGTTTTTCCTTGCTCGAACGGGTGACCTTGAAATCCATGGCCAGTGAGAACCCATCCACCGAGTGGCTGAGCAGGAAGTCATCGGGTCGGTGGCGTTTGGTCACGCCCAGGTACGAGGGCAGCCGCCTCGAGTGTGAAAGCGTCAGTAATTCCCTCCAGGCTTCCTGGGCAGTTTCTTTGGGCAGGAAGGACTGGTACTGGATCAATCCGCCTCGTCCATAGGCTAGCTCCCAGTTGGGGACATAATCGAGCAGGAAGTGAAAGGCGGCATGCGACTGGCGGTGGGTCCCCTTGCGAAGACTCATCACATATTTGGCCGTATTCACGCCCCACGTCCCGAAATTGTTCATAAACGGTGCCATGAAGTAATGAATGATGGACTTCGGGAAAACTCCAAACATCCGGTCGGGAAGAGTTTGGTAATCCACCTGCATGGTCTTTTTTGCATCAGGGTCGTCGCCCTCGTGCAGATAATCCGCGGCATGGATCTGGCCTCGACCCAGACCTTTGCCTCCCGTTGTGGCATCCAGCCAGCCGACGATGTAATCATGCTGCGGTGCACCGTCCAGCAGGGCTTTCAGGTGCTCCTCGAGGTTGTGCACCGGATACGCGTGAACCTGCAGCAGCCCCGAATCCATTTTCTTCATCTGAAGCGTGATCGACGTGAACACACCCAGAATGCCCATCCCCCCGATCATGGCACGAAACAGGTCGCCGTTCTTCTTCGGACTGCAGGTGATTTGGGCGCCGGTGGGCAGCAACGCGGTGAACTCAAGCACATGCTCCCCGATGGTGCCCTTCTTGAAGTTGTTCTTGCCGTGAATGTTCATCCCCAGGCAGCCGCCCAGGGTGGTGGTCATCGTCCCTGAGACAACCGGCGGCCACCAGCCATCGGGCAGCACGACCTGCCATAGTTTGGCGAGAGTCACTCCCGGCTCGGCGGTCACCACGCCGGTCTCGGGATTCCACTCGAGGATTTTATTCATCCCCTGCAGGTCGAGCACAATGCCGAGACTGTTGAGGGCGGCGTCATTATAGCTGCGTCCGGCACCGCGCAATGTGACCGTCATCCCCTCTTTTTTTGCGAGACGAAATGCCTCGTGGATTTCGTCCACGCTGGAGGGATGATGGACAAAGGCAGGGGCACTTAATGAATGCCCGAAGTTTTCGATAAAAGTAAGGTTCTTGTAAGAAAAAGATTGAGTCATGATTCCCCTGGCGCTGCCAGTCTAAAATGTCAATTTCCGGAAAATGAAGGAAGGGATAATGCGGATGATGAACATCATCAGCCGCCAGCGGGCTGGAACGTAAATGTCCTGCTTGCGCTTGCGTATGCCCTTCCAGATATCCTCTGCCGCTTGCTCCGGCGAGACCACCCAGAAGAGTTTTTTGGCATCCTTGACCATGTCCGTCTGCACGAACCCCGGTTTGACGGTCAACACGTGAACCCCGTACCGGGTAAGCCGGTTGCGCAACGCTTCGAGGTAGCAGGTGAGCGCTGCCTTGGACGCATTGTAGGAGGGATTCCCAACCCTGCCGCGTTCGCCCGCCACCGAAGAGATGCCGACGATCTGTCCCTTCTTCAGGCTCTGGAACATCTCGGCCGCCGGGTTGAGCCATGCCAATGCGCCAACGTAATTGGCTTCGGTGGTCGCCCGGTCTTTCTCGAAGTCGTAGTTTTTCAGCCCGACAGGAAGTGAGATGCCGGCGCAATAGATGAGCAGGTCGAGCCCTCCGAAATCTGTCACGATGTCCTTGAACAACTGGGGGACGACCTTGGTGTTGGCCACGTCATGGGTGTATGGGACGGCGCGCGTTTCACCGGAAGCCTGGTTTATCTCATTGCATAAGGTCTCGAGCAGTTCAGCGCGGCGCGCAAGGCAGGCGACGGTGTACCCTTCGCGCGCCAGACGGCGCGCCAGGGCGGCGCCAACTCCGCTTGATGCGCCGACCAGAATGGCACGTTTACGCGGATTCAAAGGAGTGGCAGGAGGGATGGATATTATGGGTTCAGGCATGAGCAGCCTCTCCGGTTAGGGGATGTGAATTTCTGTACAAAGTACGCCTTGATTTTAGCACAGTCTTCGGGGGAGCAAGCGCCGACCGGAAGGGCAGCCAAATGTGGAGTAGTAGAATTATCCCAGCGGCTGTCCAGTAATTCCCCATAAAGTAACTCTTGGATTGGAAGGGGTTTTATGCTAAAGTATAAGGTAGGTTTTTCAATCCTTTTAGGGATGAGTGGATGACGGATTTTAAATCAGAGGCTCTCTTCCTCGCTCGCCAGCGGTTGCTTTCGGGGAATTTGAGCAAGGACGACGAGCGTCTGCTCCTGGGTTTGCTGCAAATTGTCCAGCAGCAGGCACAGGAACTGGATGCGCTTAAGCGCATCAGCCTCAACCTGACCTCCTCCCTGGAGTTGGGTAATGTCCTCTACACGGTTGCGCTGGAGGCGATAAAACTGGTTCAAAATGCGCGCACCGTCCATATTTTCCTCTATCAGAACGACAAACTGAGATTTGGTACATCGCTGGACGGCGACGGCAGGCGTAATGTGATGATGTCCGACCCGCGCCCGAATGGATTGACCTACACGGTCGCACACACCTCGGGAACGGTGATCGTGGAAGACATGCAGAACCATCCGCTTTACCAGGGGGCGCCCAAGGATTGGATCGGCTCCATCATCGGCATCCCGCTCAAGATGAGCTCGCACGTCGTCGGTGTGATGAACCTGTCGCGTTCCAATACCGGACCCTTCTCACACGAAGAACTCCGGCTGCTGCAGTTGCTGGCCGACCAGGCCGCGATTGCCATCATCAATGCCCGTCTGCATGAAGCGGTCAGCCGACAGGCGTATACCGACATCCTGACCAACCTGCCCAACCGCCGTGCCCTGGATGAACGATTGGAGATCGAGGTGCAGCGCGCCCGCCGCTTCAACCACCCTTTTGCTGTGGTGATGATGGATTTGGACGGTTTCAAAGCGATCAACGATACCTATGGTCACGCCACCGGCGACCGCGTCCTTCAGCAGACGTTCGGCACGCTGGCGAACAACCTACGCACCACCGACTTTCTGGCCCGTTATGGAGGCGATGAACTGACCCTGATCATGCCGGAAGCCACCTTCGAGGCGGCGTTGATGGTGACCCAAAAACTGCAGCGCGCCCTGCGTCATCTGGCCATCGCCATGCCCGACGGCTCCCGCAAGGCGTTCGACATCTCCGGCGGCATTGCCATTTTTCCGATCCACGCCTATTCCGCGGCGGACCTGCTGCGTGCCGCAGACGGCGCACTCTATCGCGCCAAGCGCAGCGCACGCGGCTCCTTCATGCAGGCTGCCAGAAATACCGGCGAGCTGCGCCATCTCGTCCCCGCTAAATAAAGGCAACTTTTTACATAGTTCACGTGTTTTAATCCTTGCAAACACTTGCAGGGATTTTTCTTTTTGGAGGAGCCAATGCCCCGTAAAACAAAACTGATTTTGAATCCCATGGCTGATATGGGCAATGCCTGGCGGGTGGCAGATGATCTGCGCCCGATTGTTGCGGAATATGGCCACGCCGATTGGAGCGGAACAGTCTACCCGACTCATGCCACCGAACTGGCGCGGCAGGCCGCTCTCGATGGATATGACATGGTGATCGCCCTGGGAGGCGACGGTACTGTTCACGAGGTGGTCAATGGGCTGATGCAGGTAGCCGAGGAGAAACGTCCCATCCTGGGGGTGGTACCGCTCGGCTCGGGTAACGATTTTGCCCATGCGGTCGGTGTCCCTGACAAGGCCGATCGCGCCCTGGCACATGCCCTGCACGGAGAACCCTCAAGGGTGGACGTGGGTCTGCTGGTGGAAGAACAGGGGCGAAGGGAATTTTTCAACAATACGCTCGGCATCGGTTTCGATGCGGTGGTGACCATCCGCTCGCACCGACTGCCTCTCCTGCGTGGATTCCTGATGTATCTCACAGCGGTGATCCAGACCATCGTCCTCAATTTTGACCCCGCCAGTTTGCATATTGAGACAGACCAGGAAAGCTGGGATGAAAGCACGCTGATGCTGACCCTGTGCAATGGTCCACGGGAGGGAGGCGGTTTCCACGTCTCGCCGGATGCGAGAATCGATGACGGAATCCTGCATTATGCAACAGTGCGCAAGATTTCGCGGGCGCTGATGTTCAGGCTGATTCCCGAGGTGATGAACGGCACCCATGGGCGCTTTGATTGCGTCCGCATGGGGAATTTCACCCGGCTTTCGCTGACCTCCGACCGGCCGCTTCACATTCACGCAGACGGGGAGATTTTCACAAGCTTTGGATCCAACCTGCGGAAATTATCGGTCGAGATTTTACCTGCTGCGTTAAATATTGTACGGGGTTAATTCTTCCGCTTTAAATCAAAAAGAATACGCCGGCCGGCGTATTCTTTTTGATTGTGTTATTTCCGCTTGAAGGTGGTGATCAGGATTTCTTGACGTATCAGGATCTCAAAGCTTTCTGCCGCTTTCGAGAAATAGTCCCTGGCTTTGCCATCCAGGGAATCGCTGAGGATGGCATCCTTCCAGTTGGCAGAGAGGAATTCGCGCATTTCGTTCATCGAATCGGCATGGATAATGAAGATAAATTTCCCAGGTTCTTCCACGTTGAAAAATCCCCTCTTCACAATCTCTGCCAAAGCCTGATTGGCTTGCCGATATTCGATGTAATTATCCGTTTCCTCGACGACATCCAGGAAATAATCCTTACCGTTCACCCGCACTTCCACCCAGGCTTTATCCTGCCCGGGGTGAATATCGATCAGCAGCCCTCCGGGTTTGATGAGCGAATGAACCGTCTCCAGCGCATGGACCATGCGCTCAGGCGGCATTCATCAGAGCGACCAGGCCAGGATGGCGATGTCGAATTGGTCGGTATGCGTCCGGGTGGCGAAATCATCCAGCCCGATGTTATGCAGCTCCACTTTGCTTTTTAGCTGAGGTGGAAAATCTGCAAGAGCGCGTTGATATCTCTCTGTGTCAGGGTCAAGGCCCGTGACAAACGCGGCGTCGCCGGCATAGCGCCAGGTTAGCCGCCCATCGCCGCAGCCGACCTCCAGCACGGTTTTGCCCTCGAGGCTGCCGATATGCTTCAGCAACGCACGGATTTCATTCTCTTCGGGGTCTTGCAGGATGGTCATGATTTACCAAAATAGCGCCGTAACCCCCGGAACTCGCGGGGGCAAAGCCCCCTGCTTCAGCAGCGGGGATACAAGGCGCTCCCTTTCTTAGAATATTTGTGCTATAATTTAAGCAAACGAGTGGACGCACGAAGCGACAGAAGTTGAAAAGACTTAGCGCAAGTCCACTGCGGCTCTTTAAGAACTGAATGTTGCTGGTTGGGGCGGGAAGTCCACCCCGTAAAACACTCAACATATCCAAGAGAGACCTGCTCTAATAGCTAGGGGGCGGCCTAGCATCGGTGTAAGCCCGAAGAAGCTCCCGCCTTCACCCCCGGAACTCGCGGGGGTCACTGCTCTGCTGGCGCAGAGCCAGCAGGCGTAGGCGTGGGGAGCCGTCACCCAAACCAGGTTTGTCCTATTGATTTTGCCTGGTCAATGAAGTATTGTCGAACCTGTTCCCATGAAAGATCAATTAATAGTTCTGGCTGGAAATCACGGTCGGCATTGTCGAAAAGCACCATGCTCTCGAGAGCCATCATGCCGAAGTCGCGCGTCTCAGGATACTTTGATTTTCCTGCGTCGAGCAAATCCCTGAAGGATATTTCGTGACTTAATACATAGAGATCATAAAAATCCTTGCGGCTTCCTCTGCCAATCAAGGCATCCAGCTTCATCAACCCAAGATCGATCATTGATGCCATTCTCACGTTCTCTACAAGATGAAATGAATCCAATAAACGATAGCCGTAGCTGAAAAAACCAATCAGGGTATTCCTTGCCTGCATCAGGAGATTCCCATCCGTGTTTTCGATGACCTGGCATTCCAGTGCGGAGAAAGCACGTAGGATCTCCAAACGGGTGTTGGAATGGACTTCGTCCGTTTCTGAAAAGAAATCGAGATCGATTGATTTTCGATGGCCTTTTCGCAATGCAAGAGCGGTGCCGCCAGCCAAATAAAAACGGGAGCAAAAATCCTGCTGACCGGCATGTGCCAGCAGGAAACGTATATCCTCGGTGGCAGCCTCCCAATGCGGGTCTGTTAGTGATTCCATGCCGTCGTTGGATTCCGGTTTTCAGATGCGGCGCCTAGAAGCACGCACCAAAGCTGATACCGCCTTTCAGGCAACATGCGCCGCCCGTCTTTTAGCAGCCACTCCAGAAGGCGGGGTCGCCCATAATAAGCGAACAGCCAGCGAACTTCTTCGCGATTGCCGTAGGCCATTAGGCGCTCGATGACCAGCGCTGCATGCTCATCTGCATCAAGCTTGGAAAAGGAATACTCTTGAAAGAATGGAGCAGATGTTGAAGGAATGGTCTTGAGCATGTTTGGATTATACATCAGCGAGAAATCCGTCGCCAATGCCTGTCACTACATATATCCTGGTGGATAGCGATGTACCGAAAAAAACAGGGACGAGTTCAAGTCCGTCCCTGCCCATGTTACACCACAATATTCACCAGCCGCCCCTTGACGTACACCACCTGTTTGGGCGATTTACCCTCGAGGTGTTTCTTCACTGTCTCGCTTGCCAGTGCAGCCGCTTTCGCTTTCTCATCGGACACATCCGCCGGCACAGTGACCCGGTCGCGCAGCTTACCGTTGACCTGAACCACCAGGGTGATCTCGTCTTCATGGGCGGCGGCTTCGTCCGCAGCCGGCCAATTCTGGGTGTGGATGGAGTAGGGCTTACCCAGACGCATCCACAGTTCCTCGCTGATATGCGGCGCGACCGGCGCCAGCATTTTCAGGTAAATCTCCAGGGCTTCTTTCCATTCCGTTGAGCCGGAGGCCCCCGCTTCGCGCGCCTTGTACAGTTCGTTCAGCAATTCCATCAGAGACGAGATGATGGTGTTGAACTGGAACTGCTCGAAATCGCGCGTCACCCGCTTCAGGGTCTGATGCACCTTGCGGCGCAGCACTCGCTTGGTCTCATCAGAGGCAGTTCCCGGCTGAGCCGGATCGGTGAATAATATCCAGATGCGCCTTAACCAGCGCGTGTTCCCTTCTATGCCGGTTGGATTCCAAAGTCCGCCTTCCTCCCAGCGGTAGGCAAACATCAAATAGGTGCGCAGCGCATCCGTGCCGTATTTGGCGGTCAGCACATCCGGCGAGACCACATTGCCTTTACTCTTGGACATCTTGAAGCCATCCTCGCCAAGGATCATGCCCTGATTGCGCAGCTGCAGCATCGGTTCGCCGCCCTCGACAATGCCCATGTCGCGCAGGGCTTTGTGGAAGAAGCGTGTGTACAGCAGGTGCATGGTGGCGTGCTCCACGCCACCCGTGTACGTGTCGACCGGCATCCAGTAGTTGTATTCCTTCTCATCGAAGGGCCCCTTGTCGTACTTGGGGCTCAGGTAGCGCAAGTGATACCACGAGGAACACATGAAGGTGTCCATGGTATCGGTTTCTCGCTCGGCGGGACCGCCGCAAACCGGGCAGGTGGTGTTCTTCCAGGTCGGATGCAGCTTCAACGGACTCTCGCCGGTCGGCTTCCACTCGACATCATCGGGCAGCAGCACGGGCAGGTCCTTGTCAGGCACCGGATTCCAGCCGTGTTTCTCGCAGTGGATCATCGGGATGGGCGAACCCCAATAACGCTGGCGGCTGATCAGCCAGTCGCGGTAGCGATAGTTGATGGTTTCCCTGCCGATGTTCTGCTTTTCCAGCCAGTCAATGACCGCGGAAATGCCGGGATTCTTGCGCCCCTTTTCCTCGTTGACGATGGTCCCGTTAAACTGGCCCGAGTTGACCATGTGCCCGCCGCCGACATAAGCCGCCTCCATGGTGGCGCCGTCCAGCCGGGGATGCTCTTCGGGTTGGATGACCGGCATGATCAATAGATGATACTTGCGGGCAAAGGCGAAGTCGCGCTCGTCATGCGCGGGAACCGCCATGATCGCACCCGTGCCGTAGCTCATCAATACATAGTCGGCGATCCAGATCGGGATGCGCGCATTATTGACCGGGTTGATGGCATGCCCGCCGGTCCACACGCCGGTCTTTTCCTTGTCGGCGGCTTCCCGGTCGATGTCACTCTGGCGGGAGGCAGCGAACTTGTACGCCTCCACCTCCAGCCTCTGGGTATCGGCGGTGATCTTGTCCACCAGGGGATGCTCGGGCGCCAGGACCATGAAGGTCGCGCCCCACAGCGTGTCCGGGCGGGTGGTGAAGACCTCGATCGGGTCGCCGGCTTCTGTCTTGAAGATCACCGAGGCGCCTTCGGAGCGGCCGATCCAATTGGTCTGTTTAACCCTGACCTGTTCCGGCCAATCGATGTTTTCAAAATTCAACAATTCATCGGCATATTTAGTGGATTTGAAGAACCACTGCTCGAGGTCTTTTTTAATGACAGGCGTATGGCAACGTTCGCAGGTGCGCTCCTCGCCCCAGACTTGTTCGCGGGCCAGTGTGGTGTTGCAGTTCGGGCACCAATCCACAGGCGACATCTTGCGGTAGGCCAGCCCGGCTTTGTAGAGCTGGATGAAGAACCATTCGGTCCATTTGTAGTAGCGCGGTTCGGCGGAGATCGCCTCGCGTTTCCAGTCGAACATGGCGCCCATGGTTTTCAACTGACCGCGCATGCGATCAACATTCTTGAAGGTCCACTCCTTGGGGTGGATGCCGCGCTTGATGGCAGCATTTTCCGCGGGCAGGCCAAAGGCGTCAAACCCGATCGGGAACAGCACGTTGTACCCGTTCATGCGTTTGAAACGGGCGCGCGCATCGGAGGGCGCCATGGGATACCAGTGGCCGAAATGCAGATCGCCCGACGTATAGGGCAGCATGGTCAGGGCGTAATGTTTGGGCTTGCTCTCATCGATCACGGACCGGTACAGCCCATCCGCTTCCCATTTCTCCTGCCACTTCTTTTCATAGGCTTTGGGATTGTAGGAGATGTCTGTAGCAGGTTTTTCAGCCTTAGCGGGAGCCTGGATCACAGCCGGTTTTTTGGCCTTGGGTTTTGTCGCCACTGCTGGCTTGGCAGGGACTGCCTTCTTGACGGTGGTTTTAACCGACACGGAGGGGGCTTTTTTCACAGCAGGTTTGACGACCTTTGCCGGAGCAGCCTTTTTAACTGTTACTTTTTTCTGTACAGCTGGTTTCTTCACAACCGGCTTTTTCGCAACAGGCGCGGTTTTCTTCTTGGCAACCGGTTTTTTGGATGCGGGTTTCCTGGTCGTGGGTTTCTTCTTTGCAGACGTTTTTGTGGCCATTCTTTCCTCTTTTTAGTTAACAAAAATCCCTTCATCCAAACAGGGACGAAGGGGTTCTCCGCGGTACCACCCTGGTTACGTCCAAAATTATGAACGTCACTCAAGCTTGCTGTAACGGGCCATCCCGGCGCTGACTACTCTGCGGTGTTTTTCCGCGTTCACCAGCGCAGCCTCCCTTTTGGGGGACAGGCGAGTTCGGTCTCCTGGCGCTCCCGTGTGCGCCGTGACGGGCTTCCACCTTGCTCTCCCATCTCGCTGGCGGGACGACCTACTACTCCTGCCGTGGCTTTTAATTTTGCCTATTATAACACCGAGCGATTGGCCCCGGCAAATGCCAAAACCAACCGCCAATGCTGATTCCAGGTGGACCCAGCGAGATTCGAACTCGCGACCTTCTCAATGCCATTGAGACGCGCTCCCAACTGCGCTATGGGCCCATGTCAGTGTTCAGTTATCAGTGAGCAGCATTCAGTGATTCTGATCCACCGGTTGCTGAAAACTGATCACTGAACCCAGTGGACCTGAGGGGATTCGAACCCCTGACCTCCTCAGTGCGATTGAGGCGCGCTCCCAACTGCGCTACAGGCCCGATTACAGGGCGAACGGTATTCTAACTGATGCAGGAGTGGATGTCAAGAATGGGTGCCGGGGATTCCGCTGTAAAATAGAGATTGTTGGCTCGAGGGAGAAAATCATGACTGAAACCGGTTCCCATCCTGTTTATCGCATCACCGACCTGATCCTCGAAGTGAAGTCGATCGCAGAATTGCCAGAAATTACCTAAGAAATGGAGAGCCGGATGAGGCGAAAGTCTCACGTCCGGTTCTGAGAGAGGTATGAAGAAACCTACTCGCAGGAATGCGAGCAAGGCGCTTTGTGCCTACACTACATATCGTGATCGGGGATGGACCGAATCGCTGGGTTTCGTTGAAGGAACGGGGATTGGGTTTCGCTTAGCCTACCGGCTTGATCTCACCTGGAACAACTCAAACTCACCCGAGGCGGGTTCCCACTCAACTCGGGCATCCTCCACCTGCGAGGCACGCGGACCGGTTCGCACTGCTACGATGAATTGCTCCAGCACGGATTTTTCCCCCTCGGCGATGGTCTCCACCTGATCCCAGCCGACGTTGCGCACCCAGCCTGTCAAATCCATCACTATGGCCGATTGCTGGACGAAGGCGCGGAAGCCGACCCCCTGCACCCGTCCGCGCACCCAAATGTGTACACGGGAAAGCGCTGTTTCGCTCATGAGATTTCCTATTTCAAGAAAAGGATCAACGGCGTCAAGGTCAGAGGGCTGAGCAGCGTGGTGACGAGAATCGTCCCGGTGACCAGCGACGAATCGAGATTATATTCGGCGGCCAGTACGGTGGTCATCACCGCGCTGGGCATGGACGCCTCCAGCACGCTGCCCTGTTTGGCGGCGCCGGTGATTCCCATCAATGAGGTCAGGAACAGCGCGACAACCGGTCCCGCCAGAAGACGGACGCTTGTGCCCAGTGTCAGCCCGCGCAGATTGCGGGTCCACTGCGCCTTTTGCAGTTCCAGCCCGAGCAGCACCAGCATCATCGGAACCGCGGCACCGCCCACAAGAGAGACGGACCTCTCAATTGGAACGGGCAGAGTCACGTCGAAGCGGATGACGATCAATGCGAGCATCAAGGAATACATTAGTGGGACCCTCAGAAGGCCGAGCAGGGCGCGCTTGATGTCGGTGTGGCCGAGAGAGGCGATCAAGACACCCACACTGTTTATCATGATTGCAGAGGTGGTGAAGTAGATGCTTGAATGCGCCAATGCGGAGGGTCCAAAGGCAAAGGAGACGAGCGGCAGCCCGAAATTGCCGTTGTTGGCGAACATGCTGACCAGGATGACCGCCATCAACGCCCGTCGTTCCAGGCGAAGGGCAAGACCGGCTAAAAAGGCGATCAGCCCGCAGGTGAGCATGACGGCCGCGGCGAACCCGGCGGTTTTCAACATTTCGTTGAAGGGAAGCTGGCTCTTTGTGATGAGGTTAAATATCAGCACCGGTCCGAAGAAATAAAAGACCAGGCGGCCAACCGTTCGTGAATCGAGCGCCAGGTATTTCCCGACTAGATAGGCAGAGCCGCTGATGAGGAAAATCGGCAGGATGTTTTCGGCAAACGTTGTTAAGAGTTCGGAGAGGGTCATTGGCGGCTGTGTTGTTCGGGTGTTTTGGAGAGTTGCGGTTTATTTTTCGGGCTCATCCGGGTCGATGGCGAGCAGGTCGTAGCGCGACAGGTCATCGGTGAAAGTCAGGTTTTCGAGCGCTTCTTCGATAAATTGTGCCAGGTCATCGTCTTCCGTGGCGTCTGCCAGGTTGTAAAGGACGATTTGCACATCCTCGCCGCCGATCTGAGAGAGCGACCAGATGATCGCGCGGTGGATCTCCTCGTTGTCCTCGGTATCGAGCGCCTCCAACAAGGCCGGGCGAGCGGACTCCAGGGCCAACTCGCCTGCAGCTTCCACGGCAGCCAGGCGAATCTCGAGGTTGTCGTGGTCGAGCGAATACAGGACGTCATCCTGCCAATGATCCGGGTTGGCGGAGCGCCCCATCGCGAAGAGCGCGCTGGCCACCCACTGCGGGTCGTGCTGGCTGATGGCGTTGCGGATAAGGGCAGGCACCTCCGGCCGGGAGGAGTATCCCAGCGCTTCCACGGCCATCCGTTTTGACAGCCGGTGCTCCTCCTGTTGTGCGGTCGCGAGCAGCGCTTCCTCCACCTCTTTGAGAAGCGGGGTTGGAACCTCCTCCAGCTCGCCCAGGTACACGTACCGGCCGAGCACGGACGCGGCCTCGCCGCGCACCTCCTCCGAAGAATCCTCCT
The DNA here is from genome assembly GCA_963709295.1 of uncultured Chloroflexia bacterium. GTDB lineage: Bacteria > Chloroflexota > Anaerolineae > Anaerolineales > Villigracilaceae > JBGPQJ01. The sequence continues at coordinate 319,880 of CAVPVW010000008.1, read as the reverse complement.
GCATGATGCGGATCAGGGTGCCGGCCATTCGGGCGTCGTCGCTCTCCCACAGCATGCGGATGGCGAACAGCCGCACCTGGGCATCCGGGTCGTCCAGCATGGCGCGTGCGAAGGAGTCCATCGAGACCAGGGTGTCGTCCGTGTTGAGTTTTTCGAGGTCCTTCATGAGCTGGTGCTTGCGCGAATCAGACACCTGCGGCCAGGCGGCCTGGAGCGTTTTAATATCGCCGGGTTCAAGGTCGGAGAAGTTTTTCAGATAACGGTGAGGGAAGGCAGTGCTGGTATCCAGCAGCGCATCCACAACGCGCGAAAAAGGGACTTTGGACATGGCTGACTCGCTTCAGGAAAATCAAAGGGCGGACACTCGTCCGCCCCAGTGTATTTACGGCAGGGTGATGGCAACGGGGTTGATAAAATCCATCACGTTGATGTACAGCATCAGGGCCAGCAGGAGCATAATACCGACCGCATGGACCGTGTTCTCAAACTTGTGCGGCACACGCTTGCGGAAGATCAACTCAGGCAGCAGGAAGATGATCCGTCCGCCATCCAGCGCCGGCAGGGGCAGCAGGTTGAAGATGCCCAACGAGATGTTCAGGGTGGCGATCAGCGCCAGCGTGTAGTAGGTGGGTGTCTCGGTGGCCGCGCCGGCGGGCTGCGCCGCCAGGGTCTGACGGGTCTCCTGGTCGCGGGTCACTGCCTGCGACATGAAATCATACATCCCTTTCAAGCCGATGAAACGCGCCTGTTCCGCCGGAATGGTCCCTTGAATGAGCCGCGCGGGCAGCGTCACGATCTCGTAGATGTACATGCCTGTCACGCGAATGCCAAGCGGCAGCGCGGTGATCAGGCTGGCCTTCTGGACGGGATTGCCCAGCAGCACACCGGTGGCTCCCTGCTCCACCGTCCGCTCACTGGAGGGGATCACGGTCGTCGTGTACTGCTCTCCATCGCGCTCGTAGACGACCACCACGGGCTGGTCCATGTTGGCGTAGATGACAGAGCGGATGGCCTCTGTACTTTCGATAGGCTTGCCGTTGGCGCTCAGGATCAAGTCACCGGCGAGGAAGCCCGCCTGCTCTGCGGGGGAATTAGGCGACACTTCGACCAGAATGACCCGGCTGACATCCGGGACGCCGGACTGGGTGAATATCAACGTGTAGATCAGCACACCCGCGATGAGGTTCATTGCCGGACCGGCGAGCATCACGCCCAGGCGGGTCCACGGGCTGGCAGCGGCCAAGCCACCCGGCACGGCGGGGTCGTTCTCGCCTTTCGGCCGCACGAACCCGCCGATGGGGAGAGCGTTGAGGGTGAACTCCGTCTCGCGCCACTTGAACATGGTGAGAACGCGCGGCGGCAATCCGAAACCGAACTCCTCGACTTCTACCTTTCCTGCCTTGGATGCAAAAAAGTGACCCAACTCATGGATGATCACCACCGCCAGAAACACAACAAAAAAGATTAACAGCGTCATTTCATCTCCTCGCGCCAAGTAACAGTATTTTCCAGCGCGGTCTTTCGATTATATCGTTAATTGAATTTGGTCGGCTTAATAGGGGATTAGACTGCCTTACAGACTAGAATCCTTTATGGATGCCGCTGCTCCAGGCGGACGCCCCTTGTCCTGCGTGCTGGAACTCAGATTTACTTTTCGACCCGGGCTGGACCGCCTACCTCAGCCGTCAGCACACGGCTCACACCCTGCAGAGCACTCAACTTTTCTTGAACCTCCCCGGCGTTTTCCTGCGGGCAGAGCACGTGCACATTCGGTCCGGCGTCGATGGTGTAGGCCGTCGGAAGGCCATCCCTGCGCCAAGTGCGGACTGCCTCCATCACCGCGAGCGTGGCTGGCTCCCAGTAGAACAGGGCGGGTCGGGAGGTCATCATGACGGCGTGCATCAGGTCGGAGTCATGTTCGATGATCTCGGCCAACGAGACGAAATTCCGATCGAGTATGGCCTGCCTGCAAATATCCAGCCGGCGAGGAGCATCGGCCACGCGCGCCTCTTGAAGTGGACTGGTGCCCGCTAACGCGTGGCCTTCCGTGGATCCGGTGGCTTTGTGCCCGGCGGAGACCACGGCCACACAATCCGTCAACGCCCAATGTTCCGGCGATGCGATGGAGAAGGCAAAGGAGTCTTCGTCGCTAGTGCCGGCCTGCCATTCCACGAATCCGCCCGGGATGGAGCGGCACGCGGACCCCGATCCGCGCCGTGCAAGGCGGGAGAGTTCCGCCTCGGGCAGGTCCAACCCGGCGGCTTTGGAAGCCGCCAGAGTTAATGCCGCAAACGCCGAAGCTGAGGAGGCGATTCCCGCTCCGGTGGGGAAGTTGTTCTCGCTGACCACTTCCGCGCGCAGCTTGAGCCCGGCTTTGGCTCTCACAAGATCAAGCATGGCAGTCACTCGATCGAGCGCATGCCCGGTCATTTCGCGCCCGTTGAGCACGAATTCGTCCAGTGCCAGCGAGGGCTGGAAGCTGACCGAGGTACGGGTCACGAGTCCATCCAGGTTCATCGAGATGGAACCGTTCATCGGCAGGCGCAGCGCGTTGTCGCGGTTGCCCCAATATTTTATAAATGCGATATTCGGGTGAGCTTGGGCGGTGGCAGTGTGAGCGGACATATATTTGTCCTTTTCTATAGCAAGTCTATCATGAAGGTTAATAATTTCTGTGTTCCTAATTACTGTTTACCGATGTCTGCCTGATGTAATTAGTGTTCTTTATATCATTTAAAATAAGCCGTGCCCATGCCCTTCGAATTGGGCTATGCCACACCAAATTAGGAATTTCTTAGATTCAATATTATATTGTTTTCATGTGGGGAAGTTTATTGTTATTCCAGTAGACTATACTGGAACTCATTTACAAACACAAGCAGGGCAATTCAGCCCTGCTTGTGTAAGTGGCGACACATCGTTTCCTTGTTATCTTTGCGGAGAACCCGCCAGGAGTTTCTCCCCCCGCAGAACCAGGCTGTTGACCACCCGAGCAGTGACCAGGAAGAGCAGGCTGCCGCCAGTCAACCAGTAGAAACCCTGCACCCATGGGAGGCTGGTGTCGGTGCCACTGGCAATTCCATGGAAGAGAGCAGCCATGTAAGTAAAGAAGCTGACATAATGCAGCAGGCGCCAGGTTCCCTGGCCGATGTACTTTCGAACATAAAAGCTTGCTGTTAGGATCGCCCAGGTATAGAAGCCTATCTGCCCAAGTCCCACCCAAAAGGGATGATAGCTCAATGTGGCAAAAGGGGTCAGGATTTGGGCCAGGTGGAAATTCATGAAGCGGTCTCCAAGCAGGATCAACCCGTGGAAGGCGGCAAAACCCAATCCAAGGAGGCTTAGATACTCGTGCAAGGCGAAGGCGGCAGGCGCACCCGGCCACATTCGAGCCATCTTGTTGGTGATGCCTACTCCAAGCATCATCGAGGCCCACAGGATACCCATCGACACCAACGCGGTGGAGCGCGATAGGTACCAGAAAACCTTGGGGTTTGAGCCTGCCATCGAACCGGCCAGTCCGGGCAGCCAGTTGGGAAGCACGAATACTGCGGCGGCAATCCCCAGCGCTGCCGCGATTAACATGATCACCCCGGCCTGGGTGCTCATCGATGATTCAAAGTCTTGTTCGTTTGTCATAATTTTCTCCAAAGGTAAGTGTTAATACGGCTGCTATAGATTGACTCACCCGATTGGCGGACCAATATACCAGCCAAGGACGGGTTTGTTTCCAGCCAATCCATTCCCGCAGAACTGCCCAGGATCAAAATAGTCTTGGCAGCGGCTTCTGCGCGGATGGCGTCCTGTGCGACGACCGTCACGGTCAACAGGTCCGTATCGGCCGGCAGCCCGCTGCGCGGGTCAATGATGTGATGATTCCATTGCCCGCCCTGCTGCCAGCGGCGAAAGTCGATGCCCGAGGTCGCCACGCCTCCGCGCCGGACGAACAGCGTCTCGAAATAGCTTTCAGGTTGAAATGGATCGCGCACACCGATAGGCCAGGGCTGGTTCTCCAGCCGTGGACCACTGACGGCGATATCGCCTCCGGCATCCACCAGAGCAGAACCGTAATGCTTCAAACGAACTGCAGCCTTGTCGGCTGCCCAGCCTTTTGCGACACCACCGAAATCAAGATGGACTCCCTCCGGCAGGCAAAGTGTGCGGGCTGACTCGTCCCGGACGATCGCGGTTGTCATTGTTGGAAGTTCCAGAAGACCTAATGCGGTTGGTTGTCCAAGTTGCGGAAGTAATTCGAAGGATTGGTCGTACCCAGCCTGAATCAGAGCATCCAGTACCGTCGGGCGGACCAGTCCGTCCGTGTCCTGTTCGGTCTGCCGGGCGGCGTGAAAGACCTCCCAAAGTGTGCCGCTGACCGCAACAGGTTGATTCGCTGAACGGTTCAACCGGCTCAGTTCGCTGTCCAGCCGGAAACGGCTTAGAATTTGTTCCCACTGCTCGAACCATTCGGGCACATCCTGAAGGATACCTTCGGCAACAGGGGATGGATTGTCCAGAATAGCCAGCATGTGGCTGCCCATGGCGTGGAATTCGAGTCGTTTCATTAACGGGATGAACCGGTGATGGTTACCGGTGCCGGCGCACCGGATGAGAATTGCGTTGGGGATTGAGGCGCCGCCCCGCCGAGTAGGATGCGAACCCTCGGTTGGGATGGGGCTAAGGCTACCGTGTTTACTCCCTGTGGATTAGCAGCCGCTCCTGAATTGGACGTGCGGTTGCCGCCTGCGAACACGTTCCAGAGAAACAGGCTGAGGGTCATCGTCAGCGTGACAAGGACGATCTGTACATCAAGCCAGCGGTTGGTGGATTTATTCTGCATAGTGGCTCTCCATTAATCGTCGTCATGATCGTGGTCGTCTTCTGAAGACTGGAAACTAGGCTGGGCAGGCTGGAAGGACAAGCTGCTGTTTTGAGGAGCCACCTTAGGCGCAGCGAATACCCCCAACACCTGGCCAACCGGGCTGATATAAACCACGTCTCCTGAACTAAAGGTGACTTTGTATGCGTCCATCCCTTTGACCAGGGTGCTTTCCACGCTATACAGGTCATTTCTGCCCCAATACTGTGCGGCAAGCTGGGCTGCCTGTTCCGGCGAGATCTGACTCTGGGTGGTCTGCACTACCGGGGCGGGCTGAACCGGTTGTTCCATGAAGGTAGAGAAAGTCCGGTAGGCAGTAACTGCCCCGGCCAACACCGCAAGCACGAAAGTGGTCAAGACAGTGGATATAAACAAAGAACTCTTTTTCATTGTAAAACCTCCATAAGTGAAATAATTACAGACATAAGGATACTTTTCAATGCTTGGGATTCCCTGGGATTCAACCCCCCAGTTTTCCAACCTGATTCCAATGTTTCTCTGCTAAACTTTGTCTATGGAGATCGAGCAATGCGGGTTCTTTTGATCGAGGACGATCGCCGTCTTTCCACCTTTAATGGTAAAGACATTATCCAACGAGGGCTTTCAGGTGGATCCTGCTTACACAGGCGATGAAGGAGTGGAGATCGCCCTGCGCGGTGCGCATGATGTTGCCGTTGTAGATTGGATGCTGCCCGGTCGGGACGGACCAGCGGTGTGCCAGGCCATCCGCACAGCCAAGTTGCCGATGGGTCTGCTTATGCTCACAGCCCGCTCCCAGGTGGAAGACCGCGTTGCCGGCCTTTACAGCGGAGCGGATGACTATCTGACCAAACCGTTTGCTTTTGATGAATTAATCGCCCGCCTGCACGCTCTCGGCCGACGTCTTAATGGGAGCGCCGCTGACACATTTGAGTTGAGGATCGGGAACCTGGTTCTGGACACCCGCACCCATACCGCCCGCCGCGGCAATTCGCCGCTTGACCTGACCCGCACCGAATGGAATCTGCTCGAATGCTTTATGCGTCACCCCGGTCAAACTCTCTCGCGCCAGTACCTGCTCGATTACGTCTGGTCATACGCCGCCGAGGTCCAGCCTTCGATGGTGGATGTCTATGTGTCCTACCTGCGGGCCAAGTTGCGTCAACCAGGGATGAAGGACCCGATCCGCACCCAGCGCGGTTTTGGCTATTCATTGGATGTGAAAAATGCTTAAAGATCTGCGCCTGCGATTGAGTGTGCTGTATCTGGTTGCCAGCATTAGTCTGGTTGTGCTCCTCGGCGCGGCCACCTATGGGCTGCTGACGCTATACTTCCAGCGCGCCACGGACCTGGCGCTTCAATACAAGATGGCGACCGAATTTCGGGCTCGGGGTCTGCCGCTGCCATCGGCGCTGAAAGTTGCTGAACAAGCCTGGACTCAAGATGATATTAGTCCGGCAAGCCCCAGTAAAGTTCCTTTGACTCAACGCAGCGGTTCAGATGATGAGGAAGAGGAAGGAGCGAGTGGCGGAGTGGCTGTCCCAAGTGCTGGTCAACCTGAAAGTGAAGGTGATGAACGTTATGACGGGAATTTGGCGCCAGTCTTTGTGTTTCCTGAAGGAGGCAGTATTGCCGTCAGCGGACAACTCATTGTCGCAGATCCCGCGGCAGTCGCTCATGCACAACAGGAAGGTTCAGATCTTCGGACTCTCTCTCTTGGAGACGATACACGTCTGCAACTCTTGACCTATAGCCTTGGAGGGGGAACAGTCCTGCAAGCAGGTCGCCTTCTCAACGACCAGGACCGGTTGTTGTCACAATACCTGGTCGGGCTTTTCTTCCTGGGGGGCATTGCGAGTCTTCTTCTGGCGTTTGCATCCTGGCTACTGGCTGGGCGCTCGATCAAGCCTGCCCAGTATGCCTGGGATCAACAGCAGCAATTCATTTCCAATGCCAGTCACGAATTGCGTACGCCGCTGACCATCCTGCGCGCTAACGCGGATTATGCTCTGCGCACCAATTCAATGGATGAGAGGCAGAATTCACTGCATGACATCGTCGATGAAGTGGATTACATGAACCGGTTGGTGGAGGACCTCCTGCTGCTCTCTCGCCTTGATGCACACCGCTTGACGCTGGTCAATGAGCCTGTTGAGGTTTCCTCTCTCCTTGATGAAACTGCCCGACAGATGGAAAAACTGAGTGTGGCGAAAGGTGTAAATCTGAGCGTCGATTCTGCCCCTGGAATTGTGAGAGGCGATCGGGTGCGTCTGCGCCAGGTGTTGCTTATCCTTCTGGATAACGCGTTGAGGTTTACTGCATCCGGTGGGACGATTCGGTTGTCGTCACATGTGAGCGACCGGCAGGTGAATATCACCGTGGCAGACAGCGGGTCTGGAATTCCACCCGAACATCTTCAGCATATCTTTGAACGGTTTTACCAGGTGCCTGGACAAGCAGGCGAAGGACGCGGCAACGGGCTGGGCTTGTCGATCGCAAAGGGGTTGGTGCAAGCCCATCATGGGAAAATCAACATCGAGAGCCAGCCCGGGAAAGGGACCTCGGTGCAGGTCCTCCTTCCGAGCGGTTGATCCGGATTGCTTCACCCTCGCTTATTCATTTATATCTTCAGCAACACAATTTCCCGTTGAGGGTCATGAATGTATTGCGCGCCGTCGTTCGTGACCAGAACATCCTCTTCCACGCCAATGTAGCCGTAGTCCGGCACAGCCAATCCGGGTTCGATGGTGAACACCTGCCCGATCTCCAGAACCTGGTTGGGCGAGTCGCCGTATTTCTCCCATAATGGTCCGAGCAGCGCACCGCCGTCATGAGCCACGCGCCCGAGTTGGTGTCCGAGAGCGTAGTTGAATTCGGGATAGCCCGAATCGGTGACGATGCCGCGAGCCATCACGTCGATGGAGTTTCCCGTAACGCCCGGTTTCATTGCCGCCCGGGCATTCTCGATGGTGGAGCGAATCACGGCAAATCCGCGCTGGACCTCCTTGGGCGCTTGCGTCTCTCCGTCGCGCAGGACATACGCGACGCGTTGAATGTCAGAACAATATCCCTCGAATTTCACGCCAAAATCAAAGTGGAGGAGGTGTCCGCGTTCGATTTGGATGTCCGTGGGTCCGCTGTGACCAACGGGTGAAAGAGGCCCCGCGTTGACGGTGGGGTTGCTCTCGCGCGGCCAGGCAAAATCCACCTCGTACTCTTTCATCAGTCCATGCATGAACTCGGCAACCTGGATTTCGGTCATGCCGACCTTGATGAAGGCGAAGGTCTTCTGGAAGATCTCTTCCGTGATCTCAACCGCGCGGCGGATGCGCGCCTGCTCAGCGGGGGTCTTGCGTCCGCGCAGAGAGTTGATGACCGGTTCCGCGCTGATCAACCGGTCCGTATAAGTCGTATCGGCGAGATACTCTTTCAGGAACTCGTACATGGCATGCGTCAATCCGTCCGCGTGGACGTTGTTGCGGGACGTGTTCACCGCCACCTGCCGCGGGTCGAGTTTGGTAATCGCTTCCCGAAGGAGTTCGCGCACCGATTTGTCGTATCCAAGGATCTCTGTGAATATGGCCAGGCGTTGAACCGCATCCTTCTCGATATTGCCGACGATGGCGATCTTCTCCCCTTTGCGGGTCAGGATGAGCGCGGATGGCCAGGTCAGTTCACCCGGGCCAATGAGCAGGTCCAAAACGGGATCGCGCACGCCGCTCGTTTCGCGGACGAAGGTCAGCCACAGATCGATATTTAATTCATTCAGGATTTCAACTGCCTGGTTGGCTTTTTCCTGCTGGAGGGACATGGTTGCGATGCCTTTCTGGATAGGAATCAGTTTCCGAAAGGATTCTATCAGCGTTTTGGTTGTTGACTGGCAAGATGCTGCGAGTCAATGAGTGATGCTATGAAAATGGCTGTTGGGCTTTTTTGAAAAGGGGATTGCGGTTTACTTCTCGTTCGCGCGAACAGTAAAGAATTTATGAAATGAGAGGCGGAAATAGATCATGGCATAAATTGCCAGGGCGACAATTCCGGCGGTGATCAGGTAAGGCATGGCCTGCTTCCCAAAGGCAACGACGAGCGGCCATTCATGTCCCACCAGGTAACCCGCGCCAATGATCAAGGTGGAGTATACATAGACACCAATGAACGTGGCGATGAAGTAAGTGGTGAAGGACATGCGCGCCAAACCTGCCGGGATGCTGATCAGGACTCGCAGGCCGGGGATCAAACGGCCAACCAGCGTCAGCCCGGCTCCCCAGCGCTGGAACTGAGCCTCCGCCCGGTCGATGTGTGAAGGGTTCATTCGCACCCAACGCACGAGTTTATCGATCAGTGGACGTCCGCCCAGGCGCGCCACCCAGTAGGTGACCGAGGCGCCGATGGCGCATCCCACCGCTGTGTAGAATCCGCCGACAAAAATCATCGAGGGAGGCAATTGGTGCGCCTCGATCAGCATCCAGCCGGCCAAACCGAGAATGACCTCGCCGGGCATGATCCCCGTGGCGTTTTCGAAAGCCAGGAGCGCCGCCACGCCAAACCATCCCCAGGCATCGTAGATGCTTTGGATGGTGGAAAACAGGGAGGTTTCGAGTTCCTTTGAAAAATGTCATTCTTCGCCCGAAAACTTATTCCATTAATACAGACTAAGTTTATCGAAATAATCCCCAAGGGTCAATATTTTTTGCTGTTTTCTAACTTGCAGTTAATCTGATGGAGGTTGGATGATATAAGTTGGATAATCAGGTCGTTGACTTCGCCGGGTCTAACCGTGTTTTTGCCAGGGTGCTGCAATGCGAAATGGCATTGTCGTTTTAATCTTGCTGTAATATCTTCTATTTATAATAATAATTGTCTAAATAATAGAACCTGCACCTTTTTTGACCTTCAACGAAGAGAGCCTTCAAGTCAAGACAAATAAATCAGGAGTTGCGCATGACCAAACCCAACTATCCCCGGCTCCCTCCCTCCGAGATCACCCCCAAGGAAACCTATCTGTCGAGGCGGGACTTCATCAAAGCGGCAGGCGTGGTCGCCGGCAGCATGGTATTGGCGGCGTGCGCCCCGCAGGCACTCGGCTCAGGTGACTCTGAGCCGGCAGCAGCGCCCGCTGACCCGACAATTGCTGACAAGACAGACGAGTTGGGGGACCCCGTCAATAGTTTCGAAGACATCACCACTTACAACAATTACTACGAGTTCACGACGGTCAAAGAAGGCGTAGCGAAGCTGGCAAAGGATTTCCCGACATCGCCATGGGATGTTCAGGTCTATGGGCTGGTGAATAACCCTCGCACTTACAGCGTGGACGACCTGGTCAGTAAATTCCAGCCGGAGGAGCGCATCTACCGTTTGCGCTGCGTGGAAGCCTGGAGCATGGTCATCCCGTGGGTTGGATTCCCGCTTTCGAAACTGCTTCAGGAGGTGGAACCGACCTCCGATGCGAAATACGTCCGTTTCGAGACCATCCTAAGTCCTGATGAGATGTCGGGCCAGAAAAATCGGCTTTACCCCTGGCCATACCAGGAAGGACTTCGGTTGGACGAAGCCATGAATGACCTGACCTTGTTGGCGACTGGTATGTACGGTGGAGAACTGCCTCCCCAAAATGGAGGAGGCATCCGGCTTGTCGTGCCGTGGAAATACGGATTCAAATCCATCAAGGCGGTCGTCAAGATCGAATTGGTCACAGACCAGCCTGCCACGATGTGGAACACCATCGCCCCGGATGAATACGGTTTTTATTCCAATGTCAATCCCAAGGTGGATCATCCGCGCTGGAGCCAGGCCACCGAGCGGCGGATCGGTGAATTAAAACGTCGTGAAACGCTCATGTTCAATGGTTATGCCGAACAGGTTGGCGCTCTCTATACCGGTATGGATTGGGAAAATGTCGATCGATAAGCGCTGTTATCCACTGCGAATGAATAGAAGTGACCGAGCAAGTGATCAATGAATTGCTGACTAAACTGTAATGCATTAATAATTTAGAAATATATGAGGAGTTTATTATGACCAAATCCAACTATCCCCGGATCCCATCCTCCGAGATCACCCCCAAGGAAGCGTATCTCTCGCGGCGCGATTTTATCAAGGCAGCGGGAGTCCTTGCCGGCAGTGTGGCCCTGGCGGCCTGCGCGCCCAAGGCGCTTGAGACCATTGAGCCCACGGATAACGCCTCTCCCGCCGCCCCAACCCAGACTGACGAATTGGGCGACCCGGTCAACAGCTTCGAGGACATCACCAATTACAACAACTACTACGAGTTCACCACTAATAAGACGGGTGTCGCGCGCCTGGCTGCCGATTTCCAGACTTCTCCTTGGGATGTGAAAGTCCATGGATTGGTGAACAACCCCCTCACCTACAGTGTGGATGACCTGATCGGTAAATTCCAGCCAGAGGAGCGCATCTACCGCCTGCGCTGCGTCGAAGCCTGGAGCATGGTCATCCCGTGGGTTGGCTTTCCTCTATGGAAGCTGCTCAAGGAGGTGGAGCCCACCTCCGAAGCGAAATACGTCCGTTTTGAGACCCTCCTAAATCCTGATGAGATGCCGGGACAGGGCTCCCCGTTTTATCCGTGGCCTTACCAGGAGGGCTTGCGCCTTGACGAAGCCATGAACGACCTGTCTTTGCTCGCGACCGGGCTATATGGCGGGGAACTTCCTGCCCAGAACGGAGGCGGCATCCGTCTGGTGGTGCCGTGGAAATATGGATTCAAGTCCATCAAGGCTGTGGTTAAAGTCGAACTGACAGCAGACAAACCCGAGACGATGTGGAATACCATCGCCCCGGATGAATACGGTTTTTATGCCAATGTCAATCCCAATGTGGATCATCCGCGCTGGAGCCAGGCCACCGAGCGTCGTATCGGTGAACTTCAAAGGCGTGAGACGCTTATGTTCAACGGATATGAGGAGCAGGTTGCTGACCTTTATGCCGGAATGGATTTGGAATTGAATTACTGATGAAAATGCCGCGAATCACACCCCTGCAACTCGTTGTTCACATAGCCGGCTGGCTGCCGCTTGTTTTGCTTGTCCATGGTTTTTACACCGACCAGCTTACTGCCAATCCCATCCAGGCGATTGAACAGCGTACCGGAATCCAGGCCTTGACCTTCCTGCTGTTTTCTCTGGCATGCACCCCGGTGGCATCCATCTTTGGCTGGAAGGAATTGACTCAGCGCCGCAAGGCGTTGGGCTTGTATGGCTTTCTTTATGCAGCGCTGCACGTGATTACCTTTTTTGCCATCGACTACGGACTGGATCTCGATGCCGTCTGGCGGGATGTATGGAACAAATCCTATATCATCATCGGAGCGATAGCCTTCCTGCTGCTCCTTCCGCTGGCGGTGACCTCCTTTAAATACTGGATGAAACGTCTCGGCAGGAACTGGAAGCGCCTGCACAAGCTGGTTTACATCATTTCACCATTGGTGGTCGTGCATTTTCTGTTGGTGGTCAAAGGCAGCCTGACCCAGCTTCAGGGGAATATCTATCAACCGCTGCTCTATGGAAGCATCGCTGCTTTGCTGCTCATCTTGAGAATCCCCAAGATAAAACAGGCTTTGATTAATTTACGCAGTAGATTAGGAACCTGGAACCGAACTCGTCACGCAGCTCCCACAGCGGATAAGTAAGGGATTGAATCTCCATCCTTCTGAGAAAAACTCCTGCGGAATGATTTCCCCAGGAGTTTTTGTTGTCAGCCACCCTGAAATTTCTTCATAATCTCATACGCCAACGGCCCCACTGCTCCTTTCAGGGTGCGTGCGTTTAATGCCTGGTCCAAATCCTTGATGAGGTCATCCGCATTTTCCAAGCCAATGCTGGCGCGGATGATTCCCTCGCCTGTCCATTCCCGGATGCGCTTCTTCTGTTCGTCTGTGTAAAAGGACATGGCGTCGATATACATGTCGGTGGGGTAATAGAACAACAGGCTGTGGGCATGCCCTAGAGATGTGGCGTACGAGAACAGGCGAATCTTCTCCGCCAGCGTGATCGCCGCACCCAAACCGCCCTTGAGTCGGAAGGTGAGCATCCCCCCGAAATCGGACATTTGCCGTGCAGCCAGTTCATGATGCGGATGACTCTCCAATCCTGGATAAAAGACACACTCTACTTTTGGATGACCCTCCAGAAAACGGGCAACCTTCAGCGCGCTCTCACAATGCCGTTTCATGCGCACCGGCAAAGTGACCAGTCCACGCACGATCAGCCAGGCATTGAAGGGGCTGAGCGCGCCGCCCAGGTGAACCAGCATCTCCTTGCGGATGCGTTGAACATTCTTTTCAGACCCTAATACCACTCCGCCCAGCGCGTCGCCATGCCCGTTCATGTATTTCGTCAGGCTGTGGACGACGAAGTCCGCACCCAACGCAATCGGCTTTTGCAGGACCGGACTGGCCCAGGTGGAGTCGACGGCCAGCCATGCTCCGGCTTCGTGGGCAATTCCTGCCAGCGCGGAAATGTCCGCGATGCGCAGGATGGGGTTGGCGGGAGTCTCGGCGTAGATCAATTTCGTGTTCGGGCGCAGCACGGCGCGGACCTGCTCCAGGTCGCTGGTGTCGACCAGGCTGACCTCGATGCCGAAGCGCGGAAGGTGGAGTCCGAAGAGTTCCACCGAGCCTGCGTAACAGACCTCGCTGGCGATCAAGTGGTCACCGCTGCTCAGGAGGGTGAGTACCAGCGCCGAGACCGCTGCCATGCCGCTGGCGGTGACGACTGCCGCCTCAGCCCCCTCCAGTGCGGACAGGCGGTCTTCGAGCGCGCGCAGGGTTGGGTTGCCCCAACGTGTGTAGGCGAAGGGCGGACGGGAAGAATTCATCATCAGCGCGTCGAATAATTTGATACCGAATTTTGGCAGCTTGAAGGTGGTCGCCATGTGCAGGGGCAAACGTAATGCGCCCGAGTCCGGGTCGGCGCTTTCGCCTGCGTGAACAGCCAGGGTCTCAAAATCGAATTCGTCCATAAGTTTCCTCTTCAGGGTGCGGTTAATCGCCTTCGCGTGAAGCCAACTCTTTTATAGTGGCCTGATGGCTCTCGCGTGTGATGGGATATTTCCAGGCGAAGAGAATCGCCAGGAACAGCAGTACAGCCGGGATGGGACCGGTGAACATCCGGATGGCGTCAACAGCAGCTTGAGGTTGAGCAGGCGGAGGCATGGAAGGTTGCGGGGTGATGTACCCTGTCGCCGCGAGCGCCAGTCCCATCCCCCATAAGGCAACCCCTGTCGCCAATTTCTGGAAGAAGGAGGCGAAGGCGTAGTACGACCCCTCGCGGCGCTGACCGCTGCGCAGCTCGTCATACTCCACCACGTCCGGCACCATCGACCAGGGCACGACGTAGGCGGTGGCGATTCCGAAGCCGGCCAGCGCAGCCAGCAAATAGGCTAATCCAACCTGGTCCGGTTGAATGGCGGAAATCGCCAGCATGACAATCAGCCAGGTCACCGAACCGATGATGAAGGCGCGGCGTTTGTCGAGCCGCCGGGAGATCCACACGATGAGCGGGATGAACAGGATGGCCGCTCCCTGGGCTGCCAGCACGAAGTAATTTGCCTGGCCGGGTACGCCGAGATAATAATTGGCAAAGTAGATCAGCACCGCAGCGATGACGCTGGCTGTGGTCCAGCTTAGAAGGTAAAGGGCCATGACCATGATAAAAGGCTTGTTGCTCAAACTCTGTTTGAGCGCCGTCCAGAGCGGTGACGGTTTTGGCAGGTCGCTGGAGGGGCGCTCGCGGGTGATGGCAAAAACAATGAACGGCGGAATCATGGAAGCAAATCCCAGGCCGATGCCTAGGATGAGATAAAGCTGGCGGGTGTCGGTGATGCTCCAGCTTAAGACCGTCGCAAAAATGATCGCGCCCAGCGTGCCGGCGATCGAAAAAGCCATGCGGTAACCGTTCAGCGAACTGCGCTCATCGTAATCGGAGGTCATTTCGGGGGTCAGGGCGTTGTAGCCGACGTGCACGACGGTGAATGCCGTGTCGAACAAAATATAAGCAATCGTGTAATAGACCGTGAGTCCCAGCTGCTCGAATGGCGGGACCACCCACATCAGCATGAACGAGATCCCGAGCGGCACCGCCCCGAAGAGCAGGAGAACCCGTCGGCGCCCCCAGCGGGTACGGATGGTGTCGGACCACAGACCGAAGAGCGGGTCGTTGACTGCGTCCCACAGGCGGCTGAGGCCGACCGCCCAGGCGGCGTTCAGGGGCGGCAGGCTGGCGACGTCGGTAAGAAAGTAGAGTTGGAAGAACATCAAAATCGCCAGCGGGATGCTGGTGCTCAGGTCGCCGGTGCTGAAGAGAAGTTTCTTTCGTAATGGCAGGCGGGAGGCGGATTCGGTTTTCATAATGTTGAGTAATCCTGTTTCTCCTCGGTCTCGTAGAGGTAGAAATCCTCGAGATTGCGGGTTGCAACGGATTCCTTGAATGCCTCGAGTTCACGCAGCAAAGCTGGGTCCACTTCGTGCGGTCGGTGTTTGGCGAGTATGTCCAGGGCACGTTCACGCGCTCGGTCGATGGCCAGCTTCGAGCCTTCCTTTTCCCAGGTCTCATACGGTTCGCGGGCGAACAGGGTCGGGAGGTAAAGCTCCTTTTTATACAGCCGGGCAGTCTCCTTGGCGGTGATGTAGCTCGCGGAATGCCCCATCTGCTTGATCAGATCCACGGCGAGGCTTTCGTCATTGACCTCGATGCCGCGCGCCAGCCGCAGCGCCGCACCGCACAGTTCATCGTCCAGCATGAGCATGGCATGGCTTTCGAGCATGGTCCCGTCCAGCGTGCCGGCGCAGGTGATCAGGTTGACTCCCGCCAGGACGGCCGGGAGCAGGGTCCCCATGCGTTCGAACCCGGCTTGAGCATCTTCGCGCTTGGATTCCGTTGTGCCGCCCACGCTGCGGATGGGCAGGCCGTAATAACGCGCCATCTGCGCTGAGGCGGCGGTGATCAAGCCGGTCTCCACCGCGCCCAGCGTGACCGTCCCGTAGCGCATGTTGGCGGTGGTGGACACTGTCCCGTACATGACCGGCGTGCCCGGGCGGTAGATTTGCGCGAGGGCGATATGCGCCAGGATGGCGGCATTTTCCTGGGCGACCAATCCCGCCAGGGTCACCGGAGCAGACAGCCCGGCGATGGCTTCGGGGGCGCAGGTGACAGGCTGCCCGTACTCGGCGCAGATCAGCAAACCCTCAGCCTGTGCCTGGTCCATTTGCAGGGGGCTGACCACCGAGCAGATGGCAAAGAAGCGCGGACGCTTTTGCAGCTCCTGCTTGCCGCCGACCGCGATGGACATCATGCGCATCATGTCCCAGGTGGGCAGGTAGCCGTAGCAGCCCATGCCATAGGGTTTTCGGCTGTGGTGCGCCCAGGCCCAGATCGCCTCGGTGTGGATGGTGGTCATCAGGATGTCGTCCGGCCAGATGTCCATCTGCGAGTTGTGGATGTGGCTGCAGGCGTCGATCAGGATGATGTGGTCGATCATGTCCTGTTTGGTGGCCGCGCGGACGGTCCCGTCCTTGAGATCGAGCATGCGGGTGGGTGTTCCCAACCCGGCGAAGACCGGCGCAGCCTGATCGGGTCCGATATCGAGGCGGAATTCGCCATCGATCCCGAACAGGGAAAACTGCTTCGGCGCCTGGTCCACTGCCCTTCGGACAAGTTTCTCTGGACAGCTTGACGGTCATCGCTTCGTCATCGACTTCGGCTCCAGCCTCCCGGAAGATGTCGCGGGCTTTCTTGTACTTGACCTTGATCCCCACTTGGGCGAGGATCTCCATCGAAGCAGCATGGATGCGTTCGACTTCATCTTTACTCAGGACTTCAAAGCGGGCGGTTTTCATGATGGCATGACCTTTCGGGGGAGTTGATAACCTAAATTAATGGATTTTCCCAAAAATATCAAGTGGCATACGGCATGGAAAGCCCGGAAGGTAGTAATCCCCACATGGTCGAGACTTTGTGTTAATTTAAAGCAAGTTGTTTTGTGTGTTGTGAAGGGCTGAGTGGATATTCAAATTGGTACTTGTCAAGCGCTGTCGGTCCATGGGAAGTGTACAGGACCGGCGCTCCGGCAATGCGGCTGATCATATCGAGAAGGCACGCCTCATCTCTTTCGCAAGTCTTGTAGATCGGTTTCATGACGTATAGGAGATTGGTCAATGTCTCCTGCCTGATCAAGTCCGTCGGGTCGGCAGGGACTTTGATGTCCTGGATGTCTCCACCTTCAAAATCGAAATAATCTCTCGCGAGCGAAGCTTCCAGTGAAGTTTGATACTGATCACAAACGCGCCATCCGTCCATGGTACTCATCCGGTCGAGGTTCGTGACAACAATCCCATCCACTTTTCCAGTGACCTTCAAGGCGTATCGGAGCGCAACGAAATCCAGATAACCAACACGAAACTCCCTTTGCCAGGGATTGTTGCCATTGTGTTTATCCTGAAGGTGGGAGGTGAGATGTTCGTCCTCGGTCACGAACGGACCCGCGCCGTGACGCGTGGCATAGCCTCGTATCAATCCCAGCCTGAGAGATTCACCGTTGAAGCCATTTTCTGCGAGCAAGGTATCCGCGTTCTTGTAGGTCAGCGTGCTCCAGGTGTTGTAGGGATAAAAGCCGTACCACTCGTCGAGCAGAACTCCCTGCGCGCCCTCAAAGATCGTTGTTCCCGGTATGTTCAACAAACTGCCCAGATAATCCGCTTCGACGACGCTCACCTGACGTGCGAAGTGTTGATATAAATCGGCTGTTGCGTCAATGAAATCAGGATCATGGTATATCTTCAGTTCTTCGGCGATGGGTTTGTTATCGGAAGCAGCCACCAAAAACGGTTCGAGCTGAGAGAGTTTGATCTCGCGTATGCGCCTCAGCTTTTTCGCGGTCATATCCCGTTCGCTCAAATCCCCGGCAAAAAGAACATCGCTTCCGTATGCCAGCCAATCGGACATGGTCTCGCCCACGCCCATGCCGCAGCTGCCATGCCGGCCATCTCCCCGGGCGATTTCCTTGATGCGGTTGGCTGCCTGCTGAAAGGGTGTGGTGACCAGTGCCTCCCGTTCTATGCTAACGCGGGGAAATGCGTCGTACATTCCCAATGACCTGCAGGTGCCTCTCTTCGGCAAGCATTGCCAGTGGATGCAGCATCATGAAGCGCGAAAGATGCGTCCGCGTGCCGGGGACGAAGGTCCCGCTGCCGAACTGGGCGAACGTGTGATGCTTCCCTTCAGGTGTGATGACGTTATGTGCCGCCTGCGCTCCACCGTTGTAGCGGACGACGGTGTGGGCGTTGGTCTCGCGGGTCAGGTAATCGACGATGCTCCCCTTGCCGGCGTCTCCGTATCCCAGGTCGGCGATCAGGATGGCTTGACTCTCGTTAGGCTTCATAGTTCCTCCGTTGGCGGTTTGTCCCTGTGGGCGGAAATTTCCCACAGGGACAATTTCGTAGAGTTACTTTCCGATCAGTGTTGGCCGTGCTCCGAGGCCGGGCAGCGATCTGCCCCGTACTTTGGCTTTCACCAGCCCGGAGGGAATGTTGGCCAGCGCGGTGGTCACCACAGCCAGAGTCCGGTCGGCGACGCCGAAATCCCTCAGGTCGGCTGTGCCCCCTTTCAGGTCGATGGTGCCTTCGGTCATGCCGATAGCCAGGGCGATGGTTTCGCAGACCGCCTCGGGGTCCTCCAGCTCCAGTACGTTCTGCCCGAGCAGCTTTCGCCAAAACCCGAGGATGGTCGCGTCACCGCCGTAGCTGGCTCCCTGCGGCAGGATGTAAAAGACATGGTAGCGTTCGCGCAACTCCTTGACGATCGCGGCGGTGGGGATGTCCTGCTGCAGCCCGTCGCCGATGACCGCACCGACCTCGCGATGGTTGACTGCGCCATAGGCCATTTCGTCGCCGATGATGAACAGGTAACCCTTGCGGCCGTGCTTGGCCCAGCAGTCGATGTCCGTGTGGCGGGCGATGAAGTACATCGCCAGCTCGTAGGATTCCGTGCGCTGCCCGCCGCCTCCACCCTCGAGGAAGATATTTTCCAAATTTTGGTCCATGCGGTTGTCGGATTCGAACTGCCCGACTTGCAGCGGGACCCGGTCACAGGTCGCATCGCCGATTCCCCCGAACAGGATCTGCGGGTCCGGGACATAACCCTTTCGCAAGAGCAGCCCAAGCAGCTCGGGCAGCTTCTTCTGCAGTGTGACGGGGATCGAGCCCATCGAGCCGGTCACGTCGAATATGTACGGCGATGGCGGTTGAGTCAGGGTGCTCGTCGCTGTCGCGGCTCTCGCGGACATTGACCTTCCAGGGATTGAGCGTATCGTGCACGCGCCAGGACGATCTCCCGGCGCGGTGCATGCCGTCGCTGTAGTCGAAGGCGCCCTTTCCGCTGGCGGATAAGAAACGTGCGTGTTCGTCATAAACATTGGTGGACCATTTTCCACTTCCCATTTTTGCCTCCTATGGCTTTGGGTTTAGATTTTGAATGGATGATAGGTACGCTCGCCCCAGAGTCTGAAGAGCAGGTCGTCAAATTCCTGCTTCAGCGCCCAGGCGTCCTGGGGAGCCCGTTTGCCGGGCAGGATGCTGCCCTTCAGGAACATGCGCATCGCATGCGGGACAGAGTCGGGAATACTATTTCTTTCGGCATCACCTCCTAGAAGATGGATCATGAGTTTTGCAGACATGTTGATGTCCATTCCGAATGTGGGAACTTCGTTCTTTGCAATCTCAGGCGGATACCAGGCTGCGAAATCCGGGTCGATGGGTGAGAGGATTTCCCCTGTCTCGGCGCGGACGGCGTGGAACCAATTTCTGAGCATCAGCCCATGCTCTTCGGGCTGGATCAAAATGTCCGCGGGCAGGACTGCCCCGTGGATGATTCCGTTGACGTGCGCAAATCCCAGCGCGACCAGCATCCTGCGCCACATCCAGGCCATGTCCCGGGGATCGATCCCGTCCGGATATCTTCGGTGGACGTCCTGCAGGGAGTACCACCCTTTGTGTTCTTCGAAGATGGCTGCCTGACGGCAGGAAAAACCGTCGTCGTAGATAAATGCGTCGATCAGGTCCGGAAAATAAGGCGAGAACTTTGCCCAATTCGTGCTGCTGCCCAGAATTTGCAGAGCGCGGATTTCATTCGCAGCCAGATCGTTGTGTCTCGGGTCGCGAGTGATTCTGAGCATGCCGCTGAATTCCTTTCCCTCTTTCTCTGAAGCTGCAAGGGTAGTAATTGAAAAGCCTGTCCTCCCTGAAATCAGTTTCGATTTCATAGTATCTGCGGTTGGTTTTTAGGATCATCGTATCCCTGCGGCCGTATCTCCCTGACTTGACCTTCTCCTCAGCTTTCTCGAACCATTCGATCAACCGGCGGAAGGCGGACTGTGCGAGGTACTTCTCGTCTGAGTTGTGATAGACATCCGGGTGCGTAGCTTTCACCAGGGAACGGTAAACCTTCCGCAGGGCAGGGAGGGGATCAACCCCCGGCTCATTCAGTTGACCGAAAACATCTTCGGGTCTCACTGCGTTTGATAAGTTGTGGGCGATCTGTTCAAGCTCGAGATTCATTTGTTGCTCCTTGTTACCCTTTAGTAAGTGTAATAAATACACTTACTAAAACTAAAAAAAACAAACTAATTCAGCACGGTCAATTTAAGCTTCTTGAATTTGAAGAGCATGGCTGGACGGTGGGCTCCGGCGATATCCCTGCTGCCGGTCTCCTGCAGCAAACCGGTCGCCAGCATCCGCTTGCGGAAGTTCCTTTTGTCCAGTGGTTTGTTGATGATGATCTCGTACATTTTCTGCAGGTCCGAGAGCCTGAACTTCTCAGGCATGAGTCCATAAACGATGTTGCTGTAGCTGGCCTTGGCGCGCAGGCGGGTGATGGCGTAGTTCATGATTTTCTTGTGGTCGAACGCTAGCGAGGGGAGACCGTCCACAGGGAACCAGGCTACATCCGCGACTTTGGCCGAGGTTGGCTGATTCAGAGTTCTTCCAGGGGATGAGCGCGAAGTAGGTGACCGTGATAACGCGCGCGCGCGGGTCGCGATCCGGGTCGCCGAAGGTATAGAGCTGCTCGAGATAGACTTCCTTGACGCCGGTCTTGTCGTGCATCACGCGGACGGCTGCGTCGTCCAGCGATTCGCCCGCCTTTAGAAACCCGCCCGGGATGGACCAGCAGCCGGCGAAGGGCTCTTCCGCTCTCTTGACCAGCAGCGCCTTGAGCAGTCCCTCGCTGACGGTGAAGATCACCAGGTCAACAGTCACGCCGGGAAGTTCGTAGGTCTCATAGTTAGTGTTCATTCTACACTAATTATAATGGTTTTTTGGTTGTTGTCAAGCGGGAAAAATTTACCAAAATACTCATTTGGTAAGACATGAAAAGGGATTGAACAGTTACTGTACTGAAAAACAATAATCCTTTTTTGCGTCACCCCTGGCTTTTAAAGTATTCAATAGTACTTTTGCATTCTGATTAGTAAATTCCTCCCAAGGGACCAAGCTCATATCACCAGTGCTTTCTCGTATATTGGCAAGAGTCAGATCATTTTCATCCGCCCATAAAACTAAGGAATCAGTAAATGATAAGCAGATCTGATTAGCGCTTTCATCGCTGTAGACATCATAAATGGTTAATAATCGGCTTTTTGTATTTACCAAGACTATTTCAGAGTTAGAAATCAGTATTTGATCAGGCATACCAAAATGTGTAAGGAGATAGGATGGCGTAAATCCACTGTACATCATAGTCTCAAAGTCTAAACTAATCGTATCAATTATTTGATTCTCATCTAAACGAAGAACTGTGCTCATAAGGTAATCGATTGACTCATTTGGGCTTGGAAAGTAGAAGATAACCTTTTCTGGGAAGTAATATTCCTCCAATTCTATGGCTTCAGAATATGGGGCAAAAAATGATTTAATTTCAGCATAGGAGGTCTCGCCAGGAGTTATTCCCCACCAGCAAGGTAAACGACAATTGCCATTTGTTTTATAGAATTCTAGAAGACGTTTTTCTGCATATTTTAAAGGCCATGGAGTAGCAGAGGGAGTGTTTGTAATGTTTGGAGTTTGCGTTCTTGTCGGGATATGAGTATTTGAAGGTAAAGGCGTAAACGACGGTGCTAATGTTGACGTAGGGTAGGACGTAAGAGATGGCATTGAAGTCCAGGTGGCTGGCAAGGTTAATGTCATTATCTCAGTATTATTTATTTGTTGCGGAAATTCAACCGCATGGTTGGTGCATGAAGTTAACAGACAACCTGCTAGCACAATTATGGTCTTTGTTAATATTTTCATGTTGTCCAATCGTTAACTTTTTCTTGGCTTATGCAATCGTTGTCTGGAATTTCGTCCCATCCTCCTTGCACAGAGCCTGAAGCAGCCGCCGGCCGGACATAACGCCAGTGGGTAATCCGCCGCCCGGCTCGACCCACTGTCCGCACAGGAAGAAATTTTGCAATCCGGGCAGGGTCTGGCTCATCGGCTTCATCACCGTGGATGCATTCTGGGGTGTGATCAGCCAGCCTTCGAAGCTGCCCTGCCAGTTGCCGGTGTAGTGCTCAAAGGTGATCGGCGTGGCTACATCAACCATCTCCACCAGCGAGGAGATGCCGGGGAAGCGCTGATCGAGCAGCTCCACTACCGTATGCCCAACCTGGCTTTTCTTCTCGTCATAGGCTGCCTTGTCCTTGGCCAGTTCCTTCCAGTATTCGTAGTTGCTGGGCAGCATCACCACGATGCTGGTCTTACCCTCGGGCGCGAGGGTGGGGTCCTGGTTGAAGATGTGCACCGGCAGCCTGTCTTGAACCGCATCCCCGATCTCCGTGGGTTGCTTGAGGGGGAAGCTGAAGCCGGAGACCGTTTTGGGTTCATCGGCGAAGGAACGGTTCACGCCTAATCCTACGAAAATGAGAGGTGGAAAGACCGGCCATTTTTCGTATGGCTCGCGCGTCTTTTCGTCGGTATATTTCCCGTCGAGCATCTTGAAGATGGTGGTGTACCCGTCCGCGGCGGATACGACCCTTCCAGCACGGTGCTCGCTGCCATCGGTCAGACGAATGCCTACGGCCTTGTCGTTTTCCACCAGGATTTTCTCCACCCGGCTGTCAAAATGGATCTCGCCCCCGAGGTCGCGGTAACGCTTGGTCAGCGCGAGCGACATGGGCAGCGACCCGCCGATCGGGTAGCCTGCATTTTTGATGTGAAGGTATGAAAGGGTGAAGAGCATGAAGAACATCGAGAATTCCGGGAACCACATTTCTCCCAGCGCGCCGCGGATGAGCGGGTCCTTGAAATCGTGCGGAAAAATCCCTGGCAGCGACAGTCATCCATCTTTGAAATTCGCGGCCTTTGGTAATCATGGTCCAGTAGAACTTTATCGACTTTGACATCCGCTTCAGCCCCTTGTCGTTTTCCCCCGGCGGATCGAACGCAATCCCCAACCGGACGCCGCTGATGAATTCCTTGATGACTTCGGCATCCTGCGGCGAAAGCTCGAGCATATGTTTTTCGAGCCTGTCCACATCGGAGTAGATGATGAACGTGCGACCATCGTCGCCTTCGTAGCGCATGTATTCATCCGAGTTGATGAATTCGCGATCCTGCGCGATGCCGACCTCCTGCCAGTAGCGGTACATGCCGCTTTCGGGGTTCGACCCCACCAGCCAGTGGATGCAACCGTCGATGGTGTAACCCTCCCGCTTCCAGGCGGTGCACAATCCGCCCGGCAGGCTGTGCATCTCGAAGATTTTCGTTTTATAACCGTTCATCTGGGCATAGATACCCGTAGACAGTCCGGCGAAACCCGCGCCGATGATGATGATCGATTTATCTTCCATGGTGTTCCTCTATATGTATAGAATTATTTATTTGGGATTTCTATCCCATATAAGTGGATTTTTCCATCACAACCATCAAAAGCAAGGACATTGCCATCAGGCGAGAATTCCACAGTCCCCATTCCTGGATATGTTTTAATAACTTACCTGAATCAGCATCCCAAATTCGCACAGTGCAGTCAATCCCGGAAGACGCTAGAAGATGATTGTATGGACTGAAATCAAGGCTTGTAATATCTCCCATCGGAATCTCATCATGCCCAAAGTGTCCTATTTCG
Source organism: uncultured Chloroflexia bacterium (assembly GCA_963709295.1). Classification (GTDB taxonomy): domain Bacteria; phylum Chloroflexota; class Anaerolineae; order Anaerolineales; family Villigracilaceae; genus JBGPQJ01. The sequence continues at coordinate 295,907 of CAVPVW010000008.1, read as the reverse complement.
TGACCTCTCAATGTTCGCAAAAGTTTATTTTCTCCCACACCCCAAATATCTATCAAAGCATTGCTGGTTCCTGCTGCGAGAATTTGACCATCTGAACTGACAGCAACGCTTGTGTACCATTCTTCTGGTTCTGGATCTTCTTTAGTTAGTTCAAGTATATTGGTTTCTGTTGCTAAATCACAGAAGTTTATAGTATTTCCATATAGTGAAGCAATTTGGTTTTCATTAATAAATTGAGATGCAGGTGATAACTCTGACATTCTTTTTAGTAATTTACCTGTTGCGATATCCCAAATGAACATCTTGTAACCAGAATATACTGCCAATTTTTCCCCATTCGGACTAAAGGCTAGTGCGTCTACTCGATCATCAACTCCGAAAAATGAACGTAATACGATACCTGTATTTATGTCCAATATTTCTATAATTTGACCCTCAGAAGAGAATAAAGCTAAATATTCTCCATTAAGACTTATCGCTATTGGATACGTATCGTTATATCCATAGCTGTAATATGTCTTGATAAGTTCGTTGCTGATCGTCTTCCATATGCGGATTTGGCCAGTGTCTTCGCTCACAGCAAGCATGTAACCATAAGCCGAATCTATTATTGGTGAGAATGAAATATCACTAGAGTCTGATCCGAAATCGAATGATCTAATTATTTCACCATTTTCTACATCATGAACGCGTAAATTTCCGAATTCATCGAATGACGCAATTCGCATTCCATCAGAGCTTAGCGAGACCCCATGGATCCAATTGTACATCCCTGGTAAAGCAATAATCTCCTTGCCATGTTGCACATCCCAGATGGATATTCCCGAGTCTTCAATAATAAAATTTCCTTCTTCGTTTCGATACTCATCTCGTAAGCTTCCCGCGAATATTTTTCCATCTGAACTTATTTTGAATTCAGCAAATCCCTGCTCGGTCAATCTCTTGCCGCTCTCAACATCAAATATTCCTGCAGTCGTGAATATTATTTGACCGTCAGAACTAAACTTAGCTTTTACTGTGCTCTCAATAGAATCTTTAATGTTTGGTAGAGTGATAGTATTCCTTATTTCACCAGTCTTAGAATCTATAAGGTATAAGTTTTGATAAATTAATACTGCTGCTTGATCTCCATCAGGGCTGAAGACTGCATCAACTGCTTCTCTGTAATCTAAAAACCCTTGGCTTGAATATACCTCTCTGCTTGTCGAGATATCCCAGATTTTGAGAATATAATCAAAACCGCCTCGTGTGGCGAGATACAATAAGCTCTCTCCACTGGGGCTATAAGTAAAAGAACGAATCCAATCACCATCTTCTATTGCATTTTCAAACGATTGGATTGATTTACCAGTGTATGTATCCCATATATGAATTTCTTCGCCATCCAATACAGCATAAGTCCTACCATCTGGGCTGAAGCTGGAAAAAGAAGAAGATGTTTCAAAAGGCACGCTGGAGAGCAGCTTCAAAGAATTAAGTTCATAAAAAGAAGTTTTCCAGTCGTCCCAAATTGCCAGCATTTCTCCATTAGGAGATAGACTATAATCCCTGCCGTTATTAAATACTTTTATTTGATCGAGAGTTTCACCATCAAATAAATGAACAGTCTGATCTTCGCCTGAATACAGAGAAGCAGTTATAAGAAATTTTCCATTCGGCGACCACTCAAATCTCTCTGATATTGATGGTTCCAGTACTTTCACCAAATTCCACGTTTCGGTGTCGTATAAAGCCAATCCGGAAGATGTCTTAATAGCCAAGTATTCGTTATTAGGTGACCATACGGACTCGTAAGCTTTTCCAAATCCTACAGTGCCTAATTCTCTGACGAGATGAGCATTGTTTGGCTTAATGGAATAAATTCCTTCGGTCGGAGTGGCAAGAATTTCGATTGGAGGTAGGGCCAAGGTTGGGGTAAGAGTAATGGTAGGCGTAATGGATGGCGTATTAGGGTACGTCTTATTAGTAGGAGTGAGTGATTCTGTAGCAATAATCTGATGCTGATTAGTGACAGGCGTACATGCTAGCATGAATGCCGGGAATGCTAAAACAATGAATGTAATCTTGAGATAAACATCAATTGTTTTCATGTCACCTGATATTAGTTCTCATAAATTACTACAATATTTGTTAGCCGCCATCTTGATTATCATAAAAACCCCATTTGGGATTTCATCTCGAGTAGGTACCACAATTATAAATATTAACCACTTACGCCCATCTCTCGCGTAGGCTTTCTGCCCATTCTTTAATGAAGGGCATATTGTGCGACCCGCCCTGTTGAGTTTGGACAAACAAGAGGACGAACGCCACCTGCCACCACTTCATCTTGTACATCGCCAGCTTCCCGCCGAAGAAGGCGACAGCCACGGGTTTGACTCGCGGCGCTGACTTGAGAATGGGACGAAGGTAATTAGAAGGGAGGGAGTAGCGCTCCTTGAAGGAAAGCCTGCCTTCCTTTTTGGCTGGTTTGGCGACGACCGGATCCACCGAGAGGGGAATGCCCTCCAGGCTGGCCTCATCCGTTTTCGTCAGGTTCATGGCCGTGATGAAATAAGCCACTGGGATCTTGCTGAGAGAGTCCTGATGTTTGCGGATGATTTTCCTCGCCCCGCTGTGCCAGCCGAAGATCATCGGCGCGCCGATCACTGCCGCGGAATAAGGCTCGAAGGTCGCCACCTCATCGATCAGCTTGACATCCACCTGAAGTTGTGTGGTCTTCGATAATTCTTCGCCGACAGCCTGAGCGACTTCGGCTGTTGTGCCGGCATTGGTGGCGTATGCGATTAGGATTTTCTTTGGTTCCATGGGATTCCCGGGATTTTGCTTGGAATGTAGGATTACGAAATGATTGTCAATTTTGATAAAAATCGATAATCATTTGCATTGTACTTGATTTCATAAGATGGTGTATTATCAACTTGAATTACACGAATATCGGGTTATAAATAAATAGAGCCATCCGCGCCTTTACCTGATTGCTGCTGGACAAATCCATCGTCCTCAAGAACATGCCATCGAATTCTGCTCCAGACGAAACTTCTTGTTCCTCAAATCCGCCCGGCCTGGGTGAAGCGGCCGTACCTTGTTGAGCAATTGAACGCCGGGCTTGAGCGAAATCTGATCCTGGTCTCGGCTCCCGCGGGTTATGGAAAAAGCACCCTGCTCAGCGAATGGGCGCACCAGGTGTCGATGCCGGTAGCCTGGCTGACTCTGGATAAGGCGGATAACAATCCCTCCCGGTTTTGGGCGTATTTTGCGTCTGCGCTTCAAACCGTCCCCGGCCTGCGGAAGTTGCGCATCGGGGAAAGCCTGTTGGATTTGGAAAGCGTTTCGTCTTCTCCAGCGACGGATGAAGCCCTCACCCGCCTGGCAGATGGGATTGCGCATTCCCCGGAATCTTTTATCCTGATCCTTGACGATCTGCATCTGATCACAGACACCAGCATCCACACCGGGCTTGTCTTTCTCCTGGAACATCTCCCGATGCCGGCAGGCAGGATGCGGTTGGTGATTGCCAGCCGCATGGATCCTCCCTGGCCTCTGGCGCGCATGCGGGCACGTGCCCAGACCACCGAGTTGCGCACCCGCGACCTCAGGTTCACCAATGACGAGGTCACGGCATTCATCAACCAGACCATGGGATTAACCCTCTCGGCGAGTGATATTTCCCAATTGGACCAGCGGACCGAAGGCTGGGTGGCCGGCCTTCAGATGGCGGCTCTTTCGATCCAAAAAAGGGACGATATCCCTGAATTCCTGGAAAAATTCTCGGGCAGCCATCGCTATATCCTCGATTACCTGATCGAAGAGGTGCTGAGTCAACAGCCGCCCAGGGTCATGGAATTCCTCCTGAAGACCTCCATCCTTGACCAGCTGACAGCGCCTTTATGTGATGCAGTCACGGGAAATCAGGACAGCCAGGACATATTGATTTGCTTGGAGCAGTCCAATGTGTTTCTGCTGTCGTTGGATGATGAACAACGCTGGTATCGCTATCATCACCTTTTCAGCGACCTGCTTCGCAAGCGCTTGTCGACCAGTCATGCCGGGGAGATAAAATCTTTGCATGCACGGGCGAGTGAATGGTATGAAGCTAACGGCTCTCTTCGGGAAGCCATCCTGCATGCCCTGCAAGCGGATGACATGAAGCTGGTTGCGCGCCTGGTGTCAGGGAATGTCCTGATCCTGGCGGAGGGGGAGGACTTGCCCGAGCTTTTGGAGCGGTTCCACCCGGAAAATTTGGAGGATGTCTGCTCGCGGCCCTGGCTGTGTATCTCCATCGCATGGGCCAAAGCCTACGCCGGCCAATTGGACGAGGCGGAAGGATTGATCGACCGGATGGAAACCTCCCTGCGTGGGAAAGTATCCGAAGAAGAACGCATACACTTGATGGGGCATGGCTTGACCATCCGGGCGTATGTGCAATGGCTTAAAGGCAGGTTTGAGAAAGCGGTGGATATCGCCCGTGAGGCGTTGACCAATATCCCTGCGGATGATTTATTGGAAAAGGCCAACATCCTGATCATCCTGGGTCTGGCAACGCAAAATACGGAGAAAAATGATGAAGCCATTCGAATATTCAGGGATGCAGCGTCTTTCAGCTTGAAATCTGGAAACCGCCATTTATATATTTATGCAACATCTTGCCTGGTCTACGCGCTCAAGGGCGTAGGACAGCTGCATGAGGCCGTTGAAATTTGCCGGGATATTGAAAAATTCGCCGGTCAATCGGGAGAGGAATATTATGTGCTGGCGGTTGGCCTTGCCGCCAAGGGAGAAACCCTGCGGCTGTGGAATGAGCTGGGAGAATCGTTGAAATCCGCGCAGCAGGCGGTAGCGTTGGCGGAGAAATGGAAACAGGCGGATACCCTGCATTATTCATTGACCGTACTCTCAGAGGCCTACCTGGCGCTGGGAGATTATTCCGCCGCGAAGAGAAACATCCAGAGATCCATGTGGATCGCTGTTAATGTGTCCGATTGGTTCGTATCGATTTCTGAATTTTTGGAAGCCAAACTGAACCTGGCCTGCGAAAATTGGGATGACTTTCTGCAATGGAAACAACGCCGTTGCTCCGGCGGGGTGACACGCATCATGTATTACCCTATCCTTGCCAGATACTTGATTTTCCAAAAGGATTATTCTGAAGCATTAAAGATCCTGGATGAAGGAATTGGCAAGCTGAAAGGATTTGGTCTATGGGGCCGGACCATTGAACTGCTCCTGATGAAAGCAGTTGCTTTGGCCGCAGTCGGGAAAAAGGAAAATGCCCTGAAGTCGCTGGCGGTTGCCCTGGAGATGGCTGAACCGGAAGGGTATGTGTATCTGTTTGTGATCCAGGGGAAACCTCTGATGGGATTGCTGCGCCAGGCTGTGCGAAAAGGCATCCACAAGGAATATGCCCAAAGGATGCTGGACGTGATGGCGGCAGAATCCTCCCGAGGTGTGGCAGCCGCTCAAGGCAGCAAAGCAGGGAAGGGTGAGGCGCTTCTCGAACCCCTCAGCGAGCGCGAACTGGAGGTGCTGCGACTGCTCAATTCCCAACTCACCGTCCCCGAGATCGCCCGGGAGATGACGGTTGCCCCGTCCACAATCCGCACTCATGTTCGTGTAGTTTATAACAAGCTTGGAGTTCACGGGCGTTTTGACGCCATCCAAAGAGCCAAAGAGTTGAAATTGATTTAATCGGATAATGGCTTGACCATTTCATCCCCCGCTCCTGAAGCGGGGGATTTTTTTCATCAACCTAATCATCAACCTTGTGGATGACAACTCATCAACCCCTGAGAGACAATGCAAATGGAAAAATCATTGACGCAGGAGGTGCTTGATGAATGACAGTAAAAAATATGACGAATCGACGGTATATCAAATCCGGGTGAAAGGAACCCTCGACCATTCCTGGTCGGACTGGTTCGACGGATTCACGATCACCACTACGGAAGATGAAACCGAGTTGACAGGGCTGGTGGCCGATCAGGCTGCCCTGCACGGGATTTTGACGAAACTCAACGACCTGGGCCTGGCGATAGTGTCCATGACACAGGCGGGAGGCGAGCCAAAGCCTGCACCAAGCTAGGCTTGCCTGAGGAAAGATTATTGAGAGGTTGCCATGGAAAGCATGAGCAGGAACGAAACATACGAACGATTGAACAAAGATTATGAGAGGCAGGTCCTGGGGGTAGCCAGGACGTCTCTGGAACTCAGGCAGGCTGGTCTGGTTCGCCCTGCCTGGTATTGTCCGCTGCTGAGGGGTTTGGGTGGCTTGTTGGTCACGTTGGGTACTCACCTTAAGACTCAAAACACTCCACAGACGACACTTAGGTGGCGGTAACATGGATCAAAGATGAATGAGGACACAATGAAGAATAAACTTATTTTCATGATGGCTCTTCTCTTGTTTACTGCTTGCACGACGAATCAGGCCCAATCAGCAGTTACTCCCATGTCGGCCAGCGCTATGCCGGCCGACATGCCCAATCCCGCTTCAGTTTATTGTGAAGAGCAGGGATATCGAAGTGAGATTCGCACCGCATCCGATGGGAGCCAGACCGGCTATTGCATTTTTCCCGATGGCAGCGAGTGCGACGAATGGGCGTTTTACCGCGGGGAGTGCGGACCCTCGGACTCGTTGCCTAAACCGGCAGATGAGATCGAGAACGGCTGGAGGACCTACAGGAATGAAGAGCTGGGTTACAGCTTCCAATACCCGGCAGATGCTGTGATCGGAATTGACGACAACCCACAAAAAAGCCTGTCCATCTCCGGGCCAGGAATGGGAGAGGAGTTCTGGGGCATCAGCCATCCGTCAGACCGGGAAGAGTTCCGTCCCCCTGAGAATGTGGATCTGCTGCAATGGCTGACCGACCATTATCTCGTGGGCGAGAAGCGCATGCCGGATGAGCAGATTGCTGGCACTTTGGCCATCCATTATCGGCATGACCGCAGTCCGCAGTCCTATGCCGCCGACCGGTATTTCTTTGCCAGGGGTGGTCAGTTGTACGAGGTGCTGATCGGGCATGGTAGCGAAACCGAGGATTGGGAGCTTAACAACCGCTTCCTGCAGAGCATCCGGTTTGATGAGGAAATTTCCAAGGCACCTGTTCCTGGGTGCTGGGGCGAGATGATCGATCGCCTCGCTCAAGGTGCCGTAATACGAAAGGATAAAAAATGAATACTAATCCTTCACCAGGCATGATGACGGAACCACATGGGATGCGTCTCCGGTGCGTACCTCTGTGCTTCGATCCACCCTCTTGCTGTTCCTCGTGGCTTTCCCGGTGTATTTCATGCTCCTCGTTTTCCATGAAGGCGGTCATGCATTGCATACCCTGGTCATGGGAGGATCGGTTTCCTTGTTCTACGTTCATCCCTTCCCCATGGCTGGATATGCCTTGCCGCCTTTCGACTGGGAAAACGTCTGGTTCCACGCTGCTGGTCCAGCTGATGATCCTGGTCACGTTCCTGATCTTTGTCCTGCTTTGGAAGCTCGTTCTGTACCCCTTCTGCCTATGGTGATACTCTTTCCATGGACCGCATTGATGCAAGGTCTTGTGATCCTGATGGTGATGGACGACTTCAACAACATTGTCGGCTCACCGGTCTGTCCCCGGCTATCTTTCAAGTAATGGGATTGATACTGACGGTTGTTGGAATATTCCTTTTCGTCTCGCTCTTCCCTCTGCTTGGGCTGAAACCCAAAGATCTCAGGTCCCTCATCGTTGTCCCGGCAGCCTTTTTACTTTGGACTTTGGTCGGACTTGCCGCGGGAACCCTGTTCGTGCCTGGATCACCAGCTGATGTTGTGTATGGATTGGGAGAGGATATCCTAATGACTGCAAGGATTTCACCTATCCTGTATGTGGTCTTCGGATTGATCCTCGCTGGTACTTATGTCACGCTCTATCGCTGGGCTTATCCTAAAATCCCCGTCTGGCTGCGGTCGGAGACGGTCAATTTGACCTGGAAAGACCTGCGCCTCCCCGCCTTGTTGGCCGTAACCTGTGTGTTCCTTGGAGTAATGATCATAAATTGAAATTAAGTTTCGACTTTTTTAAGAGAAGATCATCGTCTCGTTCAAGTATGGTAATTGGAAAAGGAGAAAATCATGACAACCGCAACATCAAACACACCTTCTGTTGAAAAGGCATCTCCCACACAAGTGAATTGGGTTAAACGGATTGTTCTATTCATCGTGTTTTTCATTAGTGAAGTGGCGATCTTCATATTAGGCTCGAACTATTTTGAAGTCTTTCCAACGAACTGGAACCTGACCTATAACCTGGTCACCTGCGCTGTTTTTCTGGTCGCTGCCCTATTGCTCAAGCGCACTGAACGATGGAACCAGTATTGGCGGGTCACCTATGCCTTCTTCGTGGCATCGGTCGCTTACCCGACCACTTTGTTTACCATGGATTGGGTTAGCCGGCTGATGGGCAGGTTCGCCCTGACGCCCAACACGACAGATGGCCTGGCCGTTGGCAAGGTTATTGAAGTGATCCTGGTCGTCGTCCCGATCCTTGTGTTGACCAAGCTTTCAGGTGCGGATATGGGTTCCATATTTCTCAAGCGAGGGAATTTAACGTTGGGTGTTGGCATCGGCATGCTTGTGTTTTTCTTCCTCGCGCCTGCCTCGTTCATGTTTGCCTCGCAACGCTTCACCAGTCCGGCGACTCTTGGCGCGGCAGTCGTGTGGGGTCTGCTTTTTTCCATCGTGAACGGTTTCATGGAGGAGCTATGGCTGCGCGGCCTCTTCTTGAGACACTATCAGCCCTTCCTTGGTTTTCACGGCTCGGTCTGGGTGACTGCCCTCATTTTTGCCATGATGCACAGCTTTGCTTATTATTTCATGCCCTCAGCGATCCCATTCTTTTTCATGAACACCCTTGCCTTGGGATTGGCATGCGGCTACCTGATGGTGAAGTCAGACAGCATTTGGGGCGCGGTGTTGATCCATGCCGCTTCGGATTTCTTTCTATTCATCGCGGTGCTGGCGAAGGCATAAAGACATTGAATTGATTTTGCACCGAAACACATATGGCAATGATTCTTAAAACCCAAAAAGATCTCACCATAGCCGTCTTCATTGGCTACGTGGGCTTCCCTCCTCAACGCCCCTCTCCCGATGGGGGAGGGGCAGAGGGAGAATTCGTTATTCGATAAGGAGACTATATGTCAACCAATTCAATATCACTTCCCGATGTGGCTCAAACCGGATTACTGACGTTTTATTGTCACGTGATCGAAAGCCAAAACCCGAATCCCATTCTGAAGGATGAAAAAGCAGTTGAGATATCGCGTCAGCTTAACCCGGTCCTGGAGAATTCAACCAGCAAATTACTGCGCAACCTGGCAAAAGGTAAGTTGCGAGACGAACTTGTGGTGCATATCACCTTGCGCGCGAAAAAGTATGATGAATATGTCCGTTCATTTTTGAAAGAAAATCCCGATGGCATCCTCGTCAACATCGGTTGCGGGATGGATTCCCGCTTTCATCGTGTGGACAATGGAAGGATGACCTGCTTTGACTTGGACCTGCCGGATATGATCGAATTCAAGAAGCAGTTTTACGAGCAAACTGATCGATACCATTTTCTCGGCACATCCGTGTTTAATTATGCGTGGATGGACCAGGTAGAGAAAATTGGAAAACGCCCGGTTCTTTTCATGGCGGAAGGCGTCTTTATGTATCTGGATGCGGAGAAAGTTAAAGAGCTTGTCCTGAAATTGCAATCCCGCTTTCCGGGGTCCGAGTTGGTATGCGAGATTGTCACGGAGCTTTTTACCCGAAAGCCGTGGAACTGGATGGTCGCCTTGAAAATGAACAAACAACTTGGGGTAGGCTATGAGGCCGCATTTACTTTTGGCATAAGGAACAGCCGCGAACTGGAAAGCTGGCATCTCCGGAATCGAATACCTGGACGATTGGTCTTATTTTGATACCCGGCATCCGCGTCTGGGGTGGGTGGGACCGATGGGAAAAATCAAGTTCATGCGAAATGTTCAATACACCGTGCATTACCGTTTGGGATAAGAACAGGCCGGGACCAAGGAAGAAATCCATTCACAACAACAGAGGAGGAAGTCATGGAAACTGAACGAAGGATCACATTTCTAGGCTTGACCGTCAAGACCATCGTGGTCCACACTGTCACCTATTTCATTATGGGGCTGCTGGCGCTTGCTTTGCTCGATTACAGGACCGCCTTCGAAGGCCCCGTCACTCGCGAATATATGCGTTCGGTCGATGACCCGCTCATTGCCCTCGGGCCATCCCTGCAGTTCATTCGCGGCATCCTCTTCGCCGTGGTTTTCTATCTTCTTAAGAGAACCCCTCTTCGGACGAAAAAATGGCTGGCTGATCATGTGGGTGATGCTTGTGTCGCTGGGCATCCTGTCCACGTTTGCCGCGGCGCCCGGCTCGGTGGAGGGACTGTTGTACACGAAGATGCCGGTCGGCTTGCAGATTTCAGGCTGGCTGGAGGTTATGACGCAGGCTCTGCTGCTCTCGGGCATTCTCTATTACTGGGTCAATCACCCTGAAAAGAAATGGCTGGCTTGGATTCTGGGGATTATCTTTGTGCTGGCGACCCTGTTCTCTATCATGGGATTTATGCTGGCTTGACGAGAAGCTGATCAGGGAGAGACGTTATGATCCACACTGCTAACAAAGAGAAAGCCCCCACTGAAACTGCACGATCGACAGGTTGGTTCCGGAGCCATCAGGTAACTTCATACTTCATCATCACCTATGCCATCACTTGGGGGATTGGCTTGGTCGCCATCCTTTTCCCGGAGCAATTTAAGCGGATCTTCGGCGAATTGAACTATTTCAATCCGGTGGCGATCATCGCTATCGCAGCGCCGACCATCTCAGCCACGATTCTTGCGTGGGCGTGGGAGGGGAGACCCGGACTGAAAGCTCTTTACGCGCGCTTCACCCAGTGGCGATTTGGTATCCAGTGGTATGCTTTCATCCTGATCGGGATACCATTTCTAGGCTGGTTGAGTACTCTTGTTATGAGCGCCACTCCGGTCTTTGTGATTACGTCTCCCCTCATGGCTGTTTCAGTATTCCTCAATCTCTTATACACTGGTCCATTGGGTGAGGAGTTGGGTTGGCGCGGGTACACTTTGCCCCGCTTGCTCAAACAAACCAGCCCGTTGGTGGCGAGTCTGATCCTGGGATTCTTCTGGGGAGTTTGGCATCTGCCTTCCTTCTTCATATCAAGTACGGTGCAATCGGGACTGTCATTACCGATGTTTCTTGTCTTTAGCCTGTGCATATCCACCCTGATGACCTGGATCTTCCAGCACACCGGAGGGAGCGTCCTCGCAGCGGTGTTATTTCATTACACAATAAACATTTCCTTCTCGATCATCGGAGCGCCAATGCTGGCATTCGGGGCGGTGTTGATGGTGTTGGCCGTCCTGGTCGTTTTGTTGGACAAAAAATCAGGTTGGTTCCGAAAGCCTTAAGAAGACAATTTCAGGTCTATGAAGGATTTTTGTAAGGTGGGCAGGAAACCATGTCCAATCGTCGGCGGCTGGCGCGTGAGAGACTCGAAATCTATCTGGTCCATCTGCTCCTGGCGTATCGCCCTCTGATTCTTATCAGCGGGCTGCTCCTGCTGGCATATGTCCTCGCGAACTCTTTTTATCTACCCTTTGGCAGGATACGTGGTTCTGGTTCCAGCGCTTTATATGTTCGTGTTGGGCACATCCTACACTGTTGCACTCTATACTGCCCGGTTGGCAGCCTGGATAAGCACACTTGGGAGGTATGACGAATGAAAACAGGGATACGGGACGCGCTTTATGCTCATTCTGAAGCTGAGATCGCTGAACTGCAGGCGTTGTTGACCAATAGCTATTGGGTCAGCTTGAGGCCGTTCAACTGGCGCTCTGCAGTGTTCGAGAACTGGGTCTACGCCTCGCGTTACCTGGAACCGCTTGAGTACTTCACCCAACGAGTCCACTTGTGGAGGACGGACACCGGTGAATTGGTCGCTTGTGTGATTCGAGGGACCAATTTCACCAATGTTCAAGTCAGCTATGACCATCGTTTTATGGAAGATGAGATTTTCGAGTGGGCTGAAACTAATCTTCTCGAAAAGAAACCAGTTGTCACGATGGTCTATGATTGGGATGTGGAACGCCAGGCGCTCCTGACTGAACGAGGTTATCACAACGAGGGAGCGATCGAGGATGTCCGGATCTATGATCTCGAGCGGGACCACTCTCCGGGCATTCTTCCACCTGGTTATCGCTTCACTTCTCTGGCTGAGTATCGAAATATTGAAGAATTTGTCGAACTGGTGAACAGTGTTTGGAGTGTTTCCCTGGACAAATCCTGGTTCAGAGGCAAGAGTTCGGCTCCGGGTTATTCTCTTGACCGGAAGTTGTTGGTGCTTTCCCCCGAAGGCCGATTGGCTGCCTATAGCCTTTTCTGGCTCTATGCCGATTATCGAGCGGCAGAGATTGACCCGATAGGCACCCATCCAGATCATCGTCAGCGCGGCCTGGCTCGGGCGCTGGTACTCGCGAGCTTCAAGCGGATGCGCGAAAGCGGCATGCGCTTCGCATACATTGCTTCTGAGACGAATGACCCCGTGGTCAGCCATCTTTACGCGTCGCTGCAACCGATTGAGACTTATCAGGGGTATAAGTGGGTCAGATGAAGGCGGCGGGATTAAAAATAAATCCTGGCATTTGGATTCTTGCCAGGATTTATCTGTGAATTCCAGCGAGAAATTTTGTAAAAGCCATTCACCGTGTTGTTTACATTGAACTTTCCGGTGGGGGTGATCAGGTCCTTGATGCGGGCTTTCTTGAGTAATTGGACTTTACACAATCTTTAAAACAGATTTTAGTTATTCTGGTACGATTGTAAAACAATGAATTGTTGATAGGTTATGAAATGAGAGGAAGGAACTCTTGCGATGGGAAAAGTAATTGCTTTACTGGTTTTAGCAATGCTGATATCAGCATGTGGTACCCAGACAGAAGAATTCACCCCGGGTGAGGGGATTGGAATGGGGATGCAGGGCAACGGGATGATGGCCCGCCACCATGCCCAGATACCTGAGGAGTATGCCGGACTGACCAATCCTGTCAAGGCTGACGAATCCTCGCTGGAACGAGGCGCGGCGCTCTATATCACCAATTGCGCCAGCTGCCACGGGGACGGCGGCATGGGGGATGGCCCTGTTGGTTCGTCGCTCAATCCGCCTCCATCACCCATCGCGCATACCAGCCAGATGATGGCAGATGACTATCTCTTCTGGCGCATCAGCGAGGGTGGCGCGGATTTCAGTACCACCATGCCAGCCTGGAAATCTCTCGAAGAGCAAGCTCGGTGGGACATGGTCAACTACATCCGCGCCTTGGGTGCTGGAACGGTCAAGCCCTCCGGAGGCATGGGAGGAGCGGCCTTCGACCCTGCCGTTCAGGCGGCACACCAGGAGCTGATGCTGTCTCAGGCTGTGGAGCAGGGAGTCATCACCCAGGCAGAGGCGGATACCTTTAAGCTGGTGCATGATGCCGCAGAGAAGTATCGCATCGACCACCCAGAGATTGTCAGCAGCGGAAAGGATGCCAACGAGCGTGAAACTGCCATTATTCAAGCCTTGGTAGCCGCGAAGATCATCTCTCAGGCTCAAGCAGACGCTTTCCCGGGCATTCACGACCGGTTGGGCACAGCCGGATTGATGCCCTAGTATTACAAGTTACTTACTTCAGAAGCCCCTGCTCAACAAAGCGGAGGCTTCTTTGGTTTAAAGCCCTTAACCGAGCTGATGAGAAGTATTGATGACACACCTTCACATAATCTTTACAATTCCTTTGTTGAGACTTGATGAGTCTCTCTTATGATGGTGCAAATTATCATTAGGAGATGCTTATGACAGCCGGATCGGTCGTTCAAAAAAGCGGACAGGTGAAACCTCGGCTGCACGGAATCAGAGCCTTTTTCACTCATCAGGTCTTTCGCAGGATCATCCAGTTCTCTTTTGCAGCTTTTATTGCGTATGTCACTGTTGTCCATGTGGCTGCCGGCGAAAGCTCAACGGTCATCACCGCCTCGCCTGAAGCGTATTGCCCCTTTGGCGGGCTGGAGACGTTCTACAAATATGTGGTCAGCGGAGGGGCTTTCGTCCCCCATACCCATCTCTCGAATCTGGTGATTGCGGCTGCGGCGCTGCTGACTGCCCTTTTACTGCGCTCAAGTTTCTGCGGCTGGATCTGCCCGCTGGGGTTCATCCAGGATATCGTTCACTCGTTCAGCGCATGGATGCAGAAGCGTTTTATCCCCGTTCGGAGGTTCTTCCGCACGATTGCCCAGCGCGGGCAGCCGGCATGGTCCATCCTCGATAAATACCTGCGTTTCCTGAAGTACTTTGTGCTCATCTGGGCGGTCACCGGCGCGGCGATCTACGGCGTGATGGTCTTCAAGGATTATGACCCCTGGTCGGCGTTGATCACCATTGCTGAGATGTCCTTCACCCCGGGTCTGGTCATCCTTGGCCTCAGCCTGCTGGGATCGTTTTTTGTGGAACGCCCGTGGTGCCGATACGCATGTCCGTTGGGTGCCGTCAGTGGCCTCTTGGGGAAACTCAGCCCGGTGTATCTCAAACGCGAAGCCGGTGCCTGCACCGACTGCAAGATTTGCACCAAAGCTTGCCCGATGGGGCTGAACGTCCATACCGCGACGGTCATTACCAGCGTGGACTGCATCAGCTGCCTCGAGTGCGTGGGTGAGTGCCCGCGCCAGGGTGCGCTGGAAGTCAAAGCGGGCATTCCGTTGATGGCAAAATAAAGGAGCTGAATATGAAAATCAATCCATTTGTTTATGGGATTCTGGTCGTTGGGGTTTTTCTCGGCGTGGTCTATGGATTTCAAGCAGCCGGGGTTTGGTCCGTCTCGGGAAAGATCGACGGAGGAGGGAAAGCGATCCAACCTTCAGCGGCGGATGTAAACACGATCAAAGGGTGGATGACCCTCGAGCAGGTGTCCGCTGCCTTTGGGATACCCGTCTCCGAGATTCTGTCTGCCTTCAACTTGCCGGCCGATACCCCGGCCTCCACTCCGCTAAAAGAAATGGAGAGCGAAACGTTTGATATGCTGTTGTTGCGGGAATGGCTGCAGGAGCAATCGCAACAGCCATAAGGCCGGACCGAAATCAAAAACATCCGAAGTCTCGTTTCGGATGTTTTTGATTTAAGAACGTATGTTATCAGGCTTTGCCTGTCAATTCCTTGAAGCGCGAGGTCAAAGCACGCCAGATGGGGCAGCGGTCATAGATGGCGCTGAACATCAATGCCCCGGCCATGACCAGCAGCAACCAATGTCCATCTGCCACTGCCCAGATTCCAGCAAGCGCAGCACCTCCCCCAAGCCGGATCAAGCGGTCGGTCATCCCCAAATTGGCAGGGAGTTTTTCTTCACCGGTGGCAAGCGCCTCGAACAGGGATTTCAATGTGCTGCTGGATTTTGCACCGACATAGCGCTGAGTCTCCTTCCCGTCGCGGAAAACGATCAGCGTCGGGATGCCGTAGACGTGCAGGCTTTTTAGAACCTCCGGGTATTCGTCGGCGTTGACCTCCCACAAATCCACCCGGCCTTCGTATTCTTGTGCCAGCTTTTCCAGCGTGGGTTTGATCATCTTGCACGGACCGCACCATGGCGCCCAAAAGTCCACCACGACCGGATTTTGGTATTCGCGAAGTTTTTCGTTGAAAGAGTTGTTGTCCATAAAAACGAAAAGGGCACGGCTCTGAAACCATGCCCTATCTCCTCGTGGTACTTACCGTCAGCGCCGAAAAGCCCCTTGCTTCAGCAATGGGGAACCAAGGCACACATCCTTGCAAGGTGTAGGACATCGTTGTAAAATAGAACGCATGAGCTATGCGGTAAAAACCTTCAAGTATCGCCTGCGACCCTCCAGGAGCCAACGCACCCAACTCGATCGGACGCTGGAACTTTGTCGTTGGGTCTACAACGAGACGCTGGCCACGCGCAAAAACACCTGGGAGCAGGAAAAGAAAACCCTTTCGCTGTACGACACAAATAAACGACTCACTCTTTGGAAACGAGATCATCCCGAATTGGTGCGTGTCCATTCTCAGGTCTTGCAGAATGTTCAGGAGCGAGTGGATCTGGCTTTCAAGGCTTTCTTTCGTAGAGTGAAGGCAGGCGAAAAGCCTGGCTACCCGCGCTTTCGGGGATACGGTCGGTACGCGAGCTTCACCTTCAAGCAGTCTGGGTTTGAATTGCTCCCTGCGGGCAAGGAGTTGCTCATTTCCAAAATTGGGGCAGTGAGGATCGTCTTGCATCGTCCCATCCAGGGCAGGGTCAAGACACTCACCGTTCAGAGGGATGCGGTGGGCAACTGGTATGCCTGCTTCGCCTGTGAAGTGGATCCCCAATCCTTGCCCTACAATGGCTTGGCAATCGGGGTGGATGTAGGACTTGAAAGTTTTGCCACGCTCTCCAATGGGATGAAGATTGATAATCCCCGCTTCTTTCGTCATGCTGAGCAAGGACTGGCGCAGGTGCAGCGCCTTCTCTCGAGGGCTGAAAAAGGAACGCCCGAACGGGCCAAACGGCGCAAGGCGGTTCAGCATGTCCACCAACGCATTGCCAACAGGCGCAAAGACTTTGCCCATAAGGTTAGTCGTGAACTGGTCAACAGTTTCGGCATGATCTCTTTTGAAAACCTGACTATCAGGAACATGCTTCAAAACCATTGTTTGGCAAAGAGCATCTCGGATGCAGCCTGGAAGCAACTGATCACGTACACCACGTACAAAGCTGAGAACGCTGGTCGTCGTGTCGTATCGGTTGATCCACGCAACACATCCAGGATGTGCTCTTCTGGTTGTGGAACTTTGGTCGAGAAGTCTTTGTCCGTCCGGGTGCATGCCTGTCCTGTGTGTGGTCTCGTCATGGATCGGGACGAAAACGCATCCCATAATATTTTGAGACTCGGGCTAGAAGTCTCTGCTGCCCCCGCAGTGATGCGTGGGGAGTAGTCACGATTTCTTGGTGCTGAATTTGAAGACAGCGTAGAGCGGGCAGAAGCCGATGGCGGCGGTGAGCAGCATGACCGCTCCCAGAACATTGGCAACGATCGCCCAGGTGCCGGTCAACGCGCCGCCAAAGCCCAGGAAGAGCAGGACAACGCCCGCCACAGCGCGGATGATCCGATCGACATTTGATTCATTAGCTTTCATGACAACCTCCTAAAAATTGAATAGTGTGGATTTCTACCTACTTGGATGCAGCCCATAAACAAAAGTTGCAGCGAAGTTGGTCGAACCAGATCTTTCTCTCAATTCCTGGAAGAAATGTGACATTTGTCATATAAAAATATTGCGCTTTGTGTAATACTAATTAATAAAGTTAGTATATAATAAGAAGTGTGTTGAGGAAGACGAAACCAGGAGACAGGCATGCCGGAGCAGCAGCATAAAGTAAAATTATCCGAAATGGCAGCAGGAGAAATCGCCACCATCACGGATTTTCAGGGTGGGCGGATGGTCAACAACCGGCTGGCGTCGCTGGGATTCACCCCGGGGGTGAGGGTGGACATGTCGCAAAATTACGGTCATGGGCCGTTGATTGTGAAAGTTCGCGGAACGCGTGTAGCGCTGGGACGCGGTGAGGCAGCCAAGATCATCGTCGAGCGGGGTTAGCTTGAGCGATTGTCACGATACGGTCACCCAAGCCGCTCCTGAACGGATTGCAGAAGGTGTGGATACCCCGCTGATCGCTCTTGCCGGTCAGCCCAACATGGGGAAGTCCACTCTTTTTAATTTGCTGACCGGACTCAACCAGCATGTGGGGAACTGGCCGGGCAAGACTGTCGAACGCCGCGAAGGACATTTTTCCAACAGTGGACGAGACTTCCGGCTTGTGGATCTGCCCGGAACCTACAGCCTGACTGCCAATTCACCCGAGGAAGTCATCGCCCGAGAGTTCATCGTCCGCGAAAAGCCTGCCGTGGTGGTCGCCGTGGTCAGCGCGGTAAATCTGGAGCGCAGCCTTTACCTGGTGGCGGAACTGATCGCCCTGGATGCGCCGTTGGTGGTGGCTCTTAACATGATGGATGTTGCTGAGCAGGAGGGGATTCTGCGTCGAGCCGCAGGTGCTCGAAGCAGCCCTGGGGTTGCCTGTCGTCCCCATGACGGCCTCCCGGGCAGTGGGCGTGCGAGAATTGCTGGCTGTGGTTCAGGATTTGTTGAACGGAAACCGCATCTCGAATCCGAATTTGCCCGAGGTGCGCGCCGACCACCGTGTGGTGCTCGAAAAAATCGAGGGGCTGATTTCCGGAAGAGTCCCAGAGCCGTATCCACAAAGTTGGATCGCGCTCAAGCTGCTGGAGGGGGATGTCGAGGTCTCGCGCATGATGCAGGCGGCGCTTCCCCCAGAAATCTGGGAATCCGTCCATGACGTTTTGCGCGCGCACGACGATGCCTTTTTAGCTGTGGCCTCAGGCCGCTACGAATGGATCGGGCGCATGGTGCGTGCCGCCGTGACTCACCCGAAGATTGGCCAGGTTGGGCTGACGGAGCGTCTCGACCGGTGGGCGGCGCACCCGCTGTGGGGCTTGCTGATTTTGGCTGGCATCCTGGGTCTGGTGTTCTGGATGACCTTCACGTTGGGCACACCGTTGCAGGTATGGCTTGACAAGCAAATAATCGTACCCCTGTCTGCAGCAGCATCCGGGTTGCTGGCAGGCGCGCCGGCCTGGGTGCAGGGCATGATCGTGGACGGCCTGATCGGAGGGGTGGGGTCGGTGCTGACCTTCCTGCCCATTCTCGTTTTCTTCTTCGCCTCCTTCGCGGTGCTGGAGGACACAGGCTACATGGCGCGCGCCGCCTACGTGATGGACAACCTGATGCACCTGATGGGGCTGCACGGGAGGTCCTTTCTTCCACTCTTTTTGGGATTCGGCTGCAACGTGCCTGCCATCATGGGAACGCGCGTGATCGACTCATCGTCCGCGCGCATGCTGACCATCCTGATCGCCCCGCTGGTGCCCTGTACCGCGCGCATGGCGGTCGTGGCGTTCATTGCTCCGGCGTTTTTCGGCGTGAATGCCATCTGGGTCTCGTGGGGATTGGTGATGTTGTCTTTGATGACCCTGGTGATCGGTGGCGTGTTGCTCAACCGCACCATCTTCAAAGGCCAGCGCTCTGCCTTCATTATGGAGATGCCGCTCTATCACATCCCCAACGCCCGCACGATCGGCCTGCTGGTCTGGGAGCGGTCGCTGTCTTTCGTCAAAAAGGCCGGGACGACCATTCTGGCAATGGCGATGCTGGTGTGGGCGCTTTCCTACTTCCCGAACGGGGATCTGAATACCAGCTACCTCGCCTCCATCGGCATGTTCTTCGAGCCGATCGGCAGCCTGATGGGATTCGACTGGCGTCTGACCGTTGCGCTGATCGCCAGTTTCCCGGCCAAGGAAAACGCCATCTCGACTTTAGGCGTGCTCTTCGGCAACACCACTGAAGCCGGCCTGACCGCCACGCTGGCAGCGACCTATTCAGCCGCGACCGCCCTGTCGTTCCTGGTGGTGACCATGCTCTTCATCCCCTGCATGGCGACGGTGGCGGTGACCAAACAAGAGACCAACTCCTGGCGCTGGACGATGCAGAGTGTGCTGCTCCTGTTGGGGGTCTCCATTTTTAGCAGGGATCGCGACTTACAACCTGGCTGTCTGGAGAGGATACTAACCATGTTGGAAAAACTGCTCGCCGAGATCCGCTCTGGCGGCACCTTTGAAACAGGGGAATTGGCCTCGCGGCTGGGAACAACTCCCGAGCTGTTGAGTGCCATGCTGGAGCATCTTCAGCGCTCGGGGCAGCTCCAACCCTTCAATACTTGCAGCGACACCTGTGCTGAGTGCAGCCTGAGCAATGCATGCAGGAGTCCGCAGCCTGGGAACGCCTCCGGTCAGACCTTGCGTCTTTTTACACTGACTGAAGCCTGACCTTATCTTTGTGAATAAACAAGCACTCGTTGAAAAGGCGAGTGCTTGTTTGCTTTTAACGCAACTGGAAGAAATTTTTCTTTTGAAGTATAATAAATAATAATTATTTGTTAGGAATAATTATCAATAATAATCCTATGACCAATTCAGATGCCCGCTTTGATCAATTGATTGCCGCGTTGAAAGAACGCGATTTTCGACTAACCCCACAGCGGGTTGAGTTGGTGCGGTTGATTGCGGTGAGTGACGGGCATCCCAGCGCGAACCAGTTGTACCAAAAGATAAAACTGAAGTTCCCAACCATGAGTCATGCCACGGTCTATAAGACCCTGGGCCTGCTCAAGGAAATGAATCAAGTGTTGGAGATCGATTTGCGCGAAGACAGCCATTATGACGGCAACCGCCCCCAGCCTCATCCCCACTTGATTTGTATGAAGTGTAATAAAATAATCGATGCAGACGTGTCTCTTGATCAAAAATCGCTCCGGAGGCTGGAGCGAACATCAGGTTATCAGATCCTGCGCCCTCAGATATCTCTTTATGGGCTTTGTCTGGATTGCAAGGAAGAGCGATAAGAATCTCTTTTCTGGAAAATGTACCAAAAGTAGTGCTACTTAATCATTCATACAACAAAAGGAGAAAATACTATGAGCGATGAAAGCAAGTGTCCGGTAACCGGCAAAGCCGGCAGCACCTCTGCCAGCCGGGGAACATCCAACCGAGATTGGTGGCCCAATCAACTCAACCTGGGAATCCTGCACCAGCATGCCCCGGCCTCCAACCCGATGGATCCTGATTTCAACTACGCGGAAGAATTCAAGAAGCTCGACCTGGCCGCGGTCAAGAAGGATCTTGCCGGGCTGATGACTGATTCTCAAGAATGGTGGCCTGCCGACTGGGGTCACTACGGCGGCCTGATGATTCGCATGACCTGGCACAGCGCGGGCACCTACCGCACATCCGACGGCCGCGGGGGCGGCGGCACCGGCAACCAGCGTTTTGCGCCGCTGAACAGCTGGCCTGATAACGTCAACCTGGACAAGGCGCGCCGCCTGCTCTGGCCCGTCAAACAGAAATACGGCAACAAACTTTCCTGGGCCGACCTGATGATTCTGGCAGGCAACGTGGCACTGGAGTCGATGGGTTTCAAGACCTTCGGGTTTGGCGGGGGCCGCGTCGACATCTGGCAGCCTGAAGAAGATGTCTACTGGGGCAATGAAAATACCTGGTTGGGCGATAAACGCTATAGCGGCAAACGCGATTTGGAGAATCCGCTGGCGGCCGTGCAGATGGGATTGATCTATGTCAACCCGGAAGGCCCGAACGGACAACCTATACCTGCCGAATCCGCACATGATGTCCGCGAGACTTTCGGACGCATGGCCATGAACGATGAAGAAACGGTTGCTCTGATCGCCGGCGGACATACCTTCGGCAAGGCACATGGCGCTGGAGACCCGAAACTGGTCGGACCCGAGCCAGAAGCCGCGCCGCTGGAACAAATGGGTCTGGGCTGGAAAAGCAGCTATAAAGGCGGCATGGGCGGGGATACCATTTCGAGCGGCATTGAAGGCGCCTGGAAACCGAATCCTACCAAATGGGACATGGGCTACCTGAAGGTTCTGTTCAAATATGAGTGGGAGCTTCTCAAAAGTCCGGCAGGGGCCTATATATGGCTCGCAAAAGATGTGGCTGATGAGGACATGGTTGTTGATGCCCATGATCCGACCAAGAAAAATCGTCCCATGATGACCACGGCCGACCTGTCCCTTAAGTTTGATCCTGCTTACGAAAAAATTGCCCGGCGCTATCTGGCGAATCCGGACGAATTTGCCGACGCTTTTGCCCGCGCCTGGTTCAAGCTGACCCACCGCGACATGGGACCCAAGGTCCGCTACCTCGGGCCGGAAGTCCCCGCCGAGAATTTGATCTGGCAGGACCCGATTCCCGCCGTCGACCATCCCCTGGTTGATGCCAAAGATATCGCCGACTTGAAAGCCAAGATCCTGGCTTCGGGCTTGTCGGTATCGGAACTGGTTTCCGCTGCCTGGGCTTCGGCCTCCACCTTCCGCGGATCGGATAAGCGCGGCGGCGCCAATGGCGCGCGCATCCGCCTGGCCCCGCAAAAAGATTGGGAAGTCAACCAGCCCGCGCAACTGGCCAAGGTTCTTGTCCGCATTGGAAGGCATCCAACAGACCTTCAACAAAGCCCAAAAGGGCGGCAAGAAAGTCTCGCTGGCTGACCTGATCGTGCTGGGCGGCTGCGCGGCGGTCGAATCGGCGGCTAAGGCATCCGGTCACGCGGTGGAAGTTCCCTTCACCCCGGGCCGCGCCGACGCCTTGCAGGAACAGACCGATGTGGAATCGTTCGCCGTGCTCGAACCTGAAGCCGATGGCTTCCGCAACTACCAGAAGCATGCTTTCACGGTCTCTGCCGAGGAAATGCTGGTGGACAAGGCGCAGCTGCTGACCCTGAGCGCGCCTGAGATGACCGTGCTCGTCGGCGGCCTGCGCGTGCTGGGTGCCAACGCAGGGCAGTCGAAGCATGGCGTGTTCACCAAACAGGCCGGCAAGCTGACCAACGACTTCTTCGTCAATCTGGTTGATATGGGCACCGTCTGGAAGCCCACGTCCGAGGCGGCTGACACGTTCGAAGGGCGTGACCGCAAGACAGGCGAACTCAAGTGGACCGGCACCCGCGTGGACCTGGTGTTCGGCTCCAACTCGCAGCTACGCGCGCTGGCCGAAGTCTATGCACAAAATGATAACAAGGAAAAGTTCGTGCGCGATTTCGTCGCGGCCTGGAACAAGGTCATGAACCTGGATCGCTTCGATCTGGCCTGATCGCAGCGATAAGAATAAATTCGGAAATTGCATAACGGGCGAGTGTTATCTCGCCCGGTATGCAATTTTTTATGCAGGAATCTTGGTGATCAACCATGCAGGCCGAGTTGTTTCAAACACCAAATAACCCTGAAAGGATGAAAATAAATATCGAACCTGAAATGATGCCGATGGCCGTGTAATGTTCATGCCCATGCTCGCGCGCCATGGGAATCAATTCGTCCAGGGTGATGAACATCATGACCCCGCCTGCAAAGGCAAGTGAGAAGGGGATAAGCGGTTCGAATAGGCTTAAGAAAATCGCTGCAAGCAGTGCTCCGAGAGGCTCGACCAGCCCGGATAGCAAAGCGACCCTGAAAGATCTCCACCTGCTGAGCCCGCTTTCATAGAGGGGCAGGGCAGTGGCCATTCCTTCCGGGATATTGTGCAGCATAATGGCCATTGCGATGAATACCCCGAATTGTGGCTGGTGCATGTATCCCGCTCCGATGGCAAAGCCTTCAGGCAAATTATGGATGGTAATGCCGATGGCGAGCATCATCCCGGATCTAAAAAGCTTCCGGTCCACAATCTTGGGAGTGTGACGCTTATGACCAAAGCCCCATCTGCCATGATGGGGCTGAGATTCCACAACGGCCAGCAATTTTTCCGTGTGGGTCTCCGTTTCGCCAAAGCGGATGTGCGGTATGTAGAAATCCAGCAGAAAGATGGAGATGGCGCCGAGAGCAAAACCTACCGTGGCTGTCCACCATCCGCTCAGCTGCCAGGCTTCGTTGACCAATTCCAGAAACGCGAGAGAAATCATCACTCCGGCAGTCATGCCCATCAGGAATCCGAACGAGCGCTTGCCGGGCTTACGGATGACCACCAGCAAACCACCCAGTCCAGTACCCAGGCTGGCGATGGTACTGATAAGCAGGATGGATAACAATTCTGAAGGTATCATGCGAGTATTGTAAATGCTCCCAAATAAATTCATCATATTAACAAACAGGGACGCTTCGTTGATGCGTCCCTGTTTGTCATACTACGTAAACCAGCAGGCGATGATCATTCCATGGATGGCTTCCACACTTCCCAGACCTTGCCCACCAAATCGGGACCAGGCTTGAGGGTGACCTTGCCGGGTTCCCATCCTGCCGGGGTAGCTTCCTTGCCGCCTGATGCGCGTACCAATTGGAATGCCTGAATCTGCCTAATGGATTCCGCGAAGCGGCGTCCAACCGGTGGAGTAAGGACTTCCATGGCTTGAATCACGCCGTCGGGATCGATGATGAAGCGTCCGCGCAGTTCGATACCCTGGTTTTCATCCCAGACACCATAAGCCCGGCCAACATTGCCAGCCTGGTCCGATGCCATGTGGAAAGGTACACCCCCCTCCACCATCTTGACCAACTCATGGTCGTTCCACATTTTATGTACGAAATGACTGTCCACGCTGACTGAAATAACCTCCACCCCCAATTCCTGAAGCTGGGAATATTTGTCGGCGACCGCCGACACTTCAGTCGCTCAGACAAAGGTGAAGTCGCCGGGGTAGAAGCACACCAGGACCCACTTCCCGGCAAAATCTGAAAGTTTGACGGGAGTAAACCCACCTTTGTAGTAAGAGGGGGCGGTGAAATCAGGGGCTTTTTGCCCAACGCGCGCAGTCATAAGTGTCTCCTTTTTTTCTACAGGTGTTTGAGAGGACTGGGATTCGCCAGGTTTGCCACCAGAGACGGTCCCGGTAACGCGGGCGCATCCTTGTGGTTGGTCTGCCATGGGTTCTCCTTTAGTTGAATATAGGTGTCATTTATAATTATACGCCCTGTAATAAAAATGTTCACTTGGTTTTTGCAAAAATTTTCGAACGTTGTTTCATGTGATCGACAAGCACATTTCGCACCAGATCGCATACTTCACCCACCTTGGGATCGGTCAGGTTATATAGGACAGCTGTACCATGCCTTTCAGAGCCGACCACACCCACGCTGCGCAACACAGATAAATGCCGCGAGACATTCGCCTGGCTGTAACCGGTCTCCTGCATGATTTCTGTTACTGACTTTGAGCGCTCGCGCAAGGTATGCAGAATTTTCAGGCGAACGGCATTGCCCATCGCCCTGCAAAAACCTGCCTGAAACTCGAAAATGGAATCGTCCATGCTAATGTAAAAGCTCCGGGTGATCCTGCAGCGTTCCAGCCAGGTAAGCCTCTACCGCTGCCTGCGCGACCGGGATATCCGTTATGAATGCTTTAATGTTGCGTGCTTCCAGGCTGTTTCGGGCTCCCATCCCCATGCCGCGGGCGATGAGCACTTTGCAGTCGCTGATGGAATCCATCATTGACCCATGGCGGGCTTCAGCATGAGGACCTTGCCCATGTTCTTCTCCATGGTGTTCTCCATGATGTTCGCCTGCGAATTGATCATGTCCCGGCTTGGGGAGCGTTTCCTTGCCGGTAATTTTTCCATCGGATACCGTATAAACCAGATAGAAGTGTGCCCTCCCGAAGTGCTGACTGATGGTTTCATTGTCATCTGTGACGACTGCGATTTTCATGGGTTCATCCTTTGTTATGAGTTTTTTCATTGTGTGCTTTGCGATAGATATACAGCGCCATGATCAATACGGTGAAAATGAGCAGGACGGTCAACTCCATCATTGAGAACATCCAACCGTTCGCGGCCGTCTCCTCGGCAGCGGGGAGTGGCAAAGACTGTTCTAAGGGCAATTGAGGCAGAGGAGCTCCTGCTATAAGAACCGTGTTGCTGAATCCGGCAACATGGCCGAATAT
Source organism: uncultured Chloroflexia bacterium (assembly GCA_963709295.1). Lineage (GTDB taxonomy): Bacteria > Chloroflexota > Anaerolineae > Anaerolineales > Villigracilaceae > JBGPQJ01. The sequence goes on along the minus strand of CAVPVW010000008.1, from coordinate 270,286 downwards.
TGTCATTCTTTCAGTACATTGTTCGGGGTGGCATTGCTGGCACTTGCTTATGTCCTCGTTGATTACCGGATGGGCAGTGCGAAGTGTGTGGGCCTCCTCCATGATGGTTGCCTGCGGATTGCCTCCGTGGCAGTCCACACAGGCCATTGGCGATTCGTTCAAGCAGAAGTATTTGCCTGTGTCATGCAGGTAATAGAGATTATCGTGGCAGTTGACGCAGTTGCCGTTGTCCGGTGGCGGTTCTGATGAATCGGCGAAGGCAGTGGTTGGGACGGCCACTGCTGAAAGTATAAGCAAAGACACCGAAAGAGCGATGATAAAAAAACGGGAATGGTTTGAAGTTAACATGGCTCACCTCCTTAAGTGAAACCCAAGGCTTACTTCATGAAATGCCTTTCTGTGGCATTTTCCCGGCTGTCCATCGGGCACAGGACAATCAAGGCACGCGAAGGAGTTTTATCGGGGTTGCGCCAGCGATGCGCCAGATAAGCCTCGAAAAGCAGGCTGTCGCCTGGTTCAAGGTTGTACGTCTCTCCGTCCACCGTGTAAGCAATGTGTCCTTCAATACAGTACATGAACTCGCGACCGGTGTGGACGATGGGATTCTTTCCGCTATCGGCCTCGGGATTGAGTGTGACGATCAAAGGTTCAGCGCCGAAGCGCGGCATCCCAGCTCCCAAATCTTCCATCACCCCGTGATTGAAAGCGGCGCGTGGACGAATGCCGTTTTTCTGGAAAACGATCTTCTTTTCACCATGGTCTGTTTCAAAAAAAACCGAGATGGGCACCTGCAAGCTTTGCGCCAACTGCTGGAGGGTTCCCACGCTGGGAGAGGTCTTCCCGTTTTCGATCAGGCTGAGAGTGTTGACGTTTAACCCACTGATCTCTGCGAGAGCGCGGATGGACAGACCTCGTTCGGAGCGAATCCCTCGCAGACGGTTGCCTACTTTGATTTCGCCATCGGTCGGCACGATGAAGGGCGATTTCCCTGTGCGTCCGTTCCCGCGCTTGCGTTGTGCTCTGGTCGAGATTGCTTCAGCCATGATCTGGTCTCCTGAATACTTTTTTCAACTAATATTATAGTCGAAATTATTAAAAAATCAAGTATTTGTACCAATATATTGTGTATTTGGTGTAATGGAAAACCTTTTCCATCTCCGGAGAATTGTCGAGCTGTCGCGGATCATCCTTGCTTTTGTGTGATTAAACTCTGGTAAGCAAATATGAAGTTGGAAAAGAAAACGCCGGATTGATTTTTCTCCAGCGTTTTCGTGGTTCAATCTTGATCCTGACTCTGTTCCGTCTCTTTTGGCGCACCGCCTAATTTCGGTTCAGGTTTGTCGAGGTATTGCTCCAGCAGCGAAGGGGCTTCGGGGTGATCCGAATGAAGCGCATGATCGTAATCACCGGCTTCCACCGGGGTGGGTTCAAAGCGTACAGGCCGCCGGACCCCGAATAGTTCAAAGAAATGGGTGACTTGAATTATGAAACGCTCTCGCACCGAATAGCGATACTCCTGCATTTTTAATGATTGCCATTCCACAATGGAGGCCATGGACCCTTGAACACGAGCCTTATCGCGAACAATGCGATGGATGGTTTTGGGATCGCGATAACCAATTGGAGATATAAGCAACAGATTTGCTGCGAGAACAAGGATACTGAAAGTGATTAGCACCACCCAACCGCCCTCATTCCACTTCCCGGCGATTTGGCCGATAAAAACAAAACCGGCGAGGATTCCTGCAATTCCCGCTGCAGCCGAACCCCAGGTGCGTTTTGCGCCGGTATAGGTTACAAGGATGTGCTTCCGAATGGCAAACCCCATGACCATAATCGGCATGAATACACCGATACCATAATATGGAACGGCGGCGCTGGTATTTCCTTTGACCAGAAACTGGATCACTATTGCCACGATAAATCCGGCTGTGACCGATCGGGTGAATGTCCCTTGTGGATTCCGGTAGACGACAATTTCGGGAATCTCACCGATGGCAACGTCGCGCCAGGCTGTTGCCTGCAGGTCTTGAAAGGCGGTCATGGAAGCGGCGGCTAACAAGGCTACGGCAAGAATCTGATACACCCAATATAATATTGAACCGCCAGGGAAAACATTAAACCCAATGTACGATAGATTTCCTACCAGGGAGCGTCCCAATGTGCCGTCAAATACATTGAAATGAAATGCAAAATACGCCAGTAATGCAGTTGTAATCCCTCCATAAAACAGGAACGAAGTCTGTACAAATCTGCCGATCCCGGATTTTCCACTATAGAAGTGCCATAGCCAATTCAGTTTTGATAAATTCTTCTTGCCCCAGTTAACAATTCCGGCATCCTCGTTTTTCACAAATTGAATTCCATTGGACATCGCTTCCAGACCACTTAAGGCGACAAGTCCTTTCATCGAGGCAGTTAACATATGATAAGCTGCCCCCCAAATGGATGCAGGTGTCTCAACTTCAAAAGGATATTGGACTGGAGGAACTCCGGTCAATTTAGCGTATATCAGCCCTCCCATCATGGTAATTGTTAAGAAAACAAACAGAGCCAGACCGGTAAAGACCACCCGGGCCGATTCCCCGCGCCCGCGGATTGTGAGAAACCAGGTAATGCCTGCCAGAGCGGCCCCGATTAAAAAACGCCAAAACCAGTAAAGTCCATAGGAGTTTGTAATTGAGAGTAATTGATCAACACCTGAAAGTGTGGATACGACGATCGTGAAAACATAGTCTTGAATTAAAACCACAGCTACGACAAGGCTCAATCCAGGGGAGAGGTAACGCATCGACGCCGTATAGGAGCCACCGCCCTCGTTGAATATCCCCAGAGAATACATGTATAAACCACCGAATACGACGTTTGCCAGTGCGATAAAAGCAACCGCGACCCAGGCATATTGCTGCAAACCATAAGGGTGAAGGGCACTCATCATTTCACCCGTGGCATAAAAGTAGGATGTGAAATAATCCACGCCAAATAATGCTATTGCTGCCAATAATCCAATCTGACCGGCGCCGTGGATATGTGCGTCTTCGGCTTTTTCCCGCGGTGCAATACGTATGGAGATCGCCAGGAAGACGATCAATAGACCTATTGAAAAAAGAATCGACATTGATTTACCTTTAGTTAATTTCTTTCATTGACTTGAAAGCTTCCTCCAGCAAATGAAGCTCGAGCAGGAGGTGCTTCCTCGTGGAGGGACTCAAACGGGTATCCTGTGAGACCTTGGCATGTTCCAACCGGGTAGCGCGTACAACAAAGATGGGTTTGAATAAAATCCGCCCTGCAGGGATGACTTCCAGCAGGACCTCCGCCATATGCAGTTTCTGGTCGTCATAATAGGGCAGAGAAATGCTCAAACCTCGATTAAGTGTCCCGTTTTTAGCGCGTTCTTTTATTCTTTTGATTATTTGGTCCGTCTTATAGAGTGCTAAAGCCCGCCCCTGATTGATGGCCTGTCCAAGCATTCCGTAACGTTTTTGCTGGTAAGTCTCATCAGCAACGATGTAGGTTGCCAGTGAAGAGGCCGTGTGCAGGATGGCGAGAAAGCGTTCCATGGAGGCTCTGATTTGCCTCCGCCTCATTGATTGAATTAACCAGCAATTTTCCCTGGTCGTCGAACGACACCCACTGGGGCAGGTAAAAGCGCCGCGCAGCCGGGACGAAAGGAACCACGAGTTCGCCGCGGCCGCTCTCGGTGGAATCCTGCTCGACGATGGCATCCTCTGCCGAGGTCAGAGCGGATTCCGACTCCCCAACCATTGGCTCGGGGATCGAAGGGATTTGTTCATCCGAATCTGCTCGATAGGTGACTGAGCGACCGGCAGGAAGCATGTTGTGCACCAAGTGGATCGCGGTGGCATACCGAATGAGAGACGCGCTCGCATTGATCGCGCGGTCGGGTGACTGCTCCAGTTCGCTCAATTTCAGGCGCAACTCGTCACGAAGGGATTGCCCCGTATATCGGAGTTGCCATCTGCCCAGGGTCTGTTCACGCACTTGGGCGGGCACCAGCATGGCTGCCATTTCACCCGAGTGTGGCGCTTTTGCCGTCACCTGATCGGGCAGCATGAAGCGCACCTGTCGCGCGTTATTGGTCGCGGCCTCTGCCAGACGCTGCGCCTGCGATTCAATAAATCGTTGGACAATGATCGGCTGGGCAAGAAAAAGCGCCTGCTGGCGCTCATATTCATTCCGGAGATGAACTACCGGATTTGCTATGTAGGTGTCAGTTGTCATTCTTCACATTCACCCTTAATCCCATTGAGGAGTTCATGCCCGTTTGGGAAGATGGCAGGGTTCAGGGCATCACCCTCCCATAAATAAACAATCCAGCAGGAAAAAAGCATAAAACCAAATGATCATCAGAAGAATAAGTACCTGCTGCATCCACGACTGTAAGGGCAGAAAAGACGCCCAGATAATTCCGCCAAGTGGCAGCCCGGCGCAAATCCATTTCAAGAAACGTTTCATTTTTCCACCGGGTTTATCAAACGGATTGCGAATCATGTCTTTTCTTGACGGTCTATCATGAATTCCTGCTTATTCTAAGACTTCAGAATAGGGTTTGGTGGTCAAGAAAGTGTCAAGAAATTAATAAGCCTGCCCCCAGATGAAAACCAGGAGATAGCAGCGGTCAAATTGATACTTTCTTGACGCTCTCCTCCCCTCCCTTGACCCTTTCGTGAATTTGAAAAGCATATACTGTGTAAGTCCTTTTATTCTTCGGAGGCACAAGATGGCTGATCTTCTCTATATCGCGTTAACTCTTATCTTTCTGGTGCTGAGTTGGGGATTCATTATGATCTGCGAGCGATTGATGGAGGATAAGGCGTGAATTGGCTCTATCTCATCACCGGGCTGATTACCTTGGCCCTGTTTGTTTATTTGGTGCTGGCACTTCTCAAGCCGGAGTGGTTCGGATGAACATCTACAGTTGGATTCAACTCGGATTTTATATAGTGGTTCTGCTATTACTGGCAAAGCCGCTTGGTTTGTTTATGGCAAGGGTATACCAGGGCGAGCACACATTCCTTGACCCGATCCTGAAGCCTGCCGAACGGTTTCTCTATCGCCTTGCGGGCGTTAAAGCCGAAGAGGAGATGGATTGGAAAGTCTATGCCATTGCCATGCTGCTGTTCAACGCGGTAGGCCTGCTCGCCGTGTATGCCTTACAGCGTTTCCAGGGAGTATTACCACTCAATCCGCAGGGGTTGGGAGCGGTCACGCCTGATTCATCATGGAACACGGCGGTCAGTTTCACCACCAATACCAACTGGCAGGGCTATGGCGGCGAAGCGACCATGAGCTACGCGAGCCAGATGCTGGCTATGACCGTTCAGAACTTCCTCTCGGCTGCCACAGGCATGGCCGTCCTGGTGGCGCTCCTTCGCGGTATCGTAAGACACAACGCCAAAGGGGTCGGCAACTTCTGGGTCGATCTGACCCGTTCCATACTTTACATTCTGTTGCCGCTATCGCTACTGCTGGCCTTTGCGCTGGTCTCTCAGGGGGTAGTGCAGACCTTCAGCCCTTACCAGACTGTGACATTATTACAGCCGACAGTTGACGCAAATGGGAATGAGGTCACTCAACAGGTGCTGGCGGTCGGCCCGGCGGCTTCACAGATCGCGATCAAGCAACTGGGGACCAACGGGGGCGGATATTTCAATGCGAACTCGGCTCATCCTTTCGAAAACCCTACGCCTCTATCCAACTTTCTTGAAATGCTCGCCATTTTGCTCATCCCCGCTTCTCTCGCCTACACCTACGGCAAAATGGTGGGCGATACGCGCCAGGGCTGGGCGATCCTGGCGGTGATGACAATCATCTTTGTGGCATTTCTCGGGCTGGCAGTCTGGGCGGAACAGGGTGGTAACCCGGCTTTTGCTGCGATGGGTGTCGATCAAACACAAAGCGCTATGAATCCCGGTGGGAACATGGAGGGAAAGGAGGTGCGCTTCGGCATCGCCAACTCTGCCCTTTGGGCCACTGCCACCACCTCAGCTTCCAACGGATCGGTCAATTCAATGCATGACTTATTCATGCCTCTCGGCGGTCTGGTGCCTCTGTTCATGATGCAACTGGGGGAGATCATCTTTGGCGGCGTCGGCTCGGGGCTGTATGGCATGTTAGCCTTCGTCATTGTCGCCGTGTTTATTGCTGGATTAATGGTGGGGCGTACGCCTGAATACCTGGGTAAAAAAATAGAGGCCTATGAGATGAAGATGGCCTCTATCATGCTCCTGATCCCAATTCTGCTTGTGAATGTCGGCACGGCCATTGCTGTCGTTACCCCTTCAGGCCTTGCCACCATCTGGAACACCGGCGGTCCGCACGGTTTCAGTGAGGTGTTATACGCTTTTTCGTCCGCAGCCAATAACAACGGAAGTGCCTTTGCCGGGCTGGGCGCGAACACACCCTTCTACAACACTGCATTGGGAATTTGCATGCTTTTTGCTCGTTACTGGCTGGCGATCCCGACTCTGGCGATTGCAGGGTCGCTTGTCCGAAAGAAGAAAGTTCCGGCAGGCGTGGGTACACTTCCCACCCATACTCCTTTATTTGGAGTCTGGTTGATCGGTGTCATCATGGTTGTCGGTGCACTGAGTTTCATCCCGGCACTGTCGCTGGGACCAATTGTCGAACACCTGATGTTGGGAAATTAATCTTATGAATACTGGACTCAAAAAACAACCCTCCTACCGGCGTGAGATTTATCAGCGCGCCATCTGGGAGTCTTTCCTGAAACTTGACCCGCGCCGTATGCTGCGCAACCCGGTCATGTTCGTGGTCGAAGTCGGCAGCGTGTTGACCACCCTGCTGTGGATACAGGCTCTTCTTGGGCAGGGCGAAGCGCCCGCAGGTTTTATCGGCGTGGTGGCAATCTGGTTATGGTTCACCGTGCTGTTTGCCAATTTCGCAGAAGCCGTCGCTGAAGGACGAGGCAAGGCTCAAGCCGAGGCTTTGCGCAAAACTCGCAAGCTAACCCAGGCTAAGAAACTGCATCATCCTCAGCGTGATGCCAACTTTGATCTGGTTGGCTCCATCGACTTGCATAAGGGCGATTATTTCATTGTCGATGTCAACGACATTATTCCAGCGGACGGTGAAATTGTTGAAGGCATCGCCTCGGTGGACGAGAGCGCTGTCACAGGAGAATCAGCGCCAGTCATCCGCGAATCCGGAGGCGACCGAAGTGCTGTTACCGGCGGCACGCGGGTGCTCTCGGACTGGTTGATCGTCCGCGTCAGCACGGATCCGGGTGAGGGTTTTCTCGACCGCATGATCGGCTTGGTGGAGGGTGCCAAACGCCAAAAAACACCTAATGAAATTGCCCTGAACATTCTGCTGGCAGGTTTCACGATCATTTTCCTGGTGGTGTGTACCACCTTGTTGCCCTATTCTCTTTATAGCGTGACAGCTTCCGGGATGGGGATTCCCATTACCATTACCGTGGTCGTGGCCCTGCTTGTCTGCCTGATCCCCACCACCATCGGCGGGCTGCTCTCGGCCATCGGCATCGCAGGCATGGACAGGCTCATTCAGCATAACGTCATTGCCATGTCCGGACGAGCCGTTGAAGCCGCGGGGGATGTGGATGTGCTGCTGCTCGATAAGACTGGTACCATCACGCTTGGTAACCGCCAGGCAGTAGATTTGATTCCGGTCAGCAAGGTGGGGGCTGCGGAACTGGCAGAAGCAGCACAGCTGGCAAGTTTGGCCGATGAGACTCCCGAAGGTCGTTCAATTGTCGTTCTAGCCAAGGAAAAGTTCGGACTGCGCGGGCGGAAGGTCGGTACCGGGCCTTTATTGCTGGATAGAAGTCAACTGCAAACCCAGCAAGGCGCGCATTTCATCCCTTTTACCGCGCAAACACGCATGAGCGGTGTGGACGTGAACGGCACGAGCATTCGCAAAGGCGCGCCGGACACGATGATGAAACTCGTCAACGATAGCGGCAACCCGCTGCCCACCGACTTACGGTCGATTGTTGATTCGATTGCCCGTACCGGCGGTACACCTCTGGTGGTGACGCGTAACGCGCAGGCGATTGGCGTGGTGCACCTCAAAGATATCGTCAAGGGAGGCATCAAGGAGCGTTTTGCCCAATTGCGCGCGATCGGAATAAAGACGGTGATGATTACCGGCGATAACCCGTTGACCGCGGGAGCAATTGCGGCCGAAGCCGGTGTGGACGATTTTCTAGCGCAGGCAACACCAGAAGCCAAGTTAAAACTCATCCGGGAATATCAGGCAGGTGGACGATTGGTGGCGATGACCGGCGATGGAACCAACGATGCCCCGGCGCTGGCCCAGGCGGATGTGGCGGTGGCGATGAATACCGGCACACAACCCGCGCGCGAAGCGGCCAACATGATCGACCTGGACAGCAACCCCACCAAGTTGATCGAGGTCGTGGAAATCGGAAAGCAACTGCTGATGACGCGTGGCGCGCTGACTACTTTCAGTATCGCCAATGACGTCGCGAAATATTTTGCCATCATCCCGGCCGCGTTTGCATCCACCTACCCGGCATTGCTGACGCTGAACTTTATGCAGCTGGCAACGCCGCAGAGCGCCATTCTTTCAGCAGTGATTTTCAACGCGTTGATCATTATCGCGCTCATCCCGCTGGCTCTGCGCGGCGTACCTTACCGCCCTGTCCCTGCGGATAAATTACTGCGCAATAACCTGTTGATTTACGGGCTGGGCGGACTGGTAGCCCCTTTTGTCGGCATCAAGTTGATCGATATGCTTTTGGCTACATTGAATCTGGTCTAACAATGGAAGGATGTTATCAATGAAAAAACTTCAATTTTCACCCAGGCAAATTTCCCAATCCCTGCTGGCAGTCCTGGTCATTCTCGCGACCACCGCGATCATGTTGTTGATTGGGCGGGATACGCTCGGCGAGGCGGTGATTGCCTTGCTGTATCTAGTCCCGATTGCCTGGAGTGCGAACCGTTGGGGACAACAGGCCGGTATCACTGCCGCTCTGGTGGCGGCATTGATGTTCGATTACTTTTTTATCCCACCGTTCTATACCTTTGCAGTGGCACGGCTGGAAGGTTGGCTGGTTCTGGCCATTTTTCTAACAGTCGCCATCGTAGTCGTGGGACGCATTCAAGCCAGCCTGTCCACAGCCCGCGAGACCGTTATGATGTACGATCTCAGCACCGCGCTGACAGGCCTGCACACTCAGGATGCTGTGGCGCATGTCGCCGCAAAATACATCCAAAAGGTCTTTCTGGCGAACCTGGTCAAGGTCATCTACCGCCCCCAAAAAGATGCACCGGATACCGTTGTCGGTGAACCCAATCATGTAGAGAAGACCGGCAAACCGGACAGGCAATTGCCGCTCTTGAATTCCTGGGGTCTGGTTGGTGAAATCCAGATTTGGGGCAGCGAGGATATCCCATTGCCGGCGGGAGACAGCCGTCTGCTCAAAAATTTTGCGATGCAGATTGCCAACGCCTTTGAACGTACGCAGCCTTCTGGTTAGTCATAGCGAGAGAAGAAATGAAATCACAAATCCGTCCAGCACTGGTCACGCTGCTCTTCTTTTCAATACTGGTTGGTCTGGTCTACCCGTTGGTTGTAACCGGTTTTGCACAGGCGGTGTTTCCTTTACAAGCCAATGGCAGCTTGATCATTGATAATGAAAAAGCCATCGGATCAAAATTAATCGGCCAACCCTTTGACGACCCTGAATATTTCTGGGGGCGTCTCTCGGCGACCGGTACTTTTCCTTACAACGCATTCAATGCTGTAAATTTGACCGGCTCTTCCGGCTCAAACTACGGACCTCTGAACCCGGCTCTTCTGGATGCAGTTCAGGCTCGGGTGGATGCGCTCAAAGCCGCTGATCCGGCCAACACCGCTCCAGTCCCTGTTGATCTGGTTACTGCTTCGGGCAGCGGTCTCGATCCTCACATCAGCGTCGCCGCCGCACTTTATCAAGTTTTTCGCGTGGCCAAAGAACGAGGAATGAGTCAAGACGCAGTACGCACCTTGGTGGACCAGTATACGGAAGGACGCCAGTTTGGCCTCCTCGGAGAGCCGCGCGTCAATGTTCTCCGGTTAAATCTGGCGTTGGATGGGATAAAATCGAGTTAAAGTTTTCCTTATAGCTAAAACCATGACCACAACAAATTCCCGCCCCGACCCTGATCAGCTCCTCGCCCAAGTACAGGCGGATGAAAACGCTCGCCACCGCGGGCAACTCAAGATATTCCTCGGCTATGCCGCTGGAGTCGGCAAAACCTATGCCATGCTGGAAGCCGCTCACCAACGGCGTGAAGAAGGCGTGGATGTGGTTATCGGTTATATCGAAACCCACAAGCGCGTCGAGACCGAGGAAATGGTCGTCGGGCTGGAGATCATCCCGCGAAAAAGAATTGAATATCGCGGCGTTGAGTTGACCGAAATGGATGTGGACGCCGTCCTTGCCCGCCATCCGCAGCTGGTGCTGGTGGATGAACTTGCACACTTCAATGCTCCCGGCTCGCGCCATCCCAAGCGCTACCTGGACGTGGAGGAGCTGCTCACCGCCGGCATTGACGTTTACACCACCCTCAATATTCAGCATCTTGAAAGCCTGAATGATGTTGTCGCCCAGATCACCGGCACGCTTGTGCGCGAGACGATTCCCGACAGCGTCATCGATTCGGCGACCGAAATCGAATTGGTGGACCTGCCGCCCGATGAATTGTTGAACCGCCTGCGTGAAGGCAAGGTCTATATTCCAGAGCAGGCTGCGCGCGCAATTGACGAGTTCTTCCGCAAGGGGAATCTCACTGCCTTGCGTGAAATGACCATGCGCCGCGCTGCTGAACGCGTGGACGACCAGATGCGCGCCTACATGCAGACGCGCGCCATCCCCGGCCCCTGGCACGCCACCGAGCGATTACTGGTCTGCATCAGCCCGAACATGCTGGGTGAGCGCCTCGTCCGTTCCACCCGCCGACTGGCGGATGAACTCAACGCCGAGTGGTTCGCCGTTTATGTGGAGACCCAGGAACATGATCGCCTTTCACAAACCAGTCGCGACCAGATCGCCCGGACCTTGCGTCTTGCCGAGGACCTCGGTGCCCGCACAAAAATCCTCCCGGTGAGTCAGGCTTCGCCGGGCGTGGCCGGAGCGCTCCTTCAGTACGCCCACAAGCATAACGTCACCAAAATTATCGCTGGTAAACCCCTGCGCCCGGTCTGGCAGGAATGGTTGCGCGGATCCGTCGTTGAACAACTTATCCGGCGCAGTGGCAATATCGATATTTATGTTATCTCCAGCGCCGAATCGGGAAAATTGACCCCTGAAGAAGCTCCCTGGCAGCCGCACCGGCCTTTCCTGCGCTATGTCTGGAGCATTTTACTGGTGGCCGCCGCCACAATTTTTGGAGTATTGCTTGGACGAGAGCTTTCACCGACCAATCTGGTGATGGTCTACCTGTTAATGGTGGTCATTTCAGCGGTGTACCTGGGCCGGGGGCCGGCCATACTCTCTTCTATTTTAGGAGTGCTCTTTTTTGACTTCTTTTTTATTCCACCGCATTTCACTTTTACAGTCGAGGATACCGAATACCTGCTGACTTTTGCCGGTTTGTTGATCGTCGGCTGGGTGATCAGCTACCTCACCGTCCGTGCCCGTGAACAGGCGGACGCAGCAGAACGCCGCGAAGCCGACACAGCTGCCCTCTACTCGCTCAGCCGCGATCTGGCGGCTGCGGATGGGATGGAAGCTGTCCTGAACGCCATTCAGACGCACATTGAGGAGGCTTTCGGACGCGCAGTCGTCGTTTACCTGGCGGAAGGAGGAAAACTCGCCCCTGATTCTCTTACAACGGATGTCCCGTCGGGAGAGACCGAGTTTGCTGTGGCACAGTGGGCGTTCATTAATGGAGAATCAGCCGGGCGTGGTACCAACACCCTTCCCGGCGCTGAATTTCGTTTCATGCCGCTGAAAACCGCCCGGCGAACTGTCGGGGTTCTCGGCGTTAAACCAAAGGATTCGGACTCCATCCTTAGCCCCGATCAGCGCCGCCTGCTCGAAGCCTTTACCAGCCAGTCCGCGCAGGCCATCGAGCGTGTCCAATTGGCGGAGCAGGGTCGCCAGATAAAATTGTTGCAGGCTGCGGAAAAATTACAGAATGCCCTGCTCAACTCGATTTCACATGACCTGCGCACGCCGCTGGTCTCCATTACCGGGGCTTTGACCGCCCTCGAGAGCGATGAGACGCTTGATCCTTCCGCGCGGCAAAGCCTGGTGGAGACCGCCCGGGAGGAAGCCGACCGGCTTAACCGGCTTGTCGGCAACCTGCTGGATATGACCCGGCTCGAATCCGGCGCATTACAGGTCAAGCGTGAACCGTGCGAAGTGCAGGATTTGGTTGGCGCAGCGCTCGGACAAATGGAAGACCGTATTTTGGAGCGCGAAATCCGGGTGGAGGTGTCTCCCGACACCCCGCTGGTCAACCTGGATTTCGTCCTCGTTGTCCATGTATTAATTAATCTGCTGGATAATGCTCTCAAATACTCTCCTGATAATTCACCGCTCGACATCCATGCCGGTTTGCATTATGGGGAATTGCAGGTGACGGTTCTGGACCGCGGCATCGGCATTCCCGCTGAGGATCTAAACCGCGTGTTCGACAAGTTTTATCGCGTCCAGAGCCCCGGGCAGGTGACCGGTACCGGACTGGGTTTGGCGATCAGCAAGGGAATCATCGAAGCGCACGGCGGACGGATCTGGGCCGGCGAGCGCGAAGGCGGCGGGACGGTCATCACTTTTGCTTTGCCGCTGGAGGTGTCTGCATGAGCGAATCCTCCCTGCGCATTTTGGTTGTGGATGACGAGCGTGCCATCCGGCGTTTTCTCAAGGTCTCCCTGGGCAACCAGTATGAGGTCTTTGAAGCGGTGAACGGTGAGGAAGCTCTACGGACGGCTGCAGCCGACCATCCCGACTTGATTATTCTCGATCTTGGGCTCCCTGACATGGACGGTGTGGAGGTCACCCGCCGCCTGCGTGAGTGGACGACCATTCCCATCATCGTGGTGTCCGTCCGAGAGCGCGAGGATGACAAGGTGGCTGCGCTCGATGCAGGTGCCGACGATTACCTGACCAAGCCCTTCGGTGTCAGCGAATTGATGGCTCGCATCCGGGTGGCCGTGAGGCGCTCAACACAACCGGATAATGAACCTGTCTTTCAGACCGGCGGTCTGACCGTGGACCTGGCGCAGCGGCATGTGACCGTGAATGGCGAACCGGTGACCCTGACTCCCACCGAATACGATATCCTGCGCACGCTGGTGCAACATGCCGGGAAGGTCATGACTCATCGCCAATTGCTGCGCGCGGTGTGGGGGACCGCCTATGAGTTTGAGACACATATCCTCAGGGTCAACGTCAGCAATTTACGCGGGAAGATCGAAGCCGATGCCAGCCGTCCTCAGATCATCTTGACCGAGCCCGGGGTGGGTTACAGGCTAAAAAACCTGTAAACTGATTCCCGGATGATTGGTTAACGCTCCCTTGAGGGGAGTGTTTTTTTGATTGGTGCTCCGGACAACCACGGCACAACTCTCCAGTCATTCTTCACAATTTCTTCACATCCGGTTGGTATCGTTGTCCTGTAGAAATCTAGAAAAAAGGATGACCTATGAAAAAGAACAGATTACTTTCAATATTTTCCATACTCGTTGTTCTGGTCTCTGCAGCAATCCTGACGGGTTGTGGAGCGGGGTCCTCGGCCACCGCCAGCGCCATCAACGCCGCCGGAGGCGGTGTGGGCACGGTCTCCAGCGTGACTGTAACCGATTCGATCGAGACCTCCGGCAGCCTGGACGCGGATCAACTGGCAAAACTGGCCTGGAAGACCAGCGGCATCGTCGACGAAGTCAAAGTAACGGTTGGGCAGCAGGTCAAGGCGGGAGACGTGCTTGCCACCCTCAAGGCTGATTCAGTTCCTGCGAGCATCGCCTCGGCCCAGGCGGAGCTGGTCACCGCCCAGCGCAACCTGGAGGATGTGAAGAGTTCTAACCTTGCAACTGCGCAGGCTCAGGTAGCTCTGGCTGCAGCGCAGGAAGCTTATGACATCGCTAAGAATAAAGTCGATGCGTTGGATTATCAACGCGCCACTCCTGAGATGATCAAGTATGCCGAGTCGCAGTTGACCATAGCCCAAAAAGCAGTGGATAAGGCGCAACATGATTTCAATCAGGTGAGTGACAAAACACCGAATGATCCAGTCTATGCTTCTGCTTATTCGAGGCTTTATGAGGCTCAAAAAGCCTACCGGAGCGCCCTGGCGAATTTAAACTGGTACAAGGGATCTCCGACCGACAACGATGTGGCTGAGATCCTGGCCGATTTTGCGCTGGCAGAAGCGCAGCTCGAGGATGCCCAGCGCGAATGGGAGCGCCTGAAGGACGGACCCGACCCGAGCGATGTCGCGGCTGCCCAGGCCAAGGTGGATGGCGCCCAAGCGACGGTCAACAGCATGGCAGTCATCGCCCCCTTTGACGGCGAAATCATTGCCGTGCTGACCTCCCCGAACAATCTGGTGGAGACCGGTGATACGGCTGTGGTTATTGTGAACCCTGATACGCTCAAAGTGGAAGCCCAGGTGGACGAATCGGACATTTCCCGCGTCTCGGTGGGAAATACCGCCACCATCACCATGGATACACTCCCCGACACGACTCTGACCGGGCATGTCACCATGGTCGACCCGATGGGCAACTCCGTCAGCGGGCTAGTCAAATACACGGTAGTTGTGGCGCTTGATCCCACAGATGTAACGCCTCTCTTCGGCGCAACCACGGATGTCAACCTGGTCACCAGCGATCCACGCGTCATGCTGGCCGTGCCTTTAGGTGCGGTGGCGACGGACACCACCGGCGAATATGTCATAAGGGTCACAGCCGATGGCGGGGTGGAACGAGTCGCAATCGTCAGTGATTCCATTCAGGGAGATCTGGTGGCAGTTACCGGTGACCTTCAGGAAGGCGACCAGGTGCAGATCATCACGGATACCACATCCAGCAGCAGCGATCAGGAAGGCTTTCCCGGCGGCGGTCCCGGCGGCGGCGGTGGTATTTTCGTCCCCTAAGGTGAACTCTATGATCCAGATTGATCAGTTAACCAAGGTCTTTACGATGGGCGAGAACGAGATCCACGCGCTGGATAACGTTTCGTTCAACATCGATAAAGGTGAGATGGTGGCCATCATGGGGCCGTCCGGCTCAGGCAAGTCCACATTGATGTCCATCGTGGGATGCCTGGATGCACCGACAGCAGGCTCATATTCACTCGACGGCAGCCCGGTGGAACACATGACCGACACCCAGCTGGCGGATGTGCGCAACAAGAAGATCGGTTTTGTCTTCCAGCAGTTCAACCTGTTGTCTCGAACAAGCGCGCTTGAAAATGTGCTCCTGCCTCTTACTTATTCCGGCATGGGCTCAAAAGCCAGCCGTGAAAAAGCACTCAAAGCCCTTGAAATGGTCGGCCTGCAGGACCGCGTCGACCATCACCCCAGCGAACTCTCGGGCGGGCAGCAGCAGCGGGTGGCCATTGCGCGGGCGCTGGTCAATGACCCAGCCATCGTTCTGGCGGATGAGCCCACCGGCGCGCTGGACAGCAAGACCGGCGCGGAGATCATCGGCCTGTTCCAGTCGCTGTACAAGGATTTCGGGCAGACGGTGATCCTGGTCACCCACGATCCTTTCATCGCCCACCATACTAACCGCATCATCCGCCTGGCAGACGGACATATTGTCTCGGATGCTCCGAATCTGTCCCCGATCAAAGCCGGCACGCCGCGCCCCGACGGCGAGGATTAGCAAGGAGTAAACCATGTTGATTTCACAAAATTTTCGAACAGCCTTCCGCGGGCTGACCGCCAACAAGCTGCGCTCGGCGCTGACCATTCTCGGCATCGTCATCGGCGTGGCGGCGGTGGTGGCGCTCATGGCCATCGGCAACGGTGCGACCAGCAGCATCACCAGCCGAATCGAGAGCGCGGGCACCAACCTCATCACCATCATGACCGCCCGCTTCCGCCCCAGCGCAGGGACGCCTGCTCAGTTCTCGTATCTAACCTTGGACGATTACCAGGCGCTTAAATCCAGCCTAGCCAATGTCGCCGCCATCGCCCCTTCCTACCAGGGCAACTATGACGTCAAGCAGGGCAGTGAGAGCGTGCGTGTTTCGGTGACGGGCATTACGGAGGATTATTTCAAGGTAAACACATCCAATGAAGTCGAGCTGGGCCGGGCTATCACCGCCAAGGATCGCGCTGCGAAGAATCGCGTTGCTGTTATCGGTTCGCAGACGGCAGAGGATCTGTTCCTGGGGCTCAGCCCGCTCAACAAGGTCATCAAGATCAACGGCGTCAATTTCACCATCGTCGGTGTGTTGAAGGAGCAGGATTCTGCAGGTTTTACCAATTCGAATGACGTGATTCTTATACCGCTGGAAACCGGTTATGCCAAGCTGTTTGGTGCCAACGCCGTGTATGACGGAAAGAAAGTCATCAGCTCCATTGCGCTATCCGCCGCCAGTGCTGACGCTGTGGAAAGTGTCATGGCGCATGCGGAATCCATCCTGCGCACGCAGCATGAGCTGCTGCCTACCGAAGATTCGGATTTCACCATCTCCAGCCAGAGTGAAATGCTGGACACGCTGTCGAGCGTCACGAATACCATGACCATTTTCCTTGGGGCAATTGCCGGTATCTCCTTGCTGGTCGGGGGAATCGGCATCATGAACATCATGCTGGTATCCGTCTCAGAACGCACGCGCGAGATCGGACTGCGCAAGGCGGTCGGGGCGCGCAAGGATCACATCCTGTTCCAGTTCCTGGTCGAGACCATGACGCTCAGCCTCATTGGCGGCGTGATCGGAATCCTGCTGGGGGCAGCCATCGCGACCATCTTCACTGCGCTGGGTCTGATTACGGCGGTGGTCAGCATGTCCTCCGTGCTGCTGTCCTTCTTTTTCGCCGCTGCCATCGGTTTGTTCTTCGGGCTTTATCCCGCTTTCCGGGCTGCCAACCTGCACCCCATGGAAGCGCTTCGGTACGAGTAAATCTTATTCATAGCAAGGAGTAAAAATGTCTGCATCTGAAAAACCACTCCCTCCCCGTTCCAAAAATTTGACGATCGTCGCCATTCTGCTTGGCGCGATTGCCGTGCTCAACTTGGTTGGCCTGCTGACCAGCGGAATCCGCATTGGGCAGCCCGCGATGCCTCAGGGCATGCAACCCGGTCAGATGCCCCGGCAGGGGAATTTCCAACCGGGTGGAGGTAATTTCCAGCAGCGGGGAGCACCGGGCGGCCTCTTCAGCCTGTTCGGCGCAGCCCGCAGCCTGGGTATCGATTTCCAATACATCCGCTATGTCAGCATGGCGATTGCGCTTATCGGTATCGTGCTTGTGCTGGTCGCGGTATTCTTCATTTGGAAGCAAAGGCGCTGGGCGTTGAACCTGGGCATCGTACTGGCGATCCTCATTCTGCTGGGCGCGCTGCCGGGTTTATTCTCCCTCGGCGGGCGCTTTGTTGACTGGATACCCACCTCCCTGAATGCCTTGAAAGCGTTCGCAGCCATCCCGGTCATCGTCCTGGGCATCCTGCCTTCGGTGCGCGACTCGGTGCGGTGATTTCTATTCCTCCTCTTAGTGGTCCCCGGCCTCTGCCTCCTCTTTTGCGGAGGGGCGGGGCTGGGGGACGAACTGAATAATTTGTGTCATAATCTAACCATGCCTCGAAAAATTCTCGTCATTGACGACGAACCCAAGATCGTTGAAATCTGCCGGGATTACCTCAAGGCAGCCGGATACGATGTGGCCTCTGCCATGGACGGTGAAAAAGGGCTGGCGGCTGCCCGGCGGGATAAACCGGACCTGGTCGTGCTCGACCTGATGCTCCCCGGCATGGACGGCCTGGACGTGTGCCGGTCGCTGCGCCGCGAAAGCGACGTGCCCATCATCATGCTCACTGCACGGGTCGAGGAAACCGACCGGTTGATCGGCCTCGAGCTGGGCGCGGACGACTACATCACCAAGCCGTTCAGCCCGCGGGAACTGGTGGCGCGCGTGCGCACTGTCCTGAGGCGTGCCAGCGGCGACCCGGCCAGCGACGTCATCCGCGGCGAGACGATCACCCTCGACCGCACCCGCTACCAGGTGGATTTGCCGGACCGGACGGTCACTCTCACCCCTACAGAATTCGAAATTATGGCGACGTTGATGAGCCAGCCTGGGCGCATCTTCTCGCGCTCGCAATTGCTCAATGCGGTGCGAGGCGTGGCTTTTGAAAGTTACGAGCGCGCCATCGATTCGCACATCCGCAACCTGCGCCGCAAATTGGAACCCGGCGAGTACATTTTCACAGTCCACGGCGTGGGTTACAAATTCGAGGGCTAATCATGCATAACACCACCGCCCGCGCCATCCGCAACCGGCTGTACTTGCTCCTGCTCCGCGCCTTTGGCATTGTCGTCCTGATCATCTTTATCGTGATTCTTGCCACCACTGCGCTGGTACTTTTAAACCCGTCGCAATCCAACCCGCTCTTCAGACCGCCGATCACCAGCCGCCTCGAGACCTATTACCTCGCCCGCGGAGGCTGGGATGGCGTGACCCTTGTATTCAGCGACCCGAAGGATTTTGAGACGCGGCAGTGGCGCGAGGGTGTTCTGTTGGACAGCAATGGATTTGTTGTGGTGGACCGCGGGGTGGCGATACCCGGCGGGTTCGTGTATACCCCGAGCGACCGTGACCGCATTGCGCCGATTGTTGTGAATGGCGCTGTGGTCGGGCAGTTCGTGGTCTCAGAAAATATCATGCCGCCCCAACGGCGGTATGCCTTCGATTTCCTGCAACCCGTGATTATGGTTTCCGTGTTCATGGCGATCCTGACCGTGGTGATCGGTCTGCTGCTCACCCGGCGCATGGTCCTGCCTCTTGCGGAGGTGACCGCCGCCGCCAAGGAAGTGGCGGACGGGGATTTGAGCGCCCGCGTCCGCGTGCAAGGACCGGATGACCTGAAAATTTTGAGCGACAGCTTCAACCAGATGGCGGACGCGCTCGAGCGCAACGACCGTGAGCGGCGCGACATGCTGGCAGACATCGCCCATGAGCTGCGCACACCGCTGACCGTCCTGCGCGGCCGGCTGGAGGGTATTCAAGATGGTGTCTATCCAGCCGACGAGGCGCATATCGTCCCCGCGCTCGAGGAGACTTACCTGCTCGAACGGTTGGTGGATGACCTGCGCCTGCTGACCCTGGCCGAGTCGCGCCAGCTGCCCTTCGAGAAAAAGGAACTCGACTTGAACGACCTCGCCCGCCATGTCCTCAGCCTGTTTCAGGCACAAGCGGAGGAGAACCGGATCCAGCTTTCCCTGGAAAGTGCCGCGGAGAACCCGCGGGCGCTGCTTGACCCGCAGCGCACCGAGCAGGTCATCGGCAACCTGGTCAGCAATGCGCTGCGCTACGTCCCGGAGGGCGGCCGGGTGTGGATCGATGTCCACGGGGAAGGGGAATGGGTATCGGTCAGCGTGAACGACAACGGCCCCGGCGTCCCGGACGAGGAATTGCCGCATATCTTCAGCCGCTTCTGGCGCGGAGACAAGTCCCGCACTCGCGCCTCGGGCGGCGCCGGGCTTGGGCTGGCCATTGCGCGGCAGTTGGTCGAGGCCCAGGGAGGAAAAATCGCCGCGGCCAACCTGCCCGGGGGTGGGCTGCAAGTGCACTGTGAATTCCCCGCGGTGTGATTTTTCTTTACGGAGAGTCCCCCGGCGCCCGGCGCCGGGCGCCGCCGGCGTCGAAAATTAGTACTTAAAAGTTATTGCATTGGACTGCAAAATGTCGTATATTATCTACAACGACACTATCCCAAGAGAGGTGAAACCCATGGCAACAAAATCCAAGGCAAAAGCAAAGAAAATCACAGTCTTCCGCTCCTCCGACACCGGCAAATTTGTTTCATCCGCGTACGCCAAGAAGCACCCCAAGACCACATTCAAGCAATCGGTCGCCGCTCCAATCGCCAAGAAGAAATAATTGCACGAGCCGGCCACCGGCCGGATGAAACACCCGCTGCATGCAGGTCGATACGCCCGGGAGATACTCCCCGGGTTGACCTGCGTCACAGCGGGTTGTTTTTTTTACTCCGATACTTTTTGACAGAACCTGATAGCCTGCGCAAGCCTCCCGCGGGTATCTTTGAGGTATTCAAGGAGGCTACCATGACCCGCTTGCTTTCAATCCTGTTCACATCCATACCGGCGGTACTTTGGCTCACACTGGTGCTCCTGGCCGATGGAGATGATTACTACTGGCCGGCATACATCCTCACCTGTGGGATTTTTCTGGGGGTTAGCCTGGTCATCGGCTTTTTGGGTCCAACCTTATTCCCGCAGTCGTTCAAGCAACACCCCGGATTATGGATTTTTGCCCAGGGTATCCTGGCTTGGATTGCAGCGGTCATGGTTCTGGGGTTCCTAAATCTCACACCGATGTGCGTTGGACAGGACAACGGCGATGGCAACAATGATCTTGTCATGTGTGTCGTACAGACGGTGCTGGTTGCTTTGGTATACTCCCCGCTGGAGTTAATTCTGTTAACCCCAGCGGCGGTCACCGGAGGACTTCTGCTGCGAAAACACAACACGTGACAACAGAAAAGAACCATTTTTCGGCTGCTCATATTGCTCAAGGAATTCCGCTAATTTAGGGAGGTTGATATGAAAAAGGCAGGACGATTATTTTTAAATGGGGCGATTGGCTTGACCCTTCTGGCTTGCAATTTCCTGTGGAATTCAGCGAACAGGGTCCCACTCAAATCTGATGTGAACGAAGTTCTTGATCCAGCAAATACAACCGATTTGGACCTGACATGCGCCATGATCGATACCACGCGTTCGGGTTACTGTCTCTTCATGGCGGATGAGGGCCAGATCGAAGAAATCGCCGCCAGGCTTGAGCTGGATTACCGTGTGGTCTCTCACGAAGAAAATAGCACTATCCCTCCTTTGGTTTCGGAGGGCAAGGTGGGATGCCTGGATGAGAATGTATTCGGTATGGCCGAGGGGCTGCCTGCCTACTACATCGCAGGCCGGCCGGGTCAACTCTCGCTCGCCGGCGGTGGGCAGTTTGAGTACCTGCTGCTGCTTTTCAATCCGGAGACCGGGCAGGCGTGTACGCAAGTCTCTTATGCTTACGGGTAGGGGAAGATATTCCGGCCGGGTCAAACCCTGTCGAGTGCTTTGATATGATCTAAACCGGGCGGGTACATTACCCAAATAGAGCGAACAACTTCTCATGCGCCGCGCGGATGCGGTCCGCGTCCATCTTCCCGGTGGCACGGTCGTAGGTCAGGTAACCGTTGATCTCGATCTCCACGTCGGTCGTCTGGGTGTAGACGGCTACTGCCAATCCTTGCGGGATCAGGGGAGCGAGTTCCTGCTCGAGCAAGGTGATATAAGCGTCGGTCAGCGCCTCGCGCGTATCGTAGAAGCGGTAGCCAAACTTTTTGTTTTCGTCCCACATGTGCCCCGGAAGTTTCAGGCTGTACCCGCCAAACTCGGAGAGGGCGAAGGCGCGCGTGTCGTCTTTTTTTGGCGCGGACAACTTACGGAAGTAGGTGTGGATGCTGTTGAAGTCTCCGGCATGCTGGTCGAACCAGCCTGAGGCGTGGTCCACCAATCGTGTCGAATCGAGTAGGCGAATCCGCTTGACGGACTCCGCCGCCTCGAACTGGCCCCAGCCTTCGTTGAACGGCACCCAGGCGGCAATGCAGGGGGAGTTATAAAGGTGAAGGATCATCTCCTCCAGTTCAGCATAATATTGCTTTCGGTTGGACTCATTTCCGCGTCCAAAACGAGTCAGCCAGTGTTTGTCATCCCATTTCATGCCGGCGACCATCGCCAGCACGGTGGTTACATCGCCAACCGGTTTGCCGCCGTTGGGCATGTCCTGCCATACGATCATCCCCAGCCGGTCGCAGAGGGTGTACCAGCGCGCCGGTTCCACCTTGACGTGCTTGCGGATGAAATTGCAGCCGATGGCGCGGGTGTACTCGATGTCGTACTGCATGGCGGCTTCGGTCGGCGGCGTGTACAGCCCGTCGGGGAAATAACCCTGGTCGAGCGGACCATACAAAAAGAGCGGCTGGTTATTCAGGTGGAAGCGGAGATGCCCCTGCCCGTCGCGTGCGAGGCTGAACTTGCGCATGGCGAAGTAGCTGCCGACTTCATCGAGTACCTGCCCCTCGCGGATTAGGCGCACTTTGAGGTCGTAGAGCTGCGGGGATGCGGGGCTCCACGGTTTGGGATTTGGAATCGAGAGCACCAGAGGCTCGTCAACCTGATTCATGCCCGTGACGATTTCATTCCCCTCGTCGCAGGCGCACGCCTCCATGCGGACACCGTCCTCCGCACCCCGCAGTTTTACTTCCACGGACAGAATCCCCGCGTCGAGGTCGGGAGTCAGCCGCAGCGAGTCGATGCTGGTTTCCGGCACGCGCTCCAGCCAGACAGTCTGCCAGATGCCCGAGACGGGGGTGTACCAGATGGCTTTGGGCATGAGCGATTGCTTGCCGCATTCTTGTCCGCCCTTGTCGGATGGATCCCAGACAGCGACGACGAGTTCGTTTTCGCCATCTTGTAGAAATTCCGTGATGTCGAAGGTGAATGGCAGGTAGCCGCCACGATGGTCGCCGGCTTTCTGGCCGTTGACTAAGACTTCGGTTTCCCAGTCTACTGCGCCGAAGTGGAGCAGCACCCGGCCGGTCTTCCACTCTGCGGGAGGGCAGGTGAAGGTGCGGCGGTACCACAACCGCTGGTCGGGCAGCACCGGACGCTTGACTCCCGAAAGCGCGGACTCGACCGCAAAAGGCACGAGGATCTGGCCCTCGTATTTCGCAACGGTCTTTTGTTCTTTCGGCACGATGGCGTAGTCCCACAGGCTGTTGAGATTCACCCAGTGCGGACGGGTCATCTGCGGGCGGGGATACTCGGGCAGGGGGCAAGACGGGTCGACTTCAGCGGCCCATTGGGTCATGATGTGTCCGGGGACGGGTTTCCAGGTCATGAGTAAGCTCCATGAATGGATTCACCACAACCCCGCAAAGAGCGCGGGGCAAGCGAACACGAAGGTTTTTTGATTCTTTTTGCGTGTCATTGCGAGCCGCCGGTTTTGGGCGGCGTGGCAATCTCTTCTTGTCGACGAGGAGATTGCTTCGTCGCTGGCGCTCCTCGCAATGACACTCAATTATTTAAAAAATACGTTCATCTGCGACTCGCCACGGTTGCCCCACAACATGTAGGGAATGAAGGTCAGCGGCTTGCCATCTGTCGTTTCGCCAAGTATTTTCCAGATGCCACCCAGCAGGGATTTGTCGTAGATTGGCTTAAGCGACTCGCGATTGACTTGCACGGAGAAGAGATCGAGCGGATTGTCCACGCTTTCGAGGCAGTAGACCAGCGGACCGCGAGAAAGCGCGTCCATGCCCCCGCAGCCGGGGACTTTTTTATGCTGGCGATGCAGCCGAAGGGGCATGTCGAGGGTCAGGGAGAGTTTGTCGCCGGGGGACCATGTGCGGGTAACGGAGAGAGTCCGGGCAGCGAGAGGGGAGTAGCCGCAGGCTGTTTCAGGGATGGATGCGGCTTCGGTAACGCTGTCAGGCTGGAGCGGGGAATCGTTGAGGGCTAGAGAGTAGTGATCAGCCCAGGACGGAATGCGCAGGTGAAGGGTCGTCTGGTGCGGCTGGGGCAAGTCAAAGGTCAGACGAATCTCCCCAGTCCACGGCAAACCCGAATCGACGTTGATCACTCCCCAATTCATTTGAATGGAACTGGTGACGTACTGCTGCAGGTGGAGTCCGCTCTCCGTCTCGTGGTAAAGATACTCGCCGAGCGAGGCCCATGTCCGCGAGAGGTTGGAGGGGCAGCAGGGGACCAGGTACCAGCCGGCGCGGGTCAGTCCGCCGCGGCAGGCGAGCGGGTTGTTGTAAAAGTAGGAGCGCCCGTCCATGCCGATGCCGACCGAGGCGGCGTTGTAGAGCTGCCATTCGAACAGGTCGTCGTAGCGCGGACGGCCGGTGAGCAGCGCCATCTCGCGGCTCCAGAACAGGCTGGCGAGCGCGGCGCAGGTCTCGGCGTAGGCGTACTCGGGGTCGAGCTCGTAATCGCGTCCGAAGCCCTCGGTGAAGGGCAGTGCGCCCAGCCCGCCGGTGACGTACATGCGTCGGGTCACCATTCGCTCCCAGGCGGATTCGAGCGTGGTCTTGAGCTCGGAATCGTTTGTCTCGCGGGCCAGCATGGCGGCGGCGGTCTCAAGATACCCAAAGCGGACGCTGTGCCCGACCGGGACGGTCAGCTTGCGGAGGGGTGTGTGCTGCTGGAGGTATTTCCCGCTGAGCTGGTCGAGCAATTGGCGGAGGCTAGCGAAGGGAGGCTTTTTGGAGGGATTGTCTTTGGGGAGTTTGAAATCTGCATGTTCGGGATGCTTCGCGATATACGCGGTGCGCTTCTCGTTGACTATTTTGACGCGCTTGTCGTAATTGTTCTTTTCCTTCAGGATGTGCAGCGGGAAAAAAGGGATGCGCCCGCGGCGCTCGAGCAGGCGACGGGAGAGTTCGAGGTAATTTTTCTCGCCGGTGGCGCGGTACAGCTTGATGAGAGCAAGCTCGATCTCCTCGTGCCCGTCGGTGTAGGCAGGCGAGGCGTCCATGAAGTCGCGGACCAGAAGATCCGCGACGCGGCGGACGAGGGCAAGCAGGCGCGTTTCTCCCGTCGCGGCATGGTGTGAGACGCCGGCCTCGATGAGATGACCGAGGCAGTACAGTTCGTGTTCCATTTGCAGGTTAACCCAGCGCTTGGCCGGGGAAGTGGATCTGGTTGTAGGTGTAAATGTAGCCATCGGGCATCTGGACTGATTCGAGCAGGGAGATGAGGTCATCAACCAACCGCTTTAGCTTGGGGTCAGGATTTACCGCGAGGATGCGCGAGGCAGCGTCCAGCCATTTGTAGGCATCGGAATCGGCGAAGAAGTAGCCCTCGCGGAAACCGTCGCTCTGCCCGGCGGCGATGCGGAAGTTGTCGATGCAGCGGGACTGCTCGAGCTGCTCCCACTGGTAGAAGATGGCTTCGCGCGCGTTCATCTCGAGGCGCTTGCCCCAGAATCCGCCGGTGATACGTATAGAAGGATGTGAAGGCATAAGTATCAATCTTGTTTCTTCTTGATGAACATCAATGGAATCAAACTCAGCAGCGCGATGACCGCGGTCACCTGGAAGAGAATCGGCACCGGGATGAAGCCGGCCTGCCCGTTCTGACGTGGTCGGTATGCCGTAGTTCTGGATAAGCCATGAGCCGATGGCCGGTCCGATCACCATGGGGATGGCGATCCAGAAGATCATGCGCACGCCGAGGAACTTTCCGCGGTTCTCCTCGGGCAGCAGGTCCTTGAGCCACGCGCCCGAGGCGACGGTCGTCGCCATGGTGAACGCCTGCCAGATGAAGGCGGTCAGCGTGACGAGGGCGATGGTCGTTGTCAACGAGAACAGGAACGCGCCGAGGCTGCCGAGGATGGTCATGACGACGATCATCCGGCGCCGGTCCCAGCGGTCGGCCAGCAGGCCGGCCGGGAAAGCCAGCAGCGCGCTCCCCAGCACGACCGCCCCGCCGATGATGCTGAACTCGCTCTTGGTGAAGCCGAGAAAATTTTCCACGTAGATGATCAAGTAGGGAAAGCCGACGTTGAAGGCGATGCTGACGATCATGATGTTCAGGAACAGGATGAAGAGCACGCGGTTGTTCCGCAGCGTGTCCATGTTGAACAGCCCCGTGATCTCTTTCCAGTAGGAGGGCCGGCCCTCAGCCGGTTCAGGCGGCAGAGGCGTGTCCTGCAGCAGCCCGCCGGCGACCACGCCCGAGAGGATCACGATTCCGCCCAGCAGGTAGAAAAAGACGAAGTAGCCCGCCTGGTCGATCAGGATGCCGGCGGCGACCAGCGCCACGATCTGCGCGATGAACACGCTGACGTTCAGCACGCCCTCCACGCGTCCGCGGGTGTGGGTCGAGGCCACGTCGGCGGTCCAGGCGTTGAAGGCGGCGTCGTTGGCGGTCGAGCCGAAGAAGGTCATCACCGCATCTGCAAGCACCACTCCGATCACGGCAATGCTGGTGACCTGGATGTAAGCCACCGTCGGGAAGATGATGGTCGAGAGGCCCCACAGGATGTAGCCGAATAGGATGTAAGGTTTGCGCCGGCCCCAGCGCGAGCGCGTCCGGTCGCTGAGCGTGCCCATGAAGAGCGTGGTCAGCGTGGCGGTGATGGCGCTGACGGCCACCATCCATGCCACGGCGCGCGGATCGGGGGTCAGCATGTCGTAGACGAAGGTGTTGAACCAGCTGTTCTCCACCGCCCAGGCGATCTGCCCGGTGATGGCGAGCAGGGTCAGCACGAACCAGATGCGCGGGGTGAGGCGGGAGGGGGCTTGCGGTGAAGTGTCCATGAGGGCTCCTGTGGGCTTCCGAGTGAATGTCACCTGTTTTCGTTAGGCATGCGCGGGAGCATCGTGCACCCGTTTTGCAAGCGAGATGGCGATATAGAGCATCCAGCTGATCAATCCGATGTGCAGAACATCGTTTTCTGAGAACCACAGGCCGCTTTCCCAAAGCGTTTCTGAAATTCCAAGTTGCAGATAGGCATAATAAGCGCCAATGGTGAGCCCCAACCAGATCCAGGTGACCAACAACCCCAGGTCCATCGGGTTCGTGGATTTGAAATATCTCCAGCCACTCAGGATGAGAAATGCCACGATGCTGGGCGCGGTAACGAGCAGCAGGAGTTCGAACGATATGAGGAATTTATTCAATGAAATCACACCGGCGATGAGCGTGACGGCATACAAGGCGATGTTCGCGAGGGCATACCCGATCAACCCTTTGCGCCATTTGCCGGGGCTGAAAATGTATGCCTCGGCCATCATCATCGCGTCCACGCTCGCGACGGAGAACAGCAGGTAGATCACCTCCCACCCGCTGGTCCATGCGCAAATTTCCCGCCCCCGGCACTTGATCTCATAACTGAAAGCCTGGTAGCTCGTCCCCGCGAACAATGCTCCCAGCCCCCACAGGATCAGGGCGCTTCCCCACCACAGGCGGGAGCGTTGTCCCTCGCGGATGCGCAGGAAGTATAATCCCGCGCCGATCGCCACCGCCCCGAGCAGGTAGACGAAAAATGTCGAACTGGGCTGGACCAGGATGAACTCCGCGCCTCCGAGTTGCATTGCGATAAAGGGCTGGATTCGCAGCCAGCTCTCCGGGGTTTGTACGGGGTCGGAAGGGATTGCCGAGAGGG
The DNA here is from genome assembly GCA_963709295.1 of uncultured Chloroflexia bacterium. Classification (GTDB taxonomy): domain Bacteria; phylum Chloroflexota; class Anaerolineae; order Anaerolineales; family Villigracilaceae; genus JBGPQJ01. Next base: position 242,912 of record CAVPVW010000008.1, on the reverse strand, counting down.
AACTGCATCCGCTCAGGACAAGTGCAACAAGGACGAGCCAGAGGTGCGAGGTGAGGCGGGAGAAGGGTTGTGATGAAGTGTCCATGTGGATTCTTGAGTAACGGAGGTGATATTCACCTAATTGTACAGGAGGTCACGTTTCAAACGGAACCTACGACAACCCCCCCAGCCTCCCCCAAATGTATAACATTTGGGGGAGGCTGGGGGGATCAGGCCGGGGAAGGGTCGGGATTAGATCCAAGGCTTTGTATTGAGACAGGACGTATTTTCCGGCTCAGCGACTCTGAGCGATCATCTGCATCAACGCCTGAGCGGCTTCGTCCGGTCCCGTGCGTTCCCAGCCGGGGATCCCCAGACGTGTCCGCATCTGCCCGACAAAGAGTCCCTGCTTGTAGAATTGCTCGAAGAACCGCTTCGCGATCTCCTCGTGGGTGGACTTGTATTGAACCGCCCCGAACACGTTGACAAAATAGGTATGCACCAGGCCGGTCGAGGTGGTGGTGCCCTTGCTCATCGCGGTCCCTTCGCGGAAGGTGCGCAGGGCTGGATCAACGGTATCAAACTGCTCGATGATGGGGTGATCCTCATCCAATTCTTCGTAATTATTGGCGTAAAGCACCATGTCGATGGGATACCCCTTGACCACCTGGTTATAGGTGGTCACCGGCAGCACCACCCGGGCATTGACCTGGTTGGGATTTATGATGATGGCGCGATCGAGCTGGCCGAACGCATATCCCGGCGTCAGGTCATCCAGCCTGACAAACGCCCCGATCTCCGTGCCGTAACCGATGACCTTTCCGGTCGGTGTCGATGTCCAGCGATCCCATGTCGTCGGCGATGACCGTCATCTCCTCGATCGAATCCCCTCCGATATGACGGAAGGCTTCGAGGGTCTCCGATTTTCCGGTCCCCGTATCGCCGATGATGAGAATCGTCATGGCACGGTCTCCGGTCGTGACGATTTTGACCAGCGCCCCGTGGAAAGGCATCCGTCCCTGCTTCATGACCTTGATGTTATGAAGCGTCAGCATCATCTTCTTGAGATAACCGAAATACCCGAATTGGTCGTTGTCCGGTATGGCGGCTGTGATCAATTGATTTTCCTGGTCGTCAAAAAATACCGTCGGCATGGCGGCGAGATCGTCCAGCGACGCTCCCGGCGCCCCGAACAGGAAGACCGCGTCCACCGGGCGGTCTAAAAACTCGTCCTCCGCCAGCTCGAACAGGTTGCACAACGTCAATCCCAATTCGTAGAACTTCTCATGGACATAGGCCAGGATCAAAAGCGATCCCACCTTCGCCGGGTAGCAGAGCCACTCCTGCGGCTCCACCTCGAACTTCTCGAGCGGGTTCCGGTCGATGCGTTCGAATTTTCCCGTCCGTTTATTCATGGGTGGGTTGAACAACAGCGGCGGATACATCAACACCTGCCGGATGACCGGCACGTCGTTCAGCTTTTGGTAACTTCCTCCGGGCAGGGCAAGTTTCTTGGGAAGGGCAATGACCGCCATTTCCGCGCCGGCATGGATCTGCCGGTAGATGTTGGGGTGCATCCCCGAAATATTTTCCTGGATGTCGCGGTAGACCTGCCGCACCAGATGCGTCAGCGTTTCGGTGGTTGAATTGAAGGTGCGGTACGGGCGCTGGTCGAAACGGTCCCCCGTTGAATCGCAGATGACAAAACGCTCGAACTCCCTCCAGTAGTTGTACAGGTTCTCCACGAAATCATACAGAAGGGATGGATTGGAAACCAGGCGGCTGCCACCTACAATTAGTTTCGGTACTGCATCAATGTTCATTTTGGCAAGCACCTGGAAAACCGACACCAGCCGATGAATGTCCGGGTCGTGAATCTCCTGAGGTTGTGTTCCGAAGACTTGAAGCAGGGGGGATCGCTTTCGCTTCAACTCGTTAACGAAACGCCTCAGCACTTCAGCGAACAAATCGCTCGACAAGAGTTCGTCTGATGTTTCACAGGCTCTATCCCGGAACCGGATGATGACCTTTTTATTGGAAAATGTGAAAGTGTTCGTGGTAAGCATGATGTTGTCCTTAATGGAGATGCGAAGATACGATTATATCGGCAGATGCCTGAATCGTTCCCCCCAAAGTTTGGATTGGTGTTTTCGCCCGTCTCCCCCCGAATCAGGCGGCGCGTCTCCACTTGAAATGTCTTTTTATCTCCGATGAATAGCGGCTGCCCAGCTCGTCCGCGTTCGACTCCAGCCAATCGGAAAAGCGCGTCGTTCCATTGGGAACCTGGCGGGAGGTCAACAACTCGTCCATGAGGCCCTTCAACTCGTCTTTGGTTAGGACGACGTCGCTCAGCCCGATTCCTATGAGCTGCCCCAGCAATATCCCGAGCGATGGAGAAATGTGAATCAATCTCACCCCGGGCTTGATCCTGGCTGCGATGCGCCTGACCAATTCTTCGTAGGTAAACGTCTCGGGGCCGATGGCATCCAGGGTGACGTTTTCCGACTCCCGGGCGGACGCGACGACAATGCGGGCCAGATCCTCCACAAAGACCGGCTGCACCTTGTATTGGCCCGATCCAAAAATCGGAAAGACGGGGAATTTCCGTATCAGCCAGCCGATATTGTTGACGAGGATGTCCTCCTTGCCGAAGACCAGCGTCGGTCTGACGATGCTGTACGGTACGCCAGAGTCGATCAGCGCCTGTTCCTGTTGAGCTTTCCCGCGGTAATACGGCAGGTCGGATTCTTTCGAGGCCTGCGTCACGCTGATGTGGACAATTCTTCCTACACCGGCTTCCTTTGCGCACTTGAATAGCGTGGCCGTATTCTGCACAGCCTGCTCGAAGGTAGCGCCGCCATAAGGGAAGCGGATCCAGTAGGTGTTGTACAGTGTCGATGCGCCGCGCAGATTGGCGATGAGCTGGTCCGGCTGGTCGAAGTTGAGAGGGAATGCCTGCACCGCCTCGCCGAAGGGATTTGGCTTGTCAGGGTGAGTCGTGATGGTCCTGACCGCCTCGCCCTGTTCGAGCAGGTGGCGGGCAATGTACTTTCCGATGTAGCCGAAAGCGCCAGTGACGATGTTCATGAATATTCTTGATCCCTGCTTGAAATTGTGGATTTCCCTTCCAATTATTCTACTCCATACATGCATTTCCCCTGTAACACAACCGGAATGATGTGACGGTATAATCGAGGCATGATTCTTGTCACAGGTGGGACCGGTTTCGTCGGGCGCGCGCTGGTCCGCCAGTTGGTGGCGGCCGGCCTGCCCGTGCGCACGCTCATCCGCCCGTCGGCGAAGACGCCCAACCTGCCGCGCGGGGTCCCGCTCGAGGTGGCGGTGGCGGCCCTCAACGACGAACGCAGCTTGCGTGCGGCCATGAGCGGCGTGGATGTGGTCTTCCACCTCGCCGGCGCGGAGCATCAGGGCGCCGACGCTGACCTGTTCAACACCGATATCAAGGGCACCGAGACGCTTTCACGCACTGCCGCCGAGCTGGGCATCCGGCGCCTGTTTTACGTCAGCCACCTTGGCGCGGACCGCGCTTCGGCTTTCCCGCTGTTCAAGGCCAAGGGCATCGCCGAGGAATACATCCGGCGCAGCGGTGTGCCGTTCTCCATCTTTCGTGCGGCGATCCTGTATGGGCCGGAGGATCACTTCACCTCGTCGCTGGCCGGGCTGATCGGGCTGAGTCCAGTCATCTTTTCCCCCAGCCGCAGTGACACGCTGCTCCAGCCGCTGTGGGTCGAGGACCTGGTCACCTGCATGGTCTGGTCGCTTGACAACGAAGCCACCATCGGTCAAACTTATGAGGTCGGAGGCGGGGAGTTTTTCACTGTCCGGGAAGTCATGGATATCGTCATGAACACCACGCGCAAGCGCCGCCTCCTGCTGCCGCTTTCCATGCCTTATCTCCGCGCGTTGACCGTGGCTGTCGAGTCGTGGTACCCCGGGTTTCCTTCCTCGGTCTTCTGGCTGGACTACATCTCCGTCAACCGCACCTGCACGGTGGACAGCGTCCCGCGCCAGTTCGGGCTGCTGCCTGCACGATTTGCCTACCGGCTCGATCATCTCAAATCCGTCAACTGGGGGCGCCAGGCCCGCCAGAGAATCAGGGAACGCCGCCATGCCTGAATCCAAACACGAGTGGACCATCCGCATTCTTGAAAAACCCGAGGACATGCTCGAGGTCGAGGACCTGCAGCGCGTCGTCTGGACCGAAAGCGAGACCGACATCCTGCCGGCGCACATCCTCCTGGCGGCCGCCCACAATGGAGGGCTGGTCATCGGTGCGTTCGCTGGAGGTCAATTGATCGGGATGGTATTCGGCTTCCCCGGGCTGGAATTCGTCGCCGACGGGCCGATCGCCAAGCACCATTCGCACATCCTGGCGGTGCGTCCCGAGTGGCGCGACAAGGGTGTGGGGTATGCCCTCAAGCGCGCCCAGTGGCAGGTCGTTCGCAAGCAGGGGCTGAATCACATCACCTGGACCTACGACCCGCTGCTCAGCCGCAACGCCAATTTGAACATCGCCCGCCTCGGCGCGGTCTGCAACACCTACCTCAAGGAATATTACGGCGAGATGCGCGACGGTCTGAACGTGGGCCTGCCCTCCGACCGCTTCCAGGTGGACTGGTGGGTCAATACCAAGCGCGCCGAGCGCCGGCTGAGCAAGCGTCCGCGCCGCCCGCTGACCCTGGCGGACTACGAAAAAGCCGGCATCAAGCTGCTCTACGAATCACCATTGAGCAAAAAAAGCATTCCCATGCCTGCCGACAGTTTCGACGCGCCCACCGAACCGCTGGGGCTGGCGGAGATCCCGTCTGATTTCCTGAATCTCAAGGAAAAGGACATGACCCTGGCTCGCGACTGGCGCTATTTCTCGCGCGAGGTGTTCACGCTGTCCTTCTCCACCGGTTACATCGTGACCGATTTTCTCTTTGACTCCTCCGGTTCCCACCCGCGCAGTTTTTATGTCCTGGCGCACGGCGAGAGCACGCTGGAAAATTAATGACTTGTCATTGCCTTCACCGTGCGCAGGCTCGCGTGCGAGACGGCGCAGCCGTCGTGGCAATCTCATCAAGGACAGATCGCCACGACGCGCCTCACCTGCCCACACCGCAGGTACGGGTCGGCACTCCTCGCAACACCTGCACCTGCGCTGCAAGTGCAGGTGTGACACTCTTAAAGGACTTCCATGACCCTCCATCCCCTCTCCGGTGTATACGCCGCCGCACTAACCCCGCTCAAAGCGGATTACTCCCTCGACCTCGACTCGGTTCCCATTTACCTGGATTTCCTCGCCAAGCGCGGCTGCCACGGCGCCCTGCTGCTGGGAACGACCGGCGAAGGTCCTTCCTTTTCCCCGGCAGAACGGATTGAACTGTTCCGCGCCGCGCTCAAGGTACGCGAATCTCACCCGGGCTTCAGGCTGTTGGCCGGCACCGGAACTCCCTCCCTGGCTGAGACTGCGGACCTAAATCGTGCTGCCTTCGACCTCGGCTTCGACGGGGTGGTGTGCCTGCCTCCGTTCTACTACCGCAAGGCCACGGACGAGGGTCTGTTCAACTGGTTCGAGACGGTCATCACACGCTCTGTCCCCAGCGATAAATTCATGCTTGGCTATCACTTTCCTGCCGTGGCGGGCATCGGATTTTCCATCCCGCTGCTTTCGCGCCTGAAGGATGCCTTCCCAACCCAGTTTGCCGGAATCAAGGATTCCTCGCACGACGCCGAGTTGGCGCATAATCTTGGCGACCTGTTTGGGCATGAGCTGCTGGTGCTGACCGGCACGGACTCGTACATGCAGCTGGCGATGGAAAATCAAGCAGGTGGCTGCATCACTGCTCCCGCCAATTTGATCTCACCAGCCCTGCGCGCCGTGTATGATGCTTTCATCCAGGGTGGAGACCCGTCCGCGGCGCAGAAGATTGTCACTGAGCAGCGCCATATCATCGAGAAATATCCACCCTTCCCCTCGGCGCTCAAGGCACTGGTCAGCCGGCTGCACGGCCTGCCGCGATGGGCGGTCCGCCCGCCGCTCGACCCGATGAGCGACGCAGCGCTCGAAAGCGCGCTTGCTGAACTGAAAAGTGTAGACTATGCCTGATATCCGTGCGGAACAACCCTCCGACGCGGACGGAATCCGCGCATTAAATCTGGCTGCCTTCGAAGGTGAAGCCGAAGCCGAAGCTGGTGGACCTGCTGCGCGAATGCGGGCGGAACATCGTTTCATTAGTCGCTGTCGAAGATGGACAGGTGGTCGGGCAGGTGCTGTTCACCGAATTGAGCGTCACGCCACCAACATCGTTCAAAGGAGTAGGATTGGCGCCATTGGCGGTGCTTCCTGGTTTTCAAAATCACGGCATCGGCACGGAGTTGGGTCACAAAGGGCTCGACCTCTGTCGCGAACTTGGCTACGACTTCGCGGTGGTGCTGGGTCACACGGATTACTATCCCCGCTTTGGGTTCAAAAAAGCCAGCGATTTTGGTATCGGCAACGATTACAACGTGGACGATCCCTTCATGGCGCTCGAGTTCAAGCCGGGCGTGCTGGGCAGCTTCAAAGGCGTGGCACATTACGCGCCTGAGTTCGCGGAAACAGGCAGTTGATCCCCATGTCACTTGAAAAAACCACCTGGCGATTGCTGGTCGACCCTCCCGCGCAAGGGGCGTGGAACATGGCCGTGGACGAGTCCCTGCTGGAGCACGTCGGGCGGGGAGAGATGCTGCCAACCTTGCGGTTATATGCGTGGGAGCCTGCTTGCCTATCCTTGGGATACGCCCAGCCTTTCGCGGACGTGGATACTGCCCGTTTACTCGCGCGCAGTTGGGAGGTCGTCCGCCGACCAACCGGCGGGCGCGCCATTCTGCACACCGATGAACTGACCTATTCCATCACCGCACCACCTGGTGAACCGCGTGTGATCGGCACGGTGCTCGAGAGTTACAACCGGCTGGCGCAGGCGCTGGTCGCGGCGGTCCGTTCGCTGGGGATTCCTGTTGAAGTTAAAGAACACACGACTGGGCAGGATTCTGGCTCACAAGGACCAGTTTGCTTTGAAGTCCCGTCAGCATATGAGATAACGGTCGGCGGTAAGAAGCTGATTGGCTCGGCGCAGGCGCGCCGGCGGGAAGGCGTGCTCCAGCATGGGACGCTGCCGCTGTATGGCGACCTGGGTCGCATCACCGAAGCGCTGGCCTTCCCGGACGAATCCTCCCGTGCCGCTGCTGCGGTAAAGCTCTGGTCGCGAGCCACCACGGTTGAAAAGGTGTTGGGCAGGAAAATTGAATGGAAGACCGCCGCGCAGGCTTTCGTCCATGCGTTTGAGTCGGAGTTGAATCTCACCTTCGAGCGAGGGGAATTATCAGCTGGGGAAAAGGCTCGGGCGAAGGTACTGCTGCACGAGAAGTATGCCCACGCCTCGTGGACAGAGCGGGCGTGAACTGGACCCCCTCCGTCCGTAGGATACCTCCCCCAAATCCTTTTTTTCGGATTTGGGGGAGGCTGTCGTTTTGGACTAATCTCTATTATCTATTCCCTATGAACTGACCTGTCTCGTCTGCCCCCTGCACACCGGGCAGGGACACAGCGCACGCAGGTAGTGCCAGTTGTAGATGCCGTAGTCATGCCCGTCCTCCCAGACGGGGGTGATGCCGTAAGAACCGGTCGGGCGGAGGTTCGTCAGGTGCGTGCGCGGGCTGTCCTCCAGTTCCACGGTGAACACCTCGGGGTCAGGCTCCGCGGACATCTTCTCATGCCCACCCTTGCACTGGGCGCAGGGACAGGCCGCCCTTAGCAGCGAGAAGGGATAAACGCTGGTATGCCCATCCGCCCAAATGACGGTCATCTCCAGGGTTTCGCGATTGGCGGTAATGCTGGTGGCTCGTTCTTCCATAATTATTCTCGTTCCTAAGGCGAGGCCACCACCGTCAGGTAAGTGGACGCAGCCCAGCCGGTGCGGGAGGCATCATACGGCGCCTCGAGGTACCACCAGGTCAGGTCGTCTGTCTGCACGGGGCCATCCTTCACCTTGAACACCTCGGAGTCGTTGCCGAGGAACAACAGCTCGCTCTGCAGGCCGGGCGCGTTTCGCAGGCGCAGACCGGATCCCTCGGTGCCGGTGATCATCACGTAGACGCCGATGGCGACCGTGTTCGGCAGAGCAGTGGAGGTGGGCACAGGCAGCATCGAAATCGTTTCTGTGGGCGGGATGAGCGGTGTGGAGGTCGGCCCGGGGATGAGGGTCACCACGGCCGGGGACATTGGAGGCGAAGGCGGGCGCGAGAACCAGATCCATGCGAAGAGTGCCATGATCAGAATCCCTGCCAGGGCGAATGCGCCTGCGATGGTGATTTTATTGAAGAAAAGTCGCTTCACAAGTTGATCCCGTTTTCGATTTACGGCAGCAGGAAGAATCCCAGCGCGAAGATGATGTATACCGCCACCAACCCTGCGCCTTCCAGCCAGGTCGATTCACCGTCGGATGAAACAAACGAGGCGATGAAGACCCCGATCAGCAGGGCGAGCAGCTCGAACTGGTTGAAGATGAGCTGCATTGGGTTGCCCATCGCCAGGCTGATGAAGACCAGCAACGGCGCCACGAACAGCGCGATCTGCAGGCTCGACGAGACCGCGATCTCGACGCTCAAATCCATCTTATTCTTGGCGGCGAACTGAACCGCGACGAGATGCTCGGCCACATTCCCGATCAGCGGGATGAGGATGATGCCGAGAAAGAATTCGGAGATGTTGTACTCGGCGACCACGGCCTCCGCAGAGACGACCAGCACTTCCGACAGGAAGACGATGGCGATCGTGGCGACGCTCAGGATGATGACTGCGGTTCGTACCGGCCAGTGCGGGGCGGATTCATGCGGTGTGTTATGCGTGATGGGGCTGCTCGGTGATTTTGCGGCATCGTAAAGGCCGAGTCCATACAGGATGATCATGATGATCGCCACGCCGATGCTGAAGGCTTCCACGGGAGCGCTGTTGTCCGGGCCAATGGAATGACTGAGCGTGGAGGGGACCAGCAACGCGACCACCGCCAGAAGAAGCAGAATGGCGTTGCGCCCGGCGGAGCGTCGGTCGAAGGTCTGGATGCCGTGTTTGACGCCGCCGACCACCATCGATGCACCAAGCACGAGCAGCAGGTTTCCCAATATCGAGCCGGTGATGGAGGCCTTCACCAGTTCCAGCAGACCCGCCCGGATGGCGACGATGGTGATGATCAGTTCTGCGGCGTTGCCCAATGTTGCATTGAGCAGCGCACCCACGCGCGGGCTGGTGTGGACCGCGAGGGCTTCCGTCGCTTCACCGATGAAAGCGGCCAGCGGAATCACGCCGATGGAAGCAATGATAAAGACAGCCAGCGCATTCCAGTGCAGGTATTCGGCGACCAGCGCCAGAGGTACGAACACCAACAGTAATGAAATAGGTTTGGATTTAATAAAAACAAATAGTTTCGACATGGTTTACCCGGGTATGGTGGAAATATTATTTTCCTTGTTCTTCAATTCCTTCAACATGAACAACGACTTCTCCGGAATCAATAGTGGCAGCGACCGGTGCAGCACTTCCACCTCGAGCCGGTGGGAGGTGGGAGCGGCGTCGCCGTCCAACTGCAGATAGATCGGGCTGGCGGATTCCACCTGCAATTGGCGAAAGCTGATGCGCTGGATGGTCTTGCTCGAGACATGCTGCATCGTAGCGACTTCCAATGCATGCCGGACCGTCTCCTCCACGGTCGAGCCGGGGAACAGCCACAGGTCCATCAGCCCGTCATCGAGGAACGCATCGGGGGAGATGGTCACCATCCCGCCGATATATTTCCGGATGTTGCTGACCACTGCCATCAGATATTGCCCGCGGATCTCCTGCCCGTCCACCCAGATGTGCAATTCCTGTCCCTTCCAGGTGGCGGCATTGTACACCGCCTGTGCGGCGTAGATCGGCACGGTGAAGAACTTGTCCATGCGCAGGCGCGGCTCGATCTGCCCGACCGTGAACGCGTCCAGGCCCATCCCCGACCACATCATGAAGTGACGGTCGTTGCAGCGGCCGATGTCCACCATATGAACGGGGGAATGGGCGAGCAGGCGGATATTCTCCTCAAGCGCCCACAGCCGGTTCCAGGCGAAGGGCTGTATCCCGATCTCCACGCCAAACACGTTCATCGTCCCGCCGGGGAGGATGCCCAGCGCGGTCTGGGAGCCGACCAGGCCGGATGCGACTTGCCCGACTGTCCCGTCGCCGCCGACCGCAAACACGACGTCCACCTGCCCTGCGGCTTGCTTCGCACGTTCGGTGGCCTGCGCGCCGCTGAGAGTCGAACTCAAGGTCCACCTGCCAGCCGAGGCGGGTGAGCGCTTTGGCAGCGTTGTGCACAAAAGGAGCCACGGGGATGCGTCCTGCGGCGGGATTGTAGAGCACGAGGGCTTTCATACGCGCGAATTATAACCTACCACCCTAAGGGGAATCCTGGCAAGGCAGGCTAATGCCTGCTCTCTGGCAATATGGCGAAAAAAGGGAAGTTTTTATCCATTGGTCGCGGAATCTGTCCGTTTCGCCTGCGTGATATAATCCCGAAGGGAACTCTCCATGACCAACCCGTCCACCCTCCTCAACAATCGCTACCAGCTGATCGAAAGCCTCGGCGTCGGCGGCATGGCGGAAGTCTACCGCGCCCGCGACCTGATGCTGGAGCGGTTCGTCGCCATCAAGATCCTGCGCGACGAGCATGCCAGCGAGCCCGACTTTCAGGAGCGCTTCCGGCAGGAGGCCAAGGCGGCGGCCAACCTGTCCCACCCCAACATCGTCACCATTCACGATTTCGGCTTTGACAAAGGCCAGCTCTTCATCGTGATGGAATACGTTCCGGGCAAGATGCTCAAGGAGATGATCACCGCGCTTGGGCGCATCCCCCCCGACGAAGCCATCCCGCTGATGGTACAGGCCTGCGCCGGAATTGGCTACGCCCACCGCGCCGGGCTGGTGCACTGCGACGTCAAGCCGCACAACATGCTCGTCACGCCCGACATGCGCCTGAAGGTGGGCGATTTCGGCATCGCCCGCGCCCTGGCCACCATTCACCCGGACGAACATTCCGAGGTGGTGTGGGGCTCCCCGCTTTATTTCTCACCCGAACAGGCCGCCGGTCTGGCTCCCACTCCCGCCTCCGACGTGTATTCGCTGGGCGTGGTGCTCTACGAAATGCTGACCGGCAAGACACCCTTCATTGCCACCCGGCCCGAGATCCTGGCCGAGATGCACCGGGAGCTGATCCCCCGTCCGCTGCGTGATTTCAACCCGGCTATCTCACCTGCGCTGGAACAGATCGTGCTGAAGACGCTCTCCAAGGAGCCTTCCGCGCGTTACCGCACCGCGGACCAGTTGGGGCGCGTGCTGATGAGTTTCGGAAATTCGACCCCCGCGCTGCAGCTCACCCCCGAAGCATCGCCCTCGATTCACCCCGGTGCTGCGGCAACTGTGCAGTCTGCGCTTCCGGGCACCAAACAACAGGATGCAGCCCCTGCCACCTCCAAGCCTGCCTCGCGCCCCGTCTCATCCACGAAACCCAAGCCGATGGCGTATCGCGCCCCCGAGCAGGTATCCGTGGAATTCTCCGGCGAGGCGGCTGAGTCCGATCTGGGCATCGATTGGGGGGCAGTGCTTCTGGGGTTGGTGGCCATGACCGCGGTGCTGGGTCTGCTGCCGTTCTGGGTGTATATTTTCCAGTTGTACAACCGCTAGACAATATCCCATGCCTGCGCGCACCGTCCTTGCCCCCTCCATCCTTTCAGTTGATTTTCTAAACCTGGGCCGTGAGCTGGCTGCCTGTGAATTTGCCGGCGCGGACTGGATCCACGTCGATGTGATGGACGGGGCATTTGTCCCCACCATCACGATGGGGCCGCTGATCGTCGAGGCCTGCCGGCGCGGGACGAAACTCCCCCTGGATGTTCATTTGATGATCGAGCAGCCGGAACGTCACCTCGAATCGTTTGCCAAAGCCGGCGCGGACCGGCTCACCGTCCATGTGGAAACCTGCCCGCATCTCCACCGCACCTTGCAGTTCATCACTTCGCTGGGGGTCAAGGCGGGTGTCACTCTCAATCCGTCCACTCCCGCTGCCATGCTCCAGCCGGTGCTTCATCTGGCAGACCTGGTGCTGGTGATGACGGTCAATCCCGGTTTCGGCGGGCAGTCGTTCATCCCCGAGATGCTGCGGAAGGTGGCCGAGGTCCGTCGCATGCTGGACGAGCTCGGTTCACCGGCCTGGCTGGAGGTGGATGGCGGAGTATCGGAGCAGACCATCCCTCCGTTGAAAAAAGCAGGTGCGACGGCGTTCGTGGCAGGGAATGCGGTCTTTAGACATCCCCAGGGCGCGGCGGCTGGCGTGCAGGCGCTGCGTTCGGTGCTGGAATAACAGGAACGGAAGTTAAACAAAAATCACGGCTCAGCGCCGTGACGTTTTGTTTAAGAGAAAGCCTGCCCTTAAGCGGTCTTCACCAGAGTGCGGATGCACTTGGTGCACAGGGTCTTTTGCACCTTGCGGCCGCCCTGCATCACCGTCACCTTTTGCAGGTTCGGGTGGAAGGGGCGATTGGTCGCCCGCAGGGAGAAGGAGCGGTTGTGACCGAAGGTGGTGGATTTCCCACAATGAGCGCACTTAGCCATGTTACACAATCCTTTCTTGCACTAGATCCGAGGCTGTCATTTTCCGACAGGCGCAGTATTCTAACACGGGTCGTATCTTAATGCAAGCCGGGCTGTTGAGGGTTTGCCTGTGACTCTTCACCCTATTAGGGGTTAAAAATAGGAGAACATTCAAACAGCCAGACCCTTGCAGGGTTTTTCATTGCCATCAAAGAGGACATACTATGGGCGAAGAGACTACCACATTAGGCAGTATTCACATCTCACCGAATGCCGTTGCCGTCATTGCTTATTACGCCGCGCTGCAATCCTACGGCGTGGTGGGCCTGGCCTCGCGCAGTTTTGCTGAAGGGCTGGCCCAGACCATCACCCGCGATCCCAAGCGGGGAGTTGTGGTGCAATACAACGAGGACGGCCTGGACATCGACGTGTTCGTGATCATCGAATACGGCACGCGGGTGGCGTCGGTGGCGCACAGCGTCGCCAATTCGGTGCACTACCAGGTCGAAAAGACGATCGGCTTGAAGGTCAATTCTGTAAATGTGCATGTTCAGGGTTTGCGAGTGAGTAGCCCTGATTAAGGCCGTCACCAAGCCTGTTGCAGTCGGAAACCCATCCTCATGAGGCTGGGCAGACTTATTTGCAGGTGATCGCAGGTTACCAGACGCAGGAGACATTTTTATTATGTCCATGGACCCCAGAGATATAGAAGCCAGACAGCGCCAGCACTTCCACAGCCAGAATATCGACGGTCAGGATCTCAAGCAGTTGGTCGAAGCCGGCCTGCTTTGGCTGAAAACGAACCAGCAGACGGTCAACGCACTAAATGTGTTTCCCGTCCCGGACGGCGACACCGGCACCAACATGATGCTCACCATGACCTCCGCCTGGAACGAAGTGTCCAATTCGGGGATCACCCATGCCGGACAGATGGCTTCAGCCGTAGCCCAAGGAGCGCTGATGGGTGCTCGCGGAAACTCGGGTGTGATCCTTTCACAACTGTGGCGCGGCTTTGCCCGGGGACTTCAGAACAAGGAATTTATCGATTCGGAGACCCTGGCCATCGCATTTCGTACCGCCAAGGAAACGGCCTATAAAGGCGTCGTCCGCCCCGTGGAAGGGACCATTCTTACCGTCTCGAGAGACATCGCGACGGAAGCCGCGCTTGCCGTTAACGACACCAGGGATCCCGTCGAAATCCTGCGGCGTTGTGTGGCTGCTGCGGACGCTTCCGTGGAGCGCACGCCCGATCTGCTGCCTGTCCTGAAGCAGGCTGGTGTGGTCGATTCGGGCGGCAAGGGTTTGTTCTTTATCCTGGAGGGGATGCTGCGCTTCCTGGACAACCAATCGCTTGAGTCGCCGCTGGTCAGCGTCCAGCCGCTTTCCGCAATGAACCTGGAGAATGCCATGGAAGACGTCGAGGAAGGCCAGGACTTTGAAGTGGTGGTGGATTTCAAGCCGAATGGGATGCTCGACCTGCAATCTTTCTACAGCCGGCTCGAGGAAATGGGTACTTCCATCCAGGTGGGGGAGGGCGATGGCATGTACCGTATGCACATCCATGTGCCGCTGGATAAGCGCTATGAACCGATCGATTACGTCATGAATGTCGGCACCATCACCAAGGTGGCCATGGAAAACCTGCTGGCACAGATGGACGACATCGGGCGCAGCGCGAGAGGCTCCAAGGTGGAACTGGCTCAAATCGATCCCGGCCAGATCGCCGTGGTGGCGGTCTCACCCGGACACGGGCTTTCGCGCATTTTCGCCAGTCTGGGTGTGGCGGCCATCGTCGAGGGCGGGCAGACCATGAATCCCTCCACCAAGGATATCCTCGACGCGTTCGAGAATCTTCCCACCAGCAAGGTGATCATCCTTCCCAACAACAAGAACATCATCTTTGCCGCCGAGCAGGCGAAGGAGGTCACGGTCAAGGAAGTGGAGATCGTGGCCAGCCGCACCATCCCTCAGGGGATGGCAGCCCTGCTGCACCTCAACCCGGACGGCGACCTCGAAACGGTGGCTGCCAAGATGCGCAAGGCGGCTTCATCGATCAAGACGGGAGAGGTGACCATCGCCACGCGTTCGGTCGAGATTGACGGCGTCAATGTGAAGGAGGGTCAGGTCATCGGTCTGCTCGACGGCAAGCTGTCGGTCTCCGTGGATTCCGTCGAACATGCCTGCCTGGGTCTCCTCGAAAAAGCGTCCGCTGCGGATTTCGAGCTGATCACCCTGTTCTACGGCGGTGACCTGCCTCATACCGAAGCGAACCGAATCGCCGATGCCATTCGAAAGGCTTATCCCTCCCAGGAGATCGAGGTCCAGGAGGGCGGACAGCCTCATTATCAATTCATCATGTCGATTGAATAAAATCAGGACGGCGGCATCACTCCACCGGCTGGACCAGTAGCGCCGGCGCCCGACCCTGCCTTCATCGCATCCCTTTCTGCCGACCGCATGGAAAACGTCTGTATCCTCACCGATTCGTCCGCCATTTTCAGCCGCACGACCTTTACCGGGCATGACCGGGTGAAGGTCATGCCGTTTGATGCGCAGCTTACTGCTGCACCGAAGCTGGTCCCGCCCTCGGTGGATGATTTCATCCGGGAGTATACGATCCTGGGCCGCACGTACGGCCATATTCTGGTGGTGGTGATGTCGACAGGGTTAAACCCGATCGCCCGTGTGGCAGCGGAGGCGTCCATGCAGTTTGGCGGGCGCACCTCGGTGACGGTGGTCGATTCACTCAATGCCGGTGCCGGGTTGGGGCTGCTGATCGAACTGGCTGCGCAGGCGGTGGCCTCAGGCGAGTCGCCTCAAGAGGTCGAACGCATCATGCGCGCGACCATTCCGCACATTTACACACTGTTCTGCATCCCCGGGCTGGCGCACCTGGCCTCGGTGGGGTATCTCAGCACCGCCCAGGCCGTTGTGGGAGATATGCTCGGACTTCTGCCGATCTTCATGCTCGAGGAGGGGCACCTCAACCCGTTGGAAAAAGTCCGCACACAGCGGCACCTGATCGAGTCGTTCCAGGAATTCATGGAGGAATTTGAATCCCCCCGTGCGGTGGCTCTGGTCAAAGGCTCGCAAAACCACATGCGCACCCGCCCGCTGCGCCAGTACGTAAGCGAATTGTTCCATGACACGCCATTCTGCGAGCACGCCCTGAACGCGCCCATGACCGTCCTGTTTGGTCCTCAAACGATCGGGCTGACGGTGATGGAATTGGAGTAGGAGCATACCCGATGAAGTTTGGATTTGTCACCGATTTAACCTCCGACCTGACGCAGCCCATGATCGACCGGCATGGCATTCTCGTCGTGCCGATTATCGTGGTGATCGACGGCAAGGGTTATACGGATGGCAGAGGGATGACTCGCGAGGAGTTCTATACCAGCCTGCCTGAAATGAAAAATCCGCCCACCACGGCTGCGCCGGCGCCTGTCGAATTTGCCGAACGCTATGAACAGCTATTCAAAGTTGGCTGCGATCATATAATTTCATTTCATCCTCCCCTGGCGTTGACCAGCATCGGCCTATCCGCCCAGTCTGCGGCAGATGATTTTGGCGGACGCGTCACCGTCCTTGACACAGGGCAGTTGACCCTGGGCATCGGCTTTCAGGTTCTGGCGGCTGCCGAGGCGGCAGCAAAAGGAGCGGAATTGGATGAGATTCTGGCCGCCATCAAGAGCATCCGTCAGCGGATGAAAGTGGCAGCCGTGCTCGATACCATGATCTACCTCAAACGCAGCGGACGCGTCCATTGGGCAAAGGCGGCGATCGGCGGGTTGCTCAACCTCAAGCCGCTGGTGGAAATCACGGAGGGGAAAGTGGAGAGCCTCGGCGCAGCCCGTACGACCCATCAGGGTCATCTGCGCATTCTCGAGATTTTAAAGGAACAGGGCAGGCTCGAGCGCCTGGTCATCCTCCATACCAATGCGGAGCATCGCGCCCGACAGCTGCTGGAGGACTATAAGCCCGACCTGCCTGATGTGCCGCTGATCAATGTGACGACGGTGATCGGCACACATGTCGGTCCGAACGGTTTGGGTTTCGTGGCGGTCAGAGCCGGCTAAATTCTGTAAACTATCACGGGGGAGAGTTCCTGCCTTTCTCAGCAGCAATTCAGGCGGCCACAGGAGAAATCTCCGTGGAGACCCTCAAGACTGGTAAAATTACCTCATGCAGCCATCGTTGGAAAAACTTAAAAAATATTTCTCGCTCGAACGCCAGACCGGATTTAATGACAAAGCCATTATCGGTGGACTCGGAAAAATCCTGGACGACTGGACAGCGGAAGCCCGTAACGAAGGCGTTTCCGAGGATATCATTTCGGCCGTTTCCACCCGCCTGCGGGATTACCATACGCTCACCCCGCAGGGCCGCGCTGATTCGCTCAAGGGATTGTGGCGGCGGATAGAGAACCTGGAAGGCGCCTCCGCCCCTGAGCCGATCTCCCGCCCGACAGCGGAATCGGTCCCTGCCACTGTGGAATCCACTTCAGTTGAATCAGCGACCCCTGCTCCTGCGCCTGTTTCGCAACAAGCCGCGCCGAAGCCCGCTCCCGTCCGGCACGAGCGTCCTCCCCAGCACCGCCCGGCGGCCTCCAAGCCAGCCGTTTCGGATTCGGTTGCCGGTGCGAAGGTCAGCGGCTCGCCAGCCGCGCTCAACGCCAGCCTGACCGTCCTCTCCGGGGTCGGACCCCGCCATGCCACCACGCTGGCCAAACTGGGACTGCACACGCTGGGGGACATGTTGTATTTCTTCCCGCGCCGCTACGACGATTACAGCCAGATGAAGCCCATCAACCGCCTGTGGTACGGCGATCAGGTCACGGTGATCGGCATGGTTCAATCCATCTCGGGCCGCCCTGTGCGCGGCGGCAAGATGCAAATCACAGAGGTGGTGCTCTCGGACGGCACCGGCGCGCTGCGTATCACCTTCTTCAATCAGCCCTGGATCACCAACCGGCTCAAGGAGGACATGTCCATCTCGGTCTCGGGGAAGATCGAACAGTACCTGGGACGGCTGGTGATGAACAATCCCGAGTGGGAACCCGTCGAAGTGGAGAGCCTTAACACAAACCGCATCGTGCCGGTCTATCCGCTGACCGCCGACATCACCCAGAAGTGGCTGCGTAAGCAGATGAACCAGGTGGTCACCTTCTGGGCGCCGCGCGCGGTGGACCCTCTGCCACAAACGGTTAAGCAATCCGTAAAGCTGTTGGAATTAGGTGAAGCGCTGGCCCAGGCGCATTTCCCCGATTCACAGGAAAAGCTTAAAGCTGCTCGCGAGCGGCTGGCTTTTGACGAGATCTTTTACCTGCAGATGGGCGTCCAGCGTCAGAAACGCGACTGGCAGTCGGCCACGGCGCGAGTCTTCGAGGTGGGCGATGACTGGCTCTCGGCGAGAGTTGCAGTGCTGCCCTATGAGTTGACCGGTGCGCAGCAGAAAGTGATCGGTTCCCTGCGCGAGGACCTGAAAGCCGGCAGGCCGATGAACCGCCTGCTGCAGGGCGATGTGGGCTCCGGTAAGACGATCGTCGCGGCACTGGCTGTGGCGATGGTCAATCAGGCAGGGGCGCAGGCGGCCATCATGGCGCCGACGTCCATCCTCGCAGAGCAGCATTACCGCAGCTTCCAGGCGCTGCTCACCCGTGAAGGGGGCGTGGACGGCTACCTGCGTCCGGACCAGGTGCGGCTGCTGATCGGCGATACCTCCGCCTCCGAGCGTGGGGAGATCCTGCCGGGACTTGCCAGCGGGGATGTGAAGGTGCTGATCGGCACACATGCTTTAATCGAAGAACCTGTCCAATTCAAAGACTTGCAGTTGACGGTGATCGACGAACAGCACCGCTTTGGCGTGGAGCAGCGCGCCGCGCTGCGGAGCAAGGGTGAGAATCCGCACCTGTTGGTGATGACCGCCACGCCCATCCCGCGCTCCCTGGCGCTGACCCTCTACGGCGACCTGGACCTGGCCGTGATGGACGAGATGCCTGCCGGGCGCCAGCCGGTGTCCACGCACGTGCTCACGCCGCGCGAAACGGAACGTGCCTATTCTTTGATCCGTGCCCAGGTGGCAAACGGGCGACAGGTGTTCATCGTCTATCCGCTCATCGAAGAGAGCGAAAAATCCGAGCAGAAAGCCGCCGTGGAAGAACATACCCGCCTGCAGAAGGAAATTTTCCCCAACCTGCGGCTGGCCCTGCTCCACGGGCGTATGAAACCCGACGAGAAGGATGCCGTCATGGCGCAGTTCCGCGACGGGATGTTCGACATCCTTGTCTCGACCACCGTCATCGAGGTGGGCGTGGATGTGCCCAACGCCACCGTCATGCTGATCGAGGGCGCGAATCACTTTGGCCTGGCGCAGCTTCACCAGTTGCGAGGCCGGGTCGGTCGCGGAGGAGGCAAGTCATTCTGCCTGCTCATCCCCGACCATGAGGACGCCGTCGAGAACGAGCGTTTGCAGGCGATGGTCCAGACCACGGACGGATTTGTCCTGGCGGAACTCGACCTCAAGCAGCGCGGCCCTGGTGAATTCCTTGGCACCCGTCAGGCTGGTTATGCTTCGACGCTCAAGATGGCCTCTCTGTCCGATGTGGCGCTGATCGAGAAAGCCCGCGAACAGGCGCAGAAATTGTTTGCCGCGGACCCCGAATTGTCATCCGCAGAGAATGCCCGCGTCAAAGAAGCCGTTCAACGCTTCTGGGTGGGCGGCAAAGGCGACGTTAGTTAATTCACTCTCCGGACGCATGTAGCCCGGATTCAGGAGTTAAGCCATGGTTAGAGCCATGTTTCCAGGAACGTTCGACCCCATTCATTTCGGTCATATCGACATTGCCCGGCGGGCGGCGAAACTCTTCGATGAAGTTCAAATCGCTGTGTACGACAAACCGCTCAAGTCGCTGCTTTTCTCGCCGGAAGAACGCATTTCCCTGGTAAAAGAGGCCTTCAAGGACGACATCAAGATCCATGTGATCGGGTACAGCGGCCTGACGGTGAAAAAAGCGCACGAAATCAACGCCCAGGTGATCGTGCGGGGGCTGCGCGTTTTCTCGGATTTCGAGTTCGAATTCCGCATGGCGCTGGCCAACCACCGGCTGGAGTCGGGGGTCGAGACGGTCTCCTTCATCACCAACGAGGAGCACACCTTCATCTCTTCGTCCACGGTGCGTGAAATCGCCTCGCTGGGAGGGGACGTCTCCAGCATGGTCCCTCCCCACGTTCACGCAGCGCTAAAACTCAAGGTGGCGGGGATGCAAGACAGCCAATTGCCCCCGAATGCTTTGCGAGATTGATATATAATTGTAGATGTTAGGGCGGACTATGGAATACCTTGCTCAGCGGAGGAACTATGGACATCCTGCACCTGGTTGACAGGCTCGAAGAACTATTTAACGACTCGCGCGCAATACCCCTTACCCATAATGTGATCGTCGACGAAGACCAGATGCTGGCCCTCATCGACCAGATGCGCGTTGCTATCCCGGACGAGGTCAAGAAAGCCCAGCAGCTGCTGGTCCAGCGAGACCGGATCGTCGCCCAGGCGCAGGAAGAATCAGGCCGCATCATTAAGATCGCGCAGGACAAGGCAGCCGAGATGGCGGATCGGGATAACATCGCCGTCATGGCGCAGCACCGCGCCGAACAGATCCTCGCCAAGGCGCAAATGGATGCCGAAAAGGCGCGCGTCGATGCCGATAATTATGTCGTGGATACGCTCTCGAACCTGGAGTTGAACCTGGAACGCACGCTGACCCAGGTGCGGAACGGCATTCGCGTGGTGCAGGAGGAGATGATGCGCCAGCAAATGGGCGGGCAGCCGCCTGAGCCATCTTCTGCACCGTCACCGTACAGCGACCCGTCCCTCGAAGGATAAAAATCAAACCCCCGGAAAATCGGGGGCTTTTGTTTGAGTAAAAATGCCTTGATTGGGGTTAGAACCAGTCGCGCTTGATGAATGAACCAGACAGCGAATCCCTGTAATTACCATGCGATGAAACAATGATGGCGAATCCTGCCGGATTGGTCGCCAGCGGAACAGTTACATTCATCCCCCAGAATGATGAAACGACCGTCGGCAGGCTGATGATGATCGTGATTGCCGCCAACGCCTTCAA
Source organism: uncultured Chloroflexia bacterium (assembly GCA_963709295.1). Lineage (GTDB taxonomy): Bacteria > Chloroflexota > Anaerolineae > Anaerolineales > Villigracilaceae > JBGPQJ01. The sequence continues at coordinate 222,144 of CAVPVW010000008.1, read as the reverse complement.
AACCGTGTTCAGGTTGTTCGAGATGATCGAGGCGAAGGCGTCCATCATGGAGCTGAGAATGTCGGCGGAGATGTTGGCCATCTGGATGGCCTGCTGGTTTTCCGTCAGCACATCCTCCAGCAGGTCCTGGTCGTCCTCGTACTGGTTGAAGATCTGCATGCGCTGCAGGCGTTCCATCACCACCTCGTTCGAGCGCAGGGCGGTGGCGAAGTACACCAGGCTCTTCTGGTACTTGAGCAGCTCGAGCACCTCGCGGTTGCGCGTGGATTTTTGCAATTGGTCTTCGAGGTGCTCCACGGTGCGATTGATCTCGCGCAAATGGAACAGGTAGCGGGTGGCGGTTTCGAGCAGCGCATACAGCACAAAGCGGTAGCGTTTTCCGGTCTTCATGCCCCTGTATTTTCCATTGACCAGGATGCGCTCGATGTCGTTCTCGTGTTTGCAGACCGAGACGACGAAGTTGTCCATCAGGATAACACCCAGTGGTATCGTGATGTAGGGGATGTCGTTGTGCTCACCCTGGAAAAAGGGGATGCGCAACAGGATGAAGGTATAGCCTTCATCGCGCTCGACGCGGGCCATCTCGTCCATGTCGAGGGAGTAGGTGATGAGGTCCACGTCCACGCCCATTTCGACGAGCATGGCGACCTCATCCGGATTGGGGTCGGTGACCTTCACCCAGCTTCCGTTGGCGAGCCTGTCAATTGTTTGCAGACCTTGTTCGGTGTTCTTAAAAATGGTCAGCACGACGACCTCCTGCGACGGGAAATGCATCACGCAGGAGGCGCGGCATTACCCTATGGTGATATTAAATTGCACACAGGCCTTCCACCCGGGCAACCGGGAGGCTTGTTATCCTGCGAACTATCCGCAGGACTTTCCACAGATCCTGAATTAGCGCTCTCGTCCATACTCGTTAATCACTCATCCTTGCCAGACACTTGTCTGACCGGTTTATTTTACGCCCGTTGCGGGTCTTTCACAATGGGAAAGTGGAAGGACTTTGGTACTAATTACGGTTTTGAGATTATCCAAATGAAAACGTCTGCATCCCCCTTAATTCTGTTCGCAATCTAAACAATCCCCCCGTCAGCGGATACTGCGAAAGCTGCTCGTCATTCATCCCTTTTCTTGCGGACGTGATGTACAGGTCAGTCAACCCTTCGCCGCCGAACGCGCACGACGTCACGTTCAGCGCCGGGATGGGAATCGTCTGCAGCAGACGACCCGAGGCCGGGTCCCATTTCGTGAGCGCCGCGCCGCCCCACATCGCGATCCACAGATTGCCCTCTGTGTCGCTGGTCATGCCGTCCGGCCAGCCTAGTTTCTCAGGCACAGCGATGGCTTTCCTCGGCTGGGAGATGGCCCCGGTGGCGAGGTCATACGCGTAAGCCATCACCGCGCGGGTGGGCGTGTCGATGTAGTAGAGCGTGGCGTAGTCCGGGCTCCAGGCCAGCCCGTTCGAAATGCGGACGCCCGTCAGTAGCGTATTCAATGTCCCGTCGGGGGAGAGGGAATAGAGCGAGCCGCTGGCTTCCACCTCAGCATTGTCCATCGTGCCGGCGAGGAACCGCCCGGCGGGATCGCATTTTCCGTCGTTGAAGCGGTTGCCGGGCAGATGCGCCTCCGGGTGTGCGAGTAGTTTTCGCCCGTCGGTCTCCGGGTTGAGCAGGGAGATTCCGCTTTGCGAGGCGATGATCAACTCCCCGGTTTTGGTTGGCGCGAGGCAGCCGATAGACTCGCCGACTGGGATTACTCGGTCTCTGGCTGTTTCGGGCGAAAAGGCGTGGATTTCCCCTGCGTAGATGTTGATCCAGTACAGGGTGCGGGTTGCCGCGTCCCAGCAGGGACCTTCGCCGAGCTGGGCTTGCGCATCGAGAACGAGTTCGGGAATTGGGGAGGACATGCTTTGAATTTTACCGTACTTGTATTTGGATGAGTTGTCTGTCATTTCAATCTGATTTATACTGGAGCAGCCTATGCCCGAGCTTGCCCCCGCCCAACGTACCTTGAACCTGCTGGCCATCCAGAGGCCGGCGGTGACTGCACGCCTGATCCGCCAGGTGGCAGGCATGCAGGCAGTGGTTTTGCTTGACTTGGAGGACAGCCTGTGGGATGTCGCTGACCCCGAGAGGACGGCAAAGCTCAAGGCCGACGCGAGGTTGGACCTGCTCGAGCTGGCGAAAAAATTCCCCGATCTTTTCAGGCAGGTCAAAATCGGCGCGCGGATTAACAAGTTCTCCACACCTGAATTCTCTGCGGACCTGACTGCTCTGTCTGAGATCGCGCAGTCACTTCCGTTGAGTGTGATCGTCCCCACCAAGGTTGAAACAGCATGGGAGTTGGACCAGTGCCGGCAGGAGATCGACCGTAGCGGTATTCGGTGCGAGGGCATTTGCCCGATCGTTGAGACAACCGAAGGTATGGCGAACATCCCGGAGATAGCGTCCGCTGCTGCGCAGTCCGGTATCCCTGCGGTTGTCTTCGGTCATTACGACTACAGCCTGAGCGCCGGGCATTGGCCGTTCCTCGAGTTCGATGAGTCGGGGTACTGGGAGATCGCCGGCCGCTTCATCGACCAGGTGGAGCACGCCGGGTTGGGATACGTCCAAGCACCTCTGTTCCACATGTACGACGATGCGCTGTTTCTGGGCGTTCTAGGGCAGATGAACAAGCGTTGCCGGAATCCGTTTGGGATGCTCACGTTCGGTCCGCGCCAGACGAAATTGTGCGCGGACCTCGCCGCCGGCAGGATACAAGCGGACCCCGTCCACCTGCGCGAATCGAAAGAGAGCACTGAACCGGAGCGGATACGGTTGGCGCGGGAAGTGCAGCAGGTATACGAATCCCACCGGAAAGAAGGCAAGAGCTTCGCCGTGGATCCGCGCAACAGGCGTTTCATCGCACCGCACCAGTACGCCGCGGCGCTGGCCTGTCTGAGGGGAGCCCATGCCTGACCTGCGTGAATTCCGGCTGGGGATCATCGGCGGCTGCCTGTCGCATCAGTCCGACATCCCGCATTCCGTGCTTTTTCATCGTCAGCTCGACCGGATGCTGCAGGAGGGGCAGGGCATCCGATTGAAGGTGGCAATCACGCGACATTTCGATCTCAATTACAGGGAGCGGCTTGAGGCGCTCCTCGACGAGTCGGACGTTGATGGTGTGCTGTTGCACATGCGTGTTGTTTTTGTAGCCAAGTCTGTGCTTCTGGTTAACCGCCTGGCGGGAGGGAAGCGTTATTACAGACTTCATCCATTTCTGTTTAAGCATAACGAAACGGGTTGGAAAAGGAGTATGTCTGAGAACTCCTGAAGGCAAGGCGCTTTTTGCCAGCAGAGAACCACTAAAGGGTTCCGAGTTGGATGAAGATCCCTTTGATCGCCCGACACCGTCTAAAAAGATATTCGGATACCGCCTGCGCTCGCTTAACCTTGCGATGGGGGCGCTGGCAGGGTTGGATGATTGGGCGATATCCGATGAGTTTGCCATGTTCGACGAATTCCGAATTTTATGCCTGCAGCGGGGAGTGCCTTGTTATATCCTCGGTCCGACCCCGATCACGGCATACACCGCAGAGACGAGGCTTTGGCGTAAAATAAATCGCAGAATAAGAACTAAATTTCCCGGGGTCGATGTACCATTCCGCCTTCTTGAGCAGCTTGGAGACGACAATGGAAACAAGATCCTCCGAGGGGATGGTTTCCATTTGAATGAATATGGTCATACCCATGTAGCGCAATGCCTTTATGAGACCATGACCCCTTGGATCTTGGAAAACATGAATAAAATGGGTGAAAAATGAATTTGAAACGATTCTGGTTCATCCCCTTTGGTGCCGCTGTGCTCCTGGCGCTCTGGCTGTGGAATTCCATCTCCAGCGGACTGCTCGCCTGGCTGGTGGCAGTCAATCTCATTGCGTTTGTCACATTCTGGTATGACAAGAAGATTGCGGGCACAGGGAAGACACGTGTCCCTGAACTTGTGCTGGTGGCGCTGGCCTTTGCCGGCGGGTGGATGCTGGGCTACGCCGCAATGCGCCTGTTCCATCACAAGACAGGCGCGAACTCGCAGGATTTTCGCAATAAGTTTTGGGGCGCAGTGATTCTCGAATTGGTGATCGTAGCTGCCGTCATAATGTTTCTGTAAAGCTTTATAAATCCAAATGCCCCGAAGGTTATGACAGCCTTTGGGGCATTTTTTGTTCTAAATTCCCTCTTGCTTAAATAGAACAAAAGTTCTATAATGTGTTCAGTTCTTACTGGTTCTGATCGGTTGTTCAAAAGGAGGTCCCTATGCAAGCCAGTTGGTCCAAGATCAATTTTTCCGACATGCTCCAGAAAATCACCTTGAAGCGGGGCGCGTTGTTCGGGTTCATCCTTTTCGGCGCGCTCATCGCCTTTGAGATGTTCAACTTCTCAACCACGGAGTTCGCGCTGAACGATGTCCTCGGCAGCGAGTTGAATTTCATGGGCATCGGCTGGGCGGTGGTGCTGGCGGTTGCCTTCTGCGGCATCGACTTCGCGGGCATCGCGCGTCTCTTCACCCCCGAGCAGGGGCGGGACGAGCCGGTCGAGGTATGGTACCTCTTCGGGGCCTGGCTGCTGGCAGCGGCGATGAACGCCACCCTCACCTGGTGGGGCGTGTCTGTCGCCATCCGCAACCACCAGACGCTGGGCGCAGCGGTGGTCGGGCAGGATATGATGCTGCGTGTCGTGCCCATCTTCGTGGCTGTGATGGTATGGGTCATCCGCGTGCTGATCATCGGCACGTTCTCCATCGCCGGCGAACGGATCTTTTCCATGGCAGACGACCGCCCCGCGTTTGGCGGATTCCATGCCAAGCCTCGGCCTGCAACCACCCCTGACGTCCGCCCGCCTGTGTACACGCCCTCCCCTCGCCCGACTCCGGCGATGATGTCCGCCCGCCCGCGTAATCGGCAGGTACCAGGCACATCTCAGGTTCCGTTCAAGTCCTCACCGAAACCTGAACCCGCTTATCGACCGGAATCCAGTTCCAGGCTGGAGCCCACCTACCATCCGATTGGCGTGTCCGCCAGCCCCAAGGACGATGCTGTGGCCGTTCGAAGGTAAACAAACGTACTCTTATACAAAAAAGCACTGGGATGATACTTGTCATTCCAGTGCTTTTTCGTTCTTTCATGCCATCTAATCTTCTTTATCGTGGATAAAATCCCAGGCAGCGCTGACGGGCGGCTGGAGGTCGCGCCCCTCCTCTTCGCTGAGATATTCCTGGTGGTCGAGGACCCATAGGTAAAGATCGCTCTCTGATTTGCCGGGGAAATTTTCAAGGATGCCGCTTTCGCGAATGGTTTTTATGATCGGGAGGTAGACCGTGTCGAACCAGTGCAGGACCGCTTCTTTCTCGGAGATATCCCGTTTTTCATCCAGCCCCATGAAATAACGGTGAACGGCAATATGTTCGAGCATACGGCTGAAGCCGTCCGGGATCGTCAGGTAGATATCTTCACCGGGGCGCAGCTGGTCCAGGTTGGTGGCCTCGAGAAATTCGACTTTATCCTGCAGGATCTCGAGGTCCTCCGATTTCAAACCGGAGGTGATCTTTACCTTTGTGGAGCATTCGCGTATTTCCGCGTCGATGAAGTCAGCGTTCTGCTCCCTCGCCACCGACACCCTGTGATGACCGTCTACGACAAAATAAACCTCCCCCACTTTGTAGAGCACCACGGGAGGCAGGCTGACCTCCTGGTAGAAGGCCCGATCCACGCTCTGCCAGCGGTTGGCGTTCTCATCGTTCTTCGGCAGGAACGCGGCATCGAATTCATGATACCGGTTGAGGCTGCCGACGATCTGGGATATGGGCACGGTCTTAACACCCCGATAAATGGGACCACCAATGCGCAGTTTCTCCTTCACCTCGTCGTAGGAGAGCAGCGTGTTTTTCTCACCCCTCAGCGAGGCCACCACGCCGCGCACGAAAGCCTTCCACCGCGCCCGGCCGAAATCCGATTTTGCCTGGGAAGAAAAGTCATCGCTCATAGGTCGAGGAGATGGTATGGAAAAATATTGATCACCGTTGTCGCGCCGACCCGGGTGTGAGGCGTGACAAGGTTTCGCTGGTAAAAGTAGGTGTGTCCATGCAGGACATAGCGAGGCTTGAAAAGATTCATCAACATATTTATGGCTCTTAATCCCTGGTGCGCCTGGTCGTTGTCGTCGTGGATCCCGGCCGGGGGGGAGTGGGTGATCAGCAGGTCGACAGCCCGGCCGTACCTGGCGCGGTTCCACATCAAAGGAAAAACCAGCCTGAGCGCACGGAAGTACATTTCGGTTTGACCATATTGATTAATGCCGTCCTGACGATAACGGATGCTGCCACCCAGGCCGGCCAGGATGATCCCTTTGAACACGGTGGATCGCAAATCCATATTGAATCCGCCCTCAACGTGCGAGCGGGGATTCTTGGTGGTGTAAACCGGATCATGGTTTCCTGGAACATACACCAGGGGTTTGTCGAGAACGGACAACAGGTATTCCAGGTATTCATAAGGCAGGTCCCCGCAGCCGATAATCAGGTCGACATCGCTGCCGAAGCTTTTCACCGCGGGTGAATAGAGGCGTTCTTCGATCTGGTCGCTGACGGCTAGGATTTTCACGTTATTTGGGTGTCTCGACTAACAGAAATGATGAGTTATTTTGCCCCATTTTGGACAACTCTGCAAGCAGTGAGGATTATAATCCCCCCAATGGATACTGCAGGGCGGTTGCCAAGACCGTCTTTGATGGCTATAATTTATTGAATTAATGGAAGCGAACTATAATGGTGATTGAAAGAGGGCAATCTGGATACTCATCGTATCACTCATTCATTTGACGGCAACGAACGTCCCGGATCCAAGGGGCAGTTGACCAGCGGAACGACTCTGGTCGACCGATACGTGATTCAAGAAGTAATCGGTATCGGCGGTATGGGTTCAGTCTATCGCGCCCGGGACCTGCACTTCCCCAACGTGGTCAAATTGGTTGCGGTCAAGGAAATGATCAACCAGGCGCCCGATCCGCTCATCCGCGCCACCATCGTCCAGAACTTCGAGCGCGAGGCCAACATTCTCGCCACGCTCAGCCATCCATCCATACCGCGCATTTACGACTACTTCAGCGAGGACAACCGCTCCTACCTGGTGCTGGAATACATCCACGGCAAGGACCTTGAGCAGGTCATTAATGACACGGCGGGCTTCCTTTCCGAGGAGCAGGTACTCGCCTGGGCGATTCAACTCTGCGACGTGCTCAGCTTCCTGCATGCGCATAGGCCGGACCCGATCATCTTCCGCGACATGAAGCCCTCCAACGTGATGGTCAACCAGACCAATCACATCATCCTGGTGGACTTCGGTATCGCCAAGCCGTTCCAGACGGGACAAAAAAGGGACCATGATCGGCACCGAAGGGTATTCGCCTCCCGAACAGTATCGCGGTGAAGCGACCACCCTGGCGGATATTTATGCCCTCGGCGCCACAATGCACCATGCCTTGACCAGGCGTGATCCGCGTATTGAACCGCCCTTTTCCTTCAGTGAACGTCCGATCAGGAAGATCAACCCTGCCGTTTCGTTGGATCTCGAAACAGTCATCAACACTGCCCTGCAATACAATTCAAAAGACAGGTTCCAGACCATTGAGGATTTTCGGGATGCATTGGTGGGAGCCGGGCGCAAGACGGGCCTGCTGGGACGGGTCCCGGTTCAATCCTCGCAGGTGTTGACCTCACAGACGGGTGAAATTAAGCCGATTTGGGTATTCCAGTGCGAGGATGAAATTCGCAGCACCCCGCTGTTTTTCAACGGCAGCATCTACGTGGGCTGTTACGACAACAACCTTTATGCACTCAATGCGACCAATGGCGAGTTCCAGTGGAAATATGCCACGGACGGCGGTATTGTTTCCAAGCCGGCTGTGTTTGAAGGGAACATTTTTTTTGGTTCAGAAGACCACCGCTTGCATGTGGTTAGCGCCCGTTCCGGGAAAGTATTGTGGACTTATTTTGCGGATGACCATATCCGCTCATCTCCCCGCATTGCTGAAAACCATGCCTTCTTTGGGTCCGATGACAAATACCTGCACGCGGTCAACCTGGGGACGGGCAGACTCTCCTGGCGGTTTGAGGCTGCGGCTGAAATCCGGTCAAGTCCTTTCGTTGTTAATGAATTGGTCTATTTTGGCTGTGAGAGCGGGGATTTCTATGCCGTGAATTTCCGCGGCGAGATGAAGTGGCGCTTTTCTGCCAAACGCGGCATCACCTCCTCTCCCTGGGTTCACGATAACGTGGTTTATTTCACATCCATGGATTCCTATCTCTATGCCCTGGATGCAACAACCGGCTGGTCCATCTGGCGCTTCAAGATGGATAAGGGATCGGTGGTTTCGCCCACGTTTGCGGACGGCATGATCTTCTGCGGTTCAGCGGACGGGAATCTCTATGCAGTCGATACCCGCTCGGCCAAGGAATTGTGGCGGTTCAAGACCGAACACCAGGTGAGTGGTTCCCCGGTCATCTATAAGGACGCGGTCTATTGCGGTTCGGTGGACGGCAAATTATATTGCCTTGAATATCGTACGGGACGGTTGCGCTGGAAATTCGAAACCAAAGGTCCCATCATGGGTTCACCGATGGTCTATGACGACATAGTGTATGTTGGTTCGGCTGATCATTTCGTTTATGCACTTTTATCCTGATTGGATTAAGAAACCGGGCAAACAAGGAGCTCTACGTGAACAACTTTTTTAATAAGCTTTTTGGCAAAAAGACACAGCCGCAGAAGAAGGCTGCGATAAATGAGAACGTCGTCACTGCTCCGCTGTCCGAGGCACAGGTGCAGGCGATCAAGGTTGCGTCCAATAAATTCGAGCCGCCGCAGATCATCGTGGGCTGCGGACAATCGGTGGGCAAACAACGTGAGTTGAACGAGGACAGTCTTCTCGCTTTCACCTCCACGATTTCCGGTAATTCGGGTTCCACTCCCTTCGGGCTGTACATCGTTGCGGATGGGATGGGGGGGCACCAATATGGAGAAGTGGCCAGCAATGCGGCCATCCGTACCATTGCCGGGCAGGTCATGCGGAAGTTCCATCCCTATCTTTTAACCTGCCATCCACACCCCTGGACGAATCCCTTCAGGAGATCATGCAAGGCGCTATCAATGAGGCGCAGCGCGTGGTGTTGAAAGAAGCCCCCGGCAGCGGCACGACAGTCACCGCCGCGCTGGTTGTGGGGCAGCAGGTGACCATTGCCCACGTGGGTGACAGCCGGGGTTACATGATCTATCAGGACGGGCGCATGGAAACTGTGACCCGGGACCACTCGCTGGTCAGGCGGCTCGAGGAGTTAGGCCAGATCACTGCTTCCGAGGCCGCCGTGCATCCTCAGCGCAATGTCCTTTACCGAGCGCTTGGGCAGGGCGAAATTCTTGAAGCGGATATCACCACCATGCCATTCCCTCAAAATGGATATCTCCTGCTTTGTTCGGATGGGTTGTGGGGCTTGGTCTCTGAAGAAGATCTGCGCCAGATGACACTCAATGCACCCACACTTCAAACTGCCTGCCAGAATATGGTTGCAGCAGCCAATGCAGCCGGCGGGCCTGACAACATCACCGCGGTTCTGGTTCAGGTATTGAGTTAGGCTATAAAAATCTCGCCAGACGTGGCACATTATCAACTCTTCGGACGGCGAACAAGGGATTTGGACATCGGATACCACTAAAGGGATTCTCTGAGCCATGGCCGGCAAGCCGGACTTTTATGTAATTCTGGGAGTAATGCGCAGCGCCTCACAGGAGGATATCCGAAAGGCGTACTTGAAGTCTGTGCAGAAGCTGCACCCGGATAAGAACGAGAACCCGGGTGAAACAGATATGTTCCTCGATGTGCAGCAGGCTTACGAAGTGCTTGCTGACCCCAAACGCCGCTCCCAATATGATGCGACACTGCCGCCTGAGCCTAAAAAGCCGAAACTTCCAGTGACCGATACAATTTTATTGAGCCGTAAGGGCCTCGTCAAAATGGAAGAGCAGCAGATGTTGTATGCCCTGCTGCAGCTCACTCCCGATGACAGCCTGGCTGAAAATACCGCCCCGCCGCTGAACTTCTGCCTTGTCCTGGATGTCTCCACCTCGATGAAGGGCGAGAAACTGGATGTGGTGAAAGCCACTGCGCTCCTGCTCATGAAAAAACTTCGTCCGCAGGACATCTTTTCGGTGGTGACCTTTTCAGACAAGGCCGAAGTGATCATCCCCTCGTCGCGCAACATTGACATACGCCGGGCACAGAGTCGTATCCAAATGTTGTCCACCTCAGGTGGAACGGAAATCTTTCAGGGGCTGAATACTGGCGTGGAAGAAATCCGACAGTACCTGAAGCCAACCTCGGTGAACCATATCATTCTGCTTACGGATGGACAAACGTACGGGGATGAACAGGCCTGTCTTGAACTGGCACAGCAAGTGTCAGAAGAAGGGATTGGTATCAGCGGGTTGGGCATCGGAAACAGCTGGAACGATATCTTCCTCGACGCAATTGCCAGCCGCACCGGCGGAAATTGCATGTATGTGAGCAATCCCCAGGATATTCAAAAGTTCCTGGTCGACAAATTTGACCGTCTCTCTCAAGTCATCGTCGAGGAAGTTGCCATGCAATTCAAAACGGGTCCCGGTGTAGAATTTAGCTATGCCTTCCGTCTCCAACCCGAAGCAGCCCCGTTGACAATTGAAAGCCCGATTCGCCTGGGACCGATCCTCAAGGAAAATAATCTTAATGTGTTACTTGAGTTCAAAGTGAAACCGGATGCCAACATTGGGGAGGATGTAACGCTTCTGGATGGGCAGATTGATATCACCATGTCTGCATCCCTACACCCGGTCCCTCCAATACGGGTGAATATCTCAAGGCCGATCACTACCGATGTGACCACCGATGTTCCGCCGCCTGAGATCGTCCAGGCACTATCCCGACTGACCATTTACCGCATTCAGGAGAAGGCTCGAGAAGAGGTCAGCGCGGGAGAATATGACAAAGCTGCAGAGCATCTCCAGCGCATGGCAACTCACCTTCTTGCTCAGGGTGAGCGCAGCCTGGCAAAGACGGTTCTGCTGGAGGCCGAAAATATCCAGAAACAAAAGGCGTTCTCAGAGAATGGTGAAAAGCAGATTAAGTTTGGAACAAGAGCGCTGCTCTTGCCAGGGGAGATTAAGCAATGATCAATTGTCCTAATTGCCGCCACCAGGAGGTACCCGGAGCGCTGTTCTGCAGTGAATGCGGCGCGCAGCTGGTATTCTCTGATTCATCAAATACCACCGCGTTACCTGAAAAGCAGCTGCAAAATGACCTGCCGGGTACAGCGCCCATCCAGCCTAACATCACCTCCACGCTCAGGGCGCGGATCATGGTCCATATTATCGAAAATGGGAAGTTGATCCCTGTCCCTGACAAAACGGAATTCACTGTAGGACGGGCGAGCGAAGGCCAGCCGATCACACCTGATGTGGACCTGGGGGAATTCAATGCCTTTGATTATGGCGTGTCGCGCTTGCATATTGTTGTACGCTTGACGGGAGAAAAATTGACCATTATGGACCTGGGTTCATCTAATGGGACATTTATTAATAGCGTCCGAATACCCATTAACTTGGAAGAACCCGTCAGCAGTGCAGATATCGTTTCGCTCGGAAAGTTCCGCATCCAAATTCTTGTCAACCGCATTTCCCAATAGGTGACTTATGCCAACTGTCTTAATTCATATTTTGAACGAAGACCCCGTTTTGGGCGAGGTCGAAAACCTGCCTACCGCGTCCGACACCACTATCCTGGTCAACAACCCTCGCAAAAGAGACGGCAAGGACCTGCCTAATATCGCCCAAAATGTCACCCAGGTCATCTGGCCCCTCAGCCGATGTGCCTTCATCGAGGTTATCCCCGGCGAGGATGAAGATCAGATCATCAGCTTCGTAAGAGAGTGATCATGCCAGAAGATTTCGAGCGCCGGCGCATCCTCGTTGTGGATGATGAAGAGCGGATGGTGCGGTTTATCCGCTTAAATTTGGAACATGATGGATTCCTGGTTACGGAAGCCTTTAACGGAAAACAGGCCATCCAGCGACTGCGGGATGCCACACCTGATTTGATCCTGCTCGATGTGATGATGCCGGATGTGGACGGTTTTGATGTCCTGCAGATGATTCGCGAAATCAGCAGTGTACCGGTCATCATGCTGACTGCCAAAGGCGAGGAGGATGACCGGGTGCGAGGGTTGGAGCTGGGCGCGGACGATTATGTCACCAAGCCCTTTAGTCCGCGCGAGCTGGTCAGCCGTGTCAAGGCGGTCCTGCGCCGCACGGAGGGCGCCAGCGGGTCGATGCATGGGTTGATCGAGGTGGACGAAGACCTCAAGATGGATTTCGACCGCCGCGAAGTGTGGAAGAACGGTAAAACTGTGAAGCTGCGCCCCACGGAATACCGTCTGCTCTATCATCTGGTGCAGAATGCAGGGTGGGTGGTTTCCCATGACCAGCTGCTGGCAAAAGTCTGGGGGTATGAATATCGGGACGAACCTCATTATGTGCGTTTGTACATCAATTATTTGCGGGAAAAACTGGAGGACGACCCGGCCAACCCCAGGTACATCCTGACGGAACGCGGCGTGGGATATCGTTTTGTGGATTTCCGACGTCAAAAGGAAGACGCGTGATCGGCGCTTCTGGATAATTCACTTGACAAGAGCGGGGTTGGCGGGTTTGCCAGCCCCGCTCTTGTCATCCCCTGTGCTTTAGACTATACTTCTTTTACCACCAATTGGAGGTAAAAGAGAAAATATGGCGAAACAAAGAATTCTGCTCGTGGATGATCATGAGGTGGTCCGGCTTGGACTTAAATCCCTGCTGGATCGGAATCCGCAGTTTGATGTGGTCGGGGAGGCCTCGTCAGCCCGTGAAGCGCTTGAGCAGGTCAACAACCTTTCACCGGACGTCGTCGTCATGGATATCCGCCTGCCGGGTACGTCTGGCATTGAGGCGTGCGAAGATATTATTCAGAAACACCCAAATATCAAAGTCATCATGCTCACCTCGTATGCCGAGGATGAGATGCTCTTTTCAGCCATCCGTGCCGGCGCCTCGGGCTACATCCTTAAGCAGATCAGCAGCGAGGACCTGGTCAAGGCACTGGAAGCGGTGGGACGCGGTGAAGCCCTGCTCGACCCCGCGGTGACCCAGCGCGTCTTCCAGGAAGTCCGCAAGGCGGTCAAGGAGGAGGAAGCCTCCGCTTTTGCACATCTGAGCCAGCAGGAAAAGCACGTGCTCTTGCTTGTCTCGGAAGGCAAGACGAACCGTGAGATCGCCAAGGCGTTGTTCCTCGGCGAGGGAACGGTCCGCAATTATGTCAGCAGTATTCTCTCAAAGTTGGGAGTTAACAACCGGGCCGAAGCCGCTGCCTATGCGGTCGAGCACAATCTGAGAGAATACATCGCCACATAATTGCAGTGTTTTCTGAAACTTGAGCGCCGATTCCTGGCAGCAGGCCTATCAAAACGAAAACTTCCGAAGTTGTTCAGATTTCGGAAGTTTCTTATTATTTCTCTTTGCTGATTTTCTTCCAGGTTTTCATCATGGTGAGCGCATCCTCTTCCATGATCGGACTTTCACACAGGATGCGTCCTCCGGCACCTGCGTCGTGCAGGGCTTTAAAGAGCGCCTTTAGATCAAGGTCAGCTTCCTCGAGTTTTAGATGATTCTTTTCACCTTTGGGACCATACTCGATGCCGGAAAGATGGATGTGCAGGCGTTTAAGCGCCGGTTTGCCCAATGCATCGCCATACATTTTCAGCCGGGCAGACCATTCATCGTATGAATTAATGGAGCCATCTCCAGCGCGTGCGTGCAGGTGAGCAAAATCCAGGCAGGGTTCGACGCCCGGGATTTCCTTTGCCATGGCCAGGGTATCCTCCAGCGAACCGAGCATGGCCGTCTTGCCCATGGTTTCAGGGCGCAGGGTGACGGGATTCCCGGCTGCCCGCAATTCATCTACGCAGCCACGCAAGCGCGGAATGGCAACCGCAAGCACCTCTTCCGCCGGGCGTTCGAAGTAGGATCCGGGGTGGAAAATAATATCCGTCGCCCCGGCCAGGTTCCCATAATGGGCGGCGTCCATCAAACGTTGACGAGATTTTGGCCACTCCTCTTTGTCCGCATTGAGATTTATAAAGTAAGGGGCATGGACACTCACCGCCACACCCTGCTCTGTGGCTGTCGCCTTGATGAGTGCGCATGTCTCCGCCGAGACTCGCACCGACTGCACCCAACCCAGTTCGAGCGAATTCAGCCCAATTTCCCGGCTGTACTGAATCGCGCCTACGCTCCCGCCAGGTTTTTTGGGCGTGTTGAGGGGTGAACCCACGGTACCAAAGCGAAACGATAAAGTCATGCGATCTCCAATTTCAATCTATAAAGTAGGGAGCAATCTTTGTCCATAGGGGTGGTCCCAGTATCAACAATCCCACCAGGATTGCCGCCAGGGCCGCGATTAAAACTGCCGCTGCTCCCACATCCTTGCCTGTTTTGGCCAGCGGATGCTGGGCAGGGCTGGCGAGATCCACGACCGCCTCGATGGCAGTATTGAAGAATTCAGCGCACCAGACCAGTGCAATGGTCAGAAGGAGAACAGCCCAATCCTGCGCTGAAACCTGAAGCCAAAAGGCCAGCGCAATAACCAGGGTGGTAATCATGGCATGCAGCCAGGCATTTTTCTGTGTCCGGATAACGTGCCGCCAGCCGCGGAAGGCATGGCCAAAGGAGTGGTAGCGGGAAGTAAAGAAATCCTTGACGCCTGTCATCGTGGGCTACTCTTCCCGGACCTGGATATGCCCCAACCCAAGGCTCTTCAGGATTTCTCCCTGAGCTTTCCACATGTGGGCTTTTTCATCGGCTGCAGCGTGATCGAAGCCGAGCAAGTGCAGCACTCCGTGCACGACCAGAAGTTGAACCTCGGTTTCAAGCGGGTGACCGTAAGTTTTTGCTTGTTGGTCTGCGCGCGGTACCGAGATAATCACATCGCCCAGATATTTTGCTCCTGTCTCAAGATCGGTCTCGCCGGAGGGGAATGAAAGCACATCCGTTGGGGCATCCATCTTCAGGTAGTCGCGATTTAAACTCTGAAGCTGGGAATCATCTGACATCAGGATGGTCATCAAATAAGGCTTTGGAATTGCCTGATGCTCGAGCGTCTGCTGCGCAGCTTTTTTCAACAACCTGTGAGAAAGGCTCACTTGCAGGCCGGGCTTGGTTTTGACGTGGATCATTTTTGTTTTTCTGGCAGCGGCTGGGTGGGGACTTCTTTTGAAAGGTTCTCAAGTTTTGGATATTGGATCCGTGAATGATAGGTCCCTCGCAGGGTGCTGGCAAAAGAACTCGGTAATCAGGTGCAGGTCTCGCAGGGTCAGGCGGGTGGCATCCAGCTGCCCATCCTGCTGGCAGTGATCCACCACCCGGTGGATGAGCACGAGCATACTGGCTTCGTCTGTCGGGCGTTCAGCGCGCGCGCGTGCCTCGGTGCCGTCAGCCAGCATGAGGATGGCCGTTTCAGGCGATTGCGGGGTTGGGCCGGGATAGCGGAACAAGGCCAGATCCACTTTGGACGTGTCACCGCCCGCTGCTTCGACGGCCCGGTTGTACTGGTAACGGGTGGCCAGGGTGCCATGATGCTCGCTGATGAAATCCTGGATTCGTGAAGGGAGGCGATGCTTGTGAGCCAGCGCGAGGCCATCGGCGACATGCATGACAACGGTCCGTGCAGCATCGAGGGGTTCCAAATCGTCGTGGGTGTTGATGGCATCTGGAAGTTGGTTTTCGATGAAGAATTGAGGATTCATGGCTTTGCCGCAATCATGGTAAAGCGCACCCACTCTCACCAGGAGTTGGTCTGCGCCGATGGCTTCCGCCGCCTGTTCTGCCAGGTTGGACACCTGCAGGCTGTGCTGGTAGGTCCCTGGAGCGCTGCGCAGGAAGAATTGCAGCAATGGATGATCGGGGCGTGAAATTTCAAGAAGTTGGAGCGGCGTTACCAATCCCAATTGCTGCGCTAAAAAGTACTGCAAAATTAAGGCGAGGCTGGCTGAAGCTGCGCCGTTGAATGCGGACGCGCCGAGCAGAGTTAAAATGCCAACCCAATCCCAGGAAGAAAAGGGTATGCGGTAGGCCAGGATGACGGCTGCTCCAGCCCCGGCGATTGCGACGCCTGCCTTGAAAAAAGCCCCGACGCTGCGGGCTGGCCCAAGCGCGAAGATGGCACACAGTGAAGTGACCATATAAAAGATCGTCAAATCCATTGCGTTCGGCATCCCATAGGCCGTGAGAATGGACAGCGGGATGGAAAGGATGATTGCCGGTCCGATTCCATAAAGCGCCGACACCAGTAATCCAAAGGCTGGAAGCGGGTAGATATAGGGAATGACGGTCCGGTTTGGGATGAGAATACGCGCGCCGATAAAGAAAAGCAGGAACAGGAGGGCAATCAAAAATTGACTGCGCAGGCTGGAAAGAGAAGCTGGCCGCCGGCGCAGGAAATAAAGCCAAAGAAATCCGGAGAGAATGATGATAATTGAAACCGCGCCAAGTAATTCCTGCCATTCCGGAATGGATTGAATCAATCCTAGTATCTGAAGCGCTTCGATGTCCGCGGCAGAGATGACATCGCCTCTCGAGACAACATTTTCCCCGGACAGAAATTCCCGCGTGATCGGTTGAACGGCCTCGCGAGCAAGCTGCTGGGCGCTTTCTGTCAGTTCAGGGCTGTAATAGCTGTTTGGAACAATAAACGGAGAAACAAGCTCCGCCACTACTTTGGCTTGATCTTCTGTGAGATCCAGACTCACCTGAGCAGAGAGACCACGCCGGATGCTTTCAATTTGGTCCTCGCGCACTGCTCCGCGCATGACCCGCTCGAGAACGGTCAAGGCTTCCTGGTTAATGGTTGCCCAGCGTGTGTCGGACATCAAGAGAATGCGGTCTATGGATTCGTTCTGGAGTTGCGGGAGAGAAATTTCAGCCAGCGCCGTCTTCTTAGCCGGCGAGTCAAGCTCTTCATTCCCCTTGACCTCCGAGATGAGTTGAAGACTGGTGCGCAGCCCCTCGATTTGCTGGCGTGAAATAGCCGGATCGGCAGGGGAATATACAGGAGACACCGACCGTTCAGCTTCGTTCCTTGCCTGTTCGGTTAGAACTTCGCTGACATAACTCGCATCATTGGGAGCCAGAAGGTCCTGGCGCGCCACCTGTCCCTGCTCGACCGGCAAGGCAGGCTGGCGGAGGGATATTTGCAGCATTAGACCGGCGAGGACCAACCCGCCCGTTATGATGAGCAATAGGATTGCAAAGAATTGGTTACGCAGCGAGCGCTGCTGCGGTTTTAAGGGTGCGTCCATTCGAATAAGTCTTACTTCTGGAGCAATCCCCGTACGACCTGGCTGACCTGGTCATTTGCGGCACGTCCTGCTACGCGTGGAAGAAGAGCCTTCATCACCTTGCCCATATCCGCAGGGGTTGTGGCGCCGACTTCGGCGATCACTGCCTCCGCCAGAGCGGTCAATTCTGCAGGATCCATGGCTTGGGGGAGGTAGCCATTCAGTACCTGGATCTCCGCGTCCGTGCTGGCAGCCAGGTCGGCTCGGCCGGCTTTTTGAGCTTCTTCGAGGGATTCACGGCGAGTCTTCACTTCCTTTTGAAGGATTCCGATCACGCCGGTCTCGTCAAGAGAAACCTGCTTGTCGATTTCGGTCTGCTTGATGGCAGCGAGCACCATGCGGATGGTACGCTTCCGGGTATCGTCGCCGGAGCGCATGGCATCTTTGAGGTCATTTTCCAGTTTAGATTTTGTGTCCATGTGCCTGATTATACCGCGCACCCATAAGGTGCCTTTCGCATAGTATTGCGGACTCAACTATCAGTGAATCCTTTTCCCAAATCTAATGTCAATGAACTCAAAACTCGTGAGAATTCGAATTGTGTCCGCTTGACTGCCGCAGAAAAAACAAATTCAAAATACGCCCGGTCAGGTCCATCGATGTTCAATAGGACATGTGAATTATTTGGGGCGAGTTTTAGCCAATGGTTGGGTAATAAGTTCAAGTATTGAAGCAGATCGAAGATATCCGGTTTGCCGGAGAGAAGGTCGGGGCTGGAGAGGATATCCACATCCAACGGGTCAATCTGCTCCGGAGTGATGTCTGCGCTATTGTTCTTTGCCAACCAAAGAACCGCGTAATTACTGTGCGCATACAGGTCTTGCACCGCATGGCTTAGGCGTCCAAAAGCCTGCCAGGCTGCTTGCGGATCACCCTGAGTCAGGGCGGGATGAATGATCGCATGCTGCGACTCCACGTAAGCATCCCCGGAAGAAAAGGCATTGCTGTCGTAGTGATAGTGATCATGCCCAACTTGATAGCGAAGCGCATCCTGCCCGATGTTGGCAGCAATGATGGCATCCAACGCACGCTGGCTGACCCAGCTTCCAACCGCCTGCTGTGTAATCTGACGATGATAAATGATTTTCATTGACGATCCTCTTCCGTCAGTATGGAGGTGGACAGATTATAATTGCGGACATGACATTCTACACAAGAAAAGGCGATGATGGGTACACCGGCGTTCTGGGCGAGGGCCGCATCCCCAAGGAACATCCTCGCACCGAGGCCCTGGGTGCCATTGATGAGGCGACCTCTGCCCTGGGGTTGGCGCGAGCCTCGGCACAGTCTCCTGAAATTGCTCCGATCCTGCTGCAGGTTCAGCGCGACCTTTATCGTTTGATGGCGGAGGTGGCGGCCACCCCGGAAAATGTTGAAAAATTCAGGGCCATTGATGATGCTAAAGTCGCCTGGGTGGAGGAACACACCGATTCGCTGAGCAAGAGAGTCCGCATGCCAAGCGAGTTCATTATCCCCGGCGATACGCCTGCAAGCGCCGCCCTCGACCTCGCCCGCACCGTTGTCCGCCGGGCGGAACGCAGGGTGGCGGAATTGTTCCACACGGGCGAGATGGACAACCCGCAAGTGTTGAATTATCTCAACCGGCTCTCCTCCTTGTGTTTTGTTCTGGAATTATTTGAAGACCAGTTCGAAGGTCAATCCCCAACACTGGCAAAAGGTTAACATGACTGGGACAATTATCAACGTTGCCGCCATATTGATTGGCGGTGCAATCGGCTTATTCTTTGGAGCGCGGATTCCTGAACGACTGAAAGGCACCGTGCTCAGTGGTATGGGCTTATTCACAGCCGTCGTCGGTATTCAGATGTTCTTGAAGACTGAAAACGCGCTGATCGTCCTTGGTGCTCTTCTCATAGGGGCGCTGCTGGGTGAGTGGTGGCGGATCGAAGACGGGCTCGAGGCTTTCGGCCGTACGCTGGAAAAAAGATTTAACAACGGGGAATCCAACACCGCAGCAGTCCCAGACAGCAGCCGCAGCCGCTTTGTGCTCGGTTTTATGACAGCGTCCTTGCTGTACTGCATCGGTCCCTTGGCGATTCTGGGGTCCATTCAAGACGGCTTGACCGGCGACTACCAGACGCTTGCGATAAAATCCGTTTTGGACTTTTTTGCTTCTATCGCTTTTGCGTCCACGCTGGGAGTGGGGGTGTTGTTCTCCATCGTACCCCTGGCCATTTACCAGGGAGGCATCAGCCTCCTGGCCGGGCAGCTGAATGCCATCGTGACCACGGAGATGATGAACGAAATGACTGCCACGGGAGGTGTGATTCTGCTGGGGCTCGCATTCAGCCGGCTGCTGGAGATCAAGCCCATCCGCGTGGGGAATTTCCTTCCAGCGCTGGCGGCTGCGCCCCTAATCGTGTGGATTATCAGCTTGATCAAGTAAAAATGGAGCCGGCGGTTAGCCGGCTCCATTTTTACTTGAGGAATTAATTCGCGCCAGCGGTAGCGAGGGCAGCCTCGATTTCCTGCTGGAACACGCTGAAGGGCTGAGCGCCTTCGATTAGTTTGCCATTGATCACAAAAGACGGCGTGCCGTTCACACCGGCTTGTAAACCGTCCACAGCATCCTGCTGGACCAGGTCCATGTACTTGTTACTGTCCATGCAGGCTTTGAAGGCAGCCATGTCCAGCCCAAGTATGTCAGCGAAGGCGTCGAGCCGCTTGCTCGCAAAAGCGCCTTCGTTCTCGCCGTTCCAGTTGGTGAATATAGTGTCGTGATATTCCCAGTACTTGTTTTCGTCCCCGGCGCAATAGGCAGCATGCGCAGCATCCTCAGATTCGGTGTTAAGGGTATTGAGGGATTGGTTGATATTGTCGCTCACGAAATTTCCCATGGAACGATAAATGAAATACACTTTTCCGGCTGCAATATATTCTTCTACGATCCTGTGTTCAGTGTCTTCCCAAAAAACGCGGCAATAGGGACACTGGAAATCGGAGTATTCAACAATGGTGACTGGTGCATTAGGGTCACCCATGGCATTCATTTTTGCCAGGGGGCGAGGATTGGGTTCCACCGCGACAACTTCACCCACCGGTTTGATGCTGGGGTAAATAAATAAGAAGGCAAGCGCCAATGCTCCCAATGAAATCAAACCGATGGCGATGATCCGGTTGTTACGCTGTTGGCGGGTTCGCTTGTCCCGCATCTCCTGACGTTTGCTCATTCCACGCTCCTCTAATAAGGTCTAAATAATCCGAACACAAAAACAATGGAACGGATTTTGCCATGTTCAGTGTGTTTTGTCCAGTTAAAAGCTTCGCGAAGGCTTTCACCTTCGCGAAGTCTAATCATCTTTTAAGCAAAGTGGTTTCAATTACTTCGAAGATGCATTTTTGCCTGTACAATTTATTTTCCTGAAACGACGACTTTGAATTCGCAGGCATCATTTCCCATGGCACAGCAACCGGTTTCCTCCACATCGTAGTCTCTTCCGGTCGCCCAGAAAAGCACCCCGCGAATAAGCCCCAGTGTTACAAAACAGACGGGCTGCGTCTCCTGAAGGCCAGTCGTTGTTGGGCTCGATGAATCGACGAAAAGCAGGTTCAGGTCCATGGAATGGACGGAGACTCCGCCCTCTCGGCCTCTCATCACCCTGGCAAGAAGATCAAGCGCTGGCTTATGACGCATCCCGGCTGGAATGATCTTTATCCCAACCGCCAGCAGGCGCGTCAGAACGCCCTGCTGTTGGAGGACAGGCTTTGAGAGGTTTTGTCCGATCCGCAGCAGGATTCCGCGAGCTCCGCGGCCATAATAGACGCGCAACCGACGTTGGATCTCGGCAAAGGTTTCCGCAGCTTGAAGTTCGGTCAGCGAGGAGATGGCATTCAGATCCAGAAGGCTGGGATCGTTGATGATCTGCGCAAGTTCATTGCGGCCGACTTCCTGGTTGGCGGTCTGGATGAATTG
Source organism: uncultured Chloroflexia bacterium (assembly GCA_963709295.1). Lineage (GTDB taxonomy): Bacteria > Chloroflexota > Anaerolineae > Anaerolineales > Villigracilaceae > JBGPQJ01. The sequence goes on along the minus strand of CAVPVW010000008.1, from coordinate 200,726 downwards.
CCGAAGCAGGGCAGGGGGATAGGTTCGAAGGTGTTTGGACATGGTGACCTTTTAGGGTGGAAGATTTTTCTGGCAGCTTGTGAGATGAACTCTACAACTGGACGATATGAACTGGATATTCCTCCCTGGCGGGTTTGAATCCCAGGCTCTCGTAAAGCGCGAGCGACGCTTGATTGTCATTTTGCGTGTTGACAGTGAACTTGCGAAGTCCCTGCCGGGCGCTGTCTCTCAGAAGATCATATACAAGTGCACGCCCGATACCCTGCCTCTGATCGCCAGGTCTGACAGCCAACCTGGCCAGATGACCGCCAAACGGATTATGGGTGCTGATCTGGTAGCCTACGATGTCTTTTTTCGATTCAGCCACCGTTGCACTCCCGGCCTGGTTTAGTGCCCGTTGCAAGGCATCCAGGCTGTTCTGCCAGAGCGGAATAAAAGCCTCGGCATCCACTTCGGCTACAGCCGGCAGATCGCCTTCTGTCATGGGGCGGATGGTAATGTCTGAGTTTGCCTCGAAAGGAGGCAAGGGTCTGCCGTCGTGTTCGAGGATGACGATGTGCTGCCGAACGGAGAATCCTGCCGTTTGTAATAGCGGCACAAACCAATCCTGCGAGGAGATGGCAGCGACGGTGATCCCGCCTTGCGCGACCAGGGTGTTGCGCGCAACCTTCCAGAGTGAAGCCCATGAATCTTCCAATGTAAGTTCGCCGGAACACGCAAAGAGGCGGATCCAGGCGATGCCGGCAGGGTCGATCGGGCAGGCGAGTGAAGCCGTGACCAGCCGGCCGTATTCCGCCACCCAAAACTCGGGTTCACCGAGCCAGTCCAACGGCGTACGCCAATCCAAATGGCGGTGGATGTAAGGTTCGTAATAAATGAGATTTGAGATGTGCTGGTGGTCTTGCTGGTTTGCTTTCCGCACCTGGATATCGAGATTTACCATATGCGGAATTTTATCAGTGTTTTTGCGATTCGTTGCTTCAGTGTTGGTTTTTTAACACCGACCACTCCGGATTGCATAGATATGGCTGCGTCGATGGTCTTGCCCTGTCTCAATTGAAGTGCGGACAATGATTGCAATACGATCGCCCGCATTTGATCCTCGCCGGCTTGTTCCAAAAGATCTGCGGACCGTTGATATTTTTGCGCGGCTTCGTCCAACCGGCCCAGGGCTTCGAGCGCTGAGGCTTCGTTCCCAACTGCAAAACCCTGCCGGCGGATATCGCCTGTCGCTTGAAAAACCGATTCGGTACCGGCGGCTGCATCCAATGCCCCCTGGGCATCGCCGGCTTTCAATAAAGCCACGCTCTGGTTGTTTTTCATTTCAGCTGAATCGACAGGTTTCCCCGCTGCCGCGTAGCCCTCAGCGGCGGCCGCAAAGGAATTGGCCGCAGAGTCATACTGCCCTTTTTGAAAGGCTTGTGAGCCTTCTTCTGAGAGCTGTTGAGGCGTTAAAATATCCGGCATTTAAATGCCTACAGGGTGATGTCGAGCAGTCCCTCAGCGATATCCCGCATTCTCTCAGTGGAGATCAGGCTCATCTTTCGTGCCAGTTCAATATAGGGTCGATTCACCGGCAGGCAGACAAACGCCTGCAGTTCCTTGGGCAGGTTCATGAATTCTTCAATGGCCTGTTGTTCTGCAACCCACTGACCGATGGGGCTGGACTGATCGAAGAAGGTTTCGATGCGTGCGTCCAGCGCGGTGATGCATGCTTCAAGCTCGGGAAGCGAGATCGGTTTTTCCCCCAGTTCATAGGCTTTAATTTTTCGCTGGGGAATGCCCGTATCTTCAGAGAGAGATTTAATGGTCCGGCTGGATTCCATGCGTTTTTGACGCAGCAGGGCACCAACGACGCGGTGGCGTAAGGGAAACAGCACATTCAGGTTGAGAGGTTTGGTCGGCGACTCATCATCCGAGATGACCTCCCGGCTCCAGAACCGGTCAATGGGCATGCGGAAAAAGTAAGCCAGGGCTTCGACTTCGGGCAGGGATGGCGACCGGCGCCCGTCTTCGTAAGCTCGGAAGATACCGGGTGTTACATTGATGGCAGCAGCGCACTCGCCGATATTCTTGCGAGAAGCCAGGCGCGCATCACGGATGAGCAGCCCCAGTTTACGGGCTCGTATGTTGATTGCTGACATATCTTTCATAGGCATCCTTTTGTCCTGCCAGACTTAATTAATACAGATTATAGCAGTAGTACGGCAGGTTTTCAGCCTGCTTCACCAAAAATAACAGGTCGCCGGGTATTAGCGCCGGCGCAGCATATCCCCAATGTTGGCACCGAACACTTCCGGGGGGAGTTTGAACCCGGCAGCTTCGAGACGGGGGGAGAATAACGGTCGTATTCCGGTCGGTTTGAGCGCCCCCACCACCTTGCCGTCTGTCGTAATGCCGGTCTGCTCAAATCGAAAAATATCGGTCAGGACGATCGTGTCGCCTTCCATCCCCGCCACTTCAGTGATGGCGGTGACTTTGCGTGTCCCGTCCTTCAGGCGCGATTGTTGGACGATCAGATCGATGGCGCTCGACACTTGCTGTCGAATCACCTTCACGGGCAGTTCCATGCCTGCCATGAGCACCAGGGTCTCAAGGCGCGAAAGCGCGTCGCGCGGGGCATTGGCGTGGACGGTGGTCAGGGACCCGTCGTGGCCGGTGTTCATCGCCTGGAGCATATCCAGGGCCTCACCGCCGCGGCACTCGCCGACCACAATGCGATCTGGGCGCATACGCAGGGAGTTCCGCACCAGGTCGCGAACGGTGACTGCTCCCTTGCCTTCGACATTCGATACTTTGGTCTCCAGGCGGACAATGTGATCCTGCTGGAGCTGCAACTCGGCGGCGTCTTCGATCGTGACAATCCGCTCGTCTTCCGGGATGAATCCCGAGAGGACGTTCAACAGCGTGGTCTTTCCTGAGCCGGTGCCGCCCGAGATGACGATATTCAGACGACTGATCACGCAGACGCGAAGAAATTCCGCCATGGCCGCAGTGAGTGATCCATACTCGATCAACTGCTTGGTGGTCAACTTGTCGCGGCTGAATTTGCGGATGGTCACAGATGCCCCGTCGATCGCCACAGGCGGGATGACGGCATTCACACGCGAACCGTCCGGCAGACGGGCGTCCACAGTGGGGGAGTCCGGGTCGATGCGGCGCCCCAGGGGCAGGATGATGCGGTCAATCACACGCTGAACGTGCGTGGTGTCCTCGAACACCACCGCCGTGCGGATGAGCTGCCCTTTCTTCTCGACGTAGACCTTCTTGGGTCCGTTGACCATCACCTCGGTCACATCCGGGTCGTCCAACAATGGCTGGATGGGACCATACCCAAGCAATTCGTTCAGCACGTCATGTTCGATTTGCTGTCGGATCGTTTCAGGAAGATTCAGCCGCAAGCGCGGGAATAATTCAGTGAGTCTCTTCTGGACAATCGTGTGGCGATGTTCGTAAGGCGGATTTTCAGACTCGAGGTCGCGTGTCAAATTGGCGATGATATAATTCTTCAGCCGGACGACATCCGCCGAAGAGAGTCCCGTACTTGGAGTTACTGAGTTTAACGGTGTGGTCATTAATTATTCATCCCCCTTGTCCTCCACGGCTTTTTCTTCGGATGGAATTACCCAGACGATTTGAGATCGTCTGACCGAAATGAAGTCCGCTTCAAACAACACTTCCCCAGCTTCGTTGAATACTTTGGCTGCCGTCACCGGCAGAAAGGGTTCGTCATTATCCAGTTCATCCTTGAATTTTTCATTCGGGCGGATATGCACCAGCCCCTGAATTCGGTGCTGGGTCGTCTGGATCATCGCGGGTACGGTCACCTTTGAAATGATTTCAGTGTAGAACTTGCCTTTATCGTCAAATTCAATACCCATTCAGCCTCCAAAAAGGTCAGTGTTGTCTGTGATGCAACCCGGCATATTCTTTGTTCATTCGTTCAGAGGCGGCATGAGATATCCGAGCCCGGAGCGGGTGACAATGTGCTTGGGTTCGTGGGCTTCTTCTTCCAGCTTCTGGCGCAGACGGGCGATGCTCACCCACAGAATTTCCTTGTCCGTTTTATACTCGGGACCCCACACGCTGGTGAGTAATTCTTCGGCAGTCAGAATTTTCCCGACATGGTGGGCAAACTGCAGCAACAGGCGGTATTCTGTCGCGGAGAGGAAGATCGGCTGGTTGCCTTTCCACACCTCGGCCCGGGCGAAGTCGATGCGCAGGTCGCCGTGCTCGAAGAACCTTTCCTGCCCCGATTCTTTGGATACTTGGGAACGGCGCAATACTGCCCGGACTCGCGCCAGCAATTCCGTGGCGGAAAAAGGCTTGACGAGATAATCGTCAGCGCCGAGATCCAAACCCCGCACGCGGTCCTGCTCCTCGCCCTTGGCGGTCAGGATGATGATGGGCACGTTGGAATACTGGCGGATACGCTGGCAGGTGGCAAAACCATCCAGCCTGGGCATCATCACATCGAGCAGAATCAATTCAACAGGGTTGGAAGAAAAAGTATCGATAGCCTGTAATCCATCGGCTGCGGTAAGCACATCATATCCTTCCGTCAGCAGGTTGGCCTCCAGAAGGCGCAGATAACGGGGTTCATCGTCAACAACCAGTATCTTTGTCATTTCAGTGACTCCTCTCCTCGCGATACATTCTGCCGGATGGGCAGCAAAATATGAAAGGTTGTGCCCTCGCCTGGCATGGACTTAACCCAGATTTTTCCCTTATGGGCAAGGATGATTTGCTTGCAGATGAAAAGCCCGAGACCTGTCCCGGATGCGGCCTGGCCCGGCACACGGTAAAAACGGTCGAACAAGTGGGTCAGGTGCTCGGCGGCGATTCCCGGTCCATGGTCGGCCACTGTGATGTGCAGGTCGTCCTTCTCCTGTTTGGCACTGATGAGGATGGGCGAACCGGGGGCATATTTTATGGCGTTGTTGATCAGGTTTTCGAAGATTTGTGTCAACCGGACAGAATCTGCCTGGACAAGCACCGCAGGAATATTGACCGTGATCACGACATCCTTGTAGCGAAGCTGGGTGCGCATCACAACATCACGGATGATGGAATCGATTCGCGAAGGCTGGAAATTCATCGGCAGCGTGTGGCTCTGAAGCCGTGCGGATTCGAGCACATTTTCGATCAAGGCGGTCAAGTGGTCCGCTTCCTCATCGATGATGGTCAGGAATTCGCGCTGAGTGGCGAGGTCCCAGGTCGTGTCGTTGCGCAGAAGGGTGGTACTGTAGCCTTTGATAAAGCCGAGGGGTGTGCGTAATTCGTGGGAAACGGTCGAGATAAAATCCTGCTGAAGCTGCATGGTGCGCCGGGCGTCGTCCAGCTGGGACAGATCGCCGAGTAAAATGTGCCGCTCGAAGAGCAGACTCACCTGCGTCGCGATAAATTTTGCCTGGTCCACGTGTTCGGGTGTGAAAGCCGGGCCGCCAAAACGGATGAGCACCAGCACGCCGATCAGTCGCTCGGGGGTGCGCAGCGGCAGTCCCAGCAGGCCCACCTGGCCAAGCCGGTCTGCTTTGGGGTCGATGGCCTCAGGCTGCTGGAGCACCATTTTCCCGCTGGCCATCACCTGGCTGGCTATTTTCTCCCCCCAGGCGGCATCGGCTTCGGCTTTCTTGCCGCGGCCTACCGCGCGGGCGTAGATCACCTCGTTCAGGCTGCTGTCCGGTTCGGTGCGATAAAGCGCGAGGTTGTCAAAAACAAAACCTGTCCTCGTAGCCTTAATTAGATTATCAAGCGCAGCTTTCAGGTCTTTACTCTTGGTGATGATTTCGCCTATTGCGAGATAATCAAACTTCTCCGTTTTCATGCGCCCTCCTTGTCGGAAGCAGCGCTCAGCAGCGGAAATGAAAACGTCGAACCCTGACCGGGCTCCGATTTGACACGGACAATCGATCCGTGCGCTTCGATGATTTGCTTGACGAGGGACAACCCCAATCCGGTACCGCCGTAACGACGGGTGGATGAACCGTCCAATTGGTGGAAAGGTTCGAATATTTTGTCAAGTTGATCTTCAGGAATGCCAATACCGGTGTCGATGACAGCAACCCGTAACATCTCGGGTGAGATGTCCTTTTTTACTTCGAGAGTTACTTTTCCGCCGGCAGATGTGAATTTGATGGCATTGTCCAGGAGTTGGGTGAGTACCCAGGAAATTTTTTGCTCATCCGCCATGACCAGTGGAAGATTTGGTTCGAAATCGGTGGAAAGCCTGGTTTGCTTGTCGTCTGCTTTTGCCTGTGCGCGCATGATGAGGTCTGATGCAATTTTCCGGATATCTACTGCCTGAAGCCGAAGGGTAAGTTCCCCCCGTGACGCCAGCGAGAAAAGAATCAGGTCGTCGATCAAACCCTGCAGGCGGTTGGTGGCGCGCTGGGAGACATCCAGGGCATTTCGTTGATCCTCATTGATGGGTCCCAACGCTTCGGCGAAAAGCAATTCGATGTAACCCTTGACGTGTGTCAGCGGGGTGCGGAGTTCGTGGGAGACGTTGGCGATGAAGTTGGATTTCAACTGGTTCATCTCAGCCAGTTTATGGAGGGCTTCCTGTAGATCGGCGGTGCGTTCCTCCACGCGCCTTTCCAGGTTGCGGTTTGCGTCCTCCAGCGCCTGCCGGAGAAGGATGATCTGTTCGGTGACAGCGCGGTCCAGGGTCTCGCGGTCGAGAAAACCCAATTCAATGATCGCCTGCCCAAGGAGGAGAGGTTGACCTGATCCTGCACGCGTTTTTTGGAGGTCAAGCGCCTTCTGCAGGCGCGCCTCCGAAAGCAACCCGTGATTAACCAGGGATTCTCCCAGCCTCGGGACGAGAATCTCAGGCGTGACAGGTATTTTTGAGACCGGCGATGTCTGTAAATCCATAAGAAGTTCTTTCGAGCGTGGCTCCCTGCCTTAAATTAACCACAAATCTGGCGCGTGTATCCATCTTAAGCCTGCCAGACCCAATCTCCCTTAACCATTGTAGCAGAGGACTGTAATTTCAGCAGGTCATCCGGCTCGCAAGTCATCGGGTCTTTTTCCAGCACAATCAGGTCGGCATGATAGCCTGGCGATAGCTTCCCAAGACGATTCTCCATGCCGGCGGCGTACGCTGGGCCGGAGGTAAATCCGTGCCATGCCTCCAGGATGGACAGGCGCTGTTCGGGGTACCATCCTTCAGGGGAGGGGGAACCGTCTGCACGACGACGGGTGACGGCGGCATGCAGCCCAAGAAACGGATTTGGGCTTTCGACGGGCGCATCCGAGCCGAACGCCAGCACCGTGCCATGATTCAATTGAGTCCGCCAGGCATAAGCCCCGGCCGAACGCGCTCCCCAGAGTTTATCGGCGGCCAGCATGTCCGAGGTGGCGTGGATGGGCTGCATGGAGGCGATCACGCCCAGCTTCCTGAGCCGCGCGGCATCATCCGGGTGAAGTATTTGCACGTGTTCGATTCGATGCCGAAGGTAAGGCAGGTTTTTTCCCTTCTCGTAGGCACGCAGCTGCTCGAAGGCATTGAGCACCTCGTGGTTGGCGCGGTCGCCGATGGCATGCACGGTCATGCCCAAACCGACATCCGCCGCCTGCCGGCTGATCTCGAATAGGTGTTCGCCGTCCATGTTGAGAATGCCGCGGTTGCCGGGATCGTTTTCATAGGGCTGGAACATGGCGGCTGTTTGCGGGCCGAGCGCCCCATCCATGAAGACCTTGACCGAGCCGATTTTGAGCATGTCATCGCCGAAACCGCTGCGCAACCCGAGGTCGTGCGCCTGTTGGAGCAGGTCCACCGGCACAGACTTGGTCACTCTGAGTTTCAAATCCCCCCGCTGGTGGAGAACCTGTAATGCCATGAAACACAAGCGCTGATCGAAATCATGGATGCCGGTCAGCCCTAGTTTCCAAAGGTTGGGCTGGGCAGCCTCGATGGATTTAACCACCTGCTCAAGTGAAACCTCAGGCAGGGCATTCTGCAGCAGATCCATTGCATACTCGAGCAATATCCCGTCCGGATTCCCGCTCATATCACGGGAGATCCTTCCATTCTCGGGGTCGCGGGTGGAGGCTGTGATTCCCGCCCGCTTAAGCGCAGCGCTGTTCGCCCAAGCCGCGTGCAGTGATTTGGCGGTGAGATAGACGGGATGACCCGGGGCAACCGAATCGAGTTGCGCGGCTGTGGGAAACTCGCCGCCCCAGTCGTTTTGCTGCCAGCCGTGGCCGAGTATCCACTCGCCGGGCGGTGTGATTCGTACCCGGTCCGCGACCCGGCGCAGGCATTCCTCGAGCGTCGCCGTCTCGCAGTCCACTTTTTGCAGGCCGAGCGAATACGCCTGCAGATGAATGTGAGCATCCGTCAGCCCGGGTAGGACGAAGCGCCTGCTTAGATCGATTTTTTCAGCAAAGGGAAATTGTTCCAGTAGATCAGTTCCGCCGATAGCGGTGATCCGCCCATCCTCGATGACCAGCGATGAGACAGCTGGCTTGGACGCATCGAGCGTGTGGACGTGGGCGTTATGCAGGATTTTCATGTGCTTCCCTAAAAAGGATTATTCCAAAAGTTTGTCCAACAGGGAGTTCAATTCTTCATCGGAGTAGAAATGCAGCGTCAGCGTTCCCCGCCCTTTTTTGTTGTGGCGCAGGTTGACCTTTGTGCCCAGCGCAGACCGAAGGCGTTCTTCCAGGGCAAGGATGTCCGGCAGTGGCGCTGGTTTGGCTTTAGCGGCAGGTTTCTCTCCCTTTAATTTGCGGACATATTCCTCGGTCTGGCGCACACTTAAATCGCGGGCAACCACCTGGTGCAGGGCGGCGGTCTGCGAGACGGGAGTCTCGAGCATCAGCAAGGCACGGGCATGCCCTTCGGTAATTTGTTCCTCAACCAGCGCAGTCTGCACGACCTTGGGCAATTTGAGCAGGCGCAGCGTGTTGGTGACTGCCACCCGGCTCTTACCTACGTGCGAGGAGATTTCCTCGTGCGAGAGTCCAAATTCATCCGCCAGCTGCTGGTAGGCATTCGCCTCTTCGAGCGGATTCAGGTCCTCGCGTTGGACATTCTCGATGAGCGCCAGGAGCAACTTTTCCTGGTCCGTGGTTTGGCGGACGATCACGGGCACAGTCTTCAGCCCGGCGTGGATGGAAGCCTGCAGACGCCGTTCACCGGCAATCAGGATGTAACCGCTGTCTTTGTCTTTTTTACTGACGATCAGTGGCTGGATCACCCCATGTTCGCGGATGGAGGCGGCCAGTTCTTCCAGTTCAGCTGAATCGAAATGCGTCCGCGGCTGGCGTGGATTCGGTGAGACCTGGCTGACCGGGACCTGCACCACACCCGTCGTGCCGGCAGATTTCCCAGCCGGCGTAACCTGCCCCGTTGGGATCAGTGACTCCAATCCTTTTCCTAAACCGCTGCGCTTGGAGGGCATGGGCTACTCCTGGGCCGGCACGGACCCGCCGTCGCCGGTGATTATTTCCTGCGCGAGGATGCTGTAGGCTTTGGCACCCACCGAATCAGGTGCGTACGACGAAATCGGGAGGCCGTAGGAAGGCGCCTCCGCCAGGCGGATACTGCGCGGGATGATGGTTTGAAAAACCTGCTCGGGAAAGTGCTTGCGGACTTCATTGACGACATCGGAGGAAAGGTGCGTTCGCCCGTCGAACATGGTCAGCACCAGGCCGCGTACTTTCAACTCCGGGAAGAGTCCCGTTTGAACGCGCTGAATGGTCTGCATCAACTGGCCCAACCCCTCCAGCGCCAGATATTCGCACTGGACAGGGATGATCACGCCGTCCTTTCCGGCAACGAGACCGTTGACGGTTAATAGCCCAAGCGAGGGGGGACAATCGATCAGGATGTAGTCATAACGCTCCTGAAGCGGCTCCAGCGCGGCGCGCAGGCGGAATTCGCGCTTCTCCTCCTCGACCAGTTCCACCTCCGCCCCGGCCAAGGCAGGCGAGGACGGAAGCAGCGATATATTCAACGCATTGTTGTGCAATATCAGGTTGCCTGCCGGCGCACCCAGCAGGGATTCGTAGACACCGCCCTTGCCGCTCTGCTTGTCCGCGCCCAGTGAGGAGGTGGCATTGGCCTGCGGGTCAATATCCACGATCAGCACTTTTTGACCAAACTTGGCGAGGTAGGCTCCGACGTTGATGGCGGTGGTCGTTTTCCCCACACCACCCTTTTGGTTGACCAGGGTATAAATTCGCGGCACGATGACTCCAAAAAAGATTTATTTGTAGACTTCCATCAGGCATTCGCGCACTTCATCCGGTGTTGGCACGCCATCCAACCCCACGCGCGTAACGGAAATGGCGCTCATCCGCACGGCAAAACGCGCGGCTTCCCACGGGTCGCGCGTCTGGTAGAGGCGGATGAAGAAGGACGCTGCGAAGACATCCCCCGCGCCGGTGGCCTCCACGACTTTCACCTTTGGAGCGCGGAACCGGCGCATGTCATGATTCCAATATAAGCGCATACCATCCCGGCCTTCGGTGAGCGCCAGAACGGGGGTGGATAACATGTAATGTTCAATGATATTCTCGTCGTACCCGATGTCTTCGATGCTTATGCAGACTGCCCCGGCTTTGGGAAGGGCTGCGTCGGCGTCCTTCCAGTCACAGTGGCGAACGCGTCGGTCATCGCCCCAGGTGCGCATCCAGCCCTGGGGGGTCAGTCCCAGCAGGGAGGGCCGGAAATCCTCCGGTAGAACGGCATCCACTTCCTGGGCGATGGGTCCGAGATGGATGATCGGTGCCCGGCGCCAAATTTCCGGAACAGTGGACAGGTTAATCCGAGGCGCCTGGTGATGGATATACTGAATGCGGCCCTGGTCGGTATAAATATTTTCATACGTCGTGGAATGTTCCGCAGGGGCTGCCACGATCTGGACTCCATCGAGCATATCCAGCGGGAATTCATTGCCCCATGCGGTGACGATTCCCACCCGCAACCCCATTGCCCTGGCGGTCAGGGAGACATAGGCGGCTGCACCACCTAATCGAAGCCCGCCCGGGACGATGTCGCACGTGAGGTGGCCGATGACAAGATAATCCACCGGCTTCAGGGTGGCGAGATTTAACATGCGTAAATTATACCTGTGTTTGAGGGTTTAGTCTTTTTGCAACCAACGGGTCAGGATTTGACTATGAAAAAAAGCGCAGCTTTGTGGGCTGCGCTTGGGGGATGCATCATTTTGGGACGATGGTGACCTTTCGGTTTGGCTCTTCGCCCACGGACAAGGTGTCCACTTCGGGATTGGTGCGCAATTCGATGTGGACGATCCTGCGATCGGAAGCCGACATCGGCTCGAGCACCTGCTTCCTTCTTGAGCGGATGGCCTGTTCAGCCATGCGCCGGGCAAGCTGGCGGAGTTGGCGTTCGCGGCGGTTGCGATAACCTTCGACATCCACCACGAGCTGGACGTAGTGCCCCGCCTGTTTGCTGACGATCAACCCGGCGATGTATTGCAGGGCATTGAGCGTTTCGGACCGGCGTCCGATGAGCACGCTCAGGTCGTCGCCGCGGATATCCACCAGGACGGGCGTCTCGCCATTCTCGCCTTGTTCGCCGAAATGAGCGGAAACACGTGCTTCCACCTTCATCAGGGCCACCAGATTTTCGACCGTTTCCTGGGTGAATTCGATGAGTTGGTCTTCTTTAAATTCTGGAGCGGTCACCGTTTTTTTGGAGGGACGTTGTTCTGAATAATCAGAGTTGATTCCGGATGAGCCAGTCTCAGCGCCTTTAACCGTCAGGCGAACGCGCACCTGCCGGCCGCCGAGCCCCAGAAATCCATGCGAACCTGAATCGAGAATTTCCACGTCCACGTCTTCGCGCGGCAAACCGAGCTGGGTCAATCCCTGTTCCACGGCGTTATCCACCGAGGGGGCAATTACTTCGAGTGTGGTTCGGTCCATACGATGTCTCCCTCCAAACCGGAGTTACTTCTTCTTGGTCACTGCTTTGCTGGATGAACCGCCGCTCCCGAAGGAGAATTTGAACAGGTTGCTCCAGTCCACCTTGCCCATGGCAGCGTATTGGGCAATACCAAACAGGTTGCTGACCACAAAATAGACCGCCAGGCCGGAGGCGAAGTTGATGGCAAAGTAACCGAGCAGAAGCGGCATGTAGATGGCCATCATGTTGCTCATCTGCTTGGATTGCGCATCGGTGCCGGTGGGCGGGGTCGTGACCTTCGTCTGGACGTAGGTGGTGAGCGCCACGATGATGGCCAGGATCGGGATGCTGATTCCGATGATGGGAAGCGTGGTCCACTCCGGCTGGGAGAGGTTCATGCCGAGGAAGGTGTTGTCGATCGGGATGAGCGCGGTGAGGCTCAAACGCGGCATGATATCTTCAAGCCAGGGATAAATCGTACGGGTGAGGGTCAGCATGGCAAGGGGGGTGGCTGCCAGCGCACGGGTGATGCTTTGATACAAGCCGATGATGATGGGGAATTGGATGAGCGTGGGCAAGACATCCACTCAAGGGGTTGTAACCCATTTCCTGATACAGCTTCATCTGTTCCTGGGACAGCTTTTCCTTATTGCCCTTGTACTTTTCCTGCATTTCCTTGAACTGTTTTGAGTTGTTGAGCTCCTGCATCTTCTGGCTGGATTTGATCTGCTTCACCATGAGAGGATGGGTCGCTAAACGGATCAGGATGGTAAACAGGATGATCGCGATGCCAAAGTTGCCCACCACGCCGTAAATGGTAAGCAGGATATTGGTCATCGGTTGAACTACTAATAAGTTCCAAATATTCATAATTTCACCTGTTCCCTATTTCTTGACGGGTGCGAAGATCCACTTCAAAGCGCCGGCGTCATCATAGGCCACCAGCATCAGATCCTGTTTGCCCATGGGGGTCACAAGAATTAAATCGCCGGCAGCCACGGGAGTGTTATACAACTTGGCATCCAGCGTTTGCATCCATACGGGCTTGGCATCCAGGTCCAGCGCGCGGACGGTCCCGGTTTCGGTGACAAACACCACCAGGTTGTCCTTGACAAGCGGGCTGGCAGTGACGGCTCCGCCGGCATCGTAACTCCAGACCACTGTGCCGTCCTCCGCGTTGAGGGAGTAGATGGCGCCGGTATCCTGCGAAAGCATCCCAAAGTACAACCGGTCGCCTGAGGCAACCACCCGGTCGGAAATGCCCCCTTCGAAATTCTTCTGCCAGAGGATGTTTCCCGTTTCAGTATCTATGGCATAGACGGCGCCGCCGATGGTTCCGATGTACAACCGACCATCCACCACGGTGGGTGAGCCGGTGATGGACGCGTCCAATTCGGTCTTCCAGATTTGATTGAGGTTGCCCGGGTCGACGGCATAAACACTGTGATCCATGGATGATACATAGATCGCCTTTCCGTCCGTGACGGGATTGGACCACAAGGCATGCTCGGCAACGAATTTGCCCTTGATATTACCGTTCAGATCGAAGGCGTACAATCCGCCGTCGCTGTTGGGCATGTAGATGACATCCTCGAGGATTAACGCTCCCGCCAGCCAGATATCCTTGGCCTGTTCTTGAAACACCCATTTGGGTGTGAAATCATCAGCGTTCGCGCTGAAAAGAGGGATGTTTGCGGTCGTTGATATTGGCGCTGCCGATGATCATCTGTCCATCGGATGTGAAGGCCGGGTCGCCGTAGAAGGGACCGCCCTTGCCGTCGGTGGGGAAGCGCACGGCGGTGGTTTCACTCCCCTGGGTAATGGTCAACTCCTGGCCGTTGGCAAGGTTGATGGCATAGACATAAGTCCCTGCCGCGAGATAGGCCATGTCATCCTTGACGGTCAGACCGGGCCAATCGGTGGAGGCCAGCGACTGATTGCCGCAGGCGGAGAGCAGGCTGCCCAGCACCAGAATTACAGAAATTAGGAAGATGGTTTTGATTCTCATTGTGGAGGAATTACTCCTATTTTACAGGGTCATACCCGCCGGGGTTGAACGGGTTGCAGCGCAGCACCCGCCAGGTTGCCATAACCGAGCCTTTTAGCACGCCGTACTTGTAGACCGCCTGATAACCGTAATGCGAGCAGGTCGGGTAAAACCGGCATGAATTGGCCGGCACGGTATGCGACAGGGTCATTTGGTACCCGCGGATCAACGCCAGGAGCAAAATGCGAGGCAGATTGAGAAGCGTGACCGGCATGTCGCGCAGCCGGGGTTCCTCGGAGTGATCGTGGGTTGAATCAGACGGTTGGGTCATGGTGTTGTCTGGAAAGCAAATTTGCCCGGAGAAAAAGATGCTCCAGGGCCTGCCGGGTTTCGCTGAGATTTGACTTGGCAAGAGGAATGCGGGCGATGAGAACGATGTGCGCCGGCTGCAGGGAGGGGATGAAGGCGCGTGCCGCTTCCCTCAACAGGCGTTTTGCCCGGTTGCGCTCTATGGATCCGCCAATATTGTGGCTGGCCGTCACTCCAATGCGGGGGTGGTCCAGTTGGGACGGGCAGACGATCAATACAACAAACGGGTGCGCGTAGGACTTTCCCTCATCCCGCACCCGTTTGAATTCGATCGACCGGGTCAGGCGGAACCTGCGCTCCATACTTGCCTCGCTACTAAGCGAAAGCGGAGGCCCGGAAGCTGGAATCGCTCCCGGGATGGCAGGCTACCACCGGACTTTCTTGACGTGGTTGTTGGACGTGACCGTCAGCCTGTTGCGGCCTTTGGCACGGCGGCGCCTGAGCACTTCACGCCCATCGGCGGTCGCCATCCGTGCGCGGAAACCGTGCACACGGACACGGCGGCGAATCTTGGGTTGGTAGGTTCGTTTTGGCATTGCAAAATCCTCACTCTAATGAAAAGGATAATAACAAATGAAAAGGAATAATAAGTCGCCAATTTTCAGGCGGCACGCTATTATAACGGATAGAAGTAAATCGGTCAAACAAATTCACCTTGGGTTAATCTAAGGGAACGGTTCTCAGGCTGCCGGTGGTACGGTCGGGCAAGCGTAAACCAGGAGAGTGCGCCTGCCGCTTACAGCCACTCGAGGGTATCCTGCGTGGCCTTGGTCAGGTCGGCATACACCCCTCGGCGGTGGGGAGGAAGAAGGGCAGCGATCGTGTACATCATTTCGTCGGTCATCCGCTCCATCTCCTCCTTGCTGGGTCGGCTGGCGCCCATCCGGAAGCGGAACGGCTTGCCGAAGGCGATGTCCGCCCTGGGCTGCCTCCATCGGCGGCTGAATGGAAAGGTGGGATAGCCAATGGTGTTGTCGATCCCGATCGGCACGATCGGCGGTGAGCCGGCGTTAAAAGCGAGGAAAGCGGTCCCGGCTTTGCCCTTGATCAGCGCATCGCTGCGCGTCCCTTCCGGAGCGACGACCAGCATCTCGTTTTGCTGGAGCACATCAATGGAGTGTTTCAAAGCGCGCCGGTCCACCTCGCCTCGCCGGACGGTGATCGCACCATACAACCGGGGTAAGACACCCACGACCGGGTAGGACATGACCTCGATTTTTGCCAACGGAACGGCTTCGCGCTTGAGGACATGCAGGATCAAGATGGGGTCGATCAGGTTGATATGGTTGTAGCAAAGCAGGACTGGTCCGGTTGAAGGAATATACTCAAGTCCTTTAATGGAGTGGATTGGCGCCACAATAGGGAAAGCGACACGCATGGCCAGCTTGCACAGGTGACGCCTCCACGCATAGGATTTGTAATCGTATGGGGGCGAACTCTCAGGGTTGACATCCTTCGAATGATCTGACATGCGTTTACTCTGTAATCACCTGGTCTGCATAGACTCCGCGGTATTCCTCGGGGAGCAAGGCGGCGATGTGCCCCATCACCAGGTCGGCATTCCGCTGGCGTGCTTCACGACGCTGCTGCCCGCTTCCTTCGATGGGCGGTAGGTGGAATGGTTTTCCAATATGCAATTCGAGACCGGGACGCTTGAAGCTGAACGCTTTTTTGGCGAAGTCGTCGGTGGTGCCCACCACTCCCACCGGGACCACAGGAACCCTGGCTTTTTCCAAAATAAACGCGATCCCCGGCATGGCCCGGTGCATGCCAGGCGTGTGAGAGCGGCCTCCCTCCGGGGCGATGAGCATGGGATACCCCAACTCGAGGACATTCACGACCACGTCGATCAGGTTGCGGTCAACTTCCCCGCGATGGACCTGGATGCCGCCGTACCAGTCGACCAGGATGTTCTGTCCCTTCTTTTTCCAAATGTCGCTGGCGCCCATGCCTTCCAGCATTTCAGGCCAGAACGCGGTGACAAAAGGTGCCTCAAACAGCGATACGTGGTTGATGGCCACCATGTACGCCTGGCCGTACGGAATGTTCTCTTTACCCGTGATCGTAATGGGGGCGAGGATGTTGAATAAAAGGCGAAAGGCCGGTTTGATAAAAAAACGAAAGATACGGTTCTTAAATGGGACCGAATACTTTTCCGTCATTGGCACAGCGCTTTAACCTTTAGAAATACCTGCTCTGCGTCGAGCGAATCCAAATCAAGGCGGATGGCATCCTCGGCAGCCGTGAGCGGCGCAACGGCGCGGGTCGAAATCGATCCGGTCGCGTTCCCGTACGTTCGCAAGGATCGCGTCATAATCGGCGGAACCACCGCGATGGATGACCTCGTCATACCGGCGTTTGGCGCGAATTTCAGCGGAGGCATCGAGATAAATCTTGAGATCGGCTTCGGGCAGAACGACCGTGCCGATATCGCGCCCGACCATCACGACCTGTCCGCGCAGGCCGATTCGCCGCTGCTGGGCGCTGAGGGCCTTGCGCACCCCGGG
Source organism: uncultured Chloroflexia bacterium (assembly GCA_963709295.1). GTDB lineage: Bacteria > Chloroflexota > Anaerolineae > Anaerolineales > Villigracilaceae > JBGPQJ01. Next base: position 183,976 of record CAVPVW010000008.1, on the reverse strand, counting down.
GTAGGCGGCTACGACTGAAACGTAAGCCTCCACTTCAGGTTTGCGAACTTCCCAGGTGGCATCGCGTCCGTCAACGAGCACATCGCAGGCGCGGCCGTCAGAGGCGGAGGGAGGGCGGACGTCAATCACCGCCTGCTCGGCGAGAGCGGTCACTGCAGCCTCTTCCCTGGCATTGACATTGCGCTCAATGGCAGCCCAGGTCACAGCGCGGTACATCACGCCTGTGTCAAAGAAAAGGTAGCCCAAGGCTTCCGCGAGGCGAAACCCCAGCGTGGATTTCCCTGAGGCGGCGGGACCGTCGATGGCGATGATGGATGGTTTTGGCATGGTTCTCTTTCGCAGGTCGGTTTATGGGAAGGGCTGGTTTTGTAAGTCGAGGAACAAGTCGGTGCGCGCCCAAAGCATGATGGGTTCTTCGCCTTGGGGTATTTCGTGGACGGCGAGCCAGCGCATCCACTCCGGCCACGAGGCGGTGTTCCAGCCGGGATAGCGCCTCCAGATGAAATCCTGCCCGCGGTATTCTGCGCCAAAGGCCGCCTGTGGATCGAAGGGTCCGATCACGATCGGGGACGACGAATCCGTGGGGGCTGCAGAAGCGAAGGTGACAGACTGGTCGCGCAGCAGCCAGGCCAGCGAGGGAGAGTCGATTCCGTACACTGTTACGTTGAGGGCGTCTTGAGTCCCTGTTTTCCAGGTCGAGAGGTCATCTATTGTGCGGAGCAGGAGGGCAGCCTGCCCGGGCTGGGGATCGGTCCGCCACAGTTCCTGTGTCAGGTTCGCGCGGATTCCGGTCGCGCCTGTCGCGACGCTAATCGTATAAAGCGCCATTACCGTTATGAAGCCCCACAGAGCGCCTTTGCGTGCCACTTCGAGAGACCAGCCGAAAGCCACCAGCATAATGCTGACCACCAGCAGCAGCATTGCTCCGCCCAGCAGGATCCAGCGGATGCGCGCATTCTCTGGAGTCGGGTTGGTCATGGCGAGGCCGGCAAAATCGAGAGCGGCGAACACCAGCACGGCAAAGGTCAATAGCACCATCCCGCCGATTTCCCAGCGGTTCTCGGAGCCAAAGCCAAGCGCCCGGCTGACTTCCATCGCAGCGAGTGCAGCAAGAGGGACGAGCATCCATGCCAGGTCCGCGACCTGACGCGAAGGATAGATAAGCGAGACTGTCAACACTGCAGCGATCCAGACGGAGAGGAAAATGACCTGGCGGTCGCGTGCGATAATTCCGCGCACGAGTGCGATGAGGGCGAAGATGACGAAGAAGGGTTCGTACACGGCCACGGTCAGCAATAATCGTGTTGGGGGTACATCCGAGAATTGGGTCCAACCTCTCAAATATTCTGGCAATGAGCCAAAGGTTGCCCCCAGGCCAGAGGGTGCCAGGAAGAATAACGTGCCCAAGCCAAGGAGCGTCACCCCGCCGGTGATGAGCGCAGGTTTGATTAATTCTTTTGTGGATGCAGGAGTCCCTTCCACTGAGTCCGGGTTTGTCGGATCATCGCCTTGTTTCTTGAATCTTCCCGCCACTGCCCAGGCGATGCCCAGCGCAATCAGCCCCGGCCACAGGGACGGTCCTGACAGCAAAGCCAACGCTCCGAAGAACCCCGCCCAGCGTGGATGCCTTGTCAGCCAAAGTGAGAACGCCAGCAGAGTAAAACTCACCGAGAGAATCGGGCTGCCGGCTGTCCGCGACATGGCCAACAAACCGGGTTCAAGCGCGAGGAAAAACGCCAGGATGACCGCTGATTTTCCGGGAAGCCGATCGCGCAGGAAATATGGGACCAACACGAGCAGCGATCCGGCCAGCGCCGGGATGATGCGCGCAGAGAAATCACTGCTTCCGAAGATGAAGAAGATCAATGACGATGGGAGAATGTATCCAGGCTGCGGCCCCAGCGCAGGGTGCGCGTTTTGCGACAGATGGAGAGCCTGCAGCGCCCAGTTGGCTTCAAGATCGCTCAGGGGGAGCGCATCCAACCTGATCAGGCGCAGGGTAAACGCCAGGATGAAAGCAAGTATAAATAAGGCATTGTCGCGTCGGGAAGTCTCTGTCATGGCATGTATTTTATCTTGAAAACTCCTGCATCCTCGGGCAGATTAAGGCACAACGTAAATGGTCACACTGCCCTGCTCATAGACCACCGGGAGATTCGTGCGGAATTTCTCTTCGAAAAGATTATACGTATTGCGTTCGAGGTTTCCCACATAGACATACGTGACGTCATATTTGTCGAGAATGGATTTGGCTTCGTCCCAAATGCGAGTTTCATAGAGCACTCGCATATCTTCAGGGCGGGAGCCGACCTCGGTGTAACCTCCGCGCCATTGACCTTCATGGCCTGGCCAGCCAATTACGTTCGGCTGACCGGAATAGGTGGCGGCGCGGGCGTATTCGCTGTATTGACCGCCCACGGCCTCCGCCACAACACCGAGAGGGGCGGTCTTGAGCCAGTGGATGGCGGCGGCATCGTCAGGCGAGGATTGATTCAAATGGTCAGACGCATCCAGGTTGAATCCGTTCGGCGGGTTGAAACCGCTGGTCTTGGTGTTGAAAGCGATGGAGGGATAGACCACAGCCATGCCGAGCACCAGCACAAAGACGACCGCAAATACCCACCGCCATGCGCCCCGCAGTTCACGCAGAAGAATGACCGATCCGAAGGCCGCCGCCAGACTCCACATCAACCAGGCCTGATAGTAGAACTTGAAGACCGTGTTCATGCGGTTACCGAAACCATCTTTCAAGTAAATGAATTCCGGTGCGATCACCAGCAGAGTACCAAACAGGATTAACAGGAAAACGAACGGCAGCGGCGATGGGGGGGCAGTTTCTTCTTTTTGGGGATCGGACTTCAACCCGGAGATGAATGCCAGGGGTGGAACGAGCAGGATCAGCAGGGTAGCCAATCCACCGAGGTACAACGTTCGCCTGGAAAATGCTCCCGCTATCAAAGCTGCCGTATCTGCTGCTCCCAGGTCGTTGAGGAATTGAGCCAACATTTCAGGGCGGATCAGGGTAATTGCCATAGCCAGTATCCAGGAAAAAATCCAAAGTGCAAGAACGCCAAGGATCGCAACCAGCCAGGCGGATTTCCAGTTGGCAGGTGATTTGACAACCCGCCATTGAAAGATAAGAAAGGCGAACAGCAGGATGAAGAACGGTCCAAACATCACCCACAAGTGCGCGCCTCGTGAGGGATTGATCAGGTTGGGAAGAATTCCTCCTGCTTGCGATTGGAATCCCACGTAAAACGGCAAATAGAATAGGATGCTGAGAATGCCGAGCGGGATGGCCAGCTCGAGAAAGTCAAGCGCGCGAGCCCACGCCCAGCCCTCGCGCATCACAAGAGTCAGGACATACGCGGAGCAGAAAATCGTCAGCAGGATGGGGAAGTCCCAGGTGTTGAGGAAGGCCATCCCACCGAGCACGACTGCCGCAACAACAATCCCTACTGGACGAATTTTCGGACGTAGCAGCCCGAAGAAATTTGTCTCTCCCTCCCAGCCGCGCAGGAATACGTTCAAAGTCATGGCGACGACCAGCAGGACGAACGGCATCGCCAGTATGTGCGGATGCAGATCCCCCAGCACATAGGAAAATGCCGGGAATTCGTCAATGACTTCCCGGTGCTGGTCGGAGAGGTTGTAATCTGTGATCACGCGTGAGGCACGCCACCACCAATACCAATGGGTGGGCAACTCGCTCAAAGGTTGCAGCGGCGCCTCCTTCAAGTCAAGGATGCCCAGCCACGTCCAGAAATTCGTTCCATCCGACCAGCCAATTTTCAGGCGGTGGAGGACTTCGAGGAACCCTTCGAAGTTTGAGACGATGAGCAGGAAAAGCGGAAAGAGGAAAGATGGGAGTATGTTGGAAGCTGATGATTTTTGCGTGTCACGTTTTGAATAAGCGGAGAGCAGGTCATAACCCACACCGAAAGCGCCAACCGCGTTCAACCCGAACAGCGATGCCAGCATCAAGTTGAAGGCTACTCCTCCGGATGTCGCAGTGAACTTGGCCAGCAGTGCAGCCATGGTGTAGCCAAAGTAATAGTAGGAGATGGCGTATCCCGACAGCCACGGATCATGCGGAGGAAATGTTGGCGAACGCAGAATGGCGTTGATGAAAGCCAGTTCCATCGGTTTTTCGGTGCCCAGGGACTCGGGATTCGCGGATCGTACCAGCGCCATGAACGAGAAAGCCACAAGGAACAGCATTTCCGAGGCGAGCACCAGCTTCCAATTTTCCTTCAACCAGCCAACTACGTCATGAAATCTCTCGCTGAAATTTCCGCCGGCAGCCAGGGACCAGGCGACCAGACCTATCATCAACCCCAACGCCAGCAGGATGCCGCCAGCGTCGTTTTGGATCACACCCAGCGAAGCAAGCAGCCAGAAGATGAATCCCCATAGCAAAAGACCAAACGCCCGGGAGAGTGTATAACCCCGGTCATTCAGTGCGGGAAAGAGTCGGTGAGCCAGTGGAAAGGTCAGCAGGCCGAGCAGGGTGAAAGTGAGGTACCAGAGGATAGGAGAGGTCATGGCAGCTTATGGATGGAAATCAGTCAAAACGAGGTGGCGGGAATTTTCCATCGGGTTTTGGTTCAAATTCCTGCACCTTGATCACAGCTTCAAGATTGAGCGGTCCGTAAATATGTGGAAAAAGTTCCTCTGAATGAGGCAGATCCGCCTGTTGATTCGGATGAGCTGGGCGCTCCCAACGCAGTTTGGGGTGGAGTTGTGATGGGTCGATCACCAGCAACACAAGACCATGTTTTCCCGCGTAAAAAGAATTCGCAACGCGCACGATCTGCTGCTCCGTCGAGCAGTGAATAAATCCTTCCGATTCCAGGCTGGGTGCGCGATACTCGCCGGTTCCTTTTGCGCGGCGAGCCATTCAGCACGGGAAGTCAAATGCAGGATCAGGGCAGCACCTCGTAGATCTGGGTCTCCCGGTCGTCGTACACCTTGGTCCACAGCGCGCCGTCGAGATCGGGGAACTTGTCCAAGCCTGGACCCGAGAAATAGACCCGCTCAAGCAGCCCGACAATGATGTAACGGACGTTGTATCGTTCGAGGAATTTCCTCGCCTCGGCCGGGTCGGTGGTCTGGTAGAACTGCCCGACCTGGTCCACTCGGTCGGTGACCCAGTTGCCGGGGGTCAGGGCGCGCTGCTGGCGTTGGTGCCAGTTCCAACCGACGACGCCGGGCAGGCCGGTGTAAATGGTGAACCGAGACCCCCAGCGGTATTCGGGTGTGTTGGCTTCCACGATCACCGGTGACCCCTGCACGTTGGTCTGCATCCAGCGGATGGCGTGATAGTCCTGTTCGAGGACAAAGGGCTGGCCGTTGTCGGCGTATTCTGCGAATTGCATGTAGGCCATGCCGTCCATGGCGTGAGGTGTCCGGGAGGTGACGCGGTCTCGGATTTTATCCCAGCCGCTGATGAGCAGGAACAGCGCCGCACCAGCCACAAGCACGGTGCCGACAATTTCCCAGGCGAGCCGCCAGCGGGGATGCCACTTTCCCATTTCGGGCAGCAGCCAGCCCAGCGATGCACCCGCGCTGATGGCAAACATCACCCAGACCTGGAGATAGAACTTGAAGACTGTGTTCATGCGCCCAAGGTCGCCGACCAGCACGATGACTTCCACCAGCACGGTCAGGAACAAACCCGACCCGACCATGAACAAGACAGCACGTTTCGCATCGCCAATGCCGGGGCGCAGGATCAGCACCGCTGCCCAGAATGCCAAAGGAAGCGCAAGCCAGACAATGGTGACGTCCTTGAAAAGTTGGAGATAGATGATGGCCGCTGCAAGAAGGAACAGGCTTATTTCGATCAGCAGCGTGTAAGGTTTGAGCTTCTTCAATGAAGACATGGGCGTCGAGGCCAGCCAGTCACGGGTCTCCCAGGCCATCCAGGAGACGATGGCGAACAGGAATAAACCCCAATGCGACAGGTACGACGATACCGGTGTTTTTGCTCCCTGCCATTGCGACACCGCGTTGTATCCCTGCCCGTACCATTCGGTGAAGGGACGGTACATCCACATGAAGAACAGACCGAGCAGCGCGATGCCGCCCAGGGCGTAGAGTCCGCGCACGACAAAAACGGGCATATTGAAAGGCGTGTGTTCCGCATCCACTTCGGAGTACCGGTAGAATGTATACGCCGTGGCGATCATCCCCAACGCAAGATACACGGGGTAATCCCAGGTGTTGGTCGGGCGCATGGCTCCGATGACCAGGCCGCCAAACGCGAAACTTGCGATCATGACCCAGCGGTTGAACCACTTCCCGCGCGCGAGAAGCAGCGATAACATCCAGCCCAGCGCCAGCACGGTCACCGGCAGGTCGATCATGTGCGCATGCAGGTCGCTGTATAAAAAGGTGAACAGGGGGAACTCGGTGATCGGGTCCACATCTCCGGGGGAGGTGGGGATGATGCGGCTGGGATTCCAATACCATTCGCCCCAACCGTACGGAAGCGGAGTGCCGGCGAGAGTTTTGCCGAGCCCGGTGACCGACCACGCCAGTCGGTCTCCCACGGATGAGATCCAGCATGGGGTCTTCGCCCGCGGCTGCAGCTTGATCAATGACACTCTGCGGAATGCCGAGTTTGACGAAGCCGAGGTAGATCATGCGCGGGACACCGAGATTCCCGACCAGGACGAGTCCTACCGTGGCGGCGATTCCGGCGATGAGAGGCCAGCGAGGTATCGGATTTCGAACCACCGGCTCAGGTTCAGCCGGCTCCCGTCCCGAGACCAGATTCCAAGCCAGAGAGAAACCACCGATGCCCAGGATGGCGAACAGCGTGGGCAGCAGCATGTTGTAAGCGATGGAGGGGATAATGCCCAATAATTTGATCGGCATGGCGACCAGCACATAGCCGTAATAATAGTAGTTGATGTAACCGCCGGCGAACCACGGGTCGTAGGGCGGGAAGGTCGTTGTCCTCAAGATGGCGTTCAGGTAGGATAAATCCATCGGCCGCTCGCCGCCCTTGGAGGGGTGCCACAGGTCGGGGTTGCCGAGGCGGATCAGCAGGTCAATCACGAACAACGCCAGGAAGATTCCCTCGACCAGCAGGAAATATTTTCCCTTTTCGCGAATCTCTTTGCGAAGCGATTCGCGCTGCACATAAGCAAGCGCACCGCCAACCCCCAGGATGATGGCGAAGGTCAAAGCGACATTGACGCGGGTGAAAGGCAGGCCGTAGGAAGCGGACATCCACGACAGCCAGGCCCAGATGAGCAAACCCGCCATGCGAGCAAGCGGATAGCCCTTATCTGAAAGACCGGGCAGGAGCAAGCGCAAGATCGGATAGGTAAAAGCGCCCAGGATGAAGAAGTTCAAATACCACAGCACCACACCGAACGCGGGGAAACGGTTCTGCAGCGTTTCGTAGCTGAACATATCCGACCACGTCCCGCCGGCCTGGCTGGCTTCCTGCCGCTCGATGGAGAGAAGTCCACCGGTCGAATAGAGTTCTGCCTGCCCATAGTCTTTTTCAACGACGGGAAGCAGATCCTCCGCCCCAAACAATTGACAGACAAAAGGCACCGCAGCGCACACACGCGGCAGCATCGATCCCGAGGGGTATTTGCCTGCCTGGCGCGGCGTGAGGTGGACGACCTTGCTCAAATCCACGGAGCTGAGAATGGCATTGACCTTTGCCGGGTTGTAGGACTCGTTCTTTTTGAAGATGAGCACTTTTGGGTGGTCATACACCGTGAAAGCCTCGTCCGCGAACTGGTCATTAAGCCTGATGCCGGCAATGCTTGGGAAGGATTCAAAAACCTCCACAAGATCGAAGCCCAGATTGCCCTGAAAGTCGCCCGGCTGCGCGGTGTTGTAGCACCAGATGACGTCTTTTTCTGGCGGGCAGCCGATCAACTCGCGGTAATAGCGCAACGTGAGCGGATACCGCGCAGGCACGCGGGTGGTCGTACCCCACTGGCGGTTGGAGGAGATGAAGATGTAATCGCCCTTGTCAAGATTTGTTAAGAAGCGATTGAGCTTGTCGGCATTATCATCCCAATATAGTTCAAGATTGAGGTCCCCCTGGTAGATGCCGCCGTAGGCGTCATACCCATCCATGCGCAGGGGCAGGCCGTCATCCCAGGAGGCTTCATTGATAGGCGCTGCACCGAGCAGCGCGACCGGACCTCCTTCGCTCTGAAGCCGGATGTAATAGCTTTCCCCTTCTTTAACCGTGACCGGCTGATCCAGCAGGATCGGATGCCCGAGCTCTTGATCGGGGTCGCTGAACGTGCCGACCAATGTTCCCTGTGCGAGGACAGATTCAGGCGCACCGCCTGGTTGGTTTGCCACAAGCAAGTCGATGCGCTGCTGTCCAACCTCCGGCGTGCTGCTCACTGCCCGGGCGAATCCAACCGCGAGGAGAAGACCGTCGCTTTCAGGAGTGAAGCTGAGTTGATAAGGCTGTGCCGCGCTGGTGAAGCACATCAGAGGCGCTTCGATTGTTTGAGCTTGGGCGGTGCCGTCCGCAGCTTGAAAGCTGACCACAATAGGTCCACACAGATCCGCTTCGGAGACCGAATCAAGAGGGGTGATTTCCAGCGTATATGTCTGGCCGGCAGTGAGGGGAATCGGGGCATTGAGCGTAACCGTCTGCGAGGAGGCCGGGGTCGCATCCGGAGGAGGTGCGGTGAACGTCGCTGTGGCAACGGGCGGGGCAGCCAGGTCCGCGAGGAGTTCCCATCAGCAGAGTGGTCCCGGTCACCGAGGATGGCGCCAGGACATATCCCAGGTCGATCTGGGTGATCGTACCGTCGGCACGGGGGACGAACCCGAAATCAACAGGATTTCCGGGCTGGACGCTGCCGTTATAAGGGAAGGAGATTGGCTGGTTGACGGTGCTGCCGTCCGCCTGCTGAATCCTGACCGTGATCGGCCCAGGGACGTTTTGGAAGATCCAGCGCGAGGCTGCCACACGGGTATGCGGATTGGTGTAAATCTTGATAAACGCGAATGAATAGGCAATACTCGCCACCACCGCCAAGGTTCCAACGGTATAGGCCAGGACTTTGCCCCAATTGATATCCCTGAACTTAAGCACCTGAGAGTGAGCCAGTTCCACCAGGAACCAGGCGGCCATCATGGCCATCAGCGGATAGATGGGCATCTGGTATCGCATGGTCGGGTTGTACTGCATCGACTGCCAGATGAAATAAAGCATCGTCCAGCCCCACAGCAGGACGTGTAGTTTCCACTCGCCTTTGATGATGCGCCAGCCCATCCATCCCAGCCCGAGGAAGGCGAGCACGCCGACCGGAATGCCCAGCCCCCACACGACCATGTTCCAGGCGGAATACCAGATGGGGCGGTCCGCCCACTGCAGGGCGGGCGGGAAATCCACATCCCCCGAGGCCTGTGACCGTTGTTCCTTGATGTTGTTCATCCAGAGCTCGTTGATGCGCACGTCCAGGAAACCGTATTCGCCTTTGAAAGCATAGGGCTGGAAGAGGCGGAAGGACAGCAGCGAGAAGAATCCGCCGAGGATGAGAAAGAGTGCGATGGCGGTCAGGATGCGGTCTGAATTGAAGGGTCTGGTTTCCTTACCGGCAGGAGAAGGTTCGCCTGCAGGAGTTTCCTCTGCAGGCAACTCCATAACTTCGGGCGCAGTTTTTTCTTCTGCAAGGGACTTTTCCTTGATCCGGTAATATAAAATGGCGAATGCGCCCGGCAGCAGCAATGCGAGGGGGAAGGAATTGATCTTGGACGCCATGGCCATGCCGTAGGCGAAACCAAAGCCGGCTGTGCACCAGAACAGGGTATCTTTCAAAACCCGGGCAGCATAATACTTGAAACGTGAAATTCCTGTCGGCGGGCTGTCGTATCCCGGGCTGGAGTCATAGGTGGCGATTCGCACTGAAAAATAAATCGCCAGGAAGATGAACAGGTTGGTGTAGGTCTCAACGGTGAAAAAATGTGAGAGCTGAATCTGCAGCACGGCAAAGGTGGAAAAAATTGCCGTGAGAATCGCCACTTTTCGTCCGTAAACCCGCAGGGCAATGGCATACATCAAAATGATGCTGAGAATGTCTGCCAGCGCCGAAAGCTGCCGCCCGACCAGATTGACCGTGTCGTAGCCTGTCAGCGAGGGTTGCTTGGCAAGTTGTTCAAGCAAAGGGCCGAACATGCCTTCGGCGCCATTTTGGGCGATGTAGCCAGCTGCCCAGGCGTTGATCCCGGTCGCCCACTCAGCTACGTAGCGCACCATGAAGATGGGAAGAGTCCCGTAAACGAAAAAACCGTAACCTCGATTGTGAGGGTTAAGGGAGGATTGTGCCGAGTTGAAATACTCCGAAAAGGAGAGCCAATCCTTCTGGCTGTTTGGGCAGCGTTCGATCGGCGTGTCCGGCAGGTTGCATGCCTTGACAGGGGAGATGCCGCTTTCCACCATCGTCAGGAAGCGCTCGTCAGGGTGAAGATGCTGACCTTCGTCCCAATCCAAGCCGGCGGTGCGGAGGTAAGCGCCAGCAACCAGAATCAGAACCAGAAAAGCATCGAACAACCAGTAAAGCGATTTGGATTTGGCGGAATTTTCAGTCATGATCGTCCTTGCCCCGCAGATTGGTGTAGAAATTGGGGTTTTGGGATGTCCTTTACGGATTCCTGGAATCTGCCTTCACGTGATAGATCCAGAAATCACCGCGCGGTGTCTCTGAAGTATAACGGTTAAGTATACCCTGAGGGTATAGTAAAGTGAGAATTTCTAAGGATGCCGTATCCTCTTGATTAAATAAAAATAACAAGGGCGGGCGGGTTCCGAGCGTACCGAAAAGATACTCCCTTTTGATGAACGGGTCAGCTTCCGGGTGGCCTGCCGCGATGGCCACCAGCCTGCTGTCGATCCAATAAGGGAATTCAAGGACGAAGACCTGCTCCATCGTGTTTCCGGCGTCCAGAAAGTCGCGGACGGTTTCACCTGCCTCGCTTGAATTCAGGCTGAAGAAACGGTATTGTTCGTCATACTGCCGAAAGACGAGATCAAAGTTCTGCCAGCAAGAAAAAGCAACCAGGGCAATCCCGAGTCCCCAGGCGATCGCTGTCCCCTTCGTTCCCTTCCAGGCGCGTTCAAGCGATGACATGATTCCGTCCAGGCAGAGTGAGATGATGATGACGACGGGAATCAACGCAGCGCTGGTGCGATTTAACGATGGGTTTTCCAGTGGAAATGCGATTGACAGGATGGAAGGCATCATCAGCAGCGGGATGGACAGTATCAGGAAGATATCGCGCCAGTCGCGCTTCCGTCCGTAACGCGCCAGCACCAGCGTCATTCCGGGTAGGAGCAAGGCAGCTGAGACTAAATCGAGCGCTGGACGATGAATCACAGAATGTGCCCAAATCTTCCCATTGTTCCAGAGAAACATGGTCAGGGCTCTCCAAAGATTATGAAGGAATGTCATCCATACCGGGTTAGCGAGTGGTTCTTCGATGCCGGTCAAACGGGTCAGCGAACGGAATGAGATACTCTGCGGATTTTCAAGAGCATACCGTAGAAGCGGAAGGAAGACCATCAACGACACCAGAATCAGCAATCCAAACCAGAATACAGACTGCAATCTCATCCCGCCGGATTGAGCATGAAGCCAATATAAAACAAAAGCCAGTAAAACCACAAATGGCATGATCCGAAAGGCAGTGTAGCCGTGAAAGCCAATCCCCAGCAGCAGCCCTGCCAGGATAATATCGTTTCGACTCGAGCGCCTCAATCCTCGCAGCAGAAAGAACAACGTGGCTGCCGCAAGGAGAGGGTAGAACGTATAGCGCAGCCCAATGCGGCTGACGACGTTTCCCCAGTAGGCAACCCCGGCAAATACCAGCGCAATCAGCCCGGCACGCCTGCCTCCCAGTTCCTTGCCGAGCATGTAAACAAAGGGCAGCGTCGCAAGCCCAACCAGAACCGTGCCTATCTTCAAGCTCATGAACGACACGCCTGTCCCGAAGACGAGCGCCACAACGGCAGTCAGATAAAACTGCAGGGCCTCCCGCCCGGTGTTGCGGGTAAAGAAGATGCTGGTTTTCCCCTGCAGCACATCGTACACATCCAGCAGCTTTTCGGCGTGGTCGCTGTAGGGTTCGGCGGGGACTTCGGCCAACCGGTAGGTGCGGAAGAAGATCACCAATCCTCCCACAAGCAGGAAGGCCGCAGCCCACCAGGTAAATTTAAATTTGGTAAATCGTTTGAGTCTCTCCCGGATTCTCTCTCGAAGTGGCGTTTCACCCGGAACCTGATCCCAAAAAGCCACAACGAGAAGTCCCAGCCCTGATAACCAGAGAATCAAGTTGAGCAGGGTAAATGTATTGTCCCTGAAGAGGAGAAAAGCGAGGAGCAGCACCACTAACGCAATGGAGGCCAATCCCCAACGTGCCTTCATTTCATCGATCCGGACAATGGTCTCTGGCAAAGGGGCGAGAGTGAGTTCGCCTTTGAGCCAGGCCCAAAAGATCAGCAGGATGACCACCAAATAAATAGAAAAACCCAGCCAGGGATACTGGACCGGGTTGAGCGGAGGCTTTTCCAACGCGAATTGTGCCAGAAGCGCAAGCAGCAGGGCGGAGAGCATCCGCCAGGGGATGCGTGGTTTTCGATGGACAGGAGCGCTGGATCCCTGGTCCATAACAGCCTGTTTATCCTGAGCGGTGCGCGATGTAGAAGGTGTAAACGCCGTCATCGCAGGGTTGTGTGCCGGAGTATGGCCGGATCAGCTTCATGGTCAATGCAAGATTCCAGCGGGCTTTGACGAAGAATCCACTTGCCAAACAGCTTGCGAGTGATGAGCGATGGCAGTCCAAAGTAATGCCCCCACTCAAGAGCCGCCAGCGCAGAGGGCGGAAAGTAATGCCAGTGGCGTTCAACGACGAATCCTGCCTTTGCGAGACGCGTGGTCCATGTGTCAGGATCGTCGAGATGGACATGGCGCGAGATGCGGGTGAAAAAGCGGCGATAATTTCCTGCCAGCGATTTCAACCCTAGTCTGTCCAGGAATCTCGCAAACGACAAGGTGGAATTGAACTGGTGATTCGGCACACAGAAAACAAATGGCGCGCCGGGTTTGAGCACGCGGGCGGTCTCTGCCAGGACCTCGTCCACGTGGGGAATATGCTCCAACACCGAATTGCTGAGGGCTGAAGCGAAGGCGGCGTCTGGATAAGGCAATTTTGCGCCGTCTGTCTGGGTGAGAAGGCTATACACATTTCGTGTTCCAGCCTCGTGGATGGGAGGCCACCAGGGGTCGATGCCCACTTCCAGTTTGCGGTCAAAGGTCAATTGGGTAAAATGCCCGTCCCCGCAGCCGACGTCAAGCGTGGGGGAAGGCAGGTCGAGGTCCTGATAGTATTGCAACTCCAACTGAGCGCAATAAACCACGAAAGTAAGGCAGGTCGCGAACATGCAGATAAAGAAAATCCTTCATTTCTTTTTCTCAGCGATCAACCGCTCGAACAGTTTTTCGTATTCCACCGCGACGGAGTCAGGGATGTAAGGTTTGGCGATCTCCGCCGGGTCACGTCGATACTGGGCAGGGTCGGCGAAAATTGAGAGCAACGCCTGTGAAAGGGCGGAAGAATCGCCGATGGGAACGACCTCCCCCATGCCGGTCATCTGCACAGGCCGGCGCACACCCGGCAGAGAGGCGGCCACACTGGGCACATTATTCATCATGGCTTCGATCTGCACCAATCCGAATGCCTCCGTGGAGTTCAGGCTAGGGACGACGAGTGCGTCCAGGTTCGGGTAAAAAGCGGCCATCTGGACAGGGTTCAGCACTCCCAGGAAGCGCCAATGACCCTTTGCTTCATATTCCTTTATGCGCGGCATAAGCCGGTCGAAATACGACTGTTCCCCGAGCACGTTCTGGTACTGACCGGCAAAGAGGACCTGCGCCTTGGGATGCTTTTCCAAAATGGCAGGCATGGCGTCCAGCAGGACCTCCACACCTTTTTCAGCCGCGAAGCGCGCCGCCATGCCGATGACTGGTCGCCGTTCTTTGGTCAGGTTCTCGCGCGCGAAAGCATCCACAGCGTCCGGCGCAGGCGCGGGCAATTCCACCGGAGGCAGGATGGGGGTGAGTTTGTGCTTATATCGCGAGAGATAAGCGGAGTTATCCGCATAATCCTGAGTATAGGTTACGATGTGATCGGCAAGCTTCCCCGCCATGTTGTTCTGAAAATGAACAACGGCATTGACCAAACGATTGAACAAGCCGGGCGGCATGAACAAGTCGCAGTGATACGTGAGGATGGCGGGCTTGCCAAACAGCCGTCCGCGGAAAGCCACACCAGGCGCATCGAATTGGGGCAGGTGCAGCTGCACCACGTCGTGTTCGCGGACGTAACGCGTGACGTCCCAGCCGAAGCGCGGCATGATCACCCCTTTGCTCAAGCGTAACATCACCGGCACGCGGACGATCTTCACGCCGTTGCGGATTTCGTTTTGTGGAGTAGATGGGTCAAAGCGCGACGTGAAGACAGTCACGTCGTGGCCGCGCCGGGCAAAAGCCTCCGCCAGCCGTTCGGCGTAGATTGTCAGACCGCTGGTATGCGGACGGTAATAGGTAAGGACGGTGAGAATTTTCATGATGTGCCTGGCTGATCCCCTAGAATAATTCCTTATTGGCATTGACCCAGTCAAACAATTGCTTCACGCCGTTTTCTACATTGATCTTTGGTTTCCAGCCAAGTACTTTTTCAGCTTTACGGATGTCTGCGACGAAGACCTTTTGGTCACCGGGGCGCCAGTCGCCGCGCGTCACCGGGATGGATTTACCCAAGAGTTTCTCGAGCATCGGTCCGAACTCGGTCCAGATGGACAACGTGTTTACGGGTCCGCCCCCGAGATTGAAGACTTCGCCCTTGACGCTGTCCTTTCTTTTTAGCACAGCATCATAGGCATCCAGTAAATCATCCACATGCAGCAGATCGCGGATCTGCTTGCCGTCGCCGTAAATGGAAAGCGGGCGTCCCGTCACGGCGGCGATGACCATCCACGCCACCCAGCCCTGGTCCTCCACGCCAAACTGGCGAGGACCGTAGATGCAGGACTGGCGCATGACGACCGTCGGCAGATCGTAGATGCGGGAGTAATCACGCACGTACTGGTCGCCGGCGCCCTTGCTGCACCCGTACGGCGAGT
Source organism: uncultured Chloroflexia bacterium (assembly GCA_963709295.1). Classification (GTDB taxonomy): domain Bacteria; phylum Chloroflexota; class Anaerolineae; order Anaerolineales; family Villigracilaceae; genus JBGPQJ01. The sequence goes on along the minus strand of CAVPVW010000008.1, from coordinate 168,801 downwards.
GGAAATCGAGCGGTTGGGTTTCCGACGCGCCGAAGGGCAGATTTTCATATTCCCAGCGGGTGGCCTTCTCCACCACGCGCACATCCTCCATGCCGCCATAGACCTTGTTGGTCGAGGCATAGATCACCACCGGCTTGCGTTCATTGAGGCGCGCTGCCTCGAGCACGTTGAACGTGCCCCCAGCGTTGATCTCGAAGTCCTCGCGCGGCCTGACCACGGAGGTGGTCACAGCGACCTGGGCTGCCAGATGGATGATGACATCTGCTTCGCGTGCAGATACCGCCAGCAAACCTGCGTCGCGTACATCGCCGACCACCAGCTTGAACGCTGATTCCCCGAAGGTTTCTTTCAGCCAGGCGAGGTTGCGCGGCGCGCCGGCGCGGCTGAGGTTATCGTAGATAGTGACCTTCTCGCCGCGCTTGAGCAGCCGGTGGACGTAGTTCGAGCCGATGAAGCCGGCCCCTCCGGTGATGAAATAATTAACCGACATGGTCCCTCCCCGTTTCCTCGGAAGTCTGCTCCGAGGGCGATAATTCCTTTGAGCGGTTGGACAGCCTGCCGTACATTCCCATCAGGCTCTCGCCGTCCTTTGCGAATCCGTAGAAACCGAAGATGCTGGAAATGATAATGTGGAAGAAGTGCAGCAGGATGGCGTACGCCAGCGCAGTAGCCGGGGGAACGCCCAGAATGACCAGCGCGGCTACGATAGCCCCCTCAAATACTCCCAACGCGGCGGGCGCGGAGGGCAGCGCCACTCCGAATGAGGCGATACCGATGACGAACAGCGCCCACCAAAAAGGCGCATCCGGGACAAAGCCGCGCAGCAGCACCCAATAATTGGTGACTCCGAATGCCCAGGCGAGTCCCATCCAGCCAAAGGTCAGGGCGGTGCCGCGGACACTCGTCAGCGCGGAAAGGCCGTCCAGCAGGGAATCGAATACCGGAAGAAGGTATTTTCTTACAAGGCTGACCCGCCTGGCGATACGCTCCACCCATCCATGCAAAGGGGTGCGCAGGCGCGCCATCACAGCCAGCGAAAGGAGTCCAATCGCCACAACGGTCAACGTGGTGAAGGCCACCGGTTCGACCCAATCCATCTCCACCACGCGAGGCAGGACGAGGATGGTCAGCGCCGCTGCCAACGCCAGGTCGATCACCCGTTCGATGATGATGGTCGAGAGGACGTGGAACATGCTGACGTTGATCTTTCGACCCAGCAGGAAGGCGCGACCGAGTTCACCGAGCCGCAGCGGAAGCAGGTTATTTAAAAGGTAACCCTGCATCATGGCGATGTAGGATTGCGGGAAGGTCGGTCGGTTTTCAAGAAGCGTCCGTGAGGCCATCGCCCGGCTGGAAGTGGAGGCGAGGTAGAGCGCCACAAAGAAAGGAACAACCTTCCAATCGAGAGTGGTGAATGCCAGGACGACCGCGCGCCAGTCCACCAGATAGAGAAGTGCAGCAATGGCGATCAGGCTGACGAGGACTCCCGGCAGCCAGCGGCGCGCATCACGCATGGGGGAGGCGGTGGTCATAGAGATTCGGGCAGAAACCATCCGCCCTACTTCTTCTCCTCTTCGAGCCGGAGTACCGCCATGAATGCATCCTGCGGAATCTCGACGTTTCCCACCATCTTGAGACGCCGCTTGCCCTTCTTCTGCTTCTCGAGCAGCTTCTTCTTGCGGGTGATGTCGCCGCCGTAGCATTTGGCGAGCACGTCCTTGCGCAAGGCTTTGACGTTGGCGCGGCTGATCACGCGTCCGCCCGCGGAGGCCTGGATGGCGACATCGAATAACTGGCGCGGGATGATGCCTTTTAGCTTGGTGATGAGCGATTGTCCCTTATGGTAGGCGTCCTTGCTGTGAACGATGGCCGCCAGCGCGTCGACCGGCTCGCCATTGACCAGGATCTCCAGTTTTTGCAGCTCATCCGGGCGGTACTCTGCAAACTGGTAATCGAGCGAGGCATAGCCCTTGGTGCGCGATTTCAGCGCGTCGAAGAAATCCACGATCAACTCTGCCAATGGGATTTCATAATTGAGCTGCACGCGGTGCGGGGCGGGATATTCCTGACCTTTGAAGATTCCCCGCCGGCTGATGGTCAGGTCCATGATCGTGCCATAGTAATCGGTCGGGGTGATGATCTCGATATTCATCCACGGTTCGCGGATCTCGGCCACCAGCCCCTCGTCAGGGAGTTGAGCCGGTGAATCGACGGGAATCACCTCGCCTGAAAGCATGACGACTTCATATTCCACTGAAGGGGCAGTGAACAGGACGTCCAGGTCATACTCGCGTTCGAGCCGCTCCTGGATGATCTCCATGTGGAAGAGGCCAAGGAAGCCGGCGCGGAAGCCGAAGCCGAGCGCCTGGGAGGTCTCAGGTGCATACACGAGCGAGGCATCATTTAACTGAAGCTTCTCCAGCGCATCGCGCAGGTTGCTGTGGTCGTCCGCGTCAACGGGATAGATGCCGGCAAATACCATCGGTTTGGGATGGCGGTAACCGGGCAGCGGATCCGCCGCCGGGCTGGCTGCCAGGGTGAGCGTGTCACCCACGCGGGCATCGTGGACGGTCTTCAAGCCGGTCGCCACATAACCCACTTCGCCGGCGGTCAGCGTCTCGACTGGTTTCATCATCGGTGCGAAGATGCCCACCTCGATGGGCTTGACATCCACCTTGGTGGTCATCAAGCGGACGGTGTTGGTGGCCTTGAATTGCCCTTCCATCACACGCAGATAACAGATCACCCCTTTGTAAGAGTTGTAGTGCGAATTGAACACGAGCGCGCGCAGGGGCAGGGACGGGTCCCCCGTCGGCGGAGGGACCTTTTGCACGACGGCTTCCAGCACCTGCTCCACGTTGAGTCCCGCCTTGGCGGAGATCTGGATAATCTCCTCGGCTTTTCCACCCAGCAGGGCAGCGATATCCTCCGCCACCTCGTCGGGCCGGGCGGAGGGGAGGTCGATCTTGTTGATGACCGGGATGATCACCAGGTCGGCATCCAGTGCGGAGTACAAGTTGGCGAGCGTCTGGGCTTCGATGCCCTGGGAGGCATCCACTACGAGAATAGCGCCTTCACAGGCGTTCAGGGCACGGCTGACTTCGTAACCGAAGTCCACGTGGCCGGGAGTGTCGATCAGGTTGAGTTCGTACTCGTTCCCGTCAGCGGCTGTGTAACGCATGCGCACCGCCGAGGCCTTGATCGTCACACCCTTCTCCCGTTCCAGTTCCATCGAGTTGAGGATCTGCTCGGTGGTGTCGCGGTCGGGGACGGTGCCGGTCAGGTGCAGCAGGCGGTCTGCCAGTGTGGATTTGCCGTGGTCGATGTGGGCGATGATGCAGAAATTGCGGATATTTTCGGACATGGTCGGCAAAAGTATAACCGATTCTAATAGTCTTATTTGAACCAATCCAAGCTGTTAAGCTGCTGAATTCAGCCTGCCAGCGCGGTTTGGATGGCATCTTCGAGAGAAATGCTTTCCCCCGACATTGTCAGCCACGCCAGAAACTCCACGTTCCCCTTGGGTCCCAGCACCGGGCTGCGGATGAGTCCGCGCACACTGAAGCCATTGTCTTGTGCAAAGGTGAGCACTTCTTCCAGCACTCGGCGATGTACATCCGGGTCCCGGATCACCCCATCTCCTTTGGCGGATTCCTTGCGCCCAGCCTCGAATTGGGGTTTGATGAGGGTGATAACTTCTCCCTCACCCCTGTGCCCCTCTCCCGCCGGGAGAGGGGATGGGGGTGAGGGTAACCATTTCCTTATCACCGGCAGCAGAATCTTCAATGAAATAAACGACGCATCGCACACGACCCACTGCACAGGCTCGGGCAGCGACTCGACGAAGCGTGCGTTGGTCTCCTCCATCACCACCACGCGCGGATCGGAACGCAGCTTCCAATGCAGGATACCCTTGCCCACGTCGATGGCATATACTTTCGCCGCCCCATGCTGCAGCAAGCAGTCGGTGAACCCGCCGGTGGACGCGCCCACGTCGGCACAGACGCAGCCGGTAACATCCACCGGCCAAGCCAGGAAGGCGGCTTCCAGCTTTTCTCCGCCGCGCGAGACAAATCGTGGCCCTGTATCCACTTCCAGTACAGAATCATTTGATATGGCTGTGGCAGGTTTAAACACGACCTGTCCGTTCACTCTCACCTGACCAGCCATGATCAACCTTTGAGCGAGCGAGCGGCTTTCAGCCAGGTCGTGTTCCACCATCAATAAATCCAGACGAGTTTTGGGCATATCTCCATTTTACCAAACAGCACTATAAAGCCCCTTGCTTTAGGAAGAGGATACATGATGAAAAGCTTGACATTATAGAACGTGCGTGCTATACAAGAGGCGCAACACGAAAAGACGATTAAAAATGAAAACCTTCAAGTACCGCCTGCGCCCCTCCAAAAACCAACGCACCCAACTGATCCATACGCTGGAAGTGTACCTTGGGTCTACAACAAGACGCTTGCCACCCGTAAAATAGCCTGGGAGCAGGAAGGAAAAGCCGCTTTCGCTGTACGACACGAATAAACTGCTCACTGTTTGGAAGCGGAACCACCCTGAATTGAAAGGCACGCATTCTCAAGTCTTGCAGAATGTCCAGGAGCGCGTTGATCTGGCGTTCAGGGCGTTTTTTCGCAGGTTGCAGGCGGGTGAAAAGCCAGGCTATCCACGTTTTCGAGGTTATGGTCGATACGATAGCTTCCCCTTCAAACAGTCTGGTTTTGAGCTAGGGGACAACGGGTTGCGGCTTTCCAAAATTGGGACAGTGAAGATCCTTCTGCATCGTCCTGTAGCAGGCAGGATCAAAACGCTCACCATCCAACGAGATGTTATTGGTAATTGGTATGCCTGTTTCGTGTGTGAAGTCGAACCTGAACCCTTGCTGGTCAATGATTTAGCGGTGGGTGTGGACATGGGAATTGAGAGTTATGCAACGCTTTCCACAGGTGAGAAAGTTCCTAGTCCCCGCTTCTTCCGCAGTAATGAAAAAGACCTGGCCAAAGCCCAACGAAAGCTCTCGAAAGCCGGGCAGGGTACCCTGGAACGGATGCTACGTCGCAGAGTCGTGCAGCACATCCACCAGCGCATTGCCAACCGCCGGAAAGATTTCGCTCACCAACTCGAGTCGTGAATGGGTGGACAGTTTCGGCAAGATCGTTTTTGAAAAGCTGGCTGAAAAGAACATGCTTCGAAACCATTATTTGGCGAAAAGCATCTCGGATGCAGCCTGGAATCAACTGATCGCGTACACCACGTACAAAGCTGAGAACGCTGGTCGGGTGGTCGTGACGGTTGATCCACGCAACACATCCAGGCAATGCTCCTGCTGTGGAACGATGGTTGAGAAATCTTTGTCCGTCCGAGTTCATACGTGTCCCATCTGCGGTCTCAGCATGGATAGAGATCAAAATGCTGCGATTAATATATTGGGATTGGGGCTACAATCCCTGGGCATCGCCCACGAAGCCCCTGCCCTCTAGGCATGGGGAGTATCACAGTTAAAATACATTCATGTTTCGCGCCTTGCTCAAATCCATGCGCCCGCGCCAGTGGACGAAAAACATCATCGTCTACGCCGCGCTGGTCTTCGACCAGCAATTCTTCAACCTGGATGCATTTCTACGCACCACGGCGGGTTTCATTTTATTCTGTCTCGTTTCCAGCGCTGTTTACATCTTCAACGACCTTGCTGATGTTGAATCAGACAAGCAGCACCCGGTCAAGAAGAACCGCCCGATTGCCTCGGGCAAGCTGCCTCTTCCGGTGGCATGGACAGCGGGCATTGCGCTGGTCGTGATTTCTCTCCCGCTGGGTTACATCCTCTCTCCGGAGTTCTTTGTTGTACTGCTGGTTTATTTCCTGCTCATCGTGGCGTATTCGTTGTGGCTCAAGCACTTTGCTATTCTCGATGTGCTGGTCATCTCCGCCGGCTTTGTTCTGCGCGTGCATGCCGGCGTGACGCTCATCACCGTGGAACGCTTTTCGCCTTGGCTGTATGTGCTCACCACGTTGTTTGCCCTTTATATCGGCTTTGGCAAACGCCGTTCGGAGCTGGCGCTGCTGACACACGGCGCAGGGGCGCATCGCAAGGTCCTTGACGGTTACACCCTGCCGCTGCTTGACCAGTACATCACCATCGTCTCGGGCATGACCATCGTGGTGTATGCACTTTACACTTTCTTCGCGCCCAATGTCCCTGCCAACCACACCATGATGTTGACCATCCCCTTTGTCATGTATGGCATCTTTCGTTACCTCTACCTGATCCAGGTGACGCATGCCGCCGGTGCACCGGAGGAAGTGCTGCTCTCGGATCGACCGCTGCAAGCGACGGTTGTCCTGTGGGGGCTGGCGGTGATGGCTGTCTTTTACCTGACATGACCACCGCATCTGCGCCTGGAAAGATCATCCTGTTCGGTGAACATGCTGTCGTCTACGGCCGGCCGGCGATCGCGGCGCCGGTGACCCAGGTGCATGCCGATGTGGAGGTGACGGACTCGCGCCAGCCCGGAATCTGGATCGACGCGCCGGACATTTCCCTGCATGCCGAACTGGGGTCGCTGCCCGATTCCCACCCTTTGTCTGTCCTCATCATCGGCACATTAAAAGCGGTGGGGATCACTTACAAACTACCCCTGACCATCCACATCCACTCGACCATCCCCGTTGCATCAGGATTAGGCTCCGGTGCGGCGGTCTCGGTGGCGATTGCCCGGGCGTTGTCCGCTCACCTGGGGATGCCTCTGTCGGATGACCAGGTCAGCCAGCTAGCCTACGGTACCGAAGCCCTTTACCACGGCACGCCATCAGGCATCGACAATACCGTGGTGACCTACGCGTGCCCGGTTTACTTTGTGAAAGGACAGTCCATCGAGACCCTGCGGGTTGGCGCGCCATTCACTATTGTGATTGGCGACACCGGCATCCCTGCACCGACCAAGGAATCAGTTGCGGATGTACGGCGTCTCTGGGAGAGAGAAATTCCTCATTGGGAGAAGAGCTTCGACCAGGTGGGAGACCTCGCAAAACGCGCCCGCGTCGCTATCGAGGCAGGAGCTGCACCTCTGTTGGGGGATTTGATGAACCAGAATCATGAGCTGCTTCAGACCATGACCGTCTCCAGCCCGGAGCTGGACCTGCTGGTGCACGTGGCGCGCAGCACAGGAGCGCTGGGAGCCAAGCTCAGCGGAGGCGGGCGCGGGGGCAACATGATCGCGCTGGTCAAGCCGGACCGTGCAGAAATCATCGCCAATGCACTGAGGACTGTCGGGGCGAAGAATACGATCATCACCACGGTGCAATAAAAAAACATGGAGCGTGAGTTTCGGATGTTTTCTGCTTGCGTGAACTTATTCATTATTTCAATTGCTTTTTGCCCCTCGACTGTTGAATTCCATTTCCATAAGAATTCGTAATATATACGCCAAGGCCTTAAGCGAATAATTAACGATAAGGATATCTATTCCAACAGCTACAACAGTAATAGTTATGCTAAAGAGAACCATTGGTAATTCCTGCAAACCAGGAAAAATACCCTGAAAGAGACTTTGTACGTATCCAAAATTTATTATTGTCAAACCTACCGTCACAAATATGTATATCTTTGCTAGTTTGTTGATGTTGTTGTTCAAGGTTAGTACTTCAAGAGTATCGTACAAATCCGCTCCATTTTCATTATCGACCAATTTTGCTTCCCAATCCTCCAAATCATCATCTTGCTCCTTTTTATTTTCCAAAATAGACTATTCTGAGGGGGAACATCATTGATTCTCTTCGTAAAATTTCTTCTAAAACTTCAAACGCTAGATCAACCACTCAACGCGGTCATTTGTTTTCCAGATTTCAAGCAATTCATCTGTTTCTTTCTATTCAAAATTCCGGTAGATTGCCCACGAAGGACGTCGCTCATTATTCTTCCTCCCTGATTAATTTTCTCTCGATAATTAATGTCAGTTTCAGCAATCATATTTAGTCCAAGCGATATCCCCTTAGCACTACAAAATAGATTGCTCCTTTGAGTAAATAGCTTAAAGGGTTGGTAAGCATCTTAGCGCCATGCCTGGATCTATTCTAAAAAGCTCAGTATTCCTGTATATTGGCTCTCTAAATGGATTAAAAAAACTATAGTAATCTGTAATTGCCTGAATGAAGAAAAAAAGGAGAGCAATCCAGGCTAAATACTTTGCCCATAATGCAATATTCAAAAGTTGATTATGCTTTTTGAGAAAAACTCTTCCCGTTCGCTCATAAATTCCTCCAATCATACCTAGGGAAATACCCAGTTAAGACTTCCTACCTGTCAAATAGCTGGTCTCTGATATCTATTTCCTATTCCTTTCTCACCGGATTGCTCAACACTCCCAGCCCGTCGATGTCCACCTCGACTACATCCCCATCATGGAGCGGACCCACACCCGCAGGCGTGCCGGTGAAGATCAAATCGCCGGGCTCGAGCGTCATCACGGAAGAGATGAACGCGACGATCTTGCCCACGTTGAAGACCATGTCACGGGTGGAGGCCATCTGACGGGGCTGCCCGCTGACCTTGCACGAGATGAGCGCGTCAGTGATGTCGAATTCCGTGTCGATCCAGGGGCCGAAGGAGCAGAAGGTGTCGAAGCCCTTGGCGCGAGTCCACTGCCCGTCGGTTTTCTGCAGGTCCCGGGCGGTGATGTCGTTACCGATGGTATAGCCGAGGATGTATTCCTTGGCTTGTTCGGGCGGGATGTTGCGTCCGCGTTTGCCGATGACCGCCACCAGTTCAGCCTCGTGCTCCACCTGCTTCGACTGCGGCGGCAGGATGATGGTATCGCCGGGATTGATGATGGACGACGGTGGCTTCATGAAGATCAGCGGAATCTGAGGGACTTCGTTGCCCAATTCCTTGGCGTGTTCGGTGTAATTCCTCCCGATGCAGACGATCTTGCTCGGCCGGGATGGAGCCAGCAGCTTGACCGCCTCGAGCGGGATTTCCGCCTCGAGCCGGCGGTACTCACCAAAGATATCCCCGTCAATACCCCCAACCTTGTTTTCGAAGACCCACCCATAAGCAGGTTCTTCGTTCTTGTAAACATAACGAACAATGCGCATGTGATCCTCCGGGAATTGTGGTTTTGCACTTTGTTGAAATTTCTTAATAGCGACCCTGGAGATAATAAAAATCAAATTAGTTAAATTGAAGCAGCACTTTGTAGTTTAGCACAATTTCAATTCGGGTATAATATCCGTTGCTTGGTTGCTCCCCCATACGGGGGACAGGTAGCCCATCCGGGCGCTTAGCTCAGTTGGTTAGAGCGTCTCGCTTACACCGAGAAGGTCAGGGGTTCGAGTCCCTTAGCGCCCACCAAAATTTCAGGAGCGGCTTCTGCCGCTCCCTTTTTAATTAAAAGTCAGCTTTCAATATTTTCTCGAACGTCTCCGCCAAAAAAACAGCATTCGATTCATCGAACGGCATCGGCGGGCGGATTTTTACCACGTTGTGATAGGGGCCGTCCGTGCCGAGCAGGATGCCGTGGTCGCGCAGACGATTGACGACAAACGAGGCTTCCTCCGCAGCCGGCTCCAGCGTGAACGCGGTCTCGCACCAACTCCACTCCCAGGAACAATCCCGCCCCGCGCACGTCCCCAACGAGCGAATATTTTTCTACTAACGGGCGCAAGCCTGCCAGCATTCTCTCTGCCGACCTTGGAGAGCATGTTCTTGCAAGCCTTCCTCGCGGACGACATCCAGCACCTCGAGACCGATGGCGCAGGAGACCGGGTTGCCGCCGAAGGTGCTGAAGAACTCCATGCCGTTGTTGAACGCATCCGCGATGGCCGGGGTGGTGATGACCGCCCCGATGGGATGACCGTTGCCGATCGGTTTTCCCAGCACGACGATGTCTGGCACAACATTCTGCAGCTCGAATCCCCAGAAATGACTGCCAATGCGCCCAAAGCCGGTCTGGACCTCGTCGGCGATGCACACGCCACCTGCCTCGCGAACATGGCGGTAGACTTCAGCCAGATACCCCGGCGGGAAGATGATCTGCCCGCCCACGCTGGGCAGCGATTCGGCGATGAAGCCGGACAAGCCGCGACCTTGCTCATTGATGTGCCTGATTGTATCGGCGACATGTTGGGCGTATTTGAATCCGGCCTGCGGGTCGTCACGTTTGTAAACTCCGCGGTAATCATCCGCGATGGGAACTGCATGCACCCAGTCGGGCGCGCCCGTCCCGCCGGGACCGTTGTGCTTGTACGGACTGATGTCGATCAGCGTGGTGGTGTTGCCGTGATAGGCCGCCTCCAGCACGATCAGGTCGCGCTGATGGGTGACCGCCCGCGCCAGCCTCAGCGCGAGTTCGTTGGCTTCGCTGCCCGAGTTGACGAAGAAGCACACGCGGAGCGGCTCCGGCAGCAGGGAGGTCAGCCGTTCGGCGAAGCGGTTGATCAGGTCGTGCAGGTAGCGTGTGTTGGTGTTCAGCACGCCCATTTGCCTTCGCCCAGCCTCCACCACACGCGGATGCGAATGCCCGACGTGCGCCACGTTGTTGTATGCGTCGATGTAGCGGCGGCCTTCGTCGTCGAAGAGATATTGCTTCCAGCCGCGCACGACCTTGACCGGATCGCGGTAGGCGATGCTCAAGTTACGCCCGAGTCTTTCGCGGCGGGTGGACGAGAGTCTCGGCTTTGACAGGGGCTTTTGGCGGGAACGCGCTTTGTGGAATGCCAAGAATAAGGTTCGGGTCTGGGCACAAACTCTTCCAGGCATCCCGCTGACTCGGACGTGCCACGCCGGGGAAGTCCGTGCCGAGGTCCGAGCAGGTCGGTGATGACCTGGAAATGCAGGTGCGGAGTCCAGCCGCCGTTGACCTCGGCGCTGCCGATGGCTGCCAGCCGTTGTCCCTTGAGGACGGCATCCCCAACTTTCAGTGCAGGCAGCGATTCCCTGTCCAGGTGACCATACAACGTGTAGAAGGTCTCGCCGCTTCCGGTCTGATGCTGAAGTATGATGACCGGACCGTAATCCTGCGGGGAGGCATTGTCAGCAAACGCGAAGACCGTCCCGTCCAGCGGAGCATAGACGGCTGCGCCTGCCTCGGTGAACAGGTCAATTCCGAGATGGATGGTGCGGGTTTCGTCGGTCGGACGGCTGCCGGTGGCGAAAGCCGGCGAGGTGTACAGGTAGCGCGCCTCGTCGTATTGCCCGACCGCGACATTTCGCGCCTGTCCGTTTCATGACCTCCGCAATGCGCGGCGTCAGCAATGCCTCTTCGTTTTGAGCCGGGTCCGAGCTGAGCAGCGGGCTGCCCATGCTCAAATCGAGCACGGTGACCGGCGTGGTGCGGATGTCCGTTTCGAGCACGGGGCCGAATTCATCGGTGTGCTCACCCAGCCACCGGGTAATCGTCGGGCTGCTGCGCACAGGCGCCAGCCCGCAGGCTTCGCGGAATACCGCTTCCGCCAGGCGCGAGGGGATTTTCATCAGTTCCGGCAGGCTGTTTCGGATGGGTGCCTGGCTGATTCCCAGGTAATCATTTTCCGGCTGCCGGCTCTGCTGCTCGGCGGCGATGGCGACGCTGGTGCACAGGCGCAGGGTTACCAGACCGAACAGGGCGGTGATCTCATCTTCGAATAACGGGAAGGCAGCATGGTATCCGCGCGTGATCTGAGCAGCGATGGACAAAGGATCAGGCTGGTCGAGGATGGCGTAGGCGATGGTCAGTGCCAGGTCGCTGACCGTGTAGCTGTAAACCATGTCACCGAAATCGATCAACCCCACAACGGACTGATTGCGGGAGTACAAGTCCGAGCCGCCGCCGACCAGGATGTTGTAGTCGTTGGCATCGTTGTGGATGACGCTGGTGCGCAGCCGCGGCAGGAGGGGCGCCAGGTCCTTCTCGAAATTTTCCGCGAACGCTTTCACCCAATCGCGAAGCTGTGCATCGGTGATCAGGTCCCCGTTCTGGCGGATGATCTTCAGCCCGTTGGCGAGGTCCCAGTGAAAGTCGCGGTGCAGGGCGGGATGATCGAATCCCTGCAGGGCGACGTCCATCAGCCCGACTTTGGCGCCGAGGTCGTGAAGCAAGGCGGGGGAGCGGCGCATAACCCTGCTCAGCGGCGTACCGGGGAGGTAGGTGACCAATCGGGTGAAGTGACGCTCTCCTTTTGGGGATTTCACCGGGAGGATGTCTTCGCCATTCTTCGCAGGGACGACACGCGGGCACAGGTCGATGCGCGTGGATAGATGAGCCATGGCCGCATTCTGCGCCTCGAGCATGGAGCGCTCCTCGGTCGCGTTGGCCAGCTTGAGCACGAATTTTTCCCCGCTGGCGGATTCGAGCAGGAAGTTCTGGTCGCGCTCGCTGGGCAGGCGGCTGGCGGCCGCTTCGAGGCCGTAAAGGTCCCTGGCGATTCTCAGTGCTGACTCTAAATCGAAGTTGGGGGCATGCTCGACGATGGACATGGTTTTCTCCCGTGTGATGCTTAATTGTACATCGTCATAGTGTTAATGCCTTTACCAGTGCCGAAGGCAATGACATGTAAATGCAATTTCTCACTTGTCCCTATCGTCAATTTGTCCTACAATTCACCTGTTTGTTTTTACTCCCACAATACCCTGTACCCTGGAGATTTCAATGTCAGATTACCTATTCCGCGGCAGCCTGAAGGACCTCGATTCCGACGTTTACCGGCTGACCCAGCTCGAGGCCGAACGGCAGGCACGCAAGTTGATTCTGATCGCATCCGAGAGCCAGGCACCCCTGGCCGTGCGCGACGCGATGGGTTCCGCCTTCCAAAACATCTACGCGGAAGGCTACCCCGACGACGAACTGCGCTCAATGGTGGAAGAAGACATCCTTGATTATCCCGCCCGGCTGGCGGAGTACCGCCGCCATAGTGACCCGCGTTACTACAAGGGTGTGGAATATGCCGACCTGATCGAATCGCTGGCCTGCCGCCGAGCCGCCGAGGCCTTTGCCGCCAACGGCTTCAGCGCGGACAAGATCTTCGTCAACGTGCAGGCGCATTCGGGCGGACCCGCCAACAACGCGGTCTATCAGGCTCTGCTCACCCTCGGCGACACCGTGATGGGACTCAACCTGCTGCACGGCGGACATCTCTCGCACGGCTCGTCGGTCCATCGCAGCGGCAAATGGTACAAGGCGGTGCATTACACCGTGGATGAGAACGAAAAGCTGGATTACGACAAAATCCGCGCGCTGGCGCTCGAAACGAAACCGAAACTCATCATTGCCGGTTACTCCTCCTATTCATGGGTACCCGACTGGAAGAAATTCCGCGCGATCGCGGACGAGGTCGGCGCATACTTCCTGGCGGACATCTCGCACATCGGCGGGCTGGTGGCGGCGGGCGTCGTCCCCTCGCCGATCGGACATGCCCACGTGACCATGTCCACCACGCACAAGTCGCTGGACGGCCCGCGCGGCGCGGTGCTGTTGACCACCGACCCGGCCATCGCCAGGAAAATCGACAGGGGCGTGTTCCCCGGCGAGCAGGGCGGCCCGCATGTGCACACTTTTGCCGCGCTGGCGGTGACGTTCAAGCTGGCGCAGACGCCCGCCTTCAAGAAACTGCAGGCACAGACCCTGAAGAACGCCGTGGCGATGGCCGACCAGTTCGAGAAGCGCGGACTGCGCGTCCCGTTCGGAGGCACGGACAGCCACCTCGTCAACGTGGACGTGACCTCGGTCAAAGGAGAGGATGGGACGAAGCTGAGCGGCGACCAGGCGGCGCGCATCCTCGACCTCGCGGGCATCGTCGTCAACCGCAACACCATCCCCGGCGACAAGAACTCCGCCGACCCGAGCGGCATCCGCCTCGGCACGCCGTGGATCACGCAGCGCGGTTTCAACGAGAAGACCACGCGCGAGCTGGTCGACGTCATGGCCGACGTGCTGCTGGCCTGCGCGCCTCACCGCGTGGATACCCCGCACAAGGGACGCGTCCGCCGCGCCAAGCTGGATTTCAACGTGCTCAACGATGCCCGGCTCAAGGTGCGCAAGCTGGCCGAGAAGGCGGGAGTCGATTTCAAGGTCAAGCCGAGCGGGTATCCGCATTTCTTTTTTATCGATGACAAGTCCACTTCCGGAGTTTTTGAGTTAAGCGGATCTCGTGTGCGCCAGATGCTGGATTACGCCGTCATCGAGCGACCTGTCCGCGTTGAAGAAGGGGCAATCGCAGGCGACATCGATTTGCCACTCCCAACGGCACAGTCAAAGGCACGCTGGTCAAGGTGAACGACAAGACCTATCAGTTGCAGATTCCCGCGGCAAAAGCCGGCCTGGTGGGGACGTGGCTGCGCGACCTGTCGGATGGCTACACCTCCTTCAACCTCGACGGCCAGAAGGATTTCTCTGCCTCGAGGATGCCGGGTCCGTTCGTTGTTGCGGATGCGAAGCGTGTAGGGGCGACGAAACCCTCCTCTCCCATTGGGCGAGGGGGAAGTACCGGCGTGGACAAACCCTGGTTCATCGGCGACCGGGCTGGAGGGTTGCACGTCTCGCCCCCGCCGCCGTTCAAATGGGTGGAGCCTGAAAATCCCGAAATCCAATTCACCCGCCTGCACGAGGCGCACAAATCCATGGGCGCGAAGATGGTCCCGTTCGCCGGCTGGGACATGCCGGTCTGGTACACGTCCGTCGTGGAGGAGCACCTCGCCACGCGCGGGGCGGCGGGGTTGTTCGACGTCAGCCATATGGGCGTGTACGAAGTCAAGGGTCCGGACGCGGCCTCGTTCCTCGATTCGATCTGCGCCAACGACTGCGGCGGGCTGCAGCCCGGCGAGAGCCTGTACAGCCAGTTCCTCACCCCCGACGCGGACGTCATCGACGACACACTGGTCTACCGCCGCGCGCAGGACAAATTCCTGGTGGTGGTCAACGCCTCCAACGACGACAAGGACCGCACGTGGTTCCTGTCGGTGCGCGATGGAAAAGTGAAGATCGACAACAAAAAACCCTGGGCGCGGACCTACGGCTACGAGGCCGAGATCCGAAACCTGCGCGACCCGAAATCCGGCAAGGACATGCGCGTGGACATCGCCCTGCAGGGACCGAAGAGCCGCGACATCCTGCTGGCCATGGGCGTGGACGACAAGGCTCGCGCCAGGATTTTACGTCTGAAAAGAACGGAGCTGTGCGACGCGGTGGTGGGTGGATTCGACCTGATCGTCTCGCGCACCGGCTACACGGGCGAGAAGATGGCCTTCGAGCTGTTCGTCCACCCCGAGCGCGCCGTGGACTTCTGGAACGCGGTGCTGAAGGCGGGCGCGCCGTTCGGCGTCAAGGCGATCGGTCTGGGCGCGCGCGATTCGCTGCGAACGGAGGCGGGACTTCCGCTGTACGGTCACGAGATGGGACTCGGCTCGGGCAAGTTCGGCGAAAGAGACCTGGGCGTGGCGGAGGGCGGATTCGGCTCCTACGTCAAGCCGTACAAGCCGTGGTTCATCGGGCGTGAGGCCTACCTTGCGCGTGAGAAGGAGCGCAAAGGCGTGGTGGTGCGCTTCCGCTTCGACGAGCAGCGCGTGCGCATGGCGCACAACGGCGACCCGGTGGTGAGCGCCTCCGGCGAGCGCATCGGCTGGGTGACCTCCTGCGCCGTGGACGCGGAGCGCTTCCTGACGGGGCAGGCTTACGTCGAGTTGAGCTACGCCGTGGAAGGGACCTCAATCGGCATCCACCAGGGCGGGGCGATGGACAAACCGCCCACGCCTGCGAAGGTGGTGAGCAGGTTCCCGAAGGGGTAGGTATTACTCTACAAATAGCGGCATTGGGATTGTTTCTAACAACGAATTCCAATGCCGCTTGTTTTTGGAAAAAAAACAAGAGAATATGCTCGATTTAAGACTACCTTCCGAAGTTGCGAAAAATTATACAAGTCCAGCTCAACGGATTAGGGTTATGACAGAATATTGGGTTTTAAATTCTGCATTTTGCCCTAATTGCGGAACCAGCTTGAGCCACTTTGGAAATAATAAGCCAGTTGCTGATTTCTACTGCAAGAGTTGTGAGGAGGAGTACGAATTAAAGTCCAAGAATGGCAACATAGGTTATAAGATAGTTGATGGTGCTTATTCTGCGATGATTGATAGGCTCGAATCAGAAAACAATCCGAATTTCTTCTTTCTGTCCTATGAAAAAGCTTCCCTCGCCATCAAGAACTTCCTTACAGTCCCAAAATACTTCTTTGTTCCTGGCATTATTGAAGAAAGAAGCGCATTAGGACCAGCCGCAAGAAGAGCAGGCTGGGTCGGTTGTAATATTATGATGAAAGATGTGCCAGAGCTGGGAAAGATTTATTATGTCCAGAATGGCAGAATAATTGAAAAGAATGAAGTTCTAAATAAATGGAATAATACTGAATTTATAAAAAGTACGCGTAATATTGAGACAAAAGGTTGGTTGTTGGACGTATTGCTTTGCGTTGAGAGGATCAAGAAGGTAGAATTTACACTTGACGAAGTTTATAGTTTCGAGGAATTTCTGAAAACTCGACATCCAAAAAACAATTATGTCAAAGCGAAAATTCGGCAACAACTACAGTATTTACGAGATAGAAAGATAGTAGACTTCACGAGCCGAGGAAGATATCGTTTAATTCTTTAATAATAGATTTTGAATTTAGGAAATTTGGTACTCCCCCCATCAGCCGAAAAGCTGATGGTTTTTTATCCCTCACGTAAACGTGCCTTCGCAAGCATCCCCAGTCCCAGCAGGATATTGATGTCAAGGAGCAGGGTGGGGTCGTCGTCCGCTCCCTGCCCGGCTTTCCCGATGGCGGCGCGCAGGCGGGTCCTGCCGTCCAGCCCTCGAATCACCTCCGCGGTGAACGGAGAGATGCCTGACCGTAAAATTAAGTCCAGTCGTGGTGAAGGCCTCCAGGCGGCCCGTGACTTCGTCGCAGACGGATGTCCATGTCCACCGGGACGAGCGCAGTATCGAGCAGCGCCTCGTTATCCGGCAGGCTGGCCAGAAAGTCCTGTGTCTCGAACAGCCGCGCGACCTGCTCCCCGGCAGGAGATCAATCAGGCTCTTTGTCACGCTGGCTCGAACAGACCCAATTTGTCGCGGCGCGGCGTCTGAGGATGACATCTCCCAGCGCGATTTGTTGGATGCCCTGATCGCGATACCACTTCACCCAGGCTCTTTTGTTTTGGCATATTTGCGCTTGTCCTTCTTAGCAGTCTGCTGACGTCCAGCCACTTGTCGGCATAGCCCTCAGGCGTTTTGGTCCCCTTGTGGATCAGCCAGGCATCCATCCCAAATTCTTCGAGCGTCCTTTCCAGGGGCCCCACCAGGGTTCCTCTTTTGCATAGATCCAGTTGGACTCAGTCTGGGCAAATCCGCCCTCGACCAGGTGCGCCGGGATGTCGCGGAGCAACTGGTGCAGGTACGCGTCCCCGGTGTATTGCGGTAGATCAGTTTGTTCTCCGGGGAGATGACGTAAGGCAGGTTGGCAAGAATCAGGTCGAAACTGCGCCCCTTGACCGGCTCCAGGTAACTGCCTTCGAGCAGCTCGATGTTGGATGCGCCGTTCAGGTCCGCGTTCAGGCGGGTCACGGCCAGCGCGCGCGGGTTGATGTCGGTTGCGGTGACCAGTTCGCTGTGCCGGGCCGCGAGCAGGGACAGGAGTCCGCAGCCGCAGCCGAGGTCGAGCGTGGAACGGACTGGCCGGCGCAGGGTCAGATCGCGCCAGATAGCCTCCGGAGGGACCGACCGGCAGGACGCAATCCTCGGCGTGTTCGTGGCGGCGAAAATCTGAAAAGAGTATCAGCCCCTCATAGCTCTGGGCCTGCAGCAGGCTCTGCACCAGATTCCCGTCCTGGTGCAGGAAGCCCGAACGGATTAATTCGTCAAGCTTCAGCGGTAAAAAGGCGCGCGCAGCCTCGTCGTCGGTGACTGTCTTGCCGTGGACGAATAAGCGTTTTAATGTGATCAGGTCGGGATTCTCGTTTGGGGAGTTACCCATCGAAGAGGAGGCGAAACCTCTATCCAGGAATATCTTCCGAAGCGCGGCGGCTGACTCGGGTGAAATCCGCGGAATGGGAAAAACGGACAGCCGCTGCAAACCGGCTGCCCACATTCTGAAAGTCTCTGCCTTCAATCTCGAGTACGCGTTCTTAATGGAAAACGGCCTGGGTCGCATGCTCAAAGTCCACCTTTTCTTCAAGTAGTATACAGTTTCCGCGTGCGGGAGGCAACAGGCGCTGCTGGCGGCGTTATAATTCCCGCATGGAACTTTTTACTGCTTATTAGCGTCAGGGTAGAACTTTAGAATTAGGAGATTTCCATGCTTACCCATCGATTTACCTTACTTGTCCTCTTATCCGCCCTGCTGGCTGCTTGCGCACCCCAGCCTGCGCCTGACCCGACCGAAGTCCCCGCCACTGAGGCAACCGCCACCGAAGTGCCTGTTGTCAGCACGCTGCCTGTCCAGCTGACAGCGCAATCCACACCCGAGCCCTCGTCCGCGAACGGCACCTGGGTCGAGTACCGCGATCCGCGCTACGGGATTGGCCTGGCGTATCCGTGCTGGTGGGTGATGAATCCCATGCCTGCTGAGGGCAATGGCGGGGCGCTCAGCCTGCGCAGTTTTGACGAGGACTATTTCCGCGCCAATTCCGTCAAAGGCCAGTGGAAGGACGGCGCCGCTCCCGAAGGTGTCTACGCGGCCGATTTCCTCGTTTTCGAGGGGATTGACCCTGTCTTGTCCAATGCCGATGCCTATGGCGGGCTGATCGATCCCTCGATGGAACAGATTGTCTCGTCAGAAGATACACTTATCGGCCAGAATCAAGCCACCGTCATCCAATTGCAGAACCTCGTCAACAGCAATGATCCGTTGTTTACGGCCATTCTGTTCCGGCTTGCCCCTGATAAGTTGATGATCTTCGTCACCCAGCAGCAGGACCGCCTGGACTCAGCGGATGCTCAGGGCATTTTGAACTCGCTGTCGCTTTCCCCCGACCAGCCGATTGTGGTTCCTGCGTACGCTCCGCATCCGCCGCTCATCGCTGCAGCCTGCCTCTCTCAGTAGGCTGAAGATAGTTTCACAATCCAAGTATGTCTTATTAAATCAATATTCATTATGATCGTAAAAAAACAAGGGCAACCCATCGGGTTGCCCTTGTTGATGAATATACATCCTAAAGAACTGTAAGCACAACTTTACCGGGGGCTTTGGTGGTCAGCCGGTAATCCATCGCAGCAAGAGCGTCCTTCAACGGGAAAGTGCGATTCACGAAGAACTTTAAGTTTATCTGCATCGACCAGGTCTGCGATTTGAGCCAGGAGCTCCGCTCGAGGCTGGGCACCGAAGCCGGTGCTGCTAAATCCACGCTTCTCAGCTTCTTCCTGTGGAGTTTGCATCATCAAGGCGGTCACATAACGGCCGCCGGGTTTGAGAACCGTGTAGGAACGTTCCATAAACTCACCGCCAATGTAGTCCAGAACTACATCCACGTTTTCCACCACATCTTCAAAGCGCTCGCTCTTTACATCAATAAACCTGTCGATCCCCAAACCGGCAACATGCTTGGCCTTTTCGGGAATATCGGTGCCATAAACAAACCCGCCTTTAATTTTGGCAAGTTGCGCCGCCAAACCGCCTACATTCCCGGCAACACCGTGAATAAGAACGCGTTCGCCATCTTTAAATTTGCCATGTTCAAAAAGAGATTGCCAGGCAGCCATGGCAGGCAAGGGAATGGTGGATGCATGGTTGTGGTCCAGCGATTTGGGTTTATGCGCCACTTCGTGTGCCTTGGGAGTTGCATATTCCGCAAATGTCCCCGAACGAAGAGGGATAACACCATAAACTGGATCACCGGGCTTCACATGCGTTACATTTTTGCCCACCTCAACGACTTCACCTGAGAAATCCGCCCCAAGCGTGAGGGGAGGTGTGGCCATAAATGACATATAGCCCGCCACAACCGCTGCATCGAGCGGGTTGATTGAGGCCGCATGTACTCGTACCAGTGCTTCATCGTCAGCTGCTTTGGGTTGTGGGACATCTTCGAACTGGACGGGCTTGCCCCATTCATTAACTCTTACTGCTTTCATGGTTTTGTTTCTCCTATTTTCTCGTATCTTGGTATCGGCTGGAGACACAAAATCGATATCTTTTTGGGTTCATTCAGTGATGGGCGATAGGGATTCGTGCCCGTAGGTTTGTTAATATGACATATTTTACCAGAATTATCCTAATTACGTAATGTTTACTAAGAAAGCCAATCCCTGCCGAACGGAGCTGGATAGAGTAGTTTTCCTGGTTTCCTATTTTGACTTCAGAAAATTCAATGTATAGATTGTGCAGGAACCGGAAAAAGTCCGCACAGCCAAAACCAGGCTGATGCTGCCCGGGTGTATCTTCCCTGTCTATTGAAAAAGGCTCACCAGTCCGAGCAAGGCGCTGAGAGATTATCAAGGTCAATCCAGATTAGTTGGATCCGACGCCGCCCGCGCCAGCTTGGCGAGGTCCGCTGATGTAAGAGAAGGTTATCACCGCGACAAACAGGTAAAGGCAAAGCGTCACGGTAAATGTGAGGGTCAGCGCTAACAGTCCAAAAGGGGATTTCTTGGCTTTCTTTATACGCCGTGAGAGATGGGACTAAAACCCGATTGAATTTTCTGCATGAAGGATGTACGATGAAATCGGGAGGCGGCTGTGGAAGTTAAAATCACTTCTGAGTTGCTTTATCAAGCAGCGCTGGTCTTTGCACTGATCGACGTTGTTTTTATTCCGCTGCTGGTCTGGCGCGTGGGCGTGGACTCGTTCCGCAGGCTGAAGTGGGCGCTGGCCTTCTTCGCGGCATTGGTCTGGTGGGGGATTTGGTCCTGGGCGATCGGCAATTTCTGGGAGACGGTGTATGTGTATGTTTTCCCTGCCTGGTCGCAGACCTGGAATCCCCGGATTGCCCTGGTCGCCGGCGGGCTGGTTGCGCTTGGGTTATGGGCGCTGGCGCTGCGTATCAAGGGAAAACCTGTCCTGACCTTTTTGTTTTTGGGCGGAGCATTGGGCAGCCTGACGCACCTCTGGGCGGTCTATCGCGGCGTCGTCACCAGACCGCCCATGCTGCAGGGCGCGTCTCCGCTGGCGGCGGTGATCTTCGCGTTCTTTGAGTACGTCCTTTACTGGTGCCTAATCCTTACCCTGGCGAAAGTCTTCGATTGGGCGAGAATGAAGATTACGAAAAAAATGCTTTGAAGAAAGTATATCCATCACAAGGAGTATCAATGAATGCAAAAAAACTCTTTTTCATCGGGGGGTTGCTCATCGGTTCTTTGAGCGCTTGCAACTTTACGCAGCAAGTGACCCCTGTCCCTGCCGCGCCCACCCCGACCGTTTTTGACCTGGCCGCCAACGAGAAAAACGAGATTGCGACACTGTCCTCGCTGGAAAAGGTGGACGATTATCCGCTCTACACCATGCGCTACTACGGGGAATATGATTTCCGCCGTGTCTCCACGTTGATTGATAAAGAAAAAGCGGACCCCGGTCCAGGCTGGGCGTGCGCGCTCTTCACCGTCCTGCTCGATGACGAGCATCTGCTCTATGGCCGCAACTTCGACTGGGAGTTCAGCCCGGCGCTGCTGGTGTTCACCGATCCGCCCGACGGCTACGCCTCCGTTTCGATGGTGGACATGGCCTATCTGGAAATTGGGGACCAGGATGTTCTAGACCTGACAGAACTTCCGCTCGAGGAAAGGGGAGGTCTTTTAGATGCCCCGCTGCTTCCCTTTGACGGGATGAATGAGCACGGTCTCGCGATTGGAATGGCTGCCGTCGCCGCCGGGAGGTATGAAGATGGATCCAACCAAGGAGACCCGCGGTTCGCTCGGCATCATCCGCGAAATGCTGGATCACGCCCGGGGTGTGGACGAAGCCGTCGCCATCCTCGAAAGCCATAACGTCGATTTTGAAGGCGGGCCGCCGGTTCACTACCTGATGGCCGACGCAACCAGGAAATCCGTCCTGGTGGAGTTCTACCGCGGCGAAATGAACATTATCGAGAACGAACAGCCCTGGCACCTGGCGACCAACTTTTTACTGTCATCCGTGGATGACCCGCAGGATGGGAATTGCTGGCGCTACGATACGATCGATGCCCGTTTAAACGAAACGCAGGGGAGGCTGGATTCAAAATCCGCGATGGACTTGCTGGCGGAGGTGTCCCAGGACATCACGCAGTGGTCGGTGGTCTATCAGATGGCGCAGGGAGAAGTCAGCGTTGCCATGGGCAGGGATTATGCCCAGGTCTACGACTTCAAGATGTCCGATTATTTGGATCTCAAGTAGGGGCTGAAGTGTTTTCGCGGTATGGCGACCTTCCATAGGTATTTAGGTTTATGAATTGAAAGGACGGGCGAAGGCCCGTCCTTTCTTCTTACACCATAACCACTAAAGAGGAGGATATTTATTGAGGCGGGAGGAGAACCGCGTCAATGACATGGATTACACCGTTGGAGGTCTCGATGTCGGTGATGATGACCTGGATGTTGTCGTTCAGGTACACGTTGCCATCCTTGACGGTGATAGTGACATCCTTGCCGAGCACGGTGGGGGCGCTGGTCAGGTTGACCACGTCAGAAGCCATGACCTTGCCGCTGACCACATGGTAGAGCAGGATGTCGGTCAGAGCTTGCTTGCTCTCGGGGAGGAGCAGGCTGTCGAGCGTGCCTGCGGGCAGTTTCGCGAAGGCGTCATCCGTCGGGGCGAAGACAGTGAAGGGACCTTCACCTTTCAGGGTCTCGACCAATCCGGCAGCCTGGAGTGCGGCAGCCAGGGTGGTGAAGCGGCCGTCAGCGACTGCGGTGTCGACGATGTCTTTCTTGTCCATCGCAGCTTCCTCAGCGGGAGGCAGGAGCACGGAGTCGATGACATGGATCACGCCGTTGGAGGTTTCGATATCGGTGATGATGATCTCGGCGTCGTTGGCGTATACCTTGCCCATGTCCTGCTTGATGGCGACGTCCTTGCCGAGCAGGGTGGTGACGGCGTCCAGACCAACCACATCCGCGGCCATGGCTTTACTGGCCACGACATGGTAGAGCAGGATGTCGGTCAGGGCCTGCTTGTTCTCAGGCTTGAGGAGCTCATCCAGGGTGCCGGCGGGGAGCTTGGCAAACGCATCATCGGTGGGGGCGAAGACGGTGAAGGGACCTTCAGCCTTGAGGGCATCGACCAGGCCGGCGGCCTGCAGGGCAGCAGCCAGGGTGGTGAAGCGGCCGTCAGCGACAGCGGTGTCCACAATGTCCTTGGCCATGGGGGCTTCGGTGGGGACAGCGGTCGGCTCGGGCATGGTGGTTGGTTCAGGGGTGGCTGCGGGGGCGCAAGCTGCCAGGGCCATCATTCCAACCATTACTACGGAAAAAACCAGCGAACTTCTTTTCATGTTTCTCTTCTCCTATTTCTAAATTTGATTTGGTGTCTGCACATGTTTTGTACAGCTATTGACAGTATTTTACCTATTTTATCCACTTTGTCAATATATTGTCGATATTTCTAATGAATCTCTCATTTTCATCTACACAACCCTAAAACAACTCCTAAACCGTTACACAGGGTAGCAAAGGCTTGTCAGGTATGCCGCAACACCCCGAAGTGGCTTGGTGAAATAATGTTGTACAATTATTTAAGTTCTACAATTTTCCATTGTCTCATTGCAGGTCAATTTTCAACCTCAAAAAAAGGACGCAAGTTATGGCTTACTACCTGAAACTCTATTTTTCCACCCTGCTCGTATTTTTTGCCGTCGATATGGTCTGGCTGGGATTGGTTGCGCGCACGTTTTACCGCGATCAAATCGGCTTCATCATGGCACCTGGCGTGAACTGGCCGGCGGCTTTGCTTTTCTATCTGCTGTTCATCGTCGGCGTCCTGGTATTCGTTGTCCTGCCGGGATTGAAATCGCCCTCACAGGGTGCTACACTGTCAAAAGCTGCATTCTTTGGCCTGATCACCTACGCCACCTACGACCTGACCAACCTCGCCACCCTCAAGGATTGGCCGTTAATTCTTACAGTTGTGGACATGGCGTGGGGAACCGTCCTTACTTTAATCGTCAGCTATGCCGGCCTGTCCATCGGTCGCCGGTTGAAATAATGTGTATGTTCTGCCTCGACTTGCCTTGTGCAGGCTGGGCATGATATAAAATCTATTTTCTTGGAGGAATTGCATGTCAAAAGATACATGGCGTCAAATCGCCAACATCCTGTCCGTGGTACTTGCCCTGACCGTCAACATCCTGGCCAGCACCCTGCCGCTCAACGGGCAGAATACCGGTGAGATCTCGGACCGCTTCCAGGTGTTCTTCGTGCCGGCGGGTTACGTCTTCGCCATCTGGGGTGTGATCTACATCGGCTGGATCGCTTTCGCTGTCTACCAGGCGCTGCCTGGCCAGAAGGAAAGTCCGCGCCTGCGCAAACTGGGCTATCTCTTTGCCCTTAGCGGCCTGTTTAATGCGGCCTGGCTGTTCTGCTGGCACTATAACCAGTTCGCGTTGAGCGTGCTGGTCATGCTGGGTTTGCTCGGGCTGCTCATCGCATCCTATCTGAGATTGGATGTGGGGCGGACACCGGTCAGCACTGCCGAGAAGTGGTGTGTGGACGTCCCCTTCAGCGTTTATCTCGGCTGGATCACCGTGGCCACTGTAGCCAACGTCACCGACCTGCTGTATTACGTCAATTGGAATGGGTTCGGTATCGCCCCTGAAATCTGGGCGGTGATCATGATCCTGGTGGCTTCACTGGTTGGGCTGCTGATGGCGCTCACCCGCCGCGACGCCGCCTATTTGTTCGTGTTGGTCTGGTCCTTTGCGGGCATTGCCGTCAAGCAGGCGGCGGTCCCGATGGTGGCGTATGCTGCCTGGGCGGCGGCGGTCGTTGCGCTAGGGCTGGCTGTGTACAGCATCATTGCTCGACGCCGGGCTGCGGCTTGAAGGATGGTTCACTAATTGGTTTTCTTTACTGGGGAAGGAGCATTAGACACTCCTTCTCCAGTATTTCTAGATTTGATACTACATTTATTGGGTGGTCATTTAAGCATTTTTCATGATTTAATATCTGTAACGAATGTTGACTTCCTTTGTGGATTGGTGACTTCCCATGAAATCCTTCGACCCCAAATACAATATGATGCCCAAGGTGGAGATTCATCTCCACCTTGAAGGCGCCATCCGCACGCAGACGCTGATCGACGTGGCGAGGGAGTACAACCTCAGCCTGCCGTCCTTTGATCCTGCCGAGCTGGATAAACATGTCAAGGTCCTGGACCAGATGCGCGACCTGAACGCCGTACTGAAGGCTTTCACCATCTTCCAGAACAGCATCACCTCGCCGCAGGTCGTCGAGCGCATCGCCTGGGAATTGTTCGAGGATTCCGCCCGCCAGAACATCAAACTGCTCGAGGTGCGTTTCTCGCCGGACTGGGCGTTCCACGGTCACCACCTGGATTGGGACGCCTGCCTCGAAGGACTGTTGCGCGCAGGCGAGCGGGCAGAACGGGAGTTGGGCATGGCCATTGGCTACATCGCCATCACCTCGCGCAGCATGGGTCCCGACTCCTGCATTCGGACGGTGGACTGGGCCATCCGTCACCGCGGGCAAATTGTAGGCATCGACCTGGCCGACAGCGAGGAGATTCATCCCATCCGCGAATTCGTCAAGTCGGTGATGAAGGCCAGGGAGGCGGGGCTCAAGGTTACGATCCATTCGGGGGAGAACACACCCGCTTCGGCGGTGGTCGATACGATAAAAGCGGTCAACCCCGACCGCATCGGGCACGGCATCCACGT
This sequence comes from uncultured Chloroflexia bacterium, assembly GCA_963709295.1. Lineage (GTDB taxonomy): Bacteria > Chloroflexota > Anaerolineae > Anaerolineales > Villigracilaceae > JBGPQJ01. The sequence continues at coordinate 142,994 of CAVPVW010000008.1, read as the reverse complement.
CATCGAGGACATGGCCGCGGTGGAACTGGTCAAGGCGCGCGACATCACGCTGGAGGTCAACCCGTGGAGCAATTACCTGACCAATTCCGTGGCGCGCATCGAGGAGCATCCGCTCAAGCAATTATTCGACCTGGGTGTAAAGGTCACCATCAACTCGGACGACCCCGAGGTGCTGGAGACGAACCTGAACAACGAATACCGCATCGCGCACGAGGTGCTGGGCATGAGCCTGAAGGACATCGCCGTGTGCAACCGTTTTGCCGTGGAGGCGTCGTTCCTGCCCAGGGAGAAAAAGCAGGCAGTACTGGAACGATACTTCTTATAATCGGAGGGACTGATGAGCGAGTATGTATTGATCTTGAAAGGCAGCCCGCGCGAGAACGGGAACAGCAGCACGCTCGCGGAACAGGTCGCGGTGGGGGCGAGGCAGGCCGGCGCGGAGGTGGAATCCATTTCCCTCCATACCCTGGACATCCGTCCCTGCGACGCCTGCGACTCCTGCCATGAGACCGGCGGAATCTGTGTGATCAAGGATGACATGCAGGCGCTGTATCCCAAGCTGCGGCGTGCCTCGGCCATCGTGGTCGCCAGCCCGGTCTACTGGTTCACCTATTCCGCCCAGGCGAAATTGTGCATCGACCGCTGGTATGCTTTCGTAACCCCGGAGGGCAATGAATTAAACGGCAAGAAGTTCGCCTTTGTGCTGACCTATGGCGACACCGACCTGTACACCTCCGGCGGCATCAACGCTATCCACACGTTTGAGTCAATGTGCCGCTATCTTAAGGCGGAGATTGTCGGCATGCTTTACGGCTCCGCGGACAAAGCCGGCGAGGTGATCAATCAACCGGAACTGATGGAGAAGGCCGTCCAACTCGGGCGAAAGTTAACCGCTGCCTCCTGATAATCTTTTCTGATTACGACGATGCCCCTCGACTTGTCCAATTGTCATTTTGCCTTTCTTGATCTGGAGACCACCGGTCTATCCCCCTGGTTCGGTGACCGGATTTGCGAGGTGGGTATCGTACTGACCGAGGGCAAGCGCATCAAGTCCACCTACCAGCAGCTGGTCAACCCGGAGCGCCCGCTCTCCCCGGCGGCAGCCAGCACCAACGGGCTGAGTGACGTGGATCTGCAGGATGCGCCCACCTTCGCCGAGATCGCCCCGGATGTGGACGCCCGCCTGCGCGGCGTGGTCATCGTCTGCCACAACGCGCGCTTCGACCTGCAGTTCCTCGACAGCGAGTTTCGCCGGCTGGGGCTGGAGATCATCGCGCCGAACCTGATCGATACGCTGCTTGTTGCCCGCGAACATTTCGATCTCCCCTCCTACACCCTGGCATCGGTCGCCGAACATTTTCGCATCGTGAATCCCGAGGCGCACCGTGCTCTGGCCGATGCGCTGACCATGAAAGGTGTCTTTTTCGGGATGATGGATTCGCTGAAAAAGACAGGGAAAACGCTGGAGGACTTCATCGGCCTGTATAACTCACCGGCCTGGCCAAACGATGGCATCCAGCTTCCGACGGCGCTGGGCGAAGCCATCTATGCCGGCAAACGGTTAAGCCTGACTTATGTGGATAAGGGCGGCAAGCGGACGACGCGGCTGGTCACGCCCATCCAGGTGATGGGACTGGCAGATTACATCTACCTGCGCGCTTTCTGCCACCTGCGCAAAGAAGAGCGCACTTTCAGGCTTGACCGCATCGTTGAAATAAGCACGGAGTGAGGACAAGCGCACAAGATAAAATTAAAAAAAACAACCCCCCGCTTTTATCGGCGAGGGGTTGGTGGTTATTGATCCAGCTCTTTGATAAAGGCGTTGACCAGGCTCCAGGTCTTCTCCATCACAATCGGGTCCATCTTGTCGAAGGTATCCTCCACCTGGTGCCAGTAGGGGGCGACTCCCTCGCGGGTCATGCCGAAGAAAGTGATGGCCGGCACCTTGACCCGGACCGCGTCCGCCATCTCGGTGTTGCCCCCGCTGACTTTCGTCTCGTAAGCGCCCCACTCGGGGTGCTCGCGCGAGAGGCGCTCGATCAGGGCTAACATGTCCGCATCCGCCTTGAAGGGGACGATGATGCCCTCCTTGGTCAGCCAGGCGGGACCGGCGCAGCCCAGCATCTCGAATACCAGTGCGCGCGGATTCTTCAACTCCGCACGGTGGCGCTTGTACCAGTCGATCATGCCGTAGTGCTGGACTTCCTCGCAGCCGCTGCAGACCGCCAACACGCGGGTGTGCTGGAGAGGATTCTTGACGAAGTGATTTGCAAGCGCCAGCACCAGACCGGCGGCGGTGGCGTTGTCGTTTGCGCCGGCGGTGAAGGGTGTGGAATCCGCCTGGATGCACAGGGCGGCCAGCAGCACCGCGCAGATGGCGGTAGGAAGGGTGGCGTACCAGATCCAGCTCCATGGGAAGAAAATGGCCAGCGAATACAGAACGACTTGCAGAATAAAGGTGATAAAGAGCACCGTCGTGAAGCGGTCGTAAGTCTTCACCCACCCCGGAGTGCGGAAGATGAGCGGGGTGCGCTGCGAATCGAGATGCCCGACCAGCACCAAATCCTGCCGGTGTTCGCCGGCCGGCTGGACAACTGCATGCACATTCTGGCTGTCCCCCTTGGGCAGGATGAGGCGGTAAAAATTGTTTTGGAATCCCAGCTCCTGCAGTTCTGACACCAGCACAAGAATGGACAGCAGCGCAGCGAGGACTGCCGTCGTCCTGCCGCCAAGTGGGAAGATGACAAAGGCGAGCAGCATCAGCAGGCTGCCCACCAGGTGCGGCTGGAAGATGGAGCGGGCGCTTTTGAACGATTCCCAGACAGGTTTCAGCCCGAATTTCTCAAACTGCGCCTGGGCATACTCAGCACCTTTGCGCTCGCCCTCGCGGGTCGAACCGCGCGGACCGATGTCCACGGCCAACGCACGGATATGGGAGAGCCATTCGGAAACCTGTGGGTGATTTGACGTCGGTTCTGGCATGTCAGCCTCCGGGAGTGGATTGTGTCGAATCCATTATACAAGCAGATTGAAATCCGATTCCTCCTATGACCAAAGGGTGACACATCACATGCTATTTGTCGGTTGCGCAGAAAGCCAAAAATGGGTAAGATTAAGCCGAGATGCGACGGATGTTAGATCTAGGCGTCCTGCTTATTCCGTGAACTCAGGCAAGCCTGACGGGTGCAACCACACCTGTCAGGCTTTTTTAGTCCCTGTCGAAAGGAGAATCGAATTTATTGAAATAAGCTTTTGAGAAGATCATCGTGAAATTGATAATGGCAACACATGTCGGCTAAAAACCGTTTACAAGGAGAAAGAATGCTGCAAACACCCTGGGAATACCGCTATGCAAACCGCACGTCGCGGATGGGGAGTTCGGTGATCCGTGAACTGCTCAAACTGACCGAGCAGCCGGACCTCATCTCCTTTGCAGGAGGGTTGCCCGCGCCGGAAGTCTTTCCGGTCAAGCAGTTTAAAGAAGCCTGCATCGCTGTTCTGGATACCAACGGGGCGCAGGCATTGCAATACGGAACCACCGATGGCTACCGTCCGCTGCGCGAGATGATCGCCCGTCACACCGTGCGTTATAGCGTCAACATCACGGCTGATAATATCCTTATCACCTCAGGCTCTCAGCAGGCGCTCGATCTGCTCGGAAGGTTGTTCATCAATCAGGGTGACCACATCGTGGTCGAATCTCCCACCTACCTGGGAGCGCTTCAGGCTTGGAATGCCTACGGCGCACAATATATCTCGGTGCCTTCCGACGAAAACGGGATGGTGGTGGACGAGCTTGAAAAAGCGCTGCGCATCGGACCGAAGTTCATTTACATTCTGCCCAATTTCCAGAACCCGAGCGGGACCACCCTCAGCCTGGAGCGGCGCATGAGGCTGGTGGAACTGGCTGACCGGTACGGCGTGCCGATCATCGAGGACGATCCCTACGGCCAGCTGCGCTACGAGGGCGACCATCTGCCGTCGGTGGTGTCACTGGACGCTCAATACCGGGGTGACGAGACGGCGTTCACCGGAAACGTGATCTATCTGAGCACATTCTCCAAGCTGCTCGCGCCGGGTATCCGCCTGGCGTGGGTGATCGCCCCTGCGCAGGTCATTCGCAAGCTGGTCATGGCGAAACAAGCTGCCGACCTGCATACCGCCACCTTTAACCAGGTGGTCGCCTACGAAGTGGGCAAGGGCGGTTTCCTGGATGAGCATGTGAAATATATCCGCCAGGTCTACAAGGAACGCCGCGACGTGATGCTGGATACGATGGAGGAGGTTTGGCCCAAGGAGACGCGCTGGACCCACCCGGAAGGGGGCATGTTCCTGTGGGGTATTCTTCCCCCCGAGATGGACGCCGCGGAGGTGCTCAAGGTGGCGCTCAATCAGAAGGTGGCGTTTGTGCCAGGCGGACCGTTCCACCCCAATGGCGGTGGGCTCAATACGATGCGTATCAACTTCTCCTTCCCTACTCCGGAGAATATTCGCGAGGGGATGACGCGCCTTGGACTGACGCTTCAGGACTTGATACACAAGAACGGCAAAAGCTAGATAAATCTCCCGCAGGTTTCTATCCTGCGGGAGATTTTTTATTCTTCCACGTAGGGCACGTACTCGGCCCTGGCAATGCCCTGCTGGATGGCGGTCTCGGCGACCGCGCGTGCAACCGCCCTGTGGACTTTCTTATCGAGCGGGCTGGGCACCAGGTTCCCCTCGGGGGTCATGTCCGCGATGGCCTGGGCGGCGGCGACCAGCATCTCGTGCGTGATGCGCGGAGCATAAGTGTCCACCGCGCCGCGGAAGATGCCCGGGAAACCGAGCACATTGTTGACGGATTTACCATCGGCGGCAAAGGCTGCCCCTTGTCTAAGCGCCGCCTCCGGCTCGATCTCCGGCACGGGGTTCGAGAGAGCCAGGATGATCTGACCGGGGCGAACCATGTCCGGTTTGATCAAGCCCGGCGCGCCGGTGGTGGCGATGACGATATCGCAGGTCGCCATGATTTCTTTCAGGTTCGAGCGTTTCCCCCCGCAGCATCCAGTCGTTTCAGGGCATCCTCGGATAAATCAGCGCCGAGCGCCACGTTCCCGGTCAGGCGCATGAGCATTTTCGCGATGGCCAAACCTGCCGCGCCGAGGCCGATCTGCCCGATGACCGCCTTGCGCAAGTCTGTGCCGGTGGTGCGCGCGGCGACAGTCAGCGCGGCGGTGACGACCACGGCCGTGCCGTGCTGGTCATCGTGCATGACGGGGATGTCGAGCATTTTTTGCAGGCGTTCCTCGATCTCGAAGCAGCGCGGTGCGGAGATGTCCTCCAGTTGAATGGCAGCGAAGGTAGGCGAGATGGCAGCGATGGCTTCCACGATCCGGTCCGTGTCCTTGGTGTTCAGCAGGATCGGCATCCCAGACAGCCCGACCAGCAACTCCATCAACATGGCCTTTCCTTCCATGACAGGCATGCCGGCCAGCGGACCGATGTCTCCCAGGCCAAGCACGGCCGTCCCGTCAGTGATGATGGCGACCAAATGACTTGTGGAGGTGTACAGGCGGGCCAACGAGGGGTCCTTGGCTATCTTCATGCAGACTTCCGCCACCCCCGGGGTATACACGCGACGCAGGGTCTCCATTGAATCGATTTTATAACGCGAACGGATGGCGATCTTCCCTTTTTGATGCAGCTCGAGCACCTCGTCCCGCACTTCAAGGATTTTTGTGCCGGGATTCTGGCGCATCGCTTCGATGATCGCTTCGATTTTCTCCTTGTCATCCGCATAGATGGTGATGTCGCGCACCACATGACCGGATGTTTCCGTTATCATGCGGATATCGCCGACCGTGCCATTCACATCTGAAATGGCGGAGAGCAGGCTGGCGAGCACCCCCACCGCCTGTTCGTTGAGCACGCGTACCGTTCGAATCAGTTTTTGTTCATGAGCCATCGGAAAACCCCCGCAATAAAATTGATTTCAGTATTACTTGGCAAAAGCGAGTACGGCAGGTAAATCCCCCAACGTATTGATGCTTGGACAGCCGGGCTGGTGAAATATCCCGCCGATATCCAGCAGCACGGGATGCAAGCCGGCATTGCGGGCGCCGACCACATCCGCGAAGTAGTTGTCGCCGACGTACATCGTCTCCTCAGGCCGGGAGCCTGCGCGGGTCAGTGTGTAATGGAAAATGCCCGCCTCGGGTTTCTTGGAACCGGCCTCCCCGCCGGAAATTGCCAGCGTGAAATATTTATCCAGCCCAAGCTTGGTTAGTTCCTCATCGAAAGGCAGGTCCCGGTTGGAGATCACGCCCAATAGAAAACCCGCTGCTTTCAATTCAGCCAGCAAGTCAAAGGTCACCGGGTCCACCCAGTTTTCAGGTTTGTAGTTCTCTTTCATATAGCTGTGTACCAGCGGCGCAAGTTGTTCCGCCTGGTCGGCTGCGCATCCCATCTGGATGAGCTGGAGGCGGCTGTAGTTCAGCCAGAAGGCATCATGATCGGGGTAATTCGCCTCGTCTTTGAGAAGATCGGAGGAATTTGCCCAGTAGCAGTGTTCCCAGCGCCAGACGAAGGCTCTCTGGTCGGGCGAGGTCTGCACACCGAGGGTGGCCGCATAATCCATGAAATAGTCCCGGCCTGACGGGCGGTTGAAGCGCAGGGTCCCGTCGAGGTCGAAGAAAATGGCACGGATTCCGTCGGGAGAAAGCATCTACCCGCCGATCTCGTTCATGGCGCGATTGAGCGGGATGATGCCATCCGCAAGCCCGTGTCCCCAGGGTTTTTCCCACACGCCTTGCAGGATCATGTCCCGCAGGTCATCGATCATGGCCCCATTGCGCAGCGGGGTCAGCAGGTCGATCTCCTTTTCACGCAGCAGGCACATGCGCAGGACGCCGTCGGCGGTGAGACGGGCACGGGTGCAGGCCGCGCAGAAGGGAACAGTGACCGATGAGATGAAACCAATCTCTCCCTGCGCGCCGGGGATGCGGAAGATGCGCGCCTCGCCGTCATAATCGTTCGTGGCTTCCAGTGTGCCGAACTCGCTTTCGATCTGGTGCTGGATTTGTGCGGCGGTGATCATCTGGCTGGTCTGGAGGTCTGTGACTTCGGCGAAGGGCATCATCTCGATGAAGCGCATCTGCCACGGGCGGTCGATGGTCAGCGCGGCGAGGTCGATCACGTCCTCCTCGTTGTACCCTTTGACCACCACGGCGTTGAGCTTGACCGGGCTCAAACCGGCCTGTTCAGCCGCGAGGATTCCCTTCCAGACGTCATCCAGCTTTCCCCAGCGGGTGAGGCGCTTGAACTTATCAGGGTTGAGGGTGTCGATGCTGACGTTCACCCGCTGCAAGCCGGCTTCCTTCAATGGTTGAGCCAGACGCGAGAGCAGCACGCCGTTGGTCGTCATCGAGACAGACTTGATACCGGGGGTGGAGGCGATGCCGCGCACGATATCCACCACGTTGGCGCGCACGGTCGGTTCGCCGCCCGTCAGGCGGATCTTGTCGAACCCGAGGCTGGCAAAAAGGCGGGTGAGAAGAAGGATTTCGTCGTCCTGCATCAGGGCTGCATTGGGACGGAAGACCTGTTCCTCGGGCATGCAATAGATGCAGCGCAGGTTGCAATGGTCGGTGAGGGAAATGCGCAGATAATGTATACGTCGTCCAAATCGGTCGATGGCCATTTATTCTCCACAGCTACCAATAAAGTAAGTCCATTATACTCGTACAAAATTAGCTTTTCCTGAATGAGTGGGATGCGGATAGACGTGACTAGCCGTAAGAAAATTCGCTCATTTGGATGTATTTGACGCTAATTGGAAGACATGCTATCATGAAGGCAGGTTTTATTCATTTATATTAATAGAACCGAATTTATTCTTGCATTTATCTGGAAAGGAGTTATCCATGAGCGCTGATTTTATTGCGCGCATCGTTGGCCTTTTTGTATTCGCATTCATTGGGGGGTACGTCGGGTACTGGCTCGGAAGCCTTAGTGAAACCAATTTGGCGTTGTACACGGTCGTGCTCACCCTGGTGGGCGCGCTCTTTGGCTTGGTCGTTACCCCTTATTTAACCACCCGTCCGGCTCGCGGTTTTCGGTCGCTGATGAAACGTGTTTCACCCGAAACACTCTTCTCAGCCCTGATCGGCCTGGTCTCAGGTCTGATTATCGCCGCCCTGCTGACATTTCCCCTCTCGACCCTGCCCGACCCTTTCGGGAACATTCTTCCGTTCCTATCCGTGTTGTTTTTCGGGTACTTTGGCATCGTGCTTTTTGTGATGCGCCAAACGGACATCATCGGCGTGCTGCGCTCCATCTTTGGCAGGCACAGCGGGGACCCCACCCAGCCCGGCAGCTACCAGTCCGGGAAGACCATCCTGCTCGACACGAGCGTGATCATCGACGGGCGCATCTCGGACATTGCCCATACGGGATTCCTGCCCGGGTCGCTGCTCATCCCGCGCTTTGTGCTGAATGAGTTGCAATACATCGCGGATTCACCCGATTCGATGCGCCGGCAGCGCGGACGGCGCGGCATGGAAGTGCTGAGCAACCTTCAAAAGGAACCCAACATCACTGTGCGCATCAGCGATATCGATGTGGAAGGCATGCGCGAAGTGGACGACAAACTGGTGGTCCTCGCCCGCCAGTTGAAGTGTCCCATCCTGACCAACGACTACAACCTGAACCGTGTCGCGGAACTGCAGGGAGTGGCCATTCTCAACATCAACGAGCTGGCCAATGCGGTCAAGTCGGTGGTGCTGCCCGGCGAGCTGATGAGCATCCAGATCATCCAGGAAGGCAAGGAAGCCAACCAGGGTGTGGGCTACATGGACGACGGCACGATGGTGGTGGTGGAGAACGGCAACAAGTTCCTCAACCAGACCAAGACGGTGACCGTCTCCAAGGTCCTGCAGACGGCTGCCGGGAGAATGATCTTCGCCAAACCCGAGGATTAGACTTTCTGTGATTGATAATTTCAAGACGCGGGTCATGCCGCGTCTTTTTTCATCCCGTGGTTTATAATTGTGCCACTTGATGGGAGCAAGGAGACACCTATGATTTGCCTGTACAACACCCTCACCCGTAAAAAGGAAGATTTCCAGACGCTCGAACCGGGCGTTGTGAAGTTGTACGTCTGCGGTGTGACGGTTTACAACGATGCCCACGTCGGGCATGCCATGTCCGCGCTGGTGTTTGACATCATCCGTCGCTATCTTGAGTTTCGCGGGTACAAGGTCCTGCATGTCATGAATTACACCGACGTGGATGACAAGATCATCAACCGCGCCAACCAGATGGGCGTGGATCCGTTCGCGCTGGCGGAAGGTTACATCAAGGATTATCACCAAAACCTGCTGGACCTGAATGTTTTGCCTGCCACGATCAATCCGCGCGCCACGCAGGAGATCGACAATATCGTCGGGATGATTCGTGAGCTGGGAGAAAAAGACTACGCCTATGAAGTGGGCGGCGACGTGTACTTCAGGGTGGCGAAGGATTCCGACTACGGCAAGCTCTCCGGGCGGAAATTTGAAGACATGCAGTCCGGCTCCCGCATCGACGTGGATGACCGCAAGGAAAGCCCGATGGACTTTGCCTTGTGGAAATCCGCCAAGCCCGGCGAACCCGCCTGGGACAGCCCGTGGGGCAAGGGCCGCCCCGGCTGGCATATCGAGTGCTCGGCGATGAACCTGCACCACCTTGGCGAACAGATCGACATCCATGGCGGCGGCAACGACCTGATCTTCCCGCACCATGAGAACGAGATCGCCCAGACCGAGTTGCTGACCGGCAAGCCGTTCGCCCGGTACTGGATTCACAACGGCATGCTGCAGTTGGGCGGCGAGAAAATGTCCAAGTCGCTGGGCAACATCATCAGCATCAAGGAATTCCTTGCCAAACGCGACGGCGATGTGATGCGCATGCTCGTGCTCAACGGCTCCTACCGCGCGCCGCTGATGTTCAACGATGAGACGCTGGATGCCGCCGAAAAAGGCCTGGAGCGCATCAAGGCTGCCCTGAAGCCGGCTTCAGTGAAGGGGAGCTCGGCGCCGGCCGGGGCCTTGTCCGCCCTGGCCGCACAGTTGGAATCCACCCGCACGGATTTCACCTCCGCGATGGACGACGACTTCAACACCGCCGGCGCGCTCGGGGCGCTCTTCGACCTGGTGCGCGCGGTCAACACCGCCCGGGATGCCGGCGCGGACGATGCGCAGCTCAAACCCGCACAGGATACCTTGCGGGAGCTGACGGGCATCCTCGGTCTGCGTTTGAGCGGAAAGACCGGCTCCGGAGACGCGGATAAATTCATCAACCTGCTGGTGGAAGTCCGCAGCGAGGCGCGAAAACAGAAACAGTGGGCAATGTCCGATTTGATCCGCGACCGGCTGAAGGAAATGGGCGTGACCCTGGAGGACGGCAAGGAAGGCACGACCTGGCAGTGGAGTTGATGAAATCTCGAGTGGCTGTCCGGGAAGGAATGGGCAGCCACTTTCTTTATCGAAATTCTCCGCCCAATCCCCTGATACAATTGGCCTCACGATGAATGAATCCCCCCCCGCTACCGACCTGGTTGTGGTCAAGCCGACTTTTTTACGGCTGAAATTGCTTTATGCCGCGTTTGTTGCTGTCATTTTCATCGCCAGCCTGTTCCTGGCGCTGGTCATGCTGGATAACGGGATATCTTTCCTCAAGCTCCACGAGTTCGGCATCGGATTATATAATCGGCATGGCGTTTGTCCTGCTCGGCATAATGGCCGTGGGAGGGTCGTTGGCGATTCTCCTGCCGGCCCTGAACCAACTCCGGCTGGCGATTAATCTTGAGCGGCATGGGCAAGTCGTTGAAGGAGTGGTTGTCGAGAAATACCTGGAAAAAGACAAAGAGGAGAAGCGTTACGGCTTTATTGCCTGCGTGTTCAACGGGAATTACCTGCTTGAGCAGAACGTCGTCACTGCGGTGTACGAACGGTTGAAGGAAGGGGACAAGATTGCCATCCGCTGCCTGCCTCAGAATTCCTCTCGTCGCGAGGCTGGAGAATGCCCGTGCCTGAGACGTTGCCTTCCTTGTTATTGTGGAGAGAAGATTTATGAAAGAATTCATCTACGGACGCAATCCCGTCTACGAGACCCTGCGAGCCAAAAGGCGGCAGGTCTTCAGTCTGCAAGTGGCGGAAGGCGCGCAGGAAAAAGGCCGCCTGGGTGAGATTCTTGGCATCGCCAAGGAGCGACGCATCCCTGTCCAGCGCGTACCGCGCGCCAGGCTGGACAAGCTCTCCGACAGCGCGCAGGGAGTCGCCGCGGAGGTGGACGGTTATCCCTACAGCGGCGTGGTGGATATCATCGGGAAGGCACAACAGGCAGGCGAACCGCTTTTCGTGCTGATCCTGGACACCATCCAAAATCCCCAAAACCTGGGCACGCTTCTCCGCACGGCGGAGAGCTTAGGTGTACACGGCGTGGTCATCCCGGGTCACCGCGCAGCGGAGGTCACGCCGGCAGTCGTTTCGGCCTCGGCCGGGTCCAGCGAGCATATGCTGATTGCGCAGGCGAACCTGGCCCAGACGCTGGACGAACTCAAGGAGGCGGGGGCATGGGTTGTCGGGCTGGATGAAGACCCGTCGTCACTGGAACCTGATAAGGTGAGTTTGACCGGTGCGCTGGCGGTGGTCGTCGGCTCGGAGGGCGAGGGGCTGCGTCCGCTGGTCAAGCAGAAATGTGATTTCATCATGCGGCTGCCCATGCACGGGAAGGTCGAGTCGCTCAATGCCGCCGTCGCCGGGTCGATCGTGCTGTACCTGGCGTCGCAGGCGCGCAATCGATCCTAATTCATCAAGGAGTTTATCGATATGGCTGAAGCAACTGTTCATTTTCCACGCGGATTTTTGTGGGGCACCGCCACCGCCGCGCACCAGGTGGAAGGCAACAACACCAACAACAACTGGCATGCCTGGGAGCAGCAGGAGGGGCGCATCCGCAACGGCGATAAATCGGGGCTGGCCTGCGACTGGTGGGGCGGGCGCTGGAAGGAGGACCTTGACCGCGCTGCAGAAACCGGGCAGAACGCACACCGATTCTCGATCGAGTGGAGCCGTATCCAACCCGCGCCGGACCGTTGGGACGAGGACGCGCTCGAACGATATCGCATGATGCTGCGCGGCATGCTCGAACGCGGGCTGACGCCCATGGTCACGCTGCACCATTTCAGCAATCCGCTCTGGCTGGAGGAGCTGGGCGGCTGGGAGAACGACGATACGCCGAAAAAATTCGCCGACTTTGTACGCAAGTCCGTGGAGGCGCTCAAGGAATACGTCACATACTGGGTAACGATCAACGAACCCAATGTCTATGGCTTTGAAGCGTATTTGACCGGCGATTTCCCTCCCGGGAAAAAGGATATTAATTCCGTCATGCGGGTGATGGTTAACCTGATGCGTGGACATGCGCTGGCCTATAAGGTTATCCATGAACTCCAACCGGAGGCACGCGTCGGTCTTTCCATGAATTACCGCTCCTTTAAAGCCGCCAGCTCATCGCCGCTGGACAAGTGGGCGGCGGGATTCCAGTCGCAAATGTTCAACGACATGTTCCCCCGTGCAGCGCAGACCGGTAAGTTGCGCCTGCTTTACAAGACCGTGAAAATCCCCGAAGCTGCCAAAACGCAGGATTTCCTCGGAGTCAATTACTACACCCGCGATCTGGTGTCGTTTGATCTGCGCCGTGCCGGCACGGTTTTCACGCACAGCTATTACCGCCCGGATGCGGAACTCTCAGGCACCGGTTTTCTTGCCCTCGAACCGGATGGATTTTCCGAAGCGCTCAAATGGGGTCTGCAATTTAACATCCCCATGCTGGTGACCGAGAACGGAGTGGAGGACGCGGAGGATAAAATTCGTCCGCGTTACATAGCCGAGCACATCATGAAGATGTGGCGCGCCGTCAACTTCAACTGGCCGGTCAAGGGATACTTCCACTGGTCGCTGGTGGACAACTTCGAATGGGAGCGCGGCTGGAGTCAACGCTTTGGCCTATGGGGGCTTGACGTGGCGACCCAGGCGCGCATCCGCCGCCCGTCAGCGGATTTCTATGCAGAGATCTGCAAGGAGAACGGCCTGTCTTCAGCGATGGTGGCGAAGTATTGCCCCGAGGTGAAAGGGAAATTATTTCCAGATTGATAATTTACCACTAAGGACACAAAGGGACACGAAGGAAAATCAAAAACCTTTGTGCTCCGCCTGCCCCGCGCCTTTTATCGGGGTTGTGACCCTTCGTGGTCCAAGCCATTTGCTCTCCCATGATTACATCCTATACTAACCCTCGCGTTGTCATTCGTCCCACCCTGCCCGCGGACACACCTGACGTGCTCGAGTTCTGTAAATATATCTGGGAGGGAAACGACTACATTCCCTATGTCTGGAATGAATGGATGGCAGATCCGCGCGGAACCCTGTTCACCGCCGAGTATGCCGGTCATGCGGTGGGAATTGCGCGGGTGACCCACCTTGCGCCAAAACAATGGTGGTTCGAAGGGCTGAGGGTCAATCCTGATCACCAGGATAAGAAGATTGGCTCACAGATTCATGAATACATCAATGACTGGTGGCTGAAAAACGGGGACGGCACCGTCCGCTTGTGGACCAATGCCAAACGCGTCAAGGTGCATCACCTGTGCGAGAGGTTGGGTTTTGTCCATGCGCAGGATGTCACATTTTATGCTGCTTCCCCGCTGGATGAGCCGGTCGATTCGTTCACGCCTGCCTCTGTAAACGAAATCCCGGAAATGACGGAATTCACCCTCCGGTCATCCTCGCTGCCCATCACCGGCGGGATGATGGATATGGGTTGGCAGCCTGTCGCCCCGAACGAAGAAACTTTTCGCGGCACGATCGCCAGTGGTGAAGGGACATTCCTGTGGTGGCATGGACGGCGCGGGCTGGTCGGGTTGTGGGAGGACGATGACGAGACCGCCATGCATCCCATGGTCGGGTTGGCTGCCTGCGAGGCTGCGGACCTGCCGGTTCTTCTTCTGGATACCCGTCGGCTCACCGCGCGGGACGGGAGGCATAAGATCGTCTGGAACGCCTGCATCTCCCCTGAGTTGGAGTCAATTTTGCTATCGTCTGGTTTCAACCGCGAGTCGGACCATTCCAACTATCAATTCGAGAAAGTCCATCCCACGTGCCCATGATGGACCTGCCTTCCCAGTTTCTTGCGAATATAAAGAATTATTTTGGTGATGAAGGTATAAGTTGGCTTTCTCGCCTGCCCTCATTGATCGACAAAGCAATTCAGCAATGGGACCTGACGGATGTCCAGCAGGTTGACAACCTTTCAGTAAATTATGTCGCTTTTGCCCGGAGGCGAAGTGAGGAAGTTGTCCTGAAGATCGGCGTGATCAACCATGAGTTCATCAGCGAAATGACCGCTTTGCGCATCTTTAACGGGGACGGCGCAGCGAGATTGCTGGAAGCCGATGAGGAAAACTACATGTTCCTGATGGAACGCCTGCGACCCGGAACGATGCTGGTGGCATTGGAGGATGACGAACAGCGCACGCACATCGCCTGTGATGTCATGACCCACCTCTGGCAGCACAAGCCGCAGGGACCGCTGATTCAGCTATCGGAATGGTTTGAAGGGCTCAAGGGGCTGCGCGTCCGCTTCAACGGTGGGACGGGTCCTTTCCCCGAAAAACTGGTCAACCGGGCCGAATCGCTGCTTCCCGAGTTGTTCGCCACGTCAGGCTCGCCCGTGCTTCTGCATGGGGACTGCCATCATTTCAACATTCTTTCCTCCGAGCGAGGCTGGCTGGCCATCGACCCCAAGGGAGTTGTCGGGCCAGCCGGGTACGAAGTGGGGCCGCTGCTCATGAATCCGTCGGGGGATTTTTTAAACAGGCCTGACCCAGTTCGCCTCACCGAGCGGCGCCTCGCCATCCTGTCCGAGCGGCTGGGGATTCCCCGCGCCTGTCTGAGGGACTGGGGGATTTGTCATTCTGTCATCTCCGCGTGGTGGGACCTGACCGAAGAAGGCACCGGGGGGGGGTATTCCATCGGTTGCGCGGAGGTCATTGCAAAGGTAAAGATCTAGTTGCCCTCAAGTTGCATCCGCCAAAGTATAATTGCCACCTATCAAGCACTCATAAAACAACCACACGGAGAAAATGATACATGACCACAGAAACCAAAGCATCCACCGTTAAAGGTACCAACCACTCCCAATGGCTCATGATCCTGCTGGCGATGGCGATGTTCGTCCTTGTGATCGACACTTCCATGATGAACGTGTCAATTTCAGCGATCGTAGAGGATCTGGGAACGACTGTGAGCGGTGTTCAATCAGCGATTTCAGTGGAAGCGCTGGTCTCAGCTGCTTTCATTTTGATCGGCAGCAAGCTTGGTGACCTTTACGGCAGAAAACGCGCCTATATTCTGGGTCTCATGGGGTATGCCCTGGGGGCGTTGACCATGACCTTGACCCAGAACATCACCCTGGTCATCCTTTTTTGGGCGATCATCGGCGGTTTGGGCGCCTCCCTATTGTTGCCGGCCATGCAGTCGCTCATCCATGGAAATTTCGAGGGCGTGGAGTTAAAGAAGGCATATGCATTGGTCGGGGCTGCGGCCGCGATTGCCGCCGCAGTTGGTCCGCTCATTGGAGGTTTCATTACCACTTATTTGTCGTGGCGCGTCGGATTTTTCCTTGAGTTCGTGATTATTGTGATCATCTTGCTGAATATTAAGTTGGTAAAAGATGTCAAATACGAAGGCCCCAGGGACTTCGATGGCGTTGGCGCGTTACTCTCCGTCGTCGGCATGGCTGGAATTGTCATCAGCATCCTCCTCTGGGAGGACGGCGGTGAGGCGGTCGGCCTGTTGATGGTCTTCGGCTTTATTGCGATGTTTGCCTTTTACCGGTGGCTGGTGCACAACAAGAAGCAGGGAAAACCTGTATTGATCGACCCCGAATTGTTCAGCTTTAAATTCTTCCGGCTGGGCGCCACCGGATTGATGCTGCAGAATATCATCCTGGGTGGCATGATGATCGTGCTGCCGATCTATTTTCAAATGGTGTTCGAGTACACGGCGATGGAAACCGGTCTGGCTATTGCGCCTATGTCCCTCAGCATGTTCGCATTAGCTCTTCTGGCAGGGCGCAGGGCTGGCAAGCGACGCCCCGCTCGTGTCATCCAATTCGGGTATCTGGGGGCTGTGGTCGGGATCCTGTTCATGGTCCTGTACATCCCTCGCGCGGCATCCGGTTGGGACTTTGTGATCCCCATGGTGTTCACAGGAGCGGGTTTGGGTCTGCTGGTCTCGCAGCTCAATAACTATTCTTTATCCCCGATCTCCGAGGAACGTATCAGCGAGGCGGCAGGCGTGAACTCGGCCTCCGGTAACTTTGGCCTTTCCTTCGGCCTGGCATTTGCCGGCGCCATCATGCTGGCCGCCCTTGCCATTTCTTTCACGACCATGGCGCAATCCAGCCTGGTCTTGTCCCCTGAGCAGCAGGAGCAGGTGGCGGTTGCCCTGGAGGAGGATGCCCAGATCATGAGCGACACCCAACTCCAGGCCCAGTTGGCCAGTCAACCGCCCGAGGTGCAGGAAGAGATCCTCCGCATCAACGCAGAATCCAGAAATCTCGCTTTGCAGGTTGCGTTGCTGATACCCCTGGTGGCGGGCTTGATCGGATTCCTGAATTCGTTCCGGATGCTCAAGCTGCCAGACCCAGAACCGTCCAGCGCGGCGGAAGGAGTGCTGGGGGGCTGATGGTAATAATCTCTTGGTAACAAAAAGCAGGTCACTTTACATCGTGACCTGCTTTTTGTTATCTGTTTACTCTTCTTGCGTTAATACTTCACTTCATAAATTTCCTTGTCTTCAAGCAGCTTTTCCACGAGCTGGTTGTGGTTCTTGTGCATCCCGCGGACCTCATATTCGCCGATGAGCCTATCTTCGCTTTTCATCTTTCGTTTTCGAAGAATTTTTAACTGATGCCCTTTGATAAGCTGTTCCACTTCCTCAGTTTTATTCTCGCGGGCCAGGTAAATGATGTCGTATTCCCGGATTTCCCGTCCCAGCGAATCGATCATCCGGTCGAAGGGCACGAACAACCAAAGGATCACAAAGACCAGGAGGGCGGCAGCTCCCGCCAGCCAGAATTCACCCAGGCCGATCGCCATGCCCAGCGCGGAGGCCACCCAGATGGACGAGGCAGTGGTCAGTCCCTTGATCCTTCCCTCGGACAATAAAATTGCGCCGGCGCCGAGGAAGCCGATGCCGGTAACGATGTTCGCCGCGACCCGGTCCGAGCCGCCGCTGAACCTGACCGACAGCATCGTGAAGAGCGTCGCCCCGACGGTGATCAGCGTGATGGTGCGCAGCCCCGCGGACTTGGATTTGATCTCGCGCTCGAAGCCGATGATCCCGCCAATCAGCAGGGCGAGCAGGAGTTTGATTATTTCTTCTTGTGTAATGGGCATGAATTTTTCCTTTTTTTGCAGGTCACTTTTCAAACGTGACCTGCAACTATTCTCTACTCTCTAAATCACTCCCAGCTTTTTCCCAACGCTCTTGAACGCGGCGAGACCCTTGTCCAGGTCATCGGTCGAATGCGCCGCGGAGATCATCACGCGGATACGCGCCTTACCCTGCGGCACGGTCGGGTAGCCGATCGACATGGCGAAAACGCCTTCTTCGAACAGGTCGCGGCTGAACTGCTGCGCCAGCGGCGCCTCTCCCAGCATGACCGGCGTGATGGGAGTCTCGCTGACGCCGGTGTTGAAGCCGAGCGTCTTCATCTCTGCCTTGAAGTATTTGGCGTTGCTCCACAGCTTGTCCACCAGTTGAGTCGAATCCTCGAGCAGGTCGATCGCTGCCAGGCAGGCTGCCGCGTCCGGCACGGTCACCGCCGAGGAGAACAGGAACGGCCGTCCGCGCTGGCGCAGCCACTCGATGATGACGGCGTTCCCGGCCACCAGGCCACCCACCACGCCAAACGCTTTCGAGAGCGTGCCCACCTCCACGTCCACCTTGCCGTGCAGGCCGAAGTGATCGACGATGCCGCGTCCGCCTTTGCCGAGCACGCCTTCGCCGTGAGCGTCATCCACCATCAGTAAAAGGTCGTATTTCTTCGTCACCTCGTAGATGTCGGGCAGGGGGGCGATGTCGCCGTCCATGCTGAAGACGCCATCCGTGACGACCAGAGCACGGCGGAACTGGGACAGGTTTTCCTTGATCTGCACCTCCAACGAGGCTGGGTCGTTGTGCTCATAGGCGATGATCTTGGCCCCCGAGAGCCGGCAGCCGTCGATGATCGAGGCGTGGTTCAACCGGTCGGAGAAGATGACGTCCTCCTTACTGACCAGCGCGGGGATGGTGGCGAGGTTGGCAGTGAATCCGCTCTGGAAGGTGATGGCGGCCTCGACGCCTTTGAACGCCGCCAGGCGCTTCTCCAGCTCGACGTGCAGGGTCATCGTCCCGGCGATGGAACGGACCGCCGCCGGACCAATTCCCATTTCACTGGTGGCTTTCCTGGCTGCGGCGACGATGTCAGGGTGGTTGGCCAGCCCGAGATAATTGTTCGAGCAGAAATTCAGTACCTTCTTGCCGTCCACCACCAGCCAGGCGCCCTGTGGCGAGCCGATGGTGCGGATGCGGTTGTACAGCCCGGCTTGCTTGAGACTTTCTATTTCCTGCGTGATCCAATCTGTTTTGGACATAATATCTCCAGAGAATGGGGGATAGAGAATAGAGAACAGTGTTTTGTCCTATAAAATTATTATAGCGATTTTATAAGAATGTGGTTGTCACATTTTGATCGTGACAACCACATTGAAACTGATTTTCCCTGAATTATTCCCCGACTAAAAAACTATTCGAATTAAAGTAATTCATTCACCAGCCCAAGAATATACATGACCACCAGTAAGCCAAAAGCCCCCAGGAACTGCGCAGCGCCACTGATCTGACTCATTTCCGGCAGTATACCGGTGAGGATCGTTACCCCGATCGCAGCACCCAAATACCGACCCAATTGCACTAACCCGCTTAGAACCGTTCTATCCTCGCTGTTCACAGCATTTTGAGAGTTGATCAGCAGGGTTGCCATAATTCCTCCCAGGATCAGCCCAAGAAAACCGGTGATGACATTGAACAATACAAAGTTACTGATGCTGATGGCATAGTACATCAATCCGGCACCAATGATAGAGAATCCCCACAAGATTCGCGGAAAATATGAGGGGAGTTTTGTCATCAAACGGCTGGTGATCATCAACCCAAAGGTAATGCCCAGCATAAATACAAGCAGGACTTGACTCTCGTTGATGGTGAAACCTTGTTGCTCAAGGATAACGCTGCATAAAGGCAGTAGGGTTACCAACCCGTACATGATCCCGCCGGCAATCAGTGAACTTATGATCGATCGCCGCAGGATCTTGTTGCGAAAGAAAGATACTTTGATCACCGGGTCCTTGTGGTGTGATTCATTCCATACCAGAACAATGGCTGAAATTACTGCGCCTAACAATAACAAGAATCCAGAAATCTCAAGATTCCCTTGATTGCTTACTGCATCGGAGAAACTAACAGTTAAGACACAGAAGATTCCAAAGACCAGCCCACCTACAATATCAATTTCTGACCAATGCACCTTCAGGTTGGCTTGGGATGTTTGCTTTCCCAGGGCGACCAATAAAATGGCAACGAGAATCGCACCCAATGTAAGGAAAAAAATCCAGTTCCAGCCAAATTGCTTGGTGATAAAACTGCCCAATAAAGGACTTAGCAGAATCGCTAAAAGCTGAACCATACTGAAAATACCGATCATTCCGCCTCGTTTTTCAGCCGAAAATTGGTCTGAAATCAGGGAAATGGAGGTGGGAATCATCATCCCTGCGCCTAAACCTTGAACTACTCGCGCGATGATCAAGTACTCCATGGAAGAAGCCAGCCCGCCAAACAGGGTGCCAATGCCGAATATCCCCATGCCGAGAAGATAGAATTTCCTTTTCCCATACAAGTCCGCCAGTTTCGAGAAAATCGGAATGGTGAGCAGAGAAGCCAGCATATAACTCGAAAAAACCCAGCTATAGAGCTCTTCACCGCCGATCTCTGTGGCGATATAAGGCATGGCCGTTGCAAGAACTAGTTGCATGACGCTGATTCCAAACATCCCGATAACAATGCCGATGAAGGTGGTCATAAAAGTCTCCTGTTAAAAACCTGTGCACAGAAAAATATATGCTTGGATTTATTCAATTTTTTCGCATTTCCGTGCGATCCGTATCCAAAATGGATTTTGACCTAAAGCGCATTATCCAAAACACGCACAATCCCATTTGATCCGTCCACTTCCACCAGCTGACCGTCCTTCAATAGGCTGGTGGCGTCATTCACACCTGAGACGCACGGAATCCCATATTCACGCGCCACAACCGCACCGTGCTGGAGCGCACCGCCGATTTCCAGGATAATGCCTTTGGCGTTGATGAACAACGGCGTCCAGCCAGGATCGGTAGCACGCGCCACCAGGATTTCACCGGGGAGCAGTTTCTTTTCGCTGACTGAGTGCAGCACTCTCGCTCGTCCCTGCACCACACCGGGTGAGATGGGCACGCCGCTGAACTCGCCATCTACGGCGGCTTTGCGGGGCGGAAAATAGATTTTGCCGCGCGAGTCGATGATGCGGGCCACCAGTTTGCTCCTGCGGATTTTGTTGATCAGCGCCGAGCGTTCTGCCGCCAGTGCGCGCAAATCCAACGTCGAATCGGCCTGGGCGCGGTCGATGTCGGCGATGGTCAGGTCGAAAATTTGGTCGGGGCGGTCGAGGCGTCCGGCGGCGACAAAGGTCAGGGCCATGGAAAGCGCCTGTTTGCGGAACAAATCCACCACTTTGATGATGTAGTGCTTGGGTGTTTCGCGATAACCGCCAAAAGTCAGCCAGCGGTTATAGTAGCGTTCCAGCGCCCGGGCTTTGTTTTTGCCTTTTCTCAGAGCGATTTCATGGAGCGCCTGATACGCCGCTTCACGTTTGGCACGAGCTTCGTCGAAAAACGCTCGGGAACCGTTCACCGACAGTGACATATTTTTGAGTTGCTCAAAGAATAGAGCAGGCTGTTCGTTTGGGCGCGGTGTGGCAGGGTCAATTTCGGCGGGGCAACGGAACCCGAATTCAGCCAGGAAGTGCTCCCAGCGGTGCACAAAATCAGGAGCAACGGCACCCTGCTCCAGGGCGGAAAGAAAATCCGCGGCGGTGGCGAAGCGTTTGAGTTCCGGCGACGCAGCCAGGGCGTACAATTCCTCCCCCATTTCCGTCGTCTTATTGCCCGGCAACGCAATTCCCAGATTAATGAGATGATCTTGCACCTGAGCGCCTTCCTGCTTGAACAAGCCCTGAAGGCGTTGCTGCGCGAGTTGCGCTGACAGAATCATCGGGATGCCATAGTCGCCGTAAAAGAAGGTCAGCAGATCGGTGAGCGCAGCAGCCTGCGCCTGCAAGGAGCGGTCATTGGCAGAGAAGGTTTCAAGGCGGTGGATTTCCTCGGGTAGGGCGGCCTGGTACTTCTGCAGGACGTGCGCGGGCCGGAAATAGGCTTCGAGCACCCCGGTGGCCATCGGCAGCATCTTAAAAACCATTTGGCCGCGCATGGCCTTCATCTTAGCGGACAGTTCGCCGTCCGTGTATTGTTTCATGTCGATACCATCCAGAATTTCCGTCACGCGCGGGTCGCCGATGCTGCCCGGCGCCAGCGAGGCGTTTTTCATGCCCAGCATCCGGGCGTGCGAGATGTTCATGTAATAACCGCCGCCCGCCGTAAAGGCGATGCCGTCTGGCCCGATTGCGCCCTTGGCCACCGGCCCGCCAACCTTATCGAGCACGTGCGCCAGGAAATCGGTGCCCAGCACCGAGAGCGGTTCCTGCAAGCCCTGCTCAATCAGCGTCGAATTGGCGTACAGGCGTTTGGGCTGTCCCGGCGCGGTCAGCATTTCGGGCGGGAGCGGGAGAAAGGTGGTGATGGGGCGCGCCTGGAGCAGGAAAATCTTCCCACCCGAGATAGCCCACTCAATATCCACTGGTTTCTGATAAAACGTTTCAACCTGCTCCAGCAGCTTGGTCAGTTCTGACACCTGTGCAGGCGTGATGGATGTTTCCTGATGATAGTCACGGGTGATTTTGGTAGTTCCGCCCTCTTGATTTAACGTGACCACGGCCTGCTTGGCGCCGATGAGTGTCTCGATGATCTCATGTTTGATCTTATACACCACAAAGACATCTGGATCAGCAATCCCGGAGACGACCGATTCGCCAAGTCCGTGGTTGGCATTGATCACCGCCTCGTCATAGCAGTTATTGAGCGGATTGAGCGAAAACGCCACCCCGGCGCAGTCGGCATCCACCTGCTTCTGGACGATCACAGCCATCCGGAGCTGGTCGAGTTTGATTCCGTGTTCCAATTTATACAGGAATACCCGCTCATCAAAACCGGATGTGAACGCATGGAGAATTGCCGCATCAATGGTTTCCGCCGTCACCCCCAGGGTGGTCTCGTACCCTCCGGCAAACGACGCCCCCTCCATGTCCTCTTCCGGCGAAGATGAGCGGACAGCATACAGGTGTCCTTGATTGCTCCCACGGAATGTTTTCAAAGCATTCTCAAGTTCGCTCTTCTGTTGTTCGGTGAATTGTAGGTTACGGCACAACTCCTGGAGTTTTTTGGCTGCCTGCCCAATCTCACCACCATCAGGTTTAGTCAGCTCAGTCCATTCGGGGGAATGTCTCAGTGTGTTAATCCACGGCTCAAAAAACATCACTGGCAGTACAAATCCTGGCGGGACAGGCATCCCTGCTCCGGTCATCTGCATCAAAACCAGCGCTTTGCCGCCAACCTGATCTACCTTTGGTTGGTCGCTATCAGTAAATGAATAAATTGCTTTCATTGTTTACTCCATTGAATTTCTATAATTTTTATACTATAATAGTATAGAGATTATAGAATTATAAATCAGCTTGTAGAATTGTCAACTGGGATACAATAATTTCCTTATTACATGGGAAGCGCCATCCGGTTATCAAAATCATTATGAAGTGGAGTATTACGGATGAATGGGTTTGAACGACGAAAAGAACAAAGTAAAGATGACATCCGTAAAGCAGCGTGGGAATTATTCAGCCAGTTTGGTGTTGATAAGGTGAGTATTGCAGATATCGCTCGAAAAGCAGACGTTTCCCCGGCTACGATCTATAACAATTTTGGCAATAAAGAAGGCCTGGTGCGTGAATTCGTAGCCGCTGCTGTAAATCAGCTGACCGGCCATGCACAGGAAATATTGACCTCCAAAAGGTCATACCGGGAAAAAATGACAGCATTCTTCCAGTTCGTTTCCGGGATGCTGGCAAACGGAA
Organism: uncultured Chloroflexia bacterium; assembly: GCA_963709295.1. Lineage (GTDB taxonomy): Bacteria > Chloroflexota > Anaerolineae > Anaerolineales > Villigracilaceae > JBGPQJ01. The sequence goes on along the minus strand of CAVPVW010000008.1, from coordinate 119,591 downwards.
AACCCAGCATATTGTTTACCAGTACTGTTGATCTTCAGAATGATCCTGATATCAAGAAAATACGCACGGAAGCGCAAGAAGAAATGATCCATTTGCTTTTGGGATTAATCCGTGAGGGAAAAAAGCAGGGGCAGGTGAATCCTGACCTCTCCGAAGAAACCCTCGGTATTTATTTCTCTGTTTTTATGGACATGTTTACCAGTCCCAAACTTCGACATCAGTATCATCATCAACCTGACCTGGTGCGGCAATTGGGCTCACTTATGATGGATGGGCTTGGTGGGCGACCGATAAAAGACAAACGGTAAAACATTTCATTGGCAGGTAAAAAAAACTGATCATTTCCTAATGGTTTTAAAACTCCATACCCCCACAGCTGAAAGAACATACCAAAACATCAAATCTGCCAGGAGCGTGATGGGAAATAATTCATTAATGGTGACTCTTCTGCAGGGTACAACTTCGCCGCACGGGCCTGTGTATTTCAGGGTCTTCAAGGCTATAAACGGAGCTCCGCGATACTGGTCCCAGGACACCATCGATGTCCCCTCGCTTGTGACAAAAATGATGAGTGAAAGCAGGAAGAGTACAGCCGCCAGAATAACCACCGGGAGGGTGGGTCGCAGGATTTCAATCAGTTTTGCTTTCATCGTTATGTTCCTCTATGGGAGGAATTTCAGCCAGCAATCCCAGCTCTGCCAATGCGGCAAGGATCTTATCCTGTGCGCCGGGTTTGACCACCACGGTTACCGGCCCAAGCTGCTCACCGAGGAAGCGTCCGGCTTTGGATTCCTTTAGCTCCTTCAACACCTCCGGCTTGCCGACCTTCAGCACGACCAGATTCTCCAGTTTCGCCTCGGTCCCGTTCGCATCCCAGCGTTGAAGCGACCGCACAAACGGCGGCGGGATGGGAGCTGAGGCATGCTTGCGCAGGATGCTCAGTAATTGGTCGGTTTTGAGCCCCTGCTTGCGCGCTTTTTCAAGCGTTCTTACTGTTACACGGTAGCGATACTCATCCGGTTTTTCATCTTCCCAATGGCAGAAACGGGCGATCTGGTAGCGTGCAGAGCGCGGCGCGAGTCGTTCCACGGAGATTCGTCCGTTTGACCCGACCGTTACCTTTCCTTTTTCCTCTTTCTGCTTCACAGAGGATGAGCGGAAAGCAGTGGCCTGTCCCTTTTCTTCTGCAGACGCCAGCTCCACGAACCCCAGCCAGTAAAGTGGTCCGGTGATGAAATACCGCAGCAGCGCGCCGTCCACTTCGTCCCAGCTGCCGAAGCCGCGCAGGAACGTGCCATCCGTGGCGCGCTTGATGAACCACGAGTTGTAATCTCCAGCCGGGCGCTGGAAGTCGGGATATTTTTGTTTCACATCGCGGATGAAAGCCGGGATACTCCACCACTGCCCGTCGGGAATCGGCTCAAGCAGGTTGAGCAGGAATTCGCGCGTCTCGAGCGGATGGTTGGTCCATTCCCCCTCGAAGATCAGTCCCGGTAGTTGGCGTAATTCATTGAAGGAATCTGACTTATGCCAGGATTCGCGGAGCATCTCCAGCGCCCGCCCTCGCGGGGCTTCGAGAAAAGCGCGGACCGGTTCCGGCTGTGGCGTGTCTGCAGAAATTATTCCCGCGGCTGACAGGAATTCACGAAGCACACGGGCGGGGATGCTTGTTTCAGGCGGTGCGATTCCGATTTGCAGCGCAGCCAGGAGGGTGCACGAGTCATCGAGGATGCGGTCAATGGAAGGGAGGATGATCGCTTTCTCAGCCGGCGATGCAGGCCGCCCGGGCGCATCAATTAATACTGCTTTTTCAGCGACCGGCTTACGATCTGTAAAATCACCGTTGCTCACGTCCACTGGGTCTGCCTCTCCCGTCACCCCGGCGAAATCCAGCGCCATGACAAGGTCGTCAGGGATGTAAGCGAATTCCTGGGGTCCTTTCTCCGTATCGAAGAAGGACTTTGCCAACAGGGCGCGGTACCATAGGATTTCGGTGGCGGAAACAGGATGGAGGTGAGGCTGCTCCCGGTCGCGCCGTCCGGCGCCAATGTCGCGGATATCCCCAAAGCGGCGCGTGAAGTTCACCCACGGCATTTTTCCGCCTGCCTGAAGGAGAGCCTGCAGGGCTGCGCGTCCCTCTTTCGGAAGCGTCGAGATAACTTCTTCGACCAGGCCGGCATCGCACAATGCTTCAGCCAATTCTGCAACCGCATCCGAAGCATTGGAAGACGTCAAGTCCACGCCCCACAGCGAGGCGACAATGCGTAAAAATCCGATGTCATTGGAGGGGAGGGAGTGGGCGAGGTCAGGCATCAGGGATCGTCTTCGCGAACCAGATCTGTTTTGAATATACCCGAAAGCTGGCAGATTCGGCAGCTCTTTGCATGGCGTGGTTGTCGCTGCTCGTGCTGAGCATCGCCATGTCCATGCCGCGGTCTTTGAGCAATTGCGCCCCTTTGAGCAGCAACGCGCGCGCCAGCCCCAGCCTTTGGAAATCCGGATGCACTGCCACGGGGTCGGTGTGACCGATCTTCATCCTGCTGCGTTTGTTTTCAGCGGTCAGGATGAAACAGGTGCAGTAGGCAGCGAAGCGATTACTCGGCGCGACAACGACAAGATCCAATGCCGGGATGTAATCCGGAGCGCGCATGATGGCGAGACGCTCCTCGCGAGTCATGTGAGAGGTCCCGAACGCAGCGCGATGGAGCGCCACAATCGCATCGACCTCCTGCTCTCCATTTATTGAGCGGATGCTGAATCCTTCCGACAAGCGGATAGGTGCGATGGGCTGGTCGAGGTTAAGCGCCATTTGAAGTGTATTCTGTTCAAGTTGCCTGAATCCCTGCCGCTCCAGCATGGCAACACGGTGGAGGTCATCTTCACGGCAGCTTGTATCCAGTGTATCTTCGACCCCCGGACCATTCAGATGGACGGCGCTTTTCAATCCCCAGTCGATAAGCTGGTATTCAATCTCAGATTTAGCTTCTGGCGCTATTTCAAAGACAAGGTTATTGTACGGCTCCAGAATAAAGGCAAATGCTGAGAGATGTCCCAAGTCATCCACCCACAATCGGGTTTTTTCACGAATGGATGGTCTGGCCATTGCCTCTTGCAGGTCAACACGGCTGGGATATTCATTACTCCACTCCACCGGCCGAACCGTATTTAGGAGATCCGTCAAAGCGGGCAGGTCATTGGGATGCAAATAAGGGCGGGAGGTTAAGGTTGACATAGCAGGCGGTAAAGCAAACGGGCAACGCGATGATTTTATCATCACTCGTTGCCCGGAGTTAAAGAGCTAACTATTTATCTCTTATTTGGTTTTTTTCTTAGTCGCAGTTTTATTCGCAGGCTTGGCCTTAGGCTTCTTGCCGGGTTTAACTTTTGCGGTGGATTTTGCCTTTGCGTCTGGCTTTGCCTTTACTTCAGGCTTTATTTTTTCTTCAGGTTTGCTTTTGATTACTGGCGCGGTTTGTGATTTTTTGGGTTCCACTGCCGGCGAATTTGCCTGGACATACCGATTGAAGATCCAGCCCGAGGTCAGGCCGATCACACTGTCGCCAGGCTTGACTTCCACGATGGCGTCCCCGCGTGTGGCGGAACGCTTGCGCAGCGCGGCCTCGTCGAGCCTCGATTGCTTGGCAGCGGCCTTGAGCAGGTGAATCGTGACATGAGCATTCGGTTTTCCCATGGCGATGCCGGCCAGCTTGATCCCCTTGTCCAAATCCCACAGGATGACGCCGCGTCCGTACCGTCCTTGAGCAGGGAAATCATTCACGGACAAACGCTTCGCTCGACCGTCGGACCCGATGACGAAGATATCTCCTTCGCCCGGCAGGATTTCGCAGCCCACGACTTCGTCCCCGACGCCCAGCTTGATGCTGTTCACTCCCGCAGCGACCAGCCCCATCGGGCGGACGTCATCTTCCTTGAAGCGGATGGCCATGCCCAACGAGGTTGCAAGCAGGATTTCCTTTGAGCCATCGGTCAGGGTGACCCAGCCCAGGGCATCGCCTTCGTTGACTTTTGCCAGCGTAAACGTCTGGGCTGAAGCGCCCGGTAATTCACTGAGAAGCGATTTCTTGACCATGCCGCCTTTGGTGACCGTCAGTACACAGGTCTCTTCAGACAGCCCACTGCGCTTCGTGGGAAGGGCGAAAGCCGCCACAGGCAGGTCGCTCTCCTTGAGCGGGCAGACTTTATTGAACGGAGTACCTTCTGCAGGCTTGTCAGCCTCCGGCAGGGTGTGGACGGCAACCGCGGCAGCGAGTCCGCGCTCGGAGGCGAGATACAGGATGTCGGTGGTCTGCGCCTTCACCAGCAGCCAGGGTGCGTCGCTTCCGCTCAGGCGCGGGGGTTTGTCGTCGTGCGTGCGGCAGATTAGTCCGTCGCCATTAAGGCTGACCCAGACCTCCTGGTCCGGCAGCAACTCGGCGGTGGTCAGGAAGGTCTTCTTATCCTTCCCGCTCTTGAGATTGACGATATGGGTGCGGCGCTTATCGCCATAATCCTCTTTAACTCGCAGCAGCTCCTCGGCGGCCACGGCGCGCATGCGCTTGGGAGATTTGAGCAGCCCCTCCAGGTCTTTGATCAGTATGAGGATTTCCTTGTATTCGGTTTCGATCTTCTTGCGTTCGAGCGCTGCCAGCCTGCGCAGTTGCATTTCGAGGATGGCATTTGCCTGCAGTTCAGAGAGCTTGAATTTTTTCTGCAGCCGCTCGCGCGCGGTTTCCACATCGGGCGAATTACGGATCAAGTTGATGATTTCGTCCAGATGTTTCAGGGCGATGGTCAACCCTTCGAGGATGTGCGCGCGCTGACGGGCTTTCTCGAGGTCAAACTCCGCCCGGCGCTTGATGACCGTCAAGCGGTGTTCGATATACACTCGCAAGGCCTGCTTGAGCGTCAGCATGCGCGGCTCGCCGTCCACCAGCGCGAGCAGGATGATGCTGAAGGTGTCCTGCATGGGCGTGCGTTTGTAGAGGTCGCGCAGCAGACTATCGGGGTCGGCATTCTTGGTCAGTTCGATGACGATGCGCATGCCGTGACGGTCTGATTCATCGCGCAGGTCAGCGATGCCCTCCAGGGTGCCTCCCCGCACCAGTTCGGCGATGCGTTCGATCAAGCTGGATTTGTTGACCTGGTATGGCAGCTCGCTGACGATGATGCGGGACTTGCCGCGTTCCATTTCCTCGACATGTGCGCGCGCCTGGATGACGACCCGTCCACGCCCGGAGCCATAGGCCGATTCAATCCCTTCATCACCTTTCTCCTGGATGATGACCCCGCCAGTGGGGAAGTCGGGACCCTGGATGAAGTTCATCAACTGCTCGACGGAGATGTCGTCCATCTTCTCCCATTTTTCGAGCATATAGACGAGTGCGTCCACCACCTCGCCCAGGTTGTGGGGTGGGATGGAGGTGGCCATACCGACGGCGATGCCGGTCGCGCCGTTGACCAGCAGGTTGGGGATGGCGGAGGGAAGGACGGTCGGCTCAGACAGCGTATCGTCGAAGTTGGTGGCGAAATTAACTGTGTTCTTGTTGATGTCCGCCAGCAGATCGAGGGCAGGTGCGGCGATACGCGCCTCTGTGTAGCGCATGGCAGCCGGCGGGTCACCGTCCACCGAACCAAAGTTGCCCTGGCCGTCCACCAGCATGGTGCGCATGGTGAAATCCTGCGCCAGGCGCGCCATCGCTTCGTACACCGCCGCGTCGCCGTGGGGATGGTACTTGCCCAGCACTTCGCCGACGATACGGGCGGATTTCTTGTAGGCGCTGTCGGGGCGGATTCCCATGTCATACATGGCGTAGAGAATTCGCCGCTGGACGGGTTTTAATCCATCCCGGGCGTCGGGCAATGCGCGCGCCACGATGACGCTCATGGCGTAGTCGAGGTACGACTGCTGCATTTCACGATCGATATCAATCTTGCGGACCAGTCCGAGTTCCATAAATTCTCCGTCCGCTCGCCTTTATGTTGGAAGATTTCGTATGGCGAGGGGAATGTTTGTTCTAAAGCCCTGCCTATCTTAAGGGTAAAGATTTAAAGCGTCAAGGAGACAATTTAATTGTCATTTTGACTTATTTACATTATGGTTGCTGAAACCGATAAACAACGAGGATTTTTGCCCCTCGAACAATCACAGAAAAGTATTCGGGCACAAAATCTGCATACTCATATTCTTCCGGGTGAAATGAGTAATTGCCGATAAAATAACGGGCACCATCATCCGGACTATCCTTAATCACGATACTTATTTCTCTCTTCTGGTGAGAGGCCGGAATTTATGTAATTCGGGACCGGATACATCTGCCATGTAAATCGGGATATTATCAGCTTGGATCAGTAGCTAAAATATAATCAATGGCTTCTTTGTATGCAAATGCCCAGTAATCCATTTCGTACTGCTGCCTTAGCGTTTTTGGGTCCCCTGCCAGTTGGTTGAAATATACAATTCCATAGCGATGATGCCTGATAAAAATTCAATCGGTTCAAAAACCCGATCCATAATAAAACTAGGGATAACGAAAGTTACTACATGTTTGACGCCCAGTTACTTCGGATAACCATTTATGCAATGACGAGAAGCCTCGAGCTGAGAATAAGGACAATCGCTGGATAAATAAAAAATAAATGCCTCCAGCCGTTGTAAATCACAGAATTAAATATGTATAAAGAGAGTATTGGTATTGTCACCCAGTATATGATTGCAAACCAATGAAATGGGTTGGATCCCGAAATCCAATCTTGTGTTTTGTTACCCAATTCACGTATTTTTTGGAATAAGTGAACATAGGGTGTTTTTGAACCAATTTCCTATCCCAATAACAAACCCTATCAATACAATGATTGGGGTACTGATGCCAATCCATACAGGTAGATAATCCCATGGCAGTGCTGTCTGGTGGAATAAACGTCCTTTAAAAAGAACTCCCTTTCCCGTACACATTAAACCTGCTCATCTGTTGAAACGCATTAACGAACTCATTATATGGATCGTGCCATAATACGGGCCAGAATAGAATGGTTAGGCTGGTGTTAGGAATAAATATGAAAGGATTATGAAACAGAGCTTTTTCCATGATAACTGTTAACCGGACGCTTTCAATTGCAAGTAATAATACTGAAGTGGAACAATCATCATTCCGACAATTCGGATTCCAATCAATAAGGAACTCGCCAATGAGTGGACAAAAATATGAGCGCTAGTGGGCAGCCATTTTTCTTTTTGTGCATCAATTGACTAATATTAATGTCCAAATAACCAGGATGAATACATCCATAAACGCTACATCTTTCGAGTTATAAAATGCATCCGAGAAAATCCTGGGATAAATGCCAAAACATGCTACCAGCTAATAGCCCCCACCATGGATTACGGAAAAGCCGAAGACTTAATAAGATAAAATACCATTAAACTTGACAGGAAGGCCAGGTAATAGTAGCAGATGACGAATATAAACTGTATCAGGTCCTGTGAAGCGGGTGGCAACCCAGAATAATGGCAACTTCAAAAACCACACCATAATAACGATCTTGAACTCAGTGAGAATAACAGGATTGCTCTTTAAGATGTAAATGTGATTCTTTAATGAGCAACCTGAATTAGATAAGTTTCATCGATAGGTACCCCATAATCCTTATAAATCAGCAATCCGGCAATAATAAGGGCTATAAAAAAAACCTATGCTATAAAATAAGGAAAGTATTTTCTCCGGTGGTCTTTATTTTCATGATAAATTCCCACATCCTTTTTCCAGATCAGCCAGCCTTTTGACAGCCACTTTCCTTTGATGATAATTATAACCTTTTTTGCGAGGCTTTCAGTGCATGGCGATGAACCATTGGCGCGTTCCCCAGGTTTTTGCATGAATTGATTTCAGCTGCTGAGTGCTTCCAGGCTTCAAAGAAATCGTAAATCGCTTGGCCGGGCACAACGTGATGGATGTAGTTTTTTGGTAGAACAGCCTGAAACTTAGCAGGGTCAAATTCGGAGCGAAAATTTGTGCTGAATACCAATGCCTCAAAATCCCAATTGCCTGATGAAAGTTTCCTGACTACATTCGCCACCCAAATTCGCCCATACGGATCCGATGTGCCCTCGATCATTATTCCTCCCGGTAACACATATTGCGCCAATCGTTCGTAGGCAGGAGCAAAGTCAGCTTCATCATATTGGCGCAGTACGTTGAAGGCGCGGATGAGTTGGACCGTTTCACCAGGCAGCAGGGGCAGGTTAAATCCACCGAGGCGGAAAAATGTCCTTTCATCTGTGAACGGAAGTGCGGCTTCGACACGTTCCTTGTCGATTTCCACGCCGAGGATTGGTAGAGAGGGATTGAGGCGGCGAAGCCTTTCAGCAGTTTCAAGCGTGGTGGTCGCCTCAGCTCCATATCCCAGGTCAACGAATAGAGCTTGCGAGAAATCCCCATCGGTCCGCTTGATCAGATAAGGATCGTATAGCGCCACAAAATTATCCACCCGGCGCAGACGGTTGGGAGCGGTCTTCCCGCGTGTTATGACGCCTTGAGGTTTTTTAGGAACAGTTTTGGAGTGGAGAGGTCGAGGCACACGTCCATTTTAAACCAAAAGAGGACGGTTCGTTGTGAACTGCACCCCAAAGTTGGACAACACCAACTTAGGAGGTGCAGTTTTTATGACCAAGTTTACACGCTCGGAACGGCTTGTAGCGGCCATGGCTGTCGAGGCTGGAGATAGCATGGCCAGTGTAGCCAGGCAATTTGGAATGTCGAAGAAAGTTGTCGCAAGGAGTGTGAATCTCTATCGGCAGGAGGGGGTCTCAGGCTTCCTGGCGAAGAAAGCCAGCTATAGCGTAGCGCAAAAGCTAGAAGTGTTGAAACTCATGCACTCCCAAGGTTTGTCCCAGGAAGAAGCGGCGGTAAAATTTGGGATACGCGGTTCCGCGACGATCTGGGAATGGGAGCGCCGATACTTGGAAAACGGGCTGGAAGGGCTCAAACCGAAGAAAAAAGGCAGGCGGCCGAGAGTGTCAAAGCCGAAAGCACCGCTGACGCCGTATGAGCAGCTGCTGGCAGAGAATGAATATCTGCGGGCGGAGAATGAATACCTAAAAAAATTGAATGCCTTAGTGGCGGAGCGGGAAGCTCGGGAAAAACAAGGCAAAAAGACCGAGTAGCTATTCTCTCTGAACTAAGGCGGAACTATCCGTTGGCCATGCTTCTGCAAATAGCTCGAATTCCCAGAAGCACCTATTATTATCATGTCCAACACCCCTCCGATCCCCAAAAACACGGTCTGGAACGGGAGGCGATCCGCCAGATCTGCGCAGAGCATAAAGGGCGCTACGGTTATCGGCGGGTCACCCTGGCGCTTCGTCTACGGGAGTACCCGACCAACCACAAATTGGTGATGAAGCTCATGCGGGAAGAGCATCTCAGCTGTGTACTGCGGCCCAAAAAGTATCGTTCCTACCGCGGTGAAATCGGAGAGTGGCTCCCAACCGGTTGAATTGTCGCTTCAAGGCGGTGAAGCCCAATACGAAATGGGCCACGGACATCACGCAATTCGAAGTGAAGGGGCAGAAGCTTTATCTGTCCCCCATCCTGGATCTCTACAACAGTGAGATCGTGAGCTATTCCTTATCGAAGACCCCCGACTTCCAGCTGTGATGGACATGCTGAGACAAGCTTTCCAAAAAATACCAGACCGGGGCCCCCTGATGCTCCACTCCGACCAGGGCTGGCACTACCAGATGAAAGGATATCAACGGACGCTCAAGCAAAATGGCATCACTCAGAGCATGTCCCGGAAGGGCAATTGTTATGATAACTGTGTGATCGAGAATTTCTTCGGTTTGCTCAAGACCGAGTTCTTCCACAATCAGTCCTTCACTTCGGTTGAGCATTTCCAGAAAGAACTGGAGAGTTACATCGATTATTACAACAACCGGCGAATTAAGGTTAAACTAAAAGGACTGAGCCCTGTTCAGTTCAGAACTCAGTCCTTCGTTCCTACTTAATTTCTGTCCAACAAATGGGGTGCACTACAGTTGGAACCGTCCTCTTTTCTGGTTAATTACTAGTCTCCGGTATCTGGAATTTCACTCCACTGCGCAGAGCCCGCTTCGAGCATGGCTTTCTCAGCCAGTGTGAAGCGACCATGTATGAAGCCGGTACCGGCCGGGATCAGCTTGCCGATAATGACGTTCTCCTTCAGACCGTAGAGCGGATCGGTTGTGGATGCGATCGCCGCACCCGCCAGCACCTTGATGGTGTGCTGGAAGGAGGAGGCCGAAAGGAACGAATCGGTGCTGAGGGAGGCTTTCGTGACGCCCAGCAGAATCTCAACGAACTTGGCAGGCTGCTTGCCTTCCGAGATCATCTGTTCATTCACACGCTGGATCTCCAGCCGCTCGACCGCGTCACCGGGCAGGTATTTGGTATCGCCCGGACGGGTGACCTGCACCTTGCTCATCATCTTGCGGATGATGACCTCGAAGTGCTTATCGTGGATGTTCTGACCCTGTGAGCGGTAAACTTTCTGGATCTCAGTCAGCAAATACATGTTGCAGGCTTCGCGCCCCTGGATGCGCAGGATGCGATGCGGATTGAGAGAGCCTTCGGTCAGCGGTTGACCGGGTTCGACATGCTCGCCTTCCTTGACCAACAAGCGCAGGGTGGACGGAATTTGGTATTCCATCTCCTCCTTGTGCTCATAGGAGACGATGACGGTGCGCTTCTTTTCGATGCGTACGCGACCGCCATGCTGTGCTGCGATGGTGGCATCTTCGAGCTTTGCCAAAACGTCGCCTGGCTTGACTTCCTTCTCTTCCTTGACGACGACCTTCCATTCCTTCGGAATATCGTAGCTGTCGCTGATCATTTCTGCGTGCTCGATATGCACCAACCGCATGTCGGCATACTTGTCCGACTGGACGATATGCGCCACACCTTGAATGTCGCTGACGAACGCTTCACCCTTGGGCATTTTACGTGCTTCAAAGAGTTCCTCCACGCGCGGGAGACCGGTGGTGATGTCGCTGCCGGCAGCCACGCCGCCGGTGTGGAACGTGCGCAGGGTGAGTTGGGTGCCGGGCTCGCCGATGGACTGTGCGGCGACGATGCCGACCGCCGCGCCGAGCTCCACCATGTTTCCGCGGCCGAGGTCGATGCCGTAGCACTTGGAGCAGATGCCGTGCCGCAGTTCGCAGGTCAGAGCGGAGCGGACCTTGAGCTGCTCAATGTTGGTGGCAGCGATCTTGCGTGCAAGTTCGTGGTCGATGATGGTGTCCGGTTCAGCCAGCACTTCGCCGGTATCCGGGTCGATCGCGCGTTCAGCCGTGAGGCGGCTGTAAATGCGGACCATCAGAGACTGCCCGGCAACATCATCGGACTTGCGCAGGTAGATACCTTCCTTGGTACCGCAATCATGCTCGTTGATAATGATGTCCTGGGCGATGTCCACGAGCCGACGGGTGAGATAACCGGCGTCGGCGGTGCGGAGGGCGGTATCCGCCAGACCTTTACGCGCACCATGCGTGGAAATGAAATACTCGAGGGCGGTCAGGCCTTCGCGGAAGTTGGAGCGGATGGGCAGCGGGATGATGCGCCCGGACGGGTCAGCCATCAAGCCACGCATACCGGCCAGCTGCGAGATGGGGCCGAAGCCGCCTTTCGTCGCGCCGGAGTTCGCCATCGTGGCCAGATTGCCGTTCGGGTCCATGTTCTTGCGGACCGCTTTGGCCACGTCCTCGGTGGTCTTCTGCCAGATCTGGATGATACGTTCGTTCTGTTCCTGGTCGGTGAGCAGACCGCGGCGGAAATCACGTTGAACGAGTTCAACTTCCTTGAGTGCGCTGGCGATAATCTCTTCCTTTGCGGACGGGACAGTGATATCCGCCACCGCCAGGGTGATGCCGGAGCGCATGGCGTATTGGAAGCCAATGTCCTTCACTTTGTCGGCGACATCGGTTGTAATCTCCTGCCCGCAGATTTCGTATACTTCGGCGATCAGGTCCTTCACGCCGCCTTTCTCGAGCACTTCGTTGACGAAAACCACTTCAGGCGGGAGTATGCTGTTGAAGATCACCCGCCCGACGGTCGTTTCAATTATGCGCTTCTCGGGTTCATCAAGGCGGCTGCCCTCGGTGTCGTACCAGGTTGTCATTTGGATCTTGATGTTGCTGTGCACGTCAACCTGGCCGAGTTCATAGGCCAGTAGTGCTTCGTCGATATCTGCAAATATACGTCCGTCGCCCTTGTGATCGCGCTTGTCCATCATGGTCAGATAGTACACGCCCAGCACCATGTCTTTTGACGGCGAAATGATCGGTTCGCCATCGGCGGGCTTCAACAGGTTCTTGGATGCCAGCATCAGTCGGCGGGCTTCCTGGACGGCTTTGATCGCAAGCGGAACATGGACAGCCATCTGGTCGCCGTCAAAGTCCGCGTTGAAGGCGGTGGTGACCAGCGGGTGAAGCTGAATGGCCGAGCCTTCGATCAGGATCGGTTCAAACGCCTGGATACCCAGCCGGTGCAGGGTCGGCGCGCGGTTGAGCAGCACGGGGCGTTCCTTGATGGCCTCTTCGAGCACCTCCCAAACCTCAGGGCGGTTGCGCTCGATGAGACGGCGCGCGCCCTTGACGTTGGCAGCATAATTGTGCGAGACCAGCCGGGCGATCACGAACGGGCGGAACAGTTCCAAAGCCATCGCCTTGGGCAGGCCGCACTGGTAGAGTTTCAATTGGGGACCGACCACGATCACGGAACGGCCGGAATAGTCCACGCGCTTGCCGAGCAGGTTACGGCGGAAGCGGCCTTTCTTTCCCTTGAGCATGTCGCTCAGGGACTTGAGTTCACGGCGGCCGCGGCGCGAGAGCGCCTTGCCGCGCTGCGAGTTGTCGATCAGGCTGTCGACGGCTTCCTGGAGCATGCGCTTTTCATTGCGCACGATCACGTCCGGAGCACCCAGTTCGAGCAGACGCTTGAGACGGTTGTTGCGGTTGATCACGCGGCGATACAGGTCATTGAGATCGGACGTGGCGAATCGGCCGCCGTCCAGCTGCACCATCGGGCGCAGGTCAGGGGGGATGACCGGCAGGATGGTCAGGATCATCCACTCCGGCTTGTTGCCCGAGCGGCGGAACGCTTCCACCACCTTCAGGCGGGTAGTGGCTTTTTTGCGCTTCTGTTTGGATTTGGATGTACGTGCTTCGTGCCAGAGTTCCTCGGAGAGTTTCTCCAGATCAACGCGGCGCAGGATGTCATAAAATGCCTCGGCGCCCATGTCTGCGCGGAAGACCTGCCCCCAGCGCTGTTTCAGTTCACGGAAGCGGACCTCGCTCAGGAAGGTGAAGGGGCGAAGCTCCATCAGCTCATCGCGCTGGCGGGAGGTGGCATCCTGGCTGTTGGAGGTCTGATCCTCGAGCTGGTTGCGAAGTTCTTCCATCTTTTCATCAGCCGTGGCACGGATGGTTTGCCCTTCCATGTCAAGATGTTCAAGTTCGCGGCTCTTGCTGTCCTTCAACTCATTTTCAAGGGCTTCGAGTTTTTCCTTGACGTTCTTCTGAACCTTGGAGATCATCGAAGCGGTGATAGTTTCGCCGGCTTTGGCAATCACCTCGCCCGTGGCATCGAAGCGGATCGCCTTCACCGCCGGGTTGCCCATCTCCTCTTGCAAAGTGGATTCCAGCTTCTGACCTTCCTTCATGATCGGGTCGAGGCGGGATGCCAGCAGTTCGTCATAGGAGCTCTCGAGGGATGTCTTGCGGCCTGCGATTTCCTTCAATTCCACGTCGCGTGATTTCTTGACTTCAGCAATCTTGGCGTTGATCTGCCCGGCTTGTTCGCGCTCCGAGACGGAGATTTCGTCCTCGAGGCGCTTGAGTGCTTTTTGGCGGGCATCTTCATCAACGTAAGTGATGATGTATTGCGCAAAGTACAACACGCGGTCCAGATTGCGGCGGGGGAGGTCAAGCAGAAGGCCCAGGTAGGAGGGGATGCGGCGGGTGTACCAGATGTGGGCGACGGGTGTCGCCAGGGTGATATGCCCCATGCGTTCGCGGCGGACGGAGGCGCGGGTGACTTCCACACCGCATTTGTCGCAAATGATGCCTTTATAGCGGGGGTTTTTATACTTGCCGCAGTAGCATTGCCAGTCGCGGGTCGGGCCAAAAATGGCTTCGCAGAACAAGCCGTCCTTTTCGGGGCGTAAGCGGCGATAATTGATGGTTTCGGGTTTGAGAACTTCGCCGTACGACCAGCTGCGGATGGTCTCCGGCGATGCAAGGGTGATTCGGAGCGCGGTCAATCCTTTGGTTTCCAATGCCACATCCTCCTGGGGGGGATAATTGTTCGGGTGTTACAAAAACCAACAAAAGAGACGAATAAAGGCAAGCGCGAGAGACTTACTCTCAAGCGCTTGCTGAGCAGATTTAGGCTATAAATACTTTGTAACCCATTGATTATACAACCAATAATGGTCAAGTCAAGAGGCAGTATCCTTAAATTTGCCTCGAAAAACCCCCTTCATGCTCCCATAACATCCCCGTTATTCGAATTTGAGCAATTGCAGGATATCGGCAAGGACCGCTGCAAAGAGTTCGTTCATCACTTCGTCGCTTGCCAGGTATGGACCGCCAAAAGAACCATCGCCGTAAACGCGGCGGGCGGTCTCGGCACCCATGATGCCCGGAACAGAGGGCGGAACCTTTGGCTCTGATGGCAATTCACCCACGATGGTAAAGGGAAAAGCCTCCAGCCAGTTAGCATGGGTGGGCTTGAGGCCATGTTTCACCGCCACCTCTTCGACAGAATGGGACAGCCACCAGTCGTACCACCGAAGCTGGATACCCGGCATGCTCCCGGCAATTTCCGCCAAATGAGTCCGGACAGGGGAATTACCTCCGTGGCCGTTTAAGATCAGCAATCTGCGGAAGCCAGCCCCATGGGCGGAACGGACGAGATCCTCGACGGCAGCGATAAATGTGGTGACCCGTAGCGAGAAGGTCCCCGGATAGGAGAGGAAATAAGGAGAACAGCCAAAATTGAGAGAGGGTGCGACGAGCACTCCCGTTTGCTGGCTGGCGGAATCTGCCAGCGCCATGGGGATTTTGATGTCCGTCAGAAGCGAAAGATACCCATGCTGTTCGGTTGCGCCCAGCACCAGTAGCAGGCGGTCTTCGTGCTTGAGATATTCTTCGACATCCATCCAGTTCAAATCTTCGAGGCGCATGGTGTTCTCCTGGATCCAAGTGGCTGGAACCCGCTCCATTTTACTCCACCGTTGGTCTTGATGTGACTTTATAATCCAGTGTATGCCTTCAATGCCGGCGGTCCAAATCCCATCATTATTCCTCGATCGGATGTCGAAGTATCTTGGTGACGAGTTTTCCGAGTTTGCTGATTCGCTCAACGACACTCCGCGTTCCGGACTGAGGGTGAATACGCTGAAGATTTCAGTCGACCGATTCCGCGAGCTCTCTCCATTCGCATTGGGAGAACGAGTACCCTGGGCACCATCCGCGTTTCTGTTGGAGAGTGATGAAAAACCGGGCAAACACCCCTACCACCAGGCGGGGATGTTCTATCTGCAGGACCCGTCTGCCATGGCGCCGGCGGAGCTGCTTGCCCCTCAGCCTGGCGAGCGCGTGCTGGACCTTGCTGCTGCGCCTGGAGGAAAAACGACTCACCTCGCCGCGCTGATGCAAGGGCAGGGGCTGCTCGTCGCCAACGAGATCAAGACCAAGCGTACGGGTCACCTTGTGCAGAACGTGGAGCGTTGGGGCGCGGGGAATGTGGTCATTACCAACGAAACTCCCGAAAACCTGGCCGACCACTTTGGTCCGTTCTTCGACCGGGTGCTGGTGGACGCACCCTGCTCCGGCGAGGGCATGTTCCGCAAGGACATGGGCGCCCGGGCGGACTGGTCGCTCGAGATGGTGCAGGGCTGCGCGGTTCGTCAGGGCAATATCCTGCGCGTGGCAGGAAAGCTGGTCAGACCAGGAGGTCACCTCCTTTATTCCACCTGCACGTTCGCACCGGAAGAAAATGAAAGTGTCATTGCGGATTTTCTTGAGCAATTTAATGATTATGAAGTGGCTGAACTTGAGCAACATGCGGGATTCATGCGCGGACGACCGGATTGGCTGGAACAAGGAAGCTCGAATGATTTAGCAAAAGCGGTTCGGCTTTTTCCACATCGGATTGAAGGCGAAGGTCATTTTGCCTGTCTCCTGCGAAGACGCGATGGGGCGGTCACTGAAGGAGTCGGGGAGTCACGACTAACTCGACTTTTGAAACACCAGACAGGGCATTGGCAGGAATTTGCCTCGAAGGTGCTGCGAGTCGATTGGGGAGATGACAGGCTGCGGGTGGTTGGCGACCGGCTGTACTTCATCCCAAGCGAGATGCCTGATTTTGGCCGCCTGCGAGTTGTCCACCCTGGTGTATGGCTTGGGCTATTCAAAAAAGACCGCTTCGAGCCGGCTCACCCGCTTGCTCTTTTCATCAAGCCGGATGAGATTTCAAATGGCGTGACCTTTACTTCCAGCAGCCCCGAACTCTCGGCTTATCTGCGCGGTGAGAGCACCCCGTCGGAGGTTACGGGCTGGGCGGTCGTCCGTGTGGACGGATTTCCACTTGGGTGGGGGAAAGGCGTGCAGGGGACGCTAAAAAATCATTACCCGCGGGGGTGGTTAACACCCGGGTAGTGTAGAAAGATTTCGGGCGGAGAAACCTCCGCCCGATTTTTATTTTTGAATATTCCCCACCAGCCCCAGTTCGGGTGCGATGCGCCTCATGGCGCTGATGACGTTACCGACGTGCTCCCACAACTCCACACCAAATTCTTGAGCGGCGAGTTCCATCTCTTCCCGGTTCGCACCGGCAGCAAACGCCCTATCCTTCCATTTTTTCTTTACGGAGGAGGGCTCGAGGTCAAATAACGAGCGCGATGGCCGAACCAACGCAACGGCGGTGATCATCCCCGTGATTTCGTCGCAGGCATTGAGCGCCTTTTCCATAAGGGAATCGCGTGTTACGCCGGTGTTGTTTCCATGGCTGAGGATGGCGCGAATCATCACCTCGGGCACGCCGCGCTCGCGCAGGATGGGCGCTCCTTCGGCAGGATGCTGCTCGGCGGTGGGGTGGACCTCCCAGTCGAAGTCGTGCAGCAAGGCGGTGTTTCCCCATAGCTCAACATCTTCGCCATACTTTTCGGCGTAAAAACGCATGGCCGCTTCGACCGACAACATGTGTTTGAACAGGTTTTCGTTCTTGATATATTCGTGGACAATGACAAGCGACTTCGTCGCGGGTCATTTGGCAGATACCTCCGGGAAGATGGGTTCGGGTTCGCCGAGCACGGGCAGGGGGTGGGTCAGGTGGACTTCCACCATCGCGGTGAGCGTGGCGGGAAGTTCACGCATGTTCCAGAAGAAACGGGTGATCTTTCGGTAATACGCGCGATCTGCTTCCACACCGACGGCCTCCAAACCAAGTTTGTTGCAGGTGTAAAGCGCACGAGGCAGGTGAAAGAGCTGTGTCACCAGCACGGCTTGCTTGACCCCGAAAATAGCATCCGCACGGTAGCAGGTATCGTAGGTGCGGCGGCCGGCATAATCCAGGACGATGTCCTGGTCGGGTACACCAAGCTGCAGCGCGTATTGCCGCATGGCTTCCGGTTCGTTGTAATTTTCGAAACGGTTATCTCCACTCATCAAAAGCTTGGCCACTTTACCCTGGCGGTAAAGTTCAACCGCTGTCTCCACCCGGTCGCGCAAAACGGTGGTCGGCGTCCCGTCGCGGCGCAGCCCGGCGCCGAACACAATAGCGACAGGCTGAGCGGGCGAATCATCCACGGAATGGATGCGGGAGGCGGCGTAGAATCCCGTAACGAGCCGGGGTATCAGCACGACCGCCGCAGCGATGACCAGCAAAATGAACGCCATCGTAAAGGACATTTTGATCAATCTCTTAAACACAGGCAGGATTTTACAACAAAAAATCCAGGCGCAGCCTACCATTCCCGGATTTTCTGATGAAACTCTTATTTAGCTAGGTCAACCGTTTTCGTACTTCAGCGCTCAGGAAATCCATCGCCATGACCACGATGACGATCAACCAGATGGCCGTCGCCGCGTCGTTGTAATGGAAACCATTTATCTGCTCATTCAGATAGTAACCGATTCCGCCGCCGCCGACGAACCCGATAATGGTCGAAATACGAACATTGATGTCCCAGTGGTAGATGATGAACGAAACGAAGTCCGGCACGATCTGAGGGATAACCGCATAGACCACATTCTGGATGCGCGTTGCACCTGTGGCAGTCACTGCTTCGATGGGACCCTTGTCGATCCCCTCGATTGTTTCAGAAAAGAGCTTGCCGAGAGAAGCAACCGTGACTACTGTCAGAGCGAGGATACCGGGCAGAGGACCGAACCCCAGCCAGAAGCCGAAGACGGTCGCCATCACCAGCGGATCATACGCGCGGACGAGGTTGAAGAAGGACCTTGTCACATAATAGACACCCGAGCCGAACTTGCTATGGCGCATGATGTTGCTGGCAGCCAGGAAGCTGAGCGGCGCGGCGATGATCGTGGCAAGGGTGGTGGAAAAGAGCGCCATAAAGACGGTGACGAACATGGCGGCAGCGGCTTCCTTGAACGAGTTGCTGAGCTGAATCCTGCCCACCGGCTTGAGAGTATCCACTGCGAGCTGGCTGGCAACTCCATTTTCAGAAGCGGCAATGGGGCGGGCTTGAACAGTCTCGGAAAAATGACCGCTAGCGTCAGTCGTGGTGCGGATGGCGGTCATTTGCCGTTCGTCCGGAAATTCCCAGCGGATGACGGTTTCGACGTTGGGGACCAACTCGAAGCCCTCGAGTGTGAATTCTTCTCCCGGGGCGGCGCAGGGAACGCTGGTGACGATCCGCGGGCCGGACGTGATCGGCTCGGATTCCGGCGCGGACCCGCATGGAATGGGGAAAGCTAGCTCAATGGTGGTTAGCTCAACATCTCGTGAGAAAAAGTTTGGAGAGGCAAATTCACGCAAAACACGCATGCCTTTGGATAAATCCGCCAGCTTGGCAGGGTCGATTTCTGTAACCTGCCAAGCCCACCAGTAAACAGCGGCGATGACCGCAATTGTGAGCGTTATGCGTCCAATGCGAAGTACAGGGTTTGGCTTTTTCATGTCAGATCAGCCTCTCCCGCACCTTGGCACTCACGAAGTCGAGCACGATCACGATCACAGCGATGGCAATAAAAACAGTGCTTACGCCGCGCATGTCATTCACGCGGATGAGTTCGACCAGCAGGAAGCCGATGCCGCCTCCGCCGACCAGACCGATGACCGTCGCCGAGCGGACATTGATATCCCAGCGGTAGATGGTGAAGGACGTAAAAGCCGGCACGATTTGCGGGACGACAGCAAACCTCACCATCTGCACCCAGGTGGCACCGGTGGCGTAAATGGCTTCGATCGGACCGTTGTCGATCCCCTCGATGACCTCGGAATACAACTTCGCCAGCGCAGCCACGGAATGAATGGCCAGCGCCATCACGCCGGCGAAGGGTCCCAGGCCGACGATGGTCACAAAAATGATGGCAATGATCAAGGCTTCGATCGAGCGCAGTATGTTCAGCATTGTCCGAACAATGTAATATATGCCAAGCGTGAAGGGATTTCCGCTCATCAGGTTGTGCGCAGCCAGGAAACTGATGGGCACCGCAACAAACATGGCAAGCGTGGTGGCCATGAGCGCCATCGCCACCGTCACCGCAGCGCCCTTGAGCACTTCTCCGCCTACATAAGAAAGTTGAATGCCCCCCAGGGAGCGGTACTGATAGAGGTAAACGCGGTGCTGTTGAGGGCAGGGTCGGATCTGGCGCGGCCACCAATGCCGTGGTCGGCACGCGAATGACCACCGTCATGTTGCCGTTTTCGTCGGATGGCACGACCAGCATGGAATTTTCATCCTCGCTGACCATCTTCGGGTCGCCGATGGGTGTGCGCCAAACGACATTGGTATCGGTGTTTGGCCACAAACCCGTGGCGGTCACGATGAGAGTTTCGTGGACACCACCGCAGTCAGGCATCACTGCAAGCGACTTGCCGCCGTCTTCTCGGTAAGCTTGAGGCGGTTCCGGCGAACATGGGACTTCCACACCCACCCAGATGGAGTTTTCCTCCCGCCGCGGTTCGACGAAATCAGGACTGAACATCGGCCTGACGATGAGATAGGCGCGGGAGAGGCTGGCCTTGCTGAAGTCGATCTGGGAGACCTGCCAGCCGATACCGTAAGCGGCAAGCAGCCCAAGCAGGATGGGCAGGAGGAAACTGCGTTTTCGACCGGCTGCCAGGCTGGCCGCGTCCACCACGTTCCACAGCCAGATGCCGAGAGGAGCGATGTACCATGCAGGATGGCGGTACCAGATTACCATTGCCAGCACCAGCATCGTGCCGATAAAAATCACCGCGCCGCGATAAGCCTGCCGGGCATAGACCTGCCCCAGACCCGGAATCACCGCTGAAAGAAGACCGGCAATGAAGGGCGACTTTTCCTGCTTATCAGCTTTTTCAGCCATGCTTATCCCTCGACAGAAGTCGCGCGCACTTCCTGCGCTTCCTCGCCGTAGATTTCCTTGAACTTTGCCCGGTCGATCTCTGGCGGAAGGCCTTCGAAAACCTTAATCCCATCTTTCAACGCAATCACGCGAGTGGCATACCGGTGCACCAAGTCCAGGAAGTGCAGGCTGCAGATGACCGTGATGCCTTCCTTATTGAGCTGTTCGAGATACTGCAGGATGGTGTGGGACAGAACTGGGTCTAAGCTGGCGACAGGTTCGTCAGCAAGGATCACTTTCGGCTCCTGCATGAGCGCGCGCGCAATGCCCACCCGCTGCTGCTGGCCGCCCGAAAGGGCATCCGCCCGTTCGGAGGCTTTGTCTGCAATGCCCACCCGGTCGAGGGCTTTCATCGCCCGCTGCTTGTCTTCCTCCGACCAGATGTTGAGCAGGCTTGTGAATGAATTGACGTATCCCAACCTGCCGGACAGGACGTTGGTGAGAACACTCGACCGCTTGACCAGGTTGAACTGCTGGAACACCATGCCGATGTGGCGGCGGATGAGCCGCAGATCCGAGGGCGAGGCAGCCGTGATATCGATGTCATTCCAATAGATTTTCCCCTCGGTGGGATCGATCAGGCGGTTGATGCATCTCAACAAGGTGGACTTTCCAGAGCCTGACAGGCCGATCACAACCAGGAACTCGCCATCCTGTACTTCAAAACTGACATCCTTGAGCGCCTGTGTTCCCGTGGGATAGGTCTTGGAGACGTGTTCTACTCGCAGCATAGGTCATCCTGTTCTGGATAGTTTGAAAATCCAATACCTCAAATGTAAAACACCATTACTATTTCAGGGATTGAGTCTTCACTAAAAAAAGAGAGGGAGACAATACGTCATCCCTCTCTTGTGTGGCTAAATCGGCTTACTTGAAGAGTGTCGTCGGGTCAACGCCGGAAGCTTCGAGGTAAACCCGGAATTCATCATAGAAAGTGTCATCCACTTGCTCGAGACCCTGGATGCTGTATCCACCGCTCTTGAGCAGGGCAATCCCTTCTTCAGTCGAGGCAAGATCCACCAAAGCCTGGGTCAGTTTTTCCTTCATGTCAGCCGGGAGGTCAGTGGCGAGGGAGACGTTGTCGTTCGGGATGAACGGCTCGGTGACCCACAGGATCTGCACCTTGTCATTCACATCCGGGAAGTCATTGACCACATTCGAGCGTGCATCGATGAAGGTCGCGCCGAACGCGCAAATCTCACCCTTGGGGCTGAGGTACACGGACTTGATGACCGTCGGGTGGCCTTGAACCCATGCTCCAGCCGGAGTTTTAATTTCTTCTGCTTTCAAGATGCCGGATGGAATAATATATCCGGAAGCTGACAGAGGATCAGTCCAGCAGGGTTTCTTGCCATCCAGTTGAGCCAGGGCGGTTGCGGCATCTGCGGTGGCCATGCCTGTGGCAGGATCGTAGTACAGGGTGAAGGGATTGCCGTCGGCATCTTTGTACTCGGAGTTCACAACATACTGCACGCCATAGTGATTCGATCCATTGCGGACGGTAGAGAGTGCCACATCCGCAAAGCCCTTGCCGTGGGCTACGATGTACTGAACGGGAGCGAGCCAGCCGATGTGAGCATTGCCGGAACCCATGGCTTCGATCATTGCCGCATAGTTGGTGGGCACTTCGGTCTTAATGGTGTAGCCGGTCAGTTCGCTCAACTTGGCAGCAATCGCCTCGCCGCCGGTCTGAAGCTCCTGGGAGGTGGCGCTTGGGGCGAGCGCCATGACCAGGGGATTCTCAGCTGAACCGAGAGGAACAGCCGTTGGTTCGGGTGTGGGCGGGACTTCGGTAGGCTTGGGTGCCTCAGTTGGCTGGACGACCGGTTCCTCCGTCGGGGTGGGGGCCGGCGCGCAGGCCGAGAGCATCGTCGCTGAAATTACAAGGACAGCGAACACGGTGAATAAAACGCGTTTGGACATAATCTTCTCCTCTTAGTGAAATGAATTTGGGATAGGTTCAAGTAAACCTTGCATAAATGATAACTCCATTTGAGGACAATTTCAAGTTAGAGAACCGGTCTTTTGTCATGTATCGGTTGGCTGACTGTCATCTGTATGGAAAAACGCATATAATAGTTTCTATGGATAAACCTTCATTCGATACCATCCTTCCCGTGCCTGATCTCAATTTGGCGAAGCGCATTCTGTGCATCCAACCTCATTATGATGACAATGACATCGGTGCCGGAGCGACCCTTGCTGCCTTGTCGGAAAAAGGCGCGGAACTCATTTATCTTACCGTCACTGACGACTTGATGGGCGTAGTAGATGCCTCCCTCTCTCCGTCACAGGCTGCGGAAGCCCTTAAACGGGATCAAGCTGCTGCAGCAAAAATCATCGGCGTGAAGGAACAGATTTGGTTGGGATATCCGGATGCCGGTGAGTATGATTATTTCCAAGTCTGGCGCGATCTGCTCAAGCACATCCGTATGATCAAACCGGACTTTATCTTTGCCCCCGATCCCTGGCTGACCTACGAGGCGCACCGCGACCATTACACCACCGGCCTGGCTGCTGCCAGCGCCGCCTCGCTCTTCGGGCTGACGAAAATCCCAAGCAGCGACCCGGCGGTGGATTCAGCTTATGAGCCGCACAACCTGCTTGGCATTGCGTTCTACTTTACCCGGGAACCGAATTATTTTTCCGATGTGGAGGCGACCTGGGAGAAGAAAGTTGAAGCAGTTAAGTGCTATAAAGCTCAATTTGATCCGGACGGCATGGAACAGCTGCTCTTCGCTCTTGACTTCAAAGCCCGCCAGTTCGCGGAACGGCATGGCTGTGACCGTGCTGAAGGATTGCAGGTGTTGAACACCACCTCATTGCACTGCGGAATCTAAAACACCAGATTATAAAAAATCAGGCGGACGAGAGTCCGCCTGATTTGGTTTATCCCTTGGCTGCTTCCTTTTCCCTGAGCGCTTCGGTGGCGCGAAAATATTTGATATACCGCATCGAGTAATCATCCCTGCCCAGCAGCAAATCCGAAGCGCGGATGGCCGCTCCAAGCTTGACCGGGTCTGTAATGGCGCAGGTCGCTCCTGCCCGGATGGTCATCGCCAGAAACGCC
The DNA here is from genome assembly GCA_963709295.1 of uncultured Chloroflexia bacterium. Lineage (GTDB taxonomy): Bacteria > Chloroflexota > Anaerolineae > Anaerolineales > Villigracilaceae > JBGPQJ01. Next base: position 95,910 of record CAVPVW010000008.1, on the reverse strand, counting down.
TCGTTGACGCTGGGACGGTCAGGCAGCCCGAAGGAAACATTACTGGCTCCGAGGTTGACGTTCACCCCCAGATTTGCTCGCAACAGCTCGATGGTTTGGAGTGTGACCAGTCCGGCTTTGCTGTCCGAACCGACCGTCAGCACGAGCGGATCGATGATCACATCCTCCGCAGGGATGCCCAGCCGGGCGGCGCGTTCCAGGATTTTTTCGGCCACCGCCACCCGCTCCTCCGCAGTCTTGGGGATGCCGTTATCGTCCATGGTCAGGCCGATGACCGCTGCGCCGCGATCCTTGACCAGCGGCAGGACGGAATTCAATCGGCTTTCCTCACCGCTGACCGAGTTGACCAACGGTTTCCCGGGCGCGGCTGCCAGCCCGGCTTTAAGCACATCCGGATTTCCCGAGTTGATGCACAACGGCACGTCCGTAATGGACACCACCAGCTCGACCACCTTTTTAATCACGGCTGGTTCATCGATGCCGGGCACGCCGACGTTGACATCCAATACATCTGCGCCCCAGGCCACCTGGCGTTCCGCGACTTCGCGCACATAATCGAGATTGCCCTCGGTCAAGGCTGCTGCCAGTTTTTTATGACCGGTGGGGTTGATCTTCTCGCCGATGATGACGAATGGTCGGTCGATGCCGATTTTAATTTCCTTTTTCTCGCTCTTGAGGGTTGTGATCATGCTGTTCTCCTTGATTCTTTTTAGAATTACCGATTCCTTACGACCGCAGGAACCGCAATGCTGTCTCTGCCAGGACGGCGGTCCCGATCGGAAGGGCGTCTTCATTGATATCGAAGCGTGGATTGTGGATGTGCCGCGGATCTCCATCGATCCCGACCCCAAGCGTGAACATTGCGCCAGGAGCGTGCTGCATGAAGCATCCAAAGTCCTCGGCGCCAAGCGTTTTGTCAAATGGAATCACGTGATCCTTGCCAAGCAGGTCACCGCCCACCGCGCGTATCAGTTCGGCTGCCCGAATGTCGTTGACCATCGGTGGAGTCCCGGTTTCGATTTTCAGTTCATGATCACCACCCAGCGTTTTGGCGATTTCAAAGGCACGCTTGATCTCATCGTGGATTAGTTTTTGTACCTTGAAATCCGTGTAACGCAAGGTGCCGGTCACGTCCACGTGATCCGGGATGACATTTTGAGTAAATCCGCCGTTGACCGAGCCGATGCTGACCACAGCGGGGTCGAAGGGGTTGATGCGGCGTGAGACAATGCCGTTCAACGCAAAGATCACATGGGCAGTCAGGAAGAACGGATCGACCGTGACTTCAGGCTTTGCGCCATGCCCGCCGCGGCCGACGACCTTTCCGAACCACGAGTTGACGCCTCCCGAGCACGGACCGGCTTCGATGGAGATGGTCCCGGTGGGCGATTCGGGGTCCACGTGCTGTGCGATGACAAAGTCCACACCTTCCATGGCGCCGTCATCGATCATGTGAGGTGCACCGCTGATGCCCTCCTCATCGCCGACCTCCTCGGAGGGCTGGAACAGGAATCGCACCGTGCCGGAAAACTTTTCCTTTGCCAGCAAAGAGGCCGCGCCGAGAGCCATGGCGGTATGGCTGTCATGTCCGCAGGCGTGCATCACGCCGGCGTTCTGGGAAACGTAGGGCACATTGTTTGCCTCCAGAATGGGCAGCGCATCCATGTCCGCGCGAATGGCGATGACTGGTCTGCCGCTTCCAAAATCTGCAACGACGCCGGTTCTCCCAACTCCACGCCTGACCCGGTAACCCAGAGATTCGCAGATTTCAGCCACTTTGGCAGACGTGCGTGTTTCTGTGAATCCCAATTCGGGGTGCATGTGGAAATCCCGGCGCCACTCGCTGACTTGTTTGTGAATTCCTTTTGCCTTATCGAGCATGTTCTCTCCTAAATATAAAACCTGTTATCTGGTTCTACTTCACCAATTCCTTTTGAGCCGCTTCCATGATTGTATCCAATTCCTTCTCCTGCACCGCCTCAAGTGGAGGGACGGTGTGTTCGCGGAGAATTCGTTCGGCTTCGGCATGCGTCCGTTCAAGGAAACCTTTATGTCCCTCAGCTTCCCAGTTTTCCCAGGTGCCGCGTTCGGCCAGTTTTGTCAGCAGGACTTCCCCCGATTTTAAATATTTCATGGTGTGTTTTTGCCCAAGGAAATTCCGTGTGCCGTTCATGACCGCAGAGATTACGTCCACAGCCAGAGTGTCCTCGTTGGTGGCAAATCCTTTGCGCGCGCGGAGGATGCTGGAGGCGAATTCGTTATCCGCCACCATCTGGGCGAAGGATCCGCTCACACCGGCTTCCATTTCGCCGATGCCCGAGAGTTCATCCGCGCCGGCCAGGGCGGGAATGAGCGCGTTCAGCCCACGCTCGAATCCATTCTGAACATCGAGCGTGTGGGCATTGGTTGAGAAACCGTAAACATTGACCGCGAAACCGTAGCGATGACCGATCTGTACCGTCCCTGCGGAGGCCAGCCCCAGTTCGAGCCCTCCCCAAACCGAGATACCGGTGCGCGGCTCCATCATGGCCAGCCGTCCGCAGTAGGCCATGGGAAGTCCCGGCTGCACCAATTGAGCCAGTACCAGCGCGAACAGGTTTTCTGCGTTTTGCTGGGCAATCGCACCGGCGATTGAGAAGGGGGCGGTGGTACCCGCGGTGGGGCAGGGCAGCGGAGCAAAGGTAATGCCGGCATTGGCAATGGCGAGGATGGCTTCCGCTTCATGGTCGGGGAGTGCCAGCGGGCTGACCGGTGAGAGCGAGAGAGTGAGCACTTCCATTGGGTTCCCGATCACCTCCGCCATGCGGACGGCGTATTTGACCTCGGCGGCATACTGCACGCCCGGTCCTTGAAGTGGCTTGGTGGTGAACGGCAAGGCATGGCGGTACATACCCAGCGACATCAGTTCCCCGGGCACATCGCGCGGAGTAAAGAAAGGGGTGATGGTGTGACAATTCTCGAGGGCGTCCAGCAGGCGGGTGGCGTCGCGCACATCCTGGACAGCCGCATAACGCTTGGCGCCTGATGGAGAGTCGAATACGTCGCGGGCGCCGCCAAGATTATGGAAGTAAAGGCTGCCGTCGCCGAGAGTCTTGACCCCGCCTCCGCGGCCTTTGACGCTGACCTTCTTTCCAGCCAGGCTGATGCATCTTTCCACGAGTTCAGAAGGGAGCAGGACGCGGTCCCCATTGAGAGAGGCACCTGCATCCGTGAGGATTCTGCGAGCGCCGGCATGAGTCATCTGGACGCCGGTCTCACTCAGAATTCGCAGGGTGGCATGGTGGAGGGATTCAACCTCCTGCAGGGAAAGAATGCTGAATTGAGGCATGAGTTCTCCTGAGAAGTTACTTCGGTTCTAGATATTTTTCGAGGAACGCCACTCTCCGCAATTCGGACGAGATGACGTTCTTTGTTTTTAAAAAACCGTGGCCTTCATCTTCATAAAGAACAAAATCCACCACCCGCTCCAGATCGAGCAGCCGGTCACGGGCAGCCTCCGATTCGCTGGGCGGGCAGCGCGGGTCGTTCTCTCCGCAGATGAATTGCACCGGTGCCTTGACCTTGTCCAGGTAAAAATAGGGTGACCGTTCGCGCCACAGATCGAAATTCTCGTGGGGATCGCCCATGTTTTGGATGTCCCAGTGCTGCAGGTCGGGGCGGGAGTTTTCGTGGCTGGTGAAAAAATTCAAAAAAGGGACCACAGCCGAACCGGCAGCCCACAGGTCTGGGAACTGGGTCAGGCAGGTCATGGTCAGATATCCGCCGTGGCTATTTCCGGTGAGCGCAATCCTCTCCGGGTCGGCATAACCGTTGGAGGTGAGGTAGCCGGATCCGGCCACAACATCCCGGGTATCCACACCGCCGATGTCCATGATATTGGCGGTCTGCCAGGCACGCCCGTAACCCGTGGACCCGCGGTAGTTGGGAGCCAGCACGATCCATCCTCGGCTGACCAAGTGCGCCGCAAGCGGATGCCACATAGCCTGGTAGTGATAGTTCGGGCCTCCGTGAATAAGAATCACCGCCGAGGCGGGTTGTTTTACGCCGGAGGGCAGGAATAACAATGCTGGAACAGAGACCCCATCCATGCCGGTGTAGCGGATTTCACGCGGTGTCGCAAAGTGAGCTTGTGCCAGATCTTCCGGGAGAGAATGGGTAAGCTGCTGGCGATTTCCTGTCTTGACATCCAGGCACCATAGATCGGGTGGTTGGGAACAGGTTTCGAATACGAAGATCACGTGTTTACCGTCAGGAGTGAATGCCGGTTTGGCGTGGAGGCCATCGCCCGCTTCAATGCGTTTTGCTTGCCGGCCGGTCCCGCGCAGCTCGAGCCAGGTCAGGATTCCCCGCGAGCGTACGAAGGTCATCAGTTTGCCGTCCGGAGAAGAAACGGGAGAATAGTCCTCCGCAACTCCTTCAGTAAGCCAGTTGATCGTCCCGCGCGCCAGGTCGTAGGTCGCAATGTCGTAAAATCCCTGCGCATCGGACGAAAACAGCAATTTCCGACTGTCCGGTGACCACGCGGGATGTTTGGCGTTTATTGGCTTTCCATCCCGGGATAATTCGAAGGGCTGTCCGCCATCCAATGGGACCAGGAAAAGGCCGTAATCCTGCCCACGCATTTCGACTTCCACCACCAGCCAGTGGCCATCCGGGGACCAGAATATGTCCCAGCAGGGATGGCTGTTCGAGAAGACGAGCCGGGAGGAGCCATCCTTGATATTGAGAATGTATGCGTCGAAATGACCGGATTGATCGGAAAGGTAAGCGATTTCATTTCCATCCGGCGACCAGGCAACATTGGGCTGCAACGCATAAGGGATATCCGGAGTAAGATCGTGTTCCCTGCCGGTTTTTAACTCTTTAAGAACAGGTGGTAACTCTCGCTGCCGTTAAAATCCACAACGAACGCGAGATGCGAACCGGAGGGGGAATAACGTGGTGAGAACTTGGCCCCGCGGCTTTTTGTGAGCGGGGAGGCGTCTCCTGAATCCAAAATCAACTCATACAATTGCCATTCGCCGGATTTATCCGACGAATAGGCGACGCGTGAACCGTCCGGCGCAATATTAAATGCCGTGTCCACCTTGGGTACCCGGAGTAGTTGCGCCAGATCCAGCATGCTTAAAATTTCGGAAGATTTTCCAAGCCGGCCGCAACGGCGGATTTCTTTACGTGTGCCCGCATCTCTTTTTCAAGCGCCGGATCCAGGTCGGGCTGCTTATATTCAGAGAGCAATTCTTTGACCCTATCCTTCGCGCGCGTGAATGTATCCATACTGCCTGCCGCCTGCCATCCGCGCACCGAGTCGCGGTCGATCACCGGACTGGGAAGGTGTTGTTCCACCGGGAACAGTTTGCGCGTGATCTCTTCTTCAGGAAGTCGCCTTTGAAATTGATCCCCTCGAACATCTCCGTTGCCAGAGTCTTGGTGCGAGGCTCGATCCCGGCAAGCAGGCGTTTCGCCATGGCAATCCCCTCGGCATCGATCACCAGTTTCTCGGGGCTTTGACAGGCGAGGAAGTCCAGCATGCCTGCCCCTGAGATCATGTTGATTCCGGACAGCGCACCGACCAGAGCGGTCATCCCGCTTTCGAGTCCGGCCTGAGCATCCACCACCTTGGCATCAGACGCGCCGAGGTAGGTGTGAGTGGGTAGATTAAGCGACTTGCCGACCTGCGCGTAAGCCGAGTCGATCATGGCCGTCTCAATGGCACCCATCGGAGTGGTACCTTTACGCATATCGAAGATGGCCGGCGCGCCGCCCCACACGATGGGAGCGCCTGGCTGCGCGAGCTGGTGTATCGTGATCCCGCTGAGACACTCGGCAGCATGCTGGGTGATCGCGCCTAGCAGGGTGACAGGCGCAGCAGCCCCTGCCAGCGGCATGGAGACCATCTCGGCAGGCACGCCGGCCCGCGCCAGCTCGATCAAGTTGTTCGCGCCGAATTCGCTCCAGATCAGCGGAGGGGAAGGGCATACATCAAAGACCGCCCGAGGTTTTTCCCTCAGACCCTTGCGTCCGCCGCTGAGGATGGACAACATTTCCAGCATGGATTCCAGTGTCTTGATGGAGAACGCGCCTGTCACCACAGGCTTTTCGGAGTGCATCAGCACCACATACAACCGCCACATATCCCCGATGGATTTGGGCATCTCATTGCAGACAATGGCCGTGGATTGCGCATCCAGCTGCGGCAGCATCTCCGCCACTTGGACCAGACGGATCAAGTCGCGGGTTTCAGACGGCTTGTGTTCAAGCGTATCCGGGTCAAGGATGTGAACCCCGGATGAGCCGGGATCAAAATGGACGGCGTCCCCTCCATATTGCACCTTGGGGTTGCCGTGCAGGTCGTAGAGATGAAAGACGGGAGGGACGGTATCCAGTGCCTGCCTGACGAGATTCTCCGGGATATGCACCACCTCCGTGGATTCGTCCACAGCCGCGCCGGCATTCTGCAGGTATCGAATAGCCTCCGCAGATTGAACCTTGATGCCGGGGTTCATCATCAATTGAAAGGCTTCGTCAAGGATGCGCGCGATCAGGTCGGGGGTCAGGAGGGAAAGATTTGGCTGCATGGCAATCCTTTCAGGTGGCGGCAGGAGAAACCCCCGGCCGCAAAGAAATATTCAAAATGAAAGCTACTCGAGGCTGGCGATGATCTTTCCCATTTCGAGGCTGACTTTTTCGTCCAGCGGATCGGGCTGGTGCTCGGCCAGGATCTTGCGGGCTTTCGCGAGTGCCCAATCGGAGGCATTGTCCTTCTTGGCTTCCCATTCGTTGTAGGGGCGCCGGTCCATGAACTCCGGCAGGAACAGGTCGCGCATGTGGGCGCGGGTATGTTTCTGTGAGAGGAAATTTCCTCCCGGGCCGACTGCGGCGATGGTGTCGAGGGCGAGTGTCTCTTCGTTAACCACGATGCCTTGCATGGTCTTATGAATGATTGAGAAGATTTCGCAGTCCATCATCATCTCGGCAAAGGACCAGATGCGGCTGCCGTGCAGGAACCCGACCCCCAGCATCATGTCGGACATGACGATGCTGGCCATGAAGGTGGACAGGCTGTTCTCGAGTCCTGCCTGCCAGTTGGGTTGCTTGGCGCCGGTGGCGAAGGATCCCATCGAAAGCGGGATGTTATAAAAATCAGACAGAACATTGCCTGCCGCACCGTAGAGGAAATCCTCGGGTCCGCCGCCGGTGTAAGCGCCGGAACGCGGATCGGAGGCGGTCTGGGCGGCCGCATAAAACACAGGCGCGCCGGGGTGTGCCAGCTGCAGCAGGGCGGTAGCTGCGATGACCTCCGCGTTGCCTAAGGCAAGGTTGCCGGCAAGGGTGGCGGGACCGGTCGTCAGATTGGCTGCCATCGTCATGAATCCAGTGGGGATGCCATGCTCAGCGGCCACCAGGGCAGCATCCAGACTGCCGCCATCGTGTCCCAGGGGCGGAGCAGAGCACTGCATGAGCGAAAGGACGGGGCGTTCGCGCAGCTTATCCTTACCCCCGACGATGAGTGCTGCCATTTCGATCGCTGCCCGTGCTTCGCGTTCGTTATAAATGGATTCGGTCTGCACATGCTTGGTGGAATTTTCCCAGATGGTCTTGATCTCATGCAGCCCGCGGGTTTCAGGCGGTTTGTCCTGGGCTGAGACCGGCACCCAGTGAAAGCCGACTTCCTCGGTGGCGTCTGCGATGCGGGCCACATCGCGCACGTCTGAAAGGCGTGAGACGCGGCGGATGCCTGTTTCGATGTCCAGCACTTCCACGCCGCAGCCATCCGTGCCGACGAATACGTGATTGCCGTCGAGGGGCAGATCCTGCTGCGGGTCGCGGGCCGAAAGGGTGTAGCCTGGCGGGCAGGTCTTAAGCGCCTTCTCGATGAGTTCACCTTTGGCGCGGACGATCTTGCGGTCCCAGTCAATTTCAGCGCCGCAGGCCAGCCAGATTTTCAGTGCGTTTTCGGAAGGGAATCGCACACCGACTTTTTCAATGATCCACAGCGTGGCATCGTGGATTTGTTTAATCTCGGCGGGAGTCAGAACCTCAAGCTTGAGCTTGGGGTTGGTGATGGATTTTATCTTCTTGGTCACGGATGACCTCCTGAGTCAAGTGCGTTAGATTCCCATAACCTTTTTGGCAACGTTCACTGCGCCGATGGCATCTTCTGAGTAGCCGTCCGCGTTAATGGAATTGACCCAATCCTTGGTGATCGGAGCGCCACCCACCATGACCTTGATTTTGCCATGCAAGCCTTCCTTGTCCAGCTCCTCGATCACTTCCTTCTGCCGGACCATGGTGGTGGTGAGCAGGGCGCTCATGCAGATGATGTCCGCATTTACTTCCAGCGCCTTGCCGATGATCTTCTCGGAGGGTACGTCCACGCCCAGGTCATAGATCTGGAAACCCGATGCGCCCAGCATGGTCGCCACCAGCGACTTGCCGATCTCATGGATGTCGCCTTCCACGGTGGCGATCACAACCTTGCCCAGCATCTTGCGCTCTGAACCGCGCTTCTGCATCTCGGGCTCGAGCGTGGCCACGGCCAATTTCATCGCCTCGCCGGCCATCACCAGTTCAGGCAAAAAAGCCATGCCGCAGGAGAAGGAATCGCCCACCTGATTCACGCCAACAACGTAACCGTCAGTGATGGCTTCCAGCGGATCGATTCCTTCAGCGATGGATTCCTTGGCGAGGGCTTCGGCAACTTCAGCATCGCCGTCGACAATGCTTTGCGCCATTTTCTTGAATAGATCTTCCTTGCTCATGTTTTCCTCCTTTGAATTTCAACAATGTCTTAATTTACGATGATTTGATGAACGCCAGCGCCTGGCGTTCCTTTTCCCTGATCAATTCGCCTGGAATCTGGAGCAGTGATTCCAGATCGCGCCCGAGGTGAAGTACATGCTCCATGGCTTTTTGAGCAGCCAGTTCGGGCTTTCTGGCCGCGAGGGCGTCAACGACGGCCCGGTGTTCGGCGTATTCCTGAGCCAGGCTTTCCTCCAGAAGCTCCGGACGCCGGTACATCACCTCGTACATCATCCAGTCCGGGAAGGCGTTGGCCACCACCTGATACACCCTGACCATGAGCGCGTTTCCACTGGCATTTACAATGGACAGGTGAAAGTCGCGGCTGAGCTGCCGTTGGGTGGACATATCGTTTAGGGACTCATGACTTTTCATCTCGTCCAGGATGCGATTTAACCCGTCCACTTGATCCTTTTGAATCAGTGTTGCTGCCCACCTTGTGGCCGCGGTCTCCAACATCAGGCGCATTCCGTACGAATTGATGATATCGTCCGTGGAGAGCTGTGCCACGCGCACCCCGGTGTAGGGGACTCGTTCTGCCAGGCCGGCCGACACCAACAGGTCGAGCGCTTCGCGAACGGGAGTTTGGCTCACACCCAGCTGTGAGGCGATCTCCTCCTGACGCAGCCATTCACCCGGGGAATACTTCCCGGCGATGATGCGCTTATTCAGCACATCGAATATTTCATCTTTCAGCGTTTTGCGCTGGACCGTCTCGTTGTTTTGAGTTTCCATTGGGTTTATCGAATAATTTCGGGAGAACTTTATATATTATATATAATATATAATGTTTGCGCAACTGACATTAATCATTAATTTCGAGCTAAAATAATATCGATGATTATCTCAGATCGGAGAGAAAACAATGGCAACTCCAGAAGCCGAAATCGCTAACGTTGAAATGGTGACCACCCGTCTCGTGGAGGAGGTCTTCTTTGCGGTGGGATTATCGAAGACCGGATTTGCCTGCCGTCATTTTGGCTGGATGCTTCAGGCCGATCGCGAAACGTTTGGCGGATATGTTTGTTCCGTTCGATCAAGACCTTGGGAAGTACGGGACCCAGGTGGCTTGCCGGAGATTTCATCCCATACTTTGTGAAGGAAGTCAAAGCCCGCGGAATGGAAAATATCCCAACTTCCGGTCCGGTGGTTGTGGCGTCGAATCACCCTGGCGCGTATGATTCCTTTGCCATCATTTCCAGGATCCCCAGACCTGACGTTAAAATCATCATCAGCGACATCCCGTTTTTCAAGTACATGCCGAATGCGCGTGAACGCGTTCTTTATGCGACCAGCGAGCCTTCCAGTCGGATGAATGCCTTGCGCGCCAGTCTACGCCACCTGGAGCAGGGAGGCTGCCTGGTGATCTTTGCCACAGGCTTGATCGACCCCGACCCGGAAGTGTGGGGCGAAGCCGAAGCCAGCCAGCATCTCGAACACTGGTCGCCCAGCCTGGAGATGTTCTATGAAAAAAGTGCCGGAAACCAAACTGATTGTGACGATTACCAGCGGCGTGCTCGATCCGGGATGGGCGGAGAGCCGGTTGACTCATATCGTCAAGCCGGGGATCGATCGTCAGTCGCCTGGCAGAATTCGGGCAGGTCATCTCGCAGCTCCTGCGCCCAGGTAAAAAACTTGTATACGCCGCATATCTCCTTTGCCCCACCTGTTACGATGGATGAACTCGACGATGGTAAAGGCGAACCACTGAGGACATGATTGCAGAGTCAAAACTCTACTCCATGAGCATCATGCAGACTGCCGGGTAACCATCTTTATCTCTCATGCATGACAGAGCATAGTGGCTTGCACCAGTGGCTTCTCTTTAATTATCAAAGGCCCCACAAAACACGGAGTTGTTAATGACAATACCCGACACCTGAAACTGCCGACGTCAATGTGATGACCACGCGTCTTGTGGAGGAAGTCTTTAATGCCCTGGGATTTTCAAAGACGGGTTTTGCCTGCAGGAATTTTGGATGGATCGTCAGGCCGATTGCCAGGCGTCTGGCGGTCATGCTTGTGCCGATCGATCAGGATCTCGGCAAGTACGGGACCCAGGTCGCAGCCAGGAATTTCCTTCCGCCTTTTGTGAACGAGGTCAAGTCACGCGGCGCAGAGTCGATACCGGCCACCGGACCGATCATCGTGGCGTCGAATCATCCCGGAGCTTACGATTCAATGGCCATTGTCTCGCAAATTCCACGCCCGGATGCCACGTTCATCATCAGCGACATCCCTCTCGTGAAATTCATGCCAAATGCAAGCAAACATGCCTATTTCGCCACCAATGATTCAAACACACGCACCAATGCTGTCCGCGAGACCATCCGGCTTCTGGAGAGGGGAGGCTGCCTGGTTATTTTTGCAACCGGTCTGATTGACCCGGATCCGGAGGTATGGGGTGAAGAAGCCGCCAGTCTGGAAATTGGAAGGTTGGTCATCCAGTCTTGAGTTGTTCATGAAGAAAGTGCCTGAGACTAAATTGATCGTGACCATTACCAGCGGCGTGCTGGATTCGGGCTGGGCAAAGAGCAGGTCAATTCGCATCGCCAAACCGGGATTGGAACGCCGGCGGCTGGCGGAATTCGGCCAGGTCATCTCCCAGCTCCTGAGACCCGGACGCAAAAAATATAATCCGCATATTTCCTTCGCCCAGCCAGTCACTCTGGATGAACTCGGTCATGGTAAAGGCGAGGCCATGTCTAAAATCAAAGCGAGAGCCAGGGCTCTTCTTGCAGAACACATGGCACAACAATGGTGAAAAAAAACGGGAGTGGATCAGGATGTCCACTCCCGTTGATATTTATTGGTCGCCTAGTCAATCACTCAAGGTGCGGTGACCGCCGCATGGTTTTTCATTTCAGGGTCACTCATCCTCCGAGAGTTCCTTGTCAGCGGCGAGCAGGATCTCATCCAGGCGGGCGAGCACCTTTTCGGGTAACGGATCCACCTGTGGGGTGTCGAGGATCTCAACGACTTTTTGCCGGGCATTCCGGTACATGTTCGGTTTGCCCAGTTCCAGCCAGGACTCATAAGGATGCCGATCGATCAGGTTCGACATGAAAAACTCGTCGCTGCGTGCCGCCCGGCGGGTGTTGCGGGATCCCAGAAAATGTCCGCCAGGACCGACTTTGACGATATCCTCATATAAATCCTTCGTCTCGCTGCCATCCACACCCGCATACAGGCGTTCGCAAATGTGCCCCATTTCGTTGTCGACCACCAATTGCTCCAGGATGAGCAGCTGGTCGCCTTCGATTTCTCCTGTACCGATGATGATATCAGCCCCTGCGCATACCGGCGGGATGGTGGTGATCAGTTTATCAAGAATGGCCTCCGCTCCGACTTCCTTTGCATCGGATGAGCAGCCGGCAGATGAACTTGGAAAGCCATAATACTGCCCCATTTTGATAAAAGCCGCGGACTGGATTCCCATTTCAGGTGTGCCGGCCAGATAAGCGCCGTTGCGGAAATCCACCGAGCCGGTGGCGCTGCCGTAAATCATGGGGCGTCCCGGAGTCTCCAACTGGTAGATCACAATGGATGAGAGCGCCTCGGCGTTTGCAAGTGCCAGGTTCGAGAACAGGCTGGCGGGCCCGGTTGTCCCGTTGACGGGCATAGGCAGGATCATGACCGGGATATCCCATTTTCCCAACTCAAGATAAGCATCCAGCATGGGACCATCATGCATCAGCGGCGCGACCGGACAGTAGATCATCGAGTAGGCTTTACGGGCCTTAATTTCGTCCTCGCTGCCCATGACAGCCTTCAAACCTTCAATAAGATAGGGAACCTGGGCAGAGTTGTGGACTTCGTGCTCGCCATGCTTTGAGGAGTATCTCATGATGCCAAAGAATTCGTGCAGGGCACGTGAACATGCCGGTTTGTCAGAAGCCACGGTGGGAGACCAGGCCATTATGCCCAGGTCCATTTGCTGAAAAATCCGCAAACTGTTCTCGATATCTCTTAAAACTCCGTAACGTTTCTGCCCGGTCTCAAAGTCGAGGACAAAAGCTGCAGTGCCATCAATACAGTAACGTGTGACCGGTGAAGGCAAGGGATAATTGTGGATCGGATTACGGGCTCCCAACAGAAACGATTTGGGAGTCATCTTCAGGGTTTCCTCCACAAGTTCTTTTGGGATATGCGCGATCTTCTTGTCCCAATCGACCTTGGCGCCATGTTTCTCAAGTAAAGGCAACGATCTCTCACCATGGTATTTGACCCCCACCTCGGCAAGAACTCGCAGAGATTCCTGGTGAATGCGATACTGCTCAACATCTGATAGAAACTGACCGGTGAACTTCATGAACGCCTCACTTTTTCTTTTTTTCAGATGCCCTGACATGCCGCTCCAACCGCTCCAGGGCGCGATCCGTACCGGATTCCAGCGGAAGCGGCTGATGTTTTTTCAAAATATCACGGGTGATTTGCTGGATCTCGTCAACGATGTCCGGCATCCCGGCGGACTTCCATTTTTCGTAGGTTTCGTGGAATCCCATTTGACTGATGTAGAATTTCCCATCCCGTAATGCCTTGAGCGTGGATTTATGGTTCAGGAAATTGCCGCCCGGACCGGCTCTTAGGATGTCCTCTTCCAGCCAGCGGTCTTCAGCAGTGTGGATGCCATCATAGAGTCTTGAATAGCGCCGGAATATCTCCACATCCATGACCATTTGCTCAAGGCACAGAATGGTGGAGCCTCCCAGTAATCCGGGTCCGACCAGGATATCCGGCCAGGCGATTGTAGGCAGGCTCCAGTTGATGGCGCGTTCATAACCGGATTGGGCACCGGGATAGTACTGGTCGGTCCCGCCGGTAGCCGCCTCCACAGGAAATTGATAAAAACGGCCCATGGCGGTGGTCGCCGCCCCAAACAGGGAATTCTCGATCGCCCCACCGGTATAGCGCCAGGTATGCGGTTCGATACTTTGCGATACAGGCGCATAGATGACACCCGTCCCCGGTGCTGCGGCCTGCACCAGACAGAGCATGGCAAGGAACTCGACATTAGCCAGGAGAACAGTGGAAATGATGCTGGCCGGGGCGGTTGCACCCATCAACGGCATCGGCATGATGGCAACCGGTATATCCCAGCCGATGGTCTCCAGATAGGCGTTGGTGTACGTGTCATCAATCACCAACGGCGACATGGGACATAAGAGATATGAGAAAGGATGTTTAACTCGCACTGCATCTTTGCCGCCAAAAACGATTTCCAAAATCTCCAGCAGCAAGCGGGCTTTCCCGGGTCCATCCACCGAATCCTGAATATGCTTGGAGCAGTTCTTGAACACATTCCGATAGTAGGAAACAAACTCGGCATCCGAATCTCCGGAATAACCTCCTTCGACCACATTCCAGTAAACCCCAATTTCGTCCATGGCATCGACCAGGTGGGTTGCATCCACCCAGTCGTCAAAGGTGCCGGGGCGGATTTCACCGGTTTCCCAATCAAGCACAGAGACCGCACTGCCATCCGCCAGCAGGGAACACTCACCGATGTTCATATCCAGATCCCAATCCTGCCGGCGGCCGCCCAGCTTGAAATTACGCGGCGCCAGTTTGAGGGATTCCTCCACCAGCGAACGGGGGAACTTCACGATCTGATTCTCCTTGTCGATTTCCGCCCCTGCTTCCTCGAGGATCTTGCGCCCGCGATCGGACATGACCTTCACACCCGTCTTGGCGAGCAACTTCAAGCTGCGTTCATGGACTTGCGTGCATTCCTCAGCCGATAGTACCTGTATTTGTGCTCTCATAGATCATTGTCCATTTTAGAAGTAAACGGGATTATTTTGATTCCATTTCGAAATCCTTTTCAGCGGAATCCAAGATGCGGCGTAGTTCCATTTGCTGGTTATGTTCGAGAGGCTCAGGCTGGTGATTCTCCAGTATCCAGCTTGCTTTTTCCTGAGCCACCTCCACAGGGTCGCGGTACCCACCGTCTTTTGCCGGTTGACAGGTCAACTCGGAGTAATTCCTCTTGCGCATGTTATCGCGGGTATGACGATGCTTCAGGAAAAATCCACGCGGACCAACGTCCCGGATGATATCCAAAGCCAGGGCATCGGGGCTGGTATCCAGCCCGGCAGCTTCGAGCCGGACCCGGTGGTAGATGTCGCTATCCAGCAGGAGCTCTTCGGGATAGAGCAGCGTGCAGGATTCGAGCAATCCCAACCCGCTGCCAGTTTCCGCTCCAACCAGAGCGCACAACATCAAGGACGAAGGCGCTTCCGCTCCCGCCTGCCAACCCGGGACTTGCCCATCCGTGGCAAGCACACCTGCCAGACTGGGTACGCCCCAGGCATGAGCCAGTTCCACGCCAATCGGGTAGAGCAGTGACCCTTCCCAGGTGGTGCCGAGAAAAGCCCCTGTGCGCGGATGCATGATGCCCGGCATCATCGAGTGGAAGACCGGCGCACCGGGATATGCCATCTGGATGAGCGTCATTGCGGCGACGATCTCGGCATCCCCAGTGACCAATGTCCCCGCCAGCGTGGCTGGACCTGTGGAACCGGCGCTAGCCATGGACATGAAGCCCACCGGCTGACCGGCTGCCGCCAGGGTCAATGCCGATTCCATGCCATCACGATCCAGGCCGAGCGGCGCGATGCAGCACACAAGCAGCGACAACGGCGGGCGGGCGCGCATATCGCGTTCGTCTTTGGCGATCACTCGAGCCATCTCCAGGGCATAGCGCGCCATTTTTGCATCCATGATGGTCTCGCTCTGGACATGCTTGACGGTGTTGTTGTACGAAGCCTCCAGTTCGTGCAGCGGGGCGATTCTTGGGTAATCCTGTGCGCTGACGATGGGCCAGTAGAAACTGATTGACGAGAGATAATCCGCCATCCGTGCCATTTTGGCGACGTCGTCTTTGCAGGAAGGGCGGCGTAACCGTGTGGTGAAGTCAATCGTCTCCACGCCGCAGCCGTCGGTGGCGAGGTAGGTGGCGGTCCCGTCGAGTTTCAGATCGAAGTCCGGATGGCGCGCTCCCATTGTATAAAAACGCGGCGCATGAGACATGTTTTCGATCACGATCTCAGGAGGAATTTTGACCACATGGTTCTTGAAATCGACGACCGCCCCGTGCTCGGCATAGATCCTCAATGCCCAATCCGAAGGGCAGTGCACGCCGGTCCCTTCCAGGATTTGGAGCACGGCGGATTTCATCTCCTTCAGCTGGGTATCGTTCAAGATTTGCAGATGAAAGGCAGGGACAATGGGTTGCAGGGCAGGGGTGATGCTGTTCGCCATGGTTGTTCCTTTTCAGGTTATCCGGCGTGTTTAATGGTTCAGTTCCTTGTCCGCAGCGGAAAGGATTCGATCCAATTCTTTCTGCCGGGAATCGTCCAGGGGTTCGGGGTGGTGATTCGCCAGGATCCAGCGGGTTTGCTCGATGGCATACTCACGCGGGTCGCGATATTTCCCGTCCGGACCAACCTGGTGGGCAATGCCGCGCTTCATCGAGTCGCGCATATGCTTGCGGGTGTGTTTCTGGGCGAGGTAGTGTCCGCCCGTGCCCACGGCATCGACCACATCCAGGGCCAGCGTTTCATCGTTGATTTCCATGGTCATGAGGTAGTGCCGCGCCTTTTGGTAGATGTCATTATCCAGCAGCAGCGATTCGGGATAAAGGCGTGTGTAGGTATGAGTGAGACCCATGCCGGTGACAAATTCCGCGCCGGTCAGGCCGACCATGTACGAGTCCAGCGCCACCTCCGAACCGGATTGCCAGGTGCCGGCCTCGCGCGCGTCCGTGCCAAAACAGGCACCCAGGCAGGGCATGCCCCAATGATGCGCGATTTCCACCGGGGCATAACGCCCGTGCGCATCCAGTGGATAGCTGACATAATTTCCGGAGCTGGGATCGGCCCAGGCTTGCATCATCGAGTGGAAAACCGGCGCGCCGGGATTGACCATCTGCATCAGCACAGCGGCGCTGATGATCTCCGCATCGCCCATGGCGATGGCGCCGGCCAGCGTGGCCGGGGCGGTGGTGCCCATGGTGGGCATGGACAGGAATCCCACCGGTACGCCGGCTTCTGCCAGTACCATCGCGCCTTCAATACCGTCCTTGTCCTGAATCAACGGTGCAATCGTGCATACCAGCAGGGAGAAATTCGGGCGCTTCTTAAGCTCTTCCCGGCTGCCGGCGATCACCGTTGACATTTCCAATGCATACCGGGCATCCGCTTCGCCCATGATGGTCTCGCTTTGGATGTGCTTGAGCGTATTACGAAACCCGGCATCCAGGTCGTGCAGGGGCGCCGTCCGGCCGTGTTCCTGCGAGCTGACCATGGGCCAGTAGAAAGCCACCGAGGGCAGGTAATCCGCCACGCGGGCCATCATGCCCACGTCCTGCTTGCAGGAGGGTCGCCGCTCGCGGGTCTCAAGGTCGATGGTCTCGACCCCGCAGCCGTCGGTGGTGAAATGAGTGCAGCCATCGCCAAGATGAAAATCATAAAAAGGATTCCGCGCGCCGATGTTGAAATAACGCGGCATTTTGGATAGATAATTCATCACCAGGTCCCGCGGAAACCGGACGACCTGTTTTTCGAAATCCACTTTAGCGCCGTGATCGGCCAGAACCTTGAGGGCTTTTTCCGATGGGAACCGGACGCCGGTGCGTTCCATGATGGAGAGGGTGGCATCCTGAAGTTGTTTCAAATCCGCATCGGAGAGGTAGCGCAGGCGGTACGGGGTCTTGATCGGCTCGAGTGGTTTGAGTTCAGCAGGCATGGTCGGCTCCTTTAGGTTAAGTTTACACTTCTCCCACTTTTTAAGGAAATGGTGCGGGTCATAAGCATCACGCAGTCCATCGCCAATGTAGTTGACAGAAATGATGGTGAAAAAGATCATCAGTCCGGGGAAGATACCCAACCAGGGATATTGCGTGAAGTGCCCCAGCGCGTCGCTGAGCAGATTTCCCCAACTTGGCGTAGGCGGCTGGATTCCAAAACCCAGAAAGCTCAGCCCGGATTCCTCGATGATGGCATATCCCAATTCGAGAGTCGCTTCAACGATGATGGGACCCATCCCGTTGGGCAGGATATGACGCGTTGTGATCCGGTAACCGGTAGCCCCCAGGGCTTGCGAGGCGCGGACGTAGTCCATCTCCCGCTGGGTCAAAAAGATCGCTCTTACCAGCCGGGCGGTGGTCATCCAGGAAAGCAGGCCAATCACCAGGGCGATGCTGAGGACATTGTTTTTCTGGATCAACGGAATGGTCTGTTCGCGCATCATGGCGGATAAGAGAATCAACACCAGGAAAGTCGGCAGGCTGAGCATGGCATCCGTGATACGCATCAGGACGTTGTCCACGGTCCCGCCGAAGTAACCGGCCAGCGACCCGATCGTTATTCCCAGCGTGAGGGAGATGACGACCACCATCAATCCGACCGAAAGGGAGATGCGGCCGCCGTACAATACGCGCGTCATAAGGTCGCGCCCCAGCGCGTCCGTCCCCATCGGATGCTGAAGGGAGGGTGGTTCGTAACGATCCTGAAGGTTGGATTCGTTCGGCGGATAAGGGGAAAGGGGGGCAAGCAGGGAAGCCACTGTAATGATCAGAAGAACGGTGACTCCGGCAATGGCGCCGGGATGGCGCCTGAATCGCTTCCAGACCCCCGCGATCTCGAGGTCAGTCGTAGCGGATGCGAGGGTCGATGTAGGCATAAAGGATATCCGCCAGAAGATTGGAAAGCAGGATCAACCCTGCGCCGATGATCAGGACGGCCAGCAGGATGGGGTAATCGCGCTGTGTGGCAGCCTGGTAATAAAGCCTGCCCATCCCCGGCCAAGAGAAAATAATTTCAACAAAGACCGCACCGGCAAAGATGGTCGGAATGTCAAGAGCGAACATGGTGACAAGAGGAATGAGCGCATTCCGCAAGGCATGTTTGTAAAGCACGAACCTTTCGGGCAGGCCTTTTGCCCGCGCGGTGCGCAGGAAATCCATGTGCAGGATGTCGAGCATGCTCGATCGCAGGAAGCGGGAGTACCAGGCGATCCAGCCCAGCGCCCCGCAAATGACCGGCAGGATCAGGTGGCGGGTTCTGTCAATTATGGAAAACAGATCCAGAGAGGACATCCCGCCGGAGGGAAGCAAAGGTTCGCCGGTGAACGGATTCTGAAGCCAGACATAAAAAATCAGTATCAGCAACAATCCCAGCCAAAATTCCGGGATGGCCTGCCCGGCAAACGAGAGCGTGGTGATGGTAATGTCAAATTTGGAGTATTGCTTGACCGCGGAAAGGATGCCGGCGGGAATGGCGATGACCAATGCCGTTAATAATGTAATTGCCATCAAGTACAACGTGTTCGGCAGGCGAATCTTGATTTCATCGATTACCGGCTGACGGGTTTGAAAGGAAAAACCAAAATCGCCGCGCAGAATTCCCAGCCGGGTTCCCATGCTGTCGGGTGTTCCATCTCCGTCGGCATCCACCTGCATCCAGTCGTTGCCCACCAGCCAGACGATGTATTGAACGGGAAGCGGCTTGTCTAAACCGAACTGCCGCTTGAGGGCGGCAGCTCGTTCGGGGGGAATGTGCCGGGATTGTCCCTGCCCGGCAAGCGGACCGCCTGGTGCCAGATTGACCAGTGCGAAAAGTACAATGCTCAACAGGAACAACATGATGAGCAGCTGCACCAGGCGGCGCGCGATGAAATTGATCACTTCACTTTCCAGTCAGCGGCGTTCCACGTGACAACATCGTTGCCGTTGGATTGAATCCCTTCCAGCCGTGATGAATGCGCATCGGCATTAATGATCGTAAAGAGCAGGACAACGGGGAGTTCTTCATCAAGGAGATTGGCCATCTGGCAGAATACTTCCTTGCGCTTGCTTTCGTCCAGCGTGTGGGTTTCGGATAGCAGCTGGTCCATTTCCGGGCTGATCCACCTCACGATGTTCCAGCCGCTCCCGGGAACGGCTGCGCTGGAATTATAGATTTCATCCATGTAATCAGTCGGGTCCACGCCGGAATAGCCATCATCCCACAGGTCCATGTCGTAGTTGCCGCTTTGCTCAGTGCCGCCGTCCTCTGCTTCTGCCCACATGACGGTGCCTTCGATTACAACCAGTTTGGGATTCATCCCGATTTTGGTCAACTGCTCCCCAACCAGCTGGTGAGCCAGGAGAATAGGCTCGCCATAATCAGGGTAGGTGGCAAGTTCAAACTCCAGAAGGTCGCCTTCATTTGCATTCGCGCATCCATGGCATTCGCGGATCCCGTCTCCATCCGTATCCTTCCAGCCGGCCTGCTCAAGCAGGGTCTTGGCCGCTTCGGGATCAAATTTCGGTCGAGGCACTTCGCATTTGTAAGGGTCGCGGCTGAATTCTGTCCATGCCGGATTACTATAACCATAGAAAACGGATTCGGCAATCGCATCCACGTCGATGGCCTGCCGCACGGCCTGGCGGACGCGCACATCAGCAAAGAAGGGATTCGGGCTGGCCGCGGGGTCTGTCGTTCCGCGCTCCGCCTGATTCATGAAGACGCGCAGCACCCAGCGGTTGGTTGGGCTCACGCTCACACCGATGTTTGGCTGACCTTCGAGTTCCCTTGCAATCGTTTCCGACACCCACATGATGAGGTCAAAATCACCCTTGAGCAGCATTTCCCTGCGAACAGTATCCTCGGGCACAATCTTGATCACGACCTTGTCGATTCCGGGTTTGCCGTCTTCATAATAATTGGGGTTCTTCTCGAAGGTCATATGGTCGCCGACCTGCCACTCTTTGAGGACAAATGGGCCGTTGCTGAGAGGCTGGCGGCCGCAATCCCATTGGGAAAAACCCTGCTCAGCGTCGCAGTAATGCGCCGGCCAGACCACCAGCTGCTCGCCGCCGAGCTGGGTCAGGTAGCCTGTATAAATTGTGTTGTAGTGGAAGGTCACGGTGTGATCGTCGATTTTTTCCGCGCTGTCCACATAATCCGAGCCGCGCACCCAGATACCCTTTTCGGGATCCATGATGGCGTTCCAGGTGAAGACGACGTCCTCGGCAGTGACCGGTGTGCCGTCGGACCACTCCACATCCTGGCGCAGTTTCCAGGTGACGTCCATGGTACCGGCGTCTTCATCCACGACCACGCCGCCATTTTCCACTGTGGGGAGTTCTGCCGCCAATTCTGGGTAGACGTTGCTGTCAGGGTCGATGCCGGTCAGCCCGAGCATGACCATGTTGCTGACCAGGGCATCATAGCCTGTATCGCCGACGATGGCATTGAAGCTGGGCGGATCCTCTGGAATGGTTATCGTGATGGAGCTCCCCTCTTGCCCCTCCTGTGCCGGGGCACATCCCGCCAGAACGATGGAAACCATAACAAGGATTGCTACAACGCCTTGAAGCTTTCGTAAATTTTTTGACATGATGTTCTCCTTTTCCACCAACCGTGTCTCTCCCTGATCGTCAGTCAGCAGGAGTTAAAGTAGTGTTGCAAACCAGTCCGGGGCCGGACTGACTTGCAACAAACCAAGTCAAATACCATACTTTTTATACATCATCGTGATACGGCTGTCAACAACCCTACAACCATTAATTCCAACCGAAGAATGAAATGAAAGCTCTTTGTAACATCTTGATTGCCTCGGTGGGGAACAGATATATAGCCGGTGTTGGGATTTCGTTAGTCGTGACTTTTATTTATTCAGCTTGTGACATTCAACGTTGACTTTTTGTGAAGAAAGCCACAATATAGATATATCAGGTATTTTCGGTAGGTAAGTGTTTGGGATTGTTCAGGCCTTAGAAATTTTTTGAGTAATGGAATAAATCAATGTGGGCTGAGAGAGCAAGTTGCCTACCTTGAATTAATCGATGCATGTCAGACCCGGAGGAAATTGGTCAGACATGTCCATTTCATTTATTTCGGAGGGACTATGCCAGCAGAACAAACCAATCGTCCCGGAGCAGGTCTTGAGTACGAAGACCTCTCCCTATTGCATGAGGTGGTAGAAGCAACCGCAGGAGAATCGAACCTGGAGATGTGCATCCAGTGCGGTACCTGCGGCGGTTCGTGTCCATCGGCATCCGAGATGGACCATACGCCACGCAGACTATTTGCGATGCTGCGAGCAGGTATGCGCGAGGAGGCTTTAACGAGTAACACTCCTTGGATGTGCGTCTCGTGCTACTACTGCACTGTGAGGTGTCCGCAGGAAGTCCATATAACAGACATCATGTATACCCTAAAGAACATGGCCCTCAAATCCGGTAAGGTTAAGGATAAAACAGCCTCCGATTTCTCCAAGACATTCATCAGTAATATCGAACATTACGGACGAAGTTTCGAGATCGGTTTGGCGGGAGTCCACAATCTGAAGCATGCCAAGCTGGCTGCCCGTCTGCCCAACATGGCGCCGATGGCCATAGGCATGTTGACGAAGAAGGGGATGTCACCCTTGCCTCCCAAGCGAATCAAAGGCATGAATCAGCTCAAGAAAATTCTGAAGCGTGCCAAAGAATTGGAGGCCGCATGAGCAGTTACATTTTCTATCCTGGCTGCTCGATGGAGAGCAGCGCCAAGGCCTATGATCATTCGGTCAAGGCGGTGTGCAAGAGCTTGGACATCACACTCAAGGAGATTGATGACTGGAATTGCTGTGGAGCAACAGAGTATCTCTCCTTGGATCGAATGCCCGCCTATGCCCTGATTGCTCGCAACCTGGCACTGGCCGGGAAGCAAGCGAACGGTTCAAAAACCGTCGTGGCACCCTGCTCAGCCTGTTACCTTAACTTGGCTAAAGCTGACCACATGATGCTTGAGGATAGGGACTTTGGCATGAAGGTTAACGAAGCTCTGGCCGAAGGCGACTTACACTATGATCCGGGCACGTTGATCGTCCGTCACCTGCTGGATGTGGTAATAAATGACATCGGTTTGGAGAAAATCAAAGCCAATGTGACCAAACCATTAACGGGTCTGCGCGTGGTGCCCTACATTGGATGCATGCTTCCGAGACCCGATTATGGTAACCGTTATTCGGATACCGAGCACCCTCAAGAACTGGACGATCTTCTTGCTGCCTTGGGGGCTGAGGTGGTTGATTTTCCGCTCAAGACAGCTTGTTGCGGCGGCCACATGACCCAGATCGGCCCTGGCACTGCTTTCGAGATGATCCGCCGATTAATTGCTTCTGCTGACGAATTGAAGGCTGATGTGATCGCCACGGTATGTCCGATGTGCCAGATGAATTTGGATGCCTTCCAGGGGCAGATGAATGGATATTTCAAAACCCACTACAACATCCCGGTTCTGTTCTTTACCCAATTAATAGGCATTGCTTTCGGTGAAAAAGCCGAGAACCTGGGTTTTGGCTCGGAGTTTGTCAATGCCAGCGGAGCCATGAGCCGCATAGGAGTGGAAGCTCCCCGTCCGGTGGAGACCCCTCAACGCAAGAAACCGGAAGGATTGCCCATGCCTCCACGAATTCCGAAGAAATATGCCAGCGGGCAGGAAGCCAGCGAGTAGGAGACCCATATGAGCGAAAATACCCCTAAACCCAAAGTGGGCGTTTATGTCTGTCACTGCGGAACCAACATCGCTGGGATAGTGAACGTTGAGGCCATACGAGATTGGGTTCAACAAAACCTTGGGAAGGACGGCGTCGTCATCTCAAGAGACTACAAGTTCATGTGCTCCAGCCTTGGGCAGGAATTGATCGAGAAGGATATCAAGGAACTCGGCCTGGAGCGTGTGGTAGTGGCCGCCTGTTCCCCTCATCTGCATGAGAAGACTTTCCGGACCGCGGCCGAACGCGCCGGTTTGAACCCCTACCTACCGAACTGGTTTCCATCCGCGAGCAGGTCTCGTGGGTTCACACCGATAAGGCGGTAGCCACCGAAAAATCCAAATCCCTTGTAGCCGGCGCAGTTCATCGAGTGTGCCTACAACCAACCGCTTCAAAAGATGCATGTCCCCATCAATTCCAGTACGCTGGTCGTCGGCGGCGGTATCGCCGGCATCCAGGCGGCGCTGGAAATCGCTAACGCCGGTTTCCAGGTCTACCTGGTCGAACGCGAACCCTCCATCGGCGGGCACATGGCGCAGTTCGACAAGACCTTCCCCACCCTGGACTGCTCAGCCTGCATCCTGACCCCCAAGATGGTCCAGGCCGGCACCCACAAGAATATCACCCTGCTCACCTGGAGCGAAGTCACCAAGGTGGAGGGGTATGTGGGTAACTTCCAGGTCAAGGTCAACAAGAAAGCCCGATTTGATTAACGAAATTTGTGCACCGGTTGCGGAATTTGCTGGGAGAAATGCCCGCAAGAAAGTCGTGGATGATGTGTTCGAGGCCGGGATGGGATATCGGAAAGCCGTTTACACTCCGTTCCCACAGGCAGTGCCCAAATATCCGGTCATCGACGCGCCCAATTGCACCTTCTTCCAGAAGGGCACCTGCAAAGCCTGCGAGAAGTTCTGCCCGACCGGCGCGATCGATTTCAACCAGAAGGATGAAGAAATCAACCTTGAAGTCGGAAATATGATCCTCGCCACCGGCTGGGATCTGTTCGATGCCAAGCGGATCACCCAATATGGTTATGGAAGGCTGCCGAATGTCTACACCAGCCTTGAGTTTGAGCGTCTGAGTAACGCAGCCGGTCCAACAGGCGGGGATATCATCCTCCGTGATGGGAAGTCAGTTCCCAAAGTCGTCGGCATTGTCCATTGTGTGGGCAGCCGGGACAAAAACTACAACGAATACTGTTCAGCCATCTGCTGCATGCAGAGTTTGAAATTTGCCCATCTCGTCCACGAGAAGACGGGAGCGGAGGTTTACAACTTCTATATCGACATTCGCACCCCTGCCAAGGGCTACGAGGAGTTCTACCACCGCCTGCTCGAGGAAGGCACTCACTTTATCCGTGGCAAAGTTGCGGAAATCACCGATGCGGTCCGACTGCCGGGTGAAGAGGGCAAGACGATCATCCAGGTGGAGGATACGCTGACGGGTACCAACTCCGCATACCGGTGGATATGGCCATCCTTTCAGTCGGGCTTGAACCACGTCACGATGCGAAAGACACAGGCCAAACTCTTCGGCATTTCCTGCTCGGCGGATGGCTGGCTAATCGAACGGCATCCCAAGCTTGACCCAATCTCGACCATGACCGAGGGTATTTACATTGCCGGTTGTGTACAAGGCCCGAAGGACATCCCTGCCAGCGTTGTACAGGGAGCAGCCGCCTCGGCGCGTGTGCTGGGTAAGATCCAGCAAAAGGAAATCGCCATCGAGCCCATCCGTGCGACCATCAACGAGGAAGGTTGTTCCGGTTGCCGTATCTGCAACACCATGTGCCCGTTCAATGCCATTGCGTTCATTGACGACCTGAAAGTCAGCCGCGTCAATCCGGCGCTATGCCAGGGCTGCGGGACATGTGTGGCTGCCTGCCCGGCAGGAGTCATCAGCGGCTACTGGATTCTGCAACCAGCAAATACTCTCCCAGATCGAGGGGCTGCTGATGCTGGGCGTCGCAAGGAAGAGGTTCCCACGCCGTAAGGCCGCGGGCCACGGATAAGGAGAATAACCATGACAGAGACTTTCGAACCCATGATCATTGGATTTACCTGCAACTGGTGCAGTTACCGGGCTGCGGACATGGCCGGCACGGCGCGCATGAAATATGCGCCCAACGTGCGCCTGATCCGCCTGATGTGCTCCGGCCGCCTGGACCCCACTTTTGTCTTCAAGGCCTTCGCCGACGGCGCTGACGGCGTCCTGATCACAGGCTGCCACCCCGGAGATTGCCACTACATCGAGCAAAATTATAAGGCGCTGCGCCGTTTCACCTGATGAAGCGCGTCCTGGTTCAGATGGGGATGGACCCAAAGAGAGTGAAGCTGATATGGACCAGCGCAGCCGAAGGCGCCATTTTTACCGCCGAGATCAACCGGTTTGTTGAAGAAGTGCGTGCGCTCGGCCCGTTGAACTGGAACGCAACGAACCATTCCAACCGGCGCAACCACTCCCGTGGAGGTGACAGTATGAGCAAGCCGAAATTTGCCATGTATTGGGCCGCCTCCTGCGGCGGCTGCGAAATCGCGGTGCTGAACATCCATGAAAAGATCCTGGATGTGGATGCGAATTTCGAGGTCGTCTTCTGGCCGGTCGCCATGGATGCCAAGTACAAGGATGTGGAAGCCATGGAGGACGGGTCCATCCTGCTGACCCTCTTCAACGGCGGCATCCGCAACGACGAGAACGAGCACATCGCCAAGCTGATGCGAAGGAAATCGCAGATCCTGGTTGCCTTTGGCTCATGCGCGAATGAAGGCTGCATCCCGGGGCTTGCCAACTTCAGCCCTTCCAGCGAGATCATGACGACGGCCTTCAATACCATCACCACGGACAATCCTCAAGGCATTCTGCCGCAAACCACCTATGCCATGCCTGAAGGCGAAATTCATATCCCCACCATCCTGCCGAGGCTCAAGACCCTCGCCCAGGTGGTGGACGTGGATTACTTCATGCCCGGCTGCCCGCCCGAATCCCACCAAATCGCGGCGGTCATCGACCTGGTCGATCCAGGTCCTGCAGGGCAAGGCGGAATTACCGCCCAAGGGAGCGGTCATCGGGGCTGGGAATTCGACAGTGTGCGATGAATGCGACCGCAAGCGCAACGTCAAGACTGTCAAGGAATTTGGGCGCATCCAGTCGACCCATGCCGACCCCGAACTCTGCCTGCTCGAACAGGGGATTCCCTGCAACGGACCTGCCACTCGCAGTGGATGCAATTCCCGCTGCCCGGCGGCTGGCGCGCAGTGCATCGGCTGTTATGGTCCCGCGGAAGGTGTTTTGGATTACGGCGCCCGTCTGATCTCGGCGTACGGCTCGGTCATCGACAGCAACGACCCGGCGGAAATCGACCGCATCCTGGATGGACTGGTGGATCCTGCGGGACAATTTTATCGTTTCAACCTGGCCGGTTCCCTGCTCAAGGGCAGCGTGATGGCCAAGTCGAACGGGAAATAACGGAGGGCAGTATGCAACAAATCACTATAGATCCCATTACCCGTCTGGAAGGACATGGCAAGATCGAGATCTTCCTGGACGATAAAGGCGATGTCGCCAATACCTACTTCCAAATTCCCGAATTGCGCGGGTTTGAACGATTCTGCGTAGGCCGCCCCGTGGAGGAAATGCCTCTCCTGACCAACCGCATCTGCGGTGTGTGCCCCGAGGCACATCACATGGCTGCTGCCAAGGCAACCGATGCCGTCTACCATGTCGATCCGCCGCGCACCGGCAAGATGCTGCGCGAACTGCTCTACAGCGCGTTCTATGCCACCGACCATACCACGCACTTCTATGCTCTGGCCGGCCCGGACTTTGTCATGGGACCGGATGCGCCGGTTGCCGAACGTAACATCCTGGGCGTCATCCACAAGGTCGGGTTGGAGATCGGCGGGCAGGTCATCCAGATGCGTAAGTACGGTCATACCGTCGTGGAGATGATCGGTGGACGGAAAGTCCATCCCTGCACGTCCATCCCTGGCGGGTTGACCAAGGGCATCACCGAGGAACAGCGCACGGAAATCGTAACGATGGGCAAGTGGGCGATTGGATTTGCCCAGTTCAGTCTGAAGCTGTTCAACGACATCGTGCTGGGGAACAAGGCTTACGTGGATTTGATCCTGGGCGACGTATATACTCACAAGACTTACTACATGGGTACGGTGGATGCCAACAACAAGATCAATTTCTACGATGGCAAGGTGCGCGTGGTGGACCCGGAGGGGAAGGAGTTCTGCAAATACGAGCCCAAGGATTACATGCAGCACATTGCTGAGCACGTCGAACCCTGGACCTATCTCAAGTTTCCATACTTAAAGAACGTTGGTTGGAAGGGTTTCACGGACGGGAAGGACTCCGGCGTCTACTGTGCTACTCCGCTCTCGCGGCTTAACGCGGCCGACGGCATGGCGACACCTTTGGCTCAGGCGGAGTACGAGAAGTTTTACAGCACGCTCGGCGGCAAGCCGGTGCATCAGCGCCTCGCAACCCACTGGGCTCGCCTGGTCGAGCTGCTTTACGCTGCTGAGCGCTGGGTGGAATTGGCCACCGACCCGGAGATCACCTCTGATAACTACCACACCATCCCGACCGAGAAACCCACGGAAGGCGTGGGCATAGTCGAGGCCCCACGCGGCACCCTCACCCATCATTACTGGACGGATGAGCGCGGTGTGGTCACCAAGGCCAATCTGATCGTCGGCACCACCAACAACTACGCCCCGATCAGCATGTCCATCAACAAAGCGGCCTCAAGCCTGATCAAGGGCGGCAATGTGAACGAAGGCTTGCTGAACATGGTGGAGATGGCCTTCCGGGCTTACGATCCGTGCTTCGGCTGCGCCACCCATTCCCTGCCAGGGCAGATGCCGCTGGAAATCACCATTCGGGACAAGGATGGCGAAGTCATGGATGTCAAGAAGCAGTTCATACCATAACCAAAAGTATAACCATACCCTGGCTGGTCGTCTGATAGTCATGGACTGTCGGACGACCAGTTGGGTTAAAATGACGGGGATATGAAAACTATTGTTGTTGGACTTGGCAACCCGCTGCTTGGCGACGACGGCGTCGGCTGGAAAGTGGCTGAAGAGGTGAACCAGCAGCTGGGGGAAGATTCACCTTTCGCCGTTGAGTGTTTCTCCCTTTCAGGGCTAAGCCTGATGGAGCAACTGATCGGCTATGAGCGTGTCATACTGATCGAACTCGCTTAACACAGGCAAACATAATCAGGGAGAAGTGGTCACTTTTACCCTCGACACACTCGAGGATTTAACCTACGGCCACAGCGCCTCCGCACACGATGCATCGCTCAAGACTGCGCTGGGGGTAGGCCGAACCATGGAGGCAGCGCTGCCGGCCGATAAGGACATCCACGTGGTGGCGATCGAAGCCAGGCATGTGTACGATTTCAAGGAAGAACTCACTCCCGAAGTGGCTGCTGCAGTTCCTGTGGCGGTTCAAAAGGTACTTGACCTGCTTGCCGTTTGATTTTGTCAATATTAATTTGGAGGAAAGTTGTCCAGAAACCGGGTGACTTTCCTTACTGTTTTAATATGGGATAAGCAGATAAATTTTAAGCATTAACCATGCATGAGCTTGCAGTCACCCAATCCATCCTGGACATCTCCCTGCGACACGCGCAAAAGGTCGATGCGAAGCGTATCGTAACGATCAACCTCGTGGTGGGGAAGTTTTCCTCCATCGTTGACGATTCCGTCCAGTTTTACTGGGACATGATCGCCGAAGGGACGATCGCCCACGGAGCAAGCCTGCATTTTACACGTGTTCCTGCAGAGATGAAATGTCAAGAGTGCGGACATACCTTTGAGCCTGATGATAAAATCTTTGCCTGCCCCGAATGCCTGAGCCCGAGAGTCCGCGTGACGAAAGGCGATGAACTGCGGGTGGAAAGCATTGATGTGGAGTAACCATGACCAAGCGAATACCGATCGTCGAAAACATCCTTTCCGCAAACGATAAGATGGCCGCCCGCAACCGGGATGTATTCGATCAGGCGGATGTGTATGCCATCAATATCATGGCATCGCCCGGCGCAGGCAAGACCAGCGTCATTCTGAAGACGCTTGAAACTTTGAATGGACGCTTGCGGTTGGGGGTTATCGAAGGTGACCTGGCGACCTCCATTGACACGGAGAAAGCCATCGCAGCAGGCATGCCGGCGGTGCAGATCAACACGGGCGGCGATTGCCATCTGGACGCGGTGATGATCTCGCAGGTTCTGCCTTCCCTTCCGCTTTCAGAATTGGACCTGGTAATTGTTGAGAATGTCGGTAACCTGGTCTGCCCGGCGAACTTTCAACTGGGGACGCATGTCAACGTGCTGATCGCCTCCATCCCCGAAGGCGACGATAAACCCTACAAATATCCAGGGATGTACAAAGGCGTTCAGGCGCTAATCATCAACAAGATCGACTTGCTGCCCTACGTTCCTTTCAATATGGACTATTTCCGGCAGGGCGTGGAAATTCTGAATCCCGGCCTGGTCACCTTCCCCGTGTCTGCAAAGACCGGTGAGGGTATGGGGGCGTGGACGGATTGGTTGTTGGCTCAGGGTAAAGCCAGGGGCTAATGAGCACCAAACGGATTTTTGTGACCGGCGTTGTGCAGGGAGTGGGTTTTCGTCCATTCGTTTACGGGCTGGCAGTCCGCCATCACCTGACAGGCTGGGTGTGCAACACGTCCGCGGGAGTGGACATTGTGATTTAGGGCGAATTGGCCGAGGTGGATGCCTTCGTCGAATCCCTGTCGGCAGAACTCCCGCCGCTCGCGCGAATCGACAGCTTGAAGGTGAGTGATGAACCGGCCGGTGATTTCGCAGAATTCGAAATCCGCCAGTCGGAATCCGTCGAGGGGGCGTTTCAGCCCATCAGCGCGGATACGGCCATTTGCACCGATTGCGAGCGCGAACTCTTCGACCCGCAGGATAGGCGTTATCTTTATCCTTTCATTAACTGCACGAACTGCGGCCCGCGCTTTACCATCATCAAGGACATTCCGTACGACCGCCCGGCGACGACCATGGCTGAATTTGCGCTCTGCGATGCCTGCCGCGCGGAATACACCAACCCGCTTGACCGGAGGTTTCATGCGCAACCGGTAGCCTGCGCCGACTGCGGCCCGAACCTCTGGCTGGTGCGCAAGGATATCCCGGCCATGGACATCAGCCAGGGTGCGCTGCTGGCCGCCCGCCGATTGTTGCGGGAGGGCCGGATCCTGGCAATAAAAGGACTGGGAGGATTTCACCTTGCGTGTGATGCCGCCAACCCTGTCGCCGTGGACGAATTACGTCGCCGCAAGGGACGCATCGGCAAGCCGTTTGCGCTGATGGCAGCGGATCTTCCTTCCCTTGAGCGGTTGTGTCATGTGGGTGAAGCGGAACGGATGCTTTTGACCGGACGTGAGAAACCCATCGTGCTTTTGCGCCGCCGTCCCGGCAACCCGCTGGCAGATTCGGTCGCACCGGGTGTGGACACGCTAGGAATGATGCTGCCTTACACACCGCTGCATCATTTGCTGCTCAATCAGACCGATTCCAAACTGGCTGCAGAACCTGTCCCGCCGATGCTGGTGATGACCAGCGGAAATTTCTCCGAGGAACCGATTGCCACTGACAACCAGGATGCCCTGGAACGGTTGGAACCGCTGGCGGATGCATTCCTTCTGCACAACCGTCCCATTCACATTCGCTGTGATGATTCGGTGGTCAGGATTGACCCTGAAAAACAATTTCCTGTTTATCTACGCAGGAGCCGCGGTTATTCCCCTTATCCTGTCCGGCTTCCATTCGATGTCAAACCGACATTAGCCGTCGGCGGTGAGTTGAAAAACACATTCTGCCTGACCCGTGACCGCTATGCGTTCCTTAGCCATCACATCGGCGACATGGAAAATGCCGAGGTCTATCAATCCTTCGAGCAGGGCGTGGAGCATCTCTCTCGGTTGTTCCGCATCACGCCTGAGATCATGGCGCACGACCTGCACCCGAATTATTTCACCACGGCGTATGCACACCGTTCCACGTTAGGCGCGCAGCGGGTGGAAGTACAGCACCATCATGCCCACATTGCGGCTTGCATGGCCGATAACGGACTGGATAACCGGCGGGTCATCGGGTTATCCTTTGACGGCACCGGCTACGGAACGGATGGGACCATCTGGGGCGGGGAGGTGCTGATTGCCGATTATGCCGGTTTCGAGCGTTTTGCACACCTCGAATACCTGCCGCTGCCGGGAGGCGATACCGCCATCCGCAAGCCGTGGCGGATTGCAGTGGGATATGCGGAATCGCTCGGATTGAAAATCAGTGACCTGCCGTTTCTTAACAATGTGGATGAGCGGGAGCTGGTCATCGTCCGCCAGCAGGTTGAAAAGAACCTGTATGCACCGCTCACTTCTTCGATGGGCAGGTTGTTCGACGCTGTGGCTGCGCTGGCTGGCGTGCGGGCTGAAGTGACCTATGAAGCGCAGGCGGCGATCGAGTTGGAAACGCTCTCAAAGGATAAACTGTCAGCAGCAAAACCCTATCCTTTTACGGTGGATGAAACCGGGAGCGTTGTGCTCATTCGATTAAAAGACCTGCTGGCGGCTGTCGTGGAGGATGTGCGTGGGCAAAAATCCGCGGGTTTGATCGGGGCGCGATTTCACCTGTCCGTGGCGGAAATGGCTGTTCAAATTTGCCAGAAAGCGCGAGAGAAAACCAGCCTCCATGAAGTGGCACTCTCGGGCGGTGTGTGGCAAAATCAACTCCTGCTCAACCTGGTGCGAGAGGGGCTGGAGCGCGCAGGTTTTACTGTATACTTCCACCAACAAACGCCGACCAATGACGGCGGGCTGGCTTTAGGCCAGGCGGTCATCGCCAATTTTCAATCGCAAATTCTTTAGGAGTACACTATGTGCCTTGGCATTCCTGGAAAAATCACAGACATCTACGAAAAAGATACCCTCAAGATGGGCAAGCTGGACTTCGGCGGTGTGACAAAAGAAGTCTGCCTGGCGTATGTCCCCGAAGCGCAGGTCGGCGATTACGCGCTCATCCATGTGGGGTTTGCCATCAGCCTGATGGACGAGGACGAGGCGCTCGAGACGCTCAAGCTTATCCGTGAAGTCGTGGCGTTCAGTGATGAAATCGGGCTGGAAGACTCGACAAACTCATGAAGTATCTCGACGAGTATCGCGACCCAGCGAAAGTAAAATCCCTGCTGGCTGAGATCTCCTCCTCGGTCACCCGACCCTGGACCCTGATGGAAATCTGCGGCGGGCAGACGCACGCTTTTCTTCAGCACGGGCTGGATGATATGCTCCCTGCGCCGATTGAACTCGTCCACGGCCCCGGCTGCCCGGTGTGCGTGACTCCGCTCGAGCAGATCGACCGCGCCCTGGCCATCGCATCCCGCCCCGAGGTTATCTTCACCTCCTACGGCGACATGCTGCGCGTTCCCGGCTCCAGCCGCGACCTTTTCTCAGTTCGGGCGGGGGGTGGAGATGTGCGCGTAGTCTACTCTCCCTCTGGATGCTGTCCATTTGGCAGAGTCCAACCCCGATAAACAGGTGGTGTTCTTCGCCATCGGCTTCGAGACCACCGCTCCCGCCAACGCCATGGCGGTGATGCAAGCTCGTCAAAAGGGTCTGAAAAACTTCTCGGTGCTGGTCTCGCACGTCTGCGTGCCGCCGGCCATGCATGCCATCCTCGGTTCAAAATCCAATCGTGTGCAGGCCTTCCTTGCCGCGGGGCATGTCTGCGCGGTGATGGGGTATTGGGAATATCCACCCATTGCCGAGAAATATCGTGTGCCCATCGTCGTCACAGGCTTCGAGCCGGTGGACCTGCTGAGGGGTGTGCTAGCCGCCGTGCGTCAGCTTGAAACTGGCAGGGCGGAGGTCGAGAATGCCTATGAGCGTTTGGTCACGCTCAAGGGCAACGAACCTGCCCAGGGTGTAATCCGCACCGTGTTCCAACCCGTCGACCGCAAGTGGCGAGGTATCGGCGTCATCCCGCAGAGCGGCTGGGGATTGCGTCCCGAGTTCGAGGAGTTCAACGCCGAGACCCGCTTTGCCGTCGGTGAGATCCTGACGCAGGAATCGCCGCTGTGCATCGCCGGCGAGATCCTGCAGGGGCTGAAGAAACCTGTGCAATGCCCCGCCTACGCCACAGCCTGCACGCCGCAGACGCCGCTGGGCGCGCCGATGGTTTCCGCCGAGGGCACCTGCGCTGCCTATTACCGCTATCACCGGGACGCATAACCTTCCCGCCCCCTTCTCCAAACCGTTTATAATCATTCCATGCACGGACACAATCATTCGCACGTTCATCTTGAGGACAAGGCCCGGGGGACTTCGACCCGGCTGGGATTGTCTCTGGTACTGACGGCCGGATTTGTCATCGTTGAAGTTGCCGCCGGCTTGTTCTCGAACAGCCTCGCCCTGCTGACCGATGCCGCCCATAATTTCACGGACGTCATCGCGTTGGGACTGAGCTGGTTCGCTGTGCGCATCGCCACCCGGCCTTCCAGCTCCTCCAGGACCTTCGGTTACCACCGCGTGGGGATTCTGGTGGCGCTGGTCAACTCCACCACGCTGGTTATCATTTCATTGGGAATTTTCTTTTCGGCTTATCAGCGCTTGCTCTCACCGCCGGAAGTCAAATCCGGCGTCATGATCACCGTGGGACTGTTGGCGTTCGTCGTCAACCTGGTGACTGCGCTGCTGGTCAGGAAGGGCAGCGGAGAGGATCTGAACCTGCGATCGGCGTATCTGCACCTGATGGGGGACGTCCTTTCCACGCTGGGAGCGGTCGCGGCGGGCGTGATCATTTTCTTCACGGATTGGTACTGGCTCGACCCTGTGGTGAGTGTGTTCATCGGGTTGCTCATTTTGTGGAACGCCTGGGGAATCCTGCGCGAGACGGTGGACATCCTGCTCGAGTCCACCCCGCGGGACGTGGACATGGACGCCATGATTCGGGACATGTCGCAGGTCAAGGGAGTCCTTGGCGTTCATGACCTGCATGTCTGGAGCATCACCCAGAGCATGCGCACCATGTCCGCGCACATCCTGACCGAGGACATCGCCATTAGCGCGGGCAGGCAAATCCAAAGCCAATTGAACGACCTCCTCGTCCACCGCTACCACATCTCGCACGCCACTCTGCAGTTGGAATGTGCCAACTGCCAACCCTGCCTGTTTTGCGACATGAACGAAGCCAATCGCCAGCCCATGAACGCGGCCTCATGAATACTACTGCCATGAATAACGACGAGCTCGATTTCGAAGGTTATACCTGTCCTGTGCCGCTGACCCCCAAAGATACGGTCGTTCTGGGACATGGTTCCGGCGGTAAATTAAGCCACGATCTGCTCAAGCGATTGTTCCTGCCCGAACTTGGGAAAGCTGCCCCCCGCGCACTGGACGACTCCGCGGTGCTGACGGTCGGCGGGGAAAGGCTGGCACTCACCACTGATTCGCACGTGGTCGCGCCGCTCTTCTTCCCCGGCGGCGACATCGGCCGGCTGGCGGTGTGCGGCACGGTCAATGATCTGGCGATGGCTGGCGCAAAACCGATCGCGCTCACCTGCGGATTCGTGATCGAAGAAGGACTGTCATTCGAAATCCTTCAACGTGTTGTCCAATCCATGCGCGCGGCGGCTGCCGAGGCGGGAGTGTACATCGCAGCGGGGGATACCAAGGTCGTCCAAAAAGGCAGCGCGGACAAGTTGTTCATCAATACATCCGGTGTGGGAAAAGTACCGGCAGGAGTGGACATCTCCGGCGCGAATGCCAGACCCGGCGATGTGCTGCTCGTCTCCGGAACGCTCGGCGACCACGGCATCGCAGTCCTGTCCGCGCGGGAGGGACTGGGCTTCGAGACCGACCTCCTCTCGGACGTGGCACCGCTCAATCATCTCGTTGAGGCGATGCTTGGGGCAGGCGAGATTCACGTATTGCGTGACCCGACCCGCGGAGGGCTGGCGACCACCCTGAATGAGATCGCCGAACAATCGCGAGTTGTGATCGAGTTGAATGAGCAGACCATCCCTGTCAAGCCGCAGGTGCGTGCCGCCTGTGAGATGCTCGGCTTCGATCCGCTTTACGTTGCCAGTGAAGGAAAGCTGGTGGCGATAGTCAAAGCTGAGGATGCCGATAAAATCCTCGCCGTGATGAAATCGACTCGCTACGGCGAAGACGCTGCAATTATTGGAAAAGTGATTGTTGAAGGAGAGCCGAAAGTCCGTTTGAAAACGGCCATTGGGGGAACGAGACTGGTGGACATGCTTCCCGGCGAAATGCTGCCGAGGATCTGTTGATCAAAAAAGGCGGCCTGCAGGCCGCCTTTTTTGATCTGAATTCTTGATTGCGATCACTTTTCAATGACCGATACCAGCACGGCACGGACCGCGATCCGGTTGCGGTAGGTATCTGTGCGCGGGTCGTAATCCTTGCAGGTCAAGAGAGTGATCCAGGGAAGTTCTTCGTGGCGGATGACTCTGGATGTGTCGTCTGGTTTGACCGTCTTTACGGTACGGACTTCGTAGATGTAATCCTGTCCGTAAGCGCTAACGATCACCCGGTCCCCGAATTTTAGAGTGCTGAGGTCCACGAATGGGCCGGGCTGGCCGTTTGGCAAATACACATGGCTGGTGATGACGCTGTTGCCTTTCCAGGTTGGGAAAGCGGTGCCGTTGAGCCAGCCTGCGTTTTCACCGAGCCAGGTGATATCCCAGCTGTCGCCTGCTAGCGGAACACCGACGATCCGGGTCTCGACCCCCAATGCAGGAATTTCCAGAGTTAATTCTCCGAAGTCCGCGTAGACGAACTCCGCAGGCTGTTCTGATAAAACGGAGACCCTGCCGGGAGCAAAGCCGGTATCCGGAAGCACATCGGCTTGGACAGCGCCTTGGGCATTTATGGTGACTGAATCACTGGTAGCATAACTGTTAACCCCGGCAGGCGCAGAGGGATCGTACCAGCGTTCCGTTGCGTTCGGATTGTAAGGACTTCGCTGCACCGGCACCGGAGGCGGGCCGGGCAAGGCGGGATCGATCTCCAGGCTGGTCCATTCAACCGATGAAACATTGACGACGGGCGGCGGACCAATATATTCGGCAACGAAGGTCACAGTGGCTGTCTCGCCAAGCCTGATCACGTCCCAGACAAGCGTCAGGGTATTCGTGGCGGTATCAAAGTTCGAGGAAGGTAAGGTTGCCGTACCTCCAACGACCAGGCTGGCTGGATCGTAGGTCAAGGCGGAGGGGATGCGATCCGTGACGATCACATCGAAGGCATCCGCGGAACTTATGGTGGAATGCGCCAGGTCGATTGTGAAAGTGACCAATCCTCCGACCGGGACAGTCGTCGGGGTGGCATTCTTGTCAATGGTCAATTCAGGTTCGACGATTTCCACGATTGGAGCGCTGGTGATTCGAGAACCACCCGTCCAGGTCCAGGCGGCGGTGTTGGTCAGGGTGTCACCGTCCTGGTTGGCGAGTATGTTCAGGACGATCAAGGTGTATCGCACACGCACTGTCTGGGAGACGCCGGAAGTATTTCCGACATTCCCGAAGTTAAAGGTCACACGGCCGCCGGAGTTCTCGACGAGCGGATTGCTCCCCGGCGTTGAACCATCGAGTGTATCGCAGCCCCCATTAATGAAGTTGCTGGTTACTCCGGCGGGAATTGTGATGGTCACACAATCCGCAAACGCCAGGCCGTTTTGAGGCGTATCCACCAGCTGAACATTGGACAAGCCGCCAGCCGGGATGACCATGGCGACTTCGTAGGTGACAAGTTCACCGATGGTCACTTCTGGATCCGTCGTATGGTTTGGTTCTCCGCCGATCAAAACCTTGGCGAAGGAGGTGACGTATCCGAAATCGACCGTCGGGTTATAGGTAGTACCGGTCGAGTTAGTGACTACATTGCGGGATAAAGCGCCGGCGCTCCCAGGCGTCAAGGTGACAATATTGCTGGCGACAGTCGCGCCGCTGGTCCCCGGTCCATTGTCATTATCGTCTGCATTGGTGTTCGGATTCGAAGTGTCCGCCGGGTTGGCTGTATCCACCGTGCTGGGATTGCCGGTGGGAAGGACTTTCACGATGTAATTCCCTTCAGGCAGGCCGCTGAAGCGGTAATTGCCAGTCGGGTTGCCGGGAGTTCCGGCGGAAGTACTGGTCACGCCGCCAGGGGCGTCATCCGCTGTGCCCAGGATGCCGTCGGGACCGACGTTAATCTCGGTCGCGCCGTTGGCCGCGAACAACTGCACTCTGGCGCCGGCCAGCGGCGCGTCGCCTGAATCAAACACACCGTTCTCGTTGACGTCCTGGAAGACCTGGTTGCCTAATTGCTGGCGGTAGAACCCGAAGTCAACCGTGCGATTGCTCTGATTGTCCACCGCTTCACCCGTTTCCGGGTTGGTGGTCGGATTATCCTCTCCAGTGGGTTCTGTGGGGCTGGGTCCGAGGGTCACAGCGTTTGATGAAACGTAATTCACCAGGCTGCCGCTAAAGGTCGTTTCACCGTTATCGTCGTCATCCACATTATTATCCGGGTCTGGACCGATACTATCGGCGAGATTCCCGTTGAAGGAAATATTGGTTCCACTGCTCCAGTAGCCCGCCAGCGGGTCGCCCGGGACTGTATCACCCGTACCGACATTGCGGAAATTATCGGCCGGAATAACCACCACATAGTTATCAGGTCCCAAGTCATCGAAGCGGTAAAAACCAGACGCATCGGTGATGTCGAAACCGATCAGGGTATCCCCCGAGTCGAAGACACCTGGCGTGGAGCCATTGTCGCGATACAGAATTACCCTCACGCCTGGAATACTCACTTCGCTTGCGCCGCGCGTGCCGTTGTTGTCAGTATCAAACCACACCCGGTTGCCCAAACTGAAAGGAGTCAAAGTGAGCGAAGCAGTCGTGGGCAAGTTGTTGGTGGTGTTCTGATCGCTGGTCAGCGTTCCTGCAGGAATGGTGTTATCGTAAACGCCCGGGTTGGCACCGGCGACCGGGATGGTCATCGAACAGGTTTCATATCCGATTCCCAGCACACCGTCTGATAATTGGATGGTGGTAGCGCCTGGTGGGGCAGACAGCGTGCCGCCGCAGCCGTTGGTGGGCGCAGGTGCCGAACCCCCTGCCACCTGGATCCCTGCGGGCAGGTTGTCGACCAACCCCATGCCGGTCAGGGCTACGGTGGCTGTGGTGCGGATGGTAATTGTGAGAATGGAGTAGTTGCTCAACCCGGATGCAATCGGGTTGGGCGCAAAGCTTTTACTGACGCTGGCTCCTGCCAGGTTGGTCAGGGTGGCCGAGGTGGCTGTGCCGTTGGAACCGCCATTGAAAGATGTGACAGCACCAGCGGGGATGGTATTCGTGCGGTTGCCGTTGACCGTCAGCGTGGCATTGAAAGTCAGAGTGCATTGATCGCCCGGCGCCAGGTATCCGCCGCTGAAGGAAAAGATGCTGCCGCCGGCGGTGCCGGTCAGCACGGCTGGCGGGCCGGTGGGCGGATCGCAGTCCGAGGCATCGAAATTTGGGGGGTCCACCAGGATCATCTCTCCAGGCGGCATGTTATCTACGAAGGAAATGCCGACCAACTCGGCTGCCGAGTTTGGATTCCGGAGCGTGATGCTCATCTGAGAATTGGCGCCGCCATAGACCAGCAGGGGATTGAAACCCTTGACCACTTCCAGGGTGATATTGCGCACGACCAGGTTATCACTCGCATCCCCCTGCGCGTTCATGGTGGAAGGTGTGCCTTGAATGGCTGCAATTACATTAGTAGCGGGAATGGTATTGATGTGCGTGGCCGGGCTGGCGCCGTTGGTGGATTTTCCCTGCACATCGACATTGATGGTGCAAATGCCGGGAACCCCGCCCACCTGACGCGGGATGCTGCCGCCGGTCATGCGAATGGTCTGTGAGGTGGGGAAGTCGATCGTGCCGCCGGTGCAGGTGGTGTTGGCGTTCGGCACAGGCGCAACGACCACGCCGTCGGAAGTGCCGCCGGGAAGGAGATCATCAAGTGATACGTTGACCAAATCGGCCGCACCGGTATTTTGCAGGGTGATCGTAAGCGTCGAGAGGCCGTCCGGGTTGACGACATCCGGATAGAAGGCTTTGGATATCGTCAGGGTACTGACCGTCCGTACGGTCAGGCCTGCGCTGAGAGAGGCAATCAACGTGCGGTTTTCGAAGCTCGAGACGTCGCCCGGGTTCACGGTATTGGTATACAGGATACCCGGTCCGCTACCGGCATTGCTGGTGACGTACACATCCACCGTGCAGGTTGCGCCGCGTGCGATCGTGCCGCCAGTTAACCGGATCGATGTGTCTCCCGTGGCTAACATGCCACCGGTGCCATCGGTGACCGAACCCCCACAGGAGTTGGCTACGGAGAGCGGACTTGCCACTTCCACGTCCCCATTACCTGCCGTGGGAAAGGTATCGGTAAAGGAAAAACTGGACAGGCCAGTATCGGGAGGAGCGGTAAAGGTCAGACGCAGGCGCGAACTCTGACCGAGATTGATCGACGTGGGCGTGAAGCTCTTTGTACCGGTCACCCCGGTCGTGTCGGCATAAACGCTGACAGGCGCGGTCGCTGCCGTGGTGTTGCTCGGACCCTCTGCAGTCGTCAAAGCGCCAACAGGGATGGTATTGATATACGAATCCGCCGGCGCGAACGGATCGGTTGTCACGGTAGCGGTAATGGTACAGGTGCTGTTGGCCGGGATCGTGCCGCCGTTCAAACTCACGGTCCGGGGCGGCGGGCCGCCTGTCAGGAACACTGTCCCTGGGGGTACACCGCAGTCGCTGGCTGCGCTTCCTGGAACGAACTCCAGGTTGCTGTTTGGGCTGGTTGGCAGGGTATCGCTCACCGCCACGCCCGTGAATGCTACGCCGGTCCAATTCCTCAAGGTAATCGTCAGAATGTTGTTACCGCCGGCCTGGAAACCGGAGTACTGGAAGGATTTGCTGACGCTGACGGCGTTGACGGTCAGGTCTGCATCGGAAGTGTTACTGTTGGTAGGACCTTCGCCGGTTGTCACCGATCCGGGTCCTAATGTATTGCGATAGCTTCCGCTCGATGCGCTGGAGGTCGGCCGCACGTAGACCACGATGGTGCAACTGGTCGCTGCGGTCGTGGCAGCGGGGAGAGAACCATTTGACAAGATGATATCACGCGTTCCAGTAACTGCTGTGAGAGTAGGCGTCGTGGAAAAATTACATGTTGTTGCCGGATTTGCTGGAGCTGGCGGAGATGGTTGAGGAGGCGCGATTTCCAACCCTAACGGCAATGTATCGGTCAGGCTGATCCCTGTGAGAGCCCCGCCAGTCACCGGGTTGGTGATGGTGATGGTCAGGCGGCTCGCGTTGGGGTAGGTAACCGTGTCCGGGTTGAAAGCTTTGCTGACCCTAATGGTTTCAAGGGTAACGGGTGCAGTCGCCGCCGTCAAGTTGGTTCCACCCTCGGTCGTGGAAATTGCCCCGGCCGGAATTCGGTTCGCATTGGCTCCAGTGTAGGCAGCCTCCGGCGCATCTGCATCGGTTGTCACTGTAGCGGTGATGGTACAAGTGCCGGGCGAGGAGATTGAGCCTCCAGGGATGGTGCCGTTAGTCAACCTGACAGTATCATTGGTATAGTTCGTGGTGCCGATCGTTACCGATTCTGTAGGCGGGCCGACTGTCGTGCATGTCGTGACAGGGATGCCAGTGAAGCTCAGGTTGCTGTTGGGAGAAGTTGGAAGTGAGTCTGAAACGCTGGTTCCGGTGAAGGCGTTCGGCGAGGGATTACTGATCGTGATTGTTAATACCGTGTTTCCTCCAGCTGCAAATGTAGACGGAGAAAAGGACTTGGCTATTGATAGCGAGACAACATCCAAACTTGCGGATGCCGGGTCATGGTTGGTGGCGCCCTGCGTGGTGCTCATCGCTCCGGCAGGGATGGTGTTGGTATAAGTGCCAGCTGCCGTGCTCATAAGCGCACGCGCATTCGCTGTGATGGTGCAACTGGTCCCCGCAGGGATAGTGCCATCGGTCAGGCTCAAGGTATCGTTGCTGTTGGTGGTCGTGGTCACCGCTACGGAAACACTCGGCGAAGAACAGGTGGTTGCCACGGGCGTGCTGACGTATTCCAAACCTGCAGGAAGCACGTCATTCAGGTCCACGCCGGTATAGTCAAGCGTCGCGATGTTTTGAATGGTAATGGTCACCAGGCTTATTTGACCAACCGCCACTGGCGATGTGCCGAACGACTTGGTCAAATTGAATGCCTGCACATTGAGCGGCGCGCTGGCCGCAGAGGCATTGGTCACGCCTTCCCTTGTTAGAATTGCCCCAGGGTTGACGGTGGCTGGTCCGGCCGGGATGGTGTTTGTATAGACTCCCTGTGTATTGGAAGCGACCAGTACGGTGATCACACAATTGGAATTACGCGCAATGGTGCCGTTGTTCAACCGCACCGATCTGCTTGTGCCACCTACAAGGGGGTTACCGCTGGCATCTGTTAAAGTTCCTGAACCGCAACCCGTCAGGGATGTGGTCACCGGGCTCGCCACAAAGATGTCCCCATCCCCGTTGGTCGGCAATGTATCGGTCAGGGTGACCTGGGTCAGAGGATTGTTTGAATCATTATTCCGGATGGTGATCGTCAGAGTACTAGTTCCGCCCGCAGCGATCGTGTTGGGGGCGAAAGCCTTGCTCAAGGAGGGCGGTTGAACGGCAATTACATTAAGGGTGGCACTGGCAGGGTATTCGCTGGTAATTGCGTACGGTTGTCCCGGCATCATTACCATAAGAATCTAATTCACCGGCGGGGATGGTATTGATCAGGTTTCCAGGCGTGGTGGAGGTGACGTCCACGGTCACCGTGCATTCACCCGGAGTAGAACCAACCTGAGCTGGGACAGTGCCGAAGTCCATTCTGAAGCCTGTATCGCCGGGAGCCAAAGCAGGACCCGGATTCCCGGGAGGGGATCCAGGAGGGGGATCTCCGGTATTGCTCGTGACCTGAGCAGAACCGCAGCCGGTGATCGTGAGATTGACCGGATTCGCCAGGGTGATCCCAGCCGGGAAATAATCATGATAGTGAGCATCGGTCAGTGGAAACGAATTAGGGTTAAATATGGTCACGCTTATGGTGGAGGTGCCGCCGGATACAATGGAAATCGGGGTAAACTGTTTATTCATTTGAGCGGGGAAGGACAACGCATTATCCCTGTTTTCCGGAGCTGCGTTCACGGAAGAGAGTTTTACCCAGAAGCTTTGCCCGGCCAAAAGAACAAAAATAATCGCGATTTTGAGAACAAGATTAATCCGATGCATGCAACACCCTATTTTTATTCGAAAATTAGAAATTGTTAATAATTATATCTGAAAGACGTCTAATTTAACCCAGTTTTATCGAAATTGGTACTAATCACCTATTCGACCTTATTTTCGATTTTTTCCTAAAAATACATGGGTATGAAGTAGCGCAGGCAGCAAGCCTGAACGCCCCAGTGGGACACATTGCTGGATTTCAGCGAGCAGGTATGTGATGTCCAAATAAAAAAACTACTCAAATATATTAAGTTTATTGAGAACACAAACTGCCTGGCAAGGTCTTAGGATGTAGGTCTAATTCAAGGGGAGCATCGCGCGCAGGTTTTCTAGAGGCGTGGACGGATACAGGTCGCAGCCTGGCCAAACGGCGTCGACACCTGCCGAGATGGCGGTCGATACAATCTGCCGCACCTGCGCTTCCGTGCCATTTGCCAGCACTGCCACCGGATCAATGTTGCCGAAAAGCAGCGTGTTGGTCAGCGCCTTGCGAGAAGCGGCCAGATCGTTGACCTGGTCCACGCTGACGGCCTCCGCTCCTGCCTGGGCAAGCAGTTCCATGGCTCTGTTGGTATTCCCGCACACGGAGAGAATCCGCGGGGCAGGCAGGGACGCGAGCAGCTTTTTGAGCGGCGGCAGGACAAACATCTCGAATCGGACCGGACCGAGCACACCGGGGGAACCTCCCATCTCGTGGATGGTGAGCATGTCTGCTCCGGCAGTGTGATACGCCAGTGCTGAATGAGCCACCATGTCAGCCATTACTCCCAGTGCGGCTTGAACGGAGGCAGGCTTGCGCTTTAGATCGATCATCAGGTTGTCCGGCTTGACCAGCAACGATAATAAAGTGAATGGCCCCGGCACGAAGGCGCCGATGACCGCTTCTTTGCCAATGTCTTCCTTTAACAAGCGAATCGCTTCGCAAACCAGCGGAATCCGACCTTCGCCGGCTTTTAATGAACTGACTTCTTCACAGTGTTCGTAAAGCGATTTTGCCGGTCGCGGGTACTCAGGGCGGCTGGAAGTTGCCCGGAAATCGATCTCCGCTCCGAGAGCTTCGGCTTCAACACATAGATCAAGCGGTACAATCGCGGAAGGGAATCCTGTCAGCTTGAAAGTGGACGCAGCCGTTCGCGCCATTCTGTCCGCATCCGTGTGGGCTTCGTGGAGGTTGAGCCCGAGGCTATCCAACCCGGCTGCGGTGACGCTGATCAACCCGGAGAAGCAGGGGACTTGTTCGGGTCGCTGGCCGCCTAGCAAAGAAAGTATTTCGTCTCGTCGGTTCATGGAATCATTTACAAAAAAGGCGAGACATGCCTCGCCTTTTTTGATCTACAGACGTGATTTGACCGCTTTCGCAATTCCAGCCACGTGCTCCGGCGACGATCCGCAGCAGCCGCCGACGATGCGTGCGCCGCTGGCGATGTTGCGCAGCGCGGATTCTCCCATCTGCTCGGGGGTGACATCGTAGACGGCGGTGGTGCCTTCCATGCGCGGCAAACCGGCATTGGGCTTGGCCCAGACCGGGAATCCCGGCTCCGCGGCGGCATATTCCTGAACGATTTTTTGCATGTTCTCCAGCGTCGTACCGCAGTTGGCGCCGACGGCCGATGCACCCATCTCCTTATACTTCTTGATCACATCGGCTGGTTTGACGCCCATCATGGTACGCACGCCGCGGTCATAGCTGAAACTCACCACGATCGGCAAATCCGTGACGGAACGGGCGCCC
Organism: uncultured Chloroflexia bacterium; assembly: GCA_963709295.1. Taxonomy (GTDB): domain Bacteria; phylum Chloroflexota; class Anaerolineae; order Anaerolineales; family Villigracilaceae; genus JBGPQJ01. The sequence continues at coordinate 51,504 of CAVPVW010000008.1, read as the reverse complement.
TCGAAAGCCGCCGTCGCTTCGTCGAAGGCGAAAAATGTCTCGATGACCAGAAGGTCCACGCCGCCCTCAGCCAGCGCTTTGGCTTGTTCTGCAAAGGACGCCTTGGCCTCCTCCGGAAGGAGCGGGCCGAAAGGCTTCATCAGTGCGCCGGTTGGTCCGATGGAGCCGGCTACCAGCACACCGGTCCGATTGGAAGCGGCCTTGCGTGCCAATTCGGCGGCGCGGGTGTTGACCTCTGCAGACTGGCTTGCATATTTCGATTCCTTCATCCGGATGGATGTCCCGCCGAAGGTGCAGGTCAGGATGATATCCGACCCGGCTTCGACAAAGGATGTCTCGAGTTTGAGCAGGATGTCCGGCTGGTCCAGCACAAGATCCTCGGGCACATACTTTCCCTTCAATCCCATTTTCTGCAAATTCGTCCCGGTTGCGCCATCGGCAACGAGGACTTCACCCGCGTTCAATCGTTCCAGGAATTGGTTCATTTCTTATCTCCCATGAACTTGGCTGCCATCGGGTCCGGCTTATGGTCCGGGATGAGATGCGCGATGTGCGGAAAAGGTTCGGTCATATGCGGAAAGTTCAACGCCAGCATGAACTGGTTCTGGAAATCGGGATCAGTCGGCAGTTCATAACGGGTCACCTGCCGGGCGACTTCCATCGCTTCGCGGCGTTTTTCCACATTCAACAGCGCGATGCGCGCGCCGTCTCCCGCGGCATTGCCTACGGCATATACATTTTCCAGCGGGCAGTCGGGGATCATGCCGATCAGCATGGCCTTGGTCTTGTCGATGTAGCTGCCGAATGCGCCGGCCAGGATGATTTTGTCCGGCGTCCCGATGCCGGTCTCGCGCAGCAACGTGCGCGCCGCGACATACAATGCCGCTTTGGCAAGCTGAATGGCGCGCACATCCTGCGAAGTGATGGGGATGTCGCGCCCGATGGAGGTCTCCCGCTCCCACGCCAGGATGTAGGCTGCACCCTTATCCGTTTCCTGAAGGCGTTCAGACTCCACCCCGCGCTTGAACCGGCCGCGAGAGTCAAGGATGCCCACCCGGAACATCTCTGCGACGGCGTCGATGATGGCGGATCCGCAGATGCCTTTGACCCTGCCTGTGTTCCAATTGTCTTCGCCGATGATTCTGTACCGCGGTTCGAGTGTATTGGCATCGATCTCGACCCGCTCAATGGCGCCCGGTGCGGCGCGCATACCGTATTCCACGTGAGCGCCTTCCAGCGCGGGACCGGTCGGCGTGGAGGTGCAGACCAACCTGTCGCGGTTGCCCAGCACTAGCTCGGCGTTGGTGCCAATGTCAATGATCAGCCAGTTTTCCGACTGGTGATGCGGCTCCTCGGCGATCAGCACACCCGACGTGTCCGCACCGATGAAACTGGCAATCGTTGGCAGGACGTGGATGTTTCCTGACGGGTTGATCGCCAGACCCAGCTCGCGGGCTTTGAAGTCAAGGGAGTGATGAGCCACCGGCACGAAGGGCGAATGCCCCAGGTATTTCGGTGACAGGTTGAGAAGCAAGTGGTGCATCGTTGTGTTCCCGACCAGCACCATCTCCAAAATGTCGTCTGGATGGATTTCAGCAGTTTTCGCGGCCTGCCTCAGTAACAGATTGATGGTCTTGACAACAGCCTTGTGCAGAGTCTCCAGGCCGTCCTGGTTGGCCATGGTGTACTGGATGCGCGACATGACATCCTCCCCGTACACGATCTGGGGATTCATCTCAGATTCCGCTGCCAGGATATTGCCGTTTTCAAGATTGCAAAGGTATAGCGCAATGGTCGTCGAGCCGACATCCACTGCCGCACCGTATAACCCCTCGACATAACCCGGTTCGACGCGGATAATCTCCCGGTCCTGCCACACGGTAACGGTGACCTTGAAATCCCCTTCGCGCAGGATGTCGGAGAGATTTCGCAGGGTGGAGTAGTCAATTGATAATGAATCAGGAGAGGGGAGGTTTGCTTCCCCGCGCCGCACCAGCGACATGGACATTGCCAATCCGTTGACGAGTCGCTCCCAATCGGCCTGCGGATTCGCGAGGGTTGGCGGTGCCATTTCCACCAGGTATTTGCGGAGAGAAGGCTTGATATCAATTTGGCGCTGGGTGGCGGATTTGCGCACGATCTGTTTGTTGCCCTGGCTCTCTTCCGGCACGGAGATCAATACATCGCCGTGGATTTTGGCCTGGCAGGATAGCCGCACCTGACCGACCCGCCATCCATGTGCTTCGAGAAGCTTGGGGCGGCGGGCAAAATAGTCCGCTTCGTCTGGGGTGACAGGGGAGAGGTGCTCCCTGTGCGAGGTGATGCCGTAGCGCTCGAATGTCCCCTCCTCGACCAGCACCTTGCACTTGCCGCAGGTGGCATTCTCAGCGCAAATGGATTCGATGTCCACGCCAAGTTCGCGCGCCGCCGCTCGCAGGCTGACGCCGTCTTCGATGTGCCCTCTCCGCCCGGAAGGCTGCAGGATGACCAGGTGTTTTTTCATGGTCTATCCATTATACATTTTCATGGCTCAAGGAAGAGCTGCTGGGAACCGTTATCCAGCACCTTTACCAGGTTGTTGAAACGGTCATCCCCGCCACAGCTTTCGCAGATGACGGCGCAGGGAGCAAAGTCGGGGTCCTGCAACCCAAGCGTGGCGGAGTTCGAGGTGATCCACTCGATGCGCAACCCGGGCCGCGGCGCGTCGAGGGCGACCCAATAGAGATACTCGGGCGAGCTTCCGGAGATGACGATTCCCACCTGATCACATTTGGCTTCTGTAATGGTCGTGGCGATACTTTTCAACGCTGTTTTATTCCCGGCGGTGACGAAATACCAATCCTCCCGTGATGTGTTGAGCAGGCTCATGCCCGCAAAAGGGATTCCTTCCCGGTTATCCACCAACGGACGCTGCTCGATGCGAAACAGCCAGGGGAGCGAGAGAATCAACAGGATCAGACTGGCCGCATGAGCAAAGATGGACCGATGAAAAACTGTGGTGATGACGGATCCAACCAACGGGGCCAACAAGACCAGGAGTGAAAGATGCAGCCGGCTTCCGAAAATCTGCCATTTAAAGAGGGTGGAATAAATTAATAAACCCGAAAAAAGAACCAGCAAGTAAATCCAGATCGTCCTCTCGACATTGCGAAACTTGATGATCATTGCCAGGACAGCCAACAAGGCAAAAAACATGTGCAATGGATTGGTCACCCGGATCTCGTTGAAACTTGGGGTGGAGATGCGGAATTTCCCTATGCTCGTAATCCGAGGGTCATTAATATCGATTCCCATCACCTGATGGATCCCATTAATGACGAGGTACTCTGCCGCGTTGACATGGGGAATGGGCGTGCCCAGTTGTTGCCCGACAGTGCGCAGCACGTTGGAGGTCACGCCCTGCCAATTTCGCAGCTGGCTGCTGTGCAGTTCCGTCATGGCGGGGTCGACCAAAGTCTCATAGGTTATTAAATTGCGGGTGATAAAGCCAGCGTTCAATGCCACCGCCAGCCCGAGAGAAACGGCACCATACAGTACAACCTGTCCGATTTTCAGGTGTCGGAAGGCGAGAACCGCTGTCCAGATTCCAAAAGGTAACAGATAACCTGCAGATGTTGCCTTGGTTAAGAATGATTCCCCGGCAGCCAGGCCTAGAAAGAGCAGGCCAAGGGGATCGCTTGATTTCCCGAATGAGACGACCTCTGCTGCAACACATAAAAGCCAGAAAGCCGCCGCGCCGTCGTTCATGGTGCTGGTGGCTTGTGTGATGCCCATCGGGAGGGTGAGTGCAAAGATGGCTGCCAGTCGTTGGCCATTTTTTGGCGCGCCGAATTGAGCTGCGACCCAGGCTGCCCCGATGGCGCTGCCGGCATAGGCTGCCCAGGCGATGAAATTGTTCCACTGATCCCCGCCGGTTAAAACAAATATATTGAGAATCGCCGCTTCAGCGCCAGGTGTGTTGCTGTTTTGAATATCCAATCCCGTGACAAAATGCCGCAGCGACTGGTTCTGTGCCCAATGCGCGACGCGCGCCATGTGGTAGTTGAGTGAGTCGAAGGTGTTGGGCGGCGCGAGGAAAGCCACCAGCGCTGTCATGGCGAGATAGAAAACGATTCCTCCCAGCATAACCCAGTCCAGCCACCCTTCGGGTTGGATCATGCTGGGGAGAAGAATCCGATTACCGTTTTTTCGACGCTGCCATAGATATAAACCTGCTGCAAGGATGGGAATCCACCAGCCGATGAATAACGCAGTGGAAGTGATGGCGTTAAATAGACTTAGGATTTCGGCGAGGAAAACGAGGAACGCCATCCAAAGCATGGCAGCCCGAAGAGCAGCCTGACGCCAGTCCGTTCCCAGGCGGGAATTGCCAACCGCCAGAAGAATGCCGATGTAGGCGAGAGGGAGAATGATGATCATTTCGTCGATTATAAAGCAAGATGCCCGCCGGTTACCGCGACGGGCATCCTCTATTCATCGATCGAAGATTGGGATTCTTCAAGTTCCTGTTTCGCCAGGGCAATCACTTCATCCCTGCTCAGGTGCTGACCATCCTGGAAGGCCTTCTCCCACTCGCGCGCCGACAGGTGCTTCCTGGCCTGGGCGATGCGTTCGGATTTCTTGTTTTGATAAAAGACCCCCATAACAACCCCCGAACGTTCCGAGAGCGCTTCGATAGCGCCGTAGATCCGGGCTGCTGTGGCCAAAGTCTTTTTCTTCTTGCCGGGGGTAAGGACGATGTATCCAGCCATCGCAAATAAGAAGGCCAGCAGGCGGCGGATGTTCACGTCAGCGTATTCATGAGCCAGCACAAGCCAGTGGAGGGCCTGCTCAAAATTCATCTCGGCCAGGGCGACTTCCGCTGAATCGACCTTGGACATGGAAAGAAAAATATCATCCTTGTATTGAGTCAATTTCAGGAATCCAAACGCCTTTTCAAATGCAGCTTTGGCATCCTCGATCCGTCCTTCAAACAAAGCAAGTTCTCCCAGTTGAGCCAAGGGCGAACCGGGGTTCATCAATTCAGGATTAGACAGTGCAAGGTTGTAGCATTCCTCCAATACCTGGCGGGCCTTGTCATAATTCCCCTGTTCAATATAAATGCGGCCTTGACGATTTAAGAACCAAAGGTAAGGACCATTGAGTCCATGTACTTTTGCCAGTTCGCCTGATTCCCTTGAAAAAGCCAGGCTGGTTTCGAAATCATATTTATGCCAGGCCAGGTCTGCCGCGTAGGTTAATCGGTTGATCCGGTCTTCCGGCGAAGAAGAATCCGGAAGAACGAAAAGCTGTTTGAGCAGTTCCAGCCCTTCTTTGGAATACCCATGAGACATCCATAGATCATCCAGATGCGAGGCTAAATGAAATCCCAGTTCCGTGTCTTTTTCAGCGATGGCCCATTTCAAAGCAGCATGTAAATTGCTGACATTGAGATGGTAAAAGGTATCCTGTTGCTTGTGCTCAGGAAGCCGGTTCACGGTTTTTAATTTTTCCAAAAAATGTTGGGTGAAGCGGAGCCTGAGGCCGGATCGTATATCACCATCCAATTTCAGACCGGCGTATTCGTGGATGAGCTCGAGCATCCGCCAGCAGGGAATGCCGTCCACAAAATCCCGCACCAGCAGGGACCGGTCGCTCAACTCCCCAAGCATGTCGTGAGTTTCAGCGAGCGAAGGCTTGGGATCGTCGAAACAAATGGATGCTGCCGCTTCGGAATCGAACCAGCCTGAGAAGAGCCCCAATTTACAAAACAAATCCTGCTGCGCCCCGGTCAACAGGGAGAAACTCCAGGCAACGACGTTTTCGAGGGTACGCTGCCGCTCCGGCAGGTCACGCGCGGGTGTTCCGATCTGCCGGACCCAGTTCACGCCGCGGAATCCCTTAAGCAGCGAAACCATCTCATCAAGAGTCATCCGTCGCAGCGAGGCGGAAGCAAGCTCGAGCGCAAGTGGGATCCCATCAAGGATGGTGCAGATTTCCGAGACGGACCTGGCGTTATCGGCGGTGATGCTGAATTTGGGCTGGTGCTGGCGGGTGCGCGCCACCAGCAGTTGGACCGACTCGAAGTCCATCAGGGAATCCGGATCTTTTTCCGCTCCACGTGGGGGAATGGATAATGACGGCAACGGGTACTCTTGTTCACCCGTAATGTGCAACGGGACACAACTCGTGACGAGGATTTTCAGGTCGCGGCAATTCTTAAGAATCTGAGCCACATCCACAGCCGCCTGGTCGACGATGTGCTCAAAGTTATCGAGGATGAGCAGCAGATTCCGACCTTTTATTCCGGCGATGAGCTGGGACAACCCCGGGGAGGGGGGCATCTCAAGGAATTCCAGAGAACGGGAGACTGTGGCAGGGAAAAAAGTGGCGTTTTCCATCTCTGCCAGGTCGACGAACCACACGCCATCGGGAAAATCCGGCAGCAGGTCCGTGCCGCACTGGACGCTGAGGCGGGTCTTACCGATGCCGGGCGGGCCTATCAGCGTAACCATGCGAACGGTCTTATCCCTGATCAGCGAGGCGACAGCCGTCAGGTCGTGGGTGCGGTCGATGGTGGAGGTGAGCAGGGCGGGAAGATTATTCGGATTCGATGGTTTTCTATCTATTGGTGTGTCGGGGAGCTTTTCTGTGAAAACCCCTCTCGCCATTTGGAGAAAAACTTCACGATCAGGTTCAGCGATTTCAAGAGCGCCAGCCAGAGTCTCTGCCAATTGTTTGGATGGCTTGCGCTCGTCGGCTTCAACTTTCCGGATGGCCGCAGCCGAGCAGCCGGCGCGTTTTCCCAGCTCGGCCTGGGTCAGGTCGAGCCTTCTGCGGCAGGATTTGACCCACTCGCCAAAGGATTCAGGGTTTTGCACAGCACTCATTTTGTATCGCTTTTTGTAACGCGCAGCGTGACCAAGCGGATATCCCGTTTTGATATAGTGCCCATACGAAACAATTTCTTTTGAAAACATTATAACTGGTCAATTCTAAATGGAGGAACCATGAATGTGATGCCCTTGTCCAATGTAATGGGAGGTCTTGTGAAGAAAATAACATGTGTCCGCGGTGACTTGGAAAAAACCACTTCAGGCGGGACCCTGACTCGACTGTAATGCCTCGGAGCCATAGTGTCCAGATCAATTTGGAAAAGGATTTGCACATGAATGCAATTCACGTGGAAGAAATCAAGCACATTGTTTCTCAGCAGCAAGAGGCATGGAACAGGGCGGATGTTGCCGGTTTTTCGCGAAATTGCGACTCGTCCATTTCGTTCACCAACATCCTCGGTCAGGTGTACTTCGGACGCAATCTTTTCGATGAACGGCATGAGGAAATTTTCGCCACCACTTTCAACGGCAGCGCCTTGAACCTGTCCATCCAGCGGATCCATTTTCCCAACCCGGATGTGGCGGTTGTGGACCTCAACGCAGCTGTCAGCAATTACCAGTCACTTCCTGCGGGAGTTAATCCGCCGGCTGATGGGGTGCTGCGCACCTCCCTGATGCAGGTTTTCATCCGCACCGAATCGGGCTGGCGCATGGTGGCTTATCACAATGTCGATATTAAATACTAATGATTGGAGAAAAAATGAAAACCAAACTTACACCCGTACTTCTTGTTGTTTTATCTCTCATGCTGAGTTCTCTGGCTTGCGGACTTTTCACTGCGCCAGGAACCGACCCCGCTGATGATATAGAAGTCCCTTTGGTTGAACCAACCCAGGAACTCCAGCCTGTTGTAGAAGAGACCCCCATGGACGCCTCTCAACCTGAGCAGCCTTCTTCGCTCCTTCCCGATCTGACTAGTATGATGCCTGCCATCGACACCAATGGTGATGGGACGATCGATATTTGTGAAGCGGTCCCTGCCGAGGTGTGGGAAATGGTCATAGCGCGCCCACAGGTCAGCGAGCCGGCTCCATTCCAGGACCCTGCTCTGGGTGACGGCTGCGCCTTCGATTTCGGCAGCGAGGCTGGCGCGGCCTACTTTTCCTATGTGACCTTTGCCAGTGAAAAACAGTTCAATGATGCCCTTTCATCCGCGGTCAGCGCTGAGCCGGTGACCACGTTAGGCGACTCGGCCTTCCTGAATTACGGACCGGATGCGCGCCAGCTGTGGGTGCGTGCCGGTGACAAGGCGGTCATGGTGGCCATCGGTGACCAGGAAAATGTGGAAGGCATGATGGTGGTCGCGCCGTTTCTGCTGCTGGCATTACCTTAGTCATTGGAGAAAAGATGAAAATTATAAAATTCCTCCCCTGTATATTATTCGTTGCTGTTTTGGTGAGTGGCTGCGGAACCAATCCTTTCGCAGCACCGACTGCCACGCCGACCTCGACACCCACCCGAACTCCGCTTCCGCCCACGCCCACGGCGACACCCTTGCCGGAATGTGCCGTAGGGGACGCACCAGATTTCAGCGGATTTGAATCCTGGACCAAGGTCAATCCCAAGCCGATCAAAGGGCATGAAGTACTGACCAATATTTACGTGAACGACCTTGCCGAAGAGATCTATCTCTCCGCTTCGGGCGAAACCTTCCCGGTGTGCGCGAAGATCGTCAAGACGCACCTGGCTGGGAATTTCGACATCGTCACAGCGATCACGGTCATGGTCAAGATGCCGGCTGGTTACGACCCTGACCACAACGACTGGTGGTGGGGCATGTATGACAAGGAAGGCAAAACAGCAGAGATGAGCGGACAGGTTCAGGTCTGCATCGCCTGCCATCTCCCTGCTGCTTCCGCGGATTATGTCTTTTCACAAAAAGTTCTTGAAGAATCACAAAAGTAAAAGGAGATTACCATGTTCAAAAATTTAGTTTTTCTATCGATTACAGCACTTCTCATTATTGGTTGCGGTACCCCTGAAGAATTGGGCACCTCGAAGGTAAATGTAACTCAAATCCCTCCCCGGAGCAGGGGAATAATCAATCCAATTCCAATGACCCCTGCAATAACAACTATTACCCTGTGGTCGATGGGCAACCTGGACCTATCAGATTTCCGTCCAGGAAGTATAACCCCCACCTTGGCGACACATTCCATGACTATTGCTGATGATGGCTCGTTCACACTGACCGTGCGGAGCGATGACAGTACCTTTACGCTGGACGGTACCTGCGGGGATGATGGCGTCATCCTGATGAACGTGCCGGGTGTCTCTGCCACGTACTCAAGCGAAGATGGCGGATCGACCCTGTCCACTACCAACGTTGACGGTGTGACCGTCCCCGATGACATTCAGGTAGGCGATGACTGGTCGCAGACCATCAGTGTGGTGGGCAGTTCAGGGAGCGAGGTGACCCTGGCTGCCACAATCGAGACAACCTATAAAGCGCTGGGCTATGAAACCGTGACTGTTCCCGCCGGGACGTTCTACGCGCTCAAAATCGAAGAAAACGGCTCATTGTCCATGGGTGGTGAAAACACATTCGACACTCACAGATCTATCTGGTACGCCGAGGATGTGGGCACGGTGAAATCCGGCTCGGATCGGAACATATACCAGCGACCTGGTTTCTTACAACATCCCTTGATATCAGAAGCTTTCTATGAGAAAGGTGACTGTCATGAAACTTACTGTTAATTCCCTTATGAATTGGAAATCCTGCTTCTGGCGCTCACGCTGGCAGGCCGGGCTGGCTTTCTTCTCGTCGCAGCAGGTGGCGCATGCCCAGAGCGGACTGCATCGATCCTGCAACCGGGGCGGCTTGCACCCCTACGCCCGCCGCCCAGCTGCGGAGTAGCCAGGCGCGCCTCCCTGCGAACCGCCTCCTCCCGAACCCAGGCCGACTAAAACGCCGATCCACCTCGCCTCCAGCTCCCAACACGCACGCCGACCGCAACACCGGTCGTAGCCTGTGACACCAACTACCTGACCGCCACACTCACAGGGGACAATGTCGTTCCTTCTGTCCGCACGGAAGGACAGGGCATGGTCAAGCTGTTTCTCGACCTAAACAACGACAGCATCACGGGAAATTGGCAGGTGTCAAACCTGAGCGGGTTGATCACTGCGGCCCATATCCATAACGGACCAGCCGGGGTAAATGCAGGTATGTTCATCCCCTTTAACGGTCTTCCCCTGGGAGGAACTTTTACCACAAAAGATCAATCGCCTGCATTATTACTGAAAGCCGTGCTCGATAATCCTTCCGCTTATTATGTCAACATTCATAGCACCGCCTACCCGGGAGGCGAGATCCGCGGCCAACTGGCCTGTGCACCGGCTGAACCTATCGCGAGCCCTACGCCAACCGGCCTGCCGACTTCCACTGCGTCCGCCACATCGTTGCCCGAGCCATTGCCAACGCCCAAGCCGATAATTTCCATTAAACAAAGTCTCCCCTTCTTAAGCCGGTCAATTACGCAAAATATCTGTTTCCCCAGCCGGATATCGAAATTGTCAAAATCGAGATCACCCAGGCGATCCAATGCCTTGAAAACGCCACCTGCCCCGACAACTCGGTCCCTCTATATGCCGGGAAACCCACCCTGGTGCGGGTGTATGTCCGGCTGGCGCCGGGTGCTTATACATCTGTAAGCAACATCGGCGGACGCATCTGCCTTGGAAGAAAGGGGCAGGGAGGCTGCGGTGTGATCGCGGCGGCGTCTTCAAGCATAAACTCAGTAAATAAAGTCACCGTGCGAAAAGACGCTCATCCTCGCAGTGACCGCACGGATTTGAATGCGACGATCAATTTTCTCCTGCCCCCATCCTGGGTCAAGGATCCAAGCGTGGTCAAGACCTTTATCATGTCAGGCAAACCGCTTGAATTCACAGTCTATGTGAATTACATGCAGAAAGACTACCCGCTCGAGATCAAATACGACAACAACTTCAAGGAATATAAATTTAACCTTCATCAGTCGATGCCTGTTGCCCTTTATTTTGTTCCGGTGATCAGCAACGGCACTCAAGCTTCCGTTTCAGAGGTTTGGACTATTGTCAATTGGGTCAAATCGGCTTACCCGACGTCCAGTTTTGATTTAGCGCTTTCACCCACACCCATCTATTGGTATACCGATTGGCTTGGAGGCTGCGGGGGCTGGAACGGGTTATTAATGAAGTTGGCTGTAGTAAGGGGGTTTAACCCGCGAATCTGGTACGGTATGGTTGACAAGGGTGCTGCCTCTCCGCAAACAGGAGGCGTCGGCTGCGGATGGAATCCCATATCCGTATCAGGCGGATTTGTCGGGTATGGCAACCGAACCACGGCCCATATCGCAGCCAGGTCATTTGGTTATAACCTTCGGCGGCAAAATGCGCCTGGATGCGGCGTGGCGAATCGCGATCCGTTTTATCCGGACCCCGACGGCAACATCGATGAAGCAGGAGTGGATGTCCTTCGGAAGCAGCTCTACCTGTCTTACATTTCCTACGATTATATGGGCAGCTGCGGTAATGAAAACAATACCTGGACATCCCGCCACACCTACGATGGGCTGACGAAATACCTCCCTGCAGGGTATGGGGCGCGGCCAGGGTTGAAGCTGGCTTCCGTGAATGTCCCTCAGGTCACCCAACAAGCGATGATGCTGGGTGGCGGAATTGTTTCTCCAAACAGCCTGAGCATGGTCAGCGGATTCTACCTCCTCGAGTCAGCCCAACCGCTCCCGTTGGAGGAGGGTCCCTATACGGTTGAACTACTCGATCAATCGGGCTATGTCCTGCACAGCCAATCTTTTAATCCTGTGACCAACGGCGTGGATGTCGGGCTGGGGGATGGGGGCTATTTTGTGCTTTCGTTACCCTGGTCCGAGGAGGCCCGGTTGATCCGGTTTAAATATCAGGATAGTCTGATTGGAGAGGTCAAGGCCAGCCGGAACAAGCCTGTGGTCGAACTCACTTCCACGGGTCCGGAACAGTGGCCGGACAGCGGTCTTGTGACCATCTCCTGGACCGCCTCCGACAAGGACGGGGATGTACTTACTTCACTGTTGGATTACAGTAATGATGGCGGTAAGTCGTGGACCAGCATCGGTGAAGGTATTCCAGGTAATTCAATGATCGTGGATACCGCTTATTTCCCTGGCAGCGATCAGGCGCTGATACGCATTACTGTGACCGATGGATTTAATTCCTCGTCTATGGCTTCCGCGCCGTTCCAGGTTGGCGACAAATCGCCGCTGGTGCACATCAGCTGGCCTGAAGAGGGTTTGCAGGTCAACAAAGGAGAACCATTTTTTGTTCAAGCATCTGGGTTTGACCAGGAAGATGGGATGCTCGACCCGAATTCGCTCGTATGGAACTCGGATCGGGATGGAAATCTCGGCTCAGGCGACTTGTTGATCGATTCACTTGCTGAAGGGGACCATACACTCCAGCTATCAGGGAAGGATTCGGCCGGACACGAGAGTGTATCGCAAGTTCATATCACCGTCCTGCCGCCTGAACCTGATTCGGAAAGTATTGCCACTCTTGATCCCACTGTAGAACGCACCTTGAATTATGTGGTCTATGGAGTGGTGATATTCGCTTTGGTGATAGTCGGCCTTCTGGTTGCGCTCATCGTATTTTGGCGTAAATCAAGACAGCAACTCTAATGGTACGAGGAGATTGACATGAAAAAGATAAATACCCCCCTTTATGGTTTGATCGTTCTAGCCATGCTGCTATCCGCGTGTAACCTGCCCTTTGGCAGCGCGGTCGCGCCCACGGAGGTTCCCTTGGCTACACCGGAGCTCCCGCCCACGCCGACGATTGAGCCTTTCGTGCCCGAAGCTCCCACCATCGGTTCGACGATCTCCTGGTTCGATACCAGCACGCTGGTCTATGTGCCGGGTGGGGAGTTCGTCATGGGCGCTGATGAACCCAAGGAAAAGGATTTCAATCCTGCGCATCCCGTCGAGGTGAGCGGATTCTGGATCTACAGCACCAAGGTCACCAATGAGATGTACAACCTATGCGTCTCGCTAGGGCAATGTACGCCGGCAGCGTCAACTACGGATGAACGGGGTGCAACCTTGTCTGGAACATCCCTGGTTAGTTTTGTGTTAAGCCCGGATGATTCGGGTTATGTCTTGAAGGATTTACCCGTCACGAATGTAACCTGGGATCAGGCGGACAACTACTGTAAATGGGTGGGTGGCCGCCTGCCGACTGAAGCCGAGTGGGAGAAAACAGCTCGTGGGACGAAGATTCAGGCATATCCTTGGGGTGACGAACCCGCCGCCTGTAATTTTCTGAACTTCAAGGATTGCGTCGGTTTGTTGAGCAGCGTGCTTGACCATCCTGAGGGTATCAGCGATTACATGGCGCTGGACATGGCCGGTAATGCCTATGAGTGGGTGAGTGACTGGTATCAGAAGGATTATTACCCTCAATCGCCGGCGTCCAATCCCACCGGACCTGTTGATGGCGAAAAACGCTCAGTCCGCGGCTCGAGCTTTGACACAGGGTTTGACTCCGTTTTCTCCGCTCAGCGTTCTTCGCTGGAGTCTGATCAGTATAAAACTGATGTGGGTTTTCGCTGTGTGGTGGAAGACCCGGCCGTCTTCGCCCCGATTTGTGAAGCGCCGGCAACGATCCCAGCCAGTGCCAGCACTCCAGAGCCGGGGCAGCCTGCTTCTGGGAATGATGGTTCGTCATCTGAAAGTGTGACATTTGATGTTTCAACTCTCATAATGAAAAACGCTTTCTATTGTGCTAATCAACCTGCGAACCTGGGCGGTGCAAATATTACATATGACGGAACACAGTTGTATGCCTTATGCAAACCACCTATAGGTTTTTATGGAGCATCTCCATTGCCTAATAATATTTCATGGCAGTTTATTGGGGCAGGAAAACCTAAAACTTTGGTGCTATGGGGACCTGCTGGCGCTTCATTCACTTACATCATGGAAATTACTGGTTGCAATATAGCGCAGACTCCACCAAAGCCTTTGCAAGGTGCTCTTGCTGTCTGCGCACCAGGATATACCCTTCAGGCAAATGGCTCATGCTACTATACAGGTAACAGCGGGCAGCCAGCCGGCATGTCCTGCCCTGGCGGGTATTCCTACAATTCACAGACCCAGTGCTGCACACAGAACCCACCGCAGGCAGGCAGCCAACCAAACCAATATCCTGCTTGTGGACCGGGGAACATCTTCGACCCCCAGCAAAAAGTTTGTTTAAGCCCGGTTCGAGTACTTCAACATTTGTTCCGAGTTCTGTTACTTACAATTATAAATTGGGTACCTGTGATGAGCCCAAGCCAAAGGACTCTGACAAACCTTCTCAGCCACAGCCCACGCCTACCTTCTGTGACCCCGCCACTGGCGCGTGCCCGTAGCAAGTTCGCCTAACACCGATCGTCCCGAAGGTATTATTAACCTTCGGGACGATTTTTCAGGCGTTAGTTGTTGTATAACGGACTACTTTCGCAATTTCTTCGCAGCTTCTGCCAGCTCAGATGCATTGGATTGAATTTTCTTGATGGCTGCCACCGCATCGTCCACACCTCCGGGGCCGCAGCGGAAGACATTTTCATCCAGCCAGACGGCCTCATGTTCACAGGCTTGGGTGGCGACCGGCAGGTTCATCTGGTCGAACTTGAAATATTCCGGGAAGGCGTTCGGCACCGCCAGCTTCGACTTCTGCGGCTGGAAGAGCTTGTAATTGTGCATGGCTTCGTAGCCTGTCCAGCAGTCCACACCTTCGGCATCCAGCGCGCCGCACAGAACGTCGTGTTCCACGCCGAACTCCTTGGGATCGATGGCGAACATGTACCGGTAGAATGAGCGGGTGGTGTGACGCTCATCGCGTTTGAGTACGCGTACGCCGTGGACCTCGCTGAGGGATTCGTCCATGTAAGCAGCCATCTCCTCCCGCTGTTTGGCCTGCGCCGGAAAGCGTTCGACACCCACCAGCGCAAGAGCTGCGGCTAATTCCCCGAGGCGGAAATTACCTCCGGTCATGTATTCGCCTTCATTCGAACTCGGGTCCACCACCCGGGGCGTGAGGACGTCCGCAGTCGATGATGGAGGCAGCTTTCGAGGCGAGTTCGGGAGTCCGGCAGAGCAGGATGCCGCCCTCCCCGGATGTCAGGATCTTGGACGATTGCAGGCTGAACGAGCCAAAATGACCGATGGTGCCGGCGCCTTTTCCGCGCCACTTCGCACCGTGCGCGTGGGCGCAGTCCTCAATGACGATCAGGTTGTGCTTCTCCGCCAGCGTCATGAGGGCGTCCATGTCAGTCATCTGGTGACCGAGATGCACGCAGATAACCGCCTTGGTCTTTGGAGTAAGCGCTTTTTCAGCGGCTTTCACATCCAGGCAGTAGGTGTCCGGTGTCACGTCGACGATAACGGGGATCGCGCCTGCAGCCATGGGGGCGGAGGCAGTTGCCTGAAAAGTGTAGGCCGGGACGATGACTTCATCCCCCCAGCCGATGCCGGCCGCACGCAGGGCGACCTCCATGGTCACAGTTCCGTTGGCCATGGGCACGGCATACCCGCCGCCCTGCATCTCGGCAAATTTCCTGGCGAGTTCGGCAGTCTTCGGGCCCGGGTAGGGATAACCGCCCCACTGGCCGGATTTGATCACCTCGGTCACAGCGTCGATGTCGCGCTGGTCCCAGACAGGCCATTGGGGGTAGGGTTCGGTGCGGGTCTTGGGTCCACCCAAGATAGCTAATTCAGACATGTGTTACTCCTTTTCATTGGTAGATTTTTTGAGTATCGATTCACGATGGATTGCCGAAGAATTTTGGCAGGTAAACTTTGTTCGCCTCGAGCAATTCCCGAAGCATTTGCCTGGCCTGCGGAATGGTCAGGCGGCTGGAGAGCGGATCGTTGAGCAACACTTGCAGGGCCAGGTCCCAACTGCCGGTCAGGGCGGCCTCGACCGTCATCTCCTGCTGGCGGATGTGGTGCTCGAGAACATTCTGCACCCCGGCAGGGACTTCGCCATGCACGCTGGCGCTAACGCCGGTCTGGTCGATGAAGCCGAAGGTTTCGACGATGGCGTACGCGGGCAAATTGCCAATTTGGCCGGCATTCGGCAGATTCATAATACCGAAATACTTTTCGCCGCTGACCACCGCGCGGATGATTTTGTTGGCTGCTTCGGTGGATTCTTCCTGCATGAACTGTTCGAGCGGCAGTTCTCCGCGCAGGGCGGCTTCGATCTGCTGTTTGGCATCGGCTTCGAGGGCGCAGCGGTCGGCGATGCTGGTCAGGCGCAGATCGTAATCCGCGCCCCAATGGGTGGACTCGTTGATGAAGTGCGGGAAAAACTCGGCAATATGACGGTCGCCCGCTGCCGGGAGAGCACCATACATCTGGAACAGGATCGATTTGATCCTGGCATGATCGGCAAAGACCGAAGGATCATCCGCATCCACATTTATTATACCGTCCAGGATTTTCGCTGTCAGTGAGGGCAATTCATCCCACACGTGTCGATCTTCGACACACAAATCCGTG
Source organism: uncultured Chloroflexia bacterium (assembly GCA_963709295.1). Lineage (GTDB taxonomy): Bacteria > Chloroflexota > Anaerolineae > Anaerolineales > Villigracilaceae > JBGPQJ01. The sequence goes on along the minus strand of CAVPVW010000008.1, from coordinate 35,102 downwards.
ATCCAGATTAGATGATTGATGCCTGCCACCCTAGCCTGAAGCTTTTCAGGGCTGGTTTCAAAAAGTTTGGCAAGATTCCTGCGCACCCCGAGGTATTCATGGCACAGCCCCACCGTCCGGTGGGGGACGGTGCGGGACAAGCACAGGGCGCGCGTCAGCGTGGACATGGGATTTGTGTAATTCAGGAACAGGGCATCCGGGCAGATCTCGTTCACTTTTTGGGCAATCGCCACAACCACGGGGATATTCCGCAGGGCACGTGCCAGTCCACCCGGGCCGGTCGTGTCGCCCACCGCCTGGTGGATGCCGTATTGGGCAGGGATTTCAAGGTCGGGGCGCATGGATTCGAGGCGGCCGGTGGTGATGGACAGGATGATGAAATCCGCGCCTTGCAAGGCTTCATCGAGCGAAAGGGTTTTCTCGAGATGAAAATCGAGCTGGAATTCGGTGAGCACTTTCCGGGCGAGGGCGTAGATGAGATCCATCCGGTCTTGCAAAATATCGTGCAGGACAATAGTCGAACCCTTCAGTTCGGGCGTGGTAAAAATGTCCCGCAGGAAGGTTGGCCCCCACGAGCAGGAACCGGCGCCGATGATCGTGATTTTTGTCAAGGCTTATCCCTCCGTGTGAACCAAGTCCTGGATGACGTCCATCACCTTCGGGCCAATCTCTTTACCGATGGAGTTGGTTTCTTCGTAATGTGCGCCGGGATTAAAGGGATTCCAGGGATACTTGAAATCTTCCGCCGGCAGGATGTAGCCCAACCAACCATTCGCCAGGCCGATCACCCCGGTCACCCGTGCGCCTGCTTCTGTCAGACGGGCTTTGATTTCCAACCCCAGCCCGGGGAGCAATTCTCCCGGCACGGTTGCCAGCCATAGATCGCCAATTTTGATGAGATTGACTTCGCCGGTAATCCATCCCTGCCGGTCACGCGCATCCGGAAGCAATTTACGCCAGAAAGCCAGCTTGTACAGCGGATTGGTCAATTTTGCCTTGAATTCTTTCTTTTCCGAACCGATCACGGACAGTTGTTCAGGGTTGGCTGCCCCGATGGCTCTCAATCCTTCCTTCGCCAGTTTCCGGCCCATTAACTCCGCTTCAGCAAAGGAGTGTTCTTTGACATCTGGCGTCATCATGCCACCCAGCGCACCGCTGAAAAAGAGGCAGGGAGCGCCGGTCTGTTTTTCGACTTCGGTGCGTAGATAGCCGGGATAGTCGCTGGTGATGTGCTGGTTTTGGTCCCAGAGCACTTCAGGATGGCAGGGGAAATTAAAACCAGTCATCAATGGCCTGCCGCCAGAGTCCAGGAATTGGAAGACGGTCAGTTCGTCATCGAGGCTCTCCGGGTTGCGGGCATTTTTTACCAACCCGGGCACGTGCACCACCGCCGCCTTCATGCTTTCGCAGGGCATGAGGTTTTCCAGCGCGCCGAGGACGCTTTCAAGGATCTTTTGTCGACAGGCCATCATGTAGGCTTCATCCACCCCCCGGGTTTTACCGTCCGGCCCCCAGAGTCCCGCCGTATCGGGACCGTGATGCGTGTGAGTGGAGGCGAGGACGACTTCAGGATGCAAGTCCATGGAAATTTCGGAGAGCTTCAGGGATTCGAGCACATGATGAACATCCGGAGCGAACAGTCCAATCAGGTCAACGGCGCACAAGACAAGAGTCCTCGACCCATTCGAGACCGCCATGGCACGGGCAGACAGATCGTCGTGGATCGATTCCGCTCGGCGGTTGTGCCCGAATCCCGCCAGAAAAACCGGGCGGTCGAGCGAAGGGGTGATGATTGTCTGGGCGTATCCGACTTTCATGGCTTTTCTCCATCAGGTGTCCACTCGCGGGGGGCGGGTTGCAGGAGGCCGATGGCCGTGAAGCCATCTTCAAGCATCTGGTTGACGGCAGCCTGCATCTCAATTTCTCCGCGTTCAGAAGGTTGGATTTTCAAAAGGTAATCCCAGATTTGCGGCGGCAGGATGAACAGGATCGAGGCGGCATAGGGACTCATGATTTCCTCGCGCCGGGGTTTTTCGAGGATGCGCCTGACCCACCAGCCGGCGTCCACGTCCACACTCGAACGGACCCTCAGCTCCTCGATGGGGCACTCCTTCAGGCTCATGGCAATGTCAGCGCGGGCTTCCTCGTAAGCCCGGGTCAAAGCGAGCAGGGAATTCTCGTCCAGGATGTAATCAGCAGCCACGACCATCACCGGCTCATCCTGAATCCACTCCGCCGGGACGCTCATCAGCGCATCGCCAGTGCCATGCAGAGCGGTTTGGTGCGCGAAGGAAGCCTCCAGGCCCCATCTCGAGCCTTCGCCGACGAAGGCGATGATCTGCTCTTCGAGGTGGTGGATGACGATGCAAACCCGCTCGGCTCCGGCTCTTTTAACGGCGCGCAGGACATAATCGAGAGTCGGGTGGCCATCGACTGGCAGAAGCGGCTTGGGTGAGGTGTCGGTGTAGGGGCGCTGGCGCCTTCCGCGGCCGGCGGCGAGAAGGATGGCCGATTTAACCATTCGGCCTCACCTCCGTTCTCTCCTCTGCAGGGGGAGAGAACGGACCAGGGTACAGGCCGTCACCCATCTCGGCCACAAATACCCGGGATGGAAGGTCGGGGTGCCGCACCGCCATCTTTTCTGCGATTCCGTGAGCCGCACCCGCAGCCTGCGCCCGGTTCGCGAGCGCGACCACGCACCCGCCATAACCACCGCCGCTGAAACGGCTTCCGTACACCCCGGCTGCCTTACTGGCAATTTGGTGGAGTTCCACCAGCAGTGGGCTGCCGGATTCGTAGTTGTTGATGGACGAGGCGCAGGATTGATTCATCAGCCGGCCGAACATCTCCAGGTCGGATTCTTTCCAGGTCTGTGCACCCTGTTGGACACGTTCCACTTCGGTGAAGAAATGGTCGGCGCGGCGGCGCAAATTCTCGGGTAATGACGCATTTTTCTCCTTGTAACTTTCGCGCGGGACATCGGCCAGCTTCCTCGCGCCGGGATGCAGCAGAGAAGCGGCTTCGCGGCACTCAGCCACCCGGAGGTTGAATCCGCTTTTGGTCAATTCGCGGGAAATTCCAGAATAGGCCACAATCCACGAAGGCGAATCAGGTTCCGGATCGGGAATGGGGGTGACTGCCCCTGTTGCCGTATCCATCCACAGCAGGGCATCCTTTTTTCCATGGACGATGGTCAACGGGTCGAGGATGCCGTTCTGCAGGCCGAGCTGACCGGTTTCAAGCTGGAAATCAAGCCAGACCAGTTCCTCGGCGGTGACCTCGAGGCCGTTGACATCCGCCAGCGCCTTGAGATAGGCCAGCCCGACCGCTGCGGATGAGCTTAATCCCGCGCCGACCAGCGCTCCGCTGACCCGGGCGCGCAGCCCGCGATATAACTTATCGCCAAAGACCAGCGCGGCGGCGCGAGCGTAGCGCGCCCAATGCGATGTGTCGACTTCATCGCCGATTATGAAACGCGTCTCGCCGAATTGTTCGCTGACGAGGTGGATTTCCCGCGAGTGGATTGGTTCATAGTCAAGTGTCGTTCCTAGGCCGAGCGTGCGGCCCAACACCACTCCCCCCTGGTGGTCGACGTGTGCGCCGATGGGGCAAATGCGGTAGGGGGAAAAAATAGTGGGCATGGTGTGGAATCAAAGACCATTGAAACGGATTATGACGGTTGACCACTGCACAACGGCAGCGGTTGGCCGTCCACCCTAAGCGGTCTTCCTTAAAAAACCGCCTTCACCTGAGCAATTACATCGTCCTCCCAGGCCACCTCGTCCGAGTTGGGGATACGGCCTTCGCGCTCCATCGCTTCGAAAACCTGGCTCATGCCCTGCGCCAGTGTGACCTGTGGGCGGAACTCTGGCACATCACGGAACAATTTTTCAGACGAGTAGTAAACGTGGTGGGCAAAAATCTCCTCGCAGATGCCAAAATCGGGGACGTTGAGCCGTTTCAGGGTCTCGAAAGGCACGCCAACCAGTTCGGTTTCGCGCCCAAGGAGTTTCCCGGCCAGGCGGTGATACTCCGCCCAGGTGGTATAACCGCGATTCACTGCGTTATAAACCTGACCGAGGGTATGTTCCTTGCCGATCACACCGACAAAGGCCTGGGCGATGTCGTCCACATGCAGGTGCTGGTGCAGTGCGTTGCCATCGCCGCAAACGAGAATCGGCTTGCCCTTTTTCACACGATCGATCCACTGGAAATCCCAGCAGACCTGGCGTACCATTCCCTGCACGGGACCGTAGGTGGTGGAGGGCTTGATGATGACGGCCGGGAATTTCTCGGTGTGCCAGGCGGCCAGGTAGACATCATCGGCGGCGGCTTTATTGCGTCCGTAGTCGGTGATCGGCCGCAGCGGATGGGTTTCATCCGCCGGGAAGTAATCGTATTGGATTCCATAAGTGCAAACGGTGGAGGTTTGCACGAACCAGCCCACGCCCCGGAAAGCGCGCACCGATGAAGCGGCGTCTTCGGCGTCGAAGCAGATCATGTCGATCGCCGCGTCGAATCTTTCAGCCCGCATCAGGCTCTCGAAACGGGAGCGGTCATGCCGGTCGATTTGCACCAGCCGCGCACCCGGGTGCATCTGGCGGGCCTGGCCCCGGTTGGCACAGACGACTTCGTGGCCTTTTTCCAAAAGCAGTTTGACAATGGGCTGGCTGATGTTGCCGGTGCCGCCGACGATGCCGACTTTCATTTGACTTCCACGATTTTCCCGGTGCGGCTGGATTTATAGGCCGCATCGACGATTTTCATATTGACCAGCCCTTCCGCCGCGCCGGGGACCGGGGTTGTGCCTGTCCGGACGCATTCCACGAAATGCATCATCTGCGCATCATACATGGACTGAGGGCAATGGTCCTTGCGTGGGAACTTGAAACCGGATTTGATCACATCCACTCTTTGAGCCTGGACGTTCGGCACTTCGAGCAGGGTGGGGAACAGCTGTCCGAATCCTTTTTGGCCGTAGAGCTGGGTGCCGGCTTCCGGTCCGTCACTGTGTGGCTGCCACCACCCGGACTTAACGTAAGTGGTTGTGCCATTGTCCCATTCCACGATTATTACCCCGGTGTCATCCACGTCGAAATCCTTGTAATGAGTGCCGATGCGGGCATAGACACTGACCGGTTGCGGATCGCCCAGCAGGTAGCGCGCTGTGTCGAGGGCATGGATTCCCATGTCTGCCAGCGCGCCGCCGCCTGCGAATTTCTTTTGTGTGAACCAGCCGGCCGGCCCCCAGTGGGTGTGCACGCCGTAGCCCTTGGTGCGGATGATCTTCCCAAGTTTGGGCGTTTGTTTTTTGAGCCAGTTCACGTCTTCGTCAAAGCGCCAGCAGTGAGCCACCATGAGCGGCGCCCCGCTCTTCGCGCTGGCTTCCGCCATCCTCTGCGCCTGATCGGCGGTCATCGCCATGGGTTTTTCCACCATCACCGCCACACCCGCCTTGAGCGCGGCGACTGCCTGGGGGGCATGCAGGAAATTAGGCGTCCCGATCACGAGGGCGTCGACCTTGCCTGCTTTCAGCAATACCTCTATGGACCCGAATTGTTGCTTGATGTGGAAATGTTTCGCGAACGGTTCGGCCTTGTCAGAGAATTTCTCAACGACAGCCGTCACTTCTCCACCATTGTTTTTGATGGCTTTGGCGTGGATTGCAGCGATATAGCCTGCACCTGCTATGGCAAATTTCATATCTTCATCCTTTTTGTGAAACTGATACTAAATTGTTTTTATGGTTGAGTCAATTCTTTGGATCTTTTAAACTCGCCGTAAATGAGAGCTTCTTCCAGAAATGCCTCGATATTATCAAGCGGCGTCCCCGGCAGGATTCCGTTCCCGGCAGCGATGCACATCCCGCCCTCAGGGCGATCGAAGGTATCGATGAGAAACCGTACTTCTTTTCGGACCTCCTCCGGCGTTCCGTTGGGGAGAATTTGCTGCACATCGAATCCTGCGAGGAAGGACATCCGGTCGCCGAATTCCTGTGCGACCTGCTTTTCATCCATGGTGTGTTTCTGCACGGGGTGGAAGACATTCACCCCCGCGTCTGCCAGATCGCCCATGATCCCGTAGTTATTTCCGCAGCTGTGCAGCCACCAGTGGAGGCCGCGCTCTTTTAACAAGGCGCCGATTCGCTTATAACGTGGCAGATGGAAAGTGGAGAACATTTTCCGGCTGACGAACATTTGATTCTGGTGACCCAGATCGTCACTGGTGAAGAAGCCGTCCGGTGAGAACTCACGAATGGCATAGCGCAGGTAGGCAAGGTAGGTTTCGCACAAGGCATCGTAGAGCTTATGCACCTGTTCCGGGTGGAGCACATAATCCTGCAGAAGGTTCGTCATCCCACGGATCGCCCAGGGGCGCTCGAAGAAAAACCCCCACCACCCGAAGATGAAATAAAGGTCGTTCTCACGGGCGTAATCTGCCATGTAGGCTACTTTTTCAAAGTAGGGATCTCCCTCAGGAGTTGGGAAGTGAGCGATGAACTCATCAAGTCGTTCCCAGTTGTCGAGGACTTGCCGCGTGTCATGCGCTCCGCTTTGGTGAACGTCCCAGGGGAGATTCATGTCATCGAAGCGGATCGGGTCGATCATCGCCATGATAACATCCTCGGGATAACGGTCGAACCGGCTCAACAATTCCCCGTGGTCCGTTTCAAATCCCTCCCCCCAAAATTTTGCCAGCACCAGAGGTATGCGGCGGGGATGCCGCCGTTCCACGGCTTTGATCACCTCGAGGCGGGGGAGGGGTTCAAAGGTCTTTGTCATTTTAAAGTATGTGCCAATCCAAAAGCCAGATTATGTTTCTCGCAATAGGATGGAAGCTCGTTGAGAGTATTTTCCACAGTTTCGGATGGAATCTTGTCGAGCGGGATGTTGCACGCCTTCAGCGCGGATTTGTACCGGGCTGTATCCTGTCCTTGCAGTTTTGCCATGATCATAATCCCCGGGCCGACCAGGTCGCCGTGGGGAAGCCCATGTCCCACGTGGTTCTCGACGCAGTAGGCAAAATAATGTTCACTGCCCTCTTCAGGCCGTGCGTGACCGACCTGGTTGCACAGCTGTACTTCCATTGCCAGGCAGTCGTAAAGCGTTTTCAATCCATCCCGGTCGCCGCGGCCTGCCGCTTCTGCGCAATCGATCACGCCGTTGAGGATGGTCTGGGCATTGTCATGTACCCAGGGGATGAACTGCATGCCCTCGGGATTCTTTCCTTTTTCGTGGGCGAATTTCCAATCCCAGCAACCGGTGGCGATGGACATGACGTCCGTGATGCCGGCGGCTCGGATGGCGGCAGGCGCAGCGGCGATCACATCAAAATCGAGAATGATTTTTTCAGGCACCTTGGTCGGGATGTAGACCACGCAGCCGTCGCGTCGAATTCCAGACGCAGCTGTAATGAAGGCATCCACGGAGAGAGCGGTGGGGATGACGGTGAGTGGTAAATCCATTTTCGAAGCAAGATATTTCGCAGCGTCCGCCGTCAATCCGCCGCCCACCGAGTACACCACTTCATATTGTGTTTTCGTGACCCCTGAGAGCAGTGCATCCCAAGGTGAAGGCTGCGCCTCGGTCACTTCAACCTGCCTGATGAAGTTAAGCCCTCTCAAATTTCCTTTCACCGCATCCCAAGCTGGTGCAGAGGTAACAAGAATTGCCTCCCGGGTTTCAGTAATTTCCGAGAAGGGGAGGAGGTGTACGTCGGGGAGATTGAATATTCTGTTCAAGTGTCCTCACGCTGTGACAAAAGATACATGATGCTCGGTGTGGTGATGGTGATCGGTGTTCTTCTCACACTCGCACGGGTCGACGTGCACCGTGACATCCACGAGCGCCGGCAGTTCATGGAACAGGGCATGCCGAACTTCCTCGGCGATGTGGTGGCTCTCGTGGGTGGGCAACTCACAATCCACGGTGATGTGCAGCTCGGCGCGCTGCCGGTGCCCCACCCAGCGGATGGCAGTATCGTGAACAGAAAGAACACCATCGACATGTTGCGCGGTGTGCTCGACAAGATGGGTGATTTCCGGGTCCACGGCGTCCATGATGCGGTAGTACATGTCCCGTGCGGAGTTCCACACGATGACCAGGATGGCGATGCCGATCAGCAGGCCGATGATCGGGTCAAGCAGGGGAAAGCCAACCCAGACGCCGATGGCGCCAGCCAGCACGGCCAGGGATGTGAAGCCATCCGTGCGGGCGTGATAGCCGTCCGCGATGAGGGCCGCAGAGCCTATCTGCTTACCGACATTGATGCGGAAAATTGCCACCAGTTCGTTACCGAAGAAGCCGATGATGGCTGCTGCGGCTACCCAGCCCAGATTGGTGATGGGCTCGGGGTGGATGATCTTCATGATGGCCTGGTAGATGGCAACCAGCGCGCTGAACAGGATCATCAGGACGATGATGACACCGGCGATATCTTCCGCCCGGCCAAAACCATACGTGTACCGTTTATCTCTTGCACGCCGGGCGAGCGTGAAGGCGATCCCCAGCGGGATGGCGGTCAGCGCATCTGAAAAATTATGGATGGTGTCGGCAAATAACGCCACACTGCCGCTGAGATAAACGATAAACACTTGAAATGTGGCTGTAGCCAGCAAAGCAACGAGCGATACTTTGACCGCCCAAATGCCGCGGTCAGTCGCCAGCGCCGCATCCAGCGCAGCTTCCTGGTGCCCGTGGGAGTGGGGCATGATGGCATGCTTGATCTTTGCCCAAAATCCATCGTTAGTATGGTTATGTCCATGTTCGTGATCGTGGTCTTCCCCATGGTCGTGGCTATCCTCATGGTCATGGTCGTGCTCATGGTGTTCGTGCGACATTAAAAACCTCCAGAAATGATTGAGTTGGAGGTTATAGGGTTTGATCTTTACGCGGGAACCCTCAACCATCGACCCGCGGAAGCCTCATATCCAAAACTGAGGCAGGTGCTCTTTGTATGCCACCAAATAATCGTCGAGAATCAGTTTCGCTTGGTCGATGTCCGTGATGACCGGGTCGAGCAGCAGGCATTGCAGCGCCTTCTCGCGCGAGCCTTCGACTGACGCATCCACGCAAAGGCGGACGGCGGTCAACTCGCGGCGGCATAGTTCTGCAATCGCCTCAGGCAGCGGACCGACCGGCACGGGATGGATCCCCGCCCCGTCCACGACCACCGGCGTCTCGACGATGGCGTTCAGCGGCAGGTTGGGGATCTGCCCCACGTTGGGGCGGTTGGCTGCCAGGTGATAATGATTTCCTGCGCCTGCGATATGCTCGATCATTTCCAGTGCACCTTCGCTGTCGCTGTCACGCAAACCGTCAATCGTCAGTGTGCCGGCGGCCATGTCGTTCATTCGGTCCAGGTCGAATTCGCGCAGGTTGGCGGCGAAGTCCCAATCGTAGAGCCGGAGGTTGTACTTCTCCCATGGCTTGGTGTCGGGATTACTCACCCAGGGCAGATATTCGCACAAGTGCGTATCGCCGGGGACAGGGAACAGGCCAAATGCCTCGAAGACGCGACGGGTGAGAGGCTCAAAATCCTCGGGCATGGATGCCCAGCGCTCGCGGAACAGCGGGTAAAGGTCCTCGCCAGTGCGTCTGTCGACGATGGAGAGAATCCACGAGAAATGGTTGGTCCCGGCCGCGCGGATGTCGATGATAGGAAGTGTCTGCTCGAGCAGCCTCTCCCGCTTTGGGATATCCAACGGGTCCCCGGCATGCATGCCTTTGATGCCTTCCGGAACCTCCACGCCGATCGCCTCGCCGAGAGTCATGCCAACGAACTCATAGCCGACCATCAATTGGTGACACAACCCCACCACTTTGATTTTGCTGTGCCGGTTCACCAGGTCGCAGATGCGCACCATCGGATTGGTGTAGTTGATGAACCATGCGTCGGGGCAGGCTTGCTCCATGTCGCGGACGATTTCCAGAATCGGACCGACATTACGTGCGGCATGGGCAAAACCGCCGGGACCGCCATTTTCCGCGTAAGGCTGGCGGACGCCATATTTCAGCGGAATCTCGAAGTCCGATTTCCACAGGCCCTCGCGCGGGCCGACCTCGATGGCGTTGACGACGAACGAAGCGCCATCCAGTGCCTGTTTGTGATGGGTGTGCGCCGTGATGGTCAGCCCCGCATCCCAATCGCGGTTGAGCCTTTCCGCCAGGCGCCTGACGATGTCGAGGCTGGAGGCGTTGCGGTCCACCAGCGCGAGGGTAGAGCCACGCAGTTTTTTGCTCTGCATCAGATGAGCCAGCGTATTCTCGCCAAAACTTGCGCTGCCCGCGCCGATGACAGTGATCTTGGTGGGTAATGGCATGGATGGGTTAACCTTCAACCTGGTTGGTGCGAATCACCTCACGATACCATTCGGCTGAATCTTTGAGCGTGCGGGTCTGCGTATTGTAATCTGTGTAAATGAGGCCGAAGCGCTTGGTAAAGCCATGCGCCCACTCGAAGTTGTCCAACAGGGACCACACGAAGTAACCGCGGATGTCAACGCCGTTCTGCATGGCCTGACGGACCGCAATGAAATGCTGGCGCAGGTAGTCGAGGCGGCGCTCATCATGGATCTTCCCGTCGGGAGCGACCACATCCTTGAACGCAGAACCGTTTTCCGTGATGTAGACGGGAGGCAGGCGGTAATCATTGTTTATCTTTACAAGCATTCTTCGGAATGCCGGCGCGCAAACCTCCCAGCCCATTTCGGTATATTCCGAGCCGGGGATATTCTCAAGCCTTCCCTGCGTGGCGCTGATGACACTGCGCGAGTAGGAGTTGATGCCGAGAAAATCCAGCTTCTGCGAAATCAAAGCCATGTCGCCGGATTTGATTTCGGGGAGCTGCCCTGCGAGAAGTTCAATGGTCTCCGGGTGATAATGACCTGTGAAGATGGGATGCAGGAAAATGGTATCTCCGGCATTCCATGCGTGTTCGGCGGCGGCGATGTCAGCCGGGTCATCGGTCGCCGGGTCGATACCCCACTGGCTGAGGACGATGCCCACCTCGAGGTTCGGATCGACCCCGCGGATGGCCTGCGTCGCCAGCCCATGAGCGACCATCAGGTTATGAGTCACCTGCCGAGATTTGACCGGGTCCTGCTCACCCGGGGCATGCTCACCGCTGACATAGCCGTCCCAGGCGATGACGCCCGGCTCGTTGAATGTAGTCCAGTGGCGGATTCGGTCGCCGAGTTGTTTGGCCATGACCGCGGAGTAATCGGCGAAATATCCCAGATTGTCACGGTTGGTCCAGCCGCCGTTTTCATAGAGCGCCTGGGGGTAATCCCAATGATGCAGGGTGATGAAAGGCTCGATGTTGGCAGACAGAAGCGCGTCGGTCAGACGGTCGTAGAAATCGAGGCCGGCCAGGTTGACCTTCCCGAAGCCCGTTGGAAAGATACGAGGCCATGACACCGAGAATCGATATGCTTTGAGCCCAAGCTGGCGCATCAAGGCGATATCTTCTGGATAGCGGTGATAATGGTCGCAGGCGACGTCGCCGGTGGCTTTGTCGGATATTTTTCCGGGCGTGTGGCTGAAGCGGTCCCAGACAGATTCGCCCTTGCCGTCCTCGTTCCAGGCGCCTTCGATCTGGTAGGATGCGGTAGCCGCGCCCCAAAGGAAATTGACAGGAAATTTATGGATGGATGTCATAAGTGTTTTTTGAGTACCTCTGTGAGGGATTTATTTTCCTTGCAGTTCTTTAACTTGAATGCGCTGAGCAGGTCATCCAACTTCTCTTCCGGCATGTCTTTGAAAAGGTTGGCATAAGGCACTTGCAGGAATTGTGCCAGATAACCGAACAACGTGTATTGCGCGAACCAGCGCCTGTCAATTTGCACGCCCAGGTTTGAGTTAGACAGATAGGCGTCGATCGCATCTGCTGAGTTTACCAGAGCTTTCGCGACACTTCCCTTTGGCATCTCGCCTTCCCAATCGGCGGCTTCCCGCTTTGCTTTTTGGATGGGCTTGATCATGCGAACGTATTCCGCTTCCGGATCGAGATTATAGGATCCCATCGATGCGATGTCCTTCCATGTCCAGATCGCCCAATGGACCCCCGCCGATTTGAAAACACCCAACTGGTCGTCCAAAGCTCTGGCGCGGTACGGTAGGGCTTCAGGGTATCCCGCGAACCAGACCCCGAATTCACCGACGAAAATGGGTTTTCGATGCTTGAATGCCAGGCGCGTCCCGCTGTGCAGCCGCGCCTGCCCGTGATCCCGAAGAAAATCGACCTCAGCCGCAACGACGCCGAAGTCTATATCCCGGACATTTACGCGGGCGACGGGCTGAAAGGCGTGCCGCGCGGCACGGTCAAACAGTTGCGGATCTTCACCTACCATTTCGCCTACCAGGGCATGGGCGGCTTGCTGGGCGTGATCGGCATGGAGGGACCGTGGGACATCAAACGCGTGCTCGGCACCGTTCCGGTGAATGCGGACGGTTCAGCCAAATTCCGCATTCCCGCCAACACGCCGGTTTCGCTGCAGCCGCTGGACGAGGAAGGCAAGGCGATGCAGCTGATGCGCAGCTGGATGACCGCCATGCCCGGCGAGACGGTCCAGTGCAGTGGCTGCCACGAGCGGCAGAACACTGCGCCGCCGCTGAAGAGCACGCTGGCGTTGAACGCCCGGCCCGCCGAGATCCAACCCTGGCACGGGCCGACGCGCGGGTTCAGCTATCCGCGCGAAGTCCAGCCCGTGGTCGACCGCTACTGCGTGGGCTGCCACAACGGCCAGCCGCGGCCCGACGGCGTGACGCTGTGCGACCTGCGCGGCACCGAGAAGATCAAAGACTGGAAATCCGTTTCGCCCGGCAACGGTGGCGGCCATGCGGGCAAGTTCTCCGTGGGCTACGCCGAACTGCACCGCTTCGTCCGCCGGCCGGGCATCGAGAGCCGTTACCACGTGCTGGAGCCGATGGAGTTCCACGCCGACACCACGCAACTGGTCCAGATGCTCAAGCAAGGCCATCACGGCGTGCAATTGGATGCGGAGGCGTGGGACCGTCTGATCACCTGGATCGATCTGAATTGTCCTTATCACGGCACCTGGGGCGAGGAGCTGGCCAACCCCGGCGTGCAGCGCGACCGGCGCCGTGAATTGCTGAAGTTGTATGCCAACGTGGACGACGACCCGGAAGCCGTGCCCGACATCGCGCGGCCGCCGATCGAACCGGTCGTTCCTCCACAGCCAGTCGCCGTTTCGGCGACCGCCGTAGATTGCCCCAACTGGCCGCTGGACGCCGCGGCGGCCCAACGGCGGCAGGCGGAGGCGGCGAAGGCGACGCGGCGGCAAGTTCGACCTGGGAGACGGCCTGAAGATCGAATTGGCGCTGATCCCGGCCGGCGAATTCGTGATGGGCAGTTCCGCGGGCGGTGCCGACGAGCGGCCGGCCTGCCGCGTGCGGATCGAGCGGCCGTTCTGGATGGCGACTTGCGAGATCAGCAACCAGGTCTTTGCCCGGTTCGACCCGGATCACGACAGCCGCGTCGAAGACAAGAACACGTACCAGTTCGGCATTCACGGCTATCCGGCCAACCAGCCGGAGCAGCCGGTCGTGCGCGTCTCGTGGGACGAGGCGGTGCAATTCTGCCGCTGGCTGTCGCAGCAGACCGGCGAGAGCTTTTCGCTGCCCACGGAGGCTCAGTGGGAATGGGCTTGCCGCGCCGGCTCGGCCGAACCGTTTTCCTTTGGCGGCCTGGACGCCGATTTCTCGAAGTACGCCAATCTGGCGGACGCGAAACTGAGCGAGTTCGCCAGCAATCCTTACACCGTGGACCAGCCCCTGGCAAATCCGACCAAGTACGATGACTGGATTCCCAAGGACACCCGCTTCAACGACGGTGCCCTGTTGACGGTCGCTCCGGGCCGGTACCAGCCCAACGTCTGGGGCCTGTACGACATGCACGGCAACGCCGCCGAGTGGACCCGCACGACGTACCTGCCCTACCCGTATGCGCCGGCGACGGACGGGACGCGGGCGGCAGCGAGGGCCGCAAGGCCGTCCGCGGCGGCTCGTGGCGCGATGAGCCGAAACGGGCCACGTCGAGCTTCCGCTTGAGCTACCTGCCGTGGCAGCGGGTCTACAACGTCAGCTTCCGCGTGGTCTGCGAGACGGGAATCACGCTGGCCCAGCGGCGGGAATAGGATCTTCTCGTGCAGACCTCAAGCCGACCTGCTGCTACAGAATTGAAGCGGGACGGCGAGGGGCGGGGACGGATTGGCAATCCGTCCTACTTTGTACCCATCCGCTGCTGCAGGAATTCAAACACGCGGCGGGGACTGATGACGCCGACCACCGCGTAACGGACGTCCAGGACGGGGACGTGCCGAAAGCCGGCCACGGCGATGGCGCTCAGCGCCGCGCCGGCCGGGTCGGTCTCGAACACCACCACGGGATTGGCCGTCATCACCTCGCGGACCGGCCGGTCCTTGACCTCGTGGAATCGCAGGGCCACGCGTTCCAGCACGTCGCGCTCGGTGAACACGCCGACGAGCCTGCCGTTGTTCGACCACCAGCAGGCTGGCCACCTTCAAACCGGCCAGCGCCTGCAGCGCGCTGTAGACCGTCTTGTCCGGCGAAATTTCTGCGTAAGGCCGCGAACGGATGGCGGACACGGTTTCCTCGGCCAGCGCTTCCTGGATCGCGTCGCCGTACTCGTGCGGCTCGTAATTGCTGAGCGGATCTACAAATTCCTCCAGGTGGTGTTCCAGTTTCGCCATCGTCAAGCTCCTTCGCGAGTTTCCATGCCCAGTTGTCCGCCGATCCGCTGCACCATCACCTGCTCCGGGAAATGATCGGCGATATACTCCGACAGACCCTTTTGCCCCGTCAGCCCGATTGCCTTTCCGTGCTCGTCCAACTCGCACACGAAGCGGGCTCCACGGTTCTGCACCAGATCCAGCACGGTGGAAATCGGATCGCTGTCCCGGACGCAGAACCACTCCGTTTCCAAATGCTCCCGCACCGGAATCTGGCCCAGGTTATCGGGCTGCTGCAGCAGCAATTCGATCAGCGTCCGCTCGGTGAAGATGCCGATCGGCTTGCCTTCCGCGTCCACGACCACAGCACAGCCCAATTTCTTCGACTTGCAGGATCTCCGCAGCCTGCCGGACCGACGTGTCCGGCTGGATCAGGATCGCTTCGCGGCACGGCAATCTGGAGACGCTCTCGCTTTGCAGGTTTTCTTTCAGTCCCATGATGTTCGCCCTTGGCCATATTGCAGCTAACATCTGTTTGTATGCTCGCACGGAAACGGCTTGTTGAAAGGGGGGAGTTCAGATCTCCAGGTATTCCTCCAGCGCCTCGCGCATCACGCCGGGATCGGGATCGACGCCGGTCCAGATCTTGAATCCGATCACTCCCTGGTTGACGAGCATGCCCAGGCCGTCCAGCGTCGTGCAGCCGCGTGCGGCGGCATCGCGGATCAGCCGTGTCTGGGGGGGGTTGAAAATCACATCCGCCACCACCATGCCGGGCCGCAGGGAATTCAAGTCCAGGGGCACGCGAGCTTCCGCGTCGCCCAAGCCGATCGAAGTCGCATTGATGACGATGTCAAAGCCGTCCTCGACCGCGTAATCCCCGCTCAAGTGCATCAGTCGTGCCGGTACCTTGCCCCGTTCGTTCAGCAGGTCCACCAGCGTCTGGCCGCGTTCCGCCGTGCGATTGACGATGACGATCTCCGCCACGCCCGACAAGCCCAGTTCGACGGCGATGGCGCGAGCGGCACCGCCGGCGCCCAGGATCACCACCCGTTTGCCGGCCGGATCCGTGACTTGCCGCAACGACTGGACGAATCCTTTGCCGTCCGTATTCTCGCCGACCAGTTTTTCGCCGACGCGATTCACGCAATTGACCGCCCCCATGAGCGCCGCCGCTTCACTCAATTCGTCCAGATAAGGAACGACGGCGACTTTGTGCGGAATGGTGAAATTGCCGCCCTGAAACCCCATGGCCCGCAGGCCCTTGACCGCGTCGGCAAGTTTCTCCGGCGGCACTTCGAGCGTCAAATACCGCCAGTCCAGGCCGGCGGCGGCAAAGGCCCGCTCGATCATGAACTGAGTCGGATTGCCAGCCACCGGCTGGCCCATACAACAAACGATCTGCTGAATCGGCGAATCGGGCACGGAGTCTCCCCTTCGTCAACAAAACGGTTTCGTCGTGCTGTCGCACGGACGTGGAGCGTATTTTGCAGTCCCAATGCCGAACGTGCAACGCCCTAGCCTCGGCTGCGCTCCGCAAGCCGGCTAAACTCAGGTTTCCGTGAAGGAGCATTGAAGAGAAGCCTGGCTTTTCGGAAGAGCCGAGCTTCCGCGAATCCAGGATATGCATCAGGCACCGGAGCTTCGCCGTCCATGGCCCTCATCGAACTCCGCGACATCAGCAAGATCTACGACCTGGGCGAGGTCAAGGTGGAGGCCCTGCGCGGGGTCTCGCTGGACATCGAACAGGGCGAGTACGTGGCGCTGGTCGGGCCGTCCGGGTCCGGCAAGTCGACCCTGATGAACACGCTGGGCTGTCTGGACCGGCCGACGCGGGGCAGTTATCGCTTGGCCGACGAGGAAGTGGGCAACCTGAGTCGCGGACCAACGGGCCCGCATCCGCAACCGCCGGATCGGCTTCGTGTTCCAGAACTTCAACCTGCTGGCCCGCACATCCGCCCTGGAAAACGTCGAACTGCCGCTGCTGTACGCCGTCGGGGTATCCGCCCGCCAACGGCACCAGCGGGCGATCGCGATGCTGCAGCGAGTCGGCCTGGGCGATCGCCTGGACCATCATTCGGGCCAGCTGTCCGGCGGCCAGCAACAGCGGGTCGCCATCGCACGGGCCTTGATCAATGAGCCCTCGCTGTTGATGGCCGACGAGCCGACCGGCAATCTGGACTCGCGGACCAGCCGCGAAGTCATCGAGCTGTTCCGCAAACTGAACGAAGAGCAAGGGATCACGGTCATCCTGGTGACGCATGACCCCGATGTCGCTCGGCACGCGAAACGGATAATCGCACTTCGAGACGGACAAGTCGTCGAGGACACGCCGGATGTCGAGCGGGCATGGGCGTCGCTACACTGCGGCAGAAGCCGGCAGAATCCGGTAAGTTCGACTTTGCCGGCAAAATCGGGAAAGTTGGATTAAGCCGAACCGTCGGGCCGAAGATGGTAGCGTGACTACGCTTGGACTGCGCCGACTCGCCGCCGTTTTGATCGTGCTTGCGCCGTTGCTGGCGGCCGCAAAGTCTGCGCCTGCGCAAAACTTTCCCCGCCCTTTCCTGCCCGGCCAGTCCACCATCGAAGTCCGAGCCCGGCGGAATTGCCGCACGTTCCGATCCCCGATGTCCCTCCGCCGGCGACGGTGACCAACCCGGAAACGAGCCTGCCCCAACGCCAGCTCACGCTGGACGAAGCGATCCGAATCGCTCTGACCAACAGCGAAGTGGTGCGCGTCCTGGCCGGCGTGACCGCCGCCTCCAGCGGCCAGACGATCTACGATACGGCCATCGTCAACAATCAAGTGGACGACGCGTTGTCCCGGTTCGACCCGACGCTGCAGGTCAACAACAGTTTGAACCGCACGGAGATCGCCGGGTGCCGGCTTCGATCCGTTGGATCCGAACCGGGCGTTGATCAGCGGCAGTCGCACGGACGGCTACGACTTCGAGATGGACCTGTCCAAGACCACGCTCGTCCGGCGGCACGGCCAGCCTGGGCGTCAGCGCAACTCCGCTTCGGCGGCACCCGGACATCGACCCGCAATCACTCCAAAGCATCCATCCGCTGAATCCCGAAGCCGCTCGTCGGTGGACCTCAGCTACACGCAGCCGCTGTTGCAGGGCGGCGGCTGGGCCGCCAATCGCGTGCCCATCGTGCTGGCTCGGATCGACACGGAGCGGTCGTATTTCCAGTTCAAAGACAGCGTCCAGGAGTTGGTCCGCGGCGTGATCGAGGCGTACTGGTCGCTGGTCGCCGCGCGGGTCGAGCGTTGGGCGCGCGAGCGTCAAGTGGAACAGGCTCAATTCGTTCTTGGATCTCAGCCAAGGCAGGTTCGAGCTTGGCATCCGCGACATCGGTGACGTAGCCCAGGCCCAAGTGTCGCTGGCGAACTTCCGCTCCACCCTGTTGACCGCCGAGAACGCGGCGCTGGAACGGGAGGCCGCGCTCCGCAACATTCTGGGCCTGCCGCCGATGGACGACGACCGCGTGGTGCCCGTCACGCCGCCGAGCAGCCAGCGGGCGGAGTTCCAGTGGAAAACGCTGCTGACACTGGCCGAAGAACAGCGGCCGGACTTGATCGAGCTGAAATTGGTGCTGGAGGCCGATCAACAGCAGTTGCTGCAGGTCCGCAACGAGACGTACCCGCAGCTGGATGCGGTGGGCGCTGTACCGCTGGAATGGGCTCGAAGGCGAAATGCCCAACGGCGACCGTTTGCGTTCGCAGCCCGGCGAGTTCACCGACTGGACCTTGGGCGTGAACTTCTCCGTGCCCCTGGGCTTGCGGCGCGGCCGAGCCGGGCTGCGAAGTCAGGAGTTGCGTGATCGCCCGCGACCGCGCCAATCTGCAGCAGGGCCTGCACGCGGTGACTCACGAACTGGCCCAGAACCTCCGCAGCCTGGACCGGGCCTGGGCGCAGTACAAACTGGCCCAGGAGACACGCGAGGCGGCCTGGTCCAACCTGAACTTGCAGATCGAGAACTTTCGCGTGGGCCGAGCGCGGGCCGGCGAGACGCCCTTCGTCAACGTCCGGCTGGCGATTGCCGACTGGGGCAACGCCATCAGTTCGGAAGCCCAGTACCTGACGCTGTACAACATCGAGTTGGCCAATCTCGAACGCCAGACCGGCACGATCCTGGAGACGCACGGAATCCGCTTCTACGAGGAACGCTTCTGCACGCTCGGCCCGTTGGGCGAACTGGGCCGCGGGCGAATGTTCCCGTCGTCGCTGGAACCCGGCGAAAACGTGCCTCGCTACCCCCACAGCCAGCAGCCGGCCGAGGAGTCGTTCAACCTGGAAAATCCCGATCGAACGACTGGACCGCACGCGACAGCCTCCCGAAGCAGGTTCCGCCGCCGGCTCGGGAAACCTTGCCGCCGCCGCCTCCGACGGACGGACCGACCCCGGCACCGGCAGCGATTCGCGAGCCGATTACGCCGCTCCCGCCCCTGCGCTAATGCCGTTTCCAGTTCGTGACTTCCGCGATCCGGGAGGGGGACACGTAGGCCGGAACAAGTCCGCGCAGTTCCGGCACGGCCAGAGCAGACCGGCGGCTCGCCCGGCAAGTCGGCGCGGCCAGTACGACATCCCGCCCTAGTGACGATCAACGGGGGGACCGCTAAGGGTTGACGATTTTGGACGTACACCAGCACAAGCGTGGTCGCCCTCGGGGGCGAAGCCGCCCTGCATCGCTTGAACGAACACAGCCGCTGTACTCTAATACGGGGGCATTGGACTGCCGTTGTCACCAGTGGACAGGCGGCTGGATACGAAACAGGGAAAGGAACGAAGGTTGATCACGGGAGCCATCAAATCACAGGTCGATCGCGTCTGGGACGCCTTCTGGTCGGGCGGGGTGTCGAATCCGCTGTCGGTCATCGAGCAGATCACGTACCTGCTGTTCGCCCGGCGGCTGGACGAGATCCACACGGCACGGGAGGCGCAGGCGAATCTGCTGGGCCAGCCGATCCAGGACCCGATCTTCACGAAGAAGCAGGAGCATCTCCGCTGGTCGCGGTTCAAGGACTACGAATCCCAGAAGATGTACACCAACTTCCGGGACGAGGTGTTTCCGTTCATCAAGAACCTGCACGACGACAGCCAGAGCGCGTACAGCCGGTTCATGAAGGACGCCGTGTTCATCATCCCCACGCCGTCGCTGATGGAGCGGGTGGTGACGATGATCAGCGACATCCCGATGGAGGACCGGGACACCAAGGGCGACTTGTACGAGTACCTGCTGTCGAAGATCGCCCAGGCCGGCGTCAACGGCCAGTTCCGCACGCCCCGGCACATCATCAAGATGATGGTCGAACTGGTCGCCCCGCAGCCCGAGGACGTGATCGGCGACCCGGCGTGCGGCACGTGCGGGTTCCTGGTGGCCGCCGGCGAGTACCTGCGGAAGCATCACCCGAAGCTGTTCCACAACAAGCGGCAGCGGGAGCATTTCCTGAGCGGCATGTTCCACGGGGCGGATTTCGACGCCTCGATGCTGCGGATCGGGGCCATGAACATGATGCTGCACGGCATCGAGAACCCGGCCATCGACGGCATCGACTCGCTGTCCCAGGACAACGCCGCCAATCGCGGCCGGTACACGGTGGTCCTGGCCAATCCGCCGTTCAAAGGCTCGCTGAACTACGACGAGGTGGCCAAGGACTTGTTGCAGATCGTCAAGACGAAGAAGACGGAGCTGCTGTTCCTGGCCCTGTTCCTGCAACAACTGAAGCCCGGCGGCCGGTGTGCGTGCATCGTGCCGGACGGCGTGCTGTTCGGTTCGTCCGGCGCACACCAGGCCGTCCGCAAGACGATCGTGGACGACCAGAAGCTGGACGGCGTGATCTCGATGCCCTCCGGCGTGTTCAAGCCCTACGCGGGCGTCTCGACGGCGATCCTGATTTTCACCAAGACCAACTCCGGCGGCACGGATCACGTCTGGTTCTACGACATGGAGGCCGACGGGTTTTCGCTGGACGACAAACGCGACCCGGTCGAGGCGAACGACATCCCCGACATCCTGGAACGCTGGAAGGAACGCAACCCGAAGAAGGACACCGACCGCAAGGCGAAGGCGTTCTTCGTCCCGGTCGCCGAGATCCGGGAGAACAAGTACGACCTGTCGATCAACCGCTACAAGGAGATCGCCTACGAGGAAGTGAAGTACGACCCGCCGCACAAGATCCTGGATCAGCTGGAAGCGTTGGAGGCCGAGATCACGGCCGACCTGAAGGAACTGCGGGGGATGGTGCGATGAAGTAGTGCCGCGGCAACGACTTGGACCGAGCTATGTCGGCGATCGTCGGCAGGTCGTCGACGACCGACGCAAGTACGATCGTCGCGGACGTTCGACTCAGGCACGACGGCCGGATTCGTCAGCCGCAGATGTCACGAAGTCATGGACAATCTGTGACTCGGCAAGGATCACGATTGCCGACAGAGACGATGCGTCCATTGCGAGTCGACGTACTGTTGCAGGCCGGAACGGCTCGACTGTGGTGACCAGATCGTGCGTCACGAAGCAACACTGCACGCCGTGGCGCATCAATCCGCATTTGCCGATCTGCGCGATGAACCAGGATGTGAGTCACGCGATCCGGCCTCCATCTACCTGGCGTACCTTGCCACGCGTTCGTGCAGCGACGCAGTTGCTCGAGCGACTGTCCGCGGCTACGAGCGTCGACACAACGCGGACGTATTCGACGGACTTCGACATCCCCCTCCCGCCCTTGTCGGAGCAGAAGCGGATCGCGGGGATTCTGGACAAGGCGGACGCCCTGCGGCGGAAACGCCAGCAAGCCCTCCAACTCACCGAACAATTCCTCCGCTCCACCTTCCTCGACATGTTCGGCGATCCGGTGACGAATCCGAAGAGTGGCCACGACGTTGGCACTGGTGATCGCGGTGACAACTGGGAAGCACGCCCACGTGACGAGCCGATATCGTCGGCAGACGCCGTTCCACTGGGTACAGTCGACGATCATTCGACACACCGGACGATCATTGCGAGCCGGAGTCAATTCATCGACGAAGCGGTACATCGCCGAGTCGGACGCGTACGTTGCCAACGCGGCGTACGTCTTGTGATCGCATCGACGCGACAGTACCGCGGCTGCATGCGATCATGATCGCGCTGTCGCTGATCAGGACTCGGCATTCGCCCAGCGATCAAGACTGGTCTACCCGAGTGACGTTGAACTGCAGCATTCGAAGCGCATCTCGCTGAACGGATGGTGCACCTGGACGCGAACGAAGCATGAATCGTCAACTGGATGAAGTGCGACGCACTTCGCAGTGCCGTTGCCGCCGATCGAAGCCAGCAAGCGGCGTTTTGCCGAGATGTCGCTCAAGCAGCACGCAAGCATGCCGCGACATGGACGATCGCGAGGCAGCTGAGACAGTCTCTTCCACTCCCTCGTCCAACGTGCCTTTCGCGGAGAACTGTGACCGGCGGGTTCTGAAATCTGAAATTCAGATCGAAATCTCGAAATTCGCCCATGCCCTCCAACTTCGACTTCCTGCAACCGAACTGGGCCACGCTGCACGACGACGCTCGGCAGACGGAGCAGACGCGTCGCAGGAACGGCGGCAGGTCTTCCGGCAGCCGAATCGCCGTGGACTGGCGTTCAGAAGAAGGCGACTTCGCGGGAATCGGCGGCGATGCCGTGGCAGAGGAAGACGGGGTGCGTTTCGGTGTGGTCATCGACCGTGACAATCAACTGGGCGTCGCAGGCGGGGTGGGGTCGGGGATCTCGAAGCACGCAGAAGCCGTCGCCGACCTGGGCCACTTCCAGATCGTCCCCGTTGACGACGCAACCGCAAACGGACTTTTGCCGAGTGAGTCTTCTTGCACAGACCGTCCCATGGATGACTCTGCTTTCCAGACTCGAAATCCCAAGCCGTAGCTTACGCGAAATCACGCGGTATGGCAATCGCCTTTGACAGCCCGCTCGGCTTCGGAACCGATGGTTGCGTGTGGAAAACCAGCCGCAAATCGGCGGTCAAGGTATTTGAGCGGGAGGCCGAATTACCAGCGGGAACGGGACTGTTACCGGCGGCTGAAAGTCGCGAGGGAATGCTGCGAGCCGGCTGCTTCGAAATCCCTCGATTGATCGACTTCGACGACCGGTTGCTGGTGGATCGAAGCAGATGGGCGATTGTGGCATCCTGCCCCTTTCCTGCTCGATTTTGCCAAAGCCTATCTCGGATCGTCCACCCGACTTCAGTCCGGAAGTCGATGGCGGAATGGGAAGAGCAGCAGGTCGAGTGGTTCGGGGACCGCTGGCCCGAAATCCGGTCCGCCCTGTATGACTTGGACAGGATCGGGATTTACTACCGGGACGTGCGCCCAGGGAATATCATGTTTCCAGACGACGTCTCGCCTTCGTGAGCCAATCCATGCCCTCCAACTTCGACTTCCTGCAACCGAACTGGGCCGCGCTGCACGACGACGCTCGGCAGACGGAGCAGAACGTCTTCGCCGCGCCGCGGACCTGCGCGTTCTACGCTCGGCGGGCGCTGGAGCGGATGGTCAAGTGGCTGTACGACCACGACGGCGACCTGCGAAAACCGTACCAGGACAACCTCGCCGCGCTGATCCACGAACCGACGTTTCGCGACATCCTGCCGCCGGGCCTGTTCCACCAGATCCGGCTGATCCACAAGCTGGGCAACCTGGCCGTCCACAGCGACACGTCGATCAACTCGCACGACGGCGTGCAAGTCACCCGCATGCTGCATGCGTTCCTGGGCTGGACAGTCCGCGTCTACAGCCGGCCGTCGCCCACCATCGCCCCGTTCGACGATGGGCTGATCCCCGGCCCGCCGCCGCGCCGGCGGCCGACCGGACGGCGGAACAACTGCAGAAGCTCCAGGAGCAACTGGCCGCCCAGGACGAATCGCTGGCCGCGCGGGAAGCCACGCTGCGGGGCACGCAGGAGGAAATCGACCGGCTGCGGCGGGAGATCGCCGAACTGCGGGCCGCCAACGAGCAGGCTCTGCCGGAAGCCGACTACGGCGAAGCGGCGACCCGCGACCTGTTCATCGACGTGATGCTGCGCGAAGCCGACTGGGACCCGCACGGGGCGGACGTGTGCGAGTATCCGGTGACCGGCATGCCGAACGAGACCGGCGAAGGGTACGTCGATTACGTGCTGTGGGGCCGGGATCGACTTGCCGCTGGCGCTGGTCGAGGTGAAGCGGACGAAGGTCAGTCCCAGCCAACGGCAAGCAGCAGGCCAAGCTGTACGCCGACTGCCTGGAGCGGATGACGGGCCAGCGGCCGATCATCTTCTACAGCAACGGCTACGAGACCTGGATGTGGGACGATCAGAACTACCCGCCGCGCCAGGTCCAGGGGTTCTACAAGCAGGACGAACTGCAACTGCTGATCAACCGCCGGACCAGCCGGCAGGCGATCGCCACCGCGCCGATCAACCAGCAGATCATCGACCGGCCGTACCACTACGAAGCCATCCGCCGCGTGATGGAGACCTACGGGCTGGATTGG
Source organism: uncultured Chloroflexia bacterium (assembly GCA_963709295.1). GTDB lineage: Bacteria > Chloroflexota > Anaerolineae > Anaerolineales > Villigracilaceae > JBGPQJ01. Next base: position 10,882 of record CAVPVW010000008.1, on the reverse strand, counting down.
CAGCGGGCGGCGCTGCTGGTGATGGCCACCGGGACCGGCAAGACCCGCCTGGCCATCGCCACGGTGGACATGCTGATGAAGCAGAACTGGGTCCGCCGCGTGCTGTTCCTGGCCGACCGCAACGCGCTGCTGACGCAAGCCAAGCGGGAATTCAAGCGGCACCTGCCGCACACGACGCCGGTCGATCTGACGCAGGAAAAGGAGAAGGACGACAGCCGGCTGGTGTTCTCGACCTACCCGACGATGATGAACTGCATCGACGACGAGCGGCGGGACGGTGTCCGCCGGTTCGGCGTGGGGCATTTCGACCTGGTGATCATCGACGAGGCCCACCGCAGCGTGTACCAGAAGTACCGGGCGATCTTCGAGTATTTCGACTCGCTGCTGCTGGGCATGACCGCCACGCCACGCGCCGAAGTGGACCGGGACACGTACGGCTTGTTCGGGCTGGAGCAGGGCGTGCCGACGTTCGCCTACGAACTGGACCAGGCGGTGCGCGACGGCTATCTGGTGCCGTTCCGGCCGATTACCGTGCCGACCAAGTTCTCCCGCCACGGCATCAAGTACCAGGACTTGAGCGACGACGGAAAAGGCCGAGTACGAGGAGACGTTCTACGACGAGGAAACCGGGACGATGCCGGCCGAGATCGACTCGGCGGCCTTGAACCAGTGGCTGTTCAACGAGGACACCGTGGACAAGATCCTGGCCGTGCTGATGGAGCGGGGCCTGAAGGTCGAAGGCGGCGACAAGCTGGGCAAGACGATCATCTTCGCGGCGAACCACAATCACGCCGAATTCATCGTCGAACGGTTCGACGCGAACTACCCGCATCTGAAGGGCAAGTTCTGCCGGCTGATCGACAACCAGGTGAAGTACGCCCAGAGCCTGATCGACGATTTCTACGTCGGGGACAAGGACCCGCAGATCGCCGTCTCGGTGGACATGCTGGACACGGGCATCGACGTGCCGGAGTGCGTGAATCTGGTGTTCTTCAAGCGGGTGCGGTCCAAGACCAAGTTCTGGCAGATGATCGGCCGCGGGACGCGACTGTGCCCCGACCTGTTCGGGCCGGGGCAGGACAAGGAGTGCTTCTACGTTTTCGACTGCTGCGAGAACCTGGAGTTCTTCGGCGAGAATCCGGAGGGCTACGAGGCGGCCGTGCGCCGGAGCCGGTCAAGCAGCGGATTTTCCGGCGGCGGCTGAATCTGGTGGATCGGCTCGCAGCGGCTGCCGGAACGCGACGCGGCGCTGGAGGCGTTGCGGAGCGACCTGCTGGATATCATGCACCAGGACGTGACCCGCATGAACCCGGACAACTTCGTGGTCCGTCCGCACCGCCGGCAAGTGGAGAAGTACAGCCAACGCGACGCCTGGAACCAGTTGGGGCCGAGCGAGTTCGTGGAGATTGGCGAACATCTGACCGGGCTGCCCACGCCGGACGAGGACGACGAGTTCGCCCGCCGGTTCGACCTGCTGCTGCTGAACCTGCAGCTGTCGATCCTGGAGGGCACCCAGGGGCAGGAACGCTACCAGCAGCAGGTCCGGGACATCGCCCAGGGGTTGGTCGAAAAGCGGACGATCCCGGCGGTGAACGCGCAGATGGAACTGATCCTGGAATTGCAGTCCGACGAGTTCTGGGAGGGCGTGACGCTGCCGATGCTGGAAAACGTCCGCCGCCGATTGCGGAGTCTGGTGCAGTTCCTGGACCAGGAAGGCGGACGGCAGAAGGTCTACACCGACTTCGAGGATGAACTGGGCGAAGTCCGTGATGTCGCGGGGCCGGGCTACCAGGTCCAAGACTTGCGGAACTACCGGCTGAAGGTGGAGCGGTTCGTCCGGGAGCATCAGAACCACGTGACGATCCACCGGCTGAAGCACAACCAGCCGATCCATGCGGCCGACATCGAGGCGTTGGAGGCGATCCTGTTTTCGGAAGGCGGCCCGTGCAGCCGGGTGGAGTTCGTGGCCACCTACGGCACGGACACGCCGCTGGGCAAGCTGGTCCGTGAGATCGTCGGCCTGGACCGGGATGCCGCCCAGGAAGCGTTTGCGGAGTTCCTGACCCGCGGCAACCTGACGGCCGACCAGATGACGTTCATCAACCAGATCATCGACCACTTGGTCCACAACGGCACGATGGACCCGAACGTCCTGTTCGGCCCGCCGTTCACCGACTTCCACGACAACGGCGTCGTCGGCGTCTTGCCGCAGGACGCCCAAGCCATCGTGCGGACGATTCAGACGATCAACAACAATGCCTTGGTGGCGTAAGGGAGACGGATCTCGTGAGTGACAAATCCAAGATCGAATGGACTGACGCAACGTGGAATCCGGTCCGAGGCTGTACGAAAGTCAGTCCGGGTTGCGCACACTGCTACGCCGAGACCTTTGCCGAACGATTTCGCGGCGTGCCCGGCCATCCCTTACGAGCAGGGATTCGACCTTCGCCTGGTCCCGGAGAAGCTGGCCGAACCGCTCCGCTGGTCCCAGCCGCGGATGGTCTTCGTCAACTCGATGAGCGACCTGTTCCATGAAGGCGTCCCCGATGACTATGTCGAGGCGGTTGCCCGCGTGATGGAACGGGCGAATTGGCACACGTTTCAAGTCTTGACCAAGCGGTCCGAGCGGATGCGTGATCTGCTGCGAACGCGTCTCGCGTTTGCCGCGTCGCTGCCGCACATCTGGTGGGGCGTCAGCGTCGAGAACCGCAAGCACGGCCTACCGCGGATCGAGCACCTGCGAGCGGCACCGGCGAGCATGCGATTCCTGTCGATCGAACCGCTGCTGGAAGACTTGGGCCAACTGGACCTGCGGGACATCGGCTGGGTCATCGTTGGCGGCGAGAGCGGCGCCGGCGCCCGCCCGATGCAGGAATCCTGGGTCAGTTCGATACGCGACCAGTGTCAACGCGCTGGCATCCCGTTCTTCTTCAAGCAATGGGGCGGAGTTCGCAAGGGCGAAAACGGGCGTTTATTGGGCTGGGCGAACCCACGACGAATTGCCGCCGCGGCCGTCAAGGGCTCATCTTGGGGATTCGGCAGCGTCTGGGGTTTGCGACCGAAATTCGAGGCGACGTACTCGACGGAGTTGACATCATGAGTGACGCAGACCTGTATGTGGGGCGAGAGCAGACCCTCGTCAAGCACTTCATTCTCCGCCATTACCTGGAGCGTTCGCACTCATCGTGGGGACGTTTGCGGAGGCAATCACCTACGTGGATTGCTTCTCCGGGCCTTGGAAGGTGCGATCCGAGGAGTTGAAGGATACTTCCTTCTCCCTGGCGTTGGACGAGTTGCGGAAGGCTCGTCAATCGCTTTCGGAGAAGGGGCGAAATCTGAAGCTGCGGTGCTTCTTCTGGAGAAAGACAGGGCGGCATATGCAAAGCTGAAGGACTTCGCGGGTCAGGTGACGGATGCGGAGATCGAAACGCGGAACTGCCAGCTTGAGGAGGCCATCAACGACATCATCGAGTTCGTGAGACCGTGGTGGAAAGAAATCCTTTCCCTTCATTTTCGTCGATCCGACAGGATGGAGGGGTTTCGCGATGTCTACCATCGCACCGCTCCTGCGTCTGACGCCTGGCGAGGTACTGATCAACTTCATGACCGAACACATTCGTCGGTTTATCGAGTCCCCTGACGAGGCAACGCAAGACGAGCTTTGTCGATCTTGTTCGGCTCGGCCGATTTCAAGACAAGACTGGCTGGGCTGAAGGGGCAGGATCGAGAGGATGCGATCGTGGAAGCCTATGCCGAGAACGTCAAAAAGACGGGGAGTTTCAGTCACGTCTGCTCGGCCATCGTGCTGCACCCCGACTTTGATCGTACTTACTTCCACCTGATCTATGCGACCCGCAATCCCAAGGGTGTCGAGGTGTTCAAGGATGTCGAGAAACAAGCGATGGAGGTCATGGAGAAGGCGCGTGCAGACGCCCAGCAGCGGCAGCGAGAACAGAAGAGCCATCAATTAGAGTTGTTCGGCAGTGACGTGAAGTACGAATCGACTCGGTATGGCGAACTGCGAGATCGCTACCTTGACGCAGGCAAAGGACAAGGTTCAGCGTCTGCTTCAGGAGCGACGAACTGTCTTGTACGACGAGGCTTGGAGTTTGGCGTTGACAAAACCGCTTGTCTGGGAAAGCGATCTGAAAGAATGGGTCCGCGACTGGGAAGTCGCCGGATTTCTGACCGTTGAAGGAAAGCAACCGAAGCAACGTGTTCCACATCGCGACAAGCGGAAACTACTTGAAGTGGCACGGGCCACCGGGAAGCCAGCACGGCGAAACCTAAGACGCTCAAGTCAGCCTGCCGACAGGTTTGGAGAGGTGTGCGTGCAGATTACAGACGTTCCGTCGCTCTTCGCCGCCATCAATGGGTCTTGTACTGAGTACCTTCGATCATTGGGCATGACCGTTAACGAGGCGGCTGTGGACCAATGCCCATACGCCGATAGAATCCAGCCTTATTTCAGTCAGTCCGAAAACACGCCTGCTTAACGAAGTCGCCACAGTTAGAGGAAGAGGCAGAATTGCGCGGTGTGGTTGGTCAACGGAGGTACTGTTCCTCGCCGTCATCGCCGTTGCCCAGGCCCCAAATCTGTCGATCACACACCAAATTGGTCAAGAACCATACATTTCCCCGGCATTATCAACATGACCACGTCCTAGCCGTTCCAAACAACGGCAAACGACGTCTGGCTGGCCCACCGAGGTCAGCCGGCTTCTTCAAAGCTCGGCTGCTGGTAATCGCATGACCCAGTAGCAGGGCCTTCTTCGTTTCTTGCCGTCTCTCCATAGGGGCGGCTCTGTCTCCACCGACAGGGCCGTCCTGTGGGGACGGTCCGCACATAGAAAGGATCGTTCCCATGATAGCACCGGCAAGACCCACCCCCGCAACCACAGGCGACGACCTCCGCCGCCGGTTCGTCAACCACGTCCTGCCAGCCGTCGAACTGCACGCCAAAGTCCAGTTCCGCAGCATCCCGGGCCAGGACCGGCAGGACGCCATCCAGGAGGCACGTTCGTTTGGCTGGAAAATGTTCCTGCAGGTGATCGACCGCGGCAAAGACCCGACCAAGTTCCCCAGCCGCATCGCGGATTTCGCCGTGCGCCGCGTCTGGTCCGGCCGCGTCTTCGCCAAAGAGAACAGCCGCGATGCCTTGTCGCCGTTGGCACAACGTCGGCACAGCTTCGAGGTCTACAGCCTTGACGACGAGAGCTGCGACCCCAACACGGGCTGGAAGGCGGCCGTCTGCCAGGACACGCGGACCGCACCGCCTGCTGACACCGTGGCCTTCCGGATGGATTTTGCCGACTGGCTTGGCAACCTGACCTGGCGGGAAAGGCGGATTGCTGAGCGGTTGGCCGTCGGTGATCGGCCCGGAATTGTCGCCACGGATCTCGATGTGACGCGGAGTAGGGTGTCGCAGGTCCGAAGGAAATTGCACGAGAGCTGGGAGGCGTTCGTCGGAGACCAGGATGGCGACAACGAAGAGTAGCGTCTTCCAAAAGTCGGCACATGCCGACTTTTCACGCGATCCGGCCGGCGATTCCGGCCACAACACAGCAGCCAGCCGTGGCGGTCGCAAGGCCGCTGCGGCTGGCTGCACTTCACCTGGGTCGAACTGCGTGGCACTCGGCTTAGCCGTCAGAAGGCTCGCGTGAAACGACCCGACAGTAAACCATCCGTAGGAGGACCAACGTGTCCGAATCGACAATGAGTCTGATTTTCATTCTCGCCGGCCTGGCCCTGCTTTTCACCGCGTTCACCGAATGGAACCCGTTGCCGCTGCTTGTGCTGGCCGGCGCGGCGTTCGTCGTGTGGATGGTGGGCAATGCCTTCGGCGAGCGTTAGCCCCGTCGTGGGCCTTCTGGAACTTCAAACAGAGGGGATTTCATGGAAACGTTGTTTGGCCTTGGTTTGTTGGCCTTCGTTGGCTGGTGCCTGTACCGAGCGGGTAAGAGCATCGGTAGTCGGAAGGGCTTCCACGTTGGCCGAGACCGGGCTCGCCGAGGAAGGTAAATCCAACAGGCGCCAATTCATGCCGGGGCCTGCGGGCCCCGGCTTGGGTGCCCTTCTTCTTTAGCCCTTGGAATACGGCGCGGCGGACAGACGACGTGTGGATCAGCTGGTTTCATCCTGTGGTGTCGTTCCTCGAAGGCTCGCGCGGCCTTGTCTGGGCCGCATCCGCGAACGCCAATCTAATTTTCGTTATTTATTTCTGGCGGCAGAACCTGGCAATGACCAAGCCGCGCCAGACCAGTTCAACCAGGTCCGTGAACATCCACCGGCAAACCAGCTCACCGACGGCCTGCCGGCGTTCTGGGCCACGCAGCGATAACCGGCCCACGGGGCATCGGTTTCTGCGACCGGAATGCCAATCGCCACACTCGTACGGCTCTTCCGGTTTCGCAGGCTTGCACCTGCACGGCAAACGGAGGCAAAATATAGCAAAGTTCCTTGATTTCGCCGCAGGGTGGCAACGGGGGCTTGTGGCCCCGCGACCGTTCTTTGCGACACCCTGTCGGCCATAACCCCGTTGGCCGCTCGTGCGATCAACCGTCCTTCGAAGTCAAATGCCCCAACGAACGCCGTTACGAATCCGCGTTGCCGAAATGGTACTGTTGGCTTACTACGTCGCACCACTTCTCGCGTGTAACGTCATTGCGTTCTTTGTGCCGGGCTGGTGGAAATGGGCGGTACTTGGACTGGGATTCGCTTGGCCGGTGGGCAACATCCTCGTCGGCGTGCTAATGCGCTGCGATTGACCTACGGCTGCCAACAAAGCATGCCCGCAGAGTCCGGCACCCATGCGGAAACGCCTTCGCTGGTAGTGCAGACGGCGGCGTTGGTAAAATGAATCGTTGTTCGACGCTGGTTTGCTCCGTTGGGGGCGGCGTCGGCAATGCTCTCCGTTGCACTCACCGGTAACGTAGTATGACGACGGAAGAAGAGAAATCCGTACCAGGCGTCTTCACACACTGTTGGAAACCGATTCGGGCGGAACGCTCCTGGTCCTGGTCGTCGGAGTGGTCTGCTACTGGTATATCGACCGATGCCGTCTTGCTCCCCAGGTTTCGTCAAGGTGAAAAGTTGGTCATCTGGGCGGCCGCTTCAGGGCTCAATGTACCAGTATCTCCGCCCAAGAATGAGTGGAAGCTTTTTTCGGGCCTCGCCCTCTTGAGCAGTTCCGTTGACGTGTCTTCCGACCGCAAGTTGGCCATCGTCTGGGGCGAAAGGACGTTCGGCAACGAAACGCGGAAGTCGTGTTGGCTGATCGACCTACAGACGGCCGAGATCGAAGATCTGTCGACCACGTCGAATGGAAAGGTCGCTGCGATTGTTCGCGATCCGGCGCGTGCCACGTTTTCTCCTGACGGAAAGCACCTCCTGATTTCCGCACAGGGTGGGCAAACGGCGTTCATTCTCGACCATTCCACCGGAAACACCATCGCTATCAGCGGGCTCGAACGTTCGGACATTCTATGGAGTGGTAATCGCTTACTTATCTTGGCAGGTTGGCGTGAACACCCCGAGGTCTTCAGCATTGCGGGAGAGCGGCAGGAACAACCAAAGGGTGCGGACTTGTTATCGCAAGCGATCCGAGCGGAACAAAATTGCTGCTGGGGTATCCTCCGGCGGTAGTGAACTTCGAGGGGGAGACTCTGCGGGAATTCGGAGGACACGAGTGTGACAAGGATGTACCGTTGCTCAGCCGTTCTGGCAACTGGGCTGGAATGTTCTGCAAAGTAGAGGACGAATGGGCATATTCTGTGGTTTCCACGACAAGTGACGAGGTCTTTCGGCTCAAAAGACCATGGGGTGCCACTTTCGCACTCACGGATAACGGTGATAGTATTTTCCTGGTCGGCGGCGGAAACAGCACCTTCGGCGCAGTTATGACCGGCGGGCAGCGTGTTGAGGCGACAACCGCCGACGTCGTCTTCTGGCCGAAAACCGACGATCCGTGGAAATCCACCCCAGGCGCGCCGGAGGGGCCAAGTTTCAACGACATACTTTGGAACGCCATGCCGAAAGGCAAATCGGAGATCGTAGCAACGAAGGTGATGGCCCTCACGCTGCTCGGCAACGAGTTGTTCTTCGTGCAGGCCGACGGTGACGAACGGATCCTCAAGGCCATTTCACTTCCAGAATCGCAATCGCCCTCACCAGCCAATGACGGCACGAGCCCAGCCCCGCCAGCCCGCTAAGCCGGTTCGCGGACGCCGGAGGGTGTTGTGCAACCGGTCTTGGTGTTGGACAGCCGAACACAGCATGGCCGCAAGGCCGCTGCGAGGTTGCCTTCGCTCTCTTGCAATGGGCGGTCACGTAATATAATCAATCGTTATTCAACGTCGTCCGCTTCTTTCACGGCGGGGACGGCGATGCTACCCGTTGTGCGTTCCGAGCACCCCATGGACTTGCATGGCCGAGCACCTATTCAACGTGGCCGACTTGTTCGACATCGACATCCGCTATAGGCCATCAGCCATCAGCCATCAGCCACCTCACTAACATCGTCGTCATGGGCGTGGGCGGGCCGATGGCAAATTACATCGCACTTGGGAGGCGCTGCGCACGATCGCCCACCGGACGCGTTCGGGCTGGGTGCTCGGCACGTCACCGTCTCCACCGTCGGGCTGCCGCAAGGGATCCGCAGAATGGCCGGCGAGCCGCTCCAGATCAACCTGGCCGTCAGTCTGCACGCGCCGAACGACACCCTGCGCGCCAGGCTGGTGCCGATCAACAACCGCTACCCGATTCAGGAGGTCATGGCGGCCGTGCAAAACTACATCGCCCGCGCCCACCGGCGGGTGACATTCGAGTACACGCTGATGGACAGGATCAACGATACCCGGCCCTGGCTGGAGAACTGGTGGCGCTGCTCAGGCCGCTGCGCAGCCCGACCGGCGGGGCGATGTGTCACGTCAACCTGATCCCCCTTAACCCGGTCTCGGAGTCGCCCTACCAGCCGTCCACCCCGGAGTGCGGCTGCGTTCCAGAAGTTGCTAGAGCAAAGCGGCATCCCGGCGACGTTGCGGATGCGCCGCGGGATCGACATCGACGCGGGTTGCGGACAGTTGCGGCGACGGATGGACAGCGATGGAGCGCCGATCACGTTGGTCGAACGTTAGTTGACCGCAGATGGTATAATACCTATCAGACATTTAAAATAGCGCTTCTCTTTCGATTGCGGGGTGGGCTGCACATATGATGACCAGGCAATCCGAAAACGCGGTCTATGCCGGCGAGCAGCGGTATCGCCACCTGTTCAAGCACATGCCCGTCTGCATCATTATTGCCGACGTGACTGCGACCCCGGCGATCATCCTGGAAGCCAACCGGCGGGCGGAGCTGGTCTACGGCTACACGGCCGCCGAGTTCGCGGGCATGCCCGCCGCCTACCTGATACCCGAAGATGCCCGGGCAGCCGTCCGGGGCATCGCGCAACGGGTCCAGCAGGGCCAAACGGTGACGGCGGAGACCACGAACCAGCGTCGGGATTGCACACGCTTTCCCGTGCGCATCGTGGCTGCGCCCGATCCCATTGACGCCCGCCATATGATCGTCACGGTGGAAGACATCACGGCAGAGGTGCAGCGCCAGAGCGAGGCGGAAGCCATCGACGCCGAGCGCCACCGCATCGCCGACGAGATCCACGACGGGCTGGCGCAAAGCCTGGCCGGTTTGCGCTTCAAGTCCACGCCGTGGCGCCACCTGGCGGATGCGGCTCCCCCCGCCATGCGCTCCGCCCTGGAGGAGCTGCGGGCCGTGCTCAGTGCCGCGATCGTCCACCTGAGACGCGCCATCTTTGCGCTGCGTCCGGTGGATCTCGACGCGTTAGGCTCTATCCAGCGCTGACGCAACTGGTGCACGACTTTGGCGATCAAAACCAACTTGTCGCCCGGCTGGAGATCGCTGGCCCGCAGGAAGCGTTGCCCGAGGTCCTGAATTGCCGCTGTACCGCATCATCAAGGAGGGACTGACACGTCGGCCAACACGCGCGCGCGAGTCGGTTGTGGTGCAACTGATGGTCGATCCGGCCGGCGGCGTGGTCGTTTCGGTGCATGACGACGGCTGGGCTTCGATCCCGGTCAGCTCGGCCCGGTCGATCAGGCGGGCCATTTCGGCCTCCGCCAGATGCGCGACGGATCCTGGACCTGGGCGGCACGCTGGACATTCACAGCGCGGTCGGCCAGGGACTCAACTGGTGATCACCTTGCCGACGGTCACCCGGGAGGTCAACCATGCCTGGAACAACGGGGCAGACCATGCCGCCGATTAGGCTCCTGATCGACGATGACCACCCCCTGCCGCGCCAGGGCCTGCGCCAACTTTGCGAGGGGATGGGCGGCTTCACCCTGGTGGCCGAAGCCGGGATGGCGCCCAGGCGGCGGCTTGGCCCGCGCGACCGAGCCGGACGTGATCCGATGGACATCGTCATGCCCGACGTGGACGGCGTGGAGGCGATCCGCCACCATGGAGGAGACCCCCTCCGCCGCATCATCGCCCTGACCATGTATCGTGAGGAGATACATGCTCGACGCCATCCGGGCGGGCGCTGCGACTTCTGCTCAAGACCGGAGCGGGGCGCTGATCGTGGCCATCGAGGCCGTGACCAGGCGATACCTTATCACCCATCATCGCCAGCCGTGTGCTGAGCGAGTTGCATCTGGGCGCGCCCGAAGCCGCGCATCGAGCCGCTGACCGAGGGCGGGATGGCCGTCCTGCGCCTGGTCGCCGAGGGGCGTGGCAACCAGGAGATCGCCCAGGCGCTAGGCTACTCCGTCTACACCGTGGCCAACCGGCTGCGCACCATCTACGAGAAGCTGCACGTGACCAACCGCACCCCAGCCACGCGCTACGCCCTGCGCCAGGGCTG
>CAVPVW010000007.1:0-60843 GCA_963709295.1 uncultured Chloroflexia bacterium | reverse complement strand
TTTTTGATCAATGCACCTTCCTTGAAGCTGGTCAGAGCGATCACCTGTACTTGTGGACATTTTTTCCGAATGGCGCGCGTAGCGGCGTCCCCACCCATACCGGGCATGACCATATCCATCAGCACCACGTCCGGCAAGACTTTTTCACAGAGTTGGATGGCCGCTTCGCCGCTGTCCGCTTCTCCAACTAATTTGAATTCATCGAAAACCAACAGGAAAGTTGCCAGTCCGCGGCGCACCATCGTGTGATCGTCAACCAGCATGACGCGAATGGGTTGGGGAGGAGTGCTTGTCATTCGGCCTCCTTTTGCGGGGTTTTTATCCACTGCAGGATGAGTTCAGTGCCGTGACCGGGCTGGCTCGTAATAGTTAACTTCGCCCCCGCGGCTTCCGCGCGTTCGCGCATCATGCTCAATCCATAGTGACCATCTTCGGGAATGTTTCCTTCAGGATCAAACCCAAGGCCATCATCGCGGATATGTAATTCAACGGCAGGTCCATCGTGCTTCAAATCTATGTCGACCCGGCTGGCTTTGGCATGCTTGGCAATGTTATTCAGTGCTTCCTGGCATATCCGGTAGAATGCCACTTGTATTTCGGGAGGTAGAATGACATCCTTCGCTACCGTCACTGTGACCGGGATGTTGATCCGGCCTGTGAGCGCATTTCCCAACAGATGCAACAGGTCGCCAAGGTCTGTATCTGTTATTGCAGATGGCCGAAGTTCGGCCAACAGCGCTCGCATCTCGGCTTGCGCAGCACGTGTCAACAGACGCAGATCCTTCAGCGACTTTCGCGCTTCATCCTGATCGCGTTCCCACAAGCGGGGCAGAACATCAGCGATCAAACCGGCGGAAAAAAGCGACTGGTTCACGGCATCGTGCAGGTTCTGTGCAAGGCGCTGGCGTTCCTCCAGCGCGGCGAGCGCCTGTGCATGTTCGTACAGTTCTGCGTTGACCAGGGTGATCGCAGCCTGATTGGCTACGGTCAGGGCTAAATCAGCGTGATGAGCAGTAAAGAAATCTTTCTCAACATGCGCGACACCCACGCTGCCAATGACACGGTTCTTGACTGCCACGGGAACCCACATCCACGCCCGCACTCCCTTCAACAACAATTCCGTCTGATCGTCCAAAAGTGACCGCAGAAATTCCGCGGACGGGTCGGCGCTCCATACATCGGCAATACGGTCAGGGCGGTGCTCATTGAACAGCCTCAGCAGAGTTTCCGGGCCCTTAAGTCGGATGCGAAAAGGCACAGTCTCTTCCAGGTGCTGTGACCCGCGTACGGCCAGAGCGACCATGGCGGTTCCTTCGAGTATGAACAGTTCGGCATGGGTGTACTCGATCAGCACTCGCAATTGGTCGAGGATCAAACCCGGCTTGAGTTCCAATGCCGAGGCCAGAGTTTGGGAGATCTCCAACAGAGTGGACTGTTCGCGCGTATGGAGTTCCACCCGCTCATGAAGCAAGCGTTCTGCGGTGATCCGATCGGTGACATCACGAACGACACTCAACATGCATGGTCGGGCTTGAAACGGGATCGTGGTTCTTCGAACGTCCACATAGAACGATGAGCCGTCTTTGTGCAAATGAACCGCCGGCACATCGATTGCGCCTCCCTTCTGGGATTTGATGACAGCTTTGGTGAAATAGCGCTGGCTGTCGGGATGGATATATGCTGTTAGATGCAAACCAATGAATTCCTCGCGTGTATAACCGTGCATTGTAACTGCGGCAGGGTTGGCATCCACTACGCGGCCCGTCTCTAAATCGCTGATGATCATTCCATCACTGGCAAATTCAAAGACGATACGGTATTGTTGTTCCTTGTCTTCCGCGCTTATTTGGGAGCGTATCTTTTTTTTTGTCATGCTTGACCTTTGATAAGATCGATTGCTGGATGTCACTCGATTTCAATCAGAATTTCTTTCGCTTGGTTCTTATTAAACATTATATTCGTTTTGCTGCTATTGTTGCCTATTATTGTCTTGAGATTAATCATCGATATTTATTCTACAAAAGGCGAAACAATCTATCCCATCACTATCCGTACCTCGTGATGCTGACCATCCTCCTCCAACGGAATCAGGTTGTCGGGCAGCGGGTTTCCATCCAGCAAAACCTGCCGGATACCCTGATTGACATTGTACGGGTTCTCCACACGGATCTTGTATTGCGCTGTACCGACGCGGTATTCCACTTTAAATCCAGGCCAGTGACGAGGGATACACGGATTAATTTTGAGCGCTTTGCCCACCCGCGATATGCCCAGGATTGCTTCGAGACCCAGACGGTACATCCATCCGGAGGAGCCGGTATACCACGTCCAGCCGCCGCGGCCAGAATGCGGCGGCATGCTGTAGATGTCGGCAGCGATCACGTAAGGCTCCACCTTGTAACGCGCCGCTTTCTCTGGCGTGTCGGCATGACTGATGGGGTTCAACATCTGGAACAACTCCATGGCACGCTCTCCCTGCCCGAGTTCTGCAAATGCCCAGGCGGTCCAGATGGCGGCATGGGTGTACTGTCCGCCATTTTCGCGCACACCGGGCAAATAGCCTTTGATGTAACCGGGGTCGCGCTCCGTTTTGTCAAAGGGCGGAGTAAACAGCAAGATCATCTGCTCAGCTTGCTTCACCAGCAATCGGTTAACAGATTCCATGGCTTGCGCCGCCCGCGTGGTAGTCCCGGTTTTACCGCGGGGCGCGGGTTCTGCTGCGCCTGACAAAACCGCCCACGACTGGGCAATCAAATCAATCCGGCACTCATTGTTTTCTCGTGATCCCAACTTCGAACCATCGTCATAGAACGCGCGCAGGTACCAGTCGCCATCCCAGGCATGGGCTTCGAGTGCCCGTGACAAATTCTCAGATTGTTGCAGATACGGGGCGGGGTCATCCTTCATAAGTGCCACCAGCGGTGCAAAACGCCTGAGTGTGGCATGCAGGAACCAGCCCAGCCAGATGCTCTCACCGCGTCCGCCCATGCCCACCCAATTCATCCCATCGTTCCAGTCACCAGCGCCCATCAGGGGCAGGCCATGTACGCCAGCTGTCGCGCCTTTTTTCAGTGCCCGGCGACAATGTTCATAAAGCGCGTAAGTTTCGGTCATCGATTCGTATTGACTGTAACGGTCTTCTTCTTCGGGCTTGAGCGGTTCGCCTTTCAGGAAAGGGATGGATTCGAGCAGAATGGATTCATCGCCGGTGGCAGTAACGTATTCGGCCGTTACAAAAGGTAACCAGAGCAAATCGTCCGAAAAACGTGTGCGCACTCCGCGCCCTATTGGCGGATTCCACCAGTGGAGGACATCGCCCGTCTCGAATTGATGCCGCGCTGCCTCCAAAATCTGGCTGCGGGCGAGATCAGGACGGGTGTGTAAAAGCCCAAGCGCATCCTGGAGTTGGTCGCGGAACCCGAACGCCCCGCTGGATTGATATAGCCCGGTGCGCCCCCACAAACGGCAGGAAAGCGTCTGGTAAAGCAGCCAGCGGTTGAGCATCAAATCCATGGCGGGGTCGGGTGTCTCAACGGTGATGGCATTCAGGACATCGTCCCACTGTTGTTGAACAGCCTGCCAGATCACCTCAACCTGACCCGGGGACTGTACCTGCCCTATCAGCGCCAGGCTTTCCGCCCGGTTGGCTCCTTCGCCGATCAGGAAATAGACATCCTCCACCGCGCCGGTTGCCAGGTCTATGTGCAGTTGGAGGGCGGCGCACGGGTCCAATCCGGCATTCACTGCGCTTTCCAATCCAATGCGGCCAAGAGCTGCCGGAGCGCGCAAGCTGCCCATGCGCCCCAGGAACTCCGTCCGGTCGGTGGTAACGCCGTGCGGTTTTTTGCTGGTTGCCAGAAAGGCCACACGGCCACCAAACTCACTATTGTAGTGGTTCGTGGCGAGTAAAGCATTCTTATCGGGATCAAACTCCGGCATGATGTGGGCCTGGTGGGAGTCGCGCGTTGTGCCGAGCACCCATTCGGCGTAGTAGGTAACGGTGATGCGGCGCGGACGCTCCCACAGGTTTTGCAATCGCAAGTGCGCAATCTTGACCGGCGCATCTGGAGAGGCGAACAGGCGCAGCTTCTGGTTCATGCCATGACTCTGGCTCTCAAAGGTCGAATATCCCGCCCCGTGACGGATCACATGCGCCGTATCCGCGCCGGCGGGCATGGGCGTGGGGGACCACACCAGCCCGGTCTCCTCATCCCGCAGGTAGAGCGCTTCGCCCGGCATGTCGGTGACAGGGTCATTGCGCCAGGGGGTCAGGCGGTTCTCACCGCTGTTTTCCGCCCAAGTTGGGCCGGAACCCGCTTCGGAGACCAGAAAACCGAACTGCGGGTTGGCGATGACATTGACCCACGGGTGCGGCGTGGACTGACCCGGCTGGAGATGGATGACATATTCCCGGCCATCTCGGCTAAATCCACCCAGACTGTTGTCCATTAGTAAATCACCGGGAAGTTGAAGCGGCGGCGTTGGCTCGGGGTCACGCGGCGGGGAGAGTGAAGGGGTGAACTCCGGCAGGCGCGTGGGCTTCGCAGTCAAACGGAGAGCGTGATCAGCCAGCGTCCCGCCCTTTTCATCCAAAATGACACCTGCCACTGTTTCGAGCAGAATCATGTCACCAGGCTGAAGCTGGTCTGAACGCAGCACGAAAATGCCATCGCGCTGGTTCAGGGAGGCATCCGCCCCCATGCGCCTGATCTGGCGCTGGATGGAGTTATACAGGTCGAGGGCGTAGCCTGTGTCCTGCTCGTTCAGAATGACCAGATTGACCGTGACATGATGGCGGCGCCAGTAAATGAAGGCCTGCAGGGTCTCGATCAACAGAGGCGACTCGCCGTCCCGAATGCGGACCAGCAAAATGGGGTAATCGCCGGAGATGCCGAACGCCCATAAGCCGGACTGCCCCTTCTCATTTTGCGCCAGGATATGCGGCGCGGCGCGCAGTCCGCCTGCCGGGTAGAGCAGGGCAGACAAAAGGCGCTGGATATTTTCGACGGAGGTCGCGTTCAATCCCAGTTCAAGGAGTTCTTTTTCGCTGTGGGCACGGATATTGTCGAAGGCATGATAAATGGCTTGCCCTGTCTGATAATGAGACAGCTTTTCCAATGCGTCAGCACGGGAGGCGGCCGCCAGAGTCAGAAAGGTGACACGGGTCTTGGCATGGGGTTCGAGGTCGATTACCTGCGCCAGTGAAAAAATCGGGTCAAGTGTTCCACCGACAGTCCCTGAAAGGTGGCGATTGGCATCCTGTAATGCCAGCGGGGAATGCATCGTCCGCGACCTGCCCAAAAATTGGGCGCGGTCGCTTTCGTGGTCGCCCGTCACTTTTCGTCCGGCCTCGATGACCATGGCATGGATCAGCACGACGGTTTTCTCGTCCGCAGAGCGCGGACGGCGCTGAAACAGGAGCGCATTCTCACTGGGGAAGATATTCACTCTCAATAAAGAGTTTGTTGAGTGCCGGGTGGCGCCGGTCGACAGCCTGTACAGCCAGCACCACTTCGCCGTAACTGGTGAATTTTAGTCGTCGAGGGCGGTCGCTGTTATTCAGGATGTTCACCCGCCGGATTTCGACGCCATCCATGCTGACGGTGATTCCGGTGCGCATGGTAATGCCATAATCCGAACGTGGGAATTCCACCTTGTGCGGATAGAAAAGAATTCCCTGATTTTCCGACGCGTCTCCTGCGCCGGAACCGACCCCACCCGGTCCCATTGGCTGGCAGGTGGCGGACCAGAGCGCTCCGCTCTCGCAGTCCTGCACATAAATCCATGTTCCCCATTGGTCAAGGGTGGTGTCGGCATGCCAACGCGTCAGCGCAAATTCCCGCCACTGGCTGAATCCGCCGCCTGAGTTGGTGATCATCACGCTGGTATCACCCTGCGAAAGCACATGCACCATCGGGATGGAACTATCCACCGGCAACTGCCAGGGTGCGCTGTTAACCCGGCGCGCCCCCTGGAGCAATTCAGCGGGTTCTTCAGTGTGGGGAAACTCAAGGGGCGGGTTTTGCGGAATCTTTTCCTGGAGCAGAAGTTCCACGCTCTGAATGTGCTCATCGGCGTGGAAACGCTCCACCATCACATCATCCAACAGGTAGTTGCAAGTCGCCAGAAGGATCATGCCCTGGTGATGCGCCAGGTAGGATTTCACGGCGGCGTGAGCCTGGCCGGCTGGCAAGCGCGTTTTGGTGTAATCGAGCGCTTCGTAAAAACCAAACCGTCCGAGCATGTTCAGTTGTTCCAGGTGTGCCATATTTTTCAGTACAGCCTGCGGCTGCAGCGAAAGTCCCATCACGGAGGCATAGGGAGCGATGACCAGATCATCGGGCAAGTCTCGTTTATAGCCCAGATCAGGCACGCCAAAAGCCCGGTACTGGTAATTCTGGTTGATATCGAAAGCGTAGTAACCCGATTCGGAGATACCCCAAGGTACCTGCTGTTCCTGTCCGTAGCTCATCTGTGCGTCGAGCGCGGCGTAGCAACTCTCCGAGAGAAATGTCCCGGTGTAATTTTTGACAAACAGGGTCGGCATAAGGTATTCGAACATGGTGCCGCTCCACGAAAGCAATACCTGCCTGTCGTTGACCTGCGTCACCGGTCTCCCCAGGTGCTGCCAGTGGCTTTGCGGCACATCCCCTTTGGCGATCGCAATCAAGCTGGCAATGCGGGCTTCAGAGGCCAGCAGATCGTAGTAACTCGGGTCGAGACGTTCCGCGCTGGGAGTGTAGCCGATGTGGAACAACTGGCGGTGCTCATTGAACAAAAAACGAAAATCCATCGCAGCAAGTGCAGCGTTCGCCTGCTCTGCCAGATCACGAAAACCCGCCAGCAGGGGTGTTACCGTCATGCGAGCTGACGATAAATCCTCCTCCAGGTTTTGAAACCAGTCACGCGCCTGTTCATCCATAGCGGGATTCAGGACGCCGTTATTTTGCAACCGCGCCTTGAAATCAGCCAAAGCTGTTTCAATGCGCTCATACACTTCAGCCGCCTGTCCCAGTGCCGGCAGGGCAGCAGGCAGCGTGTCACGAAAATCCTGCCAGGCAGGCATTTGACGAATTAACTCAGATGGCGCATCCATGTGCTTGAGCCAGGGTGCAGACAAATCCAGGCTGCGCTTCATATTTTGCAGATGCTGGTACATCAGATCCAGATAGAGTTGAAGTTCGGTCAGGGATTCACCCTGGAGATGAGGGTGACTCTTGAGCAGATCCAGCAATCGATACGAGACTCTTGCCCAGCCTTCGCCTGAGAGCCAGTCGAGGGTGATTTTCCACGCTGCCGGCAGGTCCTGGTTGGCGTTGACACGCTCGTAAATGCTGGTCAATTCGACTTCAAAAGATTCAATGGAGGCATGGGGGTTGTTTTTTTCGAGGGCCTGCAAAATTTCTGCCAGAATATCCAGAAGGACGAGCAGCCCCTGCCATCGTCTGTTATCCAAGAGCGGAGCATCTGCCAGGGAAAGACAACCCTGTTTAAGTGTAATCAGGCAAGCTGCCAGATTGCCGCTATCCACCGTGGAAACGTAACGGGGAGGCAGCGCTGTCAGGACCTGTGAGTTGTACCAGTTCAGCAGGTGTCCCCTGTAGTGTTCCATCTTATCCATGGTCTCAAAGGTGGAGTGCAGGCGGGCTTCCAGTTCGAGCAAACCGATGTAGCCCAGGTCATAGGCCGATAACATGGACACCAGGAACAGACCGATGTTGGTCGGCGTGGTGTAGTGCGCTACTTTATCGAGGGGCGACTCTTGAAAGTGGTCGGGAGGCAGCCAGTGGTCATTGGGACCTGAAAATTGCTCAAAAAATGCCCAGGTACGGCGCGCCAGACGACGAACTTGCCTGCGTTGGGTTTCCGTGAGCGATGTGGGGATATGGTGTACCGTTTGGCTGATTCTGTAGGCGACCTGGGGGGCGAGCAGCCAGGCTATCAGCAAAGGCAATGCAACCCAGAGTGCGGTGGGGTTGAAAACTGCGATCGTGATACCCAGTAGAATGGTCAATAATGAAGAAACTGCCATCTCAGCCCAGGTTTCGTAAGGCGTATTCAGCTTGAACGACCGTGCTGCATTTGCTGCTGTTGTCCACTGCAGCAGGTGTTTGTGTGTGATGAGCAGACGGCTGATCGTTATCCCGATGGCGCTCATCGCAAGCAGGGCTTCGTAGGGGAGAAAGAGAATAGAGAGTGCCCAACGTAATAATGGAAGCTGGAATGGTTTAACAATTTGTTTGAGCGTAAACCGTTTAAGATTGTGCCTGACTTGCTGCACAGCTTGCGCCACAAGGGGCAGGATGGAAGGCAGCAACACCAGCATGGTCCAGACGATGGGTGAGCCAGGAAGGAATAACCAGCCAGCGGTAAACAATGCCATCAAGGTAGGCGTCAGCAAACTGCGCCGCAGGTTGTCGAAAATTTTCCAACGGTCAATTATGGAAAGGCGGTTGGACGACCTCCCATTTAGAGTGCGGACGGTGGGGAACAGCCAAGGAAGCAACTGCCAATCGCCGCGAATCCAACGACGCAGCCGTTGGGCGTACACCAGGTAGCGCGCTGGATATTCCTCGTACAGGGCGATATCCGTGACCAATGCGGCGCGGCCATAAATCCCTTCAAACAGGTCGTGGCTGAGCAGGGTATTCTGGCGGACCTGACCCTCCAGGCTGCGCTCAAACGCAGCGACATCATAAATCCCTTTTCCAACATAACTCCCTTCGCCGAACAAATCCTGATACACATCCGAAACGGCAAAAGAGTACAGGTCAAAGCCGGTATTCATGGCATAAATTCTCGAAAAGAGGGAACGGTTCGCACTGGCCGGCTTGATGGATACGCGTGGTTGCAGCACCGTATAACCGGCAACCACCGAACGCCCGTCCGGGGCGAATTCAGCGTGATTAAGTGGGTGCGCCAGGGTGGCAATCAACCGGCTGGCACTGTCTTGCGGCAGGGAGGTATCCGCATCCAGCGTGATGACATATTTGATTTCATTGAGAATACTTACATCCCCGACCTGGGTGGAATAAACGGTTTCGCCCAGGTTGAGCAGCAGGCGATTGAAATCCGCCAATTTTCCGCGCTTGCGCTCCCAGCCCATCCAGACCCCTTCAGAAGAATTCCACTGGCGCTGACGGTGGAACAAATAAAAAGGTGTAACCTGTTGATATTTTTTGTTGAGATTATCGATGCCTTCTCTTGCCAGAGCAAGCAGTTGTTCATCTTCCGGCATGGTCTGTGCTGGAGCATCCCTGAAATCGGTCAGCAAGGCAAAGGTCAGTTGCGGGTCCGGGTTGGAGAGGTAATAAAGTTCCAACTCTTGCAAGAGATGTTTGAACTCTTCGCCACTTTCCAGCAAACTGGGGACCACTACCATGGTGCGGTTTCCAGGTGGGATGCCCTCTGAGAAATCCATGCGCGGCAGGCTTTGAGGTCTGACACGGTGGGTCACATTCCAGTTCACAAGTGAAATGGCCGCCTCTAGAGCCAATCCAAACCCAAGCGCAACCACGATGATTTGTTGTGTGATCGAACCGCCCGAAAGTGTGGCATACAGCAGCAATCCAAAAACAAACAGGACAGTGAGGATGGCGATACTCCCCAGATAAGCAGCTGTGGGAGCTGCAAGCAGCGCCTGGTGGATACGGAGGCCTAATCCCGGATGGTAACCGATACTGGTTTCGAGTTCCGAACGGCCCGCGTCCCTCAGATAAAAACCGACGTGTGCTTGCCTGCGGCGTCCTGATGTTTTGATCCCTGAGTTGCGCGCAAATTCAATTGCTGCTAGCGCCACCTCCTCTTCATTGAAAGGAGAGCAGCGTGCCAGTTCCTCGACGACACTGCGATAACTGTTGCGTGTGTCAAAGTCCATGTCCCCATAAATCCTGGCAGGGTCATCCCGTAAAATCTGCTCCACCCGACTGGTCTGCTCGAAAAAGTCCTTCCAATCCGTGGTGGAAAGCAAACGCAGGCTGTTAAAACAGTTTGCGACAACGATCTCATTTGCCTGATCCGGGGAAGCAAACTGACTCGGGATTTCACTCAGGCTTTTCGGTGTATCCATCCCTGTCAGTTCGGCGGCAGAATAGACGAGCCGCTCCAAAATGCCGATGCGCAGCATGCTGGGCAATGCCCACAGCTCCCCGATCGTCAGAGGCGTAACCTGCTGGTAATTCTGCACAAAAGCGGCGGCCTGAGTCAGATCAAGCTGACTCTGGCTGTATCCAAGCCACTCCCACGCCAGCGCAAAAATGCGAGGGGATCCTTGCAACGGCGTCCCATTCAGGATTGGTAACTGGTTGAGAAAGGTGACGGGAAGGTCTTCTTCGATCTGGCGAAAGGTTTGTTTAACGATATAAAAATTATCCAGCATCCATTCGCCTGCGCGGGAAACTGGAAGGTCACTGGATGGAACGGCCTTGAAGACTGCTTTGGCATTTCCCAGAACCTTTTCCCAAACTTTAAGGTGTTCCAGCAGGTCGGTTTTTGATGTGGAGGTAATTTCTACGTTATGCGTTTTCGCCAGGCGGTGCGCAAATTCACTCAGTCGATCTTCCACGTCTGATTTGGCTGGATCAGAAAGAATAACCGGCGGGGCAGCCTGCATACGTTAACGCTCTGCGCGTTCTCTGGATGAAGACTCTAGAGGCTTTTGCTCATATTTGGCGGGCTGGTCCTGAACGATCAGAAGAGCTACCTTGCCATACAGGATGAAATTATTGACCACACCGCCATAAGGCCATTGATGCTTTCCCGAATAGCCATGCGCACTCAATGTGACCATGTCAATATTTTCCTGCTCCACGACTTGATAGAGCGCGGCGGTCGTATGGTCACTGGTGATCAGGTGGGATTGAACGTCTATTCCTTCCAGATACGAACGTGACTTCACCTGTTCGAAATAATGCTCGGCTTCTTCTCTATTCCGCGCGACGACGCGATTGGACAGATCGACATCCTCGCGTGCCGGCGGCATCTGACGTGCCATTTCGGGAGGGTGTACCACGTGCACAAGATGAATCTTGGGCTTATTGACAAGCGCCAATTGCATGATGATTGGAAGTACATGTTCTGCCCTTTGGGAACCATCCAACGGTACCAGGATGTTCTGGTAGAGCGAAACTATCGATAATTTACCAGCCGGGTAGTTCTGCTGGCGTGCCCGCACGATGAGTACTGACGTGGGTGCGCTCAGGACTATTTTTTGTGTAATGCTGCTGATACCCCATTGAGTTAAACCATGACGCCCATGGCTGCTCAAAATGATTAACTTCATTCCCTCTTTTTGGGCGTAATCCGTAATCCCTTCCGTCACCAACCCTTCCAGTACGACAGTCCGTGCGCGAATATTGGATTCTTCGAACCGCGCCTTGATCTCCTCAAGGTAGAGAGTCGCCTTTGTTTTTTGGATTTGCCAATTAAGCATATCGAACAATTGAACTGACACGCCTGTCTGATTCTTTTCCAATATGCGGAGGAGCGTAATTTCTGCATTAAAAGAACGGGCGAAGGCAGCCACATGAGGTAAAACACATTCGGCCAGTTGAGAACCGTCCAAAGGGACAAGAATAGTATCGAACATGGTCACTCCTTTCGATTCTTACATACTGCCGAACATCGCTCTATTGAGAATTGAAATACTCAATCAATTGAGTTGTGGCCGGGATTGAAGATGTATCTGGGTGTGGGAGTCATCTCGCGTATGCGAGTGGGATTATGAAGAACTGCGGATTGTTACGAGGCAGGGATTTTGTAACGCACCAGGCAGAAATGAGTTTTCCAACCGTAAGTAGTTTAACCTACTATTATCAGTATACTCCAGTTTGTACCTGTTTATTGACTTAGCAGCCATTCTGCAGTGGAACGCACTTCGACCGGGACGCCGTTTACTTCAACTCCATCCTCGTTTGAGTTGGCCAGGATCATGGCGCTCTTTACCTTGATCGATCGGACGGCCTCCGCCAGGGCGCGCAGTTCGCGCTCGCGAGTGGCCGGGTTTTCCAGTGTCTGGGTCACCTGGACCAGCTGCTGTTTTTCCGGTAGGTAAAAGTCCACTTCGAAGCCGCCGGGAGAGGTGTAATAATAGACCTCTTTGGTTTGCTGCCGCAACGTCAGGAAAACCAGGTTCTCCAGCAGCTTGCCTGTGTTCGGTGAAAACCCGAAGCCCACGGCATTGGAGAGACCGCTGTCGATGCAGTAAATCTTTTTGGGAGCGATCTGCTGGCGCTTTACCGAGAAGTCATACAGGTTCATGCTGAACACCAGCCAGCTGTTTTCCATGTGATCGATGTAGCTCTTGATCGTATTTACACTTCCCAGGTGGAACCGGTCCTTCAACTTGTTAAACGATACCAGGCTGGCAGGATTGCTGATCAGGAAGAACGCCAGTTCCTTGAGCGCTGAGACGGCTTCCAACCTGTAGCGTGTGGCGATATCCCGATAGAGCACATCGTCATACAAGGTGCGAAGCAGGGGCAGTTCGGGATACTTGAGGGCATCCGGAATGCCGCCCATTTGGATGTAGGCATCCAGAGCCGATTTCAAGAGTCCCTTGTCTGCGGTGGTCATGCGCTCAAGGTCCGGAGCCGGCTGACCGCGAAATTGGAGGAATTCGCGGAAGGAGAATGGAAACAATTCGATGGGGACGTACCGCCCGGTCAGGCGGGTGCCCAGTTCGCGGCTGAGCAGGGAAGCGTTCGATCCGGTAATGTAGAATTTGAAACCCGTATCCATGAACCGGCGGACGAAGTGCTCCCAACCGGAAATATTTTGAATCTCGTCGATGACGAAAATCTTGCGTTCTCCAAATAATTCGACCAGGGATTGGTGAAGATCGTTGGCGTCTTCCGCCTGGAACCCCAGGAAGCGGTCATCTTCAAAGTTGAGATAGTAAAACGCATCCCTGCCCAATTTATTGGCCATCTGGGCCAGCAGGGTGGATTTTCCCACCCGCCGCAGCCCCGAGATGATCACAGCGTGCGGCAGGCTGCCTGCCTGCTCGACCTCTGCCAGCCGTTCGCGGGGAATGCCGGTTTCCCGCTTCCAAAACGAATCAAACTGTTCCAGAAGCATGGATTTAACCTGGTCTTTCGACCATCTGGATTTCCAATGGTTTTCATTCATAATGAAATGATACACCAAATAGTTTTCATTGTCAATGAAAGCTATTTGGTATGAACCGTCTGTTGCGCATTCCTAAATAGCCTTATCAAGGAAGGCGATACTGACATTTACGAGTAAATTAGCGAGCTTGTTTAGAAATTCAGACCCACAAAAGATTTTTGTTGTAACCAAAAATTATCTGCCTTCATTCCTAGAGGACGAACGCCTCTCGAGTATTCCGAGAGCGAGATCCTTTCCAACAGGCGCTCGAGCATAAAGTTCTGCAAGACTGCCTGGGCTGGGATGTGATTTTTCGATGCCAGGTTCTTGATCCTGTCCTTGAGCTGCATAGCTTTGTTCATAATAAGACCTCAAGGGTTTCACGCACAATCTTCTGGATCCCGAATTGCCGGGCGTATTGGTCGAGCAAATCCAGATCCTTTTCCCTTTTCCTCGCATAACGCTTCAGCACGTCGTTGACCTGTTGGATGTCCATCTGGTTACGACTGCGCAGCACATCACAAACAGTCCGCTCAAGATCAAATGTGCGGACGTCATTCCCGCCGGGCGATTTCATTTCGATCGATCCCAGTCTGTATAACCTGCGGTTCACGAAATATACTTTCACCCCCATGGCTTTCAAGGAGGTCGCATTATATCCAGAAGGTACCGTGACGGAATAAAAGAGTGGCGTGCGGTCCGCCAGATCCAGCAGGTACGCAGCCGTCTCGTGGGAGAAGATCGCTGCTTTATACCTTGCTTGAATAACGAACATCTCATCAACGAGAGTATCTGTGGCCGAATACGCTCCTCGGGAGATGCGCTGGATCTCGCCTCTCTTTTCCAGAATGGACAGATAGGATCTCGGAATTCCGCGCTTGGACAGATCCGAGGTCAATAAGAGGCCGTTCCTATCTTTCAAAATAGCCCGGATTTTCTCGAGTGGGTTCGTCTTGCTATTTACAATCATGCTTATATTATATTCTTAATAAGCACAGTTGTAAACAAGTTATTTATCGGGATTTTCCCAAAGCTTCCATAGCTTATAGTCTTTTCAGGATACGAAAGGAGCATGCGATGATGATTGTTTAATTCATGCTCCCGCTGGAGTCCTCGTCTGTAGATTTGTTCCAGGTCACTTGTTTTTGCGAACGCCCAAACTGTTTTCGGTAAATTTCGAATATCCGATATTCAGCGTCCACTCATTGATTTTCTGCAGAGCAGCACCGAGATCTTCTTTTCAACCTGGTAAGCGTCTGCTCCGGGATGGACCACCCACAAATGAGACTGTGTACTTAAAAAAATAGCCCCCCTTCTTAAATTCGGATGGGCATGTTTTTGTTCAAGGTGAAATTTGCTCACAGGAGTTGATCCAGAAGATCCATTAACTCCTTGTCCCCTCCTGCAGGCGGGACCCAGTCAACTTGTACGACTTCGACATGTTGTTCATCCAGGCTTTCAGCAAATTTCTTCAAACCAAGATTGATCACGATAAGGGGGGTATGCAGCAATCCATCGATGCCTGATGTCATGGTTTTCTCCTGGTTAATTCAACAAGGCGGCACAAAAAGAAGTGGCGCTCGCATTACTGGAAAAGATGATCACACCTGCTTCCTTGAGCAGTTTGACCTGCAATTTCAAATCCTGCGGATCCCCGTCCGTTCCGCAAATTGAAGCCACCACAGTCAAATGGCCTCCGCGTTTCTTCGCAATTTGCCGGGCTTCGAGGATGGCATCAAGCAGTTCGCCTACAGGGTCCATGGAGGCGTTATAGCCAAGGATGAAATCGAGGAAGAGGATGGCAGTCTGCGGGTCATGCGCTTCAGCCAGGATACGCTGCTTGCGCAGCGTTCCGTCAATCATCGGGTGCGGCTTTCCGAGTGTAAATTCATCCGAGCCCATATCCACCAGGCTGTGTTCGACACTGCGGGTGGAATCCTGAAGCCTGCCTTTCGAGTCGAGGGGGGCATTGGAATGAACTTCAACATGGGCGTCGCGCAAGATTTGCTGGGACTGGTAACAGAACGTTCCACCAGCGAATACTCCGCGCAGGTATTTCTGTCCGGGACCCCGGGCTGTTTTTTCGCGCGACACCCATTCCAATTCTTCGGAGGTAAAGGAAAGGTCGTTTGAAGGAGCCTCTCCCCCCACCGATTTGATAGCCAACCGCACGGCTTCATCAATTGTGGACGCGCGCTGATAGACCGTGCCTGTGTTCCTGGTTTCAGGGTTCGTACCCAGAAAGCATCCCACGATAGGTTTCGTGCAACTTTTGAAACGTTCGATGAGGCGGGCAAGCGTTTTCGCGCCTGGCGGTTTGGAAATCACTACGATCACTTCCGTTCGCGAATCAGCTTCAAGCGCGTCCAGAGCGGCAGCGTCGCTGGACCAGAATCAGCCGTAATGGTAGGGATGAACGGCAAAAAGGGTGCAAGCTGGGGTGGGAGAACACATGCCAACAGCACCATGAAGACGGCACACAGCGGCAATAAAAAACGGCGCTTCATCGGTTCTAAAACAATCATACTGGATTGCTTCGAATGGATCTTATACGGTTATGATAGGGGAGTTAGCCGTTGATCCCAATCATAGGGGAGTCGCCAGCAGCCAACTCCTGCCGGTTTTTCTGCCTGGAGGCGCGGGACGGGAGAGTCCATGGAAAGAATGAAAGCAAAAGGAGTATCCTTCCGCTTACTCTGGTTCTGGCTCCGCGTGAGGTCACGCTCCCATTAACCCCAGAATGACCGGCGGAGATGTGGTTCGCCTGGTTCAGGCTGCAAAGGATTCACTGGCAGGGACGGTGTTATGGGTCCTGATTTTGGAATGTGACGTAAACAGGGGTTATACGTTCCTTTGACGAGTTGATCAAGTGTTTTCAACCTGCTCATTTAAAAGACCTGACTCACCATTGAAATCCGGGTGAGTCAGGTCTTTTTTTATTTCTTGGCTTTCCTCAGCGTACTTGTCGTCTTTGCCGATCTGGTCGCCTTCGCACTGGATAAGGCAGCCTTCCTGGCCGCAGAGGCTTTTGGCGGCCGTCCACGTTTCCTGGCCGCCGGTTTGGCGATTTCCTTCCCTAACTGGATAGAGAAATACTCCGCCTGACCAGCCTGCGGACGGACATTCTGGCGAGACGAGAACAAGGTTTTTCCCGAGGCATCCAATACCATGACGTAAAGCTCAGGTGCATTCTCACCCGGTTCGAAGAAATCCCGCGCGTGGTAAACCACGGCAAAGTCGCCGTTTTCATCCGTCTCGGCTTCGCCGAGCAGGTCGTCCAGCTTGCGATCCAGGTCAAACACGCGCACAGTCAGCCCGGCGGCGGGTTTTCCGGCGGCATCGAGCAGGCGTCCATAGACCATCCATTCATTCGCGCGCAGCCTGGGGCGTTTATCCACCCGCTCTGCCTGGGCTTTAAACTGAGCATTGAATTCAACCGCTGAGGCGGTCTTCTGTTTAAGGATGGCAACCTGAGGATGCTTAGCGCCCAGGATCTTCTCCAGACTGGTGGCTGCAGCGTCCATCCGCTGGGCTCGTTTCTGCTGGAGTTGGGCAAAAAGGTTCAAGGCCGGAGCGCTGCTCCGAGATGCCTGCGCTGTGAAATTCTCAAGGGCGGTTTTCGCCTCGGCTTCGTTCACATCGCCATCGACCAGTTTCGCGGTGAGGCTCTTATTAATTTCCATGACTATCCTCCTTGTTTACCCGGACTACATCCACGTGACATTGCTTTCGGTTTTTGTCTTCGCTCCGCCCGGCAACGTGTACAAAAGATGTACGGCTTCGTTCCCGACCGTAACATTCAGCAATCCTATCGAGAAGTAGGACAGCAATGCCGAGAACCAACCCTCGTTGAAGAAATTACCCGTTGCGCGCAGCGTCACGCCCGCCGCAAGGGCATTGATGAATTTCAAATAAGCCTTGTCCTTCAGGTAGGGCGGCGTGACAGCCTGGAATTGGTTCCCGCTTATGCCGATATCATCGAACGACAGGATCAGTGTCGAGAATGGACCAAATCCCGCGGACATCTTTTCCGCGACAGCAGCAGCAGTCTTTTCATCCAGTTCCCGCTCGGTCTTGAAATACACCTGGTTGTCATTGAATAACACGCGTCCATCCGGCAGAAATGCCAGGGGGTTCTCTTCGGCGGTCATAGTCGCTTCGACGTTGGCTTTGGAATAGGCCATATTGATGTAATCCATGATAAGGCTTGACACCCCGTAATCCAGGATGGCAACGCACGCGCCGAGATTTAAGTGGTTGGTGATTTCGGCACCCAGGATGGACGGCTGCTTGCGGCTTTCACGCGTGGTGAACAGATTGCCCTGGACACTGGTTGTACCAAGCGACATAACCATCAAGGCATGCCCTTCAGGACTGGTGACCTGGTTACCCTTCACTCTCAAAGCGGGGCTTCCCGCAAGTGTATTTTTGCCGCTCGCCGTAGAATTGAGGAGATTAAGATTGTTTCCCAGAACGCCAAGGACGGCGATTCCCGCCTGGACGAACTGCACATCCTCAACACCCATTTCCTTCGCGAGATCGTCAGGAAAGAGCAAGCCATTTTCAGCAACGACATTGTCTGTGATGGAGATATCGCCGCCGTCAAGGATAAAAATGCCGCACGACGGGAGGGACTTGCCGTTTTCAACGATGAGATTGCTCTCGATGGTCAGGTCGAACACGCCTGTGAGCACCAACCCGCCGCCAACAGCTATCTGTCCGATTTTCAGATCGGGTTTATGAGCACAGCGAATGATACGGTTTCCTGTGATGGAGATATCTTCCAGATTCCCGAAATCCTGCAGGTCATCGATGTTATGGGTGGTGAGAATACCGCTGCCCAGACAGCCTCCGATCAGGTTGTTGCCGATGCGCACGAACCGCGTGGTAAAGAATATATCGCGACTCGCATCGATGGAATGGCGGCTGGCCACAGCATCCAATTTCATCGCGAGCATCCTGGTTTCCATGCCGCCCGCCGGGCTGATTTCGCTTTCCACATCAACTCTGGTTCCCACCCCACCGCCGCTGCTGGATTCGTTTTCAAATTTGGCATACCGTTTTTCAAAGACCGCTTTCTTGCTCTCAGAGTACAGTTCTTTCGCATCCGCTTTTGTGACTCCTCCGAGCTGGATGCCCGCGCCGTAGCTCTTCAATATACGATTGTCTTCTATGGTGATATCATCCGAGCCGGGGAATATTTGCACCGTACCGCCAAGCGTGTTGCGGAGGATCCTCAGGCTGTCCGCCCGGGCTTTAATGGCGGGCTGACCTCGGAACATATTGTCCAATACATCCACATCGTTGCAATCATGCAGGATCAATACCGGACCCAGCCTCGAGGCTTGACCTGCAAAGCCCGTTTTACCCTCCTTCTCCAGCTTGGCGATTTCCTCCTCGCCCATTTTTTCATTGAGGTTGATCACCACATTTCGGGCGACCTTCAGGCTGTTCACCTCATCGAACAGGAAGGCACCCTTGCGTGAACGCGCCTTAACGTACAGTCCTTCCACCCGGATCTTGCTGCCCCCCTTGACGATCAGGATCGGCTCATTTTCCTCGCCGACGATCTGAGATTGCCATTCGCAGCCGCTGATTATCAAACCCTCATGATCGAGAACTTCAACGGCACCAGCCAACCGGTGTTCACCGGGCATCAGGCAAACATGCCATACACCTTCGAACCCTTCCGGTCGGGCATCAACCGCTTCTTGAAGGGTGGGATAATCTCCCTCGGGTCCCACAGTCACCGTACAACAGCACTTCCCGCCGGTGGGCAGCTCGGTTAATGGAGGAAATTTCTTGCGGCAATCTTCGAGCAGTGAAACTGAAATTGAAGTCGTCCCTGTCGCGTTAAGCAGCGCAAGCCTGCAATAATGATGGATGTTGCCGAAAGTCAGTTTGAATACCGGTGAGCCGCCCTCCTGCGGCCACTCGATGTCCCCGAATTTGCCGGGGATGGTCCTGGCCGGGATGAGCCAGTAATCGCCGGTGCGGAATGTCCCCAGCTGGAACTTGACTTCCACGCCGCCCTCCAGAGGGATGAATCCGTCATTTCCGGATGGAACGCTGATGGCAAACTCAGCGCTGGTCTGCTCGGGGCGGGTATCCCAGCGGCGCAGTTTGGGATGATCGTTGATGTCAAAGCCGGTCGCACCGGCGGAGAGGGTGATCACCAGCTGCTCGGGATCGATCTTCACGATCTGGGCGATCGTGCCGGGTTCGCCCGACAGCTCCTTTCTGTCATCGATCACTTCCACCCAGTCGAGTTCATGCAGCCCGAGCACCGAATCCCTGCCGAGGCTGGTGACTTTGACTTTCCCGGGATCGCTGTCCACGTTGAATTCGGAGACGGCGACCACCACCGAGCCGTTGTCCCGCGACCACTTGAACGTGGGGCCGCCCGTCACGCCGCTGCCCTTGTGGACTTCCACCCGGTAGAGTTGGTTTTCCAGCCGCTTGTAGCCTCCGCCCGTCCCCACCTCACAGGGATCGACCGGGACGGTTTCGGGATGAGTGCGCGCAGCCAGTTTCCCGGTGCTGGCTGCCGGCCAGGGCGTGGCGGCATCGGAGCAGTTGAAATTCTGCCCGACATTGCCCAGGCGGTGGACTTTCGCCTGCCAGAGGGTCTGGACGCGCGTGGCTGTATCGGGTCCGCCCAGCGCCACCTCGCGGATATCCTTGTCGTCCAGTGCGATGATATGGCGCTGCCAGACATCGAGGTACAGAAGATAGATGCCGCTGGCCGTGATCTTCGGGCCTGGTTTCGGCAGGCTATACGGCTGCTGGCTGAAGGCCGCATCGGCGTCGTTCTCCACCAGGATACCATCCACGTATGCCCGCCCTTTCGAGAGCCCAAAATCGCCGGCGGTAAGGGCGGGA
This sequence comes from uncultured Chloroflexia bacterium, assembly GCA_963709295.1. Classification (GTDB taxonomy): domain Bacteria; phylum Chloroflexota; class Anaerolineae; order Anaerolineales; family Villigracilaceae; genus JBGPQJ01. Next base: position 40,854 of record CAVPVW010000007.1, on the reverse strand, counting down.
GTCATGGTGGTGAGAACCCCGAATCCGGCATCATGGATGGGCACCCCGCAATAGCCGATCACATCGATCGTTTCGGTCTCGATACGGTTCAGGAGAATATCGAGGTTTTCATTCCAATCCGCGTCGAGCTGCACACGCCCCTGCTGCATGAGCACGCCGCGGTAATGCTTCCGGGGGTTGAACGTGTTTCGAGTGAAATCACCTTTCATCTTTGCCTCCAACTCTTTGATATCGCTATCAGGAATGCATTACGTGACCAGGAAAATGCCTGCTTCCAGGCCAAACCTCAAGTATTCATTGAGCGCGGTGCGCAGGTTCGCCTCCCGCTGGGGTTGCTGCAGCGTGCAGAAGGCGCCCATCTCCGAACCGTCCTCCGCCCCCGTCTTGATCTCCTCAGCACAGAGGAGGCTCAATTGGGCGTAGGCCGGCTGTCCGTAGCGGCGCGAAGTAAATTGAGGCCGCAAGCGCAGCACCCACTGGTCGTATTCATCAGGCAGAAGGTCCCTCTCCAGCTCCTTTTCCTTCAGCGCAATCGCCAGGTCGGGCTGGCACTGGTAGCGGCGGGGGGTGAACGATTCGCCCGGGACAGGGATGACACTGAAGCGTACGCATCCCCGCTGCCGGCGTTCTGCGATCACAGGAGAAGTGAACACCACCTCCGAAGCCAGCTCGAGGATCTTGACGTACACCTCGCCAAGGACAGTGACGCGCTCCAGCGTCGTGACGGGGCCTGGTCTCGCCGCGTTTTTATCGGCAGCGATCGCCGCCCGCGCCAACTCCTGCGACCCGCTTTCGACCGGCGCATCCACAATGCTGTCGCGGACGACCAGGCTCTGGCACTCCGCCGGCATTTGGATGGCGCCCACGATGCTGCGGTTGATCAGGACATTAAGGTCGATCACATCCGCGCCGGTGACGACGATGCTGGCTTCGCCCGCTTCCCTGGCGAAACCGTCTTCATCAAGGGCGCGTCCCGGGACAAGCGTCGTGTCCGTGAGGGTTAAAGTCAGCTTGCCGCTCAGGTCGAGATAGCCCTCCACGACCAGGCCGCTCAAGGTCAGGCTGGCGGTATCCTGCGCTGTGGCTCCCGACCCGCTCGGCGCATTCACCTCGAGCGGGTCCGCTCCGATCAGTGTCGGGCGCTGACCGTTATCGGCATCGATCACCAGCCAGCCCTGAGAGGGCAGGTCGATGGTCAGGCTGGCGTCGTAGGTGGCGCTGTCGTAGATGCGGATGACGGCGTCCGGTTTGCCGGCGGTCGCCCAGCGCGATAGAGCCGACGCGAGCGTGGTATCGGGCTTTCCCGGACCGACGGGAATTTCGAGGATGGACGCGGTGATTTCTGTCAGGCGCTCACGACGCTCATAAGGACCGCCGCCGATGTCCGCACTGAAGCCGTAGTTGTACCAGACGTCCACCCCCGTCGATGGCTCCTGGCCGGAGGCAAAGGTCATACGCCCGAGTTCCACATCCACCGCGACTTTCTTCCCGGTCGGAGGAGTGCTCCAGTTCTTCAGATCGACGTAGGCCACATCCTTCGCCTTGACCGGCGAACCGTCTTTTTCGATGCAGACGCTTCGGGCCGGGCCATAATAACGGCTGTTGGCCGGCGCATCGGGGTCGGACGCAAACTTATCCGCGTAGGATTTCAAATCGAAGAGGAAATCCACCTGGCGGATAGGCGCCGGAACTGTCTGCTCTTCGACCACCCCCTCCCCCTGCGGGATGTTGAACAGCGGGGCAGGATTCCCCAGGGGGCTGAAGTGCCAGCCGCATTCAGCGACGTCCGACTGCCGGGCGGTGGCTTTTTCAAGCGGATAATTCTGCAGACGCCACAGGAAAAGCCCGATGTTGGGGAGGTTGTGTTTTCCACGCCGATCGTTGATGTGGCGCACCTCCACGGTGTGAGGTAAGGAATCAAAAGGCCTGTCGATGAGGTTGAGCGGATTCGTGGCGCGCAGGTCGGGGGTCGTATTGAACGGACGGATGTGGTTCATGTTCTGCGTCCAATCAAGCACCTCGAAGAACTCTACCCCGTGAGCCGGCCAACCTGTCACGTCCTTGGCCAGTTGTTCCAGGATGAAGGAGGTTCCCTTGCGGCGGCGGTAGAAGAGGGTGTTGGCGACGTAGCGCCGCTGGCTGAACGCTGCGGAGGTAATGGTGGACAAACCGCGCACGCCCAGCAGGTCGCCGATGTAGGGCACCACCCATTCATCGGAGGTTTCGATGAACCAGTTTTCGTACAAGCCGGTGATATCAGCTTCGACGGCATTCATTTCCCCGCTGATGAGGGCGAGCAGCGCGCGCAGAGGCTCCCCCTGCTCCGCGTCACGGATGCGGTAAATGGCCGGCAGCAGATCGTAGAGGCGGTCGTCGCTCATGGCTGAACCTCCAGCAGTTTGATGCCCAGTGTGTTGACCAGCAGGAGTTGTGCGTGGTGGATGACGCCGTTATCGACGTGGGCAAGGTCGGTTAGCAGGACCTGGTTGAGCGTATCTGAAGCACCGGTCAGATGGAGTTTATCGAGATCCACGGCGATCACACCCTCCACATCCTGCAAAATGGTGATGACTTCGGCTGCCGTGACTGGCTGGCCAAAGGAACGCCTGGCAAAGGCATAAGCCTCCTTGATGGCGATCTCTGCAGCGGCCAGCACATCCGCCGCGATGTAACGGGCATGGATCACCAGATTGGCTTTGAGATTGAAGAGCAGCGAGTTCGAACTGGTCCACGCGCACCATCTGCGCCGGGTCGCGGACAGAATCCATGGCGTCCACCAGGTTCTTATACAGATCGGAAGCCGGGTCCACCACTTTGCCGTCGGCGCCCGCGATGGTGAGGTGGACGAGATGATGCTCACCGCTCCATAACGCGACCGCCTGCGCTTTCCCGATCCCTGAGAAGGTCCGGGCAAAGTCTTCGTAATCCTGGAGCGAGACGATCCGGTCGAGCGTGCGGACAGTGAGCGGGGCATTCGTCCGCGCGTTGTCCATCGACTCTGGATCCGCCGCGCCGGTGGCTGCCAGGGGGTTGGTCACACCCTTCACGCCGAGTGGACGTGTCTTGAGCAGGGTCAGCAAGCCGGCCTCCACCTGCCCGGCAAGCCCGGTTCCGGAGCGATAGACGGCGGTCACGTTGTACTCCCCGGTCGGGAGGCGTGCCCCGCTGATCCCATCGCCGAAGAGGACTTTGGCAGCGCCGCCATCTTCGATGCGGACGGTATATATTTCGTCGCGAGGGGACAGACCATACAGGGAGCCAGCCTCCCCCCATGAAATGTTATCGACCTGCACTTCGAGCGAGCTTTCCCCGCCGCTGGGCGTGGACGCGGAGGTGTAGGTCAACGGCGGTTTCTTGAGTGAAAAGCTCTGGTGAGTCGCTGCGCCATTGCCGCTGCCGAGGGTTTCCCTGACCGTCTCGCCGTGTGTGGCTTTGACGGTATTGGCGTTGAGCAACACGCTTCTGCGCTTGTAAGTGTACTTCCACCCGGATTCAAACGTGAGCTGGGTGATGCCGTTGTGATGTTCGATGGCTTTCGTGATGAGCACTTCCTTGCCAACGACGCCAGGCACATCCGACCTATCTCCGCTCAATGTTATGAGTTGACCGACGGTCAAACCGATCACAAGCCCTTCAAGCGTCAGGCTTGATGAAGGTGATAGATCTGATGAAGTGGGAGAGGGTGCCAGTTTAAGTTTCTCGCTCTTGATATAAGCTGTCGTATCGCGCACCAGGAATAGCGATGGCTTGTCCGTGTTTGTATTGGACAGGCTGCTGCCATTGATCAACTTTAACTTCAATCCGGTGACTTTGCCGCTCATGGCAAAAGCAGCGATGGATTTCTCCACGGCAGAAGATAATTGATACACACGGGTAGCCCCGCCTGCTTTTTTCAGGACCACCCAGCTGTCCGGAACCAGTCCGGAGATACTCCGCTCAAGGTAGACATCGGCAGTCGGGTCGAGATAGGTCGTTGTATCTGCTGCCTGCTGATCTTTCCAGATTTCCCAACCTCCCTCCCAGGACTGCCCGAAATCCGGTTTACCGGTATCCTTTGGCGGCAGCGACTTGAAGGCCACTGCATTATTTCCAAAGATGCCCGCTGAAGAGCGCATGGCATGGATGCTGCCGAAGCTGAAATCACTTTGTTCGCGCATTTCTTTCAAGGTGTCCAGCAGTTCGCTGGTATTCCACTGATTCCAGGTGAGAAAGGCATTCAAACCCTCGTTGGTCCATTCCTTTCCGAGTATCCATGTCTGGATAGCGGGTTCAGTCATCGGGATTTTCTGGGTAATGTCCACCACGCCGATGGACGTCGCAGTGGCGGACATTCCGTAGGCATCGGAATACGGTTCAAAGGTCACGACGGTATGACCGGCATCCTGTTCAGGCACGACCGTCTTGATGCGCACTAAAGCCTGGCTTCCTGCGGAGGTTCCAGTGACAAATAAAACGTGGTCCCCTGGCTGCAGGTTGGTTGTAGTACCGGAAAGATAAACCTCGCTGTTGGACGTGGAGACGACCTGAGGGCCGCCAGTCTTCACCCTGATCGCATTCCACTCTCTACGGGCGGTGATGTCATCAGAGGTTTCAAAGGTTTGCGGGAACTTTCCTTGCGGAGGGATGCTTAACGCCTGCGTCCCTTTGGGGATATCCGACTTGCCGGGAGCGCCGTCCGCGTCCTCGACGGTGAAGGTCAGGTAGGTCGTCGCTGCAACTCCAGGATTCAGCTCATACCCGATGGCGCGCGCCATCTCCAGAACCGAGCGGCGTTCGATGGCTGTGCGCAGAAATCCTTCGTTGGCGATCCGTTCCTGGTAGAAGGTCAACACATCGGCGACGACCGCCGCCGCATCCAGTAGCGCAATGGACGGGTCGTCCGGGGCGCGCGTGGCGAGATCCGAAAGCGGGCGCTCGCCGGCGTGATCCCCATCAGGCAGCGTGTAGCCTCCCAGGCTGTTCGACATCCGCCGCAGGAATGTGGCGTAGGTCCCGACCCGATAGGATAGCGCGGGTAAACCGGGGCGGTTATAAATGGGGGATGGCTCGGGTGCTGGTTCGCAGCAGCCGCAGGTATCGAGTTGTTCGGTCACAGGCCACCTTCCATGATGAAATCCAGATGTCCATTCTCCGGTGCGGAGGGGTCATTATCCAGGAGCGCGATCTCCAGCCGCCCGAAGGTCATCTTTCCGGCGTCGAATTCGCCATCGGCAGGCTGGCCCCAGCGGCGGAAATGATTCGGCTTGCTCGGGATATCCTGGGCATCCACCCACCTGACGCCGGGCACCGACATCGCCAGGGCGATCATCTGGCTCAGGTACAACGTCTGCCCAAAGGTGAACTGGTCGGGGTGGAAAAAGCCGCGCCGCCCGTCGGGCAGGTCACGATTGGAGAACAGCTTCAACAATTCCCCTTTCACCTGCGCCCGGTAATAGCCTTCCTTGACGCACACTGTGAAAATGATGTCGAGAGGCACAAAGCGCGGCGCATCGATCTCGAGGTCCTGCCCCGCGAGGCGGAAGCGCTCGATGAAGATCCGCATTTCCTTCTCGAAATCCGCGTCAACGGGCAGGCCCCCCTTGCGATCGACGGTAATGAACACGGTGTACCAGCTTCCCGTCCAGCGCAGGGTCGCCGCAGCCCTCTGCACTTCAGGATGACGCTCTGCTGCCGCGGCGTAATCGGCTTCGGTGATGGCGCGCTCCTGGGTGCGGAAGGCCTGCGGGGCATAGAGCTGGACCTCCTTGATCGATTCCGCCTCCCGGCCGCCAGCGGCTGCCAGAGGGTTGCGGACCCGGTCTACCCCCGAGCCTGCCATCACCACCCGGGTCAGCGAGTCGGCGCCGACGTTTCCACCCGGGCCGTTGCCGATTCGGTAGACGGCCTCGTAGGAATGGTCGGTTTGAGGCTTGAGGGCATGGAATCCGTCTCCAAACCGAAGGTAGGCGTCCCCGTCATTATCGACCTCGACCGTGAAATGGCTGTCAAACCGGTGGCTGGCAAGCAGGTCGCGGCGCGGCCGCCAGGGACGCAGGGTGTCGCCGTCCTCGATCAACTTGACAGCCGGCAGCGTATCGCGCATCTCCCAGCGCATGGCAGAGGCGGCTGACCCTTGAGGGTCGAACACGACCGTTTCGTTTTGATCATCTCGGACCAGCCGGCCGTACTTGTCGCGGGCGTGTCCCTGCTGGGCGAGGGGGGCTTTCTCGAGCACCGGGCGTGAAAGGTTTCCGGCATCATCCACCGACAGGGTGATGGGTTCCGAAATAGAGCGCCCGTTATCCGCCAGGACCACATTGCCGCGTGCCACGCTCAGGTTCTGAATGAGAGTCGCCCCCGTCCCATCGCCGATCTTCGCGGAAATACACAGCGGGAAAGGCAGGGCATCGTCCACGCCCCACTCGATTTCAACGACCGGCGTGCCATGCAGCGGGTCCACCAATGGATCGCCGTCTTCATCTTCGACTGTGACCGCGGTCAGGCGCACCGCGTGGCGATGAGAGCTGTCCGCGTCAGCCTCCAGGCCGGTCTCCGGGCTGATCACTTCTTCGAATATCAGGACATCGCCGGCTTCCAGAGACAGGTCCGGGTCATTCCGCAGCGTGGCGCGGGTCGCACCCCTGGGCAGGCAGCATTCGGTATCGTCCCAAGTGTAGAACGTGATGGTGTTGCGGGCGCTGTTCAAGGTGATCGGGTGCAGCGTCTCAAATACGACCGGTTTTTCCTCCTGTATCAACGCAGCGTATTCTGCCGGGTCGGGATCGACCATGACGGTATGGTCCCGCCCGCGGGTGAGGATGGGCGTGAGCGCGTCCAGAGTCAATCCATCCGCTCCACCGCTTTCCTCCACCTCGAAGCAGACCCAGGCGCGGGCGTTGCAGCCGTCGTGCATGGCGTAGTCCAGCAGGCGCGCGTGCCGTCGTGCCGAGATGCGCTGGCGGGCCGTTCCAAGATAGGCTTCCGTGCCGACGGCATCCTGGTAATAGCTGAGATGGTCGGCGTTGTAGGCGATGGCCTCGACCAGCGCCACGCCCAGGTCAGCCGGGTTGCGCTCGGCCCAGTTGGGCATGACCGTGGACAGGCGATCCAGCATCAGGCGCCGGAAACTGCTGTAATCCCTGGCGAGGTAATCGATCAAGGGAGCCGGGAGATTCTCCGGCGGGCATTCATCCTCCGGCGCGCAGTCGAAGTCGCTCGGGCATTCCACTTTAAACGAGAAGTCGATGGCCGCCAGCTGTGTGTCAAACCCGGACGGCGGTCCCTCGTTCTCCTCGCCGGCGACCAGCCTCAAAGTATAGGTCGAATAGTCGCCGGCCGCCTTGACGTTGAACCTGGCCACGCTATTTTCCGGAAACGTCAAACTGTCCTGCTCGATGGCGATATTCTGCACCCGCACGCCGCCACGGATCGCAAAATTGTTCTCCGTGAGCACAGGCGCAGGCGAGGGCGGAACGGCATTGGCCTTTCCTGGAAGCGGATGGATGAAGTGGACTTCGAGCGTTTTCTGATCGCTCGTCACCACCTCGAGATAATCCATCCCGTTCAGGATGGGTTTGCCTCCGGAATCGGTCAGCGTCCGGACGGCGTCCCGTCGATTTTCATTGGAGCAAAAATACTGGGTGGACATAGGCATCACCAATCATCAAACGGATCGGACGAATTCCGCTTTTTCCTTTTGCTGTGTCTGCCGGACGATGTAGACGATGACGACACGCAGGCTGGACTCCTCGCTTTGCACATCCACGGATTCCACCTGGATCAACTCCCCCAGCCACTGCTGCAAGGAGCTCTGGATGAGGAACTGCGTCGCGGTGGCCAGCTCCGGGCTGTTCGGAGAAAAGATGAGCTGCATCAAGCCGCATCCAAAACCCGGCCGGTTCACCCGCTCGCCGGGATTGGTGAACAAGAGCTGCTCGATCATGTCGCGGATGTGATCATCCGTGCCGGTGGCGGCCGTGCGGCCGTCCACCGCGATGTGATAGGGGAAATCGATCTGCATTTTTCACATCCCTTTCACCCGCACCTGGGTGACCAATATGTTCAAAGGCACGCCGTTGGGTGCCGTGATCGCCTGGCTGTCCTGCAGCAGCACAGGGGTGCCTCCCGCCTTCACGCGGACGGCGGCGACCGTCCAGGAGGCGGTCACACAGGGCAGTGGATTACCTCCGGTGACAAACGGACATCCTGCCACGGTGTACATCGTCGGCTGTGTGACGATGGGCTGGCTGCTCACCTTCACGCGCGGATTTGGCATGGTGGGCATGGCCTGGCCGCCATGCGAGCAGATGACCGTCGCGCCGACATGCAGCAGGTAGCCTGGCATCAGATCACCTCCAGCGCGCCGTCGTTGACGGAGATCTGCGGACCGGTCATCTTGATGCTCCCGCCCATCCCGTTGTTGATCTCGATGCCGGTGATGGAGAACACGATCTTCATGCCGGTGGTTGTCTCGATCGTGATCCCGCCGGCGCCCGGCAGGTCGTTAAGGGTAATGGTCGCCGTATCCGTCTTGATGACCTTCATTTGCGGGACGGCAGGGCTCGCGGGGGCTTCCCCGACTCCCCAGAAGCAACCGCTCCAGATGGGATAGTTGATGTCCCCCCCTCGAATTCGACCCAGACGTTTGCACCGACGGGGGGGATCATGAAGAATCCCACTCCGCTGCCTCCGTAGGGAGAGCATGGCATGGCCCAGCTCATCTGACCATCACCGAGCACGGCTGCACAGGAGACCTGCACCCGTCCCTGCATCATGGGGTCCAGGTTGTTCTGCACCTGACCGCGGTACTTGCCAAAATACCGGCCGGATCGGGAGGATGGTGAATTGACCTGCGTTTGAAGTTCGTCGATGGTTATGGGCATGTTCGTCTCGCTTATGGGATGACTGCCGGGCTGATCGAGCCCGCTCCTTCGCGGGTCAGGGAGAAGCGCTGCTTGTACTCTCCCCGTGTGATGGAATGGGTGACGCTCTTGACGTAATAGAACCCATCATAGGTGGTGCCGGCCCCTCGCAGGCCGACCAGACCTCGTGACTGCAGGATTCCTCCATAGCGGGCGGCATCCAATTCCCCGCTGGCGGAAACGACGTTATCCGTGGAAGAATCCGTCATGGACTGCGCGCGGCCATAGGCCTGCATGGTATTCAGCCCGTTGCCTTCAAAGCGCGTGGTGCGGACGTTAGGCTGGTTGAAAAGGATGGACGGCTGGCTGGAGAGCGGAATGCGCGTGCTGGCGAAAGTCCGCACCGGTGTGGTCTGGTTGGTGATGCGGTCCTGGACCTCGCCGGTGACCAGGGTGGGAGCCAGGCCATTATGCTGGAAGTTGATAGATGCCACATTGCTTTGTGGTCCCAGGTTGACCGAAAGCGCCCGCTGCGGGATTCCCACCCTGAGGGGAGGTCCCCAGTAGGCAGTGTTGGTGAACGGAGCGGGCCCGGGCGTGACGTAAAACACATACCCGTGACGGCCGGCCATTTCGTTGAGGTAATCCAGATCCGTGCCGCGCTGGACAGGCGTGCGTTCAATTGGAATGGGCGGGTCGATGACCACCGGAGGGATGACCATCGGGAGCAAGCCGTACTGCGCATACGTCAGGATGATCTTGTTGGCGATGATGGTCTCATCCTGGGCGGGGTGTTCGACGTTTTTTTGCTCGAGGTCCATCATCACGCTGACGTCCTCGCCCGTGACCGTCAATGTGCCGCTGCCGGGCTGGTCGCCGGGGGAAAGCTGCTGGTTGGTGATGATCCCGTCCATGAGCACGCTGGGGACCGCGTTGATGGTCACGATCATGATCACGCGATTGAACATCCTCAAGAGCGGCAGGGTAAGCAGCGGGTAATCCAGCGCGGAGGTCAGGCCGGCCCGTCCCGCTTGAAAGGTCATCTGGAATCCCGAGCGGCCGGTGTCGTTGTGAGTGACTTCCAGCCGTTGAAGCGCCTCAAGATACGCCGGCGGTGCTGGAACGGCCATCGTCGGACCAATCAGGAGGGTGAGGTGAATGCCCAGCGGTATCATCACGATTGCGGTAGTGGAACGCGCACGGTTTTTCCGGGTTCAGCCAACAGGTCTGGAGGATTCATCGCATCGCTGGCATCGCAGATCCGCCAGAACTGCTCCGGGTCGCCAAGCGTTCGAGAGGCGATCAGGTCAAGCCGGTCCGACTGCACCACGGTCACATTGACCAGGGTTTGCAGCTCCTCCGCACGAGGCAGGAAACGTCGCCGCTTGTAGGCGACCTCGCGCCCTCCTGGATCGATCAGCGTTGCGTTCTCGATTTTGTAATAGCGGCTGTTTTGCTCGAACATGTGGGCCTCGAGGTCTGCCTAGAACAGGCTCAAACCGAAGGAACCGATATTTCCCACACTTCCGATCATGGCCATGGCTTCCTTGATTCCCTGGTGGGCGAGGAACATGGCATAGCCGGGGTGCGAGATGGGGAAGTCGTTGTAGTTCAATACGCGCAGACCGAGCGAAACTTTCGCCCGGGTCGGGTTAAGAGCCGGATCGTGGGCTTCTTCAGTGATGCTGAATTCGGTCAAACGCACGGGCAGCACCCGCTTGGGCCCCCAGATGAACAACGTGAACGGACCTTCGACAGGCACCACTTCGATGGTTCCCGTGGCGAGAAGGAGGGTATTGGCGATCACGGTCGCCATTTTCGGGTAAAGCAACATTTCCAAAGCGGACAGCTGGGGATAGATGCCCATGGAGGTCGCGATTCCATTGGCAGCCTCCAGCTGGTCGGTGGCATCGATCTCGACATCCAGCCTGATATTTTCCACGGGAGGACCCTTGAGCCGCTGAGGCTCCGATCGGCTGTCCGAACTGCCCCCGGCGGATTGCGCCGCCAGGGTGCGCGTCAGCGTATCGGGGTTGTACTGGAAGATGACCACGCTCGCGATCGGGTTTGCGAGGTCAACTCCTACGATCGCGCCTTTAATCAGACGGGGTGAACCCGGGAATGTGGACATGGTTTTTCACCTATCTCATCATTCGATTTTTATATCCGGCAAGCCGTTGGCAACCTTGGTGTTCCAGCTGGTCTGCTCTGCCGCTTTGCAGCCATGATCGGTCTCGTCATCGTAATCGGAGGTCACCGTGCCGTCGGTCTGGCTCAGCTTGGTTTCTATGGTTGACACACTCTTCCCTGCGGCAACAGCGGCATTGGCTTTCCTGACCAGGACACAGGCAATGCTGAAGTGAAGCTGTTCATGGGCGAGCAGACGGGATGATTCCAGACCAGCCACCCGATCACCCTCCGGACCAATGACTGTGCCACACTCAGGAATCGTCGTCGCCTCCACGGCTGAATTTGGGACTGGACTCGCTGGACAATCGGGATCCGGTGTGTCATCCAACACCCAGGGGGAATCGGGATCAGCTTTCAGGTCCTTCTTGCACATGTCAATCGCATCCTGGACACCCGTATCCGCTCGCGTGGTGGGATTTTTCCACTTGGGCTTCACCCAGGAATTTCCGCCATCCAAAAGTGCCCGAAATCTCACCGGATTTGACGTGCTGTCCCTGGGAAAGGTATAGGAAGTCCTTGCCGCGTGATCGCCCTGAGCAGGGGTTCCCGTGAAATCCGCCCAGGTCAATGCCCGATCAGGGTCGCAGACGGCTGCGGGCGCCGCTGCCTGAGCGGGTTGACCGACCGGCACGGGGGCAGGACCGGTTTCCACAGGGGTGGCTGGCTCAGGCCCATCCGACTCGCCGCCGAAACCTCCGCCGCGATGGACGCGGCCAGACCCCATCGCCCCTCGTGTACCGACCAGCCGTTTTTTCCGGCAGTCCTCGCACTCGCGGCCAGGACCGGCCCCGCCCCCGCAGGCGCATTTGCGCTGGAGGGAAACGTGATTAAAGGGCGTATTGCTGGCAGCAGGTTTTTTTTGAGTGAACATCGGTATCATTGACTTGAACTCACTGAAGAGAAGTTTAAAGCGCTAAAGACTCCAATAACGCGCATTCAGATCTCTGGCCAGACGAGCATAATTAAGCCGGCGGCTATTTTCCGAATCTCCGATCCCGCCGATATAGCCGTACAGACCTGCCAACATGGACACGGTCCGGTCATCATCACTGCTCAGGTTTCTCCATGAGGGGCAAAGGTGAAGATCCGACCAAAACTCATACCAATAGGTTTCGTAGCGCTCACACCGTCCGCCGCCGTCTGCTTCACATTCGAACCCTATTGATGATCGGACACCGGAATAAACTCGGTCGTACACGCCTTTCGCTCTCTCCAGGAGATCGGTGCTCGTTCCACCCAGGTAGGTGTTTTGCAGATCAGCCCAGCCTGCCAGCCACGTCGGCCTGCGGTCGCCTGTCGCTGTTTGCGCATTCCGGTTCCATCGTTGAGCTTTGGCGATAGCCGTGCGGATGAGTGGCTGCCAATCATCAGGGCAATCTTCAAGGGTATCTCTCGGCGCCGTACTGGTCTGGACGGTTCGAGTTCCCAATTCCTGTACCAGCAGCCCAAATGATTCGGCATTGGTCAGCGCCTCAGCGGTGCTAAGCATGGTATACATCCGGTCACTTTGATAGGCCCTGTCGGTGATATGAGGATCGCCCAGAAGCGAATGCGCCATTTCATGAATAATGGATTCTGCCTGCCAGATCGAACCGCCATTAAAAAACGCAGGACAGAAAACCAGCATACTGCCGGACACATAGGCGCCTGCCGCTCCACATGACGAATCACTTGCCGCATGACATTCAACATTCAATGTGGTGCGGTTACTTATGTCGTTTTGAAGCGTATTCAGACGATCGCGAACTCGAGTGGCCGTATCCGCCGAGGTTGAATGAAAATGACGATCCAGAGCAGAGCGTGCCCTGGCAGCCTCACCTTCTGCGGCAGGAGTTGTGATAAATGCATTCAGGCTGGCTATGGCTGCCTCCAGCCATTGGATGGCTTGCCTGGCGGCAGGAAAAATTTCCCTGTGTTGTTCCAGCCCGCACGAATTTGGCGTCGTTGGAGGGATGACTTCCACGGTGGTCGTCGTTTCCCGGGAGATTACGGGGCGTCGCCCGGTGAACGTAAGATGTTCAGTGGAGCTGGTCAAATCAGCATTTTTCTCGGCTTCAGCTTCAGAAGGGTCTTCAGGCCGATCTATGGCTGGTGATAAGTTGCCCTGGCCTTGTTGCAGAACATGGGTCAATTCATGGGCAAGTAATCTTCGCCCTGAAATGGATCGTGGCGCATAATGGCTTCCCTCAAAAACCACATGCTCACCCACTGTGTAGGCCATGGCATTTATTGCCCTGGCTGATCTTGCTGCCGGTGCATCGGTGTGCACCCTCACATGACTGAAATCATGACCGAAGCGCGGTTCCATGAAGGCACGGGTTTCCATGTCCAGAGGCTGGCCGGGCGAACGCAGCACCTCGTGGACGATCAGCGGGACAGAAGGTACGTGGCTCGTATTCACGGCCAGGCGTTGCACCACTCCCAGCCTCTTCTTCCTGCAATCACTGCACTCGCCAGAGGCGCTGTGCTCGCCGCCGCAGGCACATGGGCGCTGCAGGAGGCTGACCGGCGCATGGGTGATCGCGGGTGCAACGGCAGGGGGTGAACTCTTGGCTTGGACTTCAGTACCCATAAATAATCCTTCAGGCTCTGGCAGGGCAAAGATGACAGGCGCCGCCGGTCGGGCAGGCGCGCGGACTGGCGAATGGACAAGACTGCATGGCAGGCGCTGGATTGCCGACCGCAAGCTGGCTGAATTGATGGCCGGCATTCTGTGGACCGGCAACTTCTAGTGAAGGAACATCAAAACTTCGGGCTGGGGACATCCGTGCAGGGATAATGGCAGTTGTATTCGTCCTCTTGGCCACGTGCGTCAACGTGTTCATCTTGGCAAACCTTTGTAAACCGCTTCTGCCACGCGCGCCCCGACCAGGTCGGGTCTCGAGCCTGACGGCAATTTGACAGGCGCTGCCCGCAGCGAGGGGATATCCATGCTCTCATGCACCTGAAGACCTTGATCCATGACCAGCCGCTCAAGTTCCAGCGAAAGCGAATTGCCGATGCGATACCGATCTGCAGGCGAGAATCCATGCAGGATGAGCTCGTCGATCACGATTTCCACACGCGTCCTCATTCCCAGCCTCCCACCTCAGCTTCGCTCAACGTCCTCTCGAGTTTGGAGAATTCGGCGGCGGCGGCGCGCTTGAGATGGCTCATGCGGACAGGTTGATCCGCATCCGCCGCAAGGAACGACGCGCACAGCGCGATGTTGCGGATATTGCCGCCGGCCACATTCAGCTTCGACAGTTTCAAAACGTCCAACCCATCGATCGGTGTCCGGGCCGGGAAGATCCTGCGCCAGATCTCCGCGCGTCCCTCGGCATCGGGGAAGGGGAACTGCACCACGAACCGGATGCGCCGCAGGAACGCAGGGTCGAGCGCCTCCTTCATATTCGTGGTCAGGACCGCCAATCCCCGGTAGGATTCCATGCGCTGCAGCAGGTAGCTGACTTCCACGTTGGCATAACGGTCATGGCTGTCCTTCACTTCGCTGCGCTTGCCGAACAGCGCATCCGCCTCGTCGAAAAGGAGGATCGCCCCGCCTTCTTCCGCCGCGTCGAACACGCGTCTCAGGTTCTTTTCCGTCTCGCCGATGTACTTGCTGACGACCTGGCTCAGGTCGATGCGATACAGATCCAGCCTGAGTTCGTTGGCGAGCACTTCCGCCGCCATGGTCTTTCCCGTTCCGCTCACGCCTGCGAACAGGGCGCTGATTCCGAGACCGCGGGCGCTTTTTGCGGCAAATCCCCAGGTTTCATAGACCTTCATCCGCTGGCGGACGTGGGTGGAGATGTCCCGCAGGGTCCCGACCTGCTTTTTCGGAAGAACCAGGTCCTCCCACGTGGCGATCGGCTGAAGGCGTTGTGCAAGGTCGCCCAGACGAGGGTGAGCGTGCGACCGGCAGGCCTGCCAGAGAGAGGTTCCCAGGTCTTCCTGTCGGGCAGCTCCGGTTTTCAACACTTCGGCGGCAATCGCCCCGATGCTTTGGGCGTCCATGTCGAACTGGGTCACCATGAGATCCACATGCCCGTTCAATCTGGCCGCTTCAACGCCCAGGATTTCTTTCCATAACGATCGTTGTTCGGCTGCCGTGGGCTTCATGACCTCGTAAGTGAGGACCGGCCGCCCGTCGAACGGCAGCCGCTCGCGGGAAGAGAGGAATACCGGGAAATGCGCCGCCTCCGCCCAATGCAGGGCATGGGACGAATCACCATCGCGGCAGACGATCATCAACGCCAGGCCGCTCAGGATGGCTTCCCGCTCCCAAAGACGCATCAGCGCCTCGGATTCCGCCGGGCTGGCGGGGATGGTTTCGGCACGTATGGCGCACAGCCTCATCCCATGCGCCGCGCCCGCCGCGGATGCCACGTCGCTCCTGGCGGAGGCGTCGATGCCGACCAGTTGAATCACGGGGAGCATCTTGCCGTGAGAAGCGTTCGACCAGGCCGCGGCCATCTGGTCAATCAGGGCCTGGTGAGACGGCACCAGGCGTTCCGGCGCCTCGACGGGTTCCACGTAACCCATGAGCCGGTCGTCAATGTGGGACACTCCCGCGATGTGATGCAGGATCCGTTCGTCAATTCGCAAAGGAGACTGGGTCAGCATCGTCCCTGAACCGACTTCGATCAAACGCCACCAACGCAGCGGGGCTGCTGGCGTAAGCGCGCTCCAGTGGGCTTCCGAGAACAGGCTCAATGCCAGGCTGAAAGTTGGATAATGGCGGGCAGGCTCGCCTTGAATGGATGCGCACAAAGCGGAAATCTTCGAATCCAACTCGATGCCGGCGCACAGCAGGAGGACATCCTGCTCGAAAGGAGAAAGACCGAGCAACATGCTGAGCGACTCGAAGGCAGGCGGTGAAGTCATGGCTTTCGAGAGCTCGCTTATTTGATCATCGTTGACAGCCGCACAGCCATCCCCCACTCCGGCCTTCTGTTCGAGACAGGCACGCAGGCGCGCCAGCTTCAGCGTGAGATAACGCTGGTTGCTTTCGGACCAGGGAGCGGTGCGGACGGATTTCATGTCAGATCCACCGTTGGCCCAACGTATTGCGGATCGTTCACCGGATCAGAGCCGGCATCCAGGACGCTTTCCGCGCCATCCACCTGGACGCGGAGGAGATACTGCGCCGACAGCACGCGCACTTCCACATTAAGCGAGGCAAACGCGGGAGGCGGGGTGGCTGGCACGGTGATGTCATAGCGATAAGAATAGGGCGGGCGTGTGCCGGAGGCATTAAGTTCATTGAGCAGCACTGCCACGCGCTGACCGACAGCCACCGAGGGCGTGAAATCCAATTTGAGGGTCGCCTTGCGATACGCCCCGTCGGTCGTTTTTACGGAGACGGAGGGCGTGACCTCGGGTCGAAGCACCAACGGTACAACATCCGATTCGAAGCCCTTGTGGGGGATCTCCGGAGTGCCCATGTTGATGTCCTGGATGATCTGAAGCGCCTGAACTCCCGCAAAAAGCGAATCGACGGGGAAGGGCGGCGAATCCAAAAGAACTTTGATCTGCTGGTCCGACACTTCCTCGGGAGTCACTTCGATCCCTCCGATCCGCACACGAGTGGCATCCCCTTTGAGTTGTTTCCCTTGAAGCACCAGCGTGTGTCCGAACAAGATCGGCTGTTCAAGGATGGGATCGGACGACGTCTCCTGGGAGAGTATCTTTTCGACCTGGATCTGCCTGAACGGGCGGACATACACGTTGCGCGCCAGCACCGGCAGCGAAGGGCCTCCGCTCTCGGTCCCGTCGATAAATACGACCGAAGCCTGATAAGCGATGGAAAGACAATAGGCGGTCTGAAAGAACACCGACCATAGTTTGGATAATTCCTCGAGTGAGAGCGGCAGCTGCGAGAATTTGACGCGCTCCACCTCCGCCTCCAGGTTGCTGTTGACCAGCGCCCCGGTCTTGGCATTTTTGATCACCTCGGTGGTCAGGATGGGTTCCGATGCCATCTTGCGCACCACGCAGCCCAGGTTCCGTTGAGGTTCCTGTCTGCTTTCATCCCCGTAAAAGGTCACCAGGTAGTACAGGTCATAGGCGGAGCGTGTGCCCCGCATCGATGACCCGTCGCTGCGGCGGACGGGGGTGAAATCATTGCGCCAGGCGGTATTCGGAGTGACCTGATAAAGATACAACCCGGCATAAACAGTCGGCTCACCATTCGGAAAGCCGTTGGTCGTGGAGGAGGGGCGAAGGGTTTTCACCAGGGCCCCCGAAATCCCGGTCTCCGACTCACTGTCGGTCAGCGCCTTCTGGATCTGCTGCCTGAAGGCCTCGGTCACGGTGGCGATCGCCAGGCTGTTACTCATCGGTGACCCTCCCGCTGGCGCAGGTAATCTTCCAGTGTCAACCTGGGTTGGGCGGGCGCCGGCTTGGACGCTGGCTGCGTCGGTGCAGGTGGAACGGCCCGGACGTCGATGCGCCCGATATGGATTCGGACAAGAGTTGTTTCGTCCTGTTCCGACTCTTCATGCGGAAGAACAAGTTTCATTGATGTCTCCCCACCGCCTGGCATTGGCCGGGGTGATTGACCATTTCCTTCAACATTACCCGCCGTCAGGCTTTCCACCCGTGGATGGATCACGCGCTCCCGGATATTTTCCTTTTCTTGATGGGTTTCATGGATATCCTCCGTGGCAGAAATCCGTTTGGCGCTGCTCATGATCGTCTCTGAACGGCTCAGGTTGTTTAGTGTCTCATCCGAAGCCGCAGTCGTGGAGAATGGACGGATCGACTCCGCCGCAATTTCCATCGACGGCGCCTGGGCGTGCGGTTGGAAGGTCGCTTTCCCTGACGTGCTCACCGTCTCCGCTCGCGAAAGACGGCTTTCCTGCCGTTGATGCTGGATGCCGGTGGTCCCCTCCGGCTCGGACACGGTACCTGACCACGATGGTTCCTGGATGGATGGTTTGGCCGAGATGGGTTGTTCGATTTCCTTTTCTGTGGCTGCCGGAATCGAAAATAAAGCAGCCTGGACAGGAAAGGATTCTGAAGGGCCATCCAGAGGACCGGATGGATCGAACAGGGTGGGCAGGCGCGGCTGAAGAACTTCCGGTGAAGGAAGACCTGAATTGCGAATGGCCAGGTTCGAAAAAAGATCATTCATCGGATCACCAAATGTTTGAACATCCTGTCACGACTTTTGCCCTGTTTAACTTCCGCCGATCAATTCCAGATAACGCTGCCTGCG
Organism: uncultured Chloroflexia bacterium; assembly: GCA_963709295.1. GTDB lineage: Bacteria > Chloroflexota > Anaerolineae > Anaerolineales > Villigracilaceae > JBGPQJ01. Next base: position 22,623 of record CAVPVW010000007.1, on the reverse strand, counting down.
AAATGCGCTCATGGCCAGGATGTCCGCCTCGGGCCATCCGTAGGCGGACGCAAGGCGGTGGACCTCGCGCGTCATGCGTGCCGCCCAAACGTTGATCTCGCTCATGAAATAGCCAAGGATGTCAAAGATCATCTGCCACTCATGTCCGCAGGCGGGACACTTTGGGGCGATCACGATATTCACGTAAGGGTCTTCTTTGGCCATGCTTTCCGAGAGCGCGACGACAACCTCTTCCGGTAATTTGGCGGCTTGAACAGCCTGGCCCTCGTGGCTGGCTTCCAACACACAGGTTTCGAGCAGTTTCGCCTTTGCCTGGGAGACCTCCGCCGGAAGGGAGGCCAGGTCAGCGCTGGTCGGCAGCCTGAACCGAAGCTCCCAGCCAGGCAGGCTCAACATGATCCCTGCCCCGCCCTTGTTCTGGAAATCCGGGAAACTGTCTCCGGTGGCAGCGATATCCCGGGAGTCAAAATCCAGCTCGACCTTCTCACCGCAATCAGGGCAGACGGCTATTCCTGCCAGCTTTGATCCAAAGGTCATTTCACGCAGCTTGATCAGGCACAGGTCCCGTTGGCCGATGGTCAATTGGGCGAGGGCGGCCGGGGGAGCGTCAGGGAAGGCCGCGAGGAGAAGCATCAATGCTCTCTCCCCGGGCGGACTGTTCGTCCCGCGCTCCCACACGGTCAGCAGGTCGGAGGCATTAAAAGCGCTCAAGGGCGGCTCCTTCAAGCAGGGCGGGCGCCAGGCTGATTATGACGGCTCGGTGAAGCTTGGTTCGGACGGCTCGGTCACTTCGTAGTCGCGTTCCCAACCCTCGTTCTCGAGTTTGATCGACTGGATCAATACCGCATTGGCGTTTGCATCGAGGTCGGCCTGGGCCTGAAATTCGGAAACCCAGCAGCGATACACTTTGTAGGAGATAACCTTCTGCCCTGCTTCATTGTAAAGGTCGACGATCAGGTCCTTGCGAAAATCCTTGAGGGAGACTTCCGATCCCAGGCCTGATCCATAGTTCCAGACCTTGTTCGCCCATTTCTCGAATTCAGAATCATGGGTCACGCCGCGTTCCAGGGTGATGGCCTCGTACTCCGTCCGGCCGGGTGACTTCCTGCTGGAGCTGGGATCCCCGCCTTCGCGGTGCTTCACCACCTCGGTGGTGCGCTTCAGCCCGGTGACCTTGCTGATGCCGGCCACGTATCTGCCATCCCATTTGACGCGGAATTTAAAATTCTTATAGGGATCAAAACGAGTTGTATTTACACTGAACTGCGCCATGTCTGCCTCCCGTTACACCTGAATTTGCCCGGCGATCTGCTGAATCTTGAGGATGACGAATTCTGCCGGTTTGAGCGGGGCAAAACCCACCAGGATGTTGACGATGCCCTTGTTGATGTCATTCTGCGTGGTGGTTTCCTTGTCGCACTTGACGAAGTAGGCGTCACGAGCGCTGGTGCCCTGGAAAGCTCCCTGCTTGAACAGTGAGTTCATGAATGCGCCTACGTTCAGGCGAATTTGTGCCCAAAGGGGCTCGTCATTTGGCTCGAAGACCACCCACTGTGTGCCGCGGTACAGGCTCTCCTCAAGGAAGAGCGCCAGGCGTCTGATGGGGAGATATTTCCATTCAGAGCCGCGATCATCGTTGCCGGCCAGCGTTCGCGCGCCCCAGACCACCGGGCCGTACACCGGGAAATTGCGCAGGACATTAATTCCTTTTGGATTAAGGAACCCCTGTTCACCGTCGCTCAGGTTGAAGCCCAGCGATGTGATTCCATTTAAGCTGGCTTCAGTTCCGGCCGGGGCTTTCCAGACACCCCTCTGGGAATCCGTTCGCGCATAGACACCGGCTACCAGGCCGCAGGGCGGGAAGGCGCGGGGGCGTCCTTCATTCAACGGGTCGGGGGCATTGACCCATGGGAAGTAAAAGGCGGCATTGATCGAATCGCTGCCGGTCAGTGTTGCGCTGGGTCCGCTCTGCAGCGTCCCAAAGGTGGCGTTGTCAGCGCAGTCCACGATCAGGAACGCGCGCCGATCCTTGCAGAAGGTTTCCAATTCGGCTACTTTGCTGGCCTTGGTCTCGCCCGGCACGCACAGGATGTTGAACAGGTCGACCCGGTCGAGCAGGTTGATTCCCGCTCCCGAGGCCGTCAGGGCATTCTCAAAGTTGACGACGTTGGGTGAGAGCAGAGTGCCATTGTTACCGCCTGTCAGCGCGGCGGTGGTGTTGGATGGGGGGGTTTCATTGCTGGCGGCGCTGACTTTGCTGGTATTGAGGATCTCCGATTGATCCGATATCACGCTGGGGGCGAAGCGGGAATCATCTTCATCCATGGAGAGGTTGACAAATTTCTCGACGACCGCGCCGGTGGCTGTCTCAGTGACGGTCAGCGAAAAGCGGGAGGAATCAAACGTGCTCAGGGTGGATTGGACCGTGTAGGCCTCTGCCCAAACCCCGGCATTCTTTCCTTCCACCTTCAGCTTGCCATTGAGGGTCACGTTGGCGGCCAGGTTGCCCGACCCTACGAGGCGGATGATATAGGCCTGGCTGCCTCCATTGGCAAAATACTGGTTGACGGCATAGCCAAGGTAGCTGTCCCTGTGCAGGCCTCCGAACAAGCGCTCGTAGTCCTGCCAATTCAATACGAGTTGAGCTTTGTCTGTGGGACCTTTGGCCGCCCAACCGGCAAACGCCGTGATGGATGTGGCCACGCCGGTGATAGTGCGTACACCGCTGGGAACTTCCTCGATGTAGACACCGGGATAAGATGGTGTTACAGGCATGATTTACCTCCTTGGTAAATCGTTGAACTTGAATAAGAAATTCGGCTCAACTTGTTTCCCTGAGGTGATGAGCGATGAGAGCCGGTATTTCGTTGAGGTCATCGAAATAATGACGGTTGCCGTTATTAACATAGGTAATGTGCCCGCGCCAGACCACCTGTCGAGGATCTGCCTTCATTTCCTCAAGCCAGATGCGAAGGACAAAGGAATGGATACTCAGGTCATCCTCGTTCAAATCGCGGAAGGACTGAGAGGTGTCGCCGGGCAAAAAGACCTCCTTCCATTCAGACATGGAATGTATAAATTATCCAAATAGATGGACAGAGAGACGTCTCTCAGGTGTCTCCTGGGTGTCTCCAGGCTTCCCCTTGAAAAAGGGTAAACAAAAAGAACTGCGCCGATTTTTGCGCAGTTCTTTTCTGAGGTGGTTTCATTTACCTTCCCGCGGAAAGTGTTTGTTCTATGGCGTTGATTTCGTTGCGAACCTGGAATTGTATGCGGCTCAAAGTCTCTGAGAACTGCTCCAGTCGTGCGAGGGCATCGATCAGCGGAGCATTGGATTGATTGGCTGTTTTTATCTCCAGATCCGAGTCAGGGGCAGGCATGAGGTTGTTGGATGCATCCTGGCGGATCTGTTCGTACAGGAGGAAGGTCGGTTCCGAGGGTTTCACATTGAGTTCGTCTTGAAGCGCCATGAGACATCTTTCATACTGGCGCAAGGCGCTTGTCCTGTCGCCCGACATGAAGTAGAGGCGCATCATTTGCCTGTGCGTGCGCTCGTTGGCGCGGTCATGCCGCAGGATCTCCGAACAATAAGCCAGGCCGGTTTCATATTCCTGGTGGAGTTCGCAATATTGGACTATTTTGTCCAGAAGGGCGATATAAATCATTTGATAGCGTTCGCGCTCGTAGATGCACCAATCCTGGTACCACCCCTCCAGTAGATCTCCCCTGTAGATGGAAATTGCCTGTTGGGCTGTTCTAAAATCATTAACGGTTAAGTCACGGGCATGTTTGTCGCGAATCAGGTTGCTGGCCTGCTCGAGCTCCACCACATCCAGTTGGTGATTGGCCAGAGGATTGAGCTGAATCCAATCCGTCTCGACCAGCAGATCGGGAGTGCGGCTGCCCCTTTTCGGCTCCAATGCCAATTGCAGTTTCCAAAGAGTCTGGCGCAGGTATTTTCGGGAATATGGCGCCGGATGGTCGCGCCATAGCAGCTCGCACAATGATTCTCGAGGTTGTGGGTGATCGTGGAAAAGAGCGAGGTAACAGAACAGTTCCTGAACCTTTCGCGCGTGGATACCCCCCAATGCATGACTTTCCCGGCTGACAGTAAATTTGCCCAGTAAGGCGACTCTTAAACCAGGCATGATCGCACCTCCTTTGTGTTGCGATCGTCCAATGGGAAATTAATTCAGATACATATTATCATATTTAGGTGCTGTGGAATCCTACGATTGGTCAACGAAAAGCATTACGGTAGTTTTCTTGTATCCATATATGATTTTCTGGAGATGAAACTGAGCAGAGAGGTGGTGATAAACATAAAACTCCTATCCACATTTGAGCTAGAAACAAAAATACCGTCCGAAGACGGTATTTGCTGTGATCGACCAGGGACTTGAACCCTGAACCCACTGATTAAAAGTCAGTTGCTCTGCCAATTGAGCTAGTCGACCAAACGTGCGGGCGAAATTATACCCCAAAGGGATTGGCTGTCAATAAGTTGGGGCTGGATGATTTCTCCAGCCCCTTAATATTCTGACTATTTCTGTCGCAGGCAGAACCCGACATCGAAATAGTTGTAATTGTGGGATCCGGGATGGCTGTTCACAATCGACCGGTCCCAGACCTGCAGCAGAATCACATAGCCGCAAGGCGTCATTCCTGTGGTGTTCAATTCCCAATAGTTGCCGCCGGACGCGAAGGTTGCGGTCTGGATTGTCCCGGAAGAGGGACTCGGGCTGTTGGGTGACATGCTCGACGGAAGCGTGGTCAGGCTGTAACTGCCGAAGTGAGCGTCGCGAGCAGTGAAAAATCCCGTAATAAGGGTACCCTTGGTGAAGTCCTTGCAATCTCCGCCACTGTCGATGTGAATCTCGCAGGTGACCTCCGGAGGTTCAAAGGGTGCCAGCGCAGGCCGCCGGCGCGGGGCAGTGTTGTCCAACTGGATTCTGTGCCATGGCGTGGTAGCCAGAGTGTCCATCTCTACACGGATCTCCCAGAGCTCGTCTCCTGGGGGGTACCAGTGTGCCAGGACCTGGTTCATATTGGACATCGTATCCATATAGCTGACGAAGCCGGTCATCGGATCAGGAGTAATGTTCGACCCAACTCCCAGCCAATTGACCACGTGGAAGGTGTTCTTGACAATCTGCTCCGTGGAAGAATCGCCGAACTTTCTCGCCCACAGGCGGTAGTTGTGCCCTGCGATTGGCGGACCCTGGACGATGATCAATCCTCCGAAGGGGCAGGCGCGTCCCAGTGAATCGGCTGCGCTTCCGCCCAAGGCGAAGGTCGCCGCAGGTTTGGTCATGCCGTTGCCGAAGATATTGATATCTGCAACGCCGATGCCACCGATGATGCTGATGATGGGTGTGTCTCCGGTGACGACCGGTCCGGGCTTGATCTGGACATGCGCATCCACCCGGTTGCCCCAGTGGTTGAGCGCTTCGGGATCGGTGGTGGATGGAGGTGAGTTCCAGGAGAGCACGGCACGGATGCGGCTGATCTTCGGTTTACTGCAAGGTCGTCGAATGGTGGTCAGGTCCACCGGCAGGATGGCGCTATAAGCCAATCCATCTGCCGGGATGGGGATGTCGTGGGTGTTGACGGTGACGGTACCCAGATAATCCCACTCGCAGGTGTCATCCCAGTCAGCCCAGAAGGCCACGTATTCCAGGCTTCCCTTGCTGCATAGGCCGCCCGAGAATCCGGTGGGTTTCTTGACCCTGAAGGTCGCTACCAGCCGGTCGAGATTGTACTCAAGCCCCAGGCATTCCAATTCCTCGTAGGAGACATCCGCTTTGGTCTTGTCCAGTGCTTCCAGAGCCTGCACCCAGTCGAGGTTCAAGGAACTCCACTCTGCCATCGCATTCAGCATGATTTCCTGGTTCCCTTGTGCCATCACAGACTGGATATGAGCGAACCCGAAGCGGTGCGGTTCGACCAACAGGCTTTTTGCTGCTGCGGCTGATTTAAGGTTGGCCTTTCCCGAATAAAGCTGCGCCAACTTTGGCAGTTCAAACGGCGGGGGGTCGGGCAACGGGATGGGGAAGGGCTTGATTTCCTCCAGGTAGGGTGGCAGCTTCTTCAGTGTCACCTCGGGGATCAAGTCGATGAAATCCTTAACGAAAAGGAATCGCGGTTTGATCTGGATATGATCGTCAAGGACGTTGCCCCAGACCGGCGGCCAGTTGGGTTGCCCGGCAGGCGGAATGACCTGCCAGGAGAGAATCGCTCGCACCCTGGGCAGGACCGGTATGGTGCAAGGTTCCTTTTTCGGGTCGAGCAGCATCGTGACCACGTAAGACAGCGGTTTATCCTTCTTGTCCGCGCAGTCAAGAGTGTTTGGAATATCGTGCGAATTGAAGGCGGCCAGGCCGGCATCTTCCCAGCCGGAGCCGTAATCGATGTAGAACCGGATGTATTCTGTGGATCCGGGTGAACATAATAACCCGTTGTAGCCTCCTGGCAATTTGATCTGCACCGTGGCTTCCAGCAGGTTGAGATGTGGATTGAACCCCAAACACGACACTTGCTCATAGGTCGTGTTGCCAACCATCTTCTTGACAACCTTCAACGGGCTGTCCAATAAATTACCGAAATAGTTTGGGTTAAGCGCGACAAGTTGCTTAAACTGCACGCGCTCCTTTGGCGGAAGATGAGGCTTGGATAACTGTCTCAATTCCGCTGAAGTAGTCTTTGCCATACTTTACCTCCATGGGCGAATACGAACCTTGCTTGGTTAAGGCGTTACTTTATACGGACCGATTTTTCTCCCCGATCACCTCCTTTCCTGGAGAAGTTAAAGATTAATAGCCAGCCGAATCTCATTATCTTGAGCGGCTGGCTTGAGGAAAGAATGCAAGATGTCTACCGGTAAAAGATTCCGCGTGCAGTGAAGGACGCTATCCTTATTGCTATTGCTTTTACATTATATGACTATGGAGGCCTCAAAAGTGGGTACAAAAGTGAATACAAAGGCGGATACAAGCGGTTCGATTTTTCACAAACGCTACTTGGTAATTTGCAATAAAAATACTTGCAAAGTGGATTATCTGGGATATACTTGTTATTGCAATTTTTTACAATAAGGATTTGAAATGACCTGTGCCGAACACCTTTCCACCTCCCTGCGCAAGCGAGGCTTCCGCCTGACTTCGCAGCGTATGACCATCCTGCACATACTCAACCAGGATGGAGGCCATATGACTCCAGCACAGGTATACGACCAGGCGCGCCAGACCCTGCCCGGCATCACTGAACCGACCGTTTATCGCACGCTCGAATTCCTGGCGGAAAACCACCTCGCCCGGTCAGCGCATGTGGGAAGCGGAAAGTTCGTCTATGAGATCGCCCGGCACGACCACCATCACCTTTTCTGCCAGGCATGCGGCAGTTCAGTAGAGATGACTCACGCTGCGCTGCGCTCCGCCTATCGCGCCATGGAGAGGTCCACCGGCTATCGGATGATCACCAGCCATTCCACATTCTTTGGGCTTTGCCCAACCTGCCAGAAAGAGAGGCTACAATGAGATTTTCGCCCGCCCCCCTTCACATCCCTGACGGCTTTCTAAGCCCGATGGTCGCCCTGCTCTGCTGGGTGATTACAATTGTCGTCATTACCGTTGCGATTCGCAAAACCAGAAATGCGCTTGGCCAGAAACAAGTTCCATTGATGGGTATCATGGCGGCCTTCATTTTCGCTGCCCAGATGATCAATTTCCCGGTAGCCGGCGGTACCTCCGGCCATCTGCTGGGAGGGGCGCTGGCAGCCATCGTACTCGGACCGTGGCCGGCGGTGCTGGTCATGACCGCAGTGATCGCCGTGCAGGGGCTGCTTCTACAGGATGGCGGTTTGCTGGTCATGGGCGCCAATATCCTGAACATGGGTATCCTGCCCGCAGCGGTTGGTTACGGCCTCTACCGGCTGGTCGCAAATCATGGCACCGGGTTCAAGCTGGTGGTCGCCGGTGGGGCTGCCTGGCTTTCGGTGATGACCGCTGCCCTGGCGACTTCCCTTCAGCTATGGCTGAGTGGCACCTCGCGGCTGGACATCGTTGTGCCAGCCATGCTGTTCGTCCATGCGTTGATCGGTATCGGTGAAGCGCTGATCACGGTCGCGGCGCTGGCTTTCATTATGAAAGTGCGACCTGACCTGCTGGGAAGCGAGTCGGTTTCCAGCAAGGGCGGCATCGGCTGGGTGGTCGTCGGGATTCTGATCGCTCTGGCGGTCGTGGTGCTCTCACCGCTTGCCTCGGCCGACCCGGACGGGCTGGAGCGAGTCGCAGAGGACATGGGTTTCATCGCCGCCGCCCAAGCCTCCCCTTTCAACATCTTACCCGATTACACAGTGCCCTTCCTGGGAGAAACACCGCTCTCGACTATCCTGGCAGGGATCATTGGCATGCTGGTTGTTTTGGGCATCGTCTATTTGTTGGGGCGCGCACTTCGCGCTCCGGCTGAAAAAGCTTAGCAGTTGCATTCGGACATCTTCGACCGCTACCATTCCGGAGAAAGCCGGCTGCACCTTCTTGACCCTCGTGTCAAGGTGTTGTCGGCGGTGGGGTTCATCCTGGCGATCGTGCTGCTGCCCGATGGAGCCTGGCCGGCGTACCTGCTGGCCTGGGGGATGATCCTTGCCGCGAGTCTCCTTTCAAGGCTCGGGCTGGGATTCGCCTTGCGCCGTTCGTTCGTCGCTCTGCCATTTGCTCTGGCGGCGGTGACCGCCATATTTAATGTTCCAGGCGAACCCTTGTGGACATGGCAGATCGGTTCGCTCGAGTTGGCTGCCACTGTCGAGGGGATGATACGATTTTTCAGCATTGTCATCCGGTCGTGGCTGTCCGTTCAGGCGGCGATTTTGCTCGTGGCGGTGACCCAATTCCCCGACCTGATTCATGCCCTGGAGCATCTTCACGTTCCGGTCATTCTGACCACCATCGTCGCCTTCCTCTACCGGTATTTGTTCGTGCTGACGGACGAGGTCTTAAGGCTGACTCGTGCGCGCGCCGCTCGCAGCGCCACCGTCCCCGGTCAGAAGAGCGGAGGATCGGTATTCTGGCGCGCAGGTATCGCAGGGCACATGGCCGGGCAACTCTTCCTGCGGAGTTATGAACGCAGCGACCGAATTTACAATGCCATGCTGGCGCGCGGCTACACCGGGCACATCCGGACTCTTCATGCACATGTCATGACCCGGGCCGACTGGCTGGCTGGCGCGCTGGCACTCACCTGCATGCTGCTCCTGCAGCTTGTGGGACGAATATATTTTTATTAAGGTAATCATGCCCATTTCTCACCCGATCCCGCCCGAAACGACCCTCCCTGAAAATTGCGGCGATGTGCTGCAGGTGGATGACCTGCATTTCAGCTATCCTGATGGCCATGTGGCTTTGAATGGTGTGACGCTGTGCCTGGCGGAGGGGGACAAGGCTGCGTTGGTCGGTCCCAATGGCGCAGGCAAAAGCACATTGATGCTGCACCTGAATGGCATTCTCACAGGCCGGGGAGTCGTGACTGTGGCAGGGCTTCCTGTCAACGAGAAAAACCTGCCCGTCATCCGTGCAGCGGTGGGGCTGGTCTTTCAAAACCCCGACGACCAGCTCTTCTCACCTACGGTGTTCGAGGACGTCGCCTTCGGACCTCTTCATATGGGTCTGCCTGAAGCAGAGGTCCGCGCGCGGGTGGAGGAAGCCCTGGAACAGGTCAGGATGTCGAAATATCGGGACCGCCTGTCTCACCACCTGAGCGTCGGTGAGAAAAAGCGGATCGCCATTGCCACCGTGCTGTCCATGCGCCCGAAGATCCTGGTACTGGACGAGCCGACGGCCGGTCTCGACCCGCGCGCCCGGCGCACGCTGATTCACCTGCTGAGGGACCTGCCCATCACGATGCTGGTGTCCACGCACGACATGGCCATGGTCAAAGAGTTGTTCCCCCGCACCGTAGTCATGGACGAGGGGTTGATCGTAGCCGACGGCTTGACGGCTGAACTGCTCTCGAATGCTCCGCTGCTCGAAGCGCATGGCTTGGAAAAGCCGTGAACCACGTACCTTTGTACCCCTCAAATAGCCTAAAAAGTATATAGCTTTGACCTTCTTTTGATGCTAAAATGATAGGAAACCGGCATTACTGATTAGGATTCTGATGGCTGACGATACACTCCAGCAGGCAATAAGTCTTGTCAAGGCGGGGAAGGACAGCGAAGCCCGCGGCTTGCTGTATCACCTTGTCAAGACCGATCCCCGCAACGAGATGGCTTGGCTGTGGCTCTCGGAGACGATGAATGCGTCCCAGCGAAAACCTGTGCTTGAACAGGGTCTTAAATTCAACCCCGGCAGCGTCAAACTCCAACATGCAGTGAACCGCCTGCGCGCGAAAGAAGAGCAGGCTGCTCCCAAGCCTCCTGTTCCTCCTCACGTAGAGCCTCGCCCGGCGCCACCCATCCCAACCCCTCCAGTTGACCGCTCTACAATGAAGACGGCCCAGCTGACCTTCCTGCCGGAGGACGATTCTGAAGCGCCTGTGCCGCCAGCAAAAGTAGGAATACCCTCCGCAGCAGCGCAGGATAAATCACAGATCCAGACTGCCCAGCTTCCTCCTCTGCCCTCGCAAATCGACCGGTCGATCATGAAGGCCGCCAGATTCAACATTTCCCCCGATACACTCACCCCGGACAAACTGCCGGGGGAGCTACAGTTACCGGAGAAACCGGCTTCCAGGCCGGCGCCCAAGCGCCCTGACCAGACCGATGTCAAAACCTCGCAGCTGGCATTGGCACCCAACGAGCCGGTTGGCAAGCCTGTTTTACCTCCTGCGCAATCGCAGCCCTTGAAACCAACGCCTCCACCAGTGCAAGCCCCTCCGCCTGACAAGGTCGACCGCTCGTTATTGAAAGCAGCCCGTTTTGAACAAGCAGAGCCTTTAAAGACGGGGCCCTTGCGTGTACCGCCGCCTCCATCTGCGCCGGGACCTGTAAGCACAGGTTCGCTTAAAGCTCCGCCTCCTTCTGCGATGGGCTCTGGTAACACAGGTTCGCTGAAAGCACCGCCCCCTCCCGCGATGGGCTCTGGTAATACAGGTTCTTTGAAAACCCCGCCTCCTTTGGCGACGGGCTCTGGTAGCACAGGTTCGTTGAAGACCCCGCCTCCATCCACGGCAGTCCCTGCAAGTACAGGTTCGCTGAAAGCCCCGCCTCCACCTTCCGCGTCGGTTTCTCAAAAACCTCCCACCGGGTCGTTGGGTGCACCTGCGGTAGTTGCTGCGCAGGCGGAGACGCCGCCTCCGCCGCCGTCAGCCAAGCCGCCGGCCAAGATATCGGACGAACCATCCACAGCTGTCAAGAAGCAGATGGACGCCCTGCTCACTGAATCCCATCCCTCACCTGATCCGGTTCAGAAACCCGGGAGAGCTTCCGCGCCGCCTCCCCCAGCTTTCCCTCCGAATAAAGCGGAAGCTGTTGCTCCCAAAAAGAAACCGAGCCGGCGGTTATCCGGGTTTGAAATTTTCCTTATCATTATCGCTGTTCTTCTGATGCTGGGAATTGGCGGTTTCCTGACCTGGGATATCTTCGGTCCCAAACAGCCTACACCGACTCCCGCAGTAATTGTGCCTCCTGTAGTTCCGGCTACTTCGACATTGCCTCCCACCAACACTCCTGAGGCAACTCCCACTCCGATCCCGCCTCCCACGCTGAGACCGACCTTCACACCCATCGTCTCTCCCACAGCGACTCTCGACCCGAACGCCCCGTCCATCCTCTTTATCGACCCGGTTTCATGCGCGGTCAGGCAAATCAGCGCTGGAGGAGGAGCCTCCCAACTTTTGACAGAGTCAATGCCGGAGAATTGTGCCTCCCCCGAGATCTCGCTGGATGGTTCACAATATGCCTATCTGGGACAAAAGCAAGGCAGCGAGACAGCCAACTCTATGTTCGTGGCTAATATCAACGGCTCGTCATTGCTAACCGTGATCGACCAGAGTCAAAATCCGATCTGGGAAGTGGATTGGGCGCCGGATAACACTTGGCTGACCTACACGTCCGTTACCGGTACATTTGAAAACAATCCGATCATCGGCCTCAGCATTATCCGCAAGGACGGGACCAACCCGGTCCAGCTGACGGACGAACAAACTCCCTCCATCATCCCTGACAGCAGGACTGCCGTTTCCTGGTCGCCAGATGGGCAATGGATCGCCTTCTATGCGGACAACCGTCCTTATCTTGTGAGGCCAAACGGCACCGGCTTGGAACAGCTCTCGAACGATGCAGGGCAAAGCCTGATGGTCTGGTCGCCAGACAGCAAACAGATTGCCTTTTACTCCTCCGACCTGGACAACCCTGGTATTGTTGTCATCGGAATCGATGGACGCCGGTCCTTTGTTGAAAATGACGACTTGAAGGTGCCGGTTTCTGGGGACTCGCTGCTGTGGTCACCCGATGGTGCTCAATTTGTAGCCTACGATGTTGCTCAGAAGGCGCTGGTTCTGGTCAGCCGAAGCGGTGCCCTGATCGAACCTCTTGCTGTTGTGGGTGGAATCCCCACCCGGTTGGCCTGGTCTCCGGATGGAAGCCAGCTCGCTTACATCGAACAGACGCAACAGGGCAGCCCGTCGGGTGTGCTCAAGATTGTAAACATCGACGGAACGGACTTGACCATCCTCGCCACGTCGGCAGCCAACGCTCCGTTGCGCTGGAAGCTGCCGGCGATTTTTGCTGGGACGATCACACCCACCCCGCCTGTGATCAAAGTTCCGACCACCACACCAAGCCCATGATCTAATTACGCGATTAGAAAACTTCCGAAGCAAGTGAGCTTCGGAAGTTTTGGTTTTGTTTTATAGCCCGGCTGCCTTGCGCAGCGCGTCTGCTTTGTTTGTGCGTTCCCAGGGGAACTCGATGTCGTCGCGGCCAAAGTGACCGTAGGCGGCGGTCTTGCGGTAGATCGGCCGGCGCAGGTCCAGGTCGCGGATGATGGCGCCCGGGCGCAGGTCGAAGTGTTTGGAAATCAACTCGCCAATCTTGTCGTCCGCAATCTTCCCGGTTCCGAAAGTCTCGACGTTGACTGACAATGGATGCGCGACACCGATGGCATAAGCCACCTGGATCTCGCAGCGATCCGCCAGCCCGGCAGCGACGACATTCTTGGCAGCCCAGCGTGCGGCATAGGCGGCTGAGCGGTCTACTTTCGTCGGGTCCTTGCCCGAGAAGGCGCCGCCCCCGTGGCGTCCCATCCCGCCGTAGGTGTCAACGATGATCTTTCGCCCGGTCACGCCGGCGTCGCCCATCGGCCCGCCAATGACGAAGCGGCCGGTCGGGTTGACGTAGGTAATAAGGTTGTCATCGACCATATCCTTGGGCAGGATCGGCAGGATGACGTGTTGGATGATCTGTTTCTTTACGTCTTCCTCGGAGATATCTGGCGAATGCTGTGTGGAAACCAGAGCGGTGTCGATGCGCTTCGGCTTGCCAAAGGCATATTCAACAGTGACCTGGCTTTTTCCGTCCGGACGCAGCCAGGGCAGAGTGCCATCTTTTCGAAGCTCGCTCAGGCGGCGGGTGAGTTTGTGCGCGAGGTAGATCGGCATGGGCATCAGCGTGGGAGTTCTCGTTGCAGGCAAAACCGAACATCATACCCTGGTCGCCGGCGCCGACGTGTTCAAAACTGTCCTTCATCTGGCCTTCCTTGTCCTCGAGGGCATGGTCCACACCGAGGGCAATGTCCGGACTTTGGCTGGCGATGGCGGATAGAACGGCGCAGGTATTGCCGTCGAAGCCCTTCTCGCTGTTGTCGTAGCCGATGTCCTTGACGACGCTGCGCACCAGGTCGTCGAAGTTGACAAAGGCTTTGGTGGTGATCTCGCCCATGACGATCACCAGGCCGGTCTTGGTGGCGGTTTCGCAAGCCACGCGGGAGAAGGGATCCTGCTCGAGGCAGGCATCCAGGACGGCATCCGAGACCTGGTCGCAGAGCTTGTCGGGGTGGCCTTCCGTCACCGATTCCGAGGTGAACAGCAGCTTGGGTGAATTCATAAACGTATTGCTCATTTTTTTCTCTCCTAGAAAATGAAATTGCCCTTCCGGACGTTTTGAAAGGGCAATTCGCGTTAGGCTCGGCTGCCCTCTCATCTCCCAGTGTTTCTCTGTCGGAATTGGCACCATCCGCGTGTGCGGTGGTTGTCGAGGTTTCACAGGGCCGGTCCCTCCACCTCTCTGGATAAGAGTGCCGTTTAGGGCTATTTAATTGTGCGTGCGGATATTATCATAATTGAAGGGGTAAGTCAACATAAAAATGGAATGTGCAGGCGTACTTGGAAGATTCGCCGGGTCCCATCACGCCTCAACTCGTCGAAGGGTGTAAGACCAATAACGGATTTTTTTGGGCAGATGACTGCCCATCAGGCCAAAAACAAGTGAAGATGATAAGAAGATCACCGCCAGGTCAGGTCGGAGTATAGCCAGCCCTAAAAGCCCGGCATGGATGAGTACCATCACGCCGCGAATCTGCGTCAGCCAATGCGTGTGATGGATGATTTCAGAGACGATCAGAACAGCCCCGGTAGCCATGGCAAGTTGCTGCCAGGGCACAAGCTGGTCCACTGGAATCCTGAATACCGCTCCACCGAACAAGACGCTGATCACCAACACATGGGCTGTTCGCAAAGCGATATCCAAAAAGCGCATCCAACCCGGTCGCTTTTTGGGGTTGATAGAAAGATTATTTTCATTCATTCAATAATTCTAATTTGGAATGGTTATTCCTGCTTGATAATTAAGCGCTCAATGAAGTTCTTACTTTGATTAAGTCATAAAGCGGGATCGCCGATCCGCCTGGCAAACGCTCATTCTTATTTGAGCTGCAGTCGATTTACTTTATCCACCAACGAATATGTAAGTCATCAGAGAGTTTCAACTGGTAAATATCCTTGGTTTCTGTATCCACGATGACCTCAAAAGCTCCTTCATCTTCTGTATTGTATAGGTACGTTGATAAGTATTTGCCATCTGTTGACCAATTAGGCGCGGTCTAGAAATCATTGCGCAACCTAGGAGGCTTCACGAGTGGGTACAAAATCCAACGGTAATCAGGTATTTGATCCATGCTGTAAGATTAATAAAGCCTCTCTTTTTTATAATCGCTTTGTGTGCTAATATCGTTTTGTTATAGATTTCGGCGATGAAGACCCCTTTTATCAAGAAGCTTTGAGCATGCCTGAATGTAATGAATAAACGCCATTTCATAGTCATAACCCTTTTATCCGCCCTGGAAGGGATTTTCGCTTCCCTTTATATCTTTGTGATTCCATCGGAGGCGGAAAACGCATGGCTCTGGGGATTTTCACGGACGCGGATTGCGCTTGGGGCGGGTGTTCTGATAATTGTATTGGTCCTGTGCTGCGTTGCGCTTCTACTATCGTTTGGCGGAAAGAAGGTTACCGGATTTCTTTCGAAGATTGACCGATTTTTCGAAAGAGGAAACAATCTTCTCGCAACAATCCTCGTCCTTGTTAACATCCTGATATTCGATCTTCTTTTTGTGTGGGCAGCTGATGTCCCGATGGGAAATTTATCGCCTTTTGCTGTCAGGGCGATATCTTTTGGACTATGGGGCACATTGATCACCCTGCAGTGTCTAGTTCTGCTTGTCTTTTCCTACAAAGAGAGAATCAAACCACCAGCTTTTTGGGATCGGGATGCTCTCAAACGAACCTTACTCGTCCTGGCTCTGTTATCCTTTGCCTTCGCTCAATGGATGATCCTGATCTTTCGTATACCGGTTTTCTCACGCCAGTTTGGTTGGTTTTGGAAGTTCATATTCAAGACAGATTATTACTATTTTGATTGGTTGTTTCCCCTGCTTGTGGCGGCATTCATAATTATTGCGAATCATTACCTGAAGAACTCCCGCATCAGCTTCCTGAACCTCCTGCCGCTGGTCCTTTTCGGCGCACTGCTTCAGATTGCATTCGCATATATCGAAGGTGGATCATTTGAAATCCTTCGCGAGTTGTATGCGATATCCCCGCACAAGTTTTATGCGGAATACGCCTCGACGGGTGCGGGTTTTATGGAGACGATCATAAATTACGAAACCCTTTTGGGGCAGGGGAGTTTTGCCAGCACAAAACCGCCAGGTCTGGTCGGGTTGTACATCCTTCTTGAAAAAATCAGTTTTGCCATCGATCCCTCCCCGCTGGCGCACGAAAGGTTCTATCGGCTGACGCACCTGATCGCATGGACCTTTCCATTCGTATCCATGTTGGTTGTGTATCCGCTTTCATCGCTGGGTAAACGTTTTTTGGGAGAGAAGAATGCCATCCTCCCTGCGTTGCTTTATCTGAGTCTGCCGAATGTGCTCTTGATACAACTTTATATGGATCAGACGCTGTACCCCTTGTTGTTTATTCTGGTCGTCTGGCTCAGCGTCCGCGCTGTCGACAAGGATGCCATCTCCTACTCGATCCTGGCAGGATTGTTGTTGTATTTATCGATATTCGTATCCTTTTCGCTCATCCCGGTGATATTTTTCGCTTTCTTGTTGATCGGGTTGCACGGGTTAATCGCTTGGACGGGTATTTCAATCAGTATCAGCAAATTTCCCATGACAGCAGAACGTGTTTGGATGTATTTCAGGCTTGGGCTGGGTGTCTTCCTGGGTATTGGTGCCCTTTACCTTATATTCCTGCTCCTGCTCGATTACAGCATAATGGAACGATACACAAATGCGATTGCCATCCACAGAGAACTTAAGAATTACGATACCGGGCTAGGGGGAATCCTACCGGCTGCTCTTCTAAACAACAGCGATTATGGCGTTTGGACAGGTACTTCGATCTTGATCCTTGCTCTGCTGTCAATTATCGGCTCGCTAACTCGGATTTTCAAGAAAAACATGACAGATTTCGACTGGCTTTCTCTTTCATTTTTTGTCACGTTCATAATGATTAACATTGCAGGGCAGACGGGCGGGGAGACGGGCAGGTTGTGGATTTTCATGTCTCCACTCTTTGCACTATTGGCTGCAGAACAGGCGCCGGGAATATTCAATAAAAGAGAATACGGCGTTTATTTGATAATATTTCTGCAATTGATCACGGTTGTTCTGACTCTTAAGTATCAGGATTTCTTCGGGGGATAATCCCGGCTTGTGGTTATCTCTCTGCCTGCCAAGCTTTTACTCTTTCCAACAATTCCCCCAGCGGATGCAACTCAGAAACCGGAACCCCCAGATTCTTGGTTCGTGTCACGTTATATTGAAACACATGGCTGCCTGGGGCGACATGACTGGCTTTGCGCCGAAACTCCTCATGTGAAATGTAACCTGTCAACCAGATGTCCATGCCATAGAGCCAGCTGTTCCCCCACTCGGAGGGCTGGATGAGATAGGTCTCCTTACGCACCGGGCTGTGGACGCCGATCCGCGCGGAGGGGATGCCCCTCGCATGCACATACGCCAACGTGTAGAATGAGCCAGCCAGTTCGACGCGTTTTCGAGATGGCAGCTCAACTTGCTCGGTGATGAAATCCCTTTCTTGGTTCTGCCCGCCACTCTCAACTTGCGGAGTTTGATCATCCTCGCTTTTCAAAACCAACCTGCCGAGCGGAGTCCACTGATTGGGCTGGGACCATTCTCTCGGGAACGCGTGCATCAGATAAACCGGCTGATCCGCATCGAAAGCCTTGCGTACATCTTCCTGCGATGCTGCGGTCAGGGTGGAGAGAAACCCGAAGAGATAAAGATCCTGCGCGGAATGAGTCTGCGCGGCGAACTGGTCGGATGGGATCAAAGCCGGGGCTTGTAAAAGAACTGATGGGTCGCGGCGGACCTCGCTGATCTGAGGGCGGCGGGTGATGAGGAAACTCTTGATATCGCAGCGATGCCCACCCAGGGAGACGTCGTAGCGGTCGGGTTCGGTGAAAGGCGTGGCACCCTTCACATCGAAGGGGACATCCTGGCTGGTGAGGTAATGACGGAAAGCCAGCTCCACTGCCACGCCGCCGACGATACGACGCAGCCGCGCGTAGGGGGAGCCGCCCATGCGATTGTAGGTGTAGTTGAGGGAACGGCAGGCATAGGCGATGCCGCTTTCGGTCAGGTCGGGAGAGAAGGGAAGATGGATGAAATCTTTCGCGGTGATCATGACCGGGTAGCAGTTGATAAGTCGTTGCGGAACTGCAAGCAATAATGATGAAAGGTATTGCTAACCCAGGCGGAGCCGAGCCCGTACGGCGCGAGAGACTGGTTGTCCTGGCACCACAGCTTTTCGTCTTTGAGTGTGAAGGTTTTGCCGAGTTCGCGTCCCAAGTCCCAGGCAAGGGGATAGATTTTGCCGCCCTTCTTCACGTTCTTGACAATGATGGTCAGGTAGGCTTTTTCGCGCAGGAGCGGTTTGAGCCCGGCATAGATGGCGACCAGCTTCGATAAAAAATCTTCATAGTCATGCAAGTTGCCCACATCGTTCGGATCGTCCGAGTAGAAGACATCCAGCTCGGAGGCGGCGCGGCGCTTCTTCTGTGTCTCGGCCCCTTTGGCGTGGAGCATATCCCAGTAGGGAGGGGAGGTGAGGACGTAGTCCACGACGGGGATTGAATAGGTGCCAGCGAGAAGGGCGTCTCCGGTGATGACATCTGATTTCAGATTGGAGATTGAGTTGCCGAGAGATTCGCGTTCTTCCTCGATGACCTGTCGGGCGATGTCGGCATATTTCGAGTTCAGCTCGATGCCGAAGGAATTTCTCCCGCTTCTTAATGCGGCAACGAGAGTCGATCCGGTCCCGGCCATGGGGTCCAGGACGGTCTGTCCCTTTTTGGTGAAGAACTCGATGAATTCCTGCGCCATCGTCTCGGGGAACTTGGCCGGGTGGCGCAGCACGCCTTTCTTGCGCGGAGGGGGATTGTGGACGAACCAGGATTTCTGGAATTTCAGCCAGGTCTTGGAGTTGAGGTCGTTGAGTTTGTTAGGCATGATATTCTCTAAATTATGGAGTGGGTCGCGGGGTGCGTGTAGGCTTCGGTGTCTTGGAGGCAGTCGGCGTGGACGTAGGGCTGGCGTACACCACCTCACTCACCACCAGGTCGGAGAAAGAGATATTGACATTCTTGTCCCCGCCGGAACGGGCGAAAAATCCGAGCGTACCTTTGCCGAAAAGCGGATCATAAACTGTGAACTGGTAGCGTCCGTTGAGGAAAAAGCGGAATTCATTGTCCACCGCCCAAACGCCCATGCGCACCTCTCCGGGTGAGCCGGGAGGCGCGTCACCGGAGGGGACCGCGGGCTGGAGAGGTGATGAAGATCCAGTCCGGACGCGATCCACACGCGCGGTACCGTCACAGGCGAGGGCGTAGCGATAGTAGTCCATGCCCGAGGCGGTGCGAAACAGGATGCCGTAATCGTCGGTGCCGCTGCACAGGGAGGTGCGTGCAGTCACCTCGGCGTAGAAATTGCGCAGCAGCGGTTCGTCGCGCAGGGTCATGATGGAGGCGCCGGGCGCGCGCACGACCAGTATCAGGCGGTTACCTTCGATAATAGAGGCGGCTTGGGCGGAGGTGGAGATTTGCCAGTGCGAGGGGTCTGAGAAATCGTCGGTGAAAATAATTTCAGTCACGCCGGGAAGTTCGTTTGGAGTGGCGGTGGGTGCGAGGGTAGGGGCAGCGGTCGGGGTGTCGGTCGGAGGGAACCAAACGATGGTGGGAGTTTCGGTCGGTAATGCCGTACCAGCTGGCGGGGGAGTCTGCGCCGTTGGTTCACCTCCCATCGGCTGGCAGGCGGAAAGCAGCAAGAGAAAGAAAAGAAGAAAGAAGAAGCAGGTGAGGAGTCGCCTGGGCATGTGAGTTTTATCGGTTAGGCTGATAACAAAGTACGGGATACAATTTCCCCGCGCTGTTGTACAATTTGAGTGCGTTTATTCTAGCATACAAGGAGCATCCATGAGTGATAAAGCCGTCCTGGTCACCGGGGCATGCGGGGAGATCGGTCAGGCGCTCGTCCAGAACTTGTCCAGCCGCGGGAGATATCGCATCGTCACGGCCGACATCGCGCCGCTGCCGGAGGCGATCAAGTCGCTGGTGGGGGAGCACGTCCAGGGAGACCTGGTCAACCGCATCAAGCAGTTCTACGACTACGACTTTGACATCATCTACCACCTGGCAGCGTCGCTCTCGTCCAAGGCGGAAGTGGCGACCGAGGAGGCGCACCGCATCAACGTCGAGGGAACGATGCAGCTGCTGATGCTGGCGGCCTACCGCTCGGAGAAGTACCAGAAGCCTGTAAAATTCCTGTTTCCCAGTTCGATCGCGGCTTACGGTTTCCCGGACAAGGAGTCCAAGAAAGCGGCCGGGGTTGTCAAAGAGGACCAGTGCAACACGCCTCATACAATGTACGGCTGCAACAAACTATATTGCGAAAAACTGGGGATGTATTACAGCCGCTATAACGGACAGCGCCACCTCGACCCGAACCCGCCGGTGATGTGCGACTTCCGTGCCATACGCTTCCCCGGGCTGATCAGCGCCTTCACGCTGCCCAGCGGCGGGACGAGTGATTACGGCCCCGAGATGCTGCATGCCGCCGCGCAGGGAAAACCCTACGAGTGTTTTGTGCGCGAGGACACCAAGATCTCGTTCATGGCGATGCCCGACGCGATCAAGTCATTGTTGATGCTGACGGAGGTCCCGCGCGGGAAGCTCTCGAGCATGGTGTACAACGTCGCCGCCTTTGCGCTGACGGCAGGCCAGTTCCGCGACCGGGCGGTCAAGGCCTTCCCCGGCGCGAAAATCACATTCGTGCCGAACACACGCCGGCAGGGAATTGTCGACTCATGGCCGGAGGACGTGGACGACTCGCTCGCCCGCTCCGACTGGGGTTGGAAGCCCGATTACGATGTGGACGCGTTCTTCGAGAGTTACTTCCTTCCGGAGATACGGAAGAGGTATGGGAAGTAGAGAGTAGTGATCAGTAAACAGACCCTCCCCAGTTCCGAAGGATTTGGGGAGGGTCTGTTTAACGGGAGTGTGAGGAGATCTGTGCCGAGCGAGTTTGCCCTAGACAGGCACGCTGTTTTTCTTCATCCATTGCGCCAATTTCTCAAGGGTCACCTTTTTTGTTGCAACCTTCATAGTAATGTCTTCCATGCCGGCAGAAGATGTATTTAATTTATACCCATTAATCAACAGAAACAGACCCGCTGAAGTAACCCCGGTGCGTTTGTTTCCATCCGCAAAGGGATGATTATTCACCAGGGAATCCATGAGCGCAGCCGCCTTGATGAATACGTCTGCGTATAATTCCTTCCCGTCGAAAGTAGCCTGCGGCCGTGCCACTGCGGATTCCAGCAAGCCCAGGTCCCGCACGCCGTGAATTCCCCCGGTTTCAGCGATCACGCGCGAGTGGATAAAAAGCACCTGTTCGGGGGTCAGGTATTTCATTTCTTCGACAGGGCGTCGAGCGCAGGACGGTATTCGGCGATGAATTCACTCACCTGCCGGACAAATGTCTCATCCAGCCCGGCTGCCATCGGCAGGGGAGTCGGACGAATAACGATCTGCTTGTTGGGCCGGTCCAATTCCACGGAGACCTCTGAACCATCCGTAACTCCCAGAGGTTCGAGTACTTCCTTCGGCAGGGACACCACGAGGCTGTTCCCTGTTTTGAATATTGTACGATGCATCTCTTTTTCCTTTCCGCGATGTGCTTACAGTGTAAGTATATCATGAGATTCCTTGCCCGCTCCGATTGGGGCTGGAAGCCGGATTACGATGTGGACGCGTTCTTCGAGAATTACTTCCTGCCGGAGATAAGAAAGAGATACGGGAAGTAGAGAGTAGTGAGTAGTGAGCAGTAAACAGTCCCTCCCCAAGTCCGCAGGATTTGAGGAGGGTGATTATTTAACGGGAGTAAGGGGAGACTTTTCAGTCAAAAAATGGGCGGGGTCAATGACCCTCGCCCAGCGAGTACCTGTAATAAACTTTGGCATGGGTTGTGAGAACACTGTCGTGCACGGGAAGCTCTATTTATCCATTCTTTTTACTATTTCATGGTAGATGAACGCGCCAGCCGAAATTGTGATAATTGATAAAATCACGAGAAGTGAAATAGTCATTTTTGAATTAACAGATAATACCCCGAATAAAGAGATGGCAATAATAAAAATAAATCCTACCATGGATATTAATGCGAGGAAGGCAAACCATCTGATTCTGTTTGCCACCTTGGGCTCTGAAAGATCCTTGAAGCGTCCCTCTTTCATAGTGGTAGTTAATTTCTTTGTGAAATTAATACTTCTTAATATCCCAATAACTGGTGCGCCAAACATCAGTGCTCCAAAGGCAAGCACAACGAATAATAATAGGATTAAGCCGAGAGCAAACTCCAAGTGAAAATTTATCATTTCAATGCTCGGGCAAACTCATCAATCATTCAGACAGTTATGCAGTAAGGTTAGTTTATCTGCGCCACTTGCTCCCGCTCTGGTCCCACCGAGACCAGGCTCACCGGAACACCTGCCAGTATGCTGATGCGCGTCAGGTAATCTCGCGCTGCCTTGGGCAGGTCGTCCATGCGGCGGGCGCCGCTGACGTCCTCGCTCCAGCCGGGGAGGTCCTCGTAAACGGGTTCGAAGGTC
>CAVPVW010000006.1:0-64480 GCA_963709295.1 uncultured Chloroflexia bacterium | reverse complement strand
GATGCCCTGGAAGAAACCCGAACTGATGTTGGCAGCGCCCATCGCCAGAAGTTCCTGGTCGGCATCGACATCATAGTGATACTTCGCGGCAAAAGCGCGACCGGTGCCCAGCGTCTCCCCCACCGCCAGGAACACGATCCCTGCCGCCCCGGCGATGAGAACGGTGAACATTTCCAGGCTGACGAAAGGGAACTTCGGCGCCGGCATCCCGGTTGGGATATCACCGACGACGCTGACGCCATGCAGGGTATTGAGATCGAAAATTGAAGTTATCAGGATTCCCAAAATCAGGGCGACCAGCGCACCCGGGATCATCGGCCTGTAACGCTTGATCATTAAACCAGAACAATGGTTCCTACGCCCAGCGCCAATGAATAAAGGTTGGTCAGGGGTAATTTGAAAATGAGTTGCCGCAACTGCTCAAAGAAGTTACCGCTGCCCCCGGGGACACCAAAGACCTTGGGTAACTGGCTCATGGCGATGAGACCGGCCACGCCGAACACATACCCCGTCATCACCGACTTGGCCAGGAAGTCCGAGATGAAACCCAGCTTCGCCAGGGAGAGGGCGAGCATGATGACGCCGACGGTGAGCGCCAGTGCGGACGAGAGCGTCATCAGCATGGCCGGGTCACCAGCCGCCAGCGGGGCGACCACCGCCAGCGACATGATCGACATCGTTGAACTGGTGGTGATCTTTATGTGCCGGCTGGTGGCAAAGAGGGCGTAGGTCGTCATACCCACGATCGCCGCATACAACCCCGCCTGAGGCGGCACACCGGCCATCTGGGCATAGGCCATCGCCACGGGGATCATGATCATCCCGACGACCACGCCGGAAACCAGGTCGTCACGCAGCCATTGGCGTTGGTACGACCTGGCCCAGCCGATGATGGGAATATATTGGATCAGACGCTTATTCTTCAGGATTTCTTCAAGCATAGATCAACCTGTCTTTTGTCATCCGGTTTATTGCCATTATTGTTTTTTATTTCCTGTCGATTCTGTCTTCTTTATTGTAGCCGTTTTCCTTGCACTCACTGCCGGGAATTGATCACTCTGCCGGCAATGACTAAATCAGGAGATCCATTTATCCGGGCTGCCAGAATTCAAATGAAGAAGACTGCTTCCGCCAAGACGCCCCATGAAATCCATCATGGAACGTTGGACAAAAGCAGTCTTTTTGAAGTAGTTTTACTTACCTGCTCTGTTATACATCAAGGCTTGGGTGCAGCCGGCGGTGTTGCAGGAGGCTCCGGAGGCAAAGCGCCCGGGACTCCTTGCGGGATCTTGTCGCGGTTGGTGGCCGCGGTAAAGCCCACATGGCCCACATCGAGAACCACTGCCAGGATCAGCCACACCCAGTCAAGGCCGGAGAGGCCGACACCCGGGGTATACAGGATGATGTACATCAGGGTGGTGAAAGGCAGGAACAGGAAGCCAAGGCAGGGGACGATCCAGGAGCCGAAGACGGGGGTAAAATTCGCCGGTCGGGCGATCCAAACCATGACCAGGAAGATGCGTGATAAACCTGCGACAAATCCTGTCAAACAACCCGAATTGTTGAGCTTCATCTTGATTCTCCTTTTTTTTTCGATCGCTAAACGATTCCCAACGAAATTACAGCTTATTACTGTCCTACTTCGCTCTGAGGGTGAGTTTCCGGGACATTGGTTGGGAGACCCACCTCGAGTAATTATCCAACTGTTTTACTGCCGCCTCATGGCGATTCTCATTTCAGCTTCGCTATCCTCGATCAATTCGCCGGATAGGTCCAGCGTGACACTGTGGATGGTCCCGGTAAATGCGAATTGATCACTGTACTCAGCCGGTGCCACACAATCACCGCCGTCGTAACCACAGGTCAGGCCTTCTGTTCCCCACATGTTCAATATCGAGAAGGGCATATCAAGGTCCGCGACCAGTTTGCCATTAATGTAGAGCTGGATGCGAGCAGGCACGCCCATGCCCTCAGCAGGGTTGGGCTTGCCGGTCGGCTCGAACTCGTAGCGCAGTTCGACTTCCCCTTCCGGAATCGTCTCGGTGGAATGCAGCCAGAACCTGTCACGGCCAAGATGGTTGTAAAGGAAGTGGAGTTTCTTCTCCTTGACGAAGAAGGTATAGCCGCCGATGTTGCCGCCCTGGGCCAACAGGACTCCCTCTGCGCCGCCTTTCGGGATCAGGACCTTGGCTGTGATACTCCATGGCCGGTTGTAGGTCTTGGGCGCCGCGGCAAAGGGAACTGGCGCCCCGCCTGCGTAATAGACAAACTTGTTGCGCGGCCTGGAGATCGTCGGGCGCTCCACGTTGAGACGCTGGAGCGCGCTCCCGTCGAGGGGCAGCACCTGGTACTTGCCGGCTTCAGCCCACCAGCGGCCGATCATTTCGATCAACTTGTCGCGGTGTTCGGCAGCCAGGTTCTTGGTTTCGGAGTAGTCCTCATCGATGTGGTAGAGCTCCCAATCATGGGTCTCAATATCCACGAGCACCTGGTTCGGGATGGGGTTTCCAAAGCGACGATCCTTCTTTGCAGCCTCGGTGAAGCTGGTTCCTGGCCACGGGCAGACCGCCCGCCAGCCATCGTGGTAGATGGATCGGTGACCGAACATCTCGAAGTACTGGGTGTGGTGGTTGCTGGGCGCATCAGCTTTGTTGAAGGTATGGGCGAAGCTGATGCCGTCGATGGGAGCTTGGCTCACGCCGCGGATGCTCGCTGGCGCTTCTATTCCCAATGCTTCCAAAACTGTCGGGACGAAGTCGATGATGTGTCCGTAATGTGTTCTGATCTCGCCTTTGGCTTTGATGCCCTTCGGCCAGGAGACGATGCAAGGGTCGGTCGTGCCGCCCCGATAGGTCTCGCGTTTCCAGCGGCGGAAAGGCGTGTTGCCGGCATTGGTCCAACCCCACGGGTAGTGGTTGTTGGACTCGACGCCGCCCAGTTTGTCGATCATCTTGAAATTATCTTCCAGCGATTCCTTCAAGTTGTTGAAGAAGTACATCTCGTTAAGCGAACCGACCGGGCCGCCCTCGGAACTGGCGCCGTTGTCGGAGACAACCATGATGAGTGTGTTGTCCAGCTCGCCAATTTTCTTTAGGAAGTCAAGGATGCGTCCAAAGTGATGATCGGTGAAGCTGACAAATCCGGCATAGACCTCCATGAAACGGGCATAAAGTCGCTTGGTATCGGCTGGCAGGGTATCCCAAGCCGGTACATCCGGGTCGTGCGCCGAAAGTTCGGTGCCTGCAGGGATGATGCCCATTTCGATCTGGCGCTTGTGGACCATCTCGCGGTACTTGTCCCAGCCCATATCGAATTTACCCTTGTACTTATCAGCCCATTCCTTCGGCACGTGGTGAGGTGCATGACCGGCACCGGTGGCATAGTACATGAAGAAGGGCTTGTCCGGCGCGTTGACCTGAGAATCCTGGATGAACTCGATGGCTTTATCGGCCAGGTCGCTGCTCAGGTGGTAACCCTCTGCTGGCGTACTGGGCGCCTCCACGGTGTGGTTATCGTAGGTCAGCTCGGGGAACCACTGGTTGGTTTCGCCGCCCAGGAAGCCGTAGTAGCGCTCGAAGCCGCGTCCAAGCGGCCAGCGGTCAAACGGACCGGCTGCGGTCGTATGCTCAGGGGGTGTCAGGTGCCATTTCCCAACACAGAAGGTATTGTAGCCCTGTTGAAGCATCATTTCGCTGAGCATGCCCCTATCGAAGGGCAGGATGCCATTGTAGCCAGGATATCCCGTGGAGGTCTCGGTGATCGAGGCCAGCCCGATGGAGTGGTGATTGCGCCCGGTCAGGATGCAGCCGCGGGAAGGCGAACACAGGGCGGTGGTGTGCATGTTGGTGTAACGTAAACCATTGTTTGCTACGCTATCCAACACAGGTGTCTCGACCAGACCACCGAAGCAAGATAACTGCCCGTAGCCCACGTCGTCCAGCACGAAGAAGAGCACGTTCGGCGCGCCTTCCGGGGGGCGCGGCGAGTCCGGCCAGGCCGGCGAGGATTCTTCGGTGGTCCGTCCGATTACGCCGGTGAAGGGGGTTCCATCTTTATAGATCTTGATTGCCATGAGAATTCTCCTTTTTGATTATTTTTCTATTCTGGTCAAATCATAGTGATGGCTTGCTGGTGGTAAGGTAATCGTAGCTCAACGCTCCTATTAAGTATACCCATGAAAGCCCTTACTGTTTCGACGATTGAATAGATGACACCGTGTCAACCTGATGGTATTCAAAGCCGACCACCGGGTAACCCAGGTCGATAAAAGTATGCAGCGTGCCGAGAAAGGCAGCCAGGTCGACGGAATATCCAAACAGGGTGGTGACTGGAATCTTCCCCTCGTCTGTTTCCACGTGAACCAGTTTATCGCCCACATAGTCGGCCCATTTCACATCGAACGGTCCTCGCATGGATATCTTAAAGCTATTATGAGCTTGGACCACAGGACTGCCTCCTGATGGGTCGCGAAATATGCCGCATGCCCACCACCACAAGCATACGGCGGATTATAAAAATATGCATCACTATGAAAAGGTGATAAATTGAGAAAAAAGAGATGGAGAGGAGGTGAATCGATCCAGGTCAGCCGAGAAGACCCAGCTTTCTGGCTTCCTGAACAATAGCGCGTCGTCCGTGCACGCCAAGCTTGTCACTTAAGTGCGCGATATGGCTGTGGACCGTTTCCTTCGAAATAAACAGGGCTTCCGCAATCTCCCCGTCGGAATACCGTTTATCCAAAAGCTGCAGCACTTCCTGTTCCCGCCTGGTCACCCCGTACGAAACCAGGAGCGCGGATAAGGATGCCGCTTTTGTCTTCTGCCCGGCTGTTAACAAGGATTCTCTGGATTTCCATGGCGGATAAAATGCCGGCAATGTAAGGTGACGAGGTCCCTTCTTCCTTGAGTTTTTCCAGGAGCGGTTTTACCGATTCCCCCAGATCAACGAAGAGGCGGATGAACCCACTCGGTTCAGCCAGAGCGACCGCTTTTCTCAATTCCGCCAGAGCCTTTTTCCCGTCTCCCTCCGCAAGGTGAAACAAAGACAGCAAGCCCAGAACGCTGATCAACCAGCGGGTCTGGTGTTCGGCAGTGAAGGATTTTTTGAGCCTCGCAAGTGTCCTGCCCGCTTTTTTGCGGCTGGCCGGCGAATTCTGAGCGAGCAGCACCTGGACGTAGGTGAGGGGCGGAGCATAGAAATTGGGCAAACGGACCGTCTTGGGGGTTTTGTAGGTGTCTGCCCAGTGAACGGCCTCGCTCAGTTTTCTCTGCCGTATGGCCAGCTCGGCTTTCAACGCACCCGCAGCACTAATTGCAAAAGGATTACCCGTATCCACGGCAAATGAAAGCAGGGTTTCCAACAATTCCTGAGCCTTGTCCGTCTCTCCACGAAGCTGGTAAATCAATGCCAAAGCGACGGCGCTGTTGACGTAACACAGCGTATGCACCTGATGAGGATGCGAGACAAGAGCAGAGAAATAGGATTCGGCTTTTTCAAAATTGTTCCAGTGAAAATAAACGATTCCCAGGAAATGTCGCGCCCAGGTGACCCCTTCTACTGGTCCTTTTCTTTCGTCATATTTCTCAAGGATTTTATGCGCTGCCCTTTCAATAGCAGGCAGGTCTGCCGACATCCAATGGATAAAACAGGTGGAGATGAGCTGGCGGGCACGGTAGACGGCGCCGAAATCAGGTTCGTTGGAGTTGTTGAGAATTTCCAGCGCCTTATTCGAATCACCCTGGATCAGCAAACAAACGCTTAGAAACATCTTTGCCTGTTCGCGCGGCTGCCACCATTCCGGAGGCAGCTTTTTCACAGCGGACCGTGCCAGCAAGGTGCTTTGTGCTATGTCACCCGCCCAAAAAGCAGCCGCGGAGCGCCTGGCGGCGATCTCACCCTCCAAACGGTTCCGGTCGGATTTCGTCAGGCGTGATTTCGCAAGCAAGGATTCCACTTCATCAAGGATGGCCGTTACCCTGGAATGTTGAGCCTGGAACAGCAAGACAGATGCCTCGCCTAATTTCATCTCCGGCTGGTTATCGATCACCTCTCGAGGAAACATCATCAATATTCGTTGAAGCGAAAGCCAGTCATCTCTGCTGGTGATTTCCCGCCTGTGCCGCAAAAAGATGTCCACGGCCGTTTTTGTGTCCTCAGCCGTAAAGGCATGCTCGATCGCCTTTTCGAGGAAACCCTGACCGTCAAACCAGGCGCTGGCGCGTAAGTGAAGCGCTGCAATCTCAGCACGAGGAAGAATCCGTTTCAGCTCGGTCACCAGGTATTGACGGAACAAGGGATGGTACCGATACCAACCGGGAGCATTTTCGATCGGTAGAGTGAAAAACTCCGAGTTATACAGCCATTCCAATTGCTCCTGGCTCCTGCCAAGGTCGCTGTTGAATTCCATGACCGCATCGCACAATGGTCCGCACAGATTCTCGAGGATGGATGTTTTTAGAAGAAAATCCCGGGCTTCCGCGGGAAGTTTCGCCGACACCTCGCTGACCAGGTAATCGATCAGGTAACGATTGCCTCCGCGCTGGCTGGCTTCAATCAGGCTGGAGGGACCGGATTGCCGGTAGTGGATTGCCGCCAGCCTCAGGCTGACCGGCCAACCCTCCGTACTTTCTTCCAGGGCGGTAATTTCCTGGTCGCTGATTTCAAAGCGCAGGACGTCGCGGAAAAAACTCGTTATTTCATCGAGCGTGAATTTCAGGTCCGCACCGCGCAGCTCGGTCACCAGTCCGCGCGCCCTCAACCCCGGTAAGGGCAGCGGCGGGTCATTGCGGGCGGCCATCACCAGATGCAGGGAAGCGGGCGGGTTGTGCAATAGTTCAGTAAGCAGCCCGTGAATGACACTGTTGTGGATGAGGTGATAATCATCAAGAACGAGAATATACTCCTGGGCTATGGTGGACAGCTCATTGAGCAGGCTGTTCTTGAGGGAATTAATGGAAGGCGAAGAGGCCGTTCTAAAGAGGTTGACCGTTCCACCGCCAATCAAGGGAAATTGAGTTTGAATGGCGGCAATCAGATAGTGCACAAAGTTCCCAAAATTATTGTCTGATTCATCGAGGGCCAGCCAGGCGCTCGGCAAGGGAGATGCCTCCAGCCAGGAGCCGACCAGCGTGGTCTTGCCGTAGCCTGCCGGCGCGACCACCAGGACCAGGCTGGACTGTGACTCGAGCCGGCTCAAGAGGCGCGGACGAGGGACCAGATCACGGCTCAGTCGCGGACGGTTGAGCTTGGTCAGGAGCAGGGAATCATGCAGTGAGTTGGTCATTCGATGAGGATGGATTCAATACGCACAATCACTAATCAGAGAATTTTAATCTATAAATAAGGTGAATTCAAGTTATCCGCGGCTCCCGAAAAACAGAAAAACCATTTTACACTTATCTGTTGAGCCATTCCTTGTTCTAAGATTGAACATCTTCGAGATCACTTTTCCACAGGTATGGTCAGGATTCCAAAACCGCCATCCTGCAAAAAATTATTATATAATCATTCAGTATCCGGTACCCTGCCTGAGATGCAAAGGTATGCAGATCAGCCGGACATGTCCACCTCAAGATCGCTCGTAGGGAAAACTGGTATGACAGGTATAAATCGCCACCTAAAGGAAGATAAACCATGACCTCGACAGCCACTCCTGCCAATGTCTCCAAGCAAAAAAGCACGATGGCGCGCTACCTGCCCATTCTCCAATGGCTGCCCAAGTATGACCGTTCCTGGCTGACCGCCGATCTCCTTGCCGGTTTGACGCTCTGGGGTTTGGTCGTCCCAGAAGCGATGGCGTATGCCGGCGTTGCTGGCCTGCCGCCCCAGGTGGGTCTTTATACGCTGCTGGCAGCCTTGCTGGTCTATGCGATCTTCGGGACATCCCGCCACCTGGTTGTCCAGGCCACCTCCGCCACCGCAGCGCTGCTTGCATCCGCAGTAGTAGCCACACTGGTCACGACCGAGGTTGTGACCGACACCATGGCCCCGGTGGACCCGCAAATCTACCAGCAATATGCAGTGGCATTCGCCCTGGTCGTCGGGGTGATCTTCCTCCTGGCCGGCATCGCACGGCTGGGCTTCATCACGCAATTCCTGTCCAAGCCCGTGATGAGCGGATTTATCACCGGTCTGGCCTTGTTCGTCGCGGTGGGACAGCTCAATAAGATATTCGGAGTGGAAAAGCCCGAAGGCAATACACTGGAAAAACTCATTGGTATCATCCGTGAACTCCCCCAGGCGAACTGGATCACGTTTGCGGTCGGAATCAGCGCGCTCGGGCTGTTATTCCTGCTGCCCCGCCTGAGCAGGAAATTTCCCGCCGGTCTGGTTGTCCTTTTCGGTTACATCGCATTGAGTACTGTGTTTAACCTGGAAACCAACCATGGTGTGGAAATTGTGGGAACGCTTCCACAGGGACTGCCATCCTTCAGCATCCCCAAAGTACCGCTAACAGCTGTCCTGGCGATGATCCTGCCTGCCGTCGGCGTTCTGCTGCTGGCCTACAGTGAAGCGCTGGGGGTGGCGCGCGAATTCGCGGAGAAACATGGCTATGAAGTGGATCCGAACCAGGAGTTGAACGCCCATGCCGTGGCCAATATTGTGAGCAGCCTATTTGGAGGGATGATCGCAGCGGGCAGCATGTCCGCTTCAGCAGTTAAAGATGGCGCGGGGGCACGTTCGCAGGTAACCAACCTGGTGACCTGGGTTGCCACCATTGTAACGGTCCTGTTTCTCACCCCGCTCTTTAAGAATTTACCTGAAGCCGTGCTGGCGGCTTTGATCATCCACGCGGTATCGCATATTCTCGCTTCACGCAAACTGCAACAAATCCGCCTGGTATCAAAGACGGAATTCGGGCTTGCCTTGCTCACCTTTTTTGGGGTGGTGCTGGTGGATGTACTGCAAGGCATGATCATCGGCCTGCTGGCTTCGCTTCTCCTGGTGATTTATCAATCCAGCCGACCGCACCTGGCCATCCTCGGACGTGTACCCGGCGTTGCGGATGCGTATGCTGACCTCCAGCGTCATCCGGAAATCGTACCGGTGCCCGGCATCCTGATCTTCCGGCTCGACGCTCAGTTGTACTATGCCAATGCTCTAACCGTCCGCGACCAGATCAAGAACATCCTCGAAGGGAGCGACCCGTTGCCGCGCGCGGTGCTTTTCGACGCGATCAATCAGAATTCCCTCGACCTGACCAGCGCCGAGGTGCTTATGGGGTTGG
Organism: uncultured Chloroflexia bacterium; assembly: GCA_963709295.1. Taxonomy (GTDB): domain Bacteria; phylum Chloroflexota; class Anaerolineae; order Anaerolineales; family Villigracilaceae; genus JBGPQJ01. The sequence continues at coordinate 55,254 of CAVPVW010000006.1, read as the reverse complement.
TCAAGGAATTACACGCAAAAGGGATCAGCCTCCATGTGGCTGGTGCGCACAGCCCTGTGCTAGAGTTCGCTCGCAAGACCGGGCTTGTCGATCTGATCGGCGAGGATCACTTCCACCGGACGATGGATGCTGCCGTGCAGGCGATCGAGGCTGAGGGATAGGAGAAGATAGGTTAGGATTAAAGACAACCTGACAAACTGGTAACTCGAGAGCGGGTTCGGTTACTTCAAACTGAACTCGCTTAGGTTATTCCCCAGTGAGCTATGACAATTTAACTTTGCGGTCGGTATCAAGTTCAGCGGCAGGTCGATGACGAGCAGTGTTCACGACACTCAAAAGCAGAGTTACTCCGCTTATGTCACCGGCGCGGTTGCAACCTCGTTGCGCGCGCCCATGCGTTTTGCGAACGGAAGAAGGATCAGCAGCATAAGCACAACCCCCACGAGTACAAATGGGAGGGTGTTGGTTCCGGAGAAGTTCTGCGTGGCCACCAGAAGGGCGGCCGCACCATTGCGGTTGGCTGTGCTCAGTCCCATGGCGCTGCGGACACCCGGATCACGCCCACCAAGCAGCATGCCGATCACCAGGGATCCCACGATCAACAGCACCATCGCCCCGATACCAAGCGTTCCAATGAAGCTGAGGATATTGGAGATGTTCAACCCCAACCCCACCACCAGCAGGACGAGGATCGACAGGCTGGAGGTCTTTTGCATCACAGGTGCCCAATGGTCCGCAACGTCGGGTGAATGCGATTTGATCAGCATGCCCATCACCAATGGAACCAACATCGTCACGATCAGCGACCTGGCAATATCCCACGGGTTAACCTCAACGCCGGGCAAAAGCAGCGGCAGGATGAAAGGCAGATAGAAGATGGTGACCACCATGATCAGGAACATCAATCCCACCGCATAAGCGACATTCCCTTTTGCGCCTTGCACCAGCTTGGGAATGAAGGGCGCTCCGGCCGCCGTCCCCAGCAGAATCACACCGATCTGCAGGGATTGATCGAGAGGGATCACTTTTATGATGGCATACGCAAGCAGTGGCACCAGCACGAAGTTCCCCAGCAGAGCCAGGATAACAAGACGAGCATTCTTAAGGGGTTGGGTCATTTGTTGCACGCTCAGGCTGAGACTCATCGCCAGCATGCTGGTCACAACAAATAGAAGACCTGATATTCCTGCGATAGCTGAAAAGAAATCATTAAGTGTCATAATAAACCTCTTGCGCCTAAGCGAATAATATTTGATTTTTGTTTAGTTCCGAGTAAGTCCGAGTGGGGCTTACTCGGCAGGGCACCACTCATCAAAGGTCCAAGGTACTGCGGAGTATTTCCACTTCTGCTCCGGATGGAAGCCAGACCAGTTTCGAGTCGAGTTTGTAAGTCCACGGAGCGGAGTTCTTCCAGCCATTCCGCATGCGTTGTCCGTTATAGATGCTTTCGGGGTCTTCCACCTTGTCCCCTTCAAATCCGTCAATGATATTGTGCACTTTCGTGAAGCCAGCTTTGGCCAGTGCATTGACCGCCATGGCGCTGCGGCCGCCCGAACGGCACATGACCAGGATCGTATCGTCCGGTTTAAAACGCTCACCCACATGGGCAATGAAATCCTTATTCCCCACCACGGAATAATTTCCCTTGTTGACATCCCATTTGTAGGAGGGGAAGGCAAGTGGAACGTTCGCCGCCATTTCCGCATGACCGATTAGAACGTACTCTTCAAAGGTGCGAACGTCGAGGACTTTGATCCGCTCAGGCTCAGCTTTCCACATATCATAAGCGTCACGAGCGGTGACATACAGCCCCAGGCTGGTCAGTTTTTCTTCAAGTACCTGGTGCTTTGATTGAGGAGTGGAAATTTCAACAGTGGTCATTTTCTATTCTCCTTTTATATAAACCCAATATGTCGGGCAGTTCTCAACCCCACATTGCTCGGGCAGGGCTACGCATTAAAAGTCAGGGTCCGGATACTCAGCCTCCCGGCCTTCGGTGAAGGCAAGGATTCCATTCACACGGTCTTGATGGACTACTGAGCGCCAGTGTTGATCCATCATGATCGCAACTGCCTGCTCCACAGGCTCGCCCTGTCCGTTTTGAACGGCACGCTTGACCGACTGTACCGCTGTCGGTGAGTTAGCCGCGATCGTCTCCGCGATTTTAAGAACAGCGTTCATCAGTTCGGCCTTGGGGTGTACCGCATTGACCATGCCAAACCGGTATGCTTCCTGGGCGGTGATCGGTTCTCCAGTCATCAACATTTGCATGGCCATGCCCGGCGGAAGAAAACGTGGAAGGAAGACCGGCGAGCCGCCGCCCGCGCTCAAGCCGACTATCGCTTCGGGCTGGCCGAAGACGGCCTCATCGGAGGCAATGATGAAGTCTGTGCTGATGGCCATCTCACAGCCGCCGCCATACGCCATCCCGTGGACTGCGGTGATGATCGGACGGCGTAACGTGCGCAGTGTGTAAAGAACGCGGTCGAAAACCTGGCGCTGGCGCAGCCATTGTTCCTTTGTCATCTGCTTGCGTTGGTACAGGTCGCCGCCGACCGAGAAGGCACGGTCGCCGGCCCCGGTCAGGATGGCACATCGCACGGAGGACGTGCTGCGACGGTCTCAAGCACCTCGATCAGTTGAGCAGCCAGTTCCGTCGTGACGGCGTTGTCAGCATGCGGCCGGTTAAGGGTGATGATCGCCACACGCCCGCCAGAAACGTACTCGACGAGCACAAGCTGCTCAGGCTCCGGGACATTTTCGGGTGGGCGGTACCCCAGTTTTTTCATCCGCGTATCTGTGTTGTTCGTTATGTCATTCTCCAATTTTCTTCTCCTTTTTGTCTGTTTATGGTCAGGCGCCAAACGCCATGTTTTTGCCGTTTGGCGCCCGTACTCAATTTACCTTCTCATTTACCGAGACCAGCTTGTGCTGAGCTTTATTCCAACTAGCCGATCCGGTTTGTATCTTCAAACAGCTTAGTTACATGGGGAAGTTTTGACGTGGTTACTTTCTTCCATTGATCCTCAAGCAATTCTTTCGCGGCTTGTTCCAGGAATTCAGGTGCAGCCCATTCGTTTACATCAAAATCATTCTTGATGTAACCATGGCTTAACATAAATTCTTTGCCGATGTTAACAGCGGCAGATTCAAAGGTGAAAGGTTGGGTACCAAGTCAACATCTCTAATGCCTTGGTAAGTAGCCTCGATGTCGCGGTAGAAGGTCTGCTGGTCGAGAATTTCCGCGGCAGCATACTTGTTCTTATTGGCCCAGCGACCGGCTAGAATCATGCCCTTCATAAATGTGACAGCAAGTTCAGGGTGTTCCTTGGCCATAACATCGGTACACGTGATAGCTGCTGGAATGTTAGCTATTTGAAGGCGCCAGTCGGGATAGCGAGAGAGGTCCTCGATTGCTGCATACTTACCGGTCGCCTCGCAGACCTGCTGTAGCGGCTTAGTTTGCATGTACATCGCATCGATGATTCCTTTTTCCAGAGCGGTTTCCAGCGGACGGAATGCCAGGTCGCGCTTGTGGTCACGCGCCAGCCACAGATCAATCGATTGTTCCATGGTTGCTTTCATCATTTCCGGCACGTTATACCAGTCATCTGGGTAGGGAAACTCAACCAATTCAATATCGTCCATGGTCATGCCGTTCATCCGAAGCATCAACTCAATTCCCTGGTGCTCCTGAATGCGCCACCAATCGTTCTTGATCTGATTCATACTCTTGGAAATGCCGATCTTTTTGCCTTTTAAATCAGCCATTCGGTAGATATTGTCCTTGGCACGCACCATCATAACGCCGCCTTCGGCCGGCATCTGTGTTACCCCCAGAAGTTTGGTCCGACGGATATCTGCGTGGACTTCGATAGGTGGAAACAAACCACCGAAGCGGATAAGATTTTCCTGGTTGTGAATGTAGTGGGGATACCAATCGGTTTCAGGGGTCGAACGCATGTAGGCAAACTTCACCCCGATCTTCTTGAACTCTTTCTTGGTCAGGCCCAGGCCTTCATCCACGTTACTGGCAGACACCAGCGGACAATTGGTGTAATACACCTCTTTCCAATTCAACTTAACCAGGTTCAACTTTGTGTTTTCAAAAGTCGTGACTTTAATTTTTTCGGTTGTCATAGTTTTCTCCTTTTTTGATGTTTTTGGTTTTGAGATTTTCGTCTTGACTGCACTTTTAATTGTTTTCCTGGTTGTTGCTGCGCTTATGCTCGTTTTTCTGGCCATAGAGACATTTCTCTAGCTGATCGCTCATCACTGAACCGGCGGTGATGATGGATTTTCCTTTCAAAGCCCGGCCGCCTGGTCGTTCGGGACTTTCTCGCTTTTTTGCCTTATTGCCTTACAAAATCACAACGAGTGAGACACTGTAATGAAACATTCGAGCTTTTACCTTTTCTTTGCGCTTTCTCCTTTCCACTTAAGGTCAACATGTGAAATATTCAACTCTGGATGATCAGGATCACCCTGCAGAATTTGTTCGGGACAGCATGCCACCGGAGATGGTTCTTGCTCTGAACTCATTTTGTAAAAGAATGCGCGTCGCGTAGTAAGCCCGCTGGCCCGAGCGGCAAATGACGTGAATCTCGCGATCTCTCGGAAGTTCTTCAAGCCGAACACGGAGTTGATCCAGCGGGATGTTGACCACCCCCTGCACCTTCTCCACTGCGAGTTCCTCCGGATTGCGGACATCGAGGAGAAACGCGCCCGCGCTGGAATCCCAGTGGCTCACAGGCATGTCACCACGCAGGACGTCGGCCGCCACCATCCCGGCGAAATTGACGGGGGCTTTGGCGCTGCCAAACTGAGGCGCGTAGCACAGTTCGGCTTCCTCCAGATCGTAAACGGTCGCACCCATCTGGATGGCCATGGCCAAGGCGTCGATGCGCTTGTCCGCCCCATCCAGGCCGACCGCCTGCGCCCCGATCAGCCGGCCGTCCGATTTGCGGAAGATGATTTTCATCGCCAGGTATTTGGCGCCCGGGTAATAGCCGGCATGGGAATTGGGATAGAGATAGATCTTCTCGTAATCCGTATCGCCCAACCGCTTGAGCATTTTCTCGCTGACGCCGGTGCAGGCTGCCGCGCCTCCGAAAATCCCGATGATCGACGTGCCCTGCGTGCCGCGGAAACGGGAGTCGCGTCCGGCGATTACCTCGGCCGCGATGCGACCCTGCCGGTTAGCCGGCCCGGCTAAGGGGATGTGTGTCCACTGGCCTGTGACGAAGTCCTTGACCTCGATCGCATCACCGACGGCGAAGATATCCGGATCGCTCGTGCGCATCCGGTCATCCACGCGGATGCCGCCTCGTTCGCCGATCTCGAGGCCGGCATCCTTCGCCAGCCAGTTCTCCGGGCGCACGCCGATGCCAAGCACGGCGATCTCCCCCGGATATTCCCTGCCGGATTTGGTGAGCACCTTGAGCGCGCCGTCCGCAGCCTGCTCGAACCCGGTTACGTCGTCGTTGAGCACGATGCGGACGCCGTTCCTTTCCATGTGACGTTCGACATAACGCGCCATTTCCGGGTCGAGCGGGTCCATAACCTGCGGTCCCCGCTGGACCAGCGTCACATCCAGCCCGAGATGTTTCAGGTTTTCCGCCATCTCAAGGCCGATGAAACCGCCGCCGACCACGATCGCCCGCTTTGCCGGCACCATAGTCTGATACCCCGTGTAGGTATGCATCCCGGAAGAATACAGGTCATGCCCTTCCAGCCATTCCCTGATCTGCTTCACATCCGGGACGGTCCGCACCTTGAACACACCTGGAAGGTCTATCCCGGGCATGGGCGGGCGGATTGGCGTCGCTCCGGGCGACAGGACCAGCTTGTCGTAGGACTCAGTAGTCACCTCGCCGGTGACGACGTTCTTCAAGTCGACCGTCTTGTCCTTCGGCGTGATTTTTACGGCTTCGCAGAGGGTGCGCACGTCAATGGTGAACAGTTCGCGAAAGGTCCTTTCATCCGCCACCAGCAGACTCGACTCGCGCGGAATCACACCGCCGACATAGTATGGCAGGCCGCAGTTGGCATAGGAAATGTACGGCCCGCGCTCCACCATGACAATTTCCACCTTTTCATCCAGCCTGCGCAGGCGTGCGGCGCAAGAGGCACCGCCAGCCACGCCACCAACGATGATGACTTTCATTTGGTTTCCTCCGACAGTTCGGTTTAAATAAGCTCCACCAAAAGTATAGACAGATGCTGCTCATAGAGCGTATTGAGCACACCGGCCAGGGCAGCCTGGTCACTCAACTTGCCCTCCAGGGTTGTAACCGGGATATCACCGCCCATCGAGGTCTGGCAGATGGTCATACCTTCCAGGCGATCGGACCAATCTGGGGCAATCCGTCCTTGCACACTAATCTTGTATTTAGCCGGGCGATCGAAGGGGATTGATTTACTGGAGGACAGGGGCATCATAAGATCATGATAGCCCTGCGCGGCAGGGAAAAACACATCCTTAAGATGTATTTATGATGTAGAACGATTGGGATTTTGAAAAAGAAAAGGGCTCAGCGAGGAGAAAGAATGTTCAATTCTTCTGCTCGGGCCACCGCTTTCCAGCGCTGGTTTACACCGAGTTTGCCATAGATATTGGCGATATGGCGTTTAACGGTCGGAAGGGAAATATTGAGATTGAGTGCGATTTCCTTGAGGCTCAAAGGTCCTCGCAACAAGGTCAAGATCTCGAGTTCACGAGGCGTCAGGGGTTCAACCAGCGACGAAATATCGGGTGACGGAATACGAACCGGGCTTTCGCCCCCAACCAGATTCTTCTCATCTTCAGGAAACTCGGCCAGGATTCGGTTAATTGTCTCGGCTGATTGATCCTGCGCCGCACGCTGGCGCAGAAGCTCCTGCATGGGCTTGCCCAGGTCGACGAACACGCGGAGGAAGCCCCCTGATCGCCCCAGGTCCACTGCTTGCTTTAATACAGTATTCGCTTTCTCGGTTTTCCCTTGCGCATTTATGGCCAAGGCGCGTAATGCCAGGATCTCGATCTTGAAGCGAGTGTTAAATGTCCGCTCGGCGACCTCATACAGGACCTCCAAAATTTGCACTGCTGAATGCAGGTCTGCCTGCGTACCTCTGGCCAACAGGACGCGCGCCCGCGTCACCTGTGGTTCCTCAAGCCATAAAAGAGCCTGGTCCGGTGGTGGATCGGTGAAGGTGTCAACCCAGTTGCCGGCGCCCTCCAGGTCTCCTTGCAGGAACATCAGCCTGGCGCGCAGCGAGCGTGTCCGGTTGTCTTCGCTGCCCCTCAACTCCAGGTCAAACTGGCTGATCGACTCCACCATCTGCCAGGCTTTCGAGCTCTCTCCTCTGATCTGATGGATCAACGCCAGGCCTGCCACTGCATCCCGATAAGCAGCTATTTGAGCTGTATATCGATTTTCGACGATTTGGGTGAAATGCTGCGCGGCGACTTCCAATTCGTTGCGTTGATAACATACCACACCGAGGAACCAGTCACCCCAATTCCTCATGATCGCTATCCGGCTGCGGGTTGCCGCCTGGAGCAGCACCCGCGCGATTCGTCTGACCTGATCAAGCTGGCCGGAATTGAGATAGATGAAGCCCAGTGATAATAAGAGGAACAGGGCATAGGAATCCGTTTTTTTATCGTAGGACTCTGTACTCGGCAAGCAGAAGTTGTTCCGCCTCCAGAGCCTGGCCGTTGGCTTGCATGGACATGCCCAGGTACATCATCGCCCCGCCGCGCGCAAATATCCACGACGAGGGTAGAAGCGTCAATGCCTGCCGGCAGATTTCGATCGCCTCTGTGAGCTGGTTGCTGAAATAGCGCTGCTGGGATTTCACAATGGCAATTTGACCGTGCAGGAGTTGCAGGTCATCCGCCGGTAAAGATGCACCCACCTCTGTTCCCAGGAGGCTTTCCACCTGCTGCAGCGCTTGTACCTGCAGGTCAAGTCTCCACGTGAACTGAAATGCCCAGGCTTTGATCATCAACAACCCCGGGCTTTGTTGGATCATCTCTTCCGGCAGCATGTGCAGCCAGCGCTCCAGGGTCGGCCGGTCCTCGTGGTTAAGAACATCGCGCAAACCGGAAATCATCTGACGGGCAGCCAGATCAAGGTCGCCGGCTGCCAGGGCATGATGCAAGGCTTCATCAAGAAGCCCTTGTTCTTCGAACCAGGTTGAAGCCCGACGGTGCAAGTCCGCCACCTCGCCAGGCGCCGCCTCGGTCGACAACCGCTGCTGCAGCAATTCCTGGAACAAATGGTGGTAGCGGTACCATTCCTGTTGATTGTCCAGCGAGATAATGAACATCTCAGCCCGTTCGAGCCAATCCAGGCAGAGGCGGGCATTCCAGGTGGCGTCAATCTCTCCAATGACTGCCTCGCACAGCGAAACTGAAAAGCGATCGAGGATGGAAGTTTTCAATAAGAATGTTTGAATTGCCGGAAAATTACGGGTCAGCACTTCCTCCACCAGGTATCCGGTGATGTTTGGATTTTCGCTGGATAAAGCCGACAGAACGGCTTCCTGGCTTTCTGCGGAACGGAAAGAAATGGCAGCCAGATGCAGGCCGGCAGGCCAACCCTCAAAACGCTCTTCCAGGAGAGGCAGGACATCCCGGCTCATAAGAGCAAATTGCGTCCTGTTCAGGTAGTCAGCCGTCTCCTCGGTTGTAAAACGCAGGTCCCGGGTGCGAATCTCGCTGATCATCCCCTTCGCGCGCAAACTGTCGAGCGGTAAAGGCGGGCTGATGCGCGAGATCAGCACAAGGTGCAGTTGTTTAGGCCAGTGGCGAACCAATTCGCCTAACAGATTAGGCACTTCCACGCTGTGAATGGTGTGATAGTCATCCAGGACGAGAATACATTCTCCGGGAAGCTTTTCGAGCTCATTGCTGAACGTAGAGGAGAGAACTGTCTGAGGTGGTTGCTGCCTCGCCTGGAGTAAAGCCAGGGTTTCTTCACAGGCGTCATTGAAAATCGTACGCAGCGCGGAGATGAAATAGCGCAGGAAGAGGTTGAGGTCGCTGTCATCCTCATCCAGCGAAAGCCACGCGGAAGGCAGGGAAATCGAATTCTCACCCTTACCTGCAGACATGTGTTCAAGCCAGGTACCCACCAGGGTGGATTTGCCAAAACCCGCCGGTGCACAAACCAGGATAAGCGGTCGGTCAATGTCATGGTTGAGCCACTCCACCAGCCGCGCACGTTCAACCAGATCGCGCGGCAGTCGCGGACGATTGAGCTTGGTCAGGAGCAGGGTATTTTGCAGGGATTCGGTCATTGGCTAAAGAGGAATTCAAAATGAATTATTTATTTCAAGAGATTGTAATACATGCGCAAGGCTTATTCATGATACCGATCAATCATTTAAATTCACCGAGAAAAAGCCATCCGCTAAGTAAACGCGTAAAATCGTTGCATCCCGGTCAGGAGCTATCGAAGCAAACTCTTTGTAGTCACTTCTCCACAAACCACTACCTTACAAATTGAAGGATGCGGTTCACAGTGTGCCGCAGATCGTACAGATTGAAAATACTTAACCACCTGAAGTAGTTTTCCCTTTGCCGGATAAACCACCCTGGTACGCGATCCCAAGGCCTGCCAGCACGATGACGAGCAGTGTGCCAAATGCACCTTGCAGGAAAGGCAGCCAGACGGTGAGCCCGCGCGTGACCAGCAGCCCGCCGATCAGCCCTGCCAGGATGATCATTGCCCAATCCTTGAAGCGTCTGACCAGGATCAGGCCGGCCACGCCGCCCAGAAGTGCGAGCAGCCATACGATGAGACCGGAAGTGAGGTTGAAAAGGTTGAGAAATCCCAGCACAATCACTGCGCCCGCGAGCGCGCCCATCACCAGCAGTACGATATCCACGATTCCTTTTGCGAACCCGGCGACGAAGAATCCGATCACTGCAAGCAGGCCGGGGATGAGGAGTATGGTCAGAGGAGTGGCTGAACCAGGGAACAGGCTCAGCAGGACAACTCCCAGCAGCGCACCCAATGCCGCGCCCAGGACGGCGAGCCGTTTGCCTAACGCAAGAACTGCGATACCGATTGCAATTACCAGGATTGGAAACATTGTGACACCTCCATTTTTGAAATGAATTTTACTTGAGGGTCGGTCTTAAGGGGGAAAATTTAGGATCGCTTCTCCGCAAGCCACAGCTTTTCGAATTTCAGGATGCGGTTGCGGATATACCACACGTACGGGTCGGCGATCGCCCGTTTTTCCTTGACCAGTTTCATGGCTTCTTCAGCAGTCTGTCCCATACCGATCAGCACACAGCAGGCCATCGCCACACTGCGATGCACCCCAGCCCGGCAATGGACCAGCACGCGATAGCCGTCCTTGATGACCGGCAGCGCGGCTTCCACCCCCAAATTAAAACTGCGGATGGGCATCGGGAACAAAGGATTGTCCACCGTCGGCAGCCACAACAACCGAATCGGGTCATGCCCTAGGTTTTTCGCCGGCTTGAACCAGTGCATGGACAGGATCAGGCGCACATTCATGGCGCGGATTTCCTCGGCATGGTCGCCGCGTGGCCAGGCGGAGATGTAGAGATAATCGGTGACGGCGGACACATCCGGCACGGATTTACTTGCCATCGTCTGCCTGCGCCTGAACCACCACCTTCAATTTGCCCTGTAAAACATTCATGCTGACCGGCGTGCGACCGAAGTACTCACCATCTGTCCAGACCGGCTGATCGGGTTCGGTCTCGATGGTGATGTCCTTCCCGCGCCAGAAATATTGCTGCGCGATTTCCGTGTGCAGATGGGCCATGCGCTCTGCTGCTGCAGCGATCGTCTTCAGGTTGTGCTGGTCGAGAATGAAGACCTCCAACAGGCCGTCGTCGCTGCGCGAGAGGTCGCCGGTGACCGAGATGCCAGTGCCGGTCTGGCTGGCATTCACCACGTAGACTTTCGCAGCCGGGGTTTCGATCATTTCCCCATCGATGGTGATCCTGTACTGTACATCCTTGCGGGTCGTGAGCCGCTTATATCCGGAGACAGCGTAGGCCAGTGTGCCATACTTGTCTTTCAACTCGCGGGAGGTCTGTTCTTCCGGCTCGATGCCCACATAAAGCCTCTGGATGAAATGTTCCTCGCCCAGTTTCACCACGTCCACCGGGTGGATGGTCTCGCTGGTGCAAATGATTTCCAGAGCTGGCCGCAGTTCCTTGGGTAAGCCCAGTTCGCGGCAGAACCCGTTGCCGGTCCCCCCCGGCAGGACGCCCATGAGCACATCCCGCCCTATCAGCGCGTTGGCGATCTCATGCTGGGTGCCGTCCCCGCCGTAACCGGCGATCAGGTCGTAGCCCGCCTCCGCCGCCTGCTGCGCCAGCCTGCGGGCATCGCCATATTTGTGGGTGATGCCCGCCTCCCATTCGATGTCGTGGGAGCGAAAGACGTCGTTGCAGGTATTCAGGATCGGCTCGTCCTTGCCGGCTGCCGGGTTGATCACCACAAAAATTTTTCGCGTCATATTGTTCACTCCTTGTTGCCATGGTTGTTGACCGTTCGATAAACTCAGGATGACTTTTCTTCAGGGTACGCCGCCAGGTAGGCATTGACCGCCTGACCGATGGTCGGGAAGAAATGGTCAATCCCTATCTTGTTGAACAACCCGTAACGCTTGAGCCGATCCTTGACGGGGTCCTTCATTTCGGCGAAACACAACGTAATTCCCGCTCGGATGAGGTCGTCGTCAAGCGCTTCCAGCATCTCGGCTGCAGTAATATCGATGTCCGTCACAGGCTCGGCGGTCACGATGATCCACCGCGACGCTGTTGGCGCTTCCGAAATCGCCTTGCGGACATGTTCACGGAACACATCGGCATTGGCAAAGAACAGCGGCGCATCCCATCGGAACAAAACGAGGCCGGTGATCAAACTCGCCTCGGGATGCCGGGTGATATCATGGAATCCCTCCAGGTCCTCGACACGTCCCAGCACGGCATCATATGGCCGCCAGGCACGCCAGATGAATCCGAACAGTGCCAGAACGATGGCGATAAAGATGCCCTGGATCACACCGAACAGCGCCACTCCCAGAAAACAAACCAAGGACAGCACGAATTCACTGCGGCGCAGCGACCAAAGTCGAGTAACTCCGCGCACATCCACAAGCGATACGCAGGCCGAGATGACAATGGCGCCCAAGGCCGCATTCGGCAGGTTCTGCAGAAGTGTCGGAGCAACCACCAGCAGCAGGGCGATGCAGATCGCGCCCACCACACCCGTCAACTGGGATTTGGCGCCGGCCGATTCTGCCACCGGTGTGCGGGACGAACTGCTGCTGATCGAGAATCCCTGGAACAGACCCGCCGCGACATTTGCCGCTCCCAGCGCGATGATCTCCTGATTCTCATCGACCTCATAGCCGCCGCGCAGCGCAAAGGTGCGCGACAATACGCTCGTATCCGCAAAGGAGACAAGGGTGATCGCGACGGCGCCGGCGAGAAGAGGTCCCAGGTCGGACAGGGTGACCGCCGGGTATTGAAATTTCGGCAGCCCTTGCGGCAGCGGCCCCACCACGGATACACCGGCAGTGACCGAAAGGTTGTAGTATCCGACCACGATCGTGGACAGGAGCACCGCGATCAGTACGCCGGGAACCTTCGGCCATTTGCGTTTAAAGATAAAAACTATGGCCAGGCATGAAAGCCCTATTAAGAAACTCACCGGATTTGTCATCCCCGCAGCTACCCCATTGACCAGGCTGAGGATTTGTTCGATCAAACCGTCCCCTGATGAAGGGAATCCCAGGATCTTTGGAAGCTGGCTGACAATGACCGTGAGCGCGATGCCGTTCAGATACCCCAGGCGGATGGGCTTGGAAAGCAGGTCGGTGACAAAGCCAAACCGCGCCAACCCCGCCAGGATGCACAATATGCCGGTCAGCAGGGCCAGCATGCCGGCCAGCGCCACGCGCAGATCCATATCGCTGCCGGACAAAGGGATAATCGTCGCGGCGATGATGGCCGCCAGCGAAGAATCCGGTCCGAGCACCAGTACCCGGCTCGGACCGAAAACGGCATAGGCGATCAGCGGCACGATGGTGGCATATAATCCATAAATGGCAGGCAGGCCCGCCGCTTCTGCATAACCCATGCCCACCGGTACAAGGATGGCGGTCAGCACCACTCCGGCAACGATATCCTTCCCCAGCCAGCCTCGTTGATAGGTTTGCAGCGTGGAGACCGCTGGAAGCCAGCGGCCGAGGCCGGAGGGAAGCGCGGTAAGCTTGAAGGGATTGGCAGATTTTTTGGAAGGTTCCACAATCACTCTCCGATGTTCCTGACCTTGCTGCCTAAGGTAATTATATCCAACCTTTCACAGGACCACCTGACGTGAATGGGAATATAATCAAACCACGAAAAACAACCTTGCACGATTCATGTTCCAAAAAGGAGCAGCCATGACCAATCGACAACGGTTTTTACGGGTAGGATTTGTGACCTTCCTGCTCGCATCCACACTTGGACTCGGGTACTTCCTCGGCGCAACCACCTCCGGACCCACGGCGGTCGCAGCATTGGCCGACTATGCTAAATGGATGGCGCCTACGCCCACGGCCTTTGTTCCCGTCGGTGATCCCATCCCGCTCAAATCGCTCGACGGACTGACGTCGCTCACCGCCTCGGTCCAGATCGATGCCAATGGCATGATGAACGGGCAGCGCACGAAAGGAAGCCTGACCGCCGAGGTCACTGCCACAAAGGATTCGTCCAAGATCGTCGTCACCGGTCCCCTGCTGGGCGATATCGTGGCCCAGGTGGGCGGGTCGGCCATGTCGCTCTTTACACCCTCCCAGATCGAGATCTACAAGGTGCCGGAAGGAACCTATGTGGTCGTGGATGGCTTGTTCGATGTGTGCGTCAAGCCAAAGGCGGCCAACGCGACACAGGATGTGGAGCAACTCAGTCCCCAAAACCTGATGAAAATGTTCACCGGCAAAGATGTTGCCCGGGGGACTTACACGGGCACCGCGGTCGTCAACGGCGAATCCACCAAGCGGTATGTGATCGACGGACCCACGTTCCTTGCGGCGGCACAGAACAGCAAGGACGCCACCCTGCGCGCGTTTGGCGAGTCCATCTGGTCTGCCAGGGACGCGGACCTGTACGTTTCGTCAGCTGGATATCCGGTGGCATTCCAGGGCGGCTTCAGCGGGGAATTCAAGCCCATCAATTTCCAGGGAGATTTTGATACGCAGGTGGTCATCACCAGCATCAACCAAAAGGTCTCCATCAAATTGCCGGTATCCTGCAAGAATCCCATCTCACAATAAGCTCTCGCTACGATGACAAAGCCCATCCCGAAATTCAGGATGGGCTTTGTTCTAATTAATGGTTAATATGGGAAGGCGGGCTACGGTACGTTGATGTAAACGTAGAAGTAGCAAGCCACGGACCCATCGCTGCCGACAACTTCCCAGGCTTCGCCATACGTGCCCATATAGGTCGGGGCGAGCATGTCTACGGAGAAGCTGTAGGTCTGACCGGGATCCACGGAAAAGGTCAGGTCATAAATATCCGACCCGGTGTGCAGCCAGATATTGTTATACGCGCCGGCAAAGCGGACATCGTAAATGGCCTGATCCCATTCGCCCGTGCCCGTATTTTGCAGGACCCAGGTCGTGGTAAACGGCGCTCCGATGGAGTAGGTGGTTCCGTCCAATGGAGACTGGGAGACAAGCTGGCAGGCGACCGTTGCAGGAGGAACCGGGGTGGACTCCACCACAGGCGGCGGAGGCGCATCCGCGACGGGCACGTTACCCGTGTTCGAGGTGACGACATAGCTGGCTGACACCCACGCCAACCCGCTGGCGACATACTGGGTGGGAACCTTTACCTGCCACCAGGCGCCGTCCGCGCTCTTGCCGGAGACTTCGGCCGAAGCGCCCGGCGAGGCGATTCCCAGCACGGGATAAGTGGTCCCCGGGCCGGTACGGACGTTGACGTAGTCTACCGCGGTGGCAGTCGGGGCGCCGGCTGGCGGAGGCGCCGGGGCAACAGGGGCGGCTGTGGTGGGATTCGCGATTACCTGCACGCCCTGGGTATTGCTGGCACTGATGTACTGTGCCATGACCCAGCCATAACCTGCTCCGACCTTGGTGGGATCGACACGCACGACCCACCAGGCATTGTCCTGGCTCACGCCGATAATTCGGCCGACCGAGCCGGCTGGGGCGATGCCATAGGCAGGATAATTCGTGCCTGGACCAGTTCGAATATAGACATTGGCGAGCGCAATGCCTTGCGGGTCACCGGGTTCCGGTGGGACCATATCAGTGGTGGGCGGAACTGGCGGCGTGGGGACGACCGGCACCGCTTCAGCGCCCGAAGTCGTCAGGTAGGCGGCGCTGACCCAGCCCTGGCCATTAGGCGCCACTGGGACGCTGATCACCCACCATTGGCTGTCCTGGCTGATGCCAGTCACCTGGACGGTGACTCCACCCAGCAAGACACTGTAGAGCGCATAATTCGTGCCCGGTCCGCTCATGATGGCGGTGTTATAGTTGGCAATTCCCGCCGGCTGACCGGAAACCGCAGCAGGCACCACGGCTACGGGCAGGCCGGGATCCGGGGTCGGCCCAGGGGGCGGGGCAATGGGCGTGGGAGCCATGGCGGTCTGGGTGGCGTAGGCGTCCGCGACCGCCTGGGTCTGCACCGCGGATACATCTTGTGTCGGTGCAGGTGTCGGTTCGGGACCGCAAGCGCTAAGCACCAGTCCCAGGACCAGAATGAGAGAGAACGCGATTTGTTTCATAACTAACTCCTTTTTGAGGTTCGTTTACGATCAACAATATAAACCTTATAACATAGTTTTTCAATCACCGATGGGCGGGCAGTTAGTTCAGGTATTGACAGAATCCGCGAATTTACATGAGATCGCCCGGATGCCTTCTACATCAAGAAGATCAACGCTGCCAGGCCAAAAGACACCAGGTAGGCAAGCGGATAGATGTAATTCATCGGCGCTTCCAACCGGTCGGCTTTCTCACGCTGGTTGTTCGTCTCCAGCCATTTATAGTAAACATTCAACGCAACGACCAGGGTGTTGATAAAAAATGTGATCGCCATGATGGCGTCCACGAAGGTCAGATATCCCATGCGCGGATAATTTTCTCCCAGGCTCCAGCTGAAGGCGATGAATAACAGGAGGTTCCCCGTTGCGATCTCGATTCGCCGGCCGTAATCCTTGAGGAAGAAGGTAATATACGAAACGGTGATGATCAGCAAAATGGGGATGAAAATACGAAAGACGTAATACTCCAGGTGCCGAGGAGCCGAGAAATGGAAGATGAAGCGGGATATTGGCGCCTGAGTACTTGAAATCTCCGAGCTGATCTGGGTGTCAAAACCGGTCAGAATGAACTCATCTTCACCGTGGTTGGGGTCGATCTCGTTGAAATCCTCCATCGGGACGAAGACATATTCTTCTTCCGGATAGAGCATGTCGACTTTTAAGTAAAAATCCTGCGTGTCGAAGGGGAAGGCCGTCCAGTCGAAATCGATCTGGAAATTGGAAGAGAAGCGCTCGAGGTACGTCACGTGACCGTTCGATTGGATCTCGATCAGGCGGTTCTGCGCCCAACGATTACCCTGCTGATTGAAAAAGGTGAAATCAGGCCATCTCCCTTTGACGTCTTCAAGGAATTTATTGTAGCTGTTCTCGGTGTACAGTCTGGAGGTGCAGCTGCAATCATCCGGATTGAATGCCAGCGCGGGGTCGGTCCACTCCAGCTTGAGCGTGCCGACATTATTCATGATTTCATTGGGCTGGTCGATGTTCACAATTTGCTGGAGCTTGAGGCCGACGCTGACCGGGATGGCCAGCTTCAGCAGGCTTTCGCTGTTGGGTTGACCCTGACCCTCAAGGACTTCAGGTGCGTTAACACCGACCTGGAGTATGAAATCCCCGCTGGTCAACTCCCCGTTTGGCGACGCAGCTCGAATATCGAGGGTGTAATTCCCACCGCCCTCTGGAAAGACTTGCTGGAAAGAGGCGGCGCCGGCCTGCGCATTGAGGTTGGCAGCCCGGATAGGCTTATTCCCATAATCGCGCAGCAAGAGAATTGGCTTTAGATTCCCGCTGGTCGCTTGAAGATTCACATACAATTTGTCGCCCGGGTCAAAGTCGCTCAGTTTGATGGCAATGGCTGGTTTATCCACGCCGAGGCTGCCGCTGGTCTCCTGGACAAGCTGAGCCGCCAGGGCGGCCTGGTCCTGAACAGCGATCGTCGCACCGGTCGGCTCGGCGGTTCCATCCAATACCTGCGGAGCGTTAAATCCGAGCATGAGCCGGTAGTCGCCGGAAGTTGATCGGCCGGCAGCGGATAGCGAGCTGCCAGCCAACAGGTAATAGTCACCATCCTCCGGTGCGATAAATCTCAGGGCAGCCGAATAGCCGGGACCGCTGTCGTCGTCCCAGGCCAGAGAGTATTGATCCCTTAATGCCGGCAGTTCGAGCAGCGGGTAGGGCGAGTTGGTTACCAACTCAGACACGGCTTGTCGATAACCTGCCAGTGTCGCAGAAAGTTCCTGGTCGGCAGGCAGGATTGAAAGGATGGGGTCCAGATTACCGGAAGTGGATTCCATGAAGGCATACAGAATCTGCCCTTTTTCCAAATCTTTTACTAAGAAAGACATCGCTTCTGGCCTGGCGCCAGCGAGCCGTGCAGTTCCTGCACGGCCGAGATATCCTGTGCCAGTACGCCACTTAGCGGCGCAAGCAGGAGGATGATAAGGGTGAATAGGGTCAGGGAAATTAATCGCATGGGTATGTCTCCATGGAATTATTATGCTGAAAGGACACGGGGACCTCTCTTGCGAGAGGAGGGGTGAAAAACCAAACCGGTAAGGTTGTCGGCCTCTCCGCCAGGTTTCAACGGAGAGGCCGATCACGGTACTCTGCCTTTATTACTTCTTGGAACCCAAATCTGAATGAATTACGGTTGGGGGGTCGCGGGGGGTTGCGGAGGCAGTGCACCCGGATAGCCCTGGGGGACTCTGTCACGGTTGGCAGCCGCAGCAGCGCCGGCGCCGGCGACGTCAACGGCTACCGCCAGGCCTAGCCACAGCCAGTCCAAACCCTGGATGCCTCCGGTTAAACCGGGGCCGCTGGTCGACATGATCACATACATCAATGTCGTGAAGGGCAGGATCATGATCCCCAGGCAGGGGAGGATCCACGAGCCGCCAAAGACACGTTCGAAGGCGATCGGACGGGCAAGCCAGGCAAAGATAAGGAACATCCTTGAGAAGCCGACTGCAAATGCTGTCAAACAACCACCACTATTTTGTTGTCTCATTTCCATTCTCCTTTTTTGGATTACTGAATGAATGTTACCGTTTCGTTTCTTTTGACTTTACAGGGCATAACCCTGGAAATGCCTATGATTTTGGTGCAGGTTCGTCTTCCTCTTTCTTTGCAGGTGACAGGAAGAAGTTCGCCAGGAAACCGGTGAAGGTGCCGAAGATGCCCACGCCGATGATAATGGTCAAGGCGCCGTAGATACGCCCGATGTTTGTGGTCGGGAATCGATCGCCATATCCCACGGTTGAGATGGTGACCAAGACATACCAGACCGCATCCGAGGCGGACACGATATTAGCATCAGGGTTTGTCTTTTCAGCTTTCAAGACAGCCAGAGCACCGAACTCCAGCACCAGAATGCCCATCAACAGCAGGACATACAGGGCGCTGCCCGCCCGGTCTTTCACCAGGGTATTGATAATGACCTTGGGGCCGATATTCGTCATCAGGCGGTAAACACGGAACAGGCGGAAAACGCGCAGGATCTTAAACTGAGGCAGCGGCAGGCTGGCAAAAAGGTCGGCCCAACCGAAGTCGCGGAAGAAGTATTGGCTCTTGGAAGGCGCGGTGGAGATGCGGAAGAAAAAATCGCCCAGGAAAATGACACTGAACAGGCCATTCATGATATTGATGATTCCCGCCAGGTCCGGGTCCTTGACGAAATATAACAAAAGAATATTAAAGATGGAGAGAATGGATAAAATGCCTACGAATATTTCGTAGCCCAGGTTCATTTTTCTTTCTTTTTTAGGTTGTTCTGCGGTAGTCATGTTCCGCTCCTTTGACGAAGGATTATCAGAAAGTATTTATCCAGGATATTTCTAAAAATTCCAGTTTCAAAAAAAAAAATCACATTTTTTTATTAACAAGCCGACTTGAATGACAAGCCGGCCTGTTCAGTCGCTGAAATTCGTAGACTAATGATCCTGCTCAACAGTTCGGGTACCCGTTAGATACCCAGAATCTGCTTCTTCTTGGCCTGGAATTCTTCTTCGGTGATCAAGCCCTGGTCTTTCATTGAGGAAAGTTTTTGGATTTGAATCAACTGATCATCGATTTCCGAGCCGGGTGCCGGGGGCGGCGCTTCATAAACCACCTGCTGCGGCTGGTTGGCAGCATCCTGCGCAGCATATTTCTGCTGCTGATGATGCTGGACTGCGCCTGCGGTCCCCGCCATCACTGCAGTTCCGACTGCAACGCGGGCTACACTTCTTCCTACTGCTCTTCTTCGCATCATAAGAACCTCCTAATTTATGGCCGGCCTCTGCTCTATCAAGAAAGAGAGCGCCGGAATGTTTACCTTGATATTGGACTAGGCGCTTTCCAGTTCTTTCAGCGCCTCAAGTACAAATTCATGCGGGATACGTGCAAACATGACCTGCTCGCCCTTGGCTTCCAATACTGCTTCCTTGAACTTGACCGCCCAAAGATTCTCGAACAGCATCAGCGCCGCGGTGGAGTTGTTCTCCAGCTCCTTGCCGATCAGGTCAATGTCATCCTTTTTGATCATCCCATGGGTCGCTTTGACCTTGGTCGGGTCGAAGATGGCGATAAACTCAGGATCGGGCTCCTGGATCTCCTTGACGGTCAACTTGCCTTCCTTGTCCTTGACGATGATGACCAGGTCGATCACACGCACGATCTTCTTCTTCATGAGGTCGTTCAAGGCTTTGAGACCCTCACCCTTGAACTTGTTGCCCTTGAATTTAAGGGCAATAAAATCAATTGGTCCGTATGTCATGGCATTCTCCTTTTTGGGTATATATTGTTATTATATGGCAATTCGCTGTTTCAATGTATCACCAGCTTTCGGTGATAAACCGGTTATTACAAACAAACGACCAAAATCTTTCATAAACTGGCTATTACAGGCAAAAATGTCTCGTGAATTGGTAATTCTCCACGTCTGCATGATAGCAAAACAACCTTGATAAATATACCTCCCAAAGGTGTGACTACTCCCCACGCATCACTGCGGGGGCAGAGACTTCTAGCCCGAGTCTCAAAATATTATTGGCGGCGTTTTCGTCCCGGTCCATGACGAGACCACACACAGGACAGGCATGCACCCGGACGGACAAAGACTTCTCAACCAAAGTTCCACATCCAGAGCACATCCTGGATGTGTTGCGTGGATCAACCGATACGACACGACGACCAGCGTTCTCAGCTTTGTACGTGGTGTACGTGATCAGTTGCTTCCAGGCTGCATCCGAGATGCTTTTAGCCAAACGATGATTTTGAAGCATGTTCCTGATAGTCAGGTTTTCAAAAGAGATCATGCCGAAACTGTTGACCAGTTCACGACTAACCTTATGAGCAAAGTCTTTGCGCCTGTTGGCAATGCGTTGGTGGACATGCTGAACGGCCTTGCGTCGTTTGGCTCGTTCGGGCGTTCCTTTTTCAGCCCTCGAGAGAAGGCGCTGCACCTGCGCCAGTCCTTGCTCAGCATGACGAAAGAAGCGTGGATTATCAATCTTCATCCCATTGGAGAGCGTGGCAAAACTTTCAAGTCCTACGTCCACCCCGACTGCCAAGCCATTGTAGGGCAGGGGTTGGGGATCCACTTCACAGGCGAAGCAGGCATACCAGTTGCCCACCGCATCCCTCTGAACGGTGAGTGTCTTGACCCTGCCCTGGAGGGGACGATGCAGGACGATCCTCACTGCCCCAATTTTGGAAATGAGCAACTCCTTGCCCGCAGGGAGCAATTCAAACCCAGACTGCTTGAAAGTGAAGCTCGCGTACCGACCGTATCCCCGAAAGCGCGGGTAGCCAGGCTTTTCGCCTGCCTTCACTCTACGAAAGAAAGCCTTGAAAGCCAGATCCACTCGCTCCTGAACATTCTGCAAGACCTGAGAATGGACACGCACCAATTCGGGATGTTCTCGTTTCCAAATGGTGAGCAGTTTATTCGTGTCGTACAGCGAAAGGGTCTTCTTTTCCTGCTCCCAGGTGTTTTTACGCGTGGCCAGCGTCTCGTTGTAGACCCAACGACAAAGTTCCAGCGTCCGATCGAGTTGGGTGCGTTGGCTCCTGGAGGGTCGCAGGCGATACTTGAAGGTTTTTACCGCATAGCTCATGCGTTCTATTTTACAACCATGTCCTGCACCTTGCAAGGATGTGTGCCTTGGTTCCCCATTGCTGCCCGTGCTGGCCTGCGCCAGCAGGACAGTGAAGCAGGGGGCTATGCCCCCGCGAATTCCGGGGGTTACCCCCGCGAGTTCCGGGGGTTTCGGCGCTGTTTCGGTAATTGGGATGTAGAACGAAGGCGGGAAACCACCTTATACTTACTGCTTCACCGCTCCCTACCAAAGAAAAGTGCAGAAATTCATAACTTGAGAGTTATAATTTCAATATCCGCATCAAAATAAAGGAGTAAAACCATGAGCGATACACTGGTCAAAGAGATCGTGATGAAGCTACGGGATATCGATCAGCTTTTTCAGGCGCCGGATCGGGACATCTTCTCGGACCTGGAGGTTGAGATGTTCGGGGAATCTGCGTTTGAACGGGTACAGAAAAAACTGCAGCCAGGCTTCTGGAAAAAATCCGGCACCCTGAGGCTGGTGCTCCTGCTTCCCAAGGAGAAAATCAAACCCGGTCTGGATGAAAAGGTGATGAGCGCCATCGACAAGTACGTCGCACTCAGTACAGAGGATAACAAGATCGCAGCCCGCACGGAACGTTGGAAGGGTGTCCGCGCCTTACTCATGTCCCTGGTAGTCTCAATAGTATTATTAGTGTTGGCGTCCGTCTTGTCAGGTCTGCTTCCTCCGAAATTTCCAAGCGAGGTAAGTTATTTCTTTGCTGCCATCCTTTCGCTGATCATCTGGGTCATCATCTGGAACCCGCTGGACACACTGGTATTCGAGTGGATTCCCTTCGCCCGGGCAAACCAGATTCTGGCTTACATGGGGAAGGCAGAGATCGTCATCAAACCCTGGGAACAATAAACCTGCTTTACATTAATCAAAATCACCCTGAAACTGACGTTTCGGGGTGATTTTTCATTTGCTACTGCAGACTACGGTGCTGTTGTCGGGTAACCAGGGATTTCCTTGCGCTTGTAGGCGTTGGCGCTGTAGGAGGCGATATCCGCTGCCACAGCCAGACCGACCCATACCCAGTCGAAACCGACCAGGCCGTTCGCGCCAGCCACAAAGGTGATCATAAGCGTTGTCCAGGGCAGGAAGATCACACCCAGTAACGGGATGATGTAAGTATCAAAAGCCTGGTTGATCAAATATTGTCCTTGCCGGGTGAGCCAGACGACAAGAAACGCAAAACGTGGACCCAAGAACATTAGAACCATGAAGAAACAACACATAGCATCACTCTCCTCTATTCAATTTAGTTTGTGTAGATGTCCATTGTTACCTGGGCAAACATCTACGGCGATAGTTCATTATATTCGATTTCCCGGATGCGATTATTAAGGATTCGATAGCAATTTGGACATCAGGAGGATGGTCCCTCCGGCTGCGTGCCAGGGTCAAAATTGTTCTGGACCAACTCAATGCCTGCCGCCTTGATGAAATTCATGGCGTTTTCGTCCACCCGGTAGGCCACGCTGTACACCAGCCGGGTGATGCCGGCATTGATCAGCACCTTGGTGCAGTTGATGCAGGGAAGATGAGTCACGTAGCACGTCGCGCCGCGGGTGGAGACTCCGTGCAGCGCCGCCTGGATGATGGCATTCGTCTCGGCATGGATGGTGCGTACACAGTGCCCATCCACCATCAGGTGGCCGATCTCATCGCAGTGAGCCTGCCCCGCCGGTGAACCGTTGAAACCGGTGGTCAGGATGCGTTTATCGAGCACGAGCACACAGCCGACGAAGGCCCGGTCGCAGGTGCTTCGTTCCGAGACAGCGTAGGCAATCTTCATGAAGTACGAGTCCCAATCCGGGCGCATGGCGTTTCCTCCAAAGGTGAGTTATGAATGTTGGCAGGGATTATACATCAGGGATAATCCCAACCACATAAATTTAAGAAAAATCGTAGGTCACGTCTGAAACGTGACCTACTTTAAATTCAATGTAACGGTGATTACTTTAATACGACGAATTGGAGTGCGATATCTCGATGTCATCCACCTTGACAAAGCGCGGCACGATGACCGCCGTCGGATTGCGCGCCCCGTAACTCATGGACGTGTTATTCACCACCTGCGCTCTCGACATCCACGCCACCTTCTCGCCGAAGAGGTCCAGCAGACTCTGGGTGATGCGCACATTGTACGGCACCGCCACCGAACCGTCCTTGCGCAGCAGCAGCGCGCCGAAGCGTGAGCTGGCGGTGATGACCCCCTTCGACGGGTTGACGATGTTCATGTAATGCAGGAAGGGGATGTACAGGATGTCCTTTTCGCGAGGTTGTTTGACCAGCTCCTCGAGTGAACCGACCGCCCTGTCCCCGCCGTTCAGCACGAGGCTCTTGTGAGGCACATTGTGACCGGTGGGCTTCGCGCCAAATTCGTCCGCATCGTCCTGGAACCAGGTGAAGGATTTAAAAGCTCCATTTTCGAAGATCGGGAAGGGCTTGCGGATGATGCCGGTCAGGTCACGCTTGAACGGGAACGTCTCGAGGCGGGACGGGTCGTCGATCAGCGTGAATTTGTCGGAAAAGACTTTCTTACCAACCTGATCCTCAGCGATAAAGGAGAACCCGCGTTTCATCGAACCGCCGCTGAAGCCGATCCAGTTCATGATGCTGAGCAGGTCGCCCGTCGCAGCGGAGCCAAAGACAATGTCGTAGTGTCCGAGGGGAAGTTGGAGCGCTTCATCCTTCTGGTAGCGCTCGAGCAGGAAGACGAATTCGCGATGCAGCCCGGAGGGGTCGAGGTCGCTCTTCTTTTGCGCGGACTGCTCGGCGATAACCTCCCACTTCAATTGCGAATTCGATAAAACCGCCGTCACCTGTGCATCGGAGGTGCGGAAGTACTGCGTGTGCTCCGAGCGGGTGTTGATGTGGGCGACCGTGTTCGAGCCGTTCGAGAAGATGCCCGAGAGTTTGATGTCATCCGTCTCGAGGCCTTTGGCGGCCTTGTTGAAATAATCCAACCGCTCCTCGTTGCTGATTCCCGCCAGCTGCGGGTCGTACCCGCTTTCGTCGGCGAAGGATTCAGCCAGTGCCGGCACAGTCGGGTCGTAATTCAGGGGCTGGGCATGCGTGACCATCTCGGCGGCGATGTCCACGCTGCGCTTCATCTCATCCAGTTTGGACAGGTCGGTGATCAGCTCGTAGTCGGCGCGCTTGCGTCCCTCGTAGGCGGTGATGCTGATGCGGATGAGGTGCTCGTTGGTGTTGAGCGAGATGGCCGAGTTGGCAAAGCGCATCAGGTAGCTGTCTTCTTCATGGTAGAAGATGGCAACGTCATAGCCTTTGCCGAGGGCGTACTTGCGCAGGTCCGTCAGGGTTTGCAGGATTTTTTCCTTCATGGCTATTCTCCTATCCGGACGTTGTCGAAGCGGCAGACCGGGATGCCGTGCCCGAGCTGCATGACCTGGTTGGGCTGGCCCTTGCCGCAGTTGTCCACGTACTGTACCTTCCAGGTGGACTTGTCTCCCACCGCGGAAAGCGAATTGTAGAATTTGAGAGTCTCGCCTTTGTAGGTGGAATTCTTGACCACTTTGCCGACCTTGCCGTCGTCCACCATCCAGCCTATCTCGGTCGCGAAGTGGAACTGTTCGCGGTTCGAGCCGATCGACCAGCTGCGGTCGCCGTCCAGGATGATGCCCTTTTCGGTTTTGCTGACGATGTCGTCCAGCGTGCCGTCCGCGCCGGGATCGATGTTGATGTTGGTCATGCGCTCGATGGGCACGCGGTAGAAGGAGGTCGCCCGGTTCGCGCCGCTGCTGCCGTGGAAGATCTGCTTGCGGGCGCGCGCGTTGGCTTCCTCGACCATCTGCCGGCCGTTGATCGCGCCGACCAGGATGCCCTTGTCGATCAGCAGGTTGTCCTGTGCCGGGACGCCGTCATCGTCGTAGCCGAAGCTGCCCGGGGAATTAGTCAGCGTGGCGTCCGCGCGGGCGGTCAGCCTGGGGGAACCGTAGCGCAGCGTACCGAAATCGTTCAACGTGACGAACGACCCGCCCGCGTAGGCCAGCTCGTAACCCAGGATGCGGTCCAATTCGAGGGCGTGACCGATGGTCTCGTGGGTCTGCAGGTACATGATGCCGGGCAGAAGGATGACCGAGCGGTCCTCCTTGGGGCATTCGTCCGCAGCCAGCACCTCGTTCAATTCCTTGACGATACGGACAGCGTTCTCGCTGAAGAGGTCCCGGTCCACGCTTTCCCAGCCGCGGCTTTCGCCATGCTGACCGGGGCGGTACTTGCGTTCGAAGGTGACGCCTTCCGAATCGACGCCGGTCACCTGAATGCTGGGGAAGACCTCGGTGATGGTCTTTTCGATCTCGCTGCCCTCCGAATCGACGAAGACGATCTGCTTGCGCATGAACATCATCTCACTGATGCGCTGGAAGACGCCCGGCTGGTTCAGCTTCTCGTCCATCTCCTTGAGGAAGGCGACTTTGTCGGCCAACGCCACCTCGAACGGATTGATTCGGCACGGACTGGCGAACGAGGCCTGGATGGCATCCTTCTCCGCCAGGCGCACCGGGAAGGTGACCCGCTCCGCGGCGACGCGGCCGTTGTCCAGCGCCTTGTCGAACAGGGCCGGGGTGTCGCTCAGGTCGGAGGAGGCGGAAAATCCCCAGGCGCCTTTGTAGAGCACACGCACGCCCATGCCGCTTTCTCTGGCGGCGGAGGTGCTTTTCAGGTTGCCGTTCCACATCATCAGGTAGTTGGCTTCCTCGAAGGGATACCAGCGCGCGTCCACGTAGGTGGCGCCCTGTGATTTAAGTCGTTCGATTTGCTTTTTAATTTCTTTTAGCATTCGGGGCTCTCCTTCTATCACGAATAAATTTCTGTATCTTGATTCTACCCGACATCATAAAAGATGGCGTAGGTCACGTATGAAACGTGACCTACGCCATAAACCGGTCCGCGTTGACACTTTCTACTGAACAGCAATCCCCATGCGCTGCAGATCGTTGAGCAAACGCTCCGGCTGGACCAGCTCTCCCTGCGTGAACAACCCCGGCTTGCGGATGGACCCGTCCAACCACTGCAGGATGGTCGCCACGACCGGCACAGCTGTAAATACATAACCGTCGTCGTGTGACAGGACCAAATTCAGAGACTGGCGCTTTCCATCCTTCTCCCCCTCCGCTTCGAGTTTCAGCCGGGTGCCATAAGGCGGCTTGGTGAACTTTTTAAGGCTCCACACCATCAATCGGCCCATGGACTGTTTCAGGGAGGGCGAGACTTTAAGCGCCACCATCATCAGGGGCATGACGACCCAGTCAGTCACGGGATTGAAACCGCCCACAAAGAATCCCGTCTCTCTTAGCGTTGGCAAGGATTGCGGGATCGCGCGCATCTCCTCCAGCGTCATCGGGATGCAGTTCTGTTTACCGAACGGCGCGCCGAAATCCATGGTAATGTGATCCACGACGATGTCCATGCGGGCGCGTTTCCACTCCCCGTCCTTGAAGAAACGCGCATCGTAATCGAAAAACTCGCCGACCATTTCGTCCACAGTCGCCTGTGATAAGGTGAGTGGCTTCCAGTCGATTTTGATCACGCTGCCCACATTAGCCTTGAGCAATCGGTCGAACTTCAAGGCCGCATAACGGACCAGTGCCGCCGGCAGGCCGGGATGGAATCCGCCATCGGTGATGAAGGTCCGGCCGGTACGCTCCATTTGGGAGCGCAGGGATTGAAGGACTTTTATCTTCCCCGTGGAATATTGCACGTCCAGGTAATCGACAGCCTGATCGAGGCAGGCGCGCGCCGTTTCTTCCGCGTACTGCGATGTGCTGGAAGCGGACACCAGCAGCTGGACCCCCTCCAGCGCAGCATGCATGGCAGCGGCATCTCCGGCATCCAGCTTCAGAGCAGACACCCTGCCCGGATACTTTTTCTGGAGAATACCAGCTAATGCTTCCGCCCTGGCTCCATCGCGCCCGGCGAGGATGATGTTGGCCTGGCATTCAGGCAGGAGGTACTCCACAATCAGCCTGCCGGTATTGCCGTATCCCCCCAGTATCAGAATGGTATCTTTCATTGATATCCCTCAGCCGTGGCCACGCTATTGCTGAGACCGTAGGTCGCGATTGAAACGTGACCTGCGCCAGAGTGATTCGTTCTGATCGTACTACCGCCACGCCGGCAGGAAGTCCTGCGCCGGGTTGCGGGTGAAGTTGTAATTGTTCTGCCCGGTCGTGCTCATAATGTAGATATCGTCATTCCCGTTTCGGTCAGTGGTGTAGGCGATCGAAGCATTATCGGGCGAGAAGAACGGGTAGCTGTCATTGGACAGGCTGTTGGTCAGGTTGGCCGGGTTGCTGCCGTCGCCGGACATGATGAATATCTCGTTATTCCCGGAACGGTTGGAGGTGAAGGCGATCAGGTTGCTGGCCGAGATGACCGGCGCGATGTCGTTGGCCGGATTGTTGGTCACATTGACCAGGTTGTTCCCGTCGGTGGTCATGGTGTAGATGTCGTTATTCCCCGTTCGGTTGGACACAAAGACGATGGTCGCCTTCTGGTCGAGCCAGTTCCCGAGGATGCCCCAGAACGGCATGGTGTCGCTGGACGAATTATTGGTCAGGTTCTTGAGCTGGCCCCCGTCCGCGGAAGACATCATGTAAATCTCGTCGTTACCGTCGCGGTTGGACGAGAACACGATCCACAAGCCGTCGCTGGACCAGGCCGGGCGCTGATCCGAGGCCTGGTTGTTGGTGAGATTGACCAGGTTGCCGCCGTTGCTGTCCATCACGTAGATTTCATTGTTGCCGGTGCGGTTCGAGGAGAAGGCGATCTTGCGCCCGTCCGGGGACCAGATCGCGCCCACGTCCGCGCCGGTGCTGAAGGTTAGGCGCGTCAGCGTCTGCCCGGTCGAGCCGTTGGCCTTGTAAATCTGCGGCTGGCCGCCGTCGCGGTTGGTCGAGAACAGCATCTCCCCCACGAAGGGTGGAGGCGGCAGTATGGTGGGCGTGATGGTCGGCGTTGGACTGGGTAGCGCGATCGAAGTGGACGTCGGCAGCATCGCCAACGCAGTCGCGGTCAGCGCAGGATTCTGGGAATTGCAGGGGTCCAGGTCCAACCCGTCGAGCAGGCCGTCCTGGTCCGAGTCGAAGTTGAGCGGATTGGCGCAGGTGCCATATTCGACGCCATCCTTCAACAGGTCGTTGTCCGAATCGGGATAGTTCGGGTCGGTGCCGATCTGCAGCTCGATCGCATTCGATAAACCATCCGAATCGCTATCAGCACCGCCGTAAATCGCTGTGGCCGTCATGCTCATGGATTGCGTGGCGGCTTGCGAGGTCTGAGTCGCGGCGATCTCTTCCGGACTCGGCGCGACGATCAGGCCAATTCCCACGATCAGGGTAATCAGCAGAAAGATGATAGCCGCCACAGCCACCCAGCGCGGGAAGAGCGGGCCTCCCTTGACCTGGGCCGTGATCGATTGGGCATTTTTCTCCGCTGACTGAACCTCGACGGTCATCGGGTAGGTCTCCGGAGAGCCGAAGAGGGGTTGGCGGCGCATCCGCATGCGGAATTCCAACTCGCCCTTCTGAGCAGGCGGGACTTTCAGGGTCACCTGCTCGACTTTGTGAAAGCGTGTCGTTGGCGGGGTGCCCGGCTTGGATTTACCCGGTTCCGCAGGAATCACTTCCAGGGCTTCAGTCGCCAGAATGTTCTCTGGGCTGTACCACTGGACCACATAAGTCTGCGGCGTGTTCCCGCTGTTCGCCACGATCATCTTCACCCGGTCACCGGTGGCAAAACTCGTGGACGTAAGATGCGCGGTAAATTCACTGTATGCGGCGATGAACAGCTCGCATTCTGTTTTGGTGACCTCGTCGGGAACCAGCTTGCTGGTGATGATAATTTCGAAGGGATGGCGTCCGGCGCGGCTCTCGGAGGCAAAGGGCGGCTGCACGCGAATAATCACTTCGCGCGACACGCCCGGTTCCAGGTTCACCGGCGCAGAAGTCGAGACCCACCCGGAGGGGAGTCCCTCCAGCTCAACGGTGAGCAGGTCTTCCTCCTCGCCTGTGTTGAGCAGCACGACGGGAATCTCCACCTTGTTGCCCGGCGCCACCTGAAATTGGCTCGCCCCCATCATAAGAGAAATCCGCCCCGACACGGTATTCGCTGAAACAATCAGCGTGACCAGCGCCTCGGTGGATTGAATGGGATTGGCTTGATTCTTGGCCTGTATCCTGAAGGGGATCGGTCCCGTTTTCGATCGGGGGAACGGAGGCACCTGGATGGTGAAAGAAAAACTTCGCCGTTCGCCGCCCGCCAAAAGGATGACCGGATTGCTGATGGTCGCCCAGCCTGTGGGGAGTCCGTCCAGCGTGATCTCAAAGTTTCCCGTGGCTTCGGCCTGGTTGTGAACCACAAAGGGAACATCGAGGATCGCCCCCGGCGCAACAGAATATTCGTCTGATTCGAGAAGGATGGACACTTCCCCCACTTCGATGGCATCCGTCACCAGCAGGAAGAGATCCACTTCTTTGATATTTTCAGGAGCGCCCGGTCTGAAAGCCCTGATCCTCAGCAGGTACTCGCCGGCTACACTGGCCGTGGAGGGAGGCGGCGACACCTTTAGGAAAATCCGCCGGCTTTCACCTTTTGCCAGCGTCAACGTCGGCGGGACGTGAAACGACGCCCAACCTGCCGGCACACCCGTAATGGCAAGTTCGACGGTCTCTGCATCCTCCCCAAGGTTGACCACCACCACAGGGATATCCACCTTGTTGGCTTCAACCACCGAATATCGCGATGTTTCAAGATAGATACCGACGGGCACCTGGGAGAGTCTGTTTTCCATCGCTTCAAAAACCTTTCTGTCGAGTGTTCATTTACCGCCCCGCTGAGCTTTCCAAATTATTATACACGAATAGCATTTCATTGAAGAAACAAAAAAACGCCCGGCAAATGACCGGGCGCTTTCATCAGTTGGAGTATCAACTACTTCATGCGAAAAGCCTGCACCACGGCGGCAATGCCGCCGATCAGGGCGAAAACTCCCAGGATGAGCGGTAATGCTATCGCACCTACGAATGGTGAGCCCAGCAGAATCAACCCGAGGATGATTCCCAGCACACCCAGGATGCCCGGACCCCAGCCACCACCCTGAAAGGCGGCGACAATTCCCATGATGCCGAAAATTAATCCGACCACGCCGAGGATGATCACCAGCGTGGTGGGAACCAGCGCCGTGCTCCACAGAGGGTGCTGGATGACCAGGATGCCCGCGAGGACGCCCAGGATGCCTGTGAACAATTTCCAACCCCATTGAGCGTGGTCCAGAAACATCCCAACAATATTGAACACGCCGGCGATCAACCAGTAGATGCCGAGGAACTGGACCAATACCAACGTGGTCATGCCGGGAGAGGATACCAACAGCAACCCGAGGATGATGGCGAAGATGCCCTGTAAAAGGACAAGCCACCAGGGGGTGCCTTTCTGTGAATTTTGAGCGGAAGACACTTGAGCCATTTGATTTACCTGCCTGCTGTTATTTCTTCTTGGCGTCTTTCACGGTCTTTAGTCCCACCTGCTGGACGACACCCGAGACACCCATCCCTGTTTTGGACAGCTGCCTGGCGATGGCAGGATCCAACGGCTGGGAGACAATTTGCGCATCCGTTTCAGCCAGCACCGTTTGCAATTCATCCACCCACTCCTCTTCAAGGACGATCACCAGGGCTGCCTGTCCGCCGGTCAGTTCGCGGCCGATGTTCTGCAGGTTCTCATCCGCGATCCCGCTGTCATGCAGTTTTGCGATGGCGCCGGATAATGCCGCACCCGCTGCGCCACCCGCAATGACACCTGCCGGTCCGCCGATCAACCCGACCACGCCGCCGAGCACCGCACCGATCTTGGCGCCGCGCTTTGCATCCCGGTCAGCGGTCTCGGTGAAATGGATTTTTCCATCCGAACCCTTGAAGATCACGGCCACATTTTCGGTGTCCAGGAATTTTTTCTTTTCGGCTTTCTTAAGGGATTCTGCAGCCTTCTTCGCAGTCGCCTCATCTTTATACATTGCTACGATCACCTGCATGGGTTGTTCGGGTTTCTTGCTCATTTCGTCCTCCTGAAGAGTATTATGGTGCAGACACCGTCACATCGACAAATGACGGATTTCCCTGCGTGATCACCGGGTAAGCCTGTTTTGTAGTGAAAATGGTGTTTCCCGAGGCATCCTTAACGATCACCTGAATGCCATAAGACTGGTTCGGGTCCACATTGACGGGATTATACGCCACTGCAAATGGAATTGGGAAAACCGAAAAATTGGATTGCGGCTGATTCCCAAGGACAGCACCTGAGGTCGTATTGGTAATGGTGGTCAACACCTGGCTTCCGGCAGGAATCACAGCGCCATCCGGTCCATAAATACGCCCGATCACTGCTGCCTGGTATCCCAGCAATAAATTCCCGGACTGGTCCAACAAAAGGAGCTGCCCCTGCTGAATCCTGAAGGATTTGACCAGGGAGAGTGTGTTCAAATAAGCGCTCTCCTGCTGCATCACACCGGCCGGCGTACTGCAGCTTTTCTTTCCAGAGGCGACGTTTGTAAAAGTCATCGAGGGATTATTGTATTGAACAGATGCAGAGTAGGTATTGCATCCGGCGAATCCATTGACCGTGTAGCCCTGGAACTGCAGGGTCACCAGGGAGCCCGCCACGGGGACCTGCCCATTGATCTGACTCAAAATCCAAAGGAAGTTGGAGGCCTCGGGAGGGATGGGAGCAGGCGTGGGCGCGTTGGTCGGGACAGGCGTCACGGTCGGCTGCGGAGGCGGCGTCTCAGTTGGGAACGGCGCCGGCATCGTGGGAGTGGTCGGTGCTCCGGTTGGCTGCGAGGAAATCGTAGCCGTCGGCGCAACTCCCAGCGTCACACTGACCGTCGCTTGTGCAATGAGGCTGTTATCCGCCGGGTTGATTGCGAAGGCAAAGATGGTCGCAGGAGTTCCGGCAACAGAATTCACCTGCAGCATCGTGGTCCAGTTCCCCTGTGCATCGAGCGGAGTCACCTGTTGATTTAGTACGCTGCCACTTTGATCTTTTATCTGAACCGTCAACTGGTTGCCCGGGAGAGAGGCCCCCAGCCCGGAAACTTTGATAGGCTGATCATTGCTGACCACCGCTCCATTGACCGGTTCGGTCACAATAATAAATGGCTGAACGGAGGTGGTGTATTTGACATTCACCCGGTCCTGGGCGATCATGGATCCATCCACCGGCGAATTCGAAAAAGCATAGATCTGTCCGGGTGAGCCGGAGACTGCCCCCTGAACCGTCAGACTTACAGACCATTGTCCGGCCATGCCCAAACCGCCTGACGGCGCATTGATGGTGGTCGGCGCCTGGGCAAGCACGGCTCCGTTTTGGTCGAGGGCTTGCACAACCAACCCTCCCTCGAACAGACCGGCGGCATCCCCGGTCACGACGATAGGCGCGGATGTATCCAATTGGGCATCGATGACTGGCTGCTGAATCTTGATATAGGGCTGTATGGCTGTAGGCTGATTGAAGGTCACCCCTACACTGTCTTCGGCACTCACCGAACCATCGGTGGTGGAAACCGCATAAGCGCGAATCCTCCCGGCGGTCGTCAACGGGACATTTACGAAAAGTTGCGCAATCCATGTGCCGGGATCTCCAGCAGCGGTATTGGTACCGGTGATTGCAACCGTTTGTTGAGCCAGCAGCACCCCAGCCTGGTCCACTGCCTGGACCGTCAGGCTGCCTCCCTGCACAGCGGCAATACCACTGACGGTGATGGCATTATTGGCATCCAGAGTCGAACCATCCAAAGGGGATGTCAAATCCACAAATGCAGTGGTCTCGGGGGCGGAAGGATTATTGGCGATGGCATATGCAAGCCCCCCGATCACAACGACAATGAGGGCGATGCCGATCACAACCGCAAAGATTTTCACCCAAGCGGGTTGTCCATCCGATGGACCGGCCGGGTAATCATCTGGATAAGGTTCGTTCATGCTGCACCTTCCTGGTAAACGAACAGCTTGTTCATGGAATTACTTCATTCGAGAAAGACCTGAATTGCCTTAATGGAATTTCAGGACTGCTTTGATTCCCCTCCGCGATTATAACATAGGCAGTATTGAGGGGTTTTCCTTCAATCTACTTCAACTCAAGCGCCCTGGCAAAGACTTGTGCCGAATCATCGCCCATTAAAATTCCAACACCCCGAGAACGGGGTGTTGGAATGAAAAACTTCTTTGGACGTTACGGGTTCGTGACAGGCAGGCTGCCGGTATTGACCGCATACACATAGGAAGCGGACACCCAGCCGTTGCCCGCGGCTACAAGGTTGGTAGGGATGGCCACCTGGTACCACTGGTAATCCGAGCTGACGCCAATGGCCTGGAAGCGCGCGCCTACCGGGGCAACGCCGTACACAGATGCATCCGTGCTGGGCGCACTGCGGACATTGACACCCGTGATGCAGGTCACATAAGGACCGCTGGTATCCACATCGCCGACATTGATCACTGGCGGCAGAGGCGGGTTGGGAACGACAGGCACATTCTCGGCATTGACGGCGGAAACATACAGAACGGATACCCATCCATTGCCAGCGCCCACAACCGAGGTCGGGAGGGACACCTGCCACCACTGTCCATCCGTGCTCTTGCCGATGATGGGGGCGGTCGCACCCGTCTGGGCGATGCCATAGGCAGGGTAGATTTCATCCGGCCCGGACCGTACATAAGCGGCATCCAGCGCAGTTGCATAGGGTTCGCCGGTGGGGATCGCCTGCGGAGGGACACTGGGCGCCGGCGGGGCGGAAGAATAAATGGGCAGGTCAGCCGGGATATTGCTGACGGTCACGTTTGCGCTGTACACCCAGCCATATCCGACCGCCACATATTGTGTCGGCAGAGCAACGGCATACCAGGTGCCATCGCCGTTCTTCCCCAGGACTTTGGCTGATTTGCCGGCAGGGGCAATGCCGTAGGCCGGATAGTTCGTGCCCGGACCGGTGCGAACATAAGTATCGGTGATGGTCGTCGCAGAGGGTTCCCCTGCAGCTGCCGGGACCGGTTCGACGGTGGGTATTGTCGATTCGCTGACCACAGTCGGTTCGGGGGCGGCGGTTTCGTTGCTTCCGCAACCGGTCATCGCCACGGCCATGACCACTATTGCCAGAAAGAGAGCCATGATGGGCTTTTTCGTCAATTCAACAGACATTCTATTACTCCTTTTCAATTTTTAACATCTAGCGTATCAAACAATTTTGATTCGCCTTTATATCCGGTTTCCCGGACACCGCCCGTCATCATACCACAGTTATAAATGCGATAATAAGTCGCACATTAATGGATGGCATTTGAATAAAAAAACACTGGACAGGGGTAAAATTACATAAATACTATTCTTTATTTACAGCAGGCGGCTCCAATGTAGTAAAACCCTGCTGAAGTGAAAAATCACCGACCATTAACCAAGGAGTTTTCCATGTCACCTACACTCAAACGTGCTCTATCAATAACCACCATCATTTTGTGCGCTATCGTCATCCTGCTTAGCGCAGCCGGGGTGATCGGCGCCTGGGCAACGACAAGCAAAGTCATCGAAGCGGGAACCAAGCTTCTCACCGGTGCCGAGAAAGCCGCCGGCGCTGTTCAAATCGGCTTGCGAAGCATCGACAAGGAATTGAAAAACCTTGAAGACGATACGGCGGCCATCCAGGAAGCCACCGCCCAGCTCAGCCAGAACATCTCGGACAAAGGACTTGTCATGGTCCTGCTGCCTCCAGCGCGGGAGGAAAAACTGACCAATTCGATCAGCGCAATCGAAGATGCCCTCAGCACAGCAGAGCAGATGATCTCATCTCTCATCGACACACTGAGCTTCATCGAGAGCCTTCCGTTTGTGGAGCTGCCAAAACCAGATCCGGAGACAGTGACATCCATGGCTGCCAAGGTGGAAAAGCTGAATACTTCCATCGACAATGCCAAAGCCCGCATGCAGGAAGCACGTGACAATTCAGCCGGCGCTGCCCAGAGAGTATCAGATGCCGTAGGCGAAATCAGCAATGATATTGAAACCGCCAGATCTGAAGTCGACACTCGAAGCGAACAGGTCGCTGCCACCCAGGAGTCGCTTGCTCCATTAAAGCAATCCTTTCCTACCTGGGTCTATGTCAGTGCGCTGCTCATCACCTTGATACTCGGCTGGGTGATTTACACCCAGGTGCTGATCATCCAATTTGCGTTGGGAAAATATAAATCAGCATAGATAAGACGCAAAAAGGAGCGGGAGTGACCCGCTCCTTTTTATGTTTCCATCCCATTAATCTTCCTGCTGTTTCGCCTGCTTACGTGATGATTTTTGTTTGGCCGGTTTTTCCTCAACCGGAGCCCCCGCTGAAGGTTTATCAGCCAGTACGGGCGCCTCATCCGGCACACTGCTGATTGGTGCCACAGGCTGAGGCGATTCTTCCGCTGGATTCTCTGCAACGGGAGCTGGTTGCGCATCGGCTGGAGCCGCATCCACTGGAGGATTGACAGCAGGCGTCTCCTTAGCAAGTTCCACAGCCGCCTGTTTCTCAAACCGCCGGTCATCATTGAAGACCAGGAACACCGCGCCGGTTCCGAGCAGCATGACTACGACCGCCACCGCCCAGCCGATGTAGGGTATGGCTGCCAGCAGGACGTAGATCAGCAGCCCGAGAGCCAGAACGCCAAGCCTATACCAGAATCCCGTCCGTTCATACCGTTTCAGGATCAAGAAACCTGCCTGGAAAGCAAAGACCAACTTGCTGATGAAGGTTACGATCACAAAAAGGACGGCCCCGGCCGTGCTGACTGCAAAGAATCCAAGCAGGCCCATGGCTGTTCCAAGGCCGGAAAAACCGATCCGTCCCAGCCCGAGCGCAACGGCCAGGATGAGCGCCCAGAGCAGCGCCAGCCCGATTCCCCCTACTATCACAATGGCCAATCCCAATCCCAAGGACGAGAACGGCGCTTTCATGACCTTATTTCCCCAACGCTTTAGAGGTGTTGGGAAAAGCCATAATACCAACAAGCCGACCAGCAGCAGCGAAACATAGTCCCGAACGATGAAGACAAGCCATCTCTGCATGAGGAGTGTGTCAACGATTCCCTGTTGCGGCAAATCATAAGGCACAGGTGAGGCCAGTTTCATACCGGCAGGAACAATCGTCTGCGGAGCAAGGAAAGGAGGCGCTTGGATGTCGAATAAGCGGATAATCAACCGGACGACTTCCAACGGCCCGATGACGGCAGTGGTTTCCCGTTCCACGTCACCGGCAAATTGCGCGCCAAGGATGAAAATTCCGGTGAGATCGCGTCCGATGGTCGCGCCTTCAGGCATGCCCACCGAAAGGCCCAGGAAAGCTACGTTTCTCCCCACTTTTCCTTCAGGTCCGAAAACCAGCTCTAACGCGGACCCATACACACCATCCGTCACTTCGCCATTGACAAGAACTTGCTGGCTGAGCGCATACAGGCTGCCATCCACTTTTCCGTTGACGGTGACGGTTCCCCCCAGGGCGAAGACATTTCCATTGACATCGCCATCGATTGTCACGGTTTCGCCGAACAGAATCAAATCGTCGTCAACCGTTACACCGGCTGGAACGGTATCCCCGGAAACGATTCCCTGGGCTTGAACAGGAGAGACAGCTCCAAACAGAAGCAATAAAACGAAAAGCGGAGTAAAAATTGCATTTTTCTTAAACATGAGACCTCCTAATGCTATTGTTTTCATCAATATAAACACGATCAACCTGAGACAGGGAAAAAACACACGCCTACTGTCCCTGGGCCGGTATGGACTGCCAGTGCAGGAGAGAGCTCAGCAAAGAAGGATTCCACCACATCGAGGCGCTGATCCACCAGCTGTTTAATCTTCTCCACTTCGTCCAGCGCCCCGGCATGAACATAGGCGATCTTTATTTTTCCCTTCCCGACTGCATCTTCGACCAGATCCACCATGGCCGTGTAGGCCTGGTGACGACTCCGTGCGGTTCCCAGTGGAACAATGACGCCATCTTCCATGCCGATGAGCGGTTTGATATTCAACAACGACCCCACCAGGCGCTGAGCCATCCCAATCCGCCCGCCCATGTAAAGGTATTTCAGAGTATCAGCTGTTTGAATCATGCGGGCGACCTGCATCATTTCTCGGACCTTGGAGAGGATCTCGTCAACACCGGCACCCGCGATAGCTGCACGGGCGGCTTCGATCGCCATCCATCCCTGGCAAAGGGACACATTTCGGGTGTCGATCACTTCAATACGCACATCCGGCATTTTTTCCTGCGCCATACTTTGAGCGACTGTCGCCGCCTGGTATGCGCCGCTGCCCTTGCTGGTCATGTGGATGCTGACGATCTCACCCAAACCTTGTGAGGCGATGTCCTGGTAGGCAGTGAAATAATCCCCTGGCCCGGGGCTGGCTGTCGTGGGCAGGGTCTTTGCCGTTGCAAGCCATTCCAGGAATTCCTGCCGCTGAACCGTCACAAGGTCATACAGAACTTCCTGTCCACGGTGGATATAATACGCAACCGTGCGAATATTCAGTTGTGCCAAGATAGTTTCGGGAATGCTGGCACAACTATCGGTTAGTACCGCAACACCTGACATGGTTTTCTCCCGTGAGAGGATTCCCAATAATTTTACACCTCATGCGTTTTTACTGCGCATGGATTACATTGCCTCAAGCGACTTGCGCACCCAGGGTGAAATAAAAGGCGGCTCCTTTGTCCAATTCGCCCTCCGCCCAAATACTTCCCCCGTGCCTTTCAATAATGCGACGCACGATGGCCAGGCCGACTCCGGTCCCTTCGAATTGATCATAGGAATGCAGGCGCTGGAAGACCCCAAAAAGCTTTCCGGCGTGCTGCATCTCAAATCCTGCGCCGTTATCGCGGACGAAGATCGCTGTACCTTTTTCGGTTTCCCGGGTTCCAACCTCGATCACGGCCTTTTCACGATGTCGTGAAAACTTGATGGCATTTGAAAACAGGTTTATGAATACCTGCTTCAATAAGACGGTATCTGCCTGAACCTCCGGAAGCTCTCCAAGGACGAATTGGATGCGTTCCTGGTTTTCCTGGGCAATGGCTTCTGCGAACGCCTGTTTCGCGATGAAAACAGCATTTAGTGATGTTTTTTTGAGTTGCTGCCTGCCAAGATGTGAAAAAGCCAGCAGGTCATCAATTAATTCCCCCATGAGACGCGCATTGTCTTCAATGCGTTCGAGATAATCCCTGGCTTGTTCTGGAAGTTCACTGCCAAAGTCACTAAGAAGAATCTGACTGAATCCATGAAGGCCTCGTACGGGTGCGCGCAGGTCATGCGATACAGTGTAGGTGAAGGATTCCAGTTCGCGATTGGATGCCTCAAGTTCCACCGTGCGCTGCAGGACCCGCCGTTCAAGCTGGGCATTCAATTCCCTGACCTCGTCCTCCGCACGCTTTCGTTCCTCCAGCTCTCTTTGCGCGGCCTCATAAAGACGTGCATTTTCAATGGCGATGGCCACCTGATACGCAGCACCATTCATCAGGGTAAGATGATCCTGAGTATAGGCATTCAGCGAGTAGCTGTGGACGGCCATTACGCCGATCATCCGCCGCCCGATTTGGAGAGGCGCCATGATGACGGAGGCGGAGACTTTGGAAGTATCCCCGATGTGCCTTTGGTGTTGGCCGGCTTTCTCGATTTCCTCAGGCGTTCGGTTAAGCAGTAGTGCCTCGCCTGAATGGATTACCATGGCAGACATGGATTCCTCATCCAATTTTTGCCCTGGTTCATCCCATGTTCTTCCAGAGTCATAAAGCAGCGGATACCAAAGAAAATTTGTATCAAGATCATATAGGGCAATCAAAAATGCGTCAAAAGGCAGCCGGGACCTGATCGCCTCGAGGATCACTTTCATGGCCCCATCGAGGTCCTGAAGTGTGGAAAGCGCCCATCCGATTTGGTTCAATGCGGTCAGATATTCGGAACTTCGACGCAGCGCTTCCTCGCTGGCATGCAATGCTTCACGCGCTTGTTTTTGTTCGTGGATATCAGTAACAATAAGAATGCCGCTGACAATTTTGCTATCCTGCTGCCGTACCGGGCTGAGGCGGATGGAATGCCAACGCAAATCATGATACCGGTCATTGATCAGGGCTTCATAAGTGACGGGATCACCCGATGTAAAAACCTGCTCTACCAACCGATGTGCAGATTCAAGATCTTCAGCTGGGAGCGATTCATAAATGCTCCGGCCTTTTTGTTCGTCATTTCCCTCTTCGTCAAGCTGGTTGGAAAAAACGATGGTCCCATCTTCAGTTATGGACAGGATTGTATCGGGCGCATTCTCAATCACCGACCGCCACCTGGCCTCGGAAAATTCCATTTCGCGAGCACGTTTCTCCAGCTCGAGATTCGACTGTGCAAGCTTGCCTTCGTTTTCCCTTGCCCGTTTCAGGTTCTGATGAAGATCATCCGCAAGCAGCCAGATGGCAAAAGCCGCCAAAACAAGCAGTGTTCCCACGATAATAAAATCAATCGGACGAGTGGTAATGGCCGTCGCTTCCTGGACAATTAACCCGCTGATTTCCCCAAACACGATGCAAGCCAGGGAAACCAGGATGAGCGCAACAATGATAATAAAATTCCGCTTATCCAATAAAAGCGCTGCAACAATGATCATGATCGGATAGAGTGTGATCCCAATGTCGTGAACGCCCTGACCGATGGATAAAAGGACAGTGGTCACGCCGATGAGAATGATCAGCAGAAACATGCTTGCGGATTGCAGCTTCCCTTTTTGGTTCAGCCAAAGCACTGCCAGGAGCAGGACATCTCCCACCAATAAAATTGGGGCCGTAGTTTGCTCCCCCGCTATGATCTCGACCGTTCCAATCACCA
Organism: uncultured Chloroflexia bacterium; assembly: GCA_963709295.1. Taxonomy (GTDB): domain Bacteria; phylum Chloroflexota; class Anaerolineae; order Anaerolineales; family Villigracilaceae; genus JBGPQJ01. The sequence continues at coordinate 14,913 of CAVPVW010000006.1, read as the reverse complement.
GGGAGGCAGCCAACAGGGTCACCACGATGACATAAAGAACCCGGGCGATGCGGTTCTTCTCTTCATCTTCAAAATGCGGCGCAGAAAGAAAGTTCACAAGTCTGGTAATCATTTCGCTCGATTAAATTATAGTGGGTTAACCCAAATAAGCAATCTTTTAAAAATATACTCCCCCATAACAAAAGGGGAGCAGGTATGGATCAGGTCGATTGGCGCGGACTAAGGAGTTGGTGTCGCGGTTGGAATGGTACGCGGCTTCCAGGCAGGGTCAAAATCAACGTCGGGATCCCTTGTCAACCGGGTCCGGTCACCGCCGGAAATGGTCATGAGATAAATATCCTGGTTGGAGCCTGAGGGGTCCGCAGAAACGGATTCGAACACCAACCAATATCCATCCGGTGAGTAATCCACATCGACAATAGGTGTTATTGCGTTCACCTTTACACTGGGCTGACTTTTGCGGTCCTCATATCGCATGGACATCAACCAGGCGGGCGACGGGGAGTTGACAAACGACTCAGTCTGGCTGAAGGAGAGGAATGATCCATCGGGTGACCACGCTGGGAGAAAGTCCGAAAGCTGCGAACCGCTCCGCACGAGTTGCTGCTGTGCCTGCCCGGAATTGGTCATGACCCAGATTTGAAACACACCCAGCCGCCGTAAAGTATAGGCAATTTGTGTACCATCGGGGGACCAGTCTGCCTGCCTAGCCTGGACATTCAAATCCGTCTCAGTCAATCGGATGACCTCCTTGGTTTCAAGGTCCAGTTTATAGAGTTGGGCATGGCCATCCCGCAGGGAAGTGAATACGATGGATTTGCCGTCCGGCGACCAGACAGGATCAAAATCGCCCTCGATGGACCCTCCCAGTGCGTCTTTCCCGGTTCCATCCGCATTCATGACGTAAAGGTTGGCGCCCGGATAATCGCTGTCTTTCAATCTGCACGGGGAAATATAGACGATCTGCATTCCATCCGGAGACCAATCGGGCTGGCAGGCGCCATCCGTCTCTGTGGTGATGGCGCGTTGGTCAGTGCCATCGGAGTTCATCAGGTAGATCTGGGGAAGGCCTGATCGGCTGGAGGCAAAAGCGACCGTGCCCAGTCCACCCCCGATCAGTGTGGGGGTAATGGTGGGGGTTGGCGTAATAGTTGGTGTGGCAGTGTTGGACGGAGTTAAAGTAACCCGCTTTGTGTGCGTTGCGGTGGGCGAATCCACCACAGGAGGAATAACAGTCATTGTTCCATTGGTCGGGGATGGTAGCAATGTCTTTATCACAGTCGGGGTAGCGCTGGGCAGCCAACCAGGAGGAAGGAAACCTGCTGCTTCCGGCGGAATGATCGTCGGGAAATTGATGACCAACCCCAGCGAGAGGACAACAATTAAAACCAGCAGCAAAGAAAAAGCCAGCCAGCCCAGGCTCCGCTTGCGCTTTCGTTTCAACCGGGCAGGCGTGTTCTCGCGCATACCGACCTTTTCCGCCTGCTGCTCGATTGCGCTAAGCGGCTTGGATGGCGGACGATCGGCGTCGACTGCTGCTGCTGCGACGACATACCCGCCTTCTGGCTTTTGGGTTTTCGCGCTGGCTGCCAACAGAGCCTGCTTGAACTCCTCATCGGATTTGAACCGGTCATCAGGATACGGCTCCATGGCCTTCTCGATGGCGGCTGCCAGCTTGCGCGAGACTTTTGGATTGCGCTTTCTGATCGGCGTGAGTTGGACATTGTCCATCACCCGCGCCAAGCCGTCTTCGGGAATCACTCCGGTCAATGCCGCATAAAGTGTCGCGCCCAGCGAATAAATATCGGAATGGGCGTCTGTTCTCGCAGTGCCATATTGTTCAGGAGGAGAATAACCGGGAGTCATGGCACGCGCTCCAGTCGTTGTAGCCTGCGTGCCGCGGACCACCTTCGCCAAGCCAAAGTCCACCAGGTAGACATGACCCTCGGGGGTGATCTTCACATTCCCCGGCTTGAGGTCCCGGTGCAAGACAGGAGGCTTCCGTGAGTGGAGGTAAGCCAGCGCATCGCAGATCGAAGCGCCTATAAGAATGGCTTCCTCTTCGGGGATGTTGCCGATCCGCTCCATCCTCTGCCGCAGGTCCTCGCCCTCGATATAATCCATGACGAGGTACTGCCCCTGGTTGTTAACCACGAAATGGTCAGAAACCCGCGGAAGGTTGGGCTGTCTCAGGCTGGCCAGGATCACTGCCTCCAGGCGGAACTGGCGGGCGTACTCATCGGTGGTGAATAGGTTCTCCTTAACCGCGACCTCCACGCCCAGGTTTTCATCGATGGCGCGATAGACGGATCCCATGCCTCCCTGGCCCAGGATCTCTACGATGCGGTAACGTCCGTGGAGAATGGCTCCTTGTTCAAGTGTCATCTAAAATAAATCCACCGAAAAGAGTTAATCAGCTTAAGATTATAACAGAGTAAGGTTTTGCCCATTTGGCTGGCTAATGACCTTATAAGCCCGTTTACCTTTACAGTTATGAAAGGCTACTTAGACCGATTCATTTCGGCCTGGCCAGCTTCAAGCGAAGGAAAAGCCATGGAGCGCCAGCCGAAACCCATGCGCCTACAAGGCTGTATCGCAGATAACGGAATAAATAAGGGAGTGCGCCATCTCCTGACGGGAAGATGATTTTCAACCCAACGTACAGAATCGCCACACCGACCAGCCCCACCAGAAACCGAACTGCACGCTGACCAAGCGATCCCTCGACAGAAAATCCACCCTGGCGTGTAAACCAGGCAAAACCGAGCGACAACCCAAACAATGTCCCTGCCGAGGTGATGGCTCCGCTGAGATCAACAGGGTCGGGTGCCGGTCCTTCCGGGAAAGCGACTGCTGCATTGAGCAGCCATTCCTCCGGCATGGTCCAACCGCCTAGGGAAAGGATGGCTAGCTGTACCGTGCCGATAAATCCCAGTGAGACCAGAAAAGCGACCAATACCTGCTGAGCAAAGGTCAATCGCTTGAGCCAGATGGCGACGGGGTCCCAGAACTTGATGAAGCAGAGAAGCAGGAGGCCGCCGATCAACCAGCCAAACAGCACATCGGTCGGGAAATGCACGCCAAGATACATGCGGGAAAGGCCGATGAGAATCATCACTGCGACACAGGAGACCCACACCCATCGGCGGTTGACATAATAGGCGATCATCCCCCACACCGCCACGGCGGTCTGGGAATGCCCTGAGGGCGCCCCGAAGGACGACTCGTTCGCATACGCTTTTACATCCGTGCTGATCCAGTATGGCCGCGGATCATTGAGCAGGATTTTAAACACGTCGTTCAGCCAGGTGCTGAATAACAGGATCAATCCCACACGCAAACCCAGCGCCGTATCCACGCACCAATACAAGAGTGGAAGCATGATCAGGAAAAACTCCTCTGACCCCAGGAAACTAAAAAACTCCATCGGGGCAACAAGCCCAGGGATGGTTTGAAAGGCTAGGATAAATTGAATACCAGAATCCCACAATGACTGCATGGCTTTTCCTCCTTAAATACCCACATCAAAATGACTGCCCCCTAAGCACATTACGTGCTTCGGAAACATTCTCAAGCCTCGATGGTGCGTCTTTGACGGCGCCTCATTTTTATTGTACACTCAAAACATGGACCGTGATTCATCGCGCTGGTGGGACTGGACTGCAGCAGGTGTGCTTTGTGTAGCCCTGCTGGTTGCAGCAGGAAGGCTGCTCTCGACGAACTGGGTTCCCCATCTTGATTATGTTTGGATCCTGGTCTTCCTGGGAATGATCCTGGGGATGGCGCTCGGGAAGAGCCTATTCAGTCGTCGGGTCGCCATCTGGCTGATGATCGGATACAGCCTCTTTATCCTTCCCTGGCAGCTCTCCCAGGTTACAGAAGATGCCCTGGGTTGGGGAGAGCGGCTTGCAAGTTTTGGTGGAAGGCTGATTTTCTCCCTGGCACAACTCTCCAGCCGCCAGCCGGTGGACGATTTCATTCTATTTCTAACCTTCGTGAGCATCCTTTTTTGGATTATCAGTATCTTCAGTGGCTATGCGCTCACCAGGCACGGGAATATTTTAGCGGCTGTTCTTCCGGGCGGGCTGGCCATTATCATTCTTCACACGTATGATTGGGCGGTTCCGGAGCGCATCTGGTATCTGGGCATCTATCTTTTCCTTTCGTTTTTCCTTTACGGCCGCATCAACTACATAAATTCCAGCCGCGATTGGAAACAGCGCCGAATCTTCATCACACCCGAAGCAAACCTTGACATCTCCATGGCGGTCCTAATTTCTGCCGGGGTATTAGTTCTCCTGGCTTGGACCATGCCGTTATCACTGTCTCCATCGCCTGCTGCCAACAGGTTTTGGAATGACCTGGTCAAACCATGGGATGATCTGAAACAGCGCTTCAAGGATGCCTTTGCTGCCATTCAAGGAACTACAGCCGTCGGTGCACGCGATTTTTACTCGGACAACTTGTCACTGGGACTGGGCAACCCGCTCGGCGAGGCAGTCCTTTTCACCGTCCAGGTTCCGGAGGCCGCCCAGGACTTTCCCCGCCTTTACTGGCGAGGGCGTGTATACGATGAGTATTCGGACGGCAACTGGACGACCAATGCCAATTCCATCGCAGAAATCAATCCCGATGAGGATAGCTTTGATCCAGCCGGATTGGGATTCGGACCCCAGGGAACATTTTATTTCACGACCTACATTACCAACCAATCCTTGCTCTATCTGCTTCCCGATCCCTTCTGGATAAGCCGTGCAGGCGAATACAAATACTTTCCTGTTGGGGATGAACTGGTCGACATGGTCATGATGCGGACGACCCGCAACTTGAAAGCCGGCGAGACGTACAGCTCACGCTCCAGGTTGACCAACCCTACTGTCCTGCAGCTTCGGCAAGCGCGTGAGGACTATCCCCAATGGGTGACCGAGCGCTACCTTCAACTCCCTGACGATTTCTCTCCACGAATTGAAAACCTTGCATTGAAGATCACAAGTGGAGCTGAAACACCTTACGACAAGGCAAACGCAATTACCGACTATCTGCGTCAGGAAATCAAATATGTCGAGCGTATTCAAGCTCCGCCCCCCGATACCGACCTGATGGAATGGTTCCTGCTTGAATTGAAAGAGGGATTCTGTAATTATTATGCCACTGCCGGCGTGTTGATGCTTCGCGCGGTTGGGGTCCCGGCGCGTCTGGCAGTGGGCTATGCTGAGGGTGAGCCAAACGATGAAGGCACGGTCTATAACATCCTTCAAAAAGATGCCCATGCCTGGATGGAAGTCTACTTCCCCGGGATAGGCTGGGTGGAGTTCGAACCCACCGTCAGCCAATCCCCCATTATTCGTCCGGAAGGGGTGACCCCCGAAGACCTCTCCAACGATACACTCGCACCGCTCACTCCCGGCGGGGCGGACGATTTCCGGCCTGACGAAGATCTCGGTGATGATGAAACGGCAATCACCGGCTCTCAGGTGGATTATTTACGTATCACCACGTGGGTTATAATCATGATGGCAGCCATCGCGGCAGGGATATTTTATTGGCAATATCAATCCGGCAGGGTGCAGGTCTACCAGGCGCCGGCCACCATCATGGCATTTCTCGAACGGAGGCATCTGCCAGTACCACGCATCCTTCTCTACTGGGCACGCTGGTCCGGAGCAGACACCCATCGCGCGGTCATTTGCCACCATCAACCAAAGCTTGCGGTGGCTGGGAAAACCTCAACCGGCAGCAGCCACCCCTGCCGAACGGGCAGTGACGCTGCGAGAGCTATTGCCGGAGGCCGGAGAGGAAATTGAACTTCTTGCAAAAGAGCACCAATATGCGCTCTACAGCCCGTGGGATGGGAATCTGCCTGCCGCCCGGCAGGCCAGCCGGACCATCCGCTTCAAAACGATAAAACGCCTCATCAATCGATTCTTCTCCTAATGCCATGGCGACCGATCAAACCATCCAATCCACCCCCTCCCTCGACAAGCAGCTGAAATCCCTCAGCATGATGGCCGGTCGGATGCGGTCCACTTTGCTGCCCATGCGGACCAGCCTCCCGCCGAATGTCATTGATGAGCTCTCGCAAATGGAGGCCCGCCTGCACCGAGCCAGCCTTGAGGTGGGGTCCGTGGACGAGGAACGCAAGAACCTTTTTGCGCTGGCAGACATCGGCCAGGTCATCAACTCCACGTTGAAATTGGACGAAGTCCTGCGCATCGTCATGGACACCATCGTCCGCCTGACCGGCGCCGAGCGGGGATTCCTGATGCTGGCCAACGAAAATGGGGAAATGGTCACGCAGATCGCCCGCAACTGGGAGCAGGAATCCCTCAATAACAATGAAACCGCCATTAGTAGAACGGTCATCAAGCGCGTGATCGAGAGCGGTGTGCCGCTGATGACCACCAACGCCAAGGAAGACCCCCGCTTTAACGCGACAGAATTGATCATCGCCTACAAACTGCGTTCCATCCTGTGCGTCCCGCTCATGGTGAAGAGCTACCTGATCGGCGTCATTTACACGGACAACCGTCTGCAGGCCGGCATCTTCCGCGAGCCCGAGAAGGACCTCATCACGGCATTTGCCAATCAAGCGGCGGTCGCCATCGAGAATGCCCGCTTGTTCGCCTCCCTGCGGAAAACCCTCGAGGAAGTGACCGAGCTCAAGAATTTAATGGACAACGTGTTCGCCTCCATCACCAGCGGCGTGATCACCGCCGATATCGAAGACCAGATTACCCTGGCCAACCGCGCGGCAGAAACCATCATAGGCAAGGCGACGGCGGATATGGTAGGCAGGCGGCTCGATGAAGTCTTCCCCTCCATAGCCAATGACATTCTGCCGCGAGTGGCAACAGTCCGGATCAGCGACATGGCCATCACCGACATGGAACTCAACCACCGGCACCCCCTGCGCGGGAATTTGAACTGGCGGCTCAATCTTTCCCCGCTCAAGGACGGATCACAGGTCACGCAGGGTGTCACCATCGTCCTGGACGATCTCACCGAACGCAAGCGGCTCGAAGGCCAACGGAAGCTCTTCGAGCGGATGGTCTCCCCCGCCGTCATCCGTCAACTCGACCCTGACAGCCTCTCCCTGGTGGGCCGGCGCACGGATATCACCGTGCTGTTCGCCGACATCCGCGGATTTACCAGTTTCTCAGAGCAGCACTCGCCTGAAAAACTGGTCAGCATCCTGAACCGGTACCTGGCCGCCGCTGCCGAAGCGGTCCTCGACCAGGAAGGCACCGTGGACAAATTCCTCGGCGACGCAGTGATGGCCTGGTTCAACGCTCCCATCCCCCAGGCTGACCACACCCTGCGTGCCGTTCGTGCGGCTGTCTCGCTCAGAGATTCGGTGCTTCGCCTGCATGCTGAACTCCCGCCGGAGGCAAAGCTGTCCTTTGGCGTGGGCATTCATTATGGCGATGCCGTGCTTGGGCTGATCGGCACCGAAAAACACCTGGAATACACCGCCATCGGCGATAGTGTCAACACGGCCAAGCGCCTGCAGGAGAATGCCTGGCATAACCAGATCGTGATCAGTCAGACCGCCTATGAAAGAGTGAGGGATTATCTGCGTGTCCTGCCGATGGAACCCTTGCAGGTCAAGGGGAAACGCGATCCAATTCCTGTTTACGAAATCCTGGGATTTTCATAAGAAAAACCGGCTTCTTTCCGAAGCCGGTTTTTACTGCGTCATCCGTGTGACTACCTCGACAAGATGGGTCATTCCGTTTTCGATGGGTGGAAGATCGATATATTCCTTTGAAGTATGCGCTCCACCTCCGGTCGTGACGCCCAACACCACCGCCGGGTACCCTTTGCTAAAGGGAATGTTGGCATCCGTTGAGCCGATGGTCAACACCGGTTCGACTCCCAATTGGGTGAGGCTGCTCATTGCAGTCCGAATAAACGGATGGTCCGGGCTGATGAATCCGGCAGGGCGGTGACCGATCGCTTGCATATCCCATTCCACTCCGGATTTTTTCATCCCGGCAACGAGTTCATCCACCTGCCGGACAAGCCCCTGCAGGGTGGATTCGTCCTCGGACCTCAGGTCGAGTTCAATTCGGGCTTCCGGTGCTATCGTATTAATGGAGGTTCCGCCGATTATCCCGCCGACATTCAGCGTGGTGCGCGGCGAGACTGGTAATTTGATTTCGACCAACCGGGTCACCAACTCCGACAGCTCATGGATGGCGGATGGTTTTCCATAGTCCGACCACGAATGCCCGCCGGCCGTTCGGGCAACGATCTTATACCGCCTGACGCCGGTACCGCGATTGTAGACATGACCGAAAGCCATCCCTTCAAGGACCAGGTACCCTTTCACGTCCTCCCCAAAGCGTTCTACAACTGCTTTCATCCCACGCAAATCGCCCAATCCCTCTTCGCACACGTTGGCCACGAGCCAGATATCACAGGGCAATCCAGCTTTCACCTCGCGAAGCTGCCAAAGAATTCCGAAGAGTGCCGCCACTCCGAGAGAATTGTCTCCTATCCCCGGCGCTGAGATCCTGTCGCTGTCGCGGTAGGAGGTCAGGTCCGTGTCAAGTGGAAAGACCGTATCGAGGTGGGCGGATATGATGAGTGGCTGCCCTGTGCCGACCCCCGGCAGACGCGCCAGCACATTCCCGACGGGGTCGATTTGTACATCCATCAATCCTTCCGCCTGAAAACGTGCCCGGACAAATTCCGCGCGCCGACCTTCATTAAACGTTGGCGCGGGGATTTGTTGGATTTGCCAAGCGAGATCGAGCAGCGATTCGATATTCAAATTTTTTCAGGCTTCCCGAACAATTTCCTTGAGCGTTTCAAGCCGCGCCTGGGCCAACCCAGGCATGGCATCCAGAGAAAAAAAAGCACCGCTCCCTTCAAGCGCAATGGACGCAGACACATTGCCATGAAGTGCAGCCCGCACAGGGTCAAAGGACTCAGCATAGCCTACAATGAATCCTCCGCAAAATGCATCTCCCCCGCCGGTAGGATCCACCACACGGCCGGGATAGGCCGGCACTTCATAGCGGCGGTGACTGGAGAAATCGTAAATCATCTGTCCAAGGCCGCCTCGTTTAACAATGACAAACTCCACACCCCAGGAGCCGATGGCTTCGATCATCGCCCATAAGTCGTTGGTCTTGCCCCAGAACAGCGAACGGATCTCCTCCTCGGAGGGCATGAACGCGGTCAACCCCTGGACCAGGGATCGGACATCCTCCATAAAGGACGGCTGCATGTACCCCGGAGATGGATCTAACGAAGTGGTGAGCACGCCTGCCTGGCGGAAAGCCGGCAGCAGTTGCGTGTGAGAGACGTAGTCCGTCGGGCAGATATGCACCGCTTTGGCATCCAGGTAGATCTTTGGGATATCGCTTATCCGCGGGGAGTCTGGGGCAGTTCGAGTGCGACTGTCTTTTTCTTCGCTGCGTCGGCTGGAACCCCAGCAGGGATTTCGGAAAAGGCAGCCCAAGCCTGGCAAAATGTGCCACCGGGTTGGAGGTCTGCGGTGTGGCGGCATCCATGTAAGCCCGGAAGGAGCGCAGGTCAAGGCCTCCGGTCAGGATGCGAATCCCTGTCGTATCAAAACCCAGTTTTGCAAACTGCTTCAGCCACTCCTGGGGAAAATCCTCGCCGACGCGTGAAAGCAGGCCGATCTTGTCGCTCCACAGGCGCGCGCCAGAGGCTGCGTAAAGCAAGTTGCCTCCGGGCACGTCCAGCATTGGACGGCTTTCGGGAGGCAGGAGATATTCCCGGCGCAATTGCCCGGCAATGATATGAAAGGGAATGGTCACGTGCGAACCTTATCAGTAATGGGTCGGCGGCTTTAACTATTCATCACTTTTTGAGCCGCCCTCACCTGAGCCAGGTTCATCGGCAGCATGATGGTGAAATTACTCCCCTTGCCATCCACACTCTCTGCCCAGATTCGTCCGCCGTGCATCTCGACCATGACCTTCGAGACGGACAGCCCGAGACCCATGCCCCCGTGCTTGCGGGTGAGATGCGACTCGACCTGGTAGAAGCGTTCAAAGATGCGGTTCAAATCCGAGGCTGGAATACCGATGCCATCGTCGATGACGGAAATCTTGACGTAGCCCGGCACCTGTTCCACCTGCACGAAAACGTGCCCGCCCTCGTTGGTGAACATGATGCCGTTCTTGATCAGGTTGCTGAGGGCGATGCTGATCTTTTCCACGTCTCCGTCGATGACCAGATCGGCGGACTTATGCAGGTTGGTCTGGAGGGTGATCTTCTTGGCATTGGCGTCGGCCTGGTAGGAGTCGATCAACTCGAAGATCAGGCGGTTGACCGAGAATATGCGCGTGCGCAGGGTGGCCATGCCGGTCTGGAAATTGTCCACGTTGGACAGGTCTTCGATGATCTCCTTCAACTTGGAAGCGGCACGGATGATCGTGTCCACCTGCTCTCCCAGTTCCGGGTCCACCATTTCGCGCAGGAAGGTGGCATGGCCAAGGATGAGCCCCAGTGGGGTGCGCAGCTCGTGCGAGGCGATGGCGGTAAAATCGCTCTTCATCCGGTCCAGCTTGGCGATTTTCTCATTAGCGCTCACCACCTGCTTCTCGAGCCGGTCGTTGTAAAGAAGGACGGCTGCCTCCGCCGCCAGGATCTCCAGAATGGCGACATCTTCTTCGGAAAAATCCTTGTTCCCGCCGTGGTTGACCACTTCGAAGACACCGATCTTCTCGCCCTTGAGAATGATCGGCACTGCCGCCATGGACTGGGTCTCTACACCGGTCATTGAGTCGATGTTCTTGAAATGCTTCTTGTCGCGCTTGGCCGCCAGGATGATCTCAGGGTTGCCGGATGTAAAGACTCTCCCGGCAATGCTGCCCTCGATCGGGACATCCAGCGACTTCATCACGTTCCACTGGAGGCGCGGGGCGGCGACAAAGCGCAGGTTGGTGCCCGATTCGTCAACGACCAGGATGGACGAAGCCTCCGCATCCGTCAGTTCGGAGGCGGCTTCCGCCACCAGCTGGAGGTAGGCCTCCAGGTCGAGCGCGTTACGCAAGTCGCGGGTGGCTTCGAGCAGGTATTCGAGTCGGAGCGGGCTGTCCTTGGTCGCCATATCCCACCTGAGGGTGGCATCCTTTCAAATCCTATCCGGTTTGGTCAGATTAAAAAATTCAAATCCAATCGGGCATCCAGATGTAGTAAGATTATAGCATAGGCAACTTTATGAAAAAACAATCTATCAACTCTGATAAGGAGAGTAAAAAATCGATGAGCAAGAAAGTCCGAGTAGCCATTATCGGCGTGGGCAACTGCGCCTCGTCCCTGGTGCAGGGAGTCCAGTTTTATAAGAAGACTCCCGACGACGCCACCGTGCCGGGACTGATGCACGTCAACCTGGCCGGGTACCACATCAAGGATATCGTCTTCACCCTGGGTATCGACATCAACGCCACCAAGGTCGGCAAGGATATGTCGGAGGCCATCTTCGCCGAGCCGAACAACACCTACAAGTTCTGCGACGTGCCGAATATGGGCGTGCCGGTCGTGCGCGGCATGACCCACGACGGACTGGGCAAGTACCTCTCCGGCGTGATCAAGAAAGCCCCTGGCCCCACTGCCGACATCGTCAAGCTGCTCAAGGAGACGAAGACGGATGTGGTGGTCTCCTACCTGCCGGTCGGTTCCGAGATGGCCACCAAGTGGTATGTGGAACAGATCATCGAGGCGGGCTGCGCCTTCGTCAACGCGATCCCGGTCTTCATCGCCTCGTCCGATTACTGGGCGGGACGCTTCCGCGACGCCGGGCTGCCCGTGCTGGGCGACGACATCAAGTCGCAGGTCGGCGCGACCATCCTGCACCGGGTCATCACCAGCCTGTTCGTGGACCGCGGCGTGAAAATCGACCGCACCTACCAGCTCAATTTCGGCGGCAACACCGACTTCCTCAACATGCTCGAGCGCGAGCGCCTCGAGAGCAAGAAGATCTCCAAGACCGGCGCGGTCACCAGCATGATCCCCTACCAGTTGTCGCCGGATGACATCCATGTGGGACCGTCCGATTACGTGCCGTGGCTGAGCGACCGCAAGTGGTGCTACATCCGTATGGAAGGCACGACCTTTGGCGAGGTGCCGCTCAACCTGGAGGCCAAGCTGGAGGTGTGGGACAGCCCCAACTCCGCCGGCGTGATCATCGACGCGGTACGCTGCGCCAAACTGGCGCTGGACCGCAAGCTCTCCGGCCCGATCATCGGCCCGTCGTCCTATTTCTTCAAGACGCCGCCCAAGCAGTTCAAGGACAACATCTGCCGCGAGATGACAGAGGCGTTCATCAAGGGTGAATCGAACAAATAGCCAGAGATTAGATTATAAAGAAGAGATTTGGTGTAGGTCACGTTTGAAACGTGACCTACTTTTTTCAGGTAGAATCGCACCTGTGAAAGCATACGCCATCCATCAATTCGCAAAACTGGCAGCCTTTATGAACAAGATGAACCCCGATTGCGTCTTCTGTAAAATTGTCGCTGGAAATTCTCCCGCCGCGATTCTATTCCGCGATGAGCAGGTGACCGCCTTCCGCGATCTGCATCCTGTCGCGCCAACCCACATCTTGATCGTGCCGAACAAGCACATCGAGTCAGTCAACGAACTCGAGCCGGAGGACGAGGCGCTGGTCGGTCACATTTTCTCCGTGGCACGGAATTCTGGCTGAACGCGAAGGCATCGATTCGAGCGGATTCCGCATCATCAACAACACCGGCGTCCACGGCGGGCAGACGGTCTTCCACATGCACTTTCATCTTATCGGCGGGCAGAGAATGAAACACCCAATGGGATAGAAAAAGACCCCTCCAGGCATGAGCCGGAGGGGTCTCCACTTTATAATCACACTACCTATATTTCATCTTTCCCGAACCACCCGAAATCCGCCGCGCATACCAGAACAACCCGCCGGCTATGACCAGCATCGAGGCGCCGATAATGGCGATCGTTGGCGAGCGGCCCTCCCCGGTCGGATCCACAGCAGGAGCGCTGCCTGTCTGGGCGCCAAAGGGCAGGAAAACCGTCCCTCCCGCAATAACCTTTTGCGCGCCGGTCAGGTTGTAATCCAACGCGGTGGTGGCGTTGTACCCGTCCGGGATGCCCACGCTGACGGTGTATTCCCCCTGCGGGACATCGGTGAAGCAGATTCCCTGGAAATCAGCCTCGGGGTCGCCCGTCACCGTGGTCAGGGTCTGCGAATACTCCCCTTTCAGGTGAGTCACGCTGACCGCGCCGCCGGCGATGGCCGGTTCCGTCTCCTGGCGTTTACCGTCCCCGTTGACGTCCTCGTAGAGCAGCACGCAGATCTGCGCCAGCCCGCCGCTGACCGGGGTGGGCGTCGGCAGCACCTCCGTCGGGGTGGGCGATGGACCGGGAGTGGGTGTACCCACCGAAGGGCCGCCGAATCCGATCAGCAGCTCCTGACCTTCGATCAGGTCGCAGGTTTCGTTCAAGCGATTCAGCAACCGAAGTTGATCCTCTGAAACACCCGTCAGCAGGGAGATGCGCAGGCAGGAGTTGCCCGCCTGGACAATGTACACGATGCGGCCGTCAGGACCCGGCGTGGGCGTAGCATATTGCAACACCTGCCCCGCGGGCGAGGCCTGAACATCCAGCGCCATGCGCATGATGAGGATGAAAAAGATGAATAGAATCACAACAAAAATTTTTCGTGTCATGGAAATATCCTGCCGGAGATTATAACATTGCCCCCTCCCTGCCTGGAGGGCGGAGGGGGGTCTTTTTCGACTGTTATAATATCCTTACACTTCACTCAGGAGAAAACATCATGCCGCTCCAAGTCATTGTTGGCACACAGTGGGGGGATGAAGGAAAGGGGCGCATTGTCGATTGGTTTGCCGCCCAGGCTGCCTTCGTGGCGCGCTATAACGGCGGGGACAACGCCGGGCATTCCGTCACCATAGGCAGACAACTTTTCAAGCTGCACCTCATTCCTTCAGGAATCCTTCACCCAGACGTGGTCGCTGTTCTGGGAAATGGGATGGTCATCAACCCCAAGTCGCTGCTGGCGGAGATGGACATGCTGCGCTCCCTCAGCATTGAGGTGACCCCGCAGCGATTGCGTATCTCCCACGCCGCGCACCTGATCACCCCCGCCCACCAGGCTCTGGACGCTGCTCAGGAAGCGGCTCGCGGCAAGGGCAGCATCGGCACCACCGGGCGCGGAATTGGCCCGGCCTACACGGACAAAGCCTCCCGCCGGGGACTGCGCATCGCGGACATGCTCGCGCCTGACTTCAACGACAAGCTGACCGCGCATCTGACCGACGCCAACAAGAGTCTCACCCAACTTGGAGCCCCTGCTCTTGAAATTCAACCTATTCTTGATAATTTCAAATCCTACACGGAGACCATCGCCCCGTATGTGTTCGATACATCGACAGAATTAGCGTTGGCGCTCTCCGAGGGGAAATCCGTCCTGGCCGAAGGCGCGCAGGGGACGCTGCTCGACATCGACCACGGCACCTACCCCTTCGTGACAAGTTCCACCACCACCGCCCCCGGCGTGTTGACCGGCCTCGGACTGGGACTCAACACCGCGGCGGATACGCGCGTCACTGGTGTGTGCAAAGCCTTCCAGACTCGCGTCGGGTCGGGTCCCTTCCCTACCGAAGTGTTCGACGACCTGGCGCTTCGTCTGCGCGGAACGGGCGCGAATCCCTGGGACGAATACGGCACGACCACCGGCCGTCCGCGCCGCGTCGGCTGGCTGGACGGGGTGCTGCTGCGTTATGCAGTGCGCATCAACGGCCTGACCGAGCTGACCATCACCAAGCTGGACATCCTATCAGGCTTTGAGACGATTAAGTTATGCGTGGGGTACAAGCGGGATGGGAAAACCTTGTCCGACCTACCTTTCGGACCTTCGGCTCTCGA
>CAVPVW010000005.1:0-301793 GCA_963709295.1 uncultured Chloroflexia bacterium | reverse complement strand
GTTAGCGTTTAATAGTAATGTCCCCTTTGCGGTCGAATTAGAATGTCCCCTTCGAAAGGGACAGAGAAATGGACCTGCTAACCATGAGCAAAGAAGAACTGAGCCGTCTGGAAGTGATGGAGCATTTACTGGAGAAACGAATGGGACAAGGAACAGCGGCGGAGGTGCTGGGGCTGAGTGTCCGGCAAGTGAAGCGGCTGTTGCGAGCCTATCGGGAAAAAGGGGCAGCCGGGCTGGTATCGCAACAGCGCGGGAAGCCCAGTCACCATCAATTGGACAAGGAGACGGAGCGGGCTGCACTCGACCTGCTGAAAGGGCGCTATGCGGGCTTTGGGCCGACATTGGCCCACGAGAAATTAGTGGAGCTGCATGGGCTGAAGTTGTGTTTGGGGAGCGTGAGGCGGATCATGATCGAGGAGGAGCTGTGGAAGGCCAAGCGAGCCCGGAAGCTGGAAGTGCATCAGATGCGTGAACGACGCGCCTGCTTTGGAGAACTGGAGCAAATGGACGGGACGGATCATGACTGGTTCGAGGGGCGTTCGGAGCGTTGCAGCCTGCTGGTGATGATCGATGATGCCAGCGGGAAGTTGGGAGCGTTGCACTTTGTGGCCGAAGAGAGCTTCTTCGGTTACTGTGCCCTGCTGCGGCAGTATCTGGCTGCCCATGGCCGCCCTGCCGGGCTGTACACCGACAAACACGGCATCTTTCGGGTCAATATCCCCAATGCGGGCTCTGGAGACAACCTGACCCAGTTCGGGCGCGCCATGCAATGCCTGGAGATCCCGATCCTGTGTGCCAACACCCCCCAGGCCAAGGGAAGGGTGGAACGGGTCAATCAAACCCTGCAGGACCGGCTGGTGAAGGAGATGCGTCTGCTCAATATTTCAACCCTGCAGCAGGGCAATGCCTACCTGCCCGAGTTCATCGCTGACTTCAATGCCCGCTTTGCGGTCCAGCCGCGCTCTTCCCTGGATGTTCACCGCCCTGTGTCAGCTCACCAGGACCTTGACCACATCCTCGCCTGGCAGGAGCCCCGCACCATTTCCAAGAACCTCACCGTCCAGTTCAAGAATGTGGTTTATCAGATCCAGACCGATCGCCCGACCTATGCCCTCCACAAGGCTCCTGTCACTGTTTGCGAAGATGCCGATGGCAGCATCTGTATTCTCTATAAAGCCAAGCCTCTCCCTTACACCATTTTCCAAAAGCAGAAACGCCAGGCGGAAGTGGTCACCGCCAAGCAGATCGATCATGTCCTCATCAACCGGAGCAAGGCTCACAAGCCCGCTCCCAATCATCCTTGGAACATTACCCCGCTTGTCTCCAAATAGGGGACATTCTAATCTGTACGCAACCAGGGGACATTCTTATTAATCCTTGACAAGACTAATCAGGGAGTCGCCGTGAATACCGGTGTTACGGAGGGTCGCGGGGTCGGCGTGGGGGTCACGAGATTCACAGGTACAACGATCTTTTGGCCGGCGAATATGGTGTTGGCGTCGGTGATCCCGGCTTCCTCATTTTCCTTCAGGGCAAGGATGGCTTCAACTGTACTGTTAAACTTGCTGGCTATCAATTCAAGACTGTCTCCTGATTGGATCGTATATACAATCTTCGTTCCGCGTGGTAAATCAACGGGAATCGGCGTTTCAGTTGGTAATACCATGTCCGGGTTTGGGAGCAAAATATCCTCCCCCACTATCAAATTATTGGGGTCAACATTCGGGTTGAGGAAGATGATCAGTTGCAGCGCATTGAGGTTGTCGGCCAATCCTTGCGATTCAATGATTCCCACCAATGTATCTGCATCCTGAACTTTATAGGTAAATGGAGAGGCTGGAGTGGGTGTTGGCGTTACCGATGGGGTTTGTGTGACCGTGGGAGTCTCGGTGGGAACTGGAGTGTTGGTCGCCGTGAAGGTCAGCGTGGGAGTGGGGGTATCTGATGCAAAAAGTGTGATATTTGGGCCACCTGAACCCAATAACCAGGTTAACACCAGAATCAAACCTACGACTACCAGTACGATAGCGATAATCCAAACCAGCATGGGACCCACCCGCTGGCGTTTTTTATATTGATTAATGACATTTTGAGGTGATTTCGACTTGTTCATATTCAATCCTTACATCCCAAGGGTTGAGCGTGCTTCCTGGAATGCAAAAAGATTGTACCTGAACTTGATGGATTGCGCAAAGAAGGGCTGAACTGGATTATTTGGATGCAGGACGCTTGCTCGCTTTCAACACCTTCAGGTGAGCCTTCAGAAACTCGCCCGTATAAGTCCTTTTCATTTGACAGACTTGCTCAGGCGTCCCTTCTGCGATCAACTGCCCTCCTCGGTTGCCTCCCTCCGGGCCTAGGTCGATGATCCAATCCGCGATTTTTATAATATCGAGGTTATGTTCGATGATTAAAACTGAGTTTCCGGCATCGACCAACCGCTGGAGCACCTCAATCAGTTTATGGACATCCGCGGCATGCAGTCCAACTGAAGGTTCATCCAACACATACAAGGTCCTGCCGGTGGCGCGGCGTGATAATTCCTTTGCCAGCTTGACGCGCTGGGCTTCGCCGCCGCTTAATGTGTTGGCGGGCTGCCCGATCTTCACGTATCCCAAACCCACTTCTTCCAACAACTTTAGCTTGCCCACCATGGCAGGAAACGCGGAAAACAATTCCGCCCCTTCCTCGACAGTGGTATCTAAAATGTCCGCAATGGATTTCCCTTTAAAATGCACCTGAAGAGTTTCGCGGTTGAAACGTGATCCATGGCATACATCGCAAGGGACATAAATGTCCGGCAGGAATTGCATTTCAATGCGCAGCATCCCCTGTCCCTGACAAGCTTCGCAGCGCCCGCCATGTACGTTGAACGAAAAACGGCCAGGCTTGTATCCACGGATCTTGCTTTCGGGAAGCTCGGCAAACAGCTTGCGGATCTCATCGAATAACCCGGTGTACGTCCCCGGGTTTGAGCGGGGTGTGCGCCCGATTGGAGATTGGTCGATTTCGATGATCTTATCCAGATGTTCAATTCCATCAATTCGCTCATGCGCTCCAGCTTGAGTTCGTGCTCCATTCAGCTTGGCAGCGAGGTCGTTGTAGACAATCTCCGTCATCAATGTGGATTTACCCGACCCAGACACCCCGGTGATACAGACCAGCTCTCCCAACGGAATCTGGACAGTAATCCCTTTTAGGTTGTTGGCTGTCGCACCAACCACCGTTAAGTATTTTCCTGAACCCTGTCGGCGTTTTTTCGGAACCGGGACCTGCTTGCGTCCTGAGAGATATGCCCCGGTCAATGATTTTGGGTGAGTCAAAATCTGCTTGGGGGTTCCTTCTGCAATAATCTCGCCTCCATGCGCCCCCGCTGCCGGACCCAGATCAACGATCCAGTCTGCTGTGCGAATGGTCTCGTCATCATGCTCGACTACAAGCACGGTATTTCCCAAATCACGCAGCCCTTTTAGGGTGGTCAACAACCGGTCGTTGTCACGCGGATGAAGTCCGATGGAAGGTTCATCCAGCACATACAGCACCCCTACCAATCGCGAGCCGACCTGGGTTGCCAGCCGAATTCGCTGAGCTTCACCGCCTGAGAGTGATCCTGCAGACCGTTGAAGGGTCAGGTAATCCAGACCGACATCCACCAGAAATCCAAGCCGGGAGGTGATTTCCTTCAGGATTCGATCCGCGATGGTGCGGTCCCGTTTAGTCAGGGGAGACTTCGAACCCGCTAATCGTATGGCCCACTCCAAGGACTGGTTGATCGGCCATTCCGTAACCTCAAGGATATTCCGTCCATCGATCGTGACGGCAAGCGCTTCCGGTCGAAGTCGTTTACCCTGGCAGGTCGGGCAAGGCCGGTCTGTCATATACTCACTGATCTTCGAGCGAATATACTCTGACTGCGTCTCCCGATATCGCCGCTCCAGGTTGCCGACAATCCCTTCGAATGCGGCATCAAAAATGGCGGACCGTCCATCGCGGTTATGATAATGGACGCGGACCTTTTCTCCGCCCGTCCCGCGTAACACCAATTTTTGGTGGCTTTCGGACAAATCCTTGAAGGGTTTGTTCATGTCAATATGGTAATGATGCGATATCGCCTCCAGCATTTGCCAGTAATATCCCGGATTGTTTTCGTCCCGGACATTGTTCCACTCCATGGCGATCAATGCACCTTCAGACAGCGCTTTTTCCGGATCAATGACGCGTTCCGGATCGATCTCAAGCTTGGATCCCAAGCCCTGGCAATCCGGGCAAGCTCCATGAGGAGTATTAAATGAAAACGTGCGAGGTTCAATTTCAGGCAGACTGATTCCATGCTCCGGGCAGGAGAGATTCTCCGAGAAGAAAAGGTCCCGGTCCTCCCCGCCGCCTTTTCCTGCCAGCACCTGGACGGTGACATAACCTTCGCCAAACTTGAGAGCCGTTTCGACCGAATCCGTCAGACGCGTTCGGGATGATTTTTTATCGGCATCGCTGGCGTCGAAATCCACAACCAGCCTGTCCACGACGGCATCAATGTTATGTTGCTTGTAACGGTCAAGCTGAATCTCTTCATCGAGGGCGTGGACTTTTCCATCCACCCGGGCTCTCACAAAGCCTGCCTTTCGGACCTCCTCGAAGACAGCCTGGTAAGTGCCTTTGCGCCCTCGAACCACAGGCGCCAGAATCATGATGCGGGTTCCCGTGGGCAGGTTCTCTATCGCCTCAACAATTTCCTGGGCAGACTGCTTGACCACTTCCCTTCCACAGATGGGACAATGTGGAATTCCAACTCTCGCATAGAATAATCGCAGGTAATCATAAATCTCGGTGACGGTCCCAACCGTTGACCTGGGATTGTGCGAGGTGCTTTTTTGGTCAATTGAAACCGCCGGGGATAACCCATCGATGTAGTCCACATCGGGCTTGTCCATTTGCCCAATGAATTGACGGGCATATGCGGACAGCGATTCAACATACCGCCGCTGTCCTTCGGCAAAAATCGTATCGAAGGCAAGCGATGATTTTCCGGAGCCCGAAAGACCGGTGATGACAACAAACTTATCGCGTGGAATTTCAACGGTGATATTCTTCAGGTTGTGTTCCCGCGCCCCGACGACGCGTATGACATTATGAGACATAAGACTGCCTATTCCTCATTAAGTTTTATTGAATATTATAGCACAATTGTTCTGTAATTGGATTTGCTTCACAACCAAAATTTTATTATATCAGCCCTCCTGCCCGTCATGCATTTTTCTCAAATTGCGGGCATGTTATACTCAATCAACTGCAACTTCTAAAATCCCGCGGGGTTATTATATATAAGCCCTGCCGGTAGGAATACGAATGCCGGATCCAGAGAACAAAGATGATGTAGTCCTCTCCAAGGCGTCACAGGGCGATCTTGATGCTTTTGGCATGCTGTATGAACAGTATGTGGACCGAATATTTAACTACATTTATTACCGAACGGGAAACGTGAACGATGCGGAAGACCTGACCGCGAGGGTTTTCCAGCGCGCTCTTCACCACATCCGGACCTATACCGATCGTGGGGTTCCATTTTCAGCATGGCTGTACCGCATTGCCCATAACCTGGTGGCAAACTGGCACCGGGACAGAAGTCGAAAACAGGAGATTCCCCTCAATGAAGTGCAGCTGGTTTCAAAGGGTGACCATCCGGAATTTACTCTCGTTCGGACACAGGAGCAGGAAGCCTTGTTGCGTATGATTCGCAGCCTCCCCTCTGAACGGCAGCAGCTGCTGATCTTGAAGTTTGTCGACCATCTGTCAAATTCCGAAATTGGCGCGATCATGGGACGAAGCGAAGGAGCTGTAAAGAGTTTGTATCACCGGACCTTGCTGACCCTGCGTGACCAGATCGGCGACCCCGATCAATTTACCGGAGAGTGAAAATCTCAGGCTTGAGACTGACGGTGCGGCGTCCATGCCCGGGATAAAGATTTAGCAGAGTTTTTGGTAAAAAAAGTAAAAGATACCTTCATTAACGACGGACTAGTCAAGACATAATTTTCGTTTTCTGCGTCCGCCAACCTTGGACCCGGCACCGTTGGAATTGTTGCCGATACCAATTAATCAGGATTTGAAAATGACTTTGAATACCGAGAACCAGAACAACCTCTCCCCGCTTGAACTTCAGATTGCGTCCACACTGAAACCGGTCAAGCCTTCACCAGGATTTGTGACCACGACCCGCCGCAAATTTAATTTTGCATCCCCCACTATTGTCGCGCAGCGAGTGACGGACAAGCATTTCCTTCTCATCCTGCTTGCCAGTTGCATTGGTACAGCTTTAGCGGTCATTTCCTTCACACGCCTGTTCTTTTACTTGTCGGGAAGAAGCAAATAACCTGCGGACCTTCCGCAAATTAAAGCCTTCGGCGTCAAATAAGTTGGTAATAGTACCGATGGGGGATAAAAAAGGCTCTTTGAATTGGGGTTAATAAGATATTTTTGGTCTTATTTGTTGACAAAGGACTTAAAACAAGGTATTATTTAGTTACTAAATAGATTAGTGATCGTTTTATAAAAACGAGTAGCTTTGACCCGGAGATCAGATACATGGTCGCCTTCCCAAAAGGATATGGCTCCGGCGAGCAAATGGCGAAACCGGCTCAAGTAACATTGACTGGTTTTGCTTTTTTTATTTCCCTCAGTCAATCAATTGAATAAGAGATGCAGTGACCCGAGATCTGAATAATGGTCGCCTCCCCACTGGGGGTAAGGACTCGGAGAGCAAATGGCGAAACCGGCTCAAATAATACTGACTGGTTCTGCCATTTTTTTATTTCCCTCAGTCAATCAATTGAATAAGAGATGCAATGACCCGAGATCTGAACAATGGTCGCCTCCCCATAGGGGTAAGGACTCGGAGAGCAAATGGCGAAACCGGCTCAAAGCGAACTGCAACGGTTTCGCTTTTTTTATTGTATTTCTACACTATATTCTAGGGAGAGCAATATGAATACCAATCATTTTAGAACCAAATGGTTACGCACATCAGGGAATTTCGCCTACATTTTTGGCATTGCATTTCTTATCGCATCCATATTCACCAGTCTCATCCCGCCTACGGTTGTTTCAGCACATCATGCGAATGTGTCTGGAAGCGCCACTTGCCAATCATAACGGCACCTATCTGATCAATTGGTCGATAAGTAACTGGAACGACACAAATGGACCATTGACGATCACGGCCATCAATCACTCTATTAGTGGTATCGGGGTCGGAACACAAGTTTATACTAGCGGCGTCACGGGATCGGAGACAGTGTCGAAATCAGTCCGCTACAATAAAATTGGAAGTATCCAGCAGCTGGTCAAATGGCAATACCTCTAAGGATAGTGCATCTGTCAAATTGGATGGGAAATGCTACCCACCCGCCACCCATACACCTGTCACGCCTACCAACACACGTGTCACGCCTACCAACACACCTGAAACGCCTACCAATACACCTGAAACGCCTACCAACACACCTGAAACGCCTACCAACACACCTACTAATACACCGACAAATACCCCTACCGACACTCCAACCAATACGCCTACTGATACTTCTACCCCAACAGTTACCAACACTCCCGAAAACACTTCCACAGGCACGGTTACTCCGACCGATACCCCTACCAACACGCCTACAAATACTCCCACCTACACACCCACTAATACACCAACCAATACGCCTACTTCCACATCCGTTGAGGACCCATATGATTTGCAGTTTTTCTGCATGGGTTTCAGGATCATCAGTTTGAACAATTTTGAATCATCCTATGCCTGGAGTATCAATGGAGGACCATCCGGAACAGGCACTTTGCCCGCATTTGGTTTCGTTGATATCACCACGGACTATTATCCGGGACTAGTAACACTTTATGCCAATCAGCAGTTGATGGACTCCGGCTTCCTTCCAACCGATTGTAGTGAAGATGAGAATACGCCCACCCCTCCCGCGACCACTCCGGGTACCCCCCGTCCGACCAA
Source organism: uncultured Chloroflexia bacterium (assembly GCA_963709295.1). Lineage (GTDB taxonomy): Bacteria > Chloroflexota > Anaerolineae > Anaerolineales > Villigracilaceae > JBGPQJ01. The sequence continues at coordinate 293,788 of CAVPVW010000005.1, read as the reverse complement.
TACTCCTCCCCAGCGTAATCCCACTGAAGTCGTAAAGACTCTCATCCCTGATCCAAATGCAACGCCGGAAATCCTGATCCCTGTCACGGGTGTTGATCTTGCCGGTGCCAGCAGCATCTCGCGAATGCTCTTTAGCCTTGGGATTGGCCTACTCGGGTTGGGATTGGTCCTAAATGGGATGTCGCGCAACCGTAAGGATTTGGAAATCTAAGAAACATGAAGTCAAGCTGGATGATCCTTTTAGGATCCATACTTCTACTGGCTGGTCTGGCGAATTCCATCATTGGAGTTCGCCAGACTTCTTCCCCTTTTGATGTTGTCGGTGGGGAACCGATTGAAGCACCAGCAGATACCCAAATTAATCAGGCGGTTGAGGCTGTCCAGTTGGGGGATGAATTATTGGCACCTGTCAGTGTGGAATTGCCCAATGGGTCAAAACAACTTGATATGTTATATGATGAGTTCGCCGAGCCTACCGGGTTGATTCCCGACCGGTTGGTCATAGAATCCATCGGAATGGATGCCTCAGTTATTCCCACAAAAATTAAAGAAATCGAATACCAAGGGCAACCTTATTATCAATGGCTGGCGCCCAATGAACCGGCAGTCGGGTGGCATGAAGCATCAGCCCTGCTCGGTTCGCCGGGTAACACTGTTCTCAATGGGCATCATAATATTTACGGGGAAGTCTTCAAGGATTTAGCCAATGTTCACGAAGGTGATTTGATTGATGTCTATTCCGGGAATAACATATTCAGGTACCGAGTAGCGCTCGCTATGTTAGTACCCGAACGCTTCAAATCTCTTTCCATCCGCCTGGAGAACGCCCGTTGGATCTTGCCTACCGACGACGAGCGCATCACCCTTATCACCTGCTGGCCATACCAAAGCAATACGCACCGAGTCATTATCGTCGCATTGCCAGTTGATTAGCCAAAGAAAAAGAGTGGATGGGGCTTCAGTGCCCCATCCACTCTTTTTGATTCATTCTCGCCTATTCAGCAGGAGTGGCGATGATGAACAACCTTCCCCAGGAAAGTTCGTTGTCCTTGGCGATGCAAGTCTGAAGCACAAGGTTTTCCCTGACACCGTACGTTTGCATAAATACCTGTTTCGCAGTCAATTTGACGTTGTCATTATCCAGATCCAGGAAACTGGTGGTCGGGCTGGTAGGATTAATGGCTTGGAGGTGCCTGATCTCTCGTACTTCGTATGTCATGATGTGTCCATCAGCATATGAAACGGTAATCAGGCTGCCCACCACGAGGAGTTCAAAAGTAGCCCCAGCAAGATAATTGTGGGCCAGGAATCCCTGGGATCCAAACTTATTCGCAAGGCGAAATTGAGTCACCTTGTCTATCTCAGATGAGACATACCCGGCGTTCCCCTTGGGCTGCTGAATTACATCGTAGTTGAATGCGCCTGCCAGATCTACTTGAGTGGCAGAAGAGGCAGTATTAATTCCAGTTAATACCGAAGTTAAATCAAGGCTTGTAGCTCCTGTGACTGGTACAAATGAAAGGGCGGTCGAAGAAAAAATAACCGCCAGAATTATTGCTGAGACAATAATCTTGTAAATACTTTTCATAACCACCATCCCATTTCCAGTAAGAATGGTGGCATTTTATTGGCATACGATTTTTAACAGGGTCTCTACGGATTCTTGTTAGGTGCCTGTAAACGACAACCTTGCATAGTTGTTTGGTGCCCAACATCTATGCGACACACAAGGGTGGAATAACGACTATCATGGTCAAATTTATCTTGACGGTTTAGATTAAATACTAGATGTTCCAATCAGGCAACAGTTCACTACATAATTGGCGAGATTCGTCGATCAGATCAATATCCGCTGGCAGCGTGAAATCCTCTGATACTCGTAATGTTAAATGGGAAGCCATTTTCCTAAGTTCAGGTGATATCTCCGGTGTTTCCACCAGACTGTTCAACAGATTGTATGCGCTTGAACCCGACACTTGTCTTCCCGTGCGATTGAAATGCTCACGAATCGCTATCCCCGCCGCGCGCCGGGCACAGACGCGTGCCCGACCTTCATTCCCATTCACTCTGGCTCTTTCGGCGCGCACAAATTCGGAATTTAATTGACTCTGCCATTCATTTTTCATGCGGGTCATTATACCCTTACCAACGAACCGGGTATAATTCTTCAACCCTGGAGAGGAGATTAACATCATGAAAAACAATGCCATAATTATTGCATTAGTCGCAGCAATAGGTTTGATTTTTTCCGCCTGTGCACCAGTTCCCCCTGCAGAGACAGAACCAACATCAACAGCTGATCAACCAGTAACAGCGGATAGCGAACAGCCGTATGAAATCAATGGGGAATTCACCTATTCGAACAGCATTATCACGGATTACTACGTAGAACACGCTGTCGGATTGATTGACATGTTCGGGTTCGTCACTCGGGATGATGAGTGGGAGATTCCTGTCGCCTCACAGACTTTGGGCTATCTCGACATTGACATAGATAACATGCAGGCTGAATACAAACTTCAATTGCCTGTCATGCCCACCGGTCAATTCGTGGATGTTGATAATGACGGCAATGAAGATACTGGCGTTCAGGTCTTTGCGGTTTCTTATTGGCCAAACTTAACCGGCGGACCCTATTCAGAGGGAGACGACCGCTCGCGTGGCTGGCCCTCCTACCTGGCATCCGTAAAGACCGATACTGAAAACGATGACGAAGTCATCGGTGGTTCACTTGTGGTCTGGGCACAGGATGGGGACCAGCAGTTCCCAACCGGTTTCGGCGAGGACGGAAAACTATTTACCGCTGACGATCCCGTGGGTCCCATCCCTGCCGGTTATTCGATCGTCAACCTGGACACGGATCCTTTCACCGTCAGCCAGGATCCCCAGCCCAACCTGGAGCTGTTCGAGCCCAAGGACGTGGCAATCAAAGATTACTCGGGCGATTCGTACACCGAGGCATTTGACAAAATGTTTGAGTTGGTCAAACTTGAATATGCATTTAATGGCATCGAAGGTAAACAACCGGATTGGGACAAAGTCTACGCCGAGATCAAACCTCGCGTGGAGGAAGCGGAAAAGAACTCAGATCCTTTGGCTTTCTATCTTGCTCTTCAGGATTACACCTACGCCTTCAAAGACGGGCATGTTGGAATTAACGGCGGGGAGATTGCTAATCAGATTTTCGCAGATACAACAGGCGGTGGATTTGGTTTTGCTCAATCCGAGTTGGACGATGGACGGGTCATCGTGACGTATGTAACTCCCGGTGGTCCTGCAGACAAGGCTGGCGTGAAGGTTGGCGCGATTGTTGAGGAATTTGACAGCAAGCCGGTTTCAGAAGCAATCGCTGCGGTCGTCCCCCCCACCCTGCCTGCATCCATGGAATCATCAGTGCGATTTCAGCAGGCACGATATCTGCTTCGATCACCGGTCGGGACTGAGGCAGCGATCAAATTCACAAATCCAGACGGAACGCCTCTCGACACTGTTTTGAAATCAGTACCTGAGAATGACAGCCATCGTTTTACTTCAATCTACAAGGGATTCGACAGCAATGCCTTGCCTGTGGAGTACAAGATTCTAGACTCAGGCGTGGGATATGTGAAGATCAATTCAAATTATGACGACCTTAATTTGATCATCAAGTTGTTCGAGCGCGCTCTCAGGGTCTTTGAGGCGAATGCGGTCCCCGGATTTGTCATCGACATGCGCCAGAACAGTGGTGGTGCAAATCTCGGGCTGGCAGGTTTTCTCACCGACCAGGAAATCCCGATGGGGCAGCTTGAATACTTCAGCGAACAGACCGGAAATTTCGAGCCGGAAGGTCTGCGGGACAAAGTCCTCCCCAACGAGAATCAATACCGCTTCGACAAGATTGTTCTGTTAGTCGGGCAGGCTTGTGCATCGGCATGCGAGCTGGAAGCCTATGGATTCAGTCAGGTTCCGGGAACGATCGTCGTGGGAACCACGCCTTCCGCCGGCGTAGAAGCCGAGGTCGCTCGAGGTCAATTCACTTTGCCAGAAGGGTTTTCGCTCCAGGTACCAACTGGTCACTTCACTCTCCCGGATGGAAGCATCTTTCTCGAAGGTAAAGGCGTGCCGCTATCCTTGCAAGTTCCTGTGGATGAGAACTTTGCGCTGTCGTCTGAGGACGAGGTTCTGAAGGCTGGTGAACGGGCGGTCCTGCAGCCTCTCGGCGCAGGAGTTGTTCCTTCAGGTCCGCCTGAATTCGCAGGAGGGGCGGGTGCTCAAAAAGCGATAAACCAGGGTGCCAGGCAGTTGGAGGAATTGGCACGAGAACAATACGGGCTGGATGAAATGGCCTTGCCGGGAACATTCAGTTACACTATCGCCCTCAGCGAATCCGAACCATTGCTTTGGGCGTGGGGTTGGTGTGCAGCCTCCCAGGAAATTCTGAATGATAATTTCGACAATATTTCCCTGGACTTCAAATTGGCAGATGAGGTCATTCCCGTTGAGGATTTCTTGAAATTAGAATATGAAGACGGCGGCCAATTCTGCCGCGTCTTTGTGGGAGCACTTGATAACTGGCCGGCTGGTGAACATCACCTGAGTACCACCGTGACCTTTGAAAAACCAATAAACGATGGAGCAGCGGATTACCCTGCCGGGACGCAGATTTTCGACTACTCGGTTTACGTCAAGCCGTAGACCAAGAATTGCACCCATTACAGAGACCCCTGCCACACAGGGGTCTCTTGATTTCCCGGTATAATTTACTCATGACGGAAAAGGATCGAACTGGTAAATTGCCGCCCGGTTATTACACTGCTTGCGGGGGTCAAATCATGGACCCGGACCGTTATCCCAGCATGGTGTATCTAGGCCGGAAAATTTACTTCTGCAACAATGCCTGCTTCGAAGCGTTCAAAGCCGATCCGGACCGATTCCTGTCGGGGGAAATTGAACATCCGTTGGATCAACCTTAGGGTAAAAATGCGTCAGGCTGGTCTGTAAGCCGCATTCTGTCCAGTGAAGGGTCAGGTTTACGCAAAAAGCTTCATCCCTGGCGATCACCTGGGCGATCATCTCTCTTGGCGTTGCGTCACCGCTCCGCTCTAGCAGCCTACCCGGGACTGGCTTCCTTCCCCAAAGGCAGGAAGCGCTTTTATGGAGACGAGCAGTCTCCCACCGTCCGCAGACGATTTCGTCCCTGCTTGGCCTTGCTCCCGGCGGGGGTTACCTGGCCATATGCATTGCTGCATACGCCGGTGGTCTTTTACACCACCTTTTCACCCTGACCCTGCCCTTGCGGACAAGGCGGTCTGTTTTCTGTGGCCCTTTTCCGGCAGGTTAGCTCCTAACGGAGGCGTCCCCGCCCCGGGTGCTATCCGACGCCGTGCTCTATGGAGTGCGGACTTTCCTCGATCCCGAACTCGCGGGACCGCGACCGCCCGACCAGCCTGACACACTCTCATCATACCCCATTCATCTGGACGAAGTCAACTTTTTTAGGGTGGCGGCTTTCTCCTTCATGTGTGGGATATTGCATCGATGGGTGTTCATCATCGAATGAGGATGTCTGACATTGCAGCAGTACTCCAATACCTTTGACATTATCCGTCCGAACGACTAAAATTTATTGAGGTTTGGCAATTCATTGCAGCACAATCGCGCCCAAGGAGACTATGTGAGTACCTGGCCTGGGAAATTCATCATCGGCTTAACCGGAAATATCGGCACCGGTAAGAGTGTCGTGCGAAAAATGCTCGAGCACCTTGGTGCTTATGGCATTGATGCAGACGCGCTTGCGCATCGGGCAATGGCCAAAGGAGCACCGGGCTTTAAACCGATCGTGGATGTTTTCGGGCGCTGGATACTGGATGCCGATGGTCAGATTGACCGCAACAAGCTTGGCAAGCTGGTTTTTTCCGATCCTGAAGCCCTCAACGACCTGGAAAATATCCTGCATCCCCTTGTTGCCCAGGCAGTGGATGCCATCGTCCAGCGCGCCACCCAGCCGGTAATCGTTGTGGAAGCGATCAAGCTGTTGGAATATGACAAGCTTAGAAAGAAATGCGACATCATCTGGGTAACCACTACGCCCGAGAAAACCCAGGTTGAACGTTTGGTGAATAAGCGGAAGATGACCCGTGACGAAGCGTTGCAGCGGGTCCGGTCGCAAGGTTCGCAGGAAGATAAAAAAGACGCTGCCAGCATTGTCATTGAGAATGTTGGTTCCTTCGAAGACACCTGGAAGCAAGTCGTCGCTGCATGGAGAACCGCCACGCCCATCCCGGAGGCGCCGCAGGTTGAGACCGAGAAGGCAGGGGATGGAAAATTCACCGTTGTACGCGGCCGGCCGCGAGATTCCGCGGCGATCGCGCAGTTGATCACCCGCCTCAGCCAGGGATCGAAGCCGCTCAACCAGGGGGATGTCATGGCGGCGTTCGGAGAAAAAGCCTTCTTAATTTTACGAGTGAATAAAACCCCGGTCGGCATCGCAGGATGGCAGGTCGAAAACCTGGTCGCGCGAACGACTGACTTCTACATTGACCCTTCGATAGAACTACTGCCTGCTCTAAAGAAACTCATTACGGAAGTGGAGCAGGCGTCAATGGACCTGCAATGTGAAGCGTCACTTCTATTCCTGCCTTCAAGCCTGGCCTCCATGGAGGATGCATGGAAACAGCTGGGGTACGAACGCCAGACAGCACAAACGCTTGGTGTGCAGGCGTGGCAGGATGCCGCCAAAGAATCATCCCAGCCAAATACGGTCTTGTTCTTTAAACAACTTAGGATGGACCGCATCCTTCGCCCCATTTGAACCTGCGGGAGATAGTCAGCAGGCAGGGGGTCGCAGGACCTAAGCCCTCGTTCTGGGACTCAGTCCTGCTCTTTTCAGTCAGATTTTTGACAGCTCTGGATTCACGTGAACGAAATCCTTAATAATATCTACTTCGTCTTCCAGAGGTTCGACTGGTTCAGCGCTTTGGATATTCTGCTGGTCACAGTCGTATTCTTCGGCTTGCTGTATTTGATCCGCGATACACAGGCCATGGTTTTATTGCGTGGAATCATCTTTCTGATCGTCCTGACCGCGCTTTTAACAACCATTATCGATTTACCCGCGTTTTCCTGGCTCTTGCGGACGACCTTCCCTGCATTGTTACTTGCCATCCCGGTCATTTTCTCTCCCGAGATCCGCCGGGGATTGGAGCGAATCGGAAGGATACTCCCTTCCAACGAATCTCGCGCAACCACTAGCGAAATGCTGGGGTCCATCCAGGCGGTAGTGAGTGCGGCGTCCCGGCTGTCAGCCCGGCAGCACGGTGCTTTGATTATCCTTCAGCGTTCTGAAAGCCTGGCTGATTATGTCCGCACCGGTGTAGCGCTGCAGGCGAAAGTCACTCCTGAACTTCTGTTGCAGATTTTTTACCCTAATACGCCGCTGCATGATGGCGCCGCCATTATCGAAGGGAACCAGGTTTTGGCAGCCGCTTGTGTCCTGCCACTCTCCGCCAGTGGGATCCTCGTACGCACGCCTGACCGGCAGATGGGATTAAGACACCGCGCCGCACTCGGCATTTCCGAGGATACAGACGCCATTGCGGTGGTTGTTTCTGAAGAATCAGGCTTTATCTCCATCGCTCATGGCGGACGCATGATACGCCGCCTTGATCCGGAACGCCTGGAAAACATTCTCATTGCCTTTTTCCGGCCCGAGAATGAACGGCGGAAATTCCTGAACCGGACCTTTCCATTCTTGAAACGAGACAAGTGACATGCGTTGGATCTTAGCCAATATCCGTACCATAGCCATTGCTTTTGCCCTGGCGATAATCGTCTGGATCAGCGCTGTTACAGCTTCCGACCCGGATGTGGAAAAAAATTATCCTATTGATATCCCGATTGAAATCATCGGCCAGGATCCGGGACTTGTGCCAATGGGAGATATGGCAAGTTCCATGAACTTAACTCTTAAAGCACCCCAGTCCATCTTCGACCAGCTTGTGGAGAATCCAGAACTCATTCGTGTTTATGCGGATTTATCCGGTCTTGGTGCCGGCGCACATGAAATCCAGCTTCAAGTGCAGATCAACGGTCGTCCTGTTCAGGTGATCGAAGAAAATCCATCGACTATCAGCGTGACCCTGGAACCGCTGACAACAAAAATCATGGATGTGCAGCTCCAATTAATCGGTGAGCCTGCGGTGGGGTATCAACTCGGAGATCCGTCCATCATCCCATCTGAAGTGGTCATCTCCGGCCCACAATCGTTGGTGGATGAAATTGTTCAAGTTCGGACTCAAACAAATATTTCCAACGCCAGACAGGACGTCGATGCCTCTTTTCCACTTGTCCCGGTCAACAGCAAACAGCAGACTGTTACAGGTGTGAACCTCAACCCGGGATTCGCACAGGTTCGAGTACCGGTTGTTCAACAGGGGGGTTATCGGGATCTGGCGGTCAAGGTTTTAGTTACTGGACAAGTGGCAAGCGGTTACCGCCTGTCTAACATCTCTGTTTCACCGCCGGTGATCACAACGTACTCCTCCGATCCGAATCTCGTCCTTTCGCTGCCTGGATTCGTGGAAACCCTCCCCTTCGACTTAAATAACGCAGACAGCAACATTGAAACCCGTCTCGCGCTTGTGCTTCCAGAGGGGGTTTCAGTGGTTGGAGACCAAAATGTTTTGGTACAGGCAGCTGTTTCTCCCATCATGAGCAGTGTGACCATCGCTGACAAGGAAGTGGAATTAATTGGGCTCAATTCCCGCTTCAGCGCTCAAATCTCACCTCCTTCGGTGGATGTCATTCTCTCCGGCCCCCTGCCCCTGCTGGACAAATTGACTCCCGCAGACATTCGCGTCCTGTTGGATCTGACTGACCTTGGCATAGGAACGCATCAACTGGAACCCAAAATCGAAATATTGATCCCGGATATCCAGGTGGAATCGATCAATCCGCTCGCGATCGAAGTGATCATCGGACCTCCTCTCACACCGACAAGAAAGCCCTAGTGGGATTTGTTGAGTTCCCAAGCATTAAAATCTCAGTAAAGAAAGAAAGATAATGCCTAAACCCGTAGTTGCACTCGTCGGCCGGCCGAATGTCGGAAAAAGCACCCTGTTTAATCGACTGGCGGGTGAACGCCTTGCCATCGTGGATGATACGCCCGGGACCACCCGGGACCGGATCTTTGCCGAATCCGAGTGGAATGGAGTGCAGTTCGACATTGTGGATACCGGTGGAATTGACCCGACGCACGGGGGCAAAACTCCCCTTTCGATTGGCTCTGCCGACTTCATTGACCAGATCCGCGGCCAGGCTCAGGTGGCGGTACGTGATGCGGATGCTGTGCTTTTCCTCACCGACGGGACTGATGGTGTCACTCACGCCGACCGTGAGGTGGCAGAAATCCTGCGGCGCTATCAGAAGAAAGTCGATGGAAAACCCTGGCCTCCCATTTACCTGATTGTCAATAAAAGCGAGAGCGCATCCATACGGAGTGAAGCCAGTCAGTTCTATGAGCTTGGGCTGGGGGATCCCTATCCCGTATCCGCCATTCACGGCACTGGCACCGGGGACCTATTGGACGATTTGGTCGCGTCCTTCCCAAAGCTTGAAGAAATCGAGGACGAATTGGTCAAAATCGCCATTGTCGGAAAACCCAACGCGGGTAAATCGTCGCTGCTGAACCGGCTGGTCGGAGAGGAGCGGGCTATCGTGAGTCCGATCCCCGGAACGACGCGCGATGCGGTCGATACCAAAATTGAATTCGAGGGACTCCAGGTCACCTTAATTGATACGGCAGGCATCCGCCGGCGTGGACGCATCGAGCGCGGAGTCGAACAATTTTCCGTGCTCCGGTCATTCAAGGCCATCGAACGCTCGGACGTCGTCCTGCTGATGATCGATGCGGTGGAAAGCATCTCGACCCAGGATGCCCACATTGCGGGTTTCATCCTTGAGCAATGGAAAAGCACGGTGGTACTGGTAAACAAATGGGACGCGTTGGAAAAAGATTCCTACACGATGGAGACCTACACCCAGCGCATCCGGCAGGAATTGAATTTCATGGATTATGTACCTTTGCTGTTTATCTCAGCGAAGACTGGTCAGCGCGTGGACCAGGTGCTGCCATTGGCGCTGCGCGTGCAAGAGGAGCGGTTGGCTCGCATCACCACGTCCAAGCTCAATGCAGTCTTGCAGAGCGCACAGGACGCGCATGCGGCGCCGTCCCATGCCGGGCGCCAATTAAAAATGTTTTACGGTACCCAGGTGCGGTCCGACCCACCGACGTTCATGATCTATGTCAACGATCCAAAACTGATGCACTTTTCCTATCTGCGATTCCTTGAGAACCGTATCCGGGAAGAATACAGTTATCTGGGCACACCGATAAGAATTGTAGTGAAAAGCAGAAGGGAAGATTAAGGGAAAAAAGCCCCCGCAGTTTTGAGAGACTGCGGGGGCTTTATCATATTATTGAGTACCACTTCCTGTTGGCGTTGAACTCGGTGCTGCGCTGGAGGAGGGTACCGAGCCTGAAACTACGATCTGGACGTAGAACGGGATATCCGCATTGGTCCCCAGGGCAAATTGCTGACCGGTGCTTGTTTGCAGTTTCCAATTCCCCTTGTAGGAGCCGGCGGTGGTAGGCGCGACCATGTTGGCAGCGACATCCACCATTTGTCCAGGCGCAATGCTGCTGGTCAATTTAACCGGGAATACCGCGCTCATCGGGTCACCGCTGACGTACGTGGCCGAGTAATCAGTGGTCCAGGTGCACGAACCGATATTCTTCAACCTCCACGTCTTGGTGAAGGAGGTATTGGGGTTGAACACGGTATTATCCGGGATGGAGATATCAGAAACGAAGGCAGCTTTATTCAAGCAGGAGCCAGGCGCCGCCGTGGGCTGCACCCCGCCACCTCCCACCGTGATCTGCACCCAGAAGGGGATGTCCGCATTCGTCCCCAGTCCAAAGGTCTTTCCGGACGGATTCTTGAGCATCCAACTGCCTTTATAGGTGCCGTTGGCAGACGGTGACACCATATTGACGGACACATCCACTTCTCCGCCGGGCGCAACACTGGTGGGAAGTTTCACCGGAAAAACCGCGCTCATCGGATCGCCGCTGACAAAGGTCGTGACATAATCCGGCGTCCAGTTGCAGGTACCGCTGTTTTTCAAACGCCAGGTCTTTGTAAAGCTTGTGTTGGGGGCAAAGGAGGTATTGTCCGGCACAGACACATCGGAGACGAAAGTGACCTTGTCCGTACAAGAACCGGGTGCGCCGACAGCGATTTTCACCCAAAACGGCTGGCTCGCCGATGAACCGATGCCGAAGGCGGTCCCCGATGCATTCTTCAATTTCCAGTTGCCCTGGTAACTTCCAGAAGTGGCCGGGGCGACCAAATTCACCGAAACATCCACTGTCTGGCCGGGAGCAACCGAATTGGGCAGGTTGACCGGAAAGACCGCGCTCATCGGATTCCCGCTGTCAAAATCAACTCGATAGCTGGTGGTCCAGGTGCAGGTGCCCACATTTTTCAATCGCCATGTCTTGGTGAAGGCGAAGTTGGGCGCCATGACTGTGTCATCCGGGACTGTCACATCAGCCACATATTGGGCTGCGTCACAGAATCCCGTCAAACCGCCGGGAACAGGGGTGGAAACTGCCTGGGTGGGCTGGGCTTGCGGAACGCTAGTCGGTGTGAATAATGCGATGGGGGTGGGAGTTCTGGGTGTACTGGCAGAGAGAGTGGACAGGGCCGCCACGGTCAATGCCTGTTGTGTATAAAGAGGATTGAGTGTCGCTGCTGCATCATCTTCTGATGATGAACGCTGGCAAGCTGGAAGGGTGATGACCGCCAATCCGATGAAGAGTAATGTAAGTATCCGTGTTATTCGCATGTGGCTTTCCTCCTTCGCGGGATTATGCGAAATCCGCTCAAATTTATTTTATAACAAAATTGAGTTCTTGGATATATTTCCGGCTAATATTAATTGGTCAAAGACGGTTCTCCAGCCATTGAGCGGACTTGTACAAGGATGTACAATGATATTGCCGGGCGGTCATCATGCAAAAAAGAACTCTCCTGGCTTTGTCGTTCTGCGCATTATTCTATGTCTCCCCCGCTTCCATCCGCGCCTGGGAGCCGATTGGGGATTCAATTCAACCTGTCAGGTTGCCCGACTCCAGCCGGCAATTGGTCCCACTCGAGAATACGGATTTCGATGGTGATGGCGTCGCCGAATTGATGGAGATTATCGACGGACAGGTCAGGATTAAGTCAGGCGAAACCATCCGATGGCAAAGCCCGCCAGAATGGATTGTAAGACAGGCAGTGCTTAGTGACCTGAACCAGGATGGAGCTGTGGAGGCTGTCCTTCTCGTCTGGCGGCCCTACAAATCCTGGCCGGTCGATCGGTGGCTGCCGAATGGAGGGCGGATCGATAAGTTTATGGATGCACAGGGAAATTCGTGCCACATCATTCTGATTGGCTGGCATCGGGGAAAATTCTCGGAACGCTGGGCCGGTTCAGCATTGGCTCAACCTATCAAAACATTTCGATTAGTTGATACAAACCAGGATGGATTTGACGAATTGATAACCCTGGAATCCACCTATGAAACCCCGGTCTACTTCCCAGCAAATGCGCTGAAAGTCTGGGAGTGGAACGGATTTGGCTTCAGCCTCGTCTCAAAACTGGAGGGTAAGTTTGAAGATCTGAATGTCATACAGGCACCCGACCAGCGCACTCTATTTTTAACACCATAAACCAGGAGGTCACCATGAAATCCAACCGCAAGATATTTGCAATCTTGAGCATCGTGATTGCATTCTCGATGGCATGCAATCTGCTCAACCAAGCCCAGACTGAAACACCCTTGCCTGCCACGCCAACGACCGGTACGGGTGAAATTGCCCCGACACCGCCGACCGGTGTTTACCCGGCGTCGTTTTCCACATTAATCCCGTTCCAGTGAATATTCCTCCCGTCTATGCCGGACAGGATTACTCCCTGCCAGTGGATCTCGGCCAGGTACAGGGCCTCGAGAACCTCGATCTGACCGAATCGCAACTGCTGATGCTTTCCCAAAACGGATTCGTCGTCATGCCTCCCGAACCGGGACAGTTCAAGGAGTTCTATCAAGTGTACGAAACGGCACGCTATGGTCCCGATCCGACGTTTGTAACAACGGATGCCATTTACCACGTCTATCACCTGATCTTCGACAAGATGCTGCGTGACCTTGAGAAGGACTACTTCATCGCCACACTCAATTCGCTGACCAGCACCATGCTCGACACCACCTACCAGCAATATCAATCTCTTGTCGGAACCCCACTTGAGGAGCAAGCCCTGCGCAATGTCGCCTTTTTTGCGGTGGCTGCGCAGTTACTTGAGCTGCCTGACCCGGTCCCACCTGAAGCCGCGGCGCTAGTCAATTCAGAACTGGCTTTTATCAACGCCGCAGGTGGTCCTCAGATCTCCTCCATTTGGGATCGTGCAGACCTGCCCGACGACAAAAAGCTGATCGAGGATTACAGCCAGTACATCCCGCGCGGACATTACACCCGCTCAGAGGAACTCAAGAAATATTTCCGCACCATGATGTGGTACGGTCGCCTCACCTACCGCTTGCGCGACGACTTCGAAACCCAGCGCGCCCTGCTGCTCACGCAAGCCCTGCGCAACGCCACCACAGATGACGGCACATCCGCCACGCAGCTTTGGCAGGATATCTACGAGCCGACCACCTTCATCGTCGGCAAGGCGGATGACCTGTCCTATTTTGAATATGCAGCGTTGATGGATTCGGTGTTTCGGTGAAAACGCCGATCCGTCCACCTACGCGGACCCCGAGAAATTTGCCGCGTTCAAGAAAGCCGCTGAGACCCTGCCCCCGCCCCAAGTCAACTCCATGTGGGTCTGGATCTGGGAAGACCCGGAGCAGGCTACCAAAGGATACCGCTTCATGGGACAGCGCTTTACGCTGGACGCCTATGTGTTCGGGCAATTGATCTATCGCAAGGTCGGTACAGAGCAAAAGCCGCGCGGTCTGCCAAAGGGGCTTGATTACTTCGCGGCGACCGGATCTGGTGAAGCCTACATCATTCTCGATGAAATGGGTGAGACTGGCTTCGAAAATTTTGACAAGCAGCTGACCAAAGTGAAGAACGAGATCGCCGCCCTCGGGGTGGACTCTTGGACGCAGAACCTGTATTGGGCCTGGCTGTACGCCCTGCAGCCTATCGTCGCACCCAAGGGAGAATCCTATCCCAGCTTCATGCGCACCCAGCCTTGGGCGCGGAAGGACCTGCAGACCGCTCTCGCATCCTGGACGGAATTGAAGCACGACACCATCCTTTACGCCAAACAAGTCATGGCCGAGATGGGCGGCGGCGGTCCGGATGAACCCCCTCACTCCTGGGTGGAACCCGTTCCGGAGGCGTATGCCCGGCTGCTGTCGCTGGCGCTGATGACCCGCGCCGGCCTCTCGGAACGAAATATGCTCAGTGGACAAACCGCTGGCAATCTGGACAATCTGATTTCCGAGCTTCAATTCCTGCAGAAGATCGCTGAAGCTGAATTAAATGGAACACCGATCAGCGATGACGATTACTGGCATATGACCTATTATGGCGGTATCCTGGAACAGTTCGTGCTGGCTTCAGCCGACACCACCGACCCGATGGACCGCGACCTGAGCGACCAGAAATCCGCCCTGATTGCAGATGTGGCCACCGGCCTGGCACCGAACGGCACCCTCGCTGCGCTTGAAGAGGCCACCGGTCAGCCCACGCTCATGTATGTCGTCCTGCCGGACCAGCCCTGGCGCATCGGCACCGGAGCCGTCTTCACCTACTACGAATTCACTGTGTCGGTGTCGGACCGGATGACGGACGAACAATGGCAGCAAATGGTGGAAGAGGGCACCAACCCTCCGCAGCCAGAATGGACGAATCTGTTCATCTCACCATGACGTTTTCGCAGCCCACACGCCACGACTTTCCTCCCCGCACCTTGCGGCGAGTGCTGACGACCCTGATCCTGGTCCTCGGTCTCGCTGCAGGGTCTTCGCCGATTCGTGCTGCCGCACCCTGGCAGATAGCTGCTCCTACACCGACTCTTATCCCAGAGAGCGGACAGGTGACCCTTGCCCTGCTGGGTGACCTCAATCTGGGGCGGGGGGTCCAACCGAATTCGGATACCTTCACTTATTTGAAGCCCATCCTAGAATCGGTGGATTTGGCGATGGCTAATCTCGAATCACCTCTGACAACCAAGGCGGTTACCACAAAATCGCCTTATGCCCTCTGCACTGATCCTGAGAAAGCGGAGTTCCTGAGCGAAGCCGGCTTTGACCTACTCTCGGTCGCCAACAACCACTACATCGATTGCGGCCTTCCCGGGTACAAGGAAACTCTTACGACGATCAAGCAAAACGGCATGGACGCCATCCCTGCTGATTTCGTCACGGTCAATCGCGAAGTGAACGGATTGAAACTGGCTCTCCTGGCTGTCAATGCCACCTGGAAATTTGACCGTGAAGGACTACTGAAAGCCATTAAAACAGCCCATTCGAAAGGGAATATTGTGGTTGTTTCCATCCACTGGGGCGACGAGTATTTTGCGCAACCAAATAAATTTCAAAAGACTCTCGCCAAACAAATGGCCGAGGCAGGTGCGTCGCTGATCTGGGGGCATCATCCGCATGTCCTCCAGCCAACCGAGTGGATCGATATTCCCTGCGATACCCGAAATCCCTCGCAAATCTGCCGGCAAACGTTGGTGTTTTACAGCCTGGGCAACGCCCTGTTCGATCAGTACGGACTTCCCGACACACGCCGGTCTGCGCTTGTGATGATCCATTTGGATAAGGACGGTGTGCAGGAATTTCACGCCATCCCGTTCGTGATCGACGAACCCCGCAGCCGGCTGATTGCCGCGGATGATGCAACGGCGAAGAAGATTCTTGAAAGACTCAGACCAAAGTAATGCCCCGCACGATCCTGCACCTCGACCTGGACGCCTTCTTCTGCGCAGTTGAAGAACTGCGCGACCCGTCCCTGCGCGGCAAGCCCTTCGCGGTCGGCGGCAAACCTGACCAGCGCGGAGTGGTGGCCTCCTGTTCGTATGCCGCGCGCCAGTTCGGGGTGCGGTCGGCGATGCCCATGGCACGGGCGCTGAAGCTTTGCCCTGAGTTGATCGTTATCTCGCATCATCACGGCAATTACGGCGAAATGTCCGATAAGGTCATGGAGCGCCTCAATGCCCTCTCTCCACTGGTGGAACAGATTTCCATCGACGAAGCCTTTGTGGATATCTCAGACATCCGCGACCCGGCCGAGGTGACCGGTCGCAGGATCCAAACGCAGGTCCGTACAGAGCTTGGGCTACCGTGTTCGGTTGGAGTTGCGTCGAACAAACTGGTTGCCAAGATCGCCACCGAGGTGGGCAAGCACAGCGCGAGGGGAGCAGGTCCGCCCAACGCAGTGACCATTGTCCCGGCTGGGAAGGAGGCGGAATTCCTCGCACCGCTTCCGGTCGGGATGCTGTGGGGCGTGGGGCCGAAGACAGCATCCAAATTGGGGGAACTCGGCATCAAGACCATCGGCGACCTGGCTGTCTGGAATGAAAAAGACCTCGTTGCGCGATTCGGCGAACACGGACGCGAGATGGCGCGTCACGCGCGAGGCTTTAGTGACAGCGCATTGGTGACCGAGCACGAGGTCAAGTCCATCAGCCAGGAAACGACCTTCGCCCGCGACGTCCGCGACGACAAAGTACTCGAAACGACCCTGAAGGAACTTTCCGCACAGGTGGGCAGGCGGTTGAGAAGGTCGGACCTGTCCGGGAAGACGGTCAAGCTCAAGATCCGCTGGCCGGATTTCACCACACTGACCCGGCAGGCGACTCTTTCCTCCCCCACCGACCAGGATGACGAAATCGCTTCGACCGCCCTCAACCTGATGAAGAATGTCCGCTCTTCCGGCAAGCCGGTACGGTTGATCGGTGTGGGTGTCAGCGGACTCTCAGCACAGGTCAGGCAGTTGGAATTGTGGGGCATGGAGAGTGAGAAGAAGCGGAAGTTCCAGGATGTGATCGATGATTTGCAGGAAAAATTTGGTGAAAAGACGATTCACAAAGGGCAGCGAAAATAATCACGATCTTTTTAAAAATGAGGAGGTGGAGCATGGCTGGCAATTATGAGATCAAGACTGTGGATGGTGAAAATGTAGATGAGGCCGGATTTTTTGCTACATGAGCAAAAAGAAGGAACCTGGGTACAAACAAAAGCGCGAATGGCTGCTGGAACGCTTCAAAGAGGGGATGAAAATCAAGATACTGCACGAAAAGGGCGGGCGGGATACGGCTTTTATCGAATACATCCCCGGCGATTATGCCTGGAGGGCGGTCAACGCCAGCGGCTATATGGTCATTCATTGCCTGTGGGTGGTGGGAAAAGGAAAAGGCAAGGGATACGGCCGGCGTCTGATAGAAGAATGTATAAAAGATGCCCGTACACAAGGCCTGCAAGGCGTGGCAATGGTCACCAGCGATCGTGTGTGGCTGGCTAAGAGTGAGATCTTCCTGAAAAACGGATTCCAGGAGGTTGATCAAGCGCCACCTTGTTTTCATTTGATGGTAACCCGTTTCGGGAAAGGGCCTGAGGTTGGATTTCCAAGCGATTGGGAAAAACGCGCAATAGCCTTTGGGCCGGGTCTGACCGTCATTCGCACTCCCCAATGTCCCTACATCGAAAATGGGGCAAACGACCTGATGACCTTTGCCCGGGAAAAGGGAATCCCGGCCAGGACAGTTGAATTGAAGACCGCCCGTCAGGTTCAGGAGCAATCCCCATCGGCGTATGGTGTTTTCGGAACCGTATTGGATGGAAAGCTTCTGGCCTACCATTACCTGTTACGCCGGGATTTTGATAAACTTTTGCTCGAAAGAAAAGAGGGAGAAAAATGAAAACTCTTGACTTGCACAAAGATCTGAAATATTTATACCAGCCGTCCAGCAAGAAAATTGAACTGGTTAAAGTACCCAAATTCAAATTCGTCATGGTGGACGGAAAAATCGAAAAGGGAATGAGCCCCGGCACCTCTCCCTCATTCGCAGAGGCAACTCAAGCACTTTATGGAATAGCCTACACGCTGAAATTCGCGTCCAAGCTGGATAAGAAGAATCCCATTGACTACCCGGTGATGGCGCTTGAAGGGTTGTGGTGGATCGAGGCTGGGACTTTTGCCATCGACAAACCCGGCAACTGGTACTGGACGGTCATGATCATGCAGCCCGACCACATCACCGAAGCGATGTTCGAATCCGCGCTGCACAAGGTGGTGGAAAAGAAAGGCGACAGCCCGTCGCTGGCCAAAGTCAGGCTCGGATCTTTCGAGGAGGGATTGTGCGTCCAGACCATGCACATCGGTCCGTACGCCACCGAGCCGGCCACGGTCGACCGTATGCACGCTTTCATGCAGGAGAATGGCTTACGCGACCGTGTGGGACTCGGTGGAAAACACCATGAAATTTACCTTGGTGACCCGCGCAAGGCGGACCCGTCCAAGCTCAAGACCGTGCTGAGGCACCCGGTGGAGAAGGTATGACCGTCAACAACCACACCCTTTCGCTTAAGACCCGCGGCGACGCAGACATCCACGACATCACGGAAATGGTCGCAGACGCCATTCATTCAAGCAACGTGAAGGATGGCACGGTCACTGTTTTCTGCCCATCATCCACCAGCGGCGTGACCACCATCGAGTACGAATCCGGTGCGCTGAGCGACCTGCGCCGGCTGTTCGATGAAATCGTTCCCCTGAACCGGGACTATGCCCACAATGCGCGCTGGGGAGACGGCAATGGGCATGCCCACGTCCGAGCGGCGCTGCTAGGTCCTTCGCTGAGCATCCCCATCGTGAAGGGACACCTTACCCTGGGCACCTGGCAGCAGATCATTTACGTAGACTTCGACAATCGTCCACGCTCGAGGGAGTTGGTTGTGCAAGTTGTAGGGGATTAAGGTTTGACCCTACCCCAACCTTTCTCAAATCCTAACGGATTTGGGGAGGGTGTCCGAAGGATGGGTGGGGTTTTACGATTTCGCCAACGTGAGGAACACATCCTCCAGTGTCGGCTCGCCGTGAAGGACATTCGAAACCGACACGCCTTTTTCGATGAGTGCTTGTTTCAATCCGTCTGCGTTCATCTTACTGTCCGTGATGGTGCGCAGATGGTCGCCTGCTAATCCGACGCGCAGGACTCCGTCAACGCCAGCCAGCAGGGAAAGGCTCTCCGCCAGCGGTTCTGCAAACACCTCCCAGACAGGACCGGGCAGCACAGATTTTTTCAACTCGCTGGGAGTATCCATCGCCAGCAGCTTGCCGTCGCGCATCATGCCGATCCGCCCGCAGTACTCGGCTTCGTCCATATAATGGGTGGTGACAAACACCGTCACCCCATCCCTTGCCAGTTCGTAGATCAAATCCCAGAAGGCGCGGCGGGCGTTCGGGTCCACACCGGAGGTCGGTTCATCGAGAAAGAGCAACTGCGGCTGGTGAACGAGCGCAATTGCCAGCGCCAACCGCTGCCTCCAGCCGGCGGACAAGCCGCGGGTGAGGTCTGTCTCGTGCCCGTGCAATCCCGCGTGAGCCAGGGTATCGCTGATTCGATTCTTGTCGGTGATTCCGTACACGCCCCCATAAAACTGAAGATTTTCCCAGACGGTCAGGTCGTCGTAAATGGCAAACTTCTGCGACATGTAGCCGCATCTCGCGCGCACCTGCTCCGTTTCGCGGTAGCTGTCAAAGCCGAGTACGGTCGCCTGTCCCTCGCTGGGTGCCAGCAACCCCAAAAGCATACGGATGGTGGTGGTTTTGCCGGAGCCGTTCGGCCCGACAAAGCCAACGATCTCGCCCAGTTGGATGTCAAACGAAACATGATCCACGGCGAGGAATTCGCCGAAGTACCTTGTAAGGTTCTCAACGTAGATGGCCGGCTCAGGCATTGTTCGCCTCCGACAGTGAAATAAAGACATCCTCCAGCACGGGTGGCACAGCGCGGGCTTCGATCAACGCAATTCCCTCTGCGGGAAGGCTGGTCTGCATGCGTTTGACGACCGCTTCCGCCTCCCCTTCCCGGACACGCAGATGAAGTCTGTCGCCAAAGGCGTGGACGTCCTCCACCCCCTCGTCAGCCGAAGCCAGCTCGCGCATCTTTTGCAATGGCGTGCCGCGCAGCTCGACCACCCGCCCGTTGAGGAGCGACCGGAGTTCGCTGGGAGGTCCTTCGGCGATGATCTTCCCTTTCCGCATGAAGCCGACCCGGTGGCACCGCGCCGCTTCGTCCATGTAGGGAGTTGAGATCACCACGGCTACTTTTTCGCTTTCATCCCCGGCTGAATTGGCAACCAAGTGAATCAATAACTGCCAGAAATCCTGCCGCGTGACGGGGTCCACGCCGGTAGTAGGCTCGTCGAGCAGCAGCACATGCGGACGCGAGACCAACGCGGATGCCAGCCCCAGCTTCTGTTTCATCCCGCCGGAAAGCTGCCCGGCGCGGCGGTCCGTGTAGGGAGCGAGACCGACGAAGTCCAGAATCTCCATGCAGCGTGGCTGCCATTCGCTGGCAGGTAGTCCACGCACCTCTGCAAAAAAACGAATATTCTCAAGTACGGTCAAATCTTCATAAAGTGAAAATCGCTGTGAGAGGTAGCCGACAGTTCCCCTCGCCTGCTCCACCTGCCGGTTGATGGAAAATCCGCAAATGACCACCTCTCCCTCATCCGCTTTGAGGGCTCCGATCAAAAGGCGAAGGGTCGTTGTTTTTCCAGCACCGTCCGGACCGACCAATCCATAAATTTCTCCAGGCTTAACCTGCAGGGACACTCCGTCAACGGCCGGCAGCTCGCCAAACCGCTTATGGAGATTTTCAGCCTGGATGGAAAGTTTTTCGCTCATTTTTTGGTCGGATGCAGAATGAATAAGGTGATTCTTCCCGCGAGTGCCTCAAGCTGTACCCGGGTGGGTTTCCTGGGAAGACCATGTGTGCGGATCAAGGATTGTACAATCGACGAGCCCTTTGCCAGCCGGCTCTCGAAATAGGCTGCGATTCGAGGCGAGTCGAAAATTGGCTCCGCAAGGGCATGGAGTTTTTTCCCCTTGACGTGTGCGTCCACCCACGGATTGGAATTTATATTCCTGGTCCACTCCGCCGGGGAGCTGCGAGGCGCAATGATGTAGAAATCGCCCATCATTTCTTCATACTCCACAAGGTTGGTGATCGGCTTGCGCGATGAGATGTCGATCGTTGTCAGTATCAGAACGACATCTCCCAGCTTATCCTTCTTCACTGCCATCATCGATATCCTTTAATAAGTTTTGCGTAAAATTTAATTTTCAAATACAACATCAGCCGGCATGCCGGGTTTTAACTTCCCGGACGGGTCGTCGAGTTGCAGTTTTATTGCGTAAAATGTGGACGATCGGCCTTCCGCGGTCTGCACATTTCGGGGGGTGAACTCTGCCTCATCCGAGATATGAATCACCGTGCCTTTGAACGTCTCTCCGGGGAACGAATCCACGCTGACCTGGGCGTTCTCCCCCAGGCTGATTTCACCGTAGCGGTCCTCCGGGACGTACACCGTCAGGGTCAAGTCGTCCAGTAAGCCCAGGGTCATTGCCTTTCCGGCGGGAGCGATCACTTCACCCGGCTGGACCATGCGTGACAGAATTACGCCGGTTGCCGGTGATACGATTTCAAGTTTTCCCATCTGCGCTTCGATCAGGTTCAAATTCGCCTGAGCCTGGTTTATCGCAGTTTCAGCCTGTTCGGCGGCTTTTTTAGCCTGCTCCAACTGATTCTCAGACGCAGCGACCTGCAGAGCGTGGTCGCCCGTCTGCAGCGACCGCAGGGCATCCTTGGCCGAATCAAGCGTTTCCCTTGCGATGCTCAACTCTGCGCGAGCAGTCAAAACATCTTCCGCCCCCTCGGTGGTCAGGGCGTCGTCATACTCCTCCTGTGCGTCTTCGAGCCGCTGACTGGCATCGTCGAAGTTGGTTTGGGCGGCATCCTCCAGGGCGGTACCGTCGGAGGCGGTCTGCGCGCGATCCAGGACAGCCTGGGTGATCTGATACTGGGTCCGGGTTTGTGCGAGTTTCTCCTCGGCTTTGAGGAAGCCTGCGCTGGCGGATTTCTGCTCGGCAAATCTCATTTTCGACTCGGCCCTCTCCAGATCCGCCTGGGCGGATTCCACCTGCGCCTGCGCTGCCGCGATCTGCTCGGTCTGGGTGAAATACCACATCGGCAGGTCAAAATCACCCGGGGCGGGAGTCTTCCAGGTTTCCTCTCGGGCAGCCTGCGACAGAGAGAGGACATTATTCAGCACCAGGTCATATTGCGCCTGCGCTGAGGCGACCGCCGCATTGGCGGTTAGAGCTGCGGCTTTGGCTGTTTCAAGCGCTGCAGCAGCCTGGTCTCTCTGGGCTTTCAGCAGGGTACTGTCCAGCTTGAGTAATAATTGGCCGGTTTCAACGGTATCACCTTCCTTTGCCAGCACCTCGTCGATTCTTCCGCTGATCTCAGAGGAGATGATGATATCGGCAGCTTCTATTGTCCCGGACGCTGTCAATTGGCCGTCCTCGGGTTGGCTATATTGAGTATAGAGAAAATAGGCTGCAACAGCCAACAACAGGACGATGATGATGATTACCGGAATGGGGGGGCGTCTATTATGCATGGGAACTCTCCTTTACAATCTTCCTCGAAAAATGGGAAGTATTTTGCTCTTAATCCAATCTCTTGTGGAAGCGGACGGAAGCCGCTGTCATGATCACCACAGCAAAAGCGACCAGTGCCATGACCTCATTTAGGATCATCTCGAGGCCAACGCCTTTGAGCAGCAAGGCGCGGATGATCACAAGGTAGTATCGAAGCGGTATGATCATTGAAACCCATTGCAGGATCTGCGGCATGGCCTGAAGGGGAAAGAAAAAACCGGATAGGAAGATGGCCGGGAGCAGGGTCATCCACACGATCAGCATAGCCTCTTGCTGGGTATTGGCAATGGTGGAAGCGAATAAGCCGATTCCCAAACCGGACAGGAGGAAAATCCCGGATGTCAGAAGAATCAATGCAAGGCTGCCTCGAATTGGGACTCCGAACCACCAGTGACCGATGGCCAATACTTCGATCATGTCGAGGAAGGCCAACAGGACGTAGGGAGTGATTTTTCCGACGATCAACTCCCACGAACGGATGGGGGTTACGATCAATTGCTCGATGGTCCCCCGTTCCCTTTCGCGGACGACGGCCGTTGCGGTCAGGATCGCTGTGATCGCAAACAGGATCATCCCGATCACGCCGGGAATCATAAAGTACGCAGAGATCAAGTCAGGGTTGTACCAGACGTTCGTCCGCACATCCACCGGCGGCTGGAGCTCGAATTGTTGCCCGGTACTGGCAATCGTCTCAGCAAGGATCTCGGTCGCATACGCCTGCCCGATCAATCGGGCGGCAGAAAGGGATGTGGAGGCCACCGTCGGGTCAGACCCGTCAAGGATGAACGAGACCTGCGCCTCCCCTTCCGCTAATCGCTGGCTGAAATCCGGCGGGATGATCAATGCGGCACGCGCATCGCCTTTTTCAATTAATGCACGCGCTTCTTCTTCAGATTCCAGATAGTGTGAAACGACAAAATAATCAGCCGCCTGGTAGGACTCCAGGAAAGCTCTGGATTCTGCGCTCCTGCTCTGATCGAACACCGCCAGCTGAATATTCCTTATATCGCTCGTCGCAGAATACCCCAGCAGAAAAAGCTGGACAATCGGGATGATCAGGATGATGACCAGGGTGCGCGGGTCACGCCAGATCTGTATGAATTCTTTTCGGATGATCGAAGCCAGTCGATGATTCATGGAAGTCTATCCTCGTGTATTCAATTCACTTTTGAGTAATCCCTTTTTCATTATCTCTTTCCTGGGCTTGATGCCGTTCAAGAATATATCCACAAATGAATTCAGAGCGTCTTTCTGCATGCCTGCCGGCATCAATCCAGCCAGCATGATCTGAGTGATGTAATAGGAGAAGAACATGCCGAGGAAAGCACGCATCATCAACTCGACCGGAATTGGTCTGACTTGATCGTCATAACTTTTCAACCGCATCCCAATCTGGATTATCTGCGGGAACAAGGCTTCAAACAAATCGGGAACGTGTTTGGCTTTAAATTCGACGATCTCGATCAGCATGATATTTAAGAAATCAGGATTATCTCCCAACGCATCCACCAGAAGACGGGCAGCGTTGCTGAGAAATTCGTCAACAGTATCTCCCTCAGCGGAGGCAAGCAAGGGTACGATCTGATGGTAAGGATGCCTCTCAGCAATTATGGCGGAAAAAATTTCCTCTTTTGATGCAAAGTGGTTATAAATTCCACCCAGAGCAAGTTTCGATTTTCTGGAGATCTGGCGCATGGAGGTGGCGTGGAATCCCTGGTCCAGGAAAAGGGAATAGGACGCCTCAAGGATTGCCCGGCGGGTGCGCTCACTTTTATTTGAAGAAGTAGTTGTATTACTCATGTTTATGAACGAACGTTCGTTATTATTATACGCCGAATTTCACAATATTCAACCCCCTCCTCCCCCACTGCGAAGGCAGTCGAAGGTCCACGGCTTATTGGCATTGAAGCACTCTGGTAGAATTAACAAATGCCTCAGTCATTGGTTGAACAACAAATCAGAAAAGATTTACGCTATAACGTGTCGGTCAACATGGCGGACGCCATGTTTTTTGGAGCCGCGCTGGGATTTGGATCCTTCGGTACGATCATTCCCCTGTTCGTCAGCGAAATGACCTCTTCAGCCACGCTCATCGGCCTTGTTCCCGCCATCCATGCCGTGGGCTGGCAGCTTCCCCAGTTGTTTACTGCCAACAAGGTCAGCCGGTTGAGGAGGTACAAGCCGTTCGTACTGGCGATGTCGGTGCATGAACGAATCCCATTCATCGGTTTCGCTCTGGTCGCCTGGTTCATGTACGAGCTTGGACCTCAAACAGCTCTCATCCTGACCTTCCTTCTGCTCATCTGGCAGGGATTCGGGGGAGGTTTCACTGCCAATGCCTGGCAAAGTTTCATCGCCAAGATCATTCCGGGCGAACAGCGCGGGACATTTTTCGGGGGGCAGGCTGCGGTCGCCAATATTTTTATCAGCATCTGCGCCATTAGCGCCGGTTTTCTGCTTGAAAAATACCAGCTGCCGGTTAACTTTTCTCTGACTTTCTTGATTGCGTTTCTCTTTCTGGCGATCTCCTGGGGTGCCCTGGCGCTTTCACGTGAACCGGTGGACACCGAGAAGGTCATCCCCGAAAAACAGGCTCCCATTTGGGAAGGTGCGGGTGAAATCCTCAAACGCGACAAGAATTTCTCCTGGTTCCTGACCGCTCGTTTGATGTCGATGTTTGCCACCGTGGGGTTTACGTTTTACATCATCTACTGCCTGCGCTATTTTGACATGGACGCGGTTACGGCGGGATTCCTGACTGCGACATTGACCATATCCCAGACCATTGCCAATGCCGGGATGGGCTGGCTGGGGGATCGATGGGGACACCGTACCATGCTCATCCTCGGCCTGGTCGCTGTGTCCCTTTCCTCCGGCCTGGCCTGGATGGCTCCCTCCTTAAATTGGTTTTACCTCGTCTTCATCCTGGCGGGAGTTGCCAACGTGGCCATCTGGACCATCGGAATGGCCATGACGGTCGAATTCGGGACGGAGATCGAGAGGCCTGTTTACATCGGTCTTTCCAATACCCTCGTCGCCCCGGTTACCATCCTCGCGCCGATCCTCGGCGGGTGGATCGCGGACACAATGGGATTCAAGACCACCTTCGCGATCTCGGTATTTGCCGGGCTGCTCACGGCGTTCGTGTTGTGGTGGTTTGTCAAAGAGCCTCGCCCCAGAAATTCCCAACTCGTCTCTGCCGGATAAGGATACCTGCATGGAAATAATTCCCACCTACAAAATTTTGATGAAAGACTATCTGGATGCGGTTTATCAGGGGAAGAACAATTGGTGGCGGTATCTACTATCCTTCGCTGTCATCCTATTCTTCTGGCTGGTACTCGGCTCAATCCCCGTTGTCCTTTTCAGCGCTTATCTCATGGTGGACGGCAATCCCGAATCGGGTTTTTCTGAAACAGGTTTTTCAGGGGTCGATCCGCTGGTCGCATTCCTCGTCACCATGAGTGGATTCCTGATGTTCATTCTCGCAATTTTCATTTCTGTACGGTTCATTCATGGAAGACCTTTTCGATCCTTGGTGACGGCGGGGCCAAAAATCAATTGGAAGAGAATGGCTTTTGGATTCACCTTCTGGTTTGTCATTGCGTGTCTTGTGTCCCTGTTCGAAGCCATCCTTTACCCAAATCGTTACACCTCATCTTTTGATCCGATCCCCTTTCTTGTTTTCTTTTTCTTTGCCATCCTGCTGATTCCGATTCAGGCCGCCTGTGAGGAACTCTTCTTCCGAGGATACCTGATGCAGAGCTTGGGATTACGAATCCGAGGATTAATCGTCCTGCCGCTCATTTCCGGACTCATCTTCGGCGCACTCCATTTTTGGAATCCTGAGATGTCCGAGACCAATGGGTCCTGGCTCCTGGGCGCCTCCTACTTGCTGATTGGCTCTTTTGCAGCATTGGTCACGCTCCTGGATGGCGGTTTGGAACTTGCCCTTGGGCTGCATGTGGCCAATAACCTCTACACAGCCCTGGTGGCGAATTACACGGTGAGTGCGTTACCCTCCGAGTCGATTTTTACGGTCAACGTCATCGACCCCCTCTACGGATTCATCAGCCTATGCATCGGTTTGCTGGTTTTTTACCTGCTCGCCTTCCAAATATTTCCCAAAGATCAGGTTATCCAGGATGCTAGCGCCAGTCTACAGGAGGAAGAACTTCCAGGTTAGCGGATCATCCTTGACCAAATACCCTAAGGTTTCATGGTTTAAGGGATCTTTCAAGGGGAAAATCCTAAAGTCACCAAAACAGGGTACAAAACAATGCCAATTATTGATTAATCTGACATTGGATTTTAGGGAAAAAAAGGGGATTTTGAGGCTTGTTTTGAGGCCACCCTTATACTATTATTAATAGCGTAAAGCTTATTATGGCGAGGCCACCCTCAGGGGAGAAATGGAATAACCAGGCATCGCTCCCATGCTGACGAAGCTGAGACGACTACTTCAACCACCGAGTTTTCCAGATACTGAAAAGAATCTGGTGGCTGTCATGTTGCACCGGCTTCTTCTCACTGTTATCGGGGTAATTTTCTTCTATCTGGTCATAGCGCTAGTCATTAATCCCCTCAGCCAGTATCTTAGGCTGGGATTTTTACTTTTGCTTATCCAGATCATCCTATTCGCACTGTTGCGATTAGGGAGGGTATCACTCGTCGAATATGGATTCATAATATTCGCGCTGGCAGGATTGTTTTATTCAACCTACTTGTTCGGAGGCGTAAACAGCGCAAGTTACAGCGCTGTGGTAATCGTCGTCATCATTTCCGCGATCATCAGCAAGAAACGTACTCCATTTATCGTCGCCGGGCTGGGGATTCTATTCGGGGGACTTCTTGTTTTTGCTGATTTCAAGGGAGTCTACCAGCATAGTTTGGGGTTGAATGATATTCTCAATTATTGGGTGGGGAACAGCCTGGTCTTCCTGCTCTCAGCCCTTCTCGTCGTTCAAGCAGTTGAGATTTCTCGAACTTCTATTGATAAGGCGCTCATAGAAATTGATCAACGACGCGATATGGAAGAAACGCTCAGGGAACAAAAGCATTACCTCGAAGCGTTGAATGACATGACTCTGTCCGTGGTTAACCGGCTTGAGGTAAAACCGCTGCTCGAATTGATTCTGACCCATGCCGAAGAACTGGCTGAAACCAAGCACAGTTTCATCGATGTGATAGGTCCCGGTGAAACAACCACACAACAGGAAGTGGGACATGGGATCATGAAAAAGTATGCCGACCATCAAGTTCGGAAAGGCGAGGGAATTACCGGCCTCGTTTGGCAGACCGAAGAGACACTGATTGTCGATGATTACCAGACCTGGCCGAACAGGCTTCCCGCTTATACTCCATCAGACATCCACGCCATCATCGGTATTCCACTAAAGGCATACGGCAAGGTAAATGGTGTCCTCGGAATGATTAACACTGAGCCGGGCCGAGTTTTCAAACCTGCTGTAGTCGATGCCCTGAACCGTTTCGCGGAGCTGGCTGCCATCGCATTGGATAACGCCATCCTCTACCAGTCAGCACAAAGTGAGCTTGCCGAGCGTAAGCATACAGAGGAATTTCTTAGACAAAATGAAATTCAATTAAGCCTGATCCTTGAAGGAGCTGAGCTGGGACTATGGGAATGGGATTTAACATCCGACCAACTTAAAGTCAATGACCGCTGGGCGAATATCCTCGGGTTCAATCAGGAAGAGCTCAGCGCACAGTTGGGAAACTGGAGGGAGTTAATCCATCCAGATGACTTGGAACGGGTAGCCGAGACCTATAATCAGCATGCGGAAGGCAACCAGGATTTTTACCAAATCGAATTTCGAATGCGGTCGAAAACGGGCGAATGGGTTTGGGTGTCAGACAAAGGGCGAATCGTCCGGTGGGATTCAAACGGTAACCCCACCCAAGCTTCCGGTACGCGCATCGATATCAATAACAGAAAGCTCTATGAAGAAGCCATTCGCGATGCCAACCTAAAACTTCAGATTTACACGGAGGAATTGGAGCAGCGGACTGAACAGCTTATGGTCGGCGCGCAAGTCTCTCGCACAGCCACCGACATTCTTGAACCGGACGAATTAAGCCAAAGGGTGGTCGACCTGGTTCGAGAGAGTTTTGGCTTATATTATGTAGGGTTGTTTCTGCTCGATGAAACCGGTGATTATGCAGTCCTCCATGCGGGAACAGGCGGTGCAGGCCGTCAGTTACTCAGGCAGCATCATTCATTGCCAGTCGCAGAGACATCCATGGTGGGTTGGAGCATCGTAAATCGCCAAGCCCGCATCGCTCTGGATGTAGGCGACGAGGCTATCCGGTTCGACAATCCTCTATTGCCCGAAACACGCTCGGAAGTTGCCCTTCCGCTGATCAGCCGAGGGGAATGCATCGGTGCACTGACCTTTCAAAGCATCGCGGGGGCGGCATTTACCCTGGAAGACATCGCGGTCCTGCAGTCGATGTCCGATCTTTTGGCCAATGCCATCAACAATGCCCGACTATATGACCGACTCCAGCGCGAACTGGTTGTCCGCAAACAGGCGGAAGCAGAAGTTCGTAATCTCAATGCCGATCTCGAATTACGGGTGGAAGAGCGGACATCAGAATTAAAGGCTGCCAATCGAGAGCTCGAGGCATTCAGCTATTCAGTCTCTCACGATCTTCGAGCCCCCCTGCGCGCCATGGACGGTTTCAGCCGCATCCTTGCGCGGCAATACGAGAACCTGTTGGACGACGATGGTAGGCATCTACTTGAGCGGGTGAGGCAAAATGCTGAACAGATGGCTGGACTTATCGATGACATGCTTCGACTTTCGCGGATCACCCGTGCGGAATTGCGGATCACGCGTGTGGATTTAACCGGCATGGCGCGCGAAATCCTGGAGACTATGCACACCGCCGAGCCTGATCGGAACGTGGATATAAAAATCACCTCCGGGTTGAGGGTTAATGCCGATGAACGCCTGCTGCGAGTGGCTCTGGAAAATCTCATCGGCAATGCCTGGAAATTCACAAGTAAAACAGAGAAAGCATGCATTGAAATTGGCGTTGACGTTGTCGGCAATGAACCAATTTTCTTTGTAAAAGACAACGGAGTCGGTTTCAGCATGGACTACGCCAATAAATTATTCGGACCTTTTCAACGGCTTCACACGGTGGAGGAATTCCCAGGGACAGGGATCGGATTGGCCATCGTGCAAAGAATCTTCAACCGGCATGGAGGAAAAATCTGGGCTGAGTTCAAGCCGGGGGAGGGAGCGTCCTTTTATTTCACTCTTCCATAGCCGACTAATTTCGCTACCATAGATTCCGGGAAACATGCCAGGGAATACACTTCCTAGGCATGTTTTACTGATTAATCTGGTAACTAATAACTTCTCTTACCATGACGCAAATCACTATCTTTTCCAGGTCATCTGGACTAAAATGATTGCGCTAAATTTCACAAATTCGCTTTTTAACAGGGCTTACTATGACAGAAGAAGATCCCAGAATTATTCAACTTAGGAAAATGCGGGACAAATCCCTCGAAGGGGGTGGACCTGAAAGAGTCGCCAGGCAACGCGCCAAGGGAAAGGGAACGCCAAGAGACCGTATCGCCTCCCTGCTGGATCCCGGCACCTTTAGTGAAATTGAGCCATTCATCACCAGCCACACGGATGAAAACAGCATACCGACTGAAAAATTCCTCGGCGATGGGGTGGTGACCGGCTACGGACAAATCGATGGCAGGACTGTATATATCTATGCGCAAGACTTTACCATCTTTGGCGGTACTCTCTCGGAGATGCAAAGTCACAAAATATGCCGCGTGATGGACCTCGCTGTTCGCAACGGCGCTCCGGTGATCGGGCTGCTCGATTCGGGCGGGGCTCGAATCCAGGAAGGCGTGAAGAGCCTTGGCGGCTACGCTGAGATTTTCCGGCGCAATGCCCAATTTTCGGGAGTTGTTCCACAGATCAGCATCATGCTGGGACCCTGCGCCGGAGGCGCCGCCTACTCTCCCGCCCTGCAGGATCTGGTGGTGATGGTCGAGAAGCAATCCTTCATGTTCCTGACCGGACCCGATGTTATCAAAGCAGTCACGGGTGAATTGATCGATGCTGAGTCGCTCGGAGGAACGGACGTGCACATGTCTGTCAGCGGTGTCGCACACCTGGCAGCCCGATCCGAGTCGGAGGCATTGAATCTTGTCCGCCGGGTTCTATCCTACCTCCCCTCCAACAACGTGGAAAATCCACCTTTCATCAAGCCTGATGACGATCCATTACGGATGGACGAGCACCTGAATCATATCATTCCACTTGACCCTACCCTGCCTTACATTATGCACCAGGTCATCGAAAGTGTCGTGGACCATGGTTCATTCGTTGAGATCCAGCCGATGTGGGCTCGCAATGCCATCGTGGGGCTTGCCCGAATTGGCGGACACAGTGTAGGTATCGTCGGCCAGGAACCTGCCGTGATGGCAGGCGTCATCGATATCGACGCCTCCGATAAGATGACCCGGTTTGTTCGGATGTGCGACTGTTTTAATTTGCCGCTGGTCACCTTTGTGGACTCTCCCGGATTCCTGCCCGGCATTGCTCAAGAACACGGAGGAATTATCCGCCACGGAGCCAAGTTGCTCTACGCTTATTCTGAGGCGACAGTGCCCAAGGTTACAGTCATCACTCGCAAAGCCTACGGTGGCGCTTATGTTGTCATGTCCAGCAAATACCTCGGGACAGATGCGACCTACGCCTGGCCGTCTGCAGAAATTGCGGTCATGGGTGCTGAAGGCGCAGTCAACATTCTTTACAAGAAGGAAATCGAATCGGCAGCCGACCCCGCAGCGGAACGCAAGCGGCTCGCAGATGATTATCGGGCACGGTTCAATAATCCCTACCAAGTCGCCAGTACAGGTTATGTGGACGACATCATCGAGCCCAAAGAAACCCGCCCAAAGATCATTGCTGCATTAGGCGCCTTGCGTGACAAATATGCTCCGACCCCGCCTCGCAAGCATGGGAATATCCCGGTGTAGGTAAGATGAAATAGGTAAAACCATGTCTGAGAATCTTATTCTGGCATTACAAATCACAGTACTTGGGATGGGATTGGTATTTCTGGGCATCATCATCATTTGGGTGATCATTCTTGCCCTGACAGCTTCCACTTCACGCAAGAAAGAAACACTTATCCCTGATGATGAGAAGACTGATAATCTTCAGGCTCACCGAGCACAAGCTGCGGCTATTGCTGTGGCCTCAGTTCTTGCAGAGCAGAGTCAGACACGGGTGGCGCGATTTCCTCTCCCTCCCACAGCAGTGATGAGCGCCTGGCAGCTCACAATGCGAACCCGGCAGATAAACCATGAGGGAAGACCAAAATAAATCACACATGGTTAGTTGTGATTTCTCAAGGATCGATCAAGGAAGGTCACCATGAAAGTTGTCGTCAAAGTTGGCGATCGTGTATTTGAAGTAGATATTGAAAACACAAGCGCCAGACCAATCGTCGCCATGGTGGAAGGTGAACGCTTTGAAGTCTGGCCGGAAAATCCCACCCAATCGCTGACCGGCAGTGAATCAACATCACAGTCTGGGGTGAGTCGCCTCGCGTCATCTACAGTCGAAAAAATCCAGTCGAGTGCAGCCATTGGCAACTTGAGCGGGAAGACCATGACCTCCCCCCTGCCAGGAACGGTGACCGAGGTGTTCATAAGAGCAGGCGATCAGGTCGAGTTGGGACATGTCGCCCTTGTCATTGAAGCGATGAAAATGAAAAACAGCATTCGTACAACGCGCGCCGGGAAAATCTCAGCGGTGCTGGTGAACGCCGGTGAAACCGTCACTCACAAGCAACCCCTAATTGAGTTCAGCGAGTAAGCATGGATTTTGGCCTGATATTTAAAGAATTGACAAGCGGTTTGGCTGCGTTCTATTGGGGCAACGCCTTCATGCTTGGGGTTGGATTGTTATTAATCTATCTGGCCATCGCCAAGGAATATGAACCCGTTCTTCTATTGCCTATAGGGTTTGGGTGCGTCCTGGCAAACATTCCCATGACTGGCATGACGGACAGCGACGGGCTGCTGGGTATCCTTTACGAAGCTGGAATCGCGACCGAGCTTTTCCCATTGTTAATATTCATCGGCGTTGGAGCGATGATTGATTTCAGCCCGCTGCTGGCGCAGCCCAAAATGGTCCTATTGGGCGCCGCAGGGCAATTTGGGATTTTTGCCGTATTAATTTTGGCAGTCCTGCTGGGGTTTGACCTCAACGAAGCAGCCTCGATCGGAGTGATTGGTGCCATCGATGGACCGACATCCATCTTCGTAGCTTCCAAACTTGCACCAGAAATGTTGGCACCTATCGCGGTGGCGGCGTATTCCTATATGAGTCTTATCCCCATTATCCAGCCGCCCATCATGCGGTTGATGACCACCCGCCAGGAACGGCTGATCCGTATGGAGTACACCCCCCGCCCCATCTCCAGGCGGACATTGGTTTTGTTCCCTGTGCTCATCAGCATCTCGGTTGGACTTTTGGTGCCGGCAGCCTTACCTTTGATTGCCAGCCTGATGCTGGGGAATTTATTGAAGGTCAGTGGAGTTGTTGACAGGCTGAGTAAATCGGCTCAGAATGAAATCATCAATATCGCCACCTTGTTCCTGGGCGTGACCATCGGCTCGACAATGGTTGCGCAGAGTTTCCTGAACTGGGACACAGCGCTCATTCTTGTCCTTGGGTTGTTGGCGTTCATTTTGGATACGGTTGCCGGCTTGACGTTCGGAAAGATCATGTCATTTTTCAGCCATGGGACCATCAATCCGCTGATTGGCGCATCGGGGATTTCCGCCTTTCCGATGGCCGGGCGCCTGGCAGCCAAGATGGCGTCAGAGGAAGATTACGATAACTTCATTTTGATGCATGCCATGGGTGCGAATACTGCCGGGCAACTCGGATCGGTCATTGCCGGTGGAGTATTATTGCTTATTGTCAGCAGTCTGGGATATTGAACATTCCCGAAATTTGCGGAAATCCTGTTACTCTTCGGGCGTCTTCCTTGTAAAAAAATAACCTACTTCCTTCCATGCAGGGAAGAGGGGCAACAAGTCAATCCGATATCCATTGCCTGCATACTCCTGCATTAAGAATCTTACTTTCTTTAGCATATCACGGTCATATTTCATCTGCAGCCCCAATAATTCGTTCAAGGCTGCGCTGGCGAATCCTGCCTCCCAATGCCTGGAAAATGCGAAAACCCAGCTGCCACGCTTCCAATTCACCATAGACGGACAATGCGGTCAAAACTCCCTGTTTGAGGTGCAGAGCTTCGTGAGCCACAAGATTCAACATAAACGCATTCGTTGGAGGCGTGGAGAGGGAAAAGTTATTAGCATTCAAGATAAATGTTTCCATTCAAAGTCCACATCGCTCCAGTGCTTTTTTGCTTCCGAAATCCAATTTTCACATTACGGTTCTTAATGAATGAAACAGCAGCCGCTCCCTCCTGACTGGCCGAATTCAAGTGGTCAAGAACAAGGTTAGTCCATGCAGAAAGTTCTGCGGGGGAATTTGAAACTACTTCTAAAATTGCCGCATCGGGCGGATGAGGGGATGTCATATTTGATAGTCCTTGATAGAGTAATACGGTAAAATTTCCTTCAGTATACAACAACCGAGGCAGCTATGCGACAAGTGGCAATTCTTGGAATTGGACAAACCAGCATCGATGAACACTGGGAAAAATCCCTCAGGGAAATTGGCGGTGAAGCCGCCTTTTTGGCTCTGCAGGATGCAGGTATCGAAAAGGTGGATGCCCTCTTCGTTGGAAACATGCTTTCCTCCCTGGTTAGCGGACAAAACCAACTGGGTACCTTCTTTGCCGATTGGATCGGGATGTGGCACCAGGAAGCGGTCAAAATTGAAGCAGCCTGCGGGTCAGGTGCAGCAGCCTTCCGCTCGGGGCTGATGGCAGTCGCTTCGGGTGATATCGAATCAGCCCTGGTGATCGGTGTGGAAAAGATGACCGATAAAGCCGGCCATGACGTGACTGCCGCATTGGCCACTGCAGCAGACGCTGATTATGAGGTAGAGCAGGGTGTTTCATTTGTGGGTTTGAACGCCCTCATCATGCGACGATATATGCACGAATACGGTTGGAAACACGCGGACTTCGCCCCGTTCTCGATCAATGCCCACGCCAATGCCATGAGCAATCCTTACGCCCGGCTGCACGACCGTATCACCGTGGATCAGTTCGAAAAATCATCCATGGTCGCCACACCTATAAATTTATTGGACGCCTCCCCCACCGGAGACGGCGCCGCTGCCGCTGTCATCGTCCCTGCAGACAAAGTCACCTCTATCCCCAGCCGCCGGCGTGTGCTGGTAACAGGGTCCTCGTCCGTCACCGATACCATCGCTGTCCACAGCCGAAAGGACCCACTTTTCCTGTCCGCTGCTTATGAATCTGCCAAAAAGGCCTACGCCATGGCTGAAGTGGATCTTGAAGACATCGACCTGTTTGAATTACATGACGCCTTCTCAATTATGAGCGCACTTTCCCTGGAAGCTTGCGGTTTTGCTGAGCGCGGCAAAGGGGTCAGGCTTGGACTCGAAAATGAAATCATCCCAAAAGGAAAAATCCCCATCTGCACCCGAGGAGGATTGAAAGCCCGCGGACACCCTGTCGGCGCGACGGGGATGTACCAGATTGTCGAGGTGGTGCAACAACTTCGAGGAGAGTGTGGTAAAACGCAGGTGGATGGCGCAAACATCGGCATGGCACAAAACATCGGCGGGAGCGGAGCCACAATCCTGACTCACATCCTTAAGGCGGATTAGGCTTTCTCATCTCAAAATCCATTCTTGATTCTGATGAAGACTTGCCCTATACTGTGTAGAAGAGACTGAAAGGAGTTTATTGTGAACGACAGGCGCAATATTAAAAGGCATAAATTCGGATATTACATGCGGGTCCTGGACGACGATACTCTTAAACTCGTTGGGCATCTATCAGACATCAGCAGCAAAGGATTTAAAATTGACAGCCAGGATCCCATCGCGCCTGGAATCGAGTTCCGTCTTAGGATGGACTTGACCTCTGAAGTCTCGAATAAGGCATATATCATTTTTTCCGCCATCAGCCGATGGTGCCAGGTTGACCCTTTGGATCCCTTTGTTCAAAACGTCGGCTTTGAAATTAAGGAAATCAGCACCGAGGATTCTGCCATATATCAGCGCATTGTGGAAAAATATGGTTCTTAGCCAGAAAAGATTTCCACTCGGTATTCAGACCGCCAGCATTGGCGGCTTTGTTTTAAGGTAAAATAGAAGTGCCTGTTGCCTGATTTGCTGTCTTGCCCTATACTAGAGATAAACAGGTCAAGGAGGATGTCGTGAAAGAACGGCGCAATATCAAACGACGCAATGTCTCATACTACATGCCGGTACTTGACGACGATACTCTCGTGCTGGTCGGTCACATGACGGATATCAGCCCGAAGGGCTTTCGCGTGGACAGCAAACGGGCCATTCCCGCCGGCAGGGATTTTCGCCTGCGGATGGATATGACCGGCGCAGTGGCGGATAAACCGTATATTACGGTCGTAGCCCGCAGCCGCTGGTCTCGCGTGGACCCACTTGACCCCTTTGTTTTCAATGTCGGGTTCGAGATTGTCAGCATGAGTTCGCAGGATACGGAAATTTTCCAGCGTATTTTGACTAAATATGGATCTCAATCGGGGTAACCCAATCCATCGAAAGCCACCGGTGACGGTGGCTTTTTTATATTAAAATCGAAAAATGCGTCTTAAAATATTCCAGAAGTTTTTCAGGTTTATCCTTTGGCTGATCGCGGACGTGGAAATCCTTGGGCTGGATAACGTACCAGATTCCAAGTCCTTCGCAATTGCCGCCAACCACATCGGAAGGTTGGACACGGAATTGGTATTCGGCGCACTGGACCGGACTGATTTTATTCTGCCCGTGGCTGAAAAGTACAAGACTAATCCTTTTACTCGATTTGTCGGATACATGATGGGTGTCATTTGGCTGGACCGGAATACGACCGATTTCAAGGCCATCCGTGAAATAATGACCCGCATCAAAAAGGGCGGCGTGCTGGTGATTGCACCGGAGGGAACTCGTTCCAAGACGGGGCTATTGCAGGAGGGAAAACCGGGAGCTGCTTTTTTGGCCGCCAAAGCCAATCTTGAAATTGTCCCTGTTGGTTTATCGGGTACGGAAGACAGGGTGGTCGTAAATAATCTTAAGCATCTCAAACGTTCTCACTTCAAAATAATCGCTGGAAAACCCTTTCTTTTACCTCCGTTGAAAAGCGGAGAGCATGATGAGCAGTTGAGAGAATATACGGATGAAATCATGTGCCGCATTGCAGCCTTGCTTCATGAAGATAAGCGAGGTTACTATGCTGACCATCCTCGGGTGAAGGAATTACTAGACCAATAATAAAAATCGAAGAGATTTCTCTCTTCGATTTTTATTGCAGGCGACAAACCTAAAGGACTTCTCCAATATCCCGTTTTACGAACTGGCCCTGGCCAGCCTTGCCTTTCCACTCACTCCCATCCACGATCAGTTGACCGCGCAGGAAGACTTTTTCCGGATACCCGACCAGTTCCCAGTCCTCGTACAGGTTGTAATCCGTACGCTGGTGCGACAAGGCGACGCCGTATTTGACCTTCTTCTCTGGATCCCAGATGACGATATCGGCATCGGAGCCCGGCAGCAACGTCCCTTTTCGCGGATATAAGCCAAATATTTTTGCCGGATTGGTCGAGGCGAGCGCCACGAACTGATTTGCCGAGATTCGCCCCGCCCGGACGCCGTAAGTCCAAAGAACCGGCATTCTGTCCTGCACACCCGGAAGCCCGTTGGGAATTTTGGTGAAATCATCCTTCCCCAGTTCCTTGCCGGGGATGGCGATTTCTTTTCCTTCATACACGATCGGTTTGGAGCCGTCGAAAAAGAAAGGACAATGGTCCGTGCCGATGGTTTGTAGTGTGCCATCTTTTAATCCAACCCAAAGGCGGGCATTGTCAGCTGGGGTGCGCATGGGCGGGGAACAAATCCATTTTGCTCCGTCGGGGCGGCGAAGATGGTCCTCGGTAAAGAAGAGATACTGGGGGCAGGTCTCACCCATCACCTTCACTCCGTGCTCACGGGCATAACGCAGCATATCCACCTCGCCGGCAGCGTTCATGTGGACGACGTACAACGGGGCATCCGCCTGAGCGGCCAGGGCTGCGGCGCGCATGGTGGCATCGACAGCGCCCCAGGCTGGACGGGTGCGGGCATGCCATTCAGGGGAGGTCTTCCCCGCCGCGAGTGCTTCGTTAACCAGCGTCTCGATCACATCCCCATTCTCGGCGTGAAGCATGACCAGCATTCCATTGTCTTTGGCAATCCTCATCGCGCGAAAGATAAGTCCATCGTCCAGCCTGAGCCGATTGTTGTAGGCAGTAAACACCTTTAGGGTTGTGATACCCATGCCGGGCAGAGATGCAATTTCAGCAGCGAGAGAATCATCCAAGCCGCGTGAGGTTCATGTGAAAACCGTAGTCCACAGCAGCCTTTTGTGCCTTCGCATGCCAGGCTTCCACGGATTCCCGAAACGTCGGAAAATCCAGCGAAACGAAATCGATCACGGTGGTCGTCCCGCCAAAAGCCGCCGCCTTGTGACCCGTGTAATGATCATCCGATGAGACTGTGCCGAACATGGGCAGGTCGAAATGCGTGTGCGGATCCACTCCGCCGGGTGTGATGAATTTCCCCGAGGCGTCGAAAACCTGCGCGGATGGCGCTGACAGGTTTAGACCAATCCGGGATATTCGCTCGCCCTCAATGAGAAGATCGGCCTGGAAGGTTTCCGAGGCGGTGATGAGTGTCCCATTTTTGATTAATATCGTCATGGTACCTTCTCCTGTTGATCGTCACCCAACGCAAACAATAATCCGTCATTCGTCGTTACATAAAGCCTGCCGGGAGCCAGAGCGCCACCCAGCGTTCCAACGCCATTCAGGTCCAATGCCCAATCAGGCGAGGAGTTCCCCAACTTTACCGCCACACATTTCGTGGGACCATATGCGCTTCCACACATGTACGCCACAGATTTGGGATCGATACCGATCATTTTTGTCCCTATGATGCGTTGATCATAGGACTGGAGCATTTCATTCATGGAAAAGTCGACGCTATGCAATTCTGTATTGGTGAATTCGTTCGAATAAAATAACCAAAACAATCCCGACGATGTAACCCCGAAATCGTTCGGCATGAGGTAACCGCCTGAAGCTGTGGCAGGGATTATCCGTTCGGCAAATCCGTCAATCACCAGCCCGTCTTCCGTGGAATGCCAGAGATAGGCGCCATGCCCAAGTGCGAGATAGGTCTTTTCGTCTGCACCGATGAAAAAGCGCGGACTGAGAATGAAATTTTCAGGGCTGATACGATCCGTGATTCCCGATATATCCACTTCACCCCCGCTGCGGGCATAAATTACGCCATCCAACAGGAAGGCAAACGTCCCCTGCGGGCTGATGCGGGGCGGCTCCTCCACATACAGGTCGGACATCTGGACCCGGTAAAGATCCTCTCCGGTTGACGAAACCGCCTGGATGCGGTCTTCCAGCGTGTAATAGATCCGGTTTTCACTCGAGACGATCGGACCCGATGTCGCCCGGCGCGGCTCGGTTTGAGTGAACTTCCATTCAGATTCTGCGGAATCGAATGGGAAGTAGGTCAGCCCGCCGTCCACATCAACCACATACACACCTCCAGCTTCATCGAGCGCAGGCGTGCCGACGGGAGGGTTCTCAAGAGAGCCTTTCCACCGCAGAGTCCCATCGGGATTCAATGCGATCAAGGTTTGATCATTCCCAGTCAGAATAACCACGCCGTCCGCACGGACGACTGGTCCGCCGGAAAATCCCTCCGGCGTGGAAAATTGCCAGAGTACGGAAGGGTCTTCAGGTCCATCGAACGGGATGCTGCGCGTCCCCTGAGCATCGTGACGTTCGGTCGCCCAGTAATGCCCGCCGGGTACCTCCAATTGCGAAACGGATACGGGGACGGCAGGTTTCTGATTGACCCACCATAAAGACACGCCCACAATGAGCGCAATGACCGCAACCATGAGAAAGTTGATTACGCCCTGATAGTAATCTTCAAGTACGGGGAATAAGGAGAAATTCCATTTATCCTGCAGCCACATGATGGCTGGATGAGTTTTCCGGCGGCGCATGCGCTCGGGATTTAACTCCAACCGCAGCCCCTCCCCCAGCAGGTTGAAACCCAAAATCATCAGGAAAAGAAAAGTGCCGGCAATCAACAGCGTGGACGGGTCCGTCAATTTATAAAGGGAAGTCGCGATGAACTGGCCCAGCTCAGGCAGGGCGGTGATGTTGACTGCCACGAAATCGCTGATCTCAACCCACATGCCTCCGCCGATGAAATAGCCGAGGAACGCCAACTCGGCGACTACCAGAAGGGTCGCACCAACTTCGAACGCCAGCAGCATGAGCAC
The DNA here is from genome assembly GCA_963709295.1 of uncultured Chloroflexia bacterium. GTDB lineage: Bacteria > Chloroflexota > Anaerolineae > Anaerolineales > Villigracilaceae > JBGPQJ01. The sequence goes on along the minus strand of CAVPVW010000005.1, from coordinate 253,469 downwards.
CATCGGCATGATCTGCGGCATGACATGCACAAACAACGTGCGTGCGCTCGTCGCGCCCATCGCCCTGGATAATTCTACGTACGTCTGATCCTTGATGGTGCGAGTTTGGTTGCTGATGATGCGGGCTGTCTCCGCCCAGCCGGTAAGAGCCAGGCCAAAGATGAAGGCGGGCAGACCTTTTTCGATTCCCACCAGCGTGATCCCGATCAGCGCAACGAACAAAACTGGGATGGCCAGGGCCATCGAAATCAGTCCCTCCAAAAGACGCTCTTTTCGACCGGACGTCCAGCCGGCTGAGAGGCCGATGAGCATGCCGAGAATAAGGCGGGTAATGGCTACTGCTCCCACCATGACCAGAGTCGGACGCACTCCCCACAGAATCTGACTCCATGTATCGCGGCCAAATCGATCGGTCCCCAGCGGAAATCCTTCAACCCGGAATGGCGGATAGGGCGGCGAGCGAATTTCCCCATCCAGCTCGAGCGAGTAATGTTGTTCTACAGGGTTCTGCTGCGCCAGGGAAGGTCCCCAGATGGAGACGGCAATAATAAACCCGATGATCAGCAAACCAAATATCAAAGGGAGATTGGCACGGTGAAACCAGTTCTTGACTCGTCGGAGGAAGGCATTGATTCTCATGGCATTCCTCTATGACCGTAAACGCGGATCCACCGCACGCGCCACGACGGACGCAATAAAATCCGCCATCAGGAAGAATAATGCCAACGCAGTTAATAATGTTGCGATGACGGCAGGATTCGGTTCGGAGGAGATGATCAATGCATTGGCGATCAAACGCCCCACGCCAGGGATGTTAAACAACCGTTCGATTATGATCAGTTCCGCCACGAGAATTCGAAGGGAGCCGGAGATCACCAGAGCCACCGGAGCAATGATCGGGCGGAAGGCATGGTTTTCGCGAATGCGCTTCATCGAATAACCGAAGCTGCGCGCCGTGATGACATACTGCCTGCCAAATTCATCTGACAGCAAGCCGGAAGTCACCTGCCCGATCTGCATCATCGGGCGTAACGCCAACGCCAGCACCGGCAGGATGAGATGCGCATCCCAGCCAAAACCCTGAAACGGCAGGAGCGCTTCCTTGCCCCAGCCTGAGATGACATACATCACTGAGATCGAGATGAGCAAAACGCCAATGTAAAAGCTGGGCGCAGCCAGCCCGACGGTCGCCATGACCGTCATCCAGCCTGAGACTCGCGGCGGTTCCGCTTTGGCCGCGCGCCACCCGAGGAAGACACCAACAGAGACACTCAGCAGAAGCGAGATCAAGACCAATCCCAAACTGATTAGGGAGGCCTGGGCCAGCGCTTCATCCACCGGCTGACCGTTGGGAAGAATTCCCCAGTTACCGTCAAACACACTTTGAAGGTATTCTTGATATAGCTCAATGAACGAAGGGGATTCCAAACCAACCCGCGCTGCATAAGGACCGCGAAGAGTGGTGATATCCACGCGATACAGCATGAGATAGCCGTAGGCAAAACCGATCAGGTTGACGGCAAATAAGATCAACGGTATCGCAAGCAAACGGCGGAGGATGAATTGTCCCATATGCAGCTAAATATTATTATATTCAGAATTGCGCGAATCGTAATCTAGGCTTATTTCCCTGATACCCAATAATTTAATCAGCACCTGCGGGTCCACATCCAACGCTGGAAGCTCGGTTTGGTAGGCCTGACCATTGACCGCCCGTTCGCGCAGAGAGCGCCACAACAACTGGCGTTCATCGCTGTGCACCACCAGATCGTTGATTGTCTTTGCTTTCAGAAGATATTCACCAGTCGTGTAGAGAAAAGTGATGCGCCGCCACTTTTCGGCGTTGACCGGCTGCGCCAGTTTTTCAAGCGCGCCAATCTGGATCTTGTAATATTCCTCGTTGGCGCGGGGATGGTCGGGTTCGTCGCGCAGGAGCTCGAGGCGGGTGGTGAGCTCGTGCCCCTTGACCTCCGCCACGTATTGAATTTGCGCGCCTTGTTCGCCGAAACTACCAGGAAGGTAAAGAGCGAGGTAGTCCACCGCAACCACCTTCGGCGCGGACTTGAACGGAATACGGTACCAGCCGAGCAGGCGGGCGATCTCCAGGTCGCGGGGAGTTGGGAGCAGGCAGACCAGGACAAGGGATGTGGGAGAAAGCATCTTACCCCTGACTTTTCTCTCTATCGAGCCAGAGTTCACGGTACTGGCGATTCCAGTCGATGTAAAAAGCGGATGGAGATGACGATACCAATTGCGACTGAAATCCAGATGACCTCACCGCGTAAGCCAAAGAGATAGAGTGCCGGTGCGATAAGAATACCAAAGGCAACGCTGGCGCGGGCGCTGTGACGTATGATCAGGGTCAATAAAATCAACAGTCCCAAGCCGAGTACAAACCCAAGCCAGTTGGCAGCCATGATTGCCCCACCTGCCGTCGCAAGACCCATCCCGCCGCGAAAACCAGCAAAGACAGGCCAGCAGTGACCGATGACAGCACAAGCCGCCGTGAGAGGCGCGATCCAGGCGGCGGGAGCGTAGGTCAGCGCCAGCCAGGTGGGGATGAATCCCTTGGCAATGTCCAGCACCATGACCAGCGCCCCCCATCCAAAACCGATCTGACGGGCAGTATTGGTCGTGGTGGCATGACCCGACCCGCTCTCGCGCACATCCACGCCTTTGACGAGGCGCGTGATCCAGATGGAGGGCGTCAGCGAGCCAAAAAGGTAGCCGACCAAACAGAAAGCGAGAGCAGCGAGAATTGTGGACATGCCAATAAGTATATAAGAAAAAGACAGGCAGTCTCAACTGCCTGTCCCGAGAAAATTAATTCAAGCCAACTTCGCCGTTGAACTCGTCGATCAGCACGTCGATCTCATCCGCCTGCTTCTGGACACTCGTCCAGTAATCAGGCCGTTGCCACATATCCTGAATCTCCTCGTAGGTCTTGCCCTGCTGTTCGACCCAGGTGTAGTACTTGAGGTTGTGGACGCGGCGGCGGTCGGGGTGGCGCAGCTCGAGCATATTGTCGGTGGACTGCTGCAGGACCCAGCGCGCGAAATCAGCGGCGGCATCTCGGGAGGAGTACTCCCCCATCTCCGCGCGCATCTCATGGATGCGGGAGTGGTAAAGTTCCATGGAGTCCGTGGCGATGGTGAAGATCACATCGTGCTCGCCCATCTCGTAGTATTTCGCCATCTTGATCGCGGTCAGCACGTTGGAGATGCCGGAGAATCCCAGCAGATCGAGATTGGAGACCAGGGATTCGGGAACACCCTTCTCGACCAGCATGGCGCGACCATCTTCTTCATTGAACAGCCGCGCGACATTGACCACGGCATTGTCGTCGATCGCCACCACCAGGTCGGTGTTGCGGACATTGTGGATCCACGGCACATGCTTGTCGCCGATGCCCTCGATGCGGTGCGCGCCGAATCCGTTTTCGAGCAGGGTCGGGCACTGCAGGGCTTCACTGGCGGCGATCTTGCTGCCGGGGAAGATCTGCTTCATGTAATCGCCGCAGGCAATCGTCCCCGCCGAACCGGTGGCGGAGGTGATGCCGCGGAACTCGTCGCCGGGGCGGGCGAGGCGCTTGAAGGCCTCCTCCATGGCGTGCCCGGTGACCTCGTAATGCCACAGGTAGTTGGGGAATTCATCGAACTGGTTGAAGATCATCAGGTCCTGCCCCGAGGCGCGCAGTTCCTTGCACTTGTCGAAGATCTCCTTGACGTTGGACTCGCTGCCCGGGGTTTTGATCGTCTCGCCGGCGACCTTCGACAACCATTCGAAGCGCTCGCGCGACATGCCTTCCGGCAGGATGGCGATGGATTCGCAAGCCAGCAGCGCGGAATCGTACGCCCCGCCCCGGCAGTAGTTGCCGGTGGAGGGCCAGACCGCCTTCTGCGTGGTCGGGTCGAACTGACCGGTCACCAGCCGCGGCACGAGGCAGGAGAAGGCCGCCCCGACCTTGTGCGCGCCGGTCGGGAACCACTTGCCGACGATGGCAATGATGCGCGCCGGGACGCCGGTCAGCGCAGGAGGCAGCTCGAGCGTGTTGACCCCGCCGAACCCGCCGCCGCTGGCCTTGGGTTCGTTGTGCCAGTTGATGCGGAACAGGTTGCGCGGGTGGATGTCCCACAGCCCGATCTTTGCCAGTTCTTCCTTGACTTTTGCTGGTATTTTGGCGGGATCTTTCATCTGGGCATAAGTGGGGATGATGATGTTGCGCTCGCGCGCGCGAGCGATGGCTCGTTTGCGCCGCTCGGGGTGGACGGTCAGGTCAATGGTGGTCATGGGGGCTCCTTGTATATAAAGTTGTCGGACAAAGATATTATACGCGCTTCGCGCCGCGCAGGGGCGGTATAAATAAGGGTGTTAGTGCTATATTTTTTTTGGATACTACTTCAGTAAGTGATTTAGAACATTATTCGGGAGATCCATAATCCATTATACGGTTGCCGTAAAGTCCCCTTTAGGGATAAACACTAGTTGGGCATTTCCTTCGCCAATGGGATTGATGATCGAACCAGTCAGCGACATGGATACCTTGAAAGAGTGGATTTATGTTTTCACGCTCGGCTTTGGTATTCCCGATATCTTTGACCAAGCTTTCTTTGATCACTATGCTAGCATAGGCTTTGCCCCTGAGGTAGCCATACATCACTATCTTGGCAGGCTGAATGGTGAACCCGTTGCCACGTCAACACAGCTTCTTAGTGCTGGTGTGGCAGGTATCTATAATGTGACCACCCTGCCAAACGCACGTCGGCAAGGATTAGGCGCAGCAATGACCATCTCTCCTTTACGTGAAGCTCGATCTTCAGGTTACCGCGTTGGAATTCTACAAGCCACAGAGATGGGTAAAGGTGTTTATCAACATATAGGTTTCCAGGAATACTGTAAAATTGGCCAGTACGTATGGGTTGGTGCATAATCAGGCAAAAACGGGCTAACACCGCGTACACCGGACAAGTGCGGGCGTTCCGCCGCACCTTCAGGGAAGCAGCCCCTAGAGGCGGATTCGGCGTCTAGTAGCTTTATCCGCCACTTCCCGCACTTACCGCTAACGCCTGCCGTTAGCCAGCGCAACCTGACGTAGGAGTATAAGAACAATGGATGAGAATATCCACAAGCAGTTCTTCCCGATGAAGTTGCCCTCGGGCGTAGTTGCACGTTCAATGGATCAAGGCGCTGCTCAAGAATTCATAAAAGTGATAAATCATCTGATCTTTCCTCCAGACTACAAACAGTCAGTGGGGCTCTTTGAGGTTCCCGCAGCACGGCATGAAGAACATGTGCATTTACGGAAAATGCACGCGCGTTCATCCCCCGAGTGGCTAGTCTTTTTCAACGCCGCAGATGAGCCAATCGGTTGGTTCTGGGGCTTTATGGAAGATGAAGAGACTTTCTTCATTGACACTATTGGCTTAATTCCCGAATTCCGCGGGCAGGGTATCTATGGCGCATTCTTGAAGCAATTCATCGCGTACCTGAGAGTGATGGGTTACGAACGCTTGACCACGAGTTATGGTCCGAACAACCGCGCTGCCCTGATCGCAGATTTGAAGATGGGATTCGACATTGTGGGCATAGAGTTGCACGAGGGTTGCGGTCCGTTGGTGAAAACGGCATATCATCTTCACGAGGATCGGCGTCAGGCATTCGAGCGTGTTTTCAGTACACCACGGGAATCGACAAACGAAGCAGACCCGAGGATCAGCGCTGGCTAACAGCACCGCACGATTGTCAGCGAAGAATCCGGCATGATGACCGGTTCCATCATTGATTTCGACCAGTCGGTCAACGAATGTTCTGATTCACCACTACATCCAACAGCATAGGAGATGAAAATGATCCTCAAACCCATTAATATTGAAGAATTTCTCATCCGGCCCATCCACTTGTGGGATATCCATTGGCTGCTGCTCACCTGCGGGGATTTCAACGAAGGCCGATTTAATGCCATGACCGTGGGCTGGGGCAGTATAGGTTACATGTGGCGGCGTCCGTTCGTGCAGGTGGTCGTGCGCCCTGTCCGATATACGTATGAATTCATGGAACGATACGACACATTCACTTTGTGTGCATTCCCGAAACAATATCATGCCGCACTGCAATTGCTCGGTACCAAATCCGGTCGTGGCGGGGATAAAATTACCGAAGCCGGGTTGACACCGGTTGCATCCACGCTAATCGCTGCACCAGGTTACGTCGAAGCAGAACTGGTCCTCGAATGCCGAAAAATGTATTGGGACGACGTCCACCCGGAGCATTTCCTTGACCTCGGCATAAACGCCAATTACCCGGGTAAAGATTATCACCGCATCTATTTTGGTGAAATCCTGTCATTGCAGGGAGATGAGAAATTTAGGAAGGGATGAGTGAAAGGATAGTACACAATCAACCTCAAGATAATTCGTTATCACAAGGTTGTATTCCACGGCCGATTTAGACGTGGAAATCTCCAATTGGCTGCAAATGGCTTGATGATCGCAGCCTGAGGTTTCAACTCTGCTTCATTCACACAACAAACGGTTCGCAGGAGCATGCCAATTGAAGATGATGCTATAATTTTATTGAAAGAATGTTGCAGCTTTGGCATGACATTCAAGTAAACTCAATCATCTGCAAGTTACGGGAGAAAATCCATGATTGATTCAATCTCAAGCCCATCTTTACGCGCAGCCTTTAAATTCCCCTTCGAAACCAAGAATTGGATCCTTCAGTTTGTGATTGGAACGGCACTCATCTTTGCAGGCATGGTCATCCCGATCATACCGATCATCTTCGTATACGGTTATTTTGCGGAGATCTTGCGCAGGGCAATCACCGACGAAGTAATCACCCTCCCAGCCTGGGATAACTGGGGGCAGCTCTTCAAGGATGGATTGCGCTGCTTTGGTGTCGGCGCGGTTTACCTGGGACCGGGAATTCTGGTATCCATGGTCGGATTCTTCGCCTATTTCGTAATGCTCATTGCATCCATCGCAATATCACCTGAATCAACTTACGACTCCACAACATCGGGATTGATCGGCTTGCTCTCGCTGGGTGCGATGGGAGTGCTATTCTTATCCATGTTTGTCGGTACTTTTCTGCTCATCGTTGGAGCAATCCCCCTCCCCGCCGCCATTGCCAATTTCATCGCTCATGATAAATTTAGCGCTGCTTTTCATGTGCGTGAATGGGGAGCCATTCTAAAGGCAGATAAATGGGGATACTTCATTGCCTGGTTGATATACCTGGGATTGATCGCAATGATTTATATCGGTTACATGCTGGCCTATTTCACCTTCTTCCTTTGCTGTTTCTTTTATCTCGCGGCATTTCCAATTGGATTGTATTTGATGATGGTGTCAGCAGCCATATTTGGCCAATATTATAGGGAAAGCGCCAAGCTGGTACCCGCCGATTCCAAAACCACGGATACAGAAAACACAATTTCTTGATGGATATGAATGGCTTCAACAAGATACCAGACCAACAATTTCAACATAGGAGACTCCCATGAAAGGTAATGCCAAGATAATCGCAATACTGAACGACTTCCTGTCTGATGAATTGACCGCCATCAATCAATATATTGTCCACTCCGAGATGTGCGCCAACTGGGGGTACGAGAAGTTGCACAATGCTGCAGAAAAACGCGCCATCGACGAGATGAAACATGCGGAAAAATTGATCGCCCGCATCCTTTTCCTCGAAGGCCTCCCCGTTGTCAGCAACCTAAAGAAGATGAACATCGGTGCGACCGTGGAGGCGCAGCTCAAAAACGACTGGGAAGCCGAAGAAGGCGCCATCAAAGCCTACAACGATGGGATCAAGCTGTGTCTCGAACTGGGCGATAACGGATCACGTGAATTGATCGACTCCAATCTGGCAGACGAGGAAAACCATCTTGACTGGCTTGAGGCGCAACTGGACCAAATCAATCAGATGGGTTTGCAGAATTACCTTCTCGGCCAGACCGGTTGATCTATTAGCTCGTTGATACAATTTCATATCTTTTGAAACCTGCCATGCGAAATTGGATCTGGTATGTCTTGGTGATTCTGAACATCGAAAAGATCATCCAACATCTTTTTGTCACTTACGCGTTCTGGCAGGATATCGGTGGAATAAGATCGCAAGTTGCAGTTCCTCCCGATGCGTTAATGATCGCCGGAGCTGGCATCGCAATCCTCTTTCATGATTTCGCTTTGGGGGATGTTTACTAACAAATGGTGGGCAATCAATCTGTTGATCGGACTTGCCCTCTTTGACATTATTGGGGAGTTCATTGCTCAAGGGAGAATTGATATTGCCATCCCTGTATCCTTCATCGTGGCAGTCGCTATTTTGACCCTGGCGTTGGTTTTTCGACGGCAGAATAAAGGTCCAAAAAGCAGTCTTGGCGGATGATTTAGCTCCTTTTAGCCAAGTCTAACAAGTAGGTTTTTCGTAGGTTGGTTTTAATGTATTTATCATCCACATCATGTATGCTATCTTTAGTGGCTGAAACAAGTCACAGAAGGAGGTTCAACTTCATAAAAATGGAACCGAAGTACCACATGGGGAATGACCGGGTGACTTAACCCTGGCAGCAATGGATTGTAGAATGCCAGACGTTCACCACAACGATAAAGTGGTTCACCCCAGGCGTTCTCCGAAAAACTGAACATGGAAAAGTAAGAATGGCGGATGGTTCATACCATCCGCCAAGTTTTTAACATTTTCTTGCTATTTCCAGAGGAATTCCAGGATGTTAGGTTGAGGCAGTGTCACCACAACTGATTGCGGTTCGACAATCCCCTTGTAAGGCTCTTTATAATAGCTGCAGGAATCATCCGTCCATACATTGCTTTTGCAGGCTATAAAATCATGGACCACCGTCCACCCACCAGATGCAGATAAAGGCATGAAGGAATAGAATTCACCATTGGAATCGGTCAAAGCCCGGTTCGTCGGAGGCTGGTTCCCTGCACCCTGGAAAATGGAGAATCCAACGCCCTGAATCGGAGTCCCTTGAAGGTCAAGGACCCTGCCTTTGATTAGTTGGACACCTTGAGGCTCAATAATGGGCACTGCCTGCAAGTCCACGTCGCTTTGAACAAGCTGAGTGAATACCCACCCTGTCGTCCCGTCAGGAATCTGGGCATACATCCACTCCCCTCCAGGTGACTTGCCAAGGATGGTCAGCAATGTCCCTTGGGTAATCAGCCTGAGCGAGGGGAACAAATAACCGGGATTCGTTCTAACGTTGACATTGTCCGCCCATACCGAAGCCGAAAACGGCGCAAATGGGGTTGCTGTCGGTGGTGGCGTCAAAGATGGCATATTCGTCGGTGTGAATGTTGCAGTCGGCTGTAGAGTCTCCAGAGAAGTCGAATTCAGCGTTGGCAAAACGCCATCCACGGGGGTGGATGGGGATGCCACAGACCGCCCTGGCAGCGTACATGCTTGGATCAGCAGTCCACATAAGAGAAGGACACAAATTTGATTAAACCGTTTCATCTTAAAAAACTCCTAACCAATGAGCTCACGATACAAGAACAATAAAAACATTGTCCATACATTCCCTATCAGAAATGCATATTGATTTTAATGTATACCAAGCTGGATTCGACGTATCATGAGTTTGAAGTTCACTTCCCCGTTCACAGGAGGTGCTTATCGAAAAAACGGAAGTAATATCCACCAGAGGGAAGACCGGGTGACTCGAACCTGGGAGAGGGGCATAAACCACTCCCCAGACGTCCACCACCACGAACAATGGTACTCTCCCGCTCTTCCTTCAGCAATCAGCACGAAATCCGGCGGATGGGTGACCCCCATCCGCCCTTTTTATTTCTCAGCTGTGATCGCCAGAAAATCGTCTGCCCCGGTTTCATCCTTGCCCGTTAAGGAAGGAGGAAAATTTATTCTTTTAAATCCAACTCCGCGGAGCAAGTTCTTGATCGAACGTTCATCATAAGCCAGGCTGGACGAGGCAAAACGGCTTACTTCACCAGTCTCAGCATCCACGATCATGTATCTCTCGGTTGCCACATGCTGCGCTTCGTTCCAAAACGATTCCATCAGGCAGAGGTGCGGTTTATCGGAGAAAAGACCGCTGGGGGAAGAGTACCACGTCGCAGGCTGGTTTCCCAGCTGTTCAATACCATCGTAAGTGGAGATTTCCAGAAGCAGCTTCCCGCCTTTCGCAAGCGCTTGATAGGCTTTCTTCAGAATCCCACGCGCATCCGGTTTTGTGAAAACATTGAATTCGCCGTAGATGAACATGGCCAGGTCGAATCCCTGCCCGAATTTTGCCGAGCGGACATCAGACAGGGTGAATTGAGCATCTCTTGCCGGAATGTTTATCTGGCATAGGCTATCGAAGCCGGTGAAAAGTCGATTCCGTGGCATGTATGTCCAAGGGCGGCAAGGCGCGAGGAGTAAAGACCCGGTCCGCAACCCAGGTCGAGAATGCGTGAAGGCCGTTCCCGAAGTACAAACTTATGAATCCAATTCACATGTTTGTTTATTGTAGGGGTGCGACGGCTGGCAGCATCGTGAGCCTGGGACAGATGTTCCTTGAGCATGCGGTGGCTGAATCCCGGATCATTCCATGGGATCTTCTCCCCTTCTGCCCAGGGTCTTGGCCTCATGTTGCGGCGGACAACCTCATTCAGGTTCATTTTCATCGATTGCCTTCTTTATTCGCTCAAGTCCTTCCTCCACCAGACTGCGTGCCGTCCCAAAGTTGAACCGGACAAAGCCTTTGCCACCCGTTCCAAAGGTTGCTCCATCATTCAATGCAATTTTGGCATGTTTCAAAAGGAATTTGTATGGGTCTGAAATTTCCAGCTTTGAGAAGTCGAACCATGCCAGGTACGTGGCATCCGGAACAGTAGTTTGAATCCCTGGAATATTTTCCTTGACATAATCCACAATAAAATCCCTTATTGCAGTCAAGTACTTCCGAAGATCCAACAGCCACTCATCACAAGCCCCTGAATAAGCAGCCTGAGCGGCAATTAAACCAAGGCTGTTCACATGCAGCGTCATTCGCTCCATCGCTTTGGTATAACTTGCACGCAGATCAGAATTGGGAATGATGGCAAATCCGCAGAATAAGCCTGGAACATTGAAGGTCTTGGAAGGCGCGATCAGTGTGACCGTGCGGTCTGCGATCTCCGTCGATAACGAAGCGATGGGAATATGGGTATGGTCTCCAAGGAGGATCTCGCTATGAATTTCATCTGAAACGACCACTACATCCTCTTTGATGCAGATTTCCGCCATTCGGAGCAATTCTTCTTTCGAATACATCTGCCCAGTGGGATTGTGTGGGCTGCACAGCAGGAACATGCGGGTTTTACTATTTAACGAGTTAAAACCCGAATTGAAAACATCCCAATCCACCTCGTAATGCAATTCATTATTTTCAGTAGACATAATCAAAGGCGCTTCCTGACGGATAAAGCCATGGTTCTGCTGCAGGTCATTGAACGGCATATAGACGGGTGGTTGGATGAGGTAGCCTTCTCCAGGCTTACACAGAAAATTGGCCGCAGCATTGAATCCACTGACCAAACCGGGAATGGCAACAACCGCTGAAGGGTCGATTTGCCAACCATACAGTTTTTCCATTCGTCCCTTAACCGTTTCCTGCAATGCTTTGGTCGGGACATCATATCCGAATACACCATGATTAACGGCCTGGTGCAATGCATCGAGGATGGCAGGAGGGGCTGGGAAATCCATATCCGCCACCCACATGGGCAGGGTATCTTCAGGATAATGGGTCCATTTAATGGAGTTGGTTTGGCGCCGGGAAGCTATTTGATCGAAGACATTTTTCAACTGGTCACCTCATAATTCGTTTATGGTGTATTCGCTTGATTATATCCACCTTCAGGCTGGTACAGGCTGAAAGACTCAATTTATTGTTAAGGGATATCCAAGGCGGAAAGCGCGTTTGGCAATATTAGTTCAATCCATAAGGCATACATTTTTCCAGAGGGGTGTAGACCATCCTTTGCAAGCAGTGACCTGTCCCCCGCTGCTTGACGGGATATCCCTGTCACGTCTATATAGCTGGCGCCTTTTTCTTCTGTCACCTTTCTATTTACCTCATTAAATTCATCGATCTGAGTTGCGACTTGAGCGGTAGAAACGGCTGCACCACGTGCAAAAGGCGTTACTCCCCAGTCTGGAATTGAAAGTACTACGACTGTCGAAGGGTCACCGCTGGTAAGTGAAATTGCTTTATCAAGCAAATATTCAAATTCGAGGCGATATTCGTCCACATCCCTGCCCCGATACTGGTTATTGACCCCAATCAAAAGAGTAACAAGATCATAAGGTGGAGTGAGCTCATTAGACTCGATGCCCTGCCAGAGTTCATCAGTAGTCCATCCTGTACGAGCGATAATTTGCGTTTGAACATCAAATCCTTGATCGGATAAACCTAATGCAAGTTGTTCAGGAAAACGCTCTTCTTCTTCCACACCTTCACCAATAGTGTAGGAATCGCCCAGCGCAAGATAGCTTATTGGCTTCATTGACGTCGCCTCCTGATTGGGAAAACTCGGAAAGGACAAAGAACAACCCGTCAGATAAACAAACACAAGCAATGGAAGGATTCGCATCGTATGAATTATAGCCCTCAAAAAAGACTTGCGGAAAGATATCATTTTCGCAAGTCTTTTCATCTCATCGGCCTCATTTTCCATCAAGCTTGGATGCCAACTAAAACGGGAATTTGTCACTATCTTGGTTAATAACTTGATCCTAATAATAAATCCAATAGTTAAGTCCAAAACTTGCCACCTGACAAGTAGATCCAAAGGCGCTATTCCGGTCGAGTCGATGATGTACTTCCGTCGTATCGAGCAATTGTCTTCTTGAATCTGTCAGGTCGCAAGATCCAAAATCCATAATATAAATGGAAAGACTATTTATCTAATGATTAACTTGACAAATTATAGACAAATGTTATACTTTAAATCCTAATAAGAACAAATTTGCAGAAAGAAGACACGATATGCTTAGCGAAAAACCCGTCTACAACCTCAAGGTTGTTCTAAAAGAAACAGGCATTAAAGCCGATGTGCTGCGCGCATGGGAGCGCCGTTATGGACTTCCCATGCCTCAACGAAGCCCCGGCGGTCATCGCCTGTATTCCGAGAGAGATATCGCAACAATTAAATGGTTGATAACCCGGCAAAACGAGGGTCTTTCAATCAGCAGTGCCGTCCAGCTTTTTAGAGAAAAAGAGGCGTCCTCCCAGAACCCATTGGCAGAGTTGGTGAAAGCAGAATCCCCTGCACAATTGGCGGTCTTTACACCTGATTTATCTCTTGATGCGCTCAGAAATACCTGGCTCAAAGCCTGTATTGAGTTCAATGAACCAATGGCGGAACAATTACTCCACCAGGCATTTTCACTTTATCCATTGGAAGTCGTCCTGTTTGAAATCATACAGCACGGCATGCGGGATTTGGGTGAGAAGTGGTTTGAAGGTGAAGCGACGGTCCAGCAAGAGCACTTTACCAGTGCTCTCGTGCTCCGGCGAATGGAGACATTAATCGCCGCCGCCCCTCCCCCCATTCGGTCAGAGACAATCCTTATCGCAAGCCCTTCGGATGAATGGCACACCTTTTCTTTGGTCATGCTCAATCTGCTATTGCGTCGGAAGGGTTACCACGTCTTTTTTCTGGGGGCCAACGTCCCCACGGACCATCTTGACGAAACCGTGGACACTATCAGACCCGATCTGGTCATCCTTGCCTCGCAACATCTCGCCAGTGCCGTTAACCTGCAGAAAGCAGCCCAGATTTTAACCCTGAAGAATATCCATGTTGCCTATGGGGGGCGGGTGTTCAACAGTGTCCCGGACCTGCGAAAACGGATTCCAGCAAATTTTCTTGGTCAAACCATCGAAGAATCGCTCTCTGCCATCGACCAATTAATCCAGAATCCAAAAGTTGTTCCGATTTCCGAGCCGACTCCCATCGCTTACCGGAAACTTGCCCAGGAGTTCAAAGAAAAGCGTGGATTAATCGAATCCAATTTGATCGAAACCTTGAAGGCAAAAGGAGCGCCTGTTGATTATGTCACCACAGCGAATTTGAACTTTGGAAACCAACTTACTTCCGCTCTCGAATTAGGAGACATCAATTTCTTCACATCAGATATGGTCTGGCTCAAGGGATATCTTGAAAGACAGAACATGCCGAAAGATCAACTCGGTCCTTATTTAAGAACATATGCAGAATCAATCCAAAAATCAATGAATGGTCATTCTGCCATAATTACCAACTGGGTAAAATCCCTAACTGAGTCCGAAGGATAATATTGATTAATCCTGCGCTTCTCTGCACTGGATCACATAATCATTGCTCTAATTTACCTTATCTTCTTCGCAAGATCTGGCTTATCCAGCTTGTTCTCAGCGGGAAAATTGCAGAAGATGTAACGACATAAGGCAACACCTAAAAGGAATTTTCATGTCAACGAAGCTTTTTAACAAGATAGTCGTAATCACAGGCGGCACCCGTGGGTTTGGATACGCCATTGCTGAAGAAATGCTCAAATCCGGGGCAACGGTCATCATCTCAGGCCGCAAAGAAGAAGCCCTGCAGATAGCGGTTCGTTCGCTGGAGTCTCACGGCAGAATCTTGGGGTGGCTGTGCGATGTACGGGATGAGAAACAGGTCTATGCCCTTGCCCGTAACACCATGAACAAATTTGGCTGCATCGATATCTGGATAAACAATGCAGGATATTCCTCAGCAGCCGGCATGGTATTGGACCTTCCTCCCCAACATGCCATTGATATGTTCCTGGCAAACGACATGGGAACTTTGTATGGGACCCAGGCAGCATTGCACTTCATGCTCCCCCGGCGGGAAGGGACGCTGGTCAATATTTACGGTGCCGGTTCCAACGGAAATGCCAGTTCGCCCACTGGGTTGTATGCAGCGTCAAAAGCCTGGGTGACATCCTTTACCCGCACACTGGCTGTTGAAATCAAAGGGAGCGGCGTGAAGCTGGTGGCCTTCAGCCCCGGCATGATGTTGACCGATATGCTCACCAGCCCAACAGTCATCGGCGAAAAAGCCAGGGAAAAGATGAAGAGCTTCGGTTTTGTTCTACGGTTTTTGGGCAAACACCCGCAGGAATCCGCCCGGAAACTGGTGAAGGTAGTCGAAAAAAATAACAAGGAATTTATCGAATATCGTGCACTAAAACCGTGGACACCGATAATCGGCTTGATCCGCGTTGGATGGGAAAATTTAACCAAATCGGGCATAACACCTGAATTCGAAATTCACTTTGAACAAGGGTATACCCCGGAAATATAAAGGATGTTATGAATAATAAAAAGCTTATCTCCGTAATACTGGTTGTTTTCGTCGACTTGCTTGGATTCAGCCTGATCCTGCCTCTGCTCCCATACTATGCGAAGACATTCGGTGCAGATGGTTTTGTAACGGGCGTGCTGGTTTCGTCCTATGCTGCCATGCAATTGCTCGGCGCACCCATTCTCGGTCGCCTCTCCGATCGTTTTGGCCGCCGGCCTGTTCTTTTACTCTCCATCTTTGGCACATTTATTGGATTCCTTCTTCTCGGTTTTGCCACAACCCTCTGGATGTTATTTGCCAGCCGCATTATCGACGGTTTGACCGGGGGAAACATCAGCGTGGCTCAGGCTTACATAACGGATGTCACCGATCCCAAGGATCGTGCAAAATCACTTGGATTGATCGGTGCGGCGTTCGGTTTGGGTTTCATCATCGGTCCTGTCACGGGGGGCGTACTCAGCCAATGGGGATACGCTATCCCCGCCTTTGTTGCAGCAGGACTTGCGTTCATTAACCTCCTTTTGGTTTTCTTCTGGCTACCCGAATCCCTCACTCCAGAACGACGTGCGGCGATGCCAGTAAAACAACCTTCGGTTTCCCCGAGCGCCCTCTGGATTGCCTTAAAGCGCCCCTTTACGGGTTCGATCCTGATCACCCGATTCTTTTTCGGCCTGGCATTTGCTCTTTTCCAAACCATCTTTGCGATTTATGCGCTTGAACGATTTAATTTGACGGCTGTCCAAACCGGATATATTCTGACCTATGTGGGTGTGCTTTCTGTCATCACACAGGGATTTATGATAGGCCGGTTTACACGACGTTATCGCGAAGACCTGTTAATTATGGTCAGTGTCGTAGTGATGGCGTTCGGGCTACTTGGCTGGGCTTTGGCACCGACTGTTCTTTTCCTTTTGATAATCATGGCACCCACTGCCATTGCTGGAGGACTTCTAAATACTGTGCTGACCTCCACGCTAACAAAAGCCGTCACATCGGATGAAGTGGGTGGTATCATCGGCTTTTCCACATCCATTGAAAGCCTCACCCGTGTGATTGCACCCACTCTTGGAGGATTTCTGTTGGTAACTTTCGGCACATGGGCTCCGGGGTTGTTCGGCGCAATCGTGCTTGCCGGGGTAGGTGTCTACGTAAATAAGAGTATCTATAACCACCCTATTGCAGCCACACTATAGATTGTATGAACAAGTCTCAGTGGATCTACCGTTCTCAGTTTAATCTTCAATATTAATTTCAAAGACTCTTAGGAATAGAAAATTCTCATGCCGGCAATACACTGGCTTCGCCGCGATATCAGGCTGAAGGACAACCCTGCACTGCATGCTGCGCTTCAACATGGAGCAGTGGTGTCTGTTTTCATTCTCGACCCTCACCTTCTTTCGAAAACACCGAAACGCCGGCAGGGATTTCTTTTTTCGGGACTGAGGGAGCTCGATACACAATTGAAATTGAGAGGCTCGAGGCTGGTACTCCGCAGCGGAGAGCCGGAAGCCGTCCTCAAAAACCTGCTGGTTGAGTCTCAAGCGCAGTGCATAATTGCTGAAGAAGATTTCACACCCTACGCCCGAAGCCGGGATGCCAAAATTATGCGCCAGCTGCCATTGCAATTGGTCGATGGACAGACAGTACACCATCCATCATCGGTGCGAAAATCCGATGGCAATCCATTCGTGGTTTTTACGCCTTTTTCAAACACCTGGAAATCTCTCTTGCCTTCCAAAATTAATCTACTTCCAATCTCTAAAGAAATACCATCCATTTCCGATCTTGCATCTGAACCGATACCTGATTTGGTGACTGATCACAACTTTCCGAGCGGTGAGCAGGAAGCCCAAAAAAGGCTAACTGAATTTATTAATAATAAAATCATGGATTATAACGACGCCCGCAATCGCATGGACATGGAGGGTACCTCCTCGTTATCGCCATATCTTAAATTTGGGATGCTATCCATTCGGAACTGTCTCCATGCTGCGCGTCAAGCGGAATCCAAGTTGAGCAACGAATCGCAGCAAAAAAGCATCGGAACCTGGGTGAACGAATTGATCTGGCGTGAATTCTACATCCAGATCCTGTATCACTACCCTCACGTGGCGAGAAAAGAATTTAAACCACACATGGAAGACATCCCTTGGCGTAACAACGAGAAGGAGTTTAAAGCCTGGAAATCAGGTTTGACTGGAGTACCAATCGTGGATGCAGGCATGAGACAACTCGCCAGCACCGGCTGGATGCACAACCGGGCAAGAATGATCACAGCCTCTTATCTGGTCAAGGATCTCCTAATCGATTGGAGATGGGGCGAAAAATGGTTCATGAACAACTTGCTCGACGGCGATCCCGCGTCCAATAACGGCGGCTGGCAATGGACAGCGGGAACAGGCACGGATGCCGCGCCGTATTTTCGAATTTTCAACCCGGTTCTGCAAAGCAGGAAATTCGATCCGAATGGGGATTACATCCGACGGTGGGTGCCTGAACTCGCTCACCTGCCAGTGGAATTCATTCATGCACCTTGGGAAAAAAAACTAAAGGTACCTGGATATCCCGTATCACCGCTCATCGATCATGCCACTGCCCGAAAAAGAATGATGTTGGCTTACAACAGGAAATAAGATGCCGCAGAAAATTGACTCCAAGACTGGTAAATTAGTGCTCCAGGCGTTTATCAGGGAACGATCGCTGCTTACACCCATGCGAATCCTTTTCGAGCGGGTGGGAAATTTTTTTCAGATTCCCATGGCCAGCTTCCATCCGTATGTTGTCGGAGGACCGGAAGCCAATCGAAAGGTACCGGTCACCGACCGGAATAAGTTCCTATGGCGCAACACCAACCCCGTATCGGATTTATTACATCAAGGCGTGCTGGTTACCGATGCTAGGGCACATCTTCTCGCCCATTGGAAAATTTCACGGTGGAAAAGGACTGTCCACCACCTTTGGTATTTGGCTGGGATTGACGCTCTGGCTGGGACCCACGGTATTCGGCTTGAGCTTGTTTGGGTGGAAAAAAGGATTCAAAAATGAGCGTCGCGTTATCGCGGCAGGAATGCTGACGCGTCTGGGAATCTTGATATTGACTGGTGCAAGGATTGAATTGGCAATCATCTGTTTGACAAATACGGCATTATTATAGTGGACATATAGGAAGGATGAAAGAGAGAATGAAAATGGATCAAAGCAAGAACCAATTTGAGAATCAGAATTATTTAAATATTGAAACCTATCGCAGGAATGATCAGGGAGTCAGAACGCCAGTTTGGTTCGTGGACAATGGTGAAGCGTTCTATATCCGCACAGGAGCCAATTCGGGAAAAGTGAAACGCATCCGAAATAATCCCGACGTACAAATTGCCCCCTGCAAAGCCGATGGGACTGTCATCGGCGAATGGATTTCCGCGAAAGGCAAAGAAATCACGGACACCGAAACGGATAAACGGGTCGATAAATTGCTTGGGAAGAAATATGGGGTCCAGAAAAACTTATTTGCCTGGATGAGCCGCTTGCGTGGGGATCAATACACAATTCTGAAAATTGAACTACACTCCACTCAATAACAAAGGGACGGCTGGCGAGCCGTCCCTTTGTTATTCCTTTTTGGGGGCGTCCCTTACGATGTAAAGGGGTCTGCCTTTCGCTTCATCATAAATTCGGCCGATATATTCCCCAAGAATTCCCAACGAAATGAGCTGGACTCCGCCCAGGAACAGGACAGCTACCAGAGTGGTCGTCTGTCCTTCGAAGAAATGAGTTTCTCCGGCGAGGCGGAGAGTCACGATGATGGGTATGGCTAGTATGGCCAAACCCGCTGAGATGAATCCAAAATAGGTAGCAAGCTGCAAAGGGAAATAGGAAAACCCAGTGATGGCATTGATTGCCAACCGGAGCATTTTCTTCAGCGGATACTTGGTCTCACCCGAATACCGGGCAGCGCGCTTGTACTCTACTCCGATTTGCTTGAAACCGACCCATGCCCCCATGCCGCGCAAAAAGCGATGCTTTTCACGCATGCTATTCATCACGTTCACGACTTTCCGGTCCACAAGGCGGAAATCACCTGTGTCGAGAGGGATTTTGACATCCGTGATACGATAGATCAAACGGTAGAATAGCGATGCCGTCCAAATCTTGAACCTGGTCTCCCCCTCCCGTTCAGCACGCACCGCATAAACGACTTCATACCCTTCTTTCCATTTTTTTGCCAACTCGAGGATGACTTCGGGCGGATCCTGTAAATCGGCGTCGATGATCACCACTGCGTCGCCCCGCGCGTAGTCCATCCCGGCCGTGACAGCGATCTGGTGACCAAAATTACGGGCAAAGATCACCGGGCGGACTCGCCCGTCTTTGACCGCCAATTCCCGGATGCGATCAGTGGAGCCGTCCGTACATCCGTCATCGACCAGCACCAATTCCCAGGGTTCACCCGTTGAGTCCATAACTTCGGAAACCCGCTTGAAAAGCTCCGGAATATTCTCGAACTCGTTATAGATCGGCGCAATAATCAGAATAAGTAATACTGCTCATTTTGCAGGTTTTTCCTTCCTGGGTTCTTTGCTTTTGAGCCTGGGATGGATACGGGAAATCGGCGGCAGGGTATCGTCTGCAAGTTCACTTGAATTTTTTTCCTCAGGAAATGGTTGCAAGCCAAACATGCGGCTGCGGACGTATTTTCCGATCACGGCCAGGGAGGCAATCACGGGGACAACGATCAAAGCGCCCAGGATTCCCTCGTAGATGACAGCCCCCAATATGGCAACAAAGACCAATCCCTCATGCATACTTACGCTGCGCCCCATGATGAAAGGTCTCAGCCAGACATTCTTGATGACAATGAGCACACCGTATATCGCCACAACTAATATTGCAAAAAGCAGATTTGAAATGCCAAGAACAGTCGATCCTTCGAGCAGCGCCACGATCGTCGCCACGGCTGTCCCGATGGCTGGACCCACATCCGGCACCAGGGTTAACAAGCCTGTGAGCACACCGATCACGATGGCTCCGGGAAGTCCAATGATCAGGTAAATGATAGTGAAAACTACCCCTACTACAAACATCAAGACGATCTGCCCGCGCAGGTAATTCATCCAGACCGAGCGGATGCCCCAGTAAAGCCTGCGCATGTCGTTGCGGGAATTTTCCGGGACAAGACGCAGCAGCCATTCGCGGATATCCGCCCAGTCGGTCATGAAATAGTAGGTGACGACGAATACCAACAGGATGTCGATCACATTGCGCGAGGTCGTTTCGACGAGATGCAAGGCATCTTCGAGCACGGGGGTTCCAGCTTCCTCAATAAAACCCTGGACAGCCGGGAGGACGGACTTTAGATTAAGCGTGAACGGTCCCCAAATGAGTGGGGTCTGAAGATATGGCTCGATCTGGTCAATCACCTGGTTGAATGCATCTCCAATGGCTGTTGCCTGGCTGATAAACATCGGGATGAAGGAAGAGATCAGCCCAAGCATCAATGCCAGGGTTACAAAATAGACAACATTGCCGGAGACCTTCCGAGACCATTTTGTTTTCTGCGACACGAACCCCACGATCGGGCTGATCAGATAGGCAATGAAACCAGCGGAAATCAGGGGGCGCAATAAGTCACGGATATAGTAGAGGAAAAGCGAAAGTAAAATAACCACTACAGCCGTGACAAAATAGCGAGTTGGCAGGGACCATTTCTCGTTCATAGCGCGCGTTTCAGATCCTCCAGGGTCGGTTGAATGATTTGCGCCGGTTGGACAGCTTGCATTGCGGCTCGAACGTCCTTTAAGCCGGAACCGGTGTTGAGGACGAGAACATGATCGCTCTCTGCAACGATCCCTGAACCCGCAGCCTTAACCAGACCCGCATAGGCCGTTGCCCCGGCGGGTTCAGCGAAAACTCCCACTTTTCCTAGTTCGGATATTGCCGCGAGTATTTGTTCATCATTGACGTTGATATACGTACCGCCTGTGTCCCTTGCAGCCCTGACCGCACGAACACCATCCCTCGGCAAATCGACCGAGATGCTGTCCGCTATTGTGGTGGCAGAAACCGGTGTAATCTTCTCTGTCCCGGCATGGAAGGCATTGGCGATAGCAGCTGAACCTTCCGCCTGCACTCCAATAATCCGTGGAATCTGTTTGATCCATCCCAATGCAAACAAATCCTTAAATCCTTTATGGATTCCCGAAATAATATTTCCATCTCCAACAGAGACAAAAATGGTCAGCGGGCGGTTAACTTTTTTGCCCTTTTCTTTCGGTGATTTCGACCATTCCCAAATCTCAAATGCAGCTGTTTTCTTTCCTTCAGCGGTGAAGGGATTGTAGCCGGTGTTGCGGCAGTACCAACCGAATTCATCAGCTGCCTTGACGGTCAAGTCAAAAGCATCATCATAGGTGCCGTCAACAAGGATGACTTTCGCCCCAAAAATGAGAAGCTGAGCGACCTTTGCGGGAGGCGCGGTTTTCGGGGCGAGGATCACTGCCTTTTGCCCAACCGCCGCCGCCATTCCAGCCAGGGCTGCGCCGGCGTTGCCGGTCGATGCGGTGATCACCACTTCCGCTTTGATTTCCCGTGCGCGCGCCACAACGACTGCGCTGGCACGATCTTTGAAGGAGGCTGTCGGGTTGCGCGATTCATCCTTCAGCCAGAGAAATTTTAGATTAAGTTTTTCTGCAAGGCTGGGCAGTTCAAAGACAGGGGTGCCACCCGCCACGCCAAGTGGAGTCTGTTCAGCTTTGGGATCATCCACTGGCAACAAGGGGAGGTAACGCCAAAGGGAGGGGTCATCCCGGCAGGTGAAATCGTTCGGCTCGAATTTCTTTTTGAGATGGTCGTAATCCAGTACCACATCCAGATTTCCCCCATCGGACGGGCAGGTGTAAGTCACCTGACCCGGCAGGTACTCTGCCCCGCACAATGAACAACGATAACCGGTGAATTTTTGCATAGTGAAACCTTCCCAGCATGATTTTACCCGATATAGCCCCTCGGGTGAAATACCTTGGAGATTATCCCTTGGGAATTATTTTTCTACAGGCGATTTCCCCGCTCCCAAAGCGCTCTCGCAATCAACTCCTGGTCCACAGGTGTCTTGTCAATCCTGACTCCGACCGCGTTATAAATCGCGTTCGTGATGGCTGGCGTGGTCGGGATGCTGCAGATCTCCCCGACCCCTTTCGCGCCAAAAGGCCCTTCCGCAGCAGGATGCTCGACAATGATAGGTGTGATCTCCGGGGTGAGCATGATGCCGGGGACGCGGTAACGGGCGAGGTAATCGGTAACCACATTGCCATCTTCGACAATAAATTCTTCAGTGAGGGCATTTCCCAGTCCCATCATCACGCCCCCCTCGACCTGCCCCTTCAACCCCAGCGGATTGACCGCCATCCCGACATCATTGGCGGATATGACCTTCAGCACACGCACCTCGCCCGTCGATGTGTTCACTTCCACTTCAGCAGCCTGCACCCCAAAAGAAAAGGCAAAATGCATATCACCGCCCGTACCGAGGGGTTGGGTTTTCGGTGCTTCGTATTCGAAGCGGACGCGCGGATGCTGTCCGATGGCCGTCATTTCCTTGAAAACATCCGCATAATTCATTGAATTCCCATTGACGTGGACAGTGCCATTCTCGAAGCGGATCGTCTCCGGGCGCACATCGAATTTTTCAGCCAGCGAAGCAACGATCTGCTGCCGCAGGGTTTTTGCCGCGTAACGGGAGGCATTTCCGGTAACAAAAGTCTGGCGCGAAGCCGTGGTTGGACCTCCGTTGGGCGTCAGGTCTGTGTCCATAACCAGCACACGCACCTGCTCCGGCGGGACAGCCATCTCCTCCGCCACGATGAGCCGCATGACCGTGACCAGTCCCTGCCCCAGCTCGGCTGCAGAGCTGCGCACCTGGAAGGTGCCATCGGCGTAGAGCTCGACGTCCGCGCCGGATTTATCCGGTGCACCGCCCCCCAGGCCGGTGTTCTTATAGGCTGCGGCAAAGCCCCAGGCACGAACAAGGTTCGATTTTGCAGGATCAACCACCGGCTTGAACGGTTGTGGATTATGCTTGCGCATTTTCGCATCCACCCGGTCGATACATTCCTTCAAACCGACGGACTCGCGCAGTTCCTGCCCTGTGTTGGTGATACTCCCCACGTGAAGCGCATTCATGCGGCGGAGTTCCACCGGCTCGATGTTCAATTCCGCCGCCAGCATGTCCATCATCGACTCGACCGCGAACGCGGACTGCGTGACTCCAAATCCGCGGAACGCCCCTGCCGGGGGATTGTTGGTGTACATTGCGTAACAATCCGCGCGTACATGCGGGATGTCGTAAGGACCGGCAGAGTGCGTGGTGGCGCGGGTCATGACTTTTTCACCGAGCGAGGCATAGGCTCCGGTATCACCATAAAGTTCTGATTCACAGGCGACGATTCGCCCGTTTTTCTTCGCACCGATCTTGACTCGGATTTGCGTGGCATGCCGTTTTGGGTGGACAAGCAGGCTCTCATGGCGGTCGAAAAGCAGCTTGACAGGTCGCTTGGTGGCATCCGCAAGCATCGCCACATGGATCTGTCCCATCACATCTTCCTTGCCGCCAAATCCGCCGCCCATCAACTGCCCGACGATGCGCACACGCTCCTCCGGCCAACCCATCACCCGCGCAACCTGGGTTCGATCCTGGTAGGGAATCTGCGACCCGACGTAAATTTCCATCCGCCCATCGGGCAGCGGCACGCCGATGCTGCATTCCGGTTCGATGAAGGCATGGTCGGTGATCTGGGTGCGGAAGGTATGCTCGAGAACGACATCCGCTTCAGCGAATCCCGCATCCATATCTCCCTTGCGGACCTTGATATGCTTCAATAAATTACCCTTTTCGTGGAGCTGCGGCACTCCCTCCTGCCGCGCCTGGACGGCGTTGGTGATGACAGGCTGGAGGTCGAATTCCGCCTCGATCAACCCGGCGGCCTGGTCGGCAATCTCCTGGGTATGCGCCGCGACGATGGCGAGCGCATCCCCCACGTAGCGAACGCGCTCCCCGATTCCCACCATCACCGGCCAGTCGTAAATGACCAATCCGTGATTGTGTTCGCCAGGGATGTCTTCCGAAGTCAGGACTGCTGCGACACCGGGCAAGGCTTTGGCTTTGGAAATATCCAGCCGGGTCAGGAATCCATGCGGAATCATTGCGCGCCGTACCCGGGCATACAACATTCCCGGGAAAACAAGGTCATCCGTGAAGATGGCCTTCCCGGTGACCTTTTCCACAGCATCCGGGCGGTGGTGGCTGCGCCCAACAGATTTCTGACCGAAAATCGAATCAGGGATCCGAGGCTTGGAGATCGGGTTCGCCTGTCCGCAAGGCCTGCGCAGCGGCAAGGATCGCATCTTCAATAGAAGGATAGCCTGCGCAGCGGCAGAGAGTGTCCTTCAGCGCAAACCGAATGTCTTCACTATCCGCTTTGGGATTTCGCTTCAGAAGAGCATATGCCGTCATGATCTGCCCTGGGATGCAGAATCCGCACTGCACTGCGCCATGCTCCACGAAGGCCTCCTGCAATGGATGCAACTTCATCTCGTCGTGGACACGCTGCGCCAAACCTTCGATGGTGACAATCGTTTTTCCATTCGCGCGTTCGGCGGGGTAAACGCATGACATGATCGGCTCGCCATCCACCAGGACGGTACAGGCGCCGCACTCGGCTTCGTTGCAGCCGATCTTGGTTCCCGTCAGGCGAAGCCGTTCGCGCAGTAGGGCGGAGAGCGTTTCACCGGGGATGGATTGCAGCGAATATTGAACATCATTTACGATGAGATTGATGATTGCCATACCATTAATCCATTTCTGCGCGGTTCCACGCGGTCTCCAGTGTATCCCCAAACAATCCAGTAACAATATGCCTGCGATACTCCGCAGAGGCACGCCGGGCGCTTGTCCGGAACTGGACCTGCTCGAGCATCGCTTCGATGGTCTTGGTTATTGAATTATCGTTAAATAATTGACCCCGCATTGCCGCTTCAGCCTGTGTGGCTCGGAAGGGAGTCGCTGCACCCGGACCGACTGCGATGTGGATATCCTTGACGACATCCTTTTCGCGTTCCACCCAGACCGCACAGTTTAAGATGGGCAGGGCCACACCTTGCGGACGCATGATCCGCTTGAAGCAGGAGGCTTGTCTCTTTTTCAACAAAGGAAGATGGAAGCCAACGATGAGTTCTTCGCCATTTTTGATGGCCGATTTCCCGGGACCAAGGAACAACGAAGTGAAGGGCATGCGTCGAGAGCCGGATTTACCTGCAATCTCTGCCTGAGCGGTTAAGGCGGTCAGGGCGATGGTCCCATCCGCGGCAGGGAGGGCATGCGCGACATTACCTCCGAGGGTGGCTGTGTTCCGCACCTGAGGACCCGCGATCAGGTTACAGGCTTCGACCAACGCCTGGGCATGCGTCCGGACCAGAGGGTCCAGCGCGATGCGATTGACGGAGACAGCTGCGCCGATGAAGAGTCCGTCCCCTTTCAATTCGAGGGCGGTCATCTCTGCGACGTGAGTTAAATCTACCAGAGTGTGGACGGGGGAATGGCGGCCTTGTCTCAAGTCCAGCAGCAAGTCCGTCCCGCCTGCGATAGGCATGACCGGACCGGTGGCTGTCGAAAGCGCTTGAATGGCCTCGCCAAGGGAGATCGGCTGTTTATATTCCTGCCAAAGGTTCATAGGTGGTGTCCTTCTGAAAAGGCGGCGGTACTTTTCGATGGGATGTGTAGCATCCCAACGCCGCGGATGCGATGCACATCCAGCGACCACCAAACCGATGGATTTTTATTCTAAACCTTAAGTAGATAGTTTTGTTAGTATTCTTAATAACCTTTAGATAATGACAATGCCTTACGGATTTTTTACAGCAGCCTCTTCGGGATGGACGCCTGCCATGAGAATCCCAGCTTTTCAGGGGTGGCGCTTTCGCGCGGGACAATGTCCATGATCTGGCCTTCGTAAATGACCGCGATCCGGTCAGAGAGAGCGAGGATTTCATCGAGATCTTCCGAGATGAGCATGATGGCGGCACCTTTGCGTCGTTCGACCAGCAATTGCTCTCGCACGTATTCCGTCGCACCGATGTCAAGGCCACGGGTTGGCTGGGCAGCCACGATCACACGCGGATTTCGGGAAAGCTCACGTGCCAGGACCACCTTCTGGATATTGCCACCGGACAGATTCTTTACCAGGGTATCCCGGGAAGGGGTCTTGACTTGGAATTTTTTAATCAGCTCGTCCGAATGGTTTGCAATACCCTTCAGGTTTAAGAATCCAGAGCGTGAATAGGGTTGTTTGTGATGTTCGCGCAGAATCATATTCTCCGCCACAGAGAAATTCTTGATCATGCCATCACGCATGCGTTCCTCGGGGATGTAGGAGAGCATTCGAGCGGTCAAATCACCCGGCGCAAAGCCTGTCACATCCTGCCCCTCAAGAATCACGCGTCCATTGGTGATCTTGCGCAGACCTGTAACCGATTCAGCCAGTTCCCTCTGACCGTTGCCTGAAACGCCGGCAATACCAAGGATTTCACCGGAACACACTTCCAGAGAAACATTGCGCAAACCGGGTGTGCCTCGGTCGCTGCCGCATGAAACCTGGTCGAGCTGCAGTCGGCATTGGCCAAGTTCCACTTTGCCTCGATCCGGGATGAAACCAATCTCGCGGCCGACCATCCAATTGGCAAGGATTTGCTTGGTGACTTCGGAGGTGGGACGTGTGCCGATCTTGCGTCCATCGCGCAGGACAGTCACCCGGTGGCTGATCTCCACGACCTCATGCAATTTATGCGAGATAAAGATCAACGCATGGCCGTCCTTCACCATCCCATTCATGATGACAAATAACTCGTCCACTTCTTGTGGTGTAAGCACTGCGGTAGGTTCATCGAGAATGAGCAGGGCTGCGCCGCGATAAAGCGCTTTGATGATTTCAACGCGCTGCTGCTGACCCACCGAGAGCTGCCAGACATACGCACCCGGGTCGATCTTCAGCCCGTAAATTCCAGCCAGTTCCAAAATGCGTTCAGAAACACGGTCGAGGTCGGTGAGCGGACCACGGGAGGATGGCAATCCCAGCGCCACATTCTCAGCGACAGTCAAAGTAGGCACCAGCATAAAATGCTGGTGGATCATTCCGATCCCCAGATTGATGGCATCCGTCGGTGACGCGATCGTGACTGGCATGCCGTTAAGGCGGATTTCCCCTTCATCCGGGTGATACATGCCATACAGGATTTTCATCAACGTGCTTTTTCCCGCGCCGTTCTCCCCCAGAAGCGCGTGGACTTCCCCGGACGTCAGATCGAAGTCGACACGGTCATTGGCAAGCACACCGGGGAATCTCTTGGTGATCCCAAGCATTTGCAGACTGTCAATCCTGGAACGGCCTGAAGGAAGTTTGTTTAAATCAGTCATCGTGTCATCCTGGCAATATTAAGAGCTGACGGACCTTGCGAAGGCATGAAGCCTTCGCAAGGCTTTTCCATCACGTACGAATTATGGCAGAGTGATCGTCACTGTTCCGTCGACGATACCCTGAATGGTTAATTCAGCCAATGCCTTGGCCTCTTCGGGAAGAGCATAGTCCGGATTGAATTCCATCACCTCTCCGCCATTGGCAAGATTGGCCTTGAAGGACTGCCCACCAAGCGTCCCAGACTTGATGAGGGTGATCATCTCATTCAGAATCCCCTCCCAGTGGTAAACCTGGTTGGCAACGACAACAGCGGGTGCAAGAGACGACTGGTTGGACTGCGTGCCGAACCATAAAACATTGTTCTCTTCAGCTTTGCCGATCGCGCCTACAACCATCTGGGCGGTACCGGTCAGGGCATCCGCGCCTGCGGAAATGTGGGTCGTCGCAGCTTCGGAGGCCAGTGCAACGTCCGAGAAGGAACCGATATAGTTCACATTCACCTGGGCATCAGGATTGGTCGCAAGGGCTCCAGCTTTGAAACCATCCACATACAGTTTCGCGTCACCTGTTTCGATGGGTCCCACCACACCGATCACGTTGCTCTCTGAAAGAGTGGCTGCCAGCACTCCGTTCACATATCCACCCTCCTGTGAGGCGGCTTCATAGGCAAATACATTCGGCAGGCCGAAAGTGTCCACGGTGGTGCCCCAGGCAAAGCTGGTCTCCGGGAAGTCCGGCGCGATTTCCTGGAGGGAGGAACCGTATTGCGAACCGTGCGCAATCACCAGGTCGAAATCCCTGTGAAGCATAGTCACGGATGGCTGCAGCGGCATCATCGACAACGAACATGCCTTCCGAATAAACAAACTCAAAATTATCCGCGCCCATTTCTTCCTGGACACGAGCAAGCCCATCGTACATGCTCTGGCTGAACGCCAGATCATTGATGGCGCTCGGCATGACGACCGCCACGCGGAACGGCTCCATGGGAACTTCTGTCGCTGCAGGAGCTTCTGTTGCAGCGGGTGCTTCGGTCGCTTCAACCGGAGCTTCGGTCGCGGCAGGTGCTTCCGTCGCGGGAGTACCACAGGCGCTCAAGATAAGGGTAAAGGCGAAGAATCAAACTCAAAAACCACGCAAACTTTTTCATTTTTCTTCTCCTTGAATGTATGTGAAAGATCGATGTGACAGAAAAAATATATTTGAAATATTAGAGACTATAAACTGGCAGGCACCTCCTATCCCGAAAATCAGTTTTCCCTTTCAAAGGGTTTGGTCAATGCCGAAGGAGCCCGAACTTTCGATGCGGTGGCGGCCAAAACCAGGATGGTCAGAACGTAAGGCATCATCACCGCGATATCAGAAGGAATAGCGCCTCCCTTTACTTGGATCCATAACTGCAATGAACTGACCATACTGAATAACAATGCGCCACCCAGAACGCCCAACGGTCTCCAGGCGCCGAAGTATACCAGCGCAACTGCAATAAAACCGAGACCGCTGGTCATGTTCTGCTGGAAGACATTCAGCAGGGCTATTGAGAGTGAGGCGCCAGCCAACCCGGATAGGGTTCCGCCCAGGATAACTGTAAAATATCGAACTCGCGCGACGCTTACTCCCAGCGAATCGGCGGCATCAGGGTTTTCACCGACGGAACGAATCTTTAATCCAAGCGTTGTCTTATTCAGGACAAACAATGCAACCGGCACAAGCACATAAGCGCCATAGACCATGATGTTCTGACTGAAGAAAATTTCACCGATAATCGGGATATCGCTCAGCACGGGGAAATATATTTCCGGAAAGCCTTTGACGGTCTCCACATTCCCGACTAATTTCTGGAAAAGAAGATCGCTCATGCCGAGTCCGAAGAGAAAGAAGCCAATTCCACTTATCCCCTGCTCGGCATTCAAATTGACAGTGACATACGCCATGGCAAGTCCCATGGCTGCGCCCACGAGCATGGCAACGAGCACACCCAGCCATAGATTTTCGGTGATTAAAACAACATAAAAAGCAGCGAACGCACCCAGAAGCATCTGACCTTCCACACCCAGGTTGAGCACGCCGCTGCGCTGCCCAAAAGTTTCTCCGATGGATGCATATAAATATGGAGTTGCCAGACGAATTCCGGATGCCAGGATGCCTATCAGGACAGTCGCAGTAAAGAAGTCGGAAATCATGATGCTATCTCTCCTGGCTGTAATTTTTCATTATCGGCAGAAGGACGGTGATTCTTCATCTTCTCTTGCTGCCGCCAGCCTCCGTTTTTGCCTTCTCCTTCTCCATAGTTCACTACTGACCACGAAGATCACCACCAATCCGTTGAGTACGGTCACGAACGCTGAAGGGACCTGTACCGCTCTTTGCATGCTATTGGCCCCAACCAGGAGTCCCCCAAACAGAACCGAAGCCGGGATGGACCAGAGTGGATGCAGTTGACCGAATAAGGCAACCACAATCCCGTTGAAACCGGCGCCGCCGGTAAAACCCGAAGAGGAACCATCCGTGATCATGCGGTAGTTCACACCAAAGACCTGGTTTGTTCCAGCCAAACCTGCGAATGCCCCACTCAACAGCAAGGCAAGTACAACAAAGTGCTGGACATTGATCCCCGCATATCGTGCAGCATTCGGATTTTGTCCCACAGCCCGGATGCGATAACCCAGCGTCGTGCGCCACAACAAGATGTAAACGAGGATTGCCAGCGCCACTGCAATCAACGCTCCCAGGTGCAATCGGGTGGGAACCAAGCGAGGCAAACGGAATATTTCCAGCAGACGCGCCGTTTGAGGAATCTTGGAGGCCAGCTCAGCCTGAGAGGGGTCGATCATCGGACCACGCAGAAGAAAGTTCATCAACTGCACGGCTATGGCGTTCATCATAACCGTGCTGAGGATTTCATTCACATTGAAATATGCTTTAAGATAACCGGGGATTCCGCCCCAGATCGCCCCACCCAAAAATCCCGCCATCATGGCGAGCAGGATCGCCAACCAACCATAGAGGCCTGTCAAGGTCAGACCCACCCATGTCGCCAGGAGCGCTCCGAAGATCATCTGACCTTCCCCACCAATGTTAATCACATCTCCGCGAAACGAGATGCAAATGCCAATAGCAACCAACAGCAAGGGAGTAGCTTTAACAATCGTCTCTGCCAGGGCATTTGGGCTGCCAAAAGCCCCAATAAATAAGGCTTGATAGGCTTCCAAGGGATTGACTTCCAGGAAGATCAAAATAATCGCGCCTACACCCAATGCCGCCAGGGTGGCAAAGACCGGCAGGAGTCCGTCAATCAACCGGGAGAACCATTCCTTATGCAGCAGTCTCTTGATTGCCAGCATGTTTTCTCCTGTTTAGTCAGTTTACTGGATATTATACTTAATTGTCAGACAATTGGTAATGGATTTAGTATGATTATTGTCCAAAATCCGAATCTCACTATCAAATGGGGATATTTCAAGAAAACCTAATCCTGACAAGATTCTAGGGGACTATTCGATACAACTTACAACTCACATAAAAGTCAATAAGATGTCGGAATAGATAAATGAAGTTCCTATTTTCCGCGTTCGCCGCGAATATACGGAACGCCCAGAGCAGCCGGCGCGCCCATTCGTTTACGGATGGCTTCGCGCGACCCAATCACCAGCACAATGATCGTGAACGCATACGGGAGCATCTGCAAGAAGAATCCCCAATAGGGATTGTAATAAAACGGATTGGCAAAGCCGAGCAGGATCGTAGGTCCTTGAATATCGAGGATGAGCCTGCGGAGTGCGCCAAAAGCATATGCGCCGAAAGCCGCCCGGAATGGATCCCACTGGGCAAAGATGACCAGACCGACCGCAATCCAACCCTGGCCGGCAGTGGTCAGCTCGCTAAACCAACCGGGGGAAACCGCGAGGCTGATGGTGGCACCTGCCAACCCAGCCAGCAAGCCGCCTACAAAAACATATAAATAACGCTGCGTGAAAACATTGATGCCGAGCGCATCCGCTGCGGAGGGATATTCCCCGACCGAGCGTAAATGCATTCCAGGGCGAGTCCGGTTAATGTAATACCATGCCAAGGGAATGAACACGTATCCGATGTAAACCAATACATTTTGTTTTGTGAAAAAGATCGGGCCAAGGATCGGGATTTGCGAAAGGACAGGAATGGAGAAGGAAGGCATCAGGGACACAGTGCCGGCCTTGCTCAATCCCTCGCCCAATACCAGGCTGATGCCAATTCCGAGGAAGGTCAATGCCAATCCGCTGACGACCTGGTCGGCCTGTAAGGTTATGGTGATAAATGCATGGATCTGGCTTAGGAGACCTGCTGCCAGCATCGCTACGACAACCCCCAGCCAGGGGTTTCCAGTGGCAATTGTCACGCTGAAGGCACTCATTGCCCCGACCAACATCATACCTTCCACACCCAGGTTCATGACTCCCGAACGTTCCGCAAAAATCTCCCCAATGGTAGCAAAGAGAAGTACTGTTCCTGTGGCGACGCCTGCTTGAAGAATGATGATGGGGTCCATATCAGGCCTCGGTGCGAACTATTCGGACGCGATAATGCAGCAGGAAATCGCTGGCAATGAGCGAGACTAGGATTATTCCCTGGATCATTTTCGGCACACCTGAGGGCTGGATCTCACGTCCTGCCAATATAAGAGCGCCAAAAAGAATGGATACCGGAATGATAACCAGAGGATTCAACTTTGCCAGCCACGCCACTATGATGCCGGTAAATCCATATCCCGCGGCAAGAGGAGAAGTCTGCAAGCGGTGAATCACGCCGGTCACTTCAGACATGCCGCCCAACCCGGCAAGGGCTCCTGAAAGCATCATCACATAGATGATATTTCTCTGGATATTGATCCCGGCATATTTCGCCGCCTGAGGGTTATCCCCGATCAATCGAATTTCATATCCCCACCGGCTTCGATTTAACACCAGCCAGAGGATAATGGCTGCTGTTATCGCAATAAGAATTCCACCGTGGGTCGTAAGTCCGCGAAGAATGGGAAGAGACTTGGCGTAATCAAGCAGGCGGGGAAGCCAGGCCGCATCGGGGAACTTGGGAGACATCTGGAACCCCCCTTCCGACCAGACCCCGAATATCCAAAAATTGATCCATGCCACCGCAATGTAGTTCATCATCAAGGTGGTGATGATTTCATTGACGTTCAGCTTTGCTTTCAAATAGCCGGGGATGAAACCCCAGAACGCGCCGCCCGCCATGCCCGCCAGGATCATGACCGTGATGAACAGCCAGCGCGGGGTTTCAGCGGATAAAACCGGTGTGAGGACAATGGCGCTCGCGGCGAACGCTCCCATGATGAATTGTCCCTCCGCGCCAATGTTCCACAGCTTCATGCGGAACGCCACCGCACAGGCTAGAGCCGTGAGCATAATGGGAGTGGCCTTGACGAGGGTATCCGAAAGCACACCGATATCTCCAAATGAGGCTTTCGCAATATGTTGATAGGACCTCAATGGATCGCCACCCGCAAACGCAATCAGGATTCCGCCGAGGAAAAGCGCGAAGACAATCGCCCCCAAGGAAACCACGAGGGGGTACCATCCCGGAGGCGGGTTTAGACGTGGCTCTACGAGAAGTCTATATCCAGCTCGTTTCTTTTCAGCAGTTGTCGGTTCAGCCATGAGCGCCGACCTCTTCCTTTCGAATTTGATCCAGCGGAGTCCCGGTCATCATCAAACCAATGGTCTCGATCAGGCTCTGGTCGGTTTCCACATGACCCACCTGGATCTCCCCCATGACCTTTCCCTCATAAATGACATACACCCGGTCACTCAGGGAGAGCAGTTCCTCCAGCTCCTCTGAAATGAGCAGGATTCCCGCCCCTGCCTCTCGCTGAGCGAGCAGCAATTGATGAACACCTTCGATTGCACCAACGTCCAGCCCTCGGGTGGGTTGAACCGCCACCATAAAATCCGGCTTCCCGGAGATCTCACGCGCCAGAATTACACGTTGAAGGTTCCCGCCGGAAAGAAGCCGGACAGGAGTGGCAACATTCGGGACGATGATGTCATATGCAATCTTAAGATCATTGGCCAGTTTGTTGGCTGCCGTCATATCCAACATGCCAGCATGCGAAATCGGCGGCAAGCGGTATTTTTTCATAATGACATTGTCGGTCACGCTTAAGTTAGGGGCGCTTCCAACCCGCGTGCGGTCTTCCGGTACGTAAGCCATACCATGTTGAATTCCAAACAATGTATTTCGATTGCTGACCTGTTCACCCTTCAAGGTGACTTGACCCTGTTTGCAGGGGCGCAGGCCGGTGATCACCTGCGAAAGTTCGGTCTGACCATTGCCTGCCACACCAGCCACCCCAACGATTTCTCCAGCCCGGACGTTGAGTGAAAATCCGCGCAGGGCGGGCAGGCCTTTGTCGTTCTCAGCATGGACGTCTTTCACATCCAGAACGACATCGCCGGGAGTGCCCGGTTTCTTATCGATGGAAAACACAACATCCCTGCCCACCATCAACCGGGCAAGCTCCTGCCTCGACACACCTTTGGAGGGTACGCCGGAAGCTGTCGCGACACCGCGCCGCAGAACGCTCACGCGATCGGCGATGGCGGTCACTTCCTGCAGTTTATGGCTGATGAAGATGACGGATTTTCCCTGCGCGATCATCGAACGCAGGGTGTGGAACAATCCTTCGATTTCCTGCGGAGCAAGGACAGCGGTCGGTTCGTCCATGATCAACACGTTGGCGCCACGATAAAGCATCTTGAGGAGTTCCACGCGCTGCTGCTCGCCAACCGATAACTGCCAGATCTTCGCGCGCGGATCCACCTTCAGGCCATACTGTTCGCCCAAGGCAGCGATCTTCGCGTCATATTCCTGAAGGCGCATGAAAAACCGAGGCTCGTCAAGCCCGAGCAGGATGTTCTCCGTGACAGTTTGAGAGGGGACAAGCATGAAGTGCTGATGGACCATTCCTATCCCGGATTTGATCGCATCGCGAGGGGAATGGAACTCAACCGGCTTGCCTTTGACCTTGATAATTCCAGCTTCCTGCCGGTACAGCCCGGCAAGGACATTCATGAGGGTACTCTTCCCTGCGCCGTTCTCGCCAAGTAAGGCGTGAATCTCTCCGGCCTTCAGCTCAAAATCCACGTGATCGTTGGCAAGCACGCCGGGAAATCGCTTGACGATTCCGCGCATCTCCACGGCCAGGGGCGGTTCGGATGAAGAAGATAAGGGCAGTGTCACCAGTAGGCTCCTGCGCTAAGTATATATCAGTTTTTATCCAGCAGAGGACAGTCGATGCTTATAAATAAGGCCGGAACTCATTTCAGAGTTCCGGCCTTTGACACAAAAAGCTATTATTCGGGAAGTTCGGCGGTAATGCCTTCAGCCCACCACTTCATACATACCGGGATTGAACACGGAAGCCCAAATTCCGGGAAGGCGTCAAGGTCCACCTGTATCAGGCTCTGACCTTCGGGCAGGACCACATTGCCCTTGTTGTCATTGATCGGTCCGGTGAAGACATCAAAGCGGTCAAATTCGCCGGCCAGCATCTGGGCGAGTGTGTCCTGGACCATCGCGATGACTTCAGGATCCAGGTCCTTCACGCCAGGCTGCATTTCCTGGCCTTCCATGAAGCCATAAAGGCCGAGTGCACCAGTTTCGGCATCGAAATATTCCCAACCTGGAACATAAGTCCCAGCGATCACCTTCTCAGCGATTCCGGCATAGATCGGGCCCCAGACCCAGTAGGGTGCGGTGAGGCAGGCGTCCACTTTACAGGAGCCGTACCAGTCATAGGTCACGCCCCACTTTCCTTTTTCCTGGGCAACATCGGCAACTGCAGGGGTGTCTGCACCGGTAAAGACCACCTGGGCGCCGGCATCGAATAGGGAGGCTGCAGCTTCCTTCTCAATGATCGGGTCGTGCCAGGTGTTGATCCAGCGGACATCCATGGTGCACTCGGGGCAGGTCTTCTTCATACCCAAAGCAATAGCGTTACCGAGGCGGATTTCCTCCGGGATCGGGAAGGTCGCCATGTAGCCGAGTTTCGGGTTGCCGTCCTGCTTGGCGCGGGCACCGGCCAGCATGCCGGCCAGATACTTCATGTCTTCCATGGCGCCCATCAGGTTGCCGAAGTTGGTTTGATTGGAGTTAATTCCTGTCAGATGAACGAACATTGTGTCAGGGTACTCTTCCGCAACAGCTTGCATTGGATCGCCAAAGCCAAAGGATGTGCCAAAAATCAAATCAAAGCCCTTGCGGGCGAGGCTGCGGAAGACCTGCTCTGAATCCGCGCCTTCAGGCACATTCTCGATATAGGCGGTGTTGACGTTATCAACATTCGCCTGGACGTATTCAAGTCCTTCGTAATGAGCCTGTGACCAACCGCCGTCATCGTGCGGGCCGATCAGGACCATGGCCACATTGAACTTGCCATCGACCACATCAGGAATTTGAAGCCCGCCTTCATCGGGGGGAGCTTCGGTCGCAGCGGGCGCATCGGTCGGAGCAGGAGCCTCGGTCGCCTGGGGTTGTTCAACCGGCGCAGGTGCTTCAGTCGGCGTGGCGGGGGTTCCGCATGCGGACAAGACCATGACCGCAACAACAAGTACCATGAACAAACGGAATATATTGTGACGCATATTTCTTCTCCTTGGGTAGAAAATAGTTTGAGACGTCAAGAGGGGGTGTGTGATGTTCTATAAAAGAGCTCGGTGCGCCTCCTTTCGTCTCAATTTTCAAATGATACATCAAACGTTTACACGCCTGACGCCAGAACCACTATAGCACTTTTTAGTAATTGAAAAAAGGTCTGAATGTCATGAAGTATACATGTATAGATGTCTTTTTTCATAATCTATTTCGTGCTATCAAAACTAAGTATTAATCCTGCACAATCCAGGTACCCGTTTCACCCTTGAGCGCGCGGCTGATATTTTCCGGGTTGGTGATGAGCGCTTTTTCGCCACCATTCTCCAGGTACCAGATGATCGCCTGGATCTTGGGTGCCATCGAGCCTTTGGCAAAATGAGTTCCCTCAGCAAGGTATTTCTTCGCCTCCGAGACAGTCATTTTATCCAGCCACTTCTGGTCAGGCTTGCCGAAATTGATGGCTACTTTCTCGACAGCGGTCGAGATGACAAACAGGTTGGCTTTGATCTGCTGGGCAAGCAGGCTGCTGGCGTAATCCTTATCGATCACAGCTGCAACGCCTTTATATTCTCCGTCCCCAGCGTCAATCACGGGGATGCCCCCACCGCCCACGGTGATGGTGGTGATTCCCGCGTTGATCAACGCCTTGACTGTGCTCAGTTCGACGATTTCCTTCGGAAGCGGCGAGGCTACCACCCTGCGCCATCCGCGGCCGGCATCTTCGACCACCGACCAGCCTTGATCCTTCTCGCGTCTCTTTGCCTCGTCCTGCTGCATAAATCCACCTATCGGCTTGGAGGGTTTCTTGAAGGCAGGATCGTCCTTATCCACCAGAACCTGGGTGACGACGGTGGCGACCGATTTATTGATCTTGCGTCTGTGCAGTTCGTTTTGCAAATTTTGCTGGAGGGCGTATCCGATCGCGCCCTGGCTATCAGCGCCGCAGACTTCGAGCGGGACTTCATGCATACCCTCCGTCTTGGCAGCGATCTCTGAGCGGCGAAGTATGAAACCAACCTGGGGACCATTCCCGTGGCCGATGGCGACATCCCAGCCGGCTTCGATCATGTCCGCGATGTGCAAGGTGGTTTCCTTTGCAGCAAGGTATTGGTCTTCGACGGAAACTCGTTTCTCGTCCTTGATCAATGAGTTGCCACCAATGGCAACGACAGCAAGTTTTTTCTCAGTCATGGGTTCTCCTAATTATATCAAAGTTATTAAAGTTGTCTGGACAAGCTCGTAAATTCTCTAGCAATAACAATTTTATTACTTGGGCTGCTGCTGTGTAATGCAATGGATATTTCCTCCACCGAGGAGGATCTCTCTGGCAGGCACACCTACAACCCTCCGCTCGGGGAGCAGGTTCTGTAGTAATTCCAGCGCTTCTGCGTCGTGCGGATCATTGAATGTTGGGGCGATGACACCTCCGTTGCAGAAATAAAAGTTGATATACGATGCCGCCATGCGATCACCGGTCTGACGAGGCAGGGTTCCATTCACGGCGTCCACGCCCTCCGCTTCTTCAGGGTTGATCAAGATCGGGTTCGGCTGATGAACCTTGTGGACAACTAATTTCCGGTCTTTGGCATCCGTGTTCGACATCAGAAAATCATACACCTGGGCTGATCGCTCGTACTGTGGATCGGATTTATCTTCGGTCCAGGTCAGCGCAATCACGCCCGGTCTGATGAAACAGGCGAGATTGTCTACATGACCGGATGTCTCATCATTGAATACACCTCGAGCGATCCACAACACCTTGTCAACATTGAGGTCTTGTTTGAGATGTGCCTCGATCTGGTCTTTTGATAAATCCGGGTTACGGCCAGGGCTGAGCAGACATTCCTCGGTCGTGATGCAAGTGCCTTGGCCGTCCACATGGATGGAGCCGCCTTCGAGGACAAAAGGTGCTTCATAACGATCGATACTCTCGATTTCCAACACCTTCCTGGCAACAGCATCGTCCAGATCCCAGGGAAAATAGAGCCCATTGACCAAGCCGCCCCAGGCGTTGAACTTCCAGTCGACGCCGCGAACACCGCCCTTGCCATCCGTCACAAAGGTCGGCCCGCAATCACGCATCCAGGCATCGTTGTTCGAAATCTCCACCACACGCACTTGAGCGGGGAGCATCTGTCGTGCATTGGCGTATTGGTTATGGTTGACGCCTACTGTGACAGGCTCAAACTGAGATATGGCTGTGGCCACGGAGGCAAATGCCTTCTGGGCCGGTTTGCCTCCATTACGCCAATTGTCCGGGCGCTGCGGCCATAGCATCCAGGTCCGTTGATGAGGAGCAAACTCCGCCGGCATCGCAAAGCCATCCGCCTGCGGGGTGGAGGAAAGTGTCCTAGACAATGTTGCTCCAACGAGATTCCCGGCTCATCAATTTTCCTTCTTGAAAAACGACTCCACCTGATCGCGATGATAATCCCTAAGATCCTGCGTTGGACGATTCAATCGCGGATAGACAAAATAGACGAGCAGACCTTTTTCAGTGTGCAGCCGGTTCTCGGACTGGTCGAAAATTATGGAGCGAGGATGGTCCATCACGTCGTCGGTTGCCTCCACGCCGCGCGAAGCGGGCAGACAGTGCATAAACTTGCAATGCGATGGAGCCTTCTCGAATAGAGTCTTATTGACCTGGAAAGCAGGCATGAAAGCTGCGCGTCGCTCAGGGATCTGGTCTTCCTGTCCCACCCACCACCATAAATCGGTGTAGATGAAATCGGCATTTTTAACAGCGGCCACGGGGTCATTTGTGACGGTCAATGTCCCGCCTGATTCAGCACAGTTGGCTTTTGCCCATCCCACCCACTCCTCCGGAGGCTGGTACTTTTTTGGCGCTGCATGGGTGAAATTCATACCCAGTTTCGTGCAGATCAACATCAAGGAGGAGAGCACGTTGGTGGCATCGCCGATGAACGTGACGTTTAATTCCTCGAGCTTTTTTCCCGCCGGCATGTGCTCGATCATCGTCATTGAATCGCAAACCACCTGGGTGGGATGGTTGTAATCCGTCAGGCCATTGATGACCGGCACTTCGGCATGTTTCGCCAACTCAGTAACCGTGGCATGCTTGAGCGTGCGTGCCTCGATCACGTCGCACATTCGGGAAAGCACCTTGGCTGTGTCATACATGGATTCCCGAACTCCAAGATGGATTTCACCCGGCTTGAGATAGAGCGCGTGCCCGCCCAACTCGGTCATGGCGACCTCGAAGGACACGCGGGTACGCGTGGAGGGTTCTTCAAAGATCATTGCCAGGGAGGCATCCTGCAGCAGTTTGGGTGTGCAGCCCGCCTTATCCGCAGCTTTTATTCTGCGGGTCAAATCGATAATATCGAGCAGTTCCTCTTTTGAAAAATCCTGCGTGTCTATAAAGTGACGAACCAACATGGAATGTATCCTTTATGTTGGGGGAGCAATCCCCGGTCTGGCGGGTTGCTCCCCCAAGAAAATCAGATCAAGCCATCGTCAAGGCCATGACCGCTTTCTGCGCATGCAGGCGGTTCTCGGCTTCGTCAAAGACGACGGAGTTCGGTCCATCGAGCACTGCACTCGTGACTTCGATATCGCGGTCAGCAGGCAGCGGATGCATGTAAATGGCATCGGATTTGGCTACCTTGAGCTTGGCATCGTCCATGATCCAGTTCTTGTAGGAATCCTGGATCTTCTTTCCCTCGGTCTTGTCATTCGTGGTCAGCAACGGACCCCAGGATTTGGCATAGATGACATCAGCATTCTTGCAAGCTTCGGTCATGCCATCCTTGGTGTCGACAATCTCAAAGCCAGCGCCGGCTTTTCGGGCTTCGTCCTTGGCCTGTTCCACGATCTCGGGCATCAGCTTGAATTCAGGAGGATAAGCCAGAGTCACGTCCATGCCGAAGCGGGGCATCTGCAGGATGAGGGATTGCGGCACCGAAATGGGCTTCAGGTAGGAGGCTGCATACGCCCAGGAGACAACGATCTTCTTCTTGCGCAAGTCGCGTCCTTTCTTCTCCATGATGGTCATCAAATCCGCCAGACACTGGAAGGGATGGTAAATATCGCATTGCATGTTTAAAACCGGTGTGCGACTGGACTTGGCGACGTCATTCAGGTACTTGTTGCCATCACCAAAATCGCAGTGACGGATGGCGATTCCGTCGAAATAGCGCCCAAAGATTTCACCGATTTCCACGGGGGTATCGCCATGTGAAATCTGGGTGGTGTTGGAATCGATGAACGCGCCATGGCCACCGAGTTGTGCCATGCCCGCTTCGAACGAGCCGCGCGTGCGGGTGGACGAGAAGAAGAACAGCATCGCCAGCACCTTGTCACGCAAGTAGGGATGAGGTTCGCCCAGAGCGCGTTTGCGCTTCAAATCCCAGGCCACGTCCAAAACAGTTTCGACTTCTTCTTTTGTAAAGTCGAGGTCGCCGATGAAATCCCGGCCTCTAAAGTTGGTTTGCATAAGTTAGTCTCCTTTTGTAATGATTTATTCCATCGCACCGAGAACCAGCGCCAGCAGCGTCATACGCATGACCACGCCGTTGAAAGCCTCCTGCCAGTAGCGCGACCAGTGGGTGATGTCCACGTCGGTGGGGATTTCGTCCATGCGGGGCAGGGAGTGCAGCAGGATGGCATCCGATTTGGCTTTCTTCTCGAGCAGCTCGCGGGTGATGCGGTAGTTGGCGGGAGTCAATGCCACATCTTTGCCGCGGTCGTCTCGGCTCTTGGTGTAATCCGGCTGGACGACCGGTTCGACCAGGATCACATCGGCTTCGGCGATGGCTTTCTCGACGTGGTCCGCTTCCTTGAAGTTGACGCTATATTGCTTGAGTTCAGCCTTGAACTCGTCGGTCAAACCCATATCCGGGGGAGCGACGAAGGTGATCGGGCAGTCGAACTGGCTGAGGGCATAGCCGAGTGAGTGCATGGTGCGCATGCGCATGTCGCCGACCGCCAGCCACTTGAGCCCGTCGATGCGGCCCTTCTCGCGCAGGACAGTGTACAGGTCCGTCAGGATCTGGGTGGGATGTTCGCCCCAGCCGTCACCGCCGTTGATGATCGGGATGCTGGCCCACTTGGCGGCTTCGTGCGGCGCGCCCTGCTGGAAATGGCGCATGACGATGACGTCACCGTAATACTCCAGCATTTTGACCGTGTCCTTAATGGACTCCTGGTAGAAGTCTCCGGCACGGGTCATCTTGGGATCGGCAAACCCCACTACATGCCCGCCGAGGCGGTGCATGGCTGCCTCGTGCGCCAACCGGGTGCGGGTGGAAGGCTGGTAGAACGCTGCGACCAGAGTCTTTTCCTTGAGCATGTCCACATTCTTGCGCGACCGCGCAATGGGCTCCATCTTCGAGGCGACCTCAAATACATGGAAAAACTCGTTTCTTTCGAACTCTTTCAAAGACAGAATATCACGACCACTGAAGCTTCTCATTACTTTTCTCCTTTAAGGTTTTGTAATTTTCTATTGCTTTTTCTTTTACTATTTGAGCTGCTCCATCAAGGATTGTGGGAACAGCGCGTAAAACTCCGTGGCACGCACCACTTCATCAAGGGGAACATGCTCGTGGCGCATGTGGGCAGTTTTCTCGTCGCCGGGACCAAAGCCGAT
The DNA here is from genome assembly GCA_963709295.1 of uncultured Chloroflexia bacterium. Classification (GTDB taxonomy): domain Bacteria; phylum Chloroflexota; class Anaerolineae; order Anaerolineales; family Villigracilaceae; genus JBGPQJ01. The sequence goes on along the minus strand of CAVPVW010000005.1, from coordinate 211,422 downwards.
GGAAGGAATCCCCGCCTTGCCGGCCCAATAGGTGCCATTGGTCGAGAAGTCCCACGTTCCCAGCTCACGTTTCTCATCCCAAAGCGACTCTATCGCATGCTGCCCAGCCTTGGTCAACGGATGGTCTTCATCCAGCAGCCAGGGCGGGTAGAACTTTGATACCGGGAAGACAAATCCTGTATAGGACGGCGCGTCGTAGAAAAGTTCCTCGACGTGGATTTCATCCTGTAGATAATCGGGAATCAGACCCTGGATGACCGAGATCACTTCATCGCGAGGTTCATTTAATGTGATGCGGCGATCGATGAAGATCGTGAATTGATCAGGCACCGCATTCAGCGAAGCAGTACGCGCCTCCACATCGGTCACGGCAATGGATGGATGACCCTGAACGGGGTGGGCACCCATGCCCCACCGCATTCGCCGGTCCAGTTCGCGAATCTGCGTGATGATTGACATCATCTTGTAGACCGCATTATCGCCCAGATAATGGGAAGCGGCATGCGCGGACCGGCCGTGCGCGGTGATCTTTAACTCGATACGGCCTTTGTGCCCTCGGTAGACCTGCATCTTTGTCGGTTCGCCGATGACCACGAAATCGGGTTTCACCTTGGGGTCGGCCTCCACGAAGGCATTAGGCGCAATGCCGTCGCACCATTCTTCCATGTTGCCGAAGTAGTAAGCGGTATACCCGTCGAGCAGGCCCAGGTCACGGGCAAAAGCCAGTCCGTAGACCATGCCCGGGGTGCTGCCTTTTTCATCGCAGGCGCCGCGTGCATAGAAGAGCCCGTCTTCCACCTTGCCCACGAAAGGATCCCAATCCCATTCGGTCGGATCGCCGACGCCTACAGTGTCAATGTGCGAATCGTAGACGATGACCCGCTTGCCGTTGCCAATTCGACCAATGACGTTTCCCATCTTGTCAAAACGGGCTTCGTCGTATCCAAGTTTATTCATCTCGGAAATAATGCGGTCGCCTACGTCTTTGAGCTGCCCGTCCATGCTGGGAATGGCGCAAATCTCCCGCAGGAACTTGATGATGTCTTCACGATGCTTGCTGACAAGCGATTGAATTTCTTTTACTTTGTCCATACACACTCCTGTTATAAGAATCTACTTGTGGGAAGAATTATTGTTTAAAGCACCTACCCGGCGAACCACGTGGAACTTGAAGTATCCGGGCAGGAAATAACTAATGGAGTAATCCACGACTTTTCCAGAGCTGGTATACAGCTTGGACACAAACTTAAGCAGCACATCATCCCGTTGGACCTCAAGCATCTTGGCCACATCCGCAGGCGCATTAATGGCGCTGATGTCTGCCCGGCTGGTGGTCAGGGGATCGCCGCGCTGCAGCAGGTAGTCGAGCACCGATCCGCTGAATTTTCCGGTCAACTCTTCAGCGTGCAGAACATCCTCCGGAAGGGTATCCTCCAGGTAGGCCACGGGGCGCGATTCCGCACGCATCACCCTAGCTACACGCAATAATTTACGTCCTGCAGGAACGGACAGGGCAGCCGCCAGCGAATCATCCGCCTGAAATTCAGAGATCGATATCTCTCCGGCAGAGAGATCCAGGTTGATTCGAGCAGCAAGGGTCTGCAAACTTTCAAGCACCTCGAGACCGCTGTCGATCACATGAAATTTCCCAACCACAAAGGTGCCGGCACCCTGCCGGCGGCGGATCAGCCCTTGTGTCTCGAAGGTGCGCATGGCCTCACGCAAAGTTGCGCGGCTGACTCCCATCTGTTTTGCAAGTTCCGGTTCGGAGGGCAGACGGAAACCCGCGGGGGCTTTGGCGATCAGGTCAGCGAGGTCAGCTTGTAAGCGTTGGAACGGAAAATGAGGCATTGTTGCTCCAATTCTTGATTAGATGATGGACGATTACTGTTCCACCACCGGAATGATTTCAAAACGGGTCACGTCCACCAGACCCTTGTCGGAAATTCGCAATTCGGGGATAACCACCAATCCCAACAGGGACAGTTGCATGTTGGGGTTGTTCAACTCGCAGCCGCAAGCCTTGAATCCATCCAGCACAGAGGCCGTCTTTTTTGCTACCACGTCCGCGCGTTCGTTGGACATCAGACCGGCGATCGGCAGTTGCACTTCGCCGATGATTTTCCCATCACGCACCACCACCTGCCCCCCACCCGTTTCCGTGAGGCGGTTGGCGGCCATCGCCATACAGGTTTCGTCCGTGCCGACGATGATCAGGTGATGTGAGTCATGTGCCACCGTGGAGGCTACTGCGCAGGGAGTTGTGAATCCGTAACCTGACACAAACGCCACTTGGACATTCCCGGTCCCATGATGCCGTTCTACAAGTGCGATCTTGGACAGGTCGCGTTTAACATCAGCCCGGAGCTCGCTCTCCTGCGCTGGCACATCCATATGCAGATGACGGGTCGGCGCCTGGTTTTCGATGATCCCGATCACATTGACTTTAACATTACCAGTGGCAGTCGGCGCTTTCAAGGTAAAGTCGCTGGAGGTGAGTTTTCGAGGGATTTTGACACTGTTCGTCGCCCAGGCAGGATATGGGTATGGCGGGATTTGCGCGAGGGTTTTTCCATCTCTGCGCTGACACGACACCTCGCGCGATCACCGTCCGGGCGTGAAAATCCTTCAAATCATCCACCAACAGGATATCCGCAGAACGCCCGGGGCGATGCTGCCCATCTCGCGCGCCACGCCGAAATGCTCCGCTGTGTTGATCGTCGCCATCTGGATGGCAGTCACCGGAGGCACACCCGCCTCAATCGCCACGCGCACGACCCGGTCCATGTGGCCGGTGTAGATCGTCTCAGCGTGGCTGTCGTCGGTGCACAGCAGGAAATGGCGCGAATCAAGTCCCTGCGATGTGACCGCCGCAACCTGCGCCGCCACATCGTGCCATGCGGAGCCGTGGCGCAGCATGACCTTCATCCCCTGCCGGGCGCGGGCGACGGCATCCTCGATGCGAGTCCCTTCATGGTCGTCCTCAATCCCGCCGGCGGCATAGGCATGGAACGGGATGCCGAGGTCCGGTGACGGATAATGGCCGCCAATGACCTTGTCGGCCAGCCGGGTAGCCCGTAATTCAGCATGCATCTTTTCATCGGCGTTGATGACGCCCGGGAAATTCATCATCTCGCCAAGTCCGATAATCCCCGGCCAGGTCATCGCCTCCGCCACATCTTCCGGACTGATAGCGGCCCCGGGTGTTTCCAGTCCCGGCGCGGAAGGGACACATGATGGCATCTGCACAAAAACATGGATGGGCTGCCGGGCGGCTTCGTCCACCATCAGCTTGACACCCTTCAATCCAAACACGTTGGCGATTTCGTGCGGGTCAATGAACATGCCGGTCGTGCCGTGAGGGAGGACCGCGCGGACAAATTCACTGACCGTCACCATGCCCAATTCGACATGCATGTGCGCATCCAGCAGGCCGGGGACGAGGTAACTCCCCTTGGCATCCAGCACCTGGGTTCCCTGTCCGATCGCATGGCTTGCATCCTGTCCCACGTAGGCAATGTGACCTTCAACGACCGCAATGTCAGTATGCGGGAGGACCTCTCCAGTTTGCACACATACCCACTTCCCGTCGCGAATCACCAGGTCTGCGGGGGTTCGTCCCATGGCTACATTGACAAGCGTTTGAGAGAGCATTCAATCTCCTGGGTCGGTAGTTCTTCAGAAAGATGGAAAATTACTTGTGGTATTGCCCTTTTACGAGAGGCACGTCCACTTTCAGCGGTTGGCACACGAAGGAAGGATCCTTCACAAAATGCAGCACATCCGCATAATTCGCCTCAGCGGGTCTGACTGCATCCACGAAGAGCGCGGTATTTTCCTGCCAGGGAACGAACCATTGGCGCTGGTGTTGAATCCGGTCCCAGGTGGCGACATCGGGATTGCCAAGTTCATCATGCCGTTCGTTGACACGTCTTTCCCAGAGTTTTTCATCCGAAACGAAACAATAGATCGGGCGGAAGAGAGCCTTGTGCTTGAAGGCGATCTCCTGCGCATGGACGCGGTCCTTCCCCATGAACACCGAGTCGGCGATGACACTGATTCCCAGTTCAATCTGCGCCTCAACAAGGTTCAACAAAACAAGGATTTTCTCATCCCAAAATCGATAATCCGCTCCAGCCGGGACCTCGCCGGCAACGTCATCGATTCTCAGTAACGGCCAGCGCAGCTCCCGGGCGAGACGGTCCGCCAGAGCGCTCTTGCCTGTACCGGGGAGTCCGGAGAAGATAACCAGGGTCGGCTGCATCATTTATTTTAGGAATTGCCGTCTTATCCCTGGACCAACCTTTTCGCAGCCTGATTATGTTTCTCAACCAGTTTCTTTTCATCAACAGTTGTCAGTTGACCCTGTTTGACAATGAATTTACCGCCCACCACGGTGTAATCGACTCTCACGGGCTGGCAGAACACCACTGCAGACACCGGGTCGTGCAATGCACCGGCATAATCGAGGCGGTTGAGGTTGACCGCGAAGAAATCCGCACATTTCCCAGCTTCGAGCGAACCAATATCCTTTCGGCCGAGGACCGCTGCTCCTCCGTTCGTGCCCAGGCGCAGGGCTTCTCGGGCAGTCATGAGTTTTCTCGACGGATCATTTGAAAGAGAAAAGCCTGTAATGCCCTCCCGCAGTCTGGAGAGAAGCATCGCTTGACGGACTTCCGCCAGCAAATGCGAGCCATCGTTCGAGGCAGAGCCATCCACGCCGAGGCCGACATTGATGCCGGCCGCAAGGTACTCCCTGACAGGAGCGATGCCCGAAGCGAGCCTCATGTTCGAGGTGGGACAGTGCGCCACACCGCAATGGTGTTTAGCGAATACATCGATCTCGTCTGCGTTGACGTAGACCGAGTGGGCAAACCAGACATCGTCACCGACCCAGTCTACGGCCTGCATGTATCCCACCGGGCGGTGGCCGAATTTCTGCAGGCAAAATTGCTCCTCGTCCTCCGTCTCTGCCAGGTGGGTGTGAAGGTGGACTCCATGTTTGCGCGCCAGCTTGGCGGATTCCCGCATCAAGTCTCCAGTGACACTGAACGGTGAACATGGCGCAAGGACAATCTGTGTCATGGATCCCGTTTTTGCATCATGGTAACGCTCAATTAATCGTTCGCTATCCGCCAGGATCTTGTCCTCGCTGTCGGTGACCGAGTCCGGGGGCAGTCCGCCCTGCGACTCGCCCAATGACATCGAACCGCGGGAGGCATGCAACCGCACCCCGACTTGGAGAGCCGCCTCGATCTCGTCATCGAGCTTGGACCCATTGGGGAATAGATATAAATGGTCGGATGCAGTCGTGCACCCGCTGAGCGCCAACTCAGATAAAGCCGTCTGCGTAGAAGTAAAAATGTCATCGGGTGTCAGGCGCGCCCAAAGGGGGTAAAGTGTTTTAAGCCAGTTGAACAGGTTCGCATTTTGGGCGGCGGGGACGGCGCGAGTCAGGGTCTGATAGAAATGATGGTGGGTGTTGACCAGCCCCGGCAGGAGGATGTGCCCGGAGAGGTCGAGCACTTCATCGGCCGTTTCGGGCAGCTCGCTGGTGGGACCAACCCTTTCAATCAGTCCCCGGCTAATAAAAAGACCACCATCCGGATATTCGGCTTGGTGGTCATCCATGGTGACAAGATAGGCGTGTTTGATCAAAAGAGTGGACATGGGTTCTCTCACTCGAAAAGTTTGTCTGACAACTTATAGTTTAGCAGAAAGGGATAGACAAGTCAACAACCATTAAATGTGGTTTGCCGGTTACTTCGGGCCTCAAGACGAAAATAAACTGCCGCGTCTGGACGAGTATTGTGTGTTACACTGAATAAGTCGTTAATAAATGGATCCGTGTTGTACCTTGACCGCTGACCCTTTTATGGGGTGGCGGTCATTTCTATTCCGGCCGAGCCGGAGAAAGCAGTAACTAATGGACATCAGACTTTACGTAGGAAACTTGAACAAGGCAACCACAGCCGAAGAAATCAATACCCTGTTCGCTCAAGCCGGGACCGTCACGACCGTGGACCTGGTCAAAGACCGCGACAGCGGCCTGTCCAAAGGCTTTGCCTTTGTCACCATGACCGACCAGGCTGAGGCGGATAAGGCTATCAGCACGTATAACGCTTATTCCCTTGCTGGGAACGAAATCAAAGTCAACGTCGCCAAACCGCGCGTTGAAAAAGTTTAATCCAACCAGCATTTGATTTTAGCTTTACCGGATCACGACACCCTCACCCATTCGGGATGAGGGTTTTCTTTTTATATTAAAAGCAATACAATACATAAGAACTTCTTCGGGAGGAAGAATGATAAGAACACGAATCCTTGCTTTGTTTACGATTCTATCCGTTTCTGTTGCCTGCAGCTTTCTCACTGCGACAACCACGCCTGATCCGACAATTTCGGTGGAGAATTTATCCACCTTGAGCGAATCAATGCAACCGAACGATTCCCCCTCTGTCACATCCGAGACTCCCCTACCTGTCGTCACACCTGCCCCAACTGGTTTGAATCCCACCGGACCATATGTGCTCTTCTCAGCCGGGACTGGAATCTGGATCACCAACCCCGACGGCAGCTTCCTCACCCAACTCACCGACCTGGATATAGGCCTTGCCGATCTGCACCAGGCGCTTTCTCCAGATGGAAGCCAGCTTGCGCTGATCGCCAGGGACAACAGTGGTATCGGTCTCTATCTCGTTGAAATTCCAAGCGGTGAAACGCAAAAAATTGCGACACTTCTTTTACTGACCGAGGAGGATCTTCTGGATGCCACAAGCCCCAAGGCTATCACGTCCTACGCCATCATGGATTATCCCAATGTGGCCTGGCAGCCGGGCGATGGACGTCTGCTGGCATTCACCGGCGCGCTCAATGGACCCACGAGCGATTTGTATCTCTACGATACTCAGGGTGGAGAATCCAGCCAATTGACCGACGGTCCCTCACAGGCCATCGCACCGAGCTGGTCACCGGACGGTCAATACATCCTCCATTACGGGGTCAGCTGGGTGCCTCCCTTTGGTGGAGCCATTGTCGGCTACAACCGGCTTGATGGGGCGTGGGCAGTTCGCGCCTCGGATGGAGAGGTGATCAACCAGCCCAAGCCGAAGGGATATCACGGCAATTTCGTCGGATGGCAGGATGACAGCTATTACATGATCTTCGACAGCGACGACACCTGCTATTCCGTCAACCTGCGCAATGTGAACGTTTTTGATGGGAAGACAACGCCTGTGATGGATGAGAGTTTTTATTATTCGATCGCCCAATCTCCCGAAAATATGGCTCTTCTTTTCTCAGGTGATGAAGGCTGCGCGAGCTCTCCGGGAGAGGGAATCTTTCTCAGGCTGGCCGGGCAATCCGATCTCATCCAACTGACCAATAATAAAGCGTATGAAATCTACTGGCTGCCAGAAAGTGGAGTGTTTCAAGCTTACCCCGAAGCGCTTTTTTCATCCGACGGGAGCATCCGTTACGACCCGCCGGTGTATGAAAAATCCTACCAACCAGCAATTTCAAAATTGGGATATCAAGCCTGGGAGGTCATCGAGAACACCAAAGGTCGTGTCGAACTAAAAGCGCCAGATGGGGATTGGAAATCCGTGCTTGATGGTTCTGTTGAAGAACTCATTTGGGACCCAATCCATGGCGACACCCTGTTAATCACTTTGGACGATGGATCACTATACGCTGCCACTGCCCCTGATTTCACTCCCCGATTAATGGGAGATCTGGGAGGCAGAACGAATCAGGCAATTTGGCTTCCCTGATCAACCTAAGCTTTCCTGATAATATGGCATAGCGTACTAGCTCTTGCCTTTTTCACAGGTTAGGGCTAGGATAATGAAGCCCAAAATTCATTATGCATACATTGCGTGATTTACTGATGGGTCCGCCGCTCCCCACACGAGATTTGGAAACTGAACGGCTGAACAAAATTCGCGCGCTGGCAGCGTTCTCGCCCGATGCGCTTTCCTCAATCGCTTATGCCAATCAGGAAATATATCTTGGTCTTGTCGTAGCTGGCGCAGCCGGTCTGGTTTATTCCTGGCCGATTGCGTTGGTGATTGTCGGGCTGCTGGCAATCGTCACCTTATCTTACAACCAGACCATCCCGACCTATCCAAACGGCGGCGGGTCCTACACGGTGGCACACGAAAACCTTGGCAGCACACTGGGGCTCATCGCTGGGGCCGCCCTGCTCATCGATTATGTGTTAACCGCAGCAGTCAGCCTGACTGCAGGAGTGGCCGCCCTCACTTCCGCATTCCCGCAGCTATGGGATTATCGTGTGGCAGTTTCGCTGGTCATCCTGCTGGTGATAACGCTTGCCAACTTGCGCGGCGTCCGCGAAGCGGGAACGGCAATGGCAATTCCTGTTTACCTGTTTCTGGGTTGTTACCTCGTCATGATCGCCTATGGACTCTACGTCGCAGGTATGGATGGACCTGGTGACTTGGCCACCACGGCTCCCTCCCCTCTCGTGCCGGTGACAGTAGTACTTTTGCTCCACACCTTTGCTTCGGGCTGCACCGCCCTGACAGGTGTGGAAGCCATTAGCAACGGCATTCCGGCGTTCAAGCCGCCGTCCACCCGAAATGCCCAAAAAACATTAAATGTCATGGGCGTGCTGATGGGAATTCTTTTTGCGGGCACCATCGGCTTAACCGTTTATTTGGGCGTTGTCACCGGGACTAACGAAACCATCCTTTCAGCCCTGGCCCGGAGAATATTAGGAACAGGTCCGCTTTATTATCTCGTTCAGATTGCCACCCTACTCATTCTCTCTGTGGCAGCCAATACGAGTTATAACGGTTTCCCCCGGCTTGCCTCAGTCCTCGCTCACGATCGCTACCTGCCGAACCAGTTTGTCCATCTTGGAGACCGGCTGGTCTTTTCAAACGGAATTATGATCCTCGCCCTGCTCACAGGGATCTTGATCCTTGCTTTCCAGGGAGACAGCCATGCGCTCGTACCACTTTTCGCGGTCGGCGCTTTTTTGGCATTCACACTCTCCCAAGCTGGAATGGTCGCCCACTGGTTCCGGGAGCGCGGTCGGCATTGGCAACTTAAGGCATTCATCAACGGCCTTGGTGCAGCTACCACCCTGGTTGCTCTGCTGATTATCGCGGTCAATAAATTCCGCGACGGCGCCTGGATTGTCATTTTTCTCATTCCGCTGCTGGTCGTTGTCTTCCGGAAAATCAAGCATCATTACAACGAAGTCGCCAGTGAATTGACCCTGCACGGGCTTCCGCCCTCCCTCAAACCGCCTCCCGACCCGCGCATTGTCATCCCCATCTCAGGCGTTCACCGCGGAGTGATCAATGCTGTCCTTTACGCCCGTTCCATTTCTGCACAGGTGACTGCCGTGTACGTGGAAACCAACCCTGAACTGACGGAAAAAGTCAGGAAAGCCTGGCAGGAGTGGGGACAGGATGTTCCATTGGTCGTGGTTCCCTCGCCTTATCGTTCGCTGATCGGTCCCCTGCTGGATTATCTCGATGAAACGGATAGAGAACATAACGACGGTGAATTGGCGACCGTCCTCCTGCCAGAATTTGTCCCTGTGAAGTGGTGGCACCATTTGTTACATAACCAAACCGCCACGTTGATGAGACTTGCCTTGCTTTACAACAGGAGAAAATTTGGTTATACACGCGCCATAATCGAAGTGCCTTTCCACCTCCGAAAATGATGCAGGCAATTTCGATTCGATAAATCAATCTTGACAGCCCAAACTCAGGCTGGTAAACTCTCGGAGTATTAATCAATCAATAAGGAAAGGAGGCGTGTTCATGTTCAATAATTCAGCATCGGTGCTTGTCCAAATCCAAGTTGCATGTGCACGCCTTGAGTTAGAAGGATAGATATTTGCTTCCTGAATAACGGCCACGGGTGCGCATGCCCCGTGGCTTTTTGATTCCATCGCGAATCGCTGACCTGTTGGTCCCCGCAGCTTGTAAAATTCCGGTTTGCAGGCCAACACAGCCTTCTGAGAATTTCTGCCAGCCACGGATTTATCCCTGGCTGGTTTTTTTATCCATGAAAGGAGCATTGCATGTCGGCACAAGTAAAACCCTCTGAACATCTCTCGATTCATAACCCCGTCCAGTTCCATGTGGATGGGCATGGCGTTGTTCAAAATTTGATTTTTTTCTGCGCACCTCGGCTCGTCAACGTTCAGGCTCGAGGTCCGCTTACAGGAACACTATACAATGAATACTTACGATGGAAGCGGCCAGGGTGTCGTCTTCCGAAAAAATCTTGGACATTACACGGTCCACACCGAAGAACGCGATATCGTTTGCGTCCTCTCATCGCGCCTTCGTAAACAATTAATCTACCCCACCGCGGACCCCAGTTCACTGAGGCACAGGGTGCAACAAGTCCGGGAAATCGAGCATGTGGACCCGGTCGCCATCGGCGATTCGGTGATCTTCACGGACGCAGGCGATAGCAGCGGCATGATCACCGAAATCCTGCCGAGGCGGAATAAACTATCGCGTCCCGCAACCACTCCGGGGCAGCGCGTTTTCGAACAGGTCATCGTCTCGAATGCCGACCAGGTTGTGCCGGTTTTTGCAGCCGCCAGCCCGACGCCTAAATGGCATCTGCTGGATCGATATCTGGTCTCGGCGGAGGCCTCCGGATTGCCGTCGCTGATTTGCATCACCAAGGTCGATCTATTGCCTGACCGGCGGGAAATTGATGAAGTGGTCAATTCCTATCAAAAGATCGGCTACCGTGTTCTTTGCGTCAGTTCCGTGACCGAAGAAGGGCTCGAGGAAATAACGCAAGCACTTCAAGGGAAAATTTCCGTATTGGTTGGCAAGTCCGGCGTAGGAAAAACATCACTGCTCAATGCCATCCAACCGGGACTCGGTTTGCGAGTCAAGGCGGTCAGCCGGGGCGAACAGGGCAAGGGACTTCATACGACCACTCACCTTGAGATGTTTCCGCTCAACGGTGGCGGCGCGATAGTCGATACTCCGGGTATGCGGGAATTTGGCTTGTGGGATGCCGACAACGACAGCCTCGATCAGTTTTTCCCTGAAATGCGTCCGCTGATCGGAACATGTAAATTCGGACTCGATTGCAGTCACGATGAGGAACCCGGATGCGCCGTCCGTAAGGCGGTTGTCGATGGGACCATCAGCCCTTATCGTTACCAGAGCTACGTTAAACTGAGGGTATCGCCATGAGTATGCGGCCCCTTCACAAGCACGCACTCCAAAGGCTCAATTCGTTTGGCGATTTCATCTGCATGAACTGCCGAAATTCCGTTTCGTCAGAAGGACTGCTTTCCGGTGTTCATCACCGCAACCACTGCCCATATTGCCTGTCTTCCCGGCATCTCGATTTGTTCAAAGCTGGAGACCGCTTATCCGCCTGCAAGGCCAGGATGCAGCCCTTGGCGCTCACTCTAAAAAGGACTTCCAAAAAATACTCCGGCGAACATCGGGGGGAAATCATGTTGGTTCACCAGTGCGAGGGCTGCGGAAAAATATCCATCAACAGGATCGCTGCAGACGATAATGTGGAGGTTCTTTTGGAGATCTTTGAATCCTCCTGCAGCATGAAATCGATGGATGGATTCTTGCTCAAACACGATAGCATCGACCTGCTGACACCGAAGGACCGTCCAATTCTTCAAGTCCAGCTTCTCGGACGGTGTTAGGTCTGCCACTCGGGGACGGTGAAACCCATCTCCGGGTGTTTTTTGGAGTTTCACATTTAGAGTTCCTTATTTGTTGACTTTGGTCTCACTTGAACCTTATAATCACAACATGAAGCAGATCGACCTGTGTCTTTCATGGTATTGGGAATATGACAGTGATTTTGTGCGGATGGTTGAAACCGCCTGCAACTCTCGTGGAATCACGCTCTGTCAGGTCAAGCCGGATTCCCTGCTGCAGACCATCCGAAAATTACAGACGCAGGAAATCAGACCAGAAGTGCTGTTCGACAGGGCAAACGACGACCTTCGATTCGACCCCATCCGGAAATGGGCAAAGGACAACAGCATTTATTACATCAACCCTCCGCAGGTTGCTTTCAAAGCCGAACAAAAGGACAAATTCCATTACACGTTAATTGAAAATGGCATCAATGTTCCCTATACGATTATCCTGCCGTCTTTTTTGGATCAGCAACTTCTGGATCCCGCGGATATTACCCCTTTAGGGACTCCCTTTGTGGCGAAACCCTCCTATGCCGGGGGAGGAGCAGGAGTCGCGCTCAATCTAACCACATGGGATCAGGTGCTTCAGACGCGCATTGAAGTGCCTGATCAGCAGTATCTGCTGCAATCCCATGTCCCAACAAAAAGAATTAACGGACGCGAGACCTGGTTTCGGGTTTACTATTGCGGCGGGAAGATTTATCCCTGCTGGTGGGCGACGGACACCCACATCGCCGCTCCTGTTACTGCTTACGAAGAAGCCCGACTGGAACTGGAAAAGTTACGGGAGATCACCAGCGTGATTGCCCGGTTGAGCGGGCTTGACCTTTTTTCCACGGAGATTGCCCTAACCCCCGAAGGCAAATTTATCGCCGTGGACTATATCAACGACAGCATCGACCTGCGTGCCAAGTCGAAGGCGGTGGACGGCGTGCCAGATACGGTATTGCAATTAATCGCAAACGGATTAGCGGAATTGGTCCTACAACGAAAAAAGATGTAAATAAATATCCCGCCCAGGAAATTCCGGACGGGATTTGATTTTATGCAAAATCCATTAATCCTGCTGGATCTTGGCCGCGCGCAGGGTGTTGTTCATCAACATGGCGATGGTCATCGGACCAACACCGCCCGGGACGGGAGTGATGAACCCTGCCACTTCCTTGGCCTCGTCATAGTTCACATCGCCGACCAGGCGGTAGCCGCTCTTCTTGGTGGCGTCCGGCTTGGAATTGATCCCCACGTCAATCACCGCAGCGCCGGGTTTGATCCAATCGCCGCGCACCATCTCCGTCTTGCCGATGGCGGCGATCAGGATATCCGCCTGTCGGACCGTGCCGGGCAGATCCTTCGTGCGGGAGTGGCATACTGTCACTGTGGCATTCTTGCCGATCAGAAGCAGCGCAGCAGGCATGCCGACAATGTTCGAACGCCCTAGCACCACGGCATTGGCTCCTTCGATCTTGACGCCAGCCTGCTCGAGCAGGTAAATACACCCGTAGGGTGTGCAGGGGACGAACAGCGGCTCGCGGCCTTTCTGTGCAAGGCGCCCGATGTTGAGGGGTGAAAAACCGTCCACGTCTTTTTCAATACTGATGAGCTGCAGAACGCGCTCTTCGTTCAAGTGCGAAGGCAGGGGCAGCTGCACAAGGATGCCGTTAACGGTCTTATCCGCATTGAGGTCCGTGATCACTTTTTCAAGTTCTTCCTGGGAAATGTTTTCAGGTACATGACGGCTTACGGAATCCATCCCCAATTCCTCGCACGCCTTGCCTTTCGAACGGACGTACGTCGCCGAATCCACGCGCTCCCCCACGAGCACCGTCGCCAGGGTCGGTTTGGGCTTGCCTGCAGCCGTGCGTTTGGCTACTTCCGCAGCAACATTGTCCCTTACCTGCTGGGCGATTACTTTTCCATCAATGATTTGTGCTGTCATAGTGTCTCTCCCGTTTGAAATGTGAAGGATTTCGCAAATCCATTATACAACCGGGGTTAATTTCCCCAAAGTGACAAAAATCATCATCAGGTGCCTATCACCAGCACAGCCTCTCCGTTAAACGTGCTGGCTTTCAGGTCTCTCAAGGCTTGGTTTGCATCCTTGAGCAGATAAGTATTCACTGTCGACTGGATCCCTGCCTTCACTGCCAGATCCAGGAATTCAACTCCATCCTGGTAAGTGGCATTGGCTACTGACCGAAGTGTTCGCTCGCCATAAATTGTCTTGTAAGGAAAAGACGGGATATCGCTCATGTGGATGGCGTTGATGGCGATCGTCCCGCCCGGGCGGATTTTTTCCAACGCGAGAGGTACCAGTTCGCCAACAGGGGCAAAGATCACTGCCCGGTCTAGCGTGCTGACTCCACTTGAGCCTGCCTCCCCTGCCCAGGCCGCTCCCAATTCCCGGGCATGATCCTGATGAGCCTTCGACCGGGTGAACACGTACACGGGGCAATCCCAATGTCGCAGCACCTGGATGCACAGGTGGGCGCTGGCACCGAATCCGAACAGGCCGACCTTCTCCCCGGCTTGGATTTCGGCTTTTTTTAAGGAACGGTAGCCAACAATCCCAGCGCACAAAAGCGGCGCAGCCTGTTCGTCGCTCACCGCGCCAGGGAGAGGGAGCACGGAACGCGCCTCTGCGAGCATATACTCCGCGAAACCGCCGTTGACATGAAACCCAGTGAACTGGGCGGATGTACATAAGTTTTCCTCGCCTCGCACGCAAAATTCACAGTTGCCGCAGGTAGAGTACTTCCATGGGACTCCCACTCTTTGTCCGAGTTTGAGAGACGGCAGTCTTTCGGAAAAATTGCCGATGGCGTCGATTACCCCAACAACCTGATGCCCGGGTGTAATCGGGAGATGTGGCGGGTGGATATCACCTTCTGCGATGTGCAGATCTGTATGGCATACACCGCACACGGATATTTTGATGCGCACCTGTCCGATTCCCGGCTGAGGAACAGGCAGCTCCTCAATAACAAGCGGATTGGATTCAACGACAGCAGGGGAGTAAATCCTGGCAGCTTGCATGTCTAAATCATAGTCCAACAAATATCGGTGATAACAAATTACTCCAGTCCTAAACGATCTCTCCTATTATCCCCTCGCTTGTCAAGTTGATTAATTTCACATCATCCAATTTGTTCCAACGAGGTTCGGGCGAAAGCGCTGAAACGCGAATAAAGTTGCCTGTCCATCCCTCCAACTGCCAGCCTGAGTCTGAAACCCGTGTTGTCGATTCCCACAGAACAGGCAAAGTCCGTTCGATGAATTTGTGTTGATAGGAAAATGCCAATTCAGAAAAAACATCCCGCAGGAGATGGTTGCGCTCTTTTCTAATTTCGTGAGGCACTTGATCCTTCATCCTTGCAGCAGGCGTGCCAGGTCGGGCGGAGTAGGAGAAGACATGACCGCCGGCAAAATCAATCTCCCGAATGAATTCTAGCGTTTCTTCAAATTCAGCATTGGTCTCGCCCGGAAAGCCTGTCATTACATCAGTGGTGATGGCAACGTCGGGAATCTTCTTCCGGGCCGCCGCGACCAACTCACGGAAAGAATCCGGCGAAGTCTTGCGCAGCATGCGCTTCAGCGTGGAAACGCTGCCGGATTGAATCGGCAGGTGCAGGTGTGAACATAATCGCGGATCTTCCCATAATGTGAAAAATTCATCATCGAGATCCCAGGGTTCGAGGGAGGAAAGCCGCAGCCGGGGAATATCAACCTCCGAAAGAATTCGCTTGATCAGGGTGCTCAAGCGGGAATCAAAATCAAGACCCCAGGCACCGAGGTGTACGCCGGTCAATACGATTTCCTGTGCCCCGCCAAGAAGGGCAGCGCGAATATCGACCAGTACATCATTTGAGGCGCGCGAGACACTCTCCCCTCGCGCAAGGGTGGTGATGCAAAATGTGCAGTTATTGTCACAACCGTCCTGGACCTTGATAAAGGCACGGGTGCGCTGGCGAGGACCGGGCAACGGCACGCGGGCAAGCGGTTCCACATCGAAACCGTGTTCGGGTACCAGAAGCAGCTCGGAAACAAGGTAATCTTTTTGATTATTGGGAATGACCTGGGTCACACCGGGAAGCCCTGATGCCTGGGTTGGTTGCAGAGTGGACCAGCATCCAGTGACAATGACATCCTTCGCGCCTGCCCTGGCTGCCTGCCGAATCTTTTGCCGCGAATCGGACGCAGCCTGGCTTGTAACTGTGCAGGTGTTGATGATGACCAGGTCCGCCTCACCAACCTCAGGGACAATGGCATGCCCCTGGGATCGAAACTGGCCAGCCATCCGCTCGATTTCTGCTTGATTGAGGCGGCAACCGACCATATCCAGAAAAATCTTCATGTGATCACATCCAAAACCAAACCAATAAAATCAAGGTTTCACAACCACAAAATTATCGAAAACCACATCGACTCCGGGTTCATTGAATGTCCCGGCGAGAATGCCCACATCGCCGGTGGCAAAATCGGTGTCAAAGACCTGGGCAGCGAGTTGCCCGTTCACGAAAAAAGTCAGCTGGCTGTCGATGCAATCTGCGCGCAGATGATTCAGCCCGGTGCCTGAAAGGATGGCACTTGAAGGAAGCATCTCGTCCATCCCAATCAGGGAAAGTTGATCATCCTTGACCTTGCCAATTGCATAATAGCCATCGCTGCTGGCAATAAAAAAGTAAAAATTCAGTTCGTCCTGGTACCGGCAGATCAAGCCAAAACGATTGATCTCGGGGCCTGCCTGTTTGGCCGCGTCCACTTCAATGCGGGTATTCGTAAAATCGAGGTCTGGAACACTCCAATAATCAAAGTTGGGTTCGTTGACATAGATACGAAACCCACCGTCCACATAATCGGAAATTCCACCATTGGGCAGCTCGGTGCCGCGCAGCCAACCGTTGAAGGGTTGAGAAAAGTCATCCCGGAAGATTGCCTCACCCGGACTGCTGAACTGGTCTGTCAATTGGACGGCTAATTGGCAGGCTAAAGAGGCAGACACAAGGATAACAAGTAGGAGCAGCAGGCGGTAGCGTTTCATCTTGTAGACTCCAATCTTTCAATCAACTCTCGGGTAATCAAATTCTATCAACAAATCCAGCAGGTCTGATTGATTCATGGGAAATACTGATCCAGCATGCGGCCAGCCTGAGCACCGTAGGGACCGCCCGGGTCAAGGTTTAGCGCTGTTACAAGATTGCGGTACGCAGAGTTAGAATCCCCTTGCTGAAGATAAAGCACACCCAGATATAGATGAGCCGAAGGGAGAGCACCATCCGATTTCAACGCGTCAAGCCATAACCTTTCGGCAGTCTTAAAGTCATTGAGTGCGAAATAAACTCGACCAAGTGTAATCAATCCCTGAGGGTCTTCGGGCGACAACGCCCGCGCTTGAAGTGCAGCGAGTAGACCGTTTTCCTGTAACCCATAATTGTAGTCCACAGTGAAATTCGCTAATGCACGCCAATATTCTGCTTTGCGAGGCGAAAGATCAATGGCAGCTTGATAATGTTCCAATCCAGAAGGAACATCCCCTGTCCGGGCAACCACATCACCCAAAGCAACCTGCCAATCCGGATTCAAAGGTTCGAGTTTGGCGGCCTCTTCAAACTCAACCTTGGCTTCATCAAAGCGATTCTCTCGCATGAAATACACTGCGCGCAGACCACGAATCTCGGCTGAATTCCTGTCGAACTCAAGCGCCTGGTCCAGCTCCGGGAGGCCGCCTTCCTGAAACACCTGCTTGACCTGTCCCAGCCACGCCCAGGCTGGGGCATATCGGGGGTCTGTTTCTATAGCGTTTCCGAAGGCTTCCCGTGCCAGGGACCAGGCTCCTACGGCGATGAGTGTCCGGCCGGCACCTGTCAGCTGGGCAGCCCTGCCCGGAGACAGCAGTGCGATGTTCAATCCGCGGCGCAACACCTGAATGACAGGATCAAGTGCCGGGTCGAGTTGACCTGCGCGAATCAGAGGGGATAAGGCATCCTCTGGGGATTGAGCTGAAAGCAACAACCCCAGCATGTAGAATGAATCCGCATCCAGGTCGTCCAAACTGGTCGCTTTTAAGAAGGCCTCACCAGCCTGCACATACCTGCCCTGCTGGTAATAGACATGCCCCAGGCGGTTATACAGTTGCGCAGAACCGAGGCTATCGTTGCGCAATCCTTCCCATTGCTCTAAAGCAGATTCGGTTTCCCCCAACCTGTAATAGGCATCCCCCAAGGCAAGTCGCCCGGTCGAGCTCAAACCTGGAGAAAGCTCCAGGTAATATAGAGACATTTCCGGGTTCTCGTCCAAAAGCGCCATCAGTCCAGCCTGTTCCCAAAGGTCTTCCCGCCATAAAAGCAGCTTCGCGGCAGTCTCATATTTCAAGGCGGCGAGACCAGGGTCTGTTGATGCCAATTCCTCCGCTTGTGAAAGGTTCAAATAGCCCGTCAGCATTGGAGGGGCAAGCGCCAAGGCGAGGAGGAGAATTATTATTGAAGAAAAGGTTACGAACCGGTGGTTGTCCTTCATCCTGAGACATTGTAATATAGGATACGGCGGTTACAGGCGGATTTCGAGAAAAATCATCCAGTTTTTGACCAGTCCCTTTGCTTCTTTAGTGAATTGTCATCTGTACAGGCGGATGTATAATTGTTGATGGGACTACGCCGTGCTATAATCGCAACGACGCGAATATGGAATTTCTGACGCAATTATTCGACCTACTGACCTCCCCCTCCGGCAGCCTGGTTTATTTCATGGTGCTGGTGTTTTGCACAGTTAGTGCACTCTGGTGGTCGTACGCACAATGGAAATCCACCGAATTCCCTCAAGCAAAACGAACGGTCATCGGCCTTGGACTGATTTTTGCAGCCCAGGTTACGATGTTCGTTATGGGGGGTCTGGCCTGGACTGGATTTGTTGACCCGAACGTGCTCCTGCCGGTGCTGGACCGGGCCGTGGTCTTTTTCAGCGTGATCTGGATCGTCTGGCTGTGGGCTTTCCCCGAACCTGCCGGAAAAGCAGATATGGGTGCCATCATTTTAAGCGTAGTGGACGGAATTGCGCTGGTGGTGAGTGTGATCATCCGCTCGCAGCAATTTGCCAGTGTCCCGTTTAATGACACCATTCAAAGCACGGTTTGGTCCGCCGCCATCCTGGTGTTAACCGCGTTTGGGATTGGAATCATCTTCTACCGCCGCCCAAATAATTTTGAGAACGGCCTGGCGATGCTGATTTTGATCTTTGCCGGGTTTACGCTTGACCTGATTTTTCCCGCCAGCGGAGGAAATTATTCGGGATTCGGCCGGCTGATGCTCATGGCAGCCTTCCCCATCCTGCTCACCCTCCCGCAGCGTTTTCCCAGCCCCACACAAGCCCTGCCGCGGCAGTCTTCCGCCCTGATAGACGAGGAAACCAAGGAAGCGCAACCTACGGATGGTGATGGGAGACCCCTCCGCGAACGAAGACGCTACAGCACGGATGCCAAAACGCTGCACGCGCTGCTCGACCTGGCTGGCGAGACAGATCCCAGTAAGATAAACGATGACATCACCCGGGCAGTCGCCCAGTCCATGCTGGCGGATCTATCCTTCCTGATTTACTTGAACGAGCATAAACAGATGGTCATCGCCAGCGGTTATGACCTGATCCGAGAAGAAAAATTGGACGGCATTCCGCTTAATAAGGAGGCTATCCCTCTGCTGGCGAACGCCATCCAGCGTGGACGCCCACTGCGCCTGCCTGCGAGCAGCACCTCCTCGGACCTGCGCGGTTTAGGTGATTTGTTGGGACTTGCCAGCCCCGGCCACCTGCTGAACGTGCCGATCGCCAATGAGCATGAGCCTATCGGAAGCATCCTGCTGTTGTCGCCGTATTCAAACCGGTTGTGGAGCGCGGACGATCAAGCCTTCCTTTCCAATATTGCGGTGTCCTTTATGTCCATTGTCGAACGCGGACAGATGATAGCCAACATGGGTCACCCGCTACAATCAGAACCGGTTGCTCCGGCTCCATTGCCTGTACTCGATCAAGCCATCATTGATGATCTCCAGGCGCAAATTGCAGAACTCCGCATGGAAAACGATAGAAGCCGTGGAAGCGCAGAGCAGCTCATCGCTCTGGCAATGGTCCATGAAGAAGCCCAGCGCAGGATCGCAACACTCGAGCAGGAAGCCGAAGAGTATGCGCAGCAATTGGCTGAAGTTGAAAGGGAAAACGATGCTCTTCGAACCGGTGCAATGGCAGTCGAGCCGGTCGTGCCCGCCGCCGAAGATGGGCATCTTGAAGAGGAACTCAAACTGACCCTGGGGGAAGTCGCACGGCTGCAGAATACTCTGGCCGAAGCGAACATGAAAGTCCTCGAGCTCGAAAAACGATCAAGCGGCTCCATGAGCAGCGACCAGGCGGAAGTGATCGCATCTATCTCCCAGGAATTACGACAGCCCATGTCGTCCATCATCGGTTATACAGACCTTCTGCTCGGTGAATCGGTCGGCATCCTCGGCGCTCTCCAGCGGAAGTTCATCGAGCGCATCAAGGCATCGACCGAACGAATCGGCAGCCTGATCGAAGACTTGATCCAGATCACCACCATCGGTACCGGGTTGATGGCGCTCAAGCCGGAAGCCATCGATCTTAACCTGATCATCGATAATGCGATGGCGTACACCAGCTCGCAGCTCCGCGAACGGAACATTACGCTGCGCATTGACCTGCCAAAATCCACCGAGCATATTTTTGCCGACCGGGAAGCTCTCCAGCAAATTCTAATCCATCTGCTTCAAAACGCCGGCGCGGCATCTCCCGTGGAGGGTACGGTCACCCTGCGCGTGCGCACTGAAAAACAGGATGAAAACGATTTTGTCCTTATCCAGGTTGCAGACACCGGCGGGGGGATTCCCACCGAAGATATTTCTCGTGTCTTCTCGCGACTTTACAGGGCGGATAACGTCCTGATCCAGGGAGTCGGAGATACGGGCGTGGGCTTGTCCATTGCCAAAACGTTGACCGAAGCCCAGGGCGGCCGAATCTGGGTCGATTCAGAAATTGGGGTCGGCGCGACATTCAGCGTATTACTTCCCGTCAGCCAGGCGGATACGGAAGCCAAAGCCGAAATTGAGCAGAAGGTGGACTAGATGAAACCTGCCCTGAAAAAAACTTTTTCCGCAATCATCATCGCGCTTGCCTCTCTTGTGATCGTAATCGGCATCGCCTCACTTGCCATGGTACAAGACGGGACAAGCCTTCTTCCCGGGCAGGATGATGCGTCTGCCACACCAACTCTAGCCATAATCACGGAAGAATCCGGGTCAGATGGTTCAGACGGGTCGGGTGGGTCGACTGGTTCAACCAAACCTACACAAACTCCAGAGTCAAGCATGAGCGATCAAACTGCAACACCGCCAACAGTAATTTCTTGTGAGACTCCTGAAGGATGGATGCCCATCATCGTCATGCCAGACCAAACACTCGAGGAAATAGCCGCTCAATATGGCACAACTCCAGAAATGCTCCAGGAAGGAAATTGCCTTCAGGATAGCACTATCCAAGCGGGGTCCTTAGTTTTCGTCCCCATGTCAGTTCAGAGCAGCCTATCCAGCGCACCTTGCGGTCCTCCGGCAGGCTGGGTCATCTATTATGTTCAACCTGGCGATACACTTTATGGAATTGCGACGATGTTTGGGACTTCAGTAAACCAGTTGGTCAATGCGAATTGCCTCAACAGCACTTACGTATATTCGGGACAGAGGCTTTACGTGCCGCCTTATTACGCCTATCCCATCCTACCCATAATTCAACCTACACCCTGGATAACCATCCCCGATTTGCTGACTCCCGAAGTGCCGTATCTGCCCACGGGCATTCCCTACCCACCCCCGTAATCAGGAATAATCTTGGGGGCATCCAAAATCAATGATCGCGTGGACTCTTAAAACGCCGATCGGCGCAATGTTACGCAGACATACCTGGGGGATGATGGTCATCATCCCCTTGTTCTTGGCTGGCTGTAGCGGGACTCATCAAGCTCAGGCTCAGGCTGTCGGTACTGCATGGTATCTAATAACCGCACATCCGCGCGCCACCCTCACCCCCACTCCGTTCCAGCCCATGCTTATCGGAAATTCTGCAGAAAACGCATCCCCCTTCCCAACGGTGACCGAAGAAGTCCTGCCATCGCCTGTAAATCCATTCCCGTCCCCAGCGGAATCTCCAACACCAACGCCGCAGCAGCAACTCCCCACACCCGGTCAGATCATCGATCTCTCACAAATTCCGACCGCCATGCCCCTGGTCGCCGGGCGTGATACCATCAACTTCATCCTGCTCGGCTCCGATACAAAAGGAAGTACATACTTCAGAACAGACACGATGGTTATCGCGATCGTCCGCCCGAGCACCGGTGAGGTCTCGATGATTTCGCTGCCCAGGGACTTGTGGGTGAACATCCCCACCGTTGGGATGCAGCGCTTGAACACCGCCTACCAGTATGGTGAACTCTACCATTATCCCGGTGGAGGCTCCGCTCTTCTACGGGACACGATTCAGTACAATCTGGGAATCCCCATTGATCACATGGCCATGGTGGACTTCGACGGCTTTCGTCAGGTCGTGAACACCATCGGGGGTGTGGAGGTGCCAGTCTTCTGTCCCTACACCGATTGGCGCCTGATCAGCCCTGAATTGGATCCGGAAAATGAATTCAACTGGCAGCTCTTCACCGTCGGCCCTGGTGTGGTGAACATGGACGGCGATCTCGCCTTATGGTATGCCCGCTCTCGAAAACGTTCCAACGATTTTGACCGCGGGCGCCGGCAGCAGGAAGTCCTGCGCGCCATCTATTCAAAAGCCCTGAGCGCCGACCTCATCCGCCGCCTGCCGGACCTTTACAGCCAGGTCAGTTCAACAGTCAGGACCGACCTGACCTTCACGGACCTGCTCTCTCTCGCGCCCATCAGCCTGCATCTGGGCAATGCGGATATCAGGGGCTACTACGTCAACGAAAAGAACGGCACGGTCGCTTCGTGGATCACGCCTGAAGGAGCGTATGTCCTGATTCCCAACGATGCGGCTATCGCAATCTTGGTCCAACAAGCCATGACCTCGCATCCGAAGGAAGCAGACGAGGAGGCTGTAAAAGTAGAGGTGCGCAATGCCTCTCCGTTTGACGGCTGGGATGCATTGGCAGCACAGAGACTAAACTACGCCGGGTTTGAATCGACTACTGCGCCTGCAGATCACCGCGACCAGGCTATCACTTACCTCTATGATCGTACAAGCATACAAGACCGCAGTATTACATCCAGAATATTGGCCGTCATGGGGCTTACAGAATTTAATCTCATTTCTGCTCCCAACCCGGACAGCTCCGCCCCTTATATTCTCCTGGTGGGTTCCGACTACGCGCCTTGTTTCGACCCCGGCGCGTTAACTCCCTGATGTAATCAAAAGCTGAAAAACTCCGATTTTGATAATTTTTATAATAGTGTTTTCTCTTTAAAAAGCGCATTGCAAAGTCTTAACAAACCGCGTAAACCGTTTGACGCCTGGTTTTTTTTGCACTAAACTATACGAAGAGTGTACGAACAATCCATCAGGAGGCTTCATGACTCCAAGCAATTCAAGCACAGCACATATCACCTCGCAAACTCCTTTGATCCCGGCCATCAATGCCTGGGAAATCTATCTGAACGATCAAGGACGTTCGCCCTACACTGTCAAGGCGTTCCTGTCTGATGTGCGGTTGATGACGCAGTTCTTTCCACCCGACCGGTCGCTGGGTGCCATCTCGACCAATGACCTGAACAACTTTTTGAAATGGATGGAAAACGACCGCGGCGTACCCTGTTCCCCAAAAACTCTCGCACGCCGAATCACCTCGATCAAATCCTATTTTCGCTGGTTGCACCAGTTCGGGGTCATTCTCGTCGACCCGGCTGAGAAGGTGGTGCAAAAGTCGGTGCTCAGTCCGCTTCCCGAGGTGCTCAGTCATGCCGAGCAGGAAGCCATCCTTCTGGCAGCTGACCGCTACCGTAGAAAGGCCAAACCGGATGCCCGGCCGTATGCGTTGCTGTATCTCATCCTGACGACCGGTATTAAGAAAAGCGAATGCCTGGGTATCCATATTAATCACATTGACCTCGATGCACAGGGAGGTCCGCTGGTGTTCATCCGTTATCCCAGCCCCGCAAACCGATATAAGGAACGCAAGCTGTCCCTTGCAGAAGATTGGATTCCCGCTTATCAGGAATATCTTAACCAATATTCACCGGTGGACCAGCTCTTCCCCTGGTCTCCGCGCCGCCTCGAATACCTGCTGGAGGACATCGGCGAGGATGCCGGTCTCACCAAGCATTTATCCTTCGACATGTGCCGCTGGACTTATGCGCTGAATGATTACATGCGCGGTGTCGAACTGGACAAGATCCGACAGAATCTCGGTGTATCAAAAATTCAGTGGCGGGAAGTCCATATGAAACTTCGCCAACTGGCTGGAAAAATCAGCTGATCAAAAGGCTCCCATCATGGGAGCCTTTTTAGTTGCAGCCGCAGCGCCTGCCGGGTTTTTCCTTCAACTCGAAATGGGTAAGCCAGGCGAATACCCATGATCCACGCGATCTGATCACCCACCATAAGGACCGGCCATCTTGCTCGGGCGCGCTGAGGTATTTTTATGTTGATAAAAAAATCAGACAACTTCACTGTCTGCCCGTCCATGCCTAATGGCGCAAATGCATCGCCAATTTGGGCCGGACGGACGGTTTGTTCCCCTACCGCTTTCCCGGCATCCATCCACGCTACGAAGGGATCTACATTGGTTTGCGCAAAAGAAAGTAACCCATCGTCCATTACTTTCTCGACGACAAGCTGCCAGCCATTATCCAGGTCAGTGATCCCCGCTTGCAGTGGTCGCTGGCTATCAATCTGTGGCCAATTTCCAGAAGGTAAATCAGCTTCATATTGTGCGATATACAGACGATCATTCTCTTTGTAAATATATACTCCGCCGGTCAAATCTACTTTACGGCTTGGCGAAGCATCGGATGTGCCAGGCAAGTCATCCAAAAAATTTGCTGCCAGAGATAAAACATCGTGATCCACGTCGCGCAGACCAGGTCGAAGCAGGTGCATCGCCCGTTTAAATAAATGTCTCCGCTTCCCCGGCTCTGTCGCCTCAAGCGTAGGTAGGTTAAAAACGACATACCCTTCGCCTTTTTCAACAACCAAATCCTCCCAAGCCTGATCAATGAAGCTGTTCAGCATCTCATGATCGTCCTGCAACGAATGCGACATTCGAAGCAGCGCTTTCTTAATCTGTGGATTATAGGTCTCGAGATCAGGGATCAGACTATGGCGGAGTCGGTTACGAAAATAAGTTTGATCGGTGTTGGAAGCATCCAGGACAAATTCGAGGTTAAACTGGCGGCAATAGCTCTCCGTATCCCTTCGCCAAAGATGCAGGATGGGTCGGATGAGCGGAATGTCCGCATCGAATTCAGGCAGGCGGGTGACGGGAGTGATACCTTTTAATCCACCAAGGCCTGCCCCGCGGATGAGGTGCATCAGAATCGTCTCGACCTGGTCGTCAGCGGTATGCGCCACCGCGACATGTTTGGCCTTTCGGGTTCGGGCAATTTCGAAAAGGAATTGGTACCTGCATTTCCGGGCGGCTTCTTCGATGGACAGTCCATTTTCTTTGGCAAAATCGCCCACATCTACAGATTCGACAACGATTGGAATCCCAAGGTTTTCAGCGATTTTCCTTGCATGGTCCGCGTCGGAATCTGCTTCGGGTCGAAGGCGGTGATTAAGGTGGGCAGCCTCCACTCGAAAGCCCGCGCCGTGGAGCAAGCCCAATAGGCAAACACTATCCGCCCCACCGGATAATCCAACAATAACCGATTGGGAACGATCGAACTTATCAAACGCCGGATTCAAATTAACGGGCATACTTGAATTAAACCACAAAGGCACACAGACTCAAAGCTGATGAATCTGTGTGCCTTTGAACATAGACTAAAGTTTAGAGTTGATACAGCTCCACCAGAACTCCACAGGCGGATTCCGGGTGGATAAAGGCATATTTCTTTCCATCAGAGGATGTGCGAGGCTGCTCATTTATCAAACGAACATCCTTTGCCTTCAGCTGCGCCAGCATCCCTTCAATATCGTCCACCTCAAGGCAGATATGATGCATGCCCTGTCCGCGTTTTGCAAGATACTTGGCGATGCCGGAATCGTCAGTGGTGGGAAAAACCAGTTCGATTTCTCCGTCCGCCACCGGCATGAAAGCCACTTGGGATTTTTCTGCAGGCACATCTCTTAGTTCGTGCAAGTCCAATCCCAGGGAATCTCGCCAGAATGAAAGTGCATCGTCCATATCTTCCACAACAATGGCGACATGATTGATTTTCCTGATGGTGGGCATATTGTTTCTCCGTTGAACTTGATTCATTCCTCGCCGGCGAGAGTCAGGACACGTTGGCGAATGTCATCCGACAACCAGATACCCGCATTCCCCAACCGGTCAATATAAGGTTCCACATTCTTCGTCAAGCCGCGGGACTTGGCTTCCAGCATGAACTTCAAGGTACCCCAGATATTGAGACCAACATTCTTGGCCGCCCTACGTGCCAAAGGGTCGTCCAGCAGGACGACACAATGAGGAGTCTCAAAAGCCAGCGACATGGCAGCCACTTCGCCCGAACTCAGGTCGAGGGACAGCCAGGCAGTGGGCACCGTCAACTGCGGATCCTTGTACTGCATCCAGGGCAGGTCAAAAGGACTGGGGACGTCATAGCCAATGAAGCGTCCTTCGAGCAGATCGTCCAGGACGATGGATGGCATATAGACTTCATCGAACATTTTCGGAAGCCAATCCAGGATGCCGATCCGGTACAGGTAGATCACCGGAGAAACGCTGCAAACTCCATTGCTCATGGCTTTTCCTGCGTTTCCTGGTGGGATGGATTTTTTGCCGGCGTTGTTTCAGATTTCTCCGGTGTGGTTTCTGCAGGCACCGCTTTGCGGATCCCTTTTTCAGCAATTTTCGGGGTCACCTCAGGGGTGTCGGAAGTGGCCTTGGGTTTATTCTTGGCTTGATGAACCGCGCGCTCCAACTCGACCAACTCGGCCAGCAAGGGGAAAACCTTGTAAAAACCGAGACTGAGCAGAAATTCCACATGCGGGACATCCGCCAACTTGGAAGCCCGGTCGGAGGAGATGCGTCCCAGCATGTAAAGCTGGACAGCAACCAGCAGCCTTAAATCGCGCCAGATGGGAGCAGCCCTCTTTTTGAGCGGTTCCCGGCTGAAGATTTGATCTGAATTTGAATCGTTGTACTGCGACATATCCTGATTTATTTCCCGTTGGCCGATTCGATCATATCCATATAAGCACCGTCCAACAAATCGGTGGAATCGATGCCCAGTTTTTTCATCAAATTTTCCGCAATAGCCTGACCTTCCTTGTCCGACTGGCCCGGTTGCATGACCACTTCCAATTCCATAAAATGTCCCAATCCCTCAACGTCATCCAGATGAATGCGGGTCTGTCCGACCAGGTATAGATAGCGGGTTTTTCGTACAACCCCTCGCACCCCGAGGGCAAGTGCAAGGATGGACTTCAATGACTCGGGATCGCTGGTTTCATGAATTTGATAATCCGACCGCTTGGGGCCTGTATCATCCGCCCGGGAATACCAGACAAGCTGCGCGTAATCTGGCGCCAGAACCCTCAGTTTGAGTCTGCCTTTGGGAATATTAAAGAACGTATCCTCCTGCGGGATGATCTGCATGGGTGTGTCACTGAGGGACTCCGCACGATTCCTTAGTTGAGTTAAATCCTTCACCCGGGCTTTAATCTCGACGTTGGCAGGCATCAGGCTGGGATGTCCTCCGGGACTAATGAGAATACAACGCCGTCCCTTGGTTCTCCGTGATGGAAGAACCGGCCGCGCAGGTATCCTTCACTGATGGCGCCTGCCTTTTCTGCAACCCGCAAGCCGCCAAGATTTTCAGGGTCGATGACCATTTCCATGCGCTGCATCCCGAGTGAATCAAACGCAAAGCGCGCCATCAGAACCACTGCCCGAGTGGCAAATCCATGCCCGGTTGCGCTTGTGCGGACCCAAAAATAAAGGTCGCAGCCTCGATGGCGTCTGTTGATTTGGTTCAATCCACACCCACCCAGGATCCTGTTTGTGCTGGATTCAAGAATTACAAAATTATAGGCTTGATCTTCGTTCCAGGTCTCAGGCTGGGAATCGATGTAATCCTGCACGTCTGACAGGGAAAAGCCTTTCAGGTCAACGAGCCAGAATGAAGTCTCATTTTGGGACTCACTAATGGCCGCATGAATTTCAGGCGCGTCTTCCGCTTGAAAGGGACGTACAGTAATCACATTATCGGTAAAGAAAATAAAGGAATCCAAGGTTGATTCTCTTGGTAACCGGGATAGTAAATCCTGCCAACCAGTTTTCCCGGTAACCGGCTTATGTTTATTCCGGTTAGGACTTTACCACAGAATAAATTATTTCGAAATGACTCCCGCGAGCTACGGGTAAACTCAATCCAATTAGTTGGACAAGTCCTTCAGGTTCTCCCGGTAATCAATTGCGCTGCCGATCATAATCCCGAGGATAACCAATACCACTGCGGCAAGAATGGAAATGATCCAGGCAATATCTGAAATCCAGAGAGTGGGCAGAACGGCCATGGTAATCAAACCCAGTACAACTCCGTAGAAAGCCCAGCGCCAGATATGCGGTATGGCGCGCCATACCCGTCCGATCGAGAGCGAATTCTTCGTCCGGCGCTCCTTCTCCGATAGCATATTGGTGAATTTCTTTTTCTTGATATCCGGGTCGCGGGATGATAACTGCTTTTCCCTCAACCGGATCAATCGTTCCTGTTCCGGGTCAAGATTATTTGACATCGTGCCTCCCATCCGTCAGACAATCAAACCGGGCTGAATAGCGCAATGGAAGAAGATTCAGTCCACCTTCATGAAACCAAACAAACTCCACATGCCCTTCATCATCTTGTGACCGAAATCTGGTTTCAGATACTGGTTCGGGCAGCTCCCTGGGATGACGTTGATTCCGTTGTCGCGGCACATCTTTACCGCCTCCTGCGAGACGCTGGTCATTCCAGCCGCAAGACCGGGTTTGGTGCCCATCATGCAATGCATCCAGACATGTTTGACTCCCAGGTCCACACACTGCTGGACTAATTGATCGGTTACCTTGGGATTGGAAAGGATGAAGACCGCGTCCGGTTTTTCCGGGATGGATTTCAAGTCCGGGTAACAGGGATCCCCTTTAAAAGTGGTTAATCTTGGATTGACACCATAGACTGTATAGCCCGACTCCTTGAAACGCTTGTAGGCTTCGTTACTTCCGGTTTCACGTTTGTCGGAGACGCCGACTACAGCAATTCTTTTTTGAGCTAGAAAATTCTGAACGAGAGAGTCAACTTTTGACATGAGTTTTCCTTTCATATATCAGAGTTAGTGAAATATAACATTATTGCTTCGGTTAGGCGAGAGGTGCTAACCCCCTTAAACAAAAGTCACTGATTATCGATTTCCATGCAAAATAGGAGGTGGTTGGTCGGAAAACGCGGTTAGCACCCAAATAAAAATATGACATTAGCGCCTATTTTATTATGACTTACATCGTTTCAAGAGATAGTGATAACTGGTACAATCGGAGTGCAAAAGGTATATTTTAATCAACACATTCTTCGATCCTTCCAATTCGCTTTGAACCGGTGCGGAAAGCATCGGAAATTGATCTTCCATCCTGAGGAGGTGAAAGTGAGCCTCGCAATCCTAAGCAAGCAAGATGTCCCAACTTTTGTGCGGAATTTGTTGAAGGTCTACAATGTCGGTGGACCGGTGGCAACAGACGGGCGTTTCGCCTTTAAGACCATCCGCGATCCTGCCGAGCTACGACTGGATTACCCAACGACCATCCTGCCGCCAAAGAAGTTCCTCATGCCCCCTGTAGAAACGCTTTTCGAATTCGAAAACGC
This sequence comes from uncultured Chloroflexia bacterium, assembly GCA_963709295.1. Taxonomy (GTDB): domain Bacteria; phylum Chloroflexota; class Anaerolineae; order Anaerolineales; family Villigracilaceae; genus JBGPQJ01. The sequence goes on along the minus strand of CAVPVW010000005.1, from coordinate 181,719 downwards.
CCAGGAATTCCAAATCAAGCCGCCGCGCCTGGAGCCTCGCTCCGTCATCTTTGGCGTGCATACATGCGACTTGCATGGCATCCAACTGCTTGACCAGGTTTTCGAAACCGGTCACACCGACCCTTACTACACCAACCGTCGGCGAAAGACACTGGTCATCAGTATCGAATGCCTTACTCCCTGCGATGAACACTCATTTTGCAAGAGCATGGGGACGCTCAGCGCGGATGAAGGATTCGATCTGCATCTCACCGATATCGGCGACGGGTATGCCGTCGACATCGGAACTGACGCAGGGCAGAAATTACTTGAGCATGCACCGGTCAAGGAAGCCTCTCCCGGGGAAATTCAAAAATTGAACTCAACCTTGAGCGAGAAATGGCCGCGGTTCCCCTACCGCCTCGACTTCGATGTCAGCGATCTGCCTTCCCTGCTCAATATGAGCATGCAAAGCCCGCTATGGAATGAACTGGGCGAACGATGCCTGGCTTGTGCCTCGTGCACCAACGTATGCCCGACCTGTTTTTGTTTTGATGTCAGGGATGAAATCGGCCTGGATTTGCAGCACGGCCAACGAGTGAGGAACTGGGATTCCTGCCAGCTCGATGATTTTGCCACCGTCGCCGGGGGGCACAACTTTAGAAAAAGCAAGGCGTTGCGCCAGCGGCACCGATTCATGCGCAAGGGAAAATATATCCTTGAGACACATCATTTTCTAGGCTGCGTGGGCTGCGGACGGTGCGCCAGGGCTTGTCTGGTGAACATCACGCCTGTGGGAGTTTTCAATGAGCTATACCATCGAAAAGAGGTAGGAGGGCAGCCATGATTGAAACCAAAGAAAAATCATTGGAGCACTACGCCGAAACTGAAAACCGCCTCTTCATGCCTGTAGTTGCAAAGATCAAGAACGTGGTCCAATTGACCGCGCTGGAAAAGGTATTTACCATCGAGTTACCCAAGGGAATGTCCTTGGACCACCGCCCGGGCCAGTTCGTGGAAGTGTCCATGCTGGGAACAGGCGAAGCCCCCATCAGCATCAGCAGTTCCCCCAGCCGAAGCAACGGCTCCTTTGAGTTGTGTGTTCGAAAAGTAGGCGATGTCACTCAGGCCATCCATAATCTTGGACCTGGCGACAAGCTGGGAGTGCGGGGACCGTTCGGGCATGGTTTTCCATACGAAAAATTCAGGGGAAAGGATATCCTCTTCGCACCCGGCGGTCTGGGATTGGCTCCACTTCGATCTTTGATCAATCAAGTGCTTGATGAACGCGCCTTGTACGGCAAGATTGTCATTCTTTATGGCGCCCGAAATCCTTCCGAGTTACTCTTCAAGGATGAACTCGAAACCTGGCGAAAAAGGGATGATATTGAATTGATGGTGACCGTGGATCGGGGCGATGAAACCTGGAAGGGTCATACCGGCGTCATCACCACCCTCTTCAAGGATGTGTCCGTCAACCCGCGCAACACGATTGCCATCACCTGCGGCCCGCCGGTCATGTACAAATTCGTGCTGATGGAGTTGTTTGGAAAAGGCATCCTCGAAGGAAACATCTACCTTTCGCTCGAGAGGCGAATGAAGTGCGGGATCGGGAAATGCGGCCACTGCCAGATCAACAGCGTGTATGCCTGCCAATCCGGACCGGTATTTTCATATCGTGACCTGAAAGGGTTGGAGGAGGCGCTATGAGCCAAGCCAACAAACCCAAAGTCGCATTCTTCGACTTTACCTGCTGTGAGGGCTGCCAATTAACCGTCGTCGATTCGCTGCAAACCCATCCCGAACTGCTCAATGCCGTTGAAATTGTTCAATTCCGGGAGGCCATGACGGAAAAAGGTGAAGACTACGCTGTGGCTTTCATCGAAGGCTCATGCACCCGGCAAAGCGACGAAACGCGTTTGAAACAAATCCGCGAACAGGCTGCGGTGGTGGTTGCCCTCGGCACCTGCGCCCACCTGGGAGGCGTCAACTCGCTCAAGTATCTGCATCCGCTTGAGGATGTGCGGCAGTACGTTTACGGCGACAAAGCAGACTGGTACGAAACCTATGATGTCCGGCCGATCGATGCAGTCATTAAAGTCGACTTTGCCATCCCGGGCTGCCCCATTGACCGGGATGAATTCGTTGCCTGTGTGAATGCACTGCTCATCGGAAAAAAGCCACCCATCCCTGATTACCCCGTCTGCGTGGATTGCAAGCTGCGGGAAAATACCTGTCTTTATACTCTGGGGAAGGTCTGCCTGGGTCCCGTCACACGCGCCGGCTGCAAGGCAATTTGCCCCACGTATGGGCAATCCTGTGAGGCCTGCCGGGGATTCATCTCCGACCCGAATGACAGTTCGATGCGGAATGTCCTGGCGGAACATGGCCTGACGGTCGACGATGTGACCGGCCTTTATGCAATGTTTACCACCTACCAGGTCCGCCAGAAATTGATGGCGGAATCTGAGAAAAGCAAATAGCCGGTTGATGAGGCGAAAAACCATGACCAAGAGAATTGATGTTCATCATGTAACCCGGGTTGAAGGGCACGGCAACATTGTCGTCAATATTGACAATGGCGTGATCAAGGACTGCCGGTTTGACGTCATTGAGACCCCGCGCTTCTTCGAAGCCATGCTGCGCGGCAGACCCTATCTTGAAGCCTCGCATATCACCAGCCGGATCTGCGGAATCTGCTCCACCGGACATACCACCGCTTCCCTGCGCGCTTCAGAGACCGCTCTGGGCGTGGAACTGAGCGAACAGACCATCCTGCTCCGGAAACTGGTCTTCCACGGCGAGATTCTCGACAGCCACCTCCTGCATATTTACATGCTGGTCGCGCCTGATTTTCTAGGCGTCGGGAGTGTCATCCCGCTAGCGACCACCCATCGCGAGGTTGTCCTGCGGGCTCTGCGCATGAAAAAATTGGCCGGGGACATTTGCGTGGTGGTGGCAGGCCGCCACACGCACCCCATCGCCATGACCGTCGGCGGTTTCACCCATTTCCCGACGGTTGCCGAATTAAAAGACCTGCAGGCTCAATTGGTCGCCTGCCGTGCAGATGTTGATGCCACCGTGGATTTGTGTGCAACTCTGCCCTGGCCAAAATTCGAGCGGGATACCGAATACGTCTCCCTGACAAAACCGGACGAATACGCTTTCATCGACGGCGAAATTATGTCCAGTGACGGCTACAAATTTCCAATTAACAAATATAAAGAAGTCACCAATGAATACCTTGTGCCTCATTCCAGCGCCAAACTGACAAAACACAAGCGCGAATCTCTGATGGTCGGCGCATTGGCCAGGTTCAATAATAATTACAATCAACTCCATCCGCGAGCCAAGGACGCGGCGAAAAAACTGGGGATCAAACCCAAGGTCACGAATACCTACCTCAATACTGCCGCACAGGTCGTGGAGGTGGTCCACTGTGTCGAGGACGCCATCTCGCTCATCGATCAACTTCTTGCCCGGGGGATAAAATCCGAAAAACCCGCCCCGGTCGACCTTGGGAAGATCAAGAAGGAAGGATGCAGTGGTGTGGGCGCTTGTGAGGTTCCGCGCGGAATCCTGATCCACGACTACAAGATTGGGCAGGACGGAAAAATTACCGGAGCCAACTGCATCATCCCCACCAATCAAAATGTGGCCAACCTCGAAGCGGACATGAAAGCGCTGGTTCCTCAGATAATGGATAAACCCGTGGAAGCCATGCAGCTCGACCTGGAGATGCTGGTACGAGCTTATGATCCCTGCATTTCCTGTTCAGTTCACGTCATGAAGGTTGAAAAGAAATCCTGACCATGGCTCCTGAGCGGACACTCATTCTTGGAGTTGGTAATCCCCTGATGGGGGATGACGGTGCCGGAATCGAAGCGGTGCGGATGCTCGCCGAAGAAAATCTGCATCCGAATATCACCGTCAAGGACGCCGCCACACCGGGCTGGACATTGGTCGAATGGATCAAGGACTGGCCGTCGGTGGTGATCGTGGATGCCATGCAGATGGGATTAAAACCCGGCGAATGGCAATGTTTCGATGCCGGCGATGTCCGTTTCACTTCCAGCGAAGGAGCAATCTCACTTCATGATGCCGACCTCGCCAGCGGACTGGCACTTGCCGAGGCATTGGACCTGCTTCCACCCCAACTCACCCTTTATGGAATTGAACCTGAGACCACAGACCATGGCATGACGTTGAGCCCGGCGGTCAGCGCAAACCTCCCCGACCTGGTAAAAAACATACTAAACAAGTACGCCATGTAGCTGAGAAAAGAGAGCACCATGAACCCTAAACGCATTCTTCTTGTTGATGACGATCCGGATATTCGACTGACATCCAAGCTGCCGCTTGAATCTGCCGGTTACCAGGTCTCCGAAGCAGCAAACTTTGCCGATGGACTGGCCGCGGTGAAAAAGATAAAACCGGATTTGATCGTCCTCGATGTCATGATGGATTCCACTACCGCCGGCTTCCAATTTGCACTGGCCCTTCACGACCCCAGCCCGGAATCTGAATTCAAAGATTTCAAAAATATCCCCATCATCATGCTTACAGCCATCCATTCCACCACGCCGATGCGGTTTTCACCTGACTCGGCATATCTTCCAGTGCAGGTATTCCTGGAAAAACCTGTTGATCCGGATGTGCTTCTGAAGACGGTACGAGAATTATTGGGCGAATAACGAGTAATGGGCACACCTGTTCAGGGTGGTTCTTCGCCGAACGCAGGACTGCCTCCCCGTCCAAATGAATCTGCGGCGGGACGTCGTGTGCTGATCGATGAAGAACTGGTGGACAGCGTAGCATGGCTGATCCGATTACGCTGGATCGCAAGCCTGGGGGTCATTGCTACGGTCTGGTTTGTCTCCTTGAGTTTCCGTCTCGAATTTCCTTTTGTGCCGCTGATGATTATCGGCGGCATCGTCTTTCTTTACAACATCGTTTTTTACCTGATCAATCGGCATTTTAAGAAAAACAAACGCATCGGTCGAATCCTACCGCAAACTGGCTTTCGTTCAGGTGGGTTTTGACTGGGTGGCCATGATCCTCCTGATCCATTTCTCGGGAGGGATTGAAAGCCCGGTCATTTTCTTTTTTATTTTCCATATCATCATTGCGTCCATCTTCTTCACCCAGGTGACCGCTTTTGGCTTCACCATCCTCGCCATCGGGTTGGTGTCGCTTGTGGCCGGATTGGAGTATTTCTCCATTCTGCCCCATTATTTTATCGAGGGATATCTCAATTATCCTCTGTATCAAAATAACCTTTTCGTCCTTGGCATCCTTGTCTTCTTTGGGTTCACATGTTTAACCACCGTCTTTGTGGTATCCACCATCCAAAAACGGCTCAGGCAGCATGAAGAGGAAGTCGTTCTGTTGACGGAAAGCCTGCAAGTGGCCACCACGCGGCTCCAGGCGTTAAACGACAGCGCCCAAACCATCAGTTCTTCGCTTGACCTTCAGCAGGTCCTGGACAGGTTGGTCAAAACCACTTCCGAGGTGATGCAAGTCCGCGCCTGTTCCATCCGCCTGCTTGCCGATGGCAGTGAACGGCTCGAACCTGTCGCGGTTTTCGGTCTCAGCCAGGCCTACCTGGACAAAGGACCCATTGAACTGGAGACCAATGTACTGGCTCGTGAAGTGCTCTCCGGAAAGGTGGTTAATATTCCGGACGTGACCAGCACCTCCCTGCTGCAATATCCGGAATGGACTGTGCAGGAGGGGATTCTTTCCCTTCTGTCAGCGCCTCTAATGGGCAAGAATGGACCCTTGGGGATTCTGCGCGCCTATTCTCACGAGCGGGACAGATTCACACAGGACGATGAGGTCTTCCTGACGGCCATCGCTGCCCAGGGCAGCATCGCCATTGAGAACGCACTTGCCTACCAGGCCATGGAAGCCCTGGATGCAACAAAAAGCAATTTCATCCGGACGATAACGCACGAGCTGCGTTCCCCTGTCAGTGTGGCGCGCAGCCTATTGCGTACGATCACAGCCGGGTATACCGGCGAAATAAATGAACAGCAAAAAGATCTCATCGACCGGGCAATCAAACGTGTCGACTTTCTCCAAAAACTAATCGATGACCTGTTGGACCTCGCCGCCGGCAAGGTAAACTTGAAATCGCAGGAGGCCACCGAAGTCACCCCCGTTCACGAGGTTATTACAGCGGGTGGTGGATCGCTTCACGGCACCCGCCAGCGAGAAAGACATCACGCTCGAGTGGAAATATCAAGAAAATATTCCCTGCAAAGTCATGGCTTCTCCCGATTCGCTGGACCGCATTTTCAATAATCTACTTGGAAACGCAGTGAAATACACCCCGCAGCGGGGCAAGGTGACGGTTACTCTCTCACAAATCGGGGAGGATGCAAGAATTGCGGTGGAAGACACTGGAATTGGCATTCCTGATGAAGCGATGGTCCATCTCTTTGAAGAGTTCTACCGCGCGCCAAATGCCAAGGAGTTCGAGCGCGAAGGGACCGGGTTGGGATTGACCATCGTCAAAGACCTGGTCACCCGGCTGGGCGGGTGGATTTCAGTACACAGTACTGCGGGAACAGGCACACGCTTTACGGTCAGTCTGCCGCTGGTCGCTGAGAAGAACTCATCCCCTTAAAAATAAGAACACACTTTTTCATCAACTGAAATAATAAAATTGCCCTCTCCCCGTGAAAACCTGAGAGAGGGCAATTTGCTATTTATTTTTTACGGACATGACGCGGATGGGTCTGCCACGAGTTGTATTGAAGTAAACATGGCGGGGACCGGATACGAAAAAGTGAGAGAATCCGGACAAGATACGATCACTTCCGGGATTGAGAAGTCAAGCGTCACCACAGAACCATCTTCAGATGCCTGGGAAGTGTAAGTTCCGTTCCAATCTCCCGTGCAACCCTCTACCGATACATGCTGATTGATAGTTCCCGGCGGAGTCCACGTCATGATCATATCAACCCCTTCAACATTCATTGTGAAGGAAAAAGGCTTTGTGAGATCACAAATAGGATCAGGAGATAGTGTTCCTCCGAGGAGCTCAACATACATTAATCGGTATGCGGGATTACTGCAGCTATTTTTCAGTGTTTCCTGAAACCCCTGCAGGTCGGAGGGATCGAAATCTCCACTCGGAACCGAAATTAATCCATTTGTCTTTTCCGAATCGATCTGGAGCTTCGTCATTAATTCTTGCAGGCAATTGCGCCCCTCCGGCGGATTCCCTGGCTGGGAGTTTTCGCATTCAGAAATTCCGGTTGTAATGACGTTCGTCAAAGCATCATTCAAAGATTCCATTAAATCCTGAGTATTGGTTGATTGAAAATATTCGAGGTTCACAGGATTGCCCGCCCGACCCAGCAAATCACTTGTGTAATCGTACCAAATCAATGCGCTTTCACAATCCGTTATTTTTTCCTTTTCATCATTTGTTATCTGGGCTGCAAGGTTATCCATTTCCCGTTGTATGTACAAAGCATCGGTATTTTGGAAAATAGCATTTACAGTGGAGGGGAAATCCGCCGGCAGAGGAGGTAAATCGGCATCCGCCAGCTGCTGGGCCACCAGCAATTGACTTAGGTTCACGCCGAATTGTGTCACCCAGTGTTTAACTGCGAATTCAATGATCTTTATTTTGCTGCCAGTCCCCACGCCCTGCGTCCCGGATTTTTTCACAGACTGTATGCTTGTTCCATTCTCTGTAACGCCTGCTGGGAAAATGTGGAATTCATCTCCGGTCCCATCGAAACCGTACCCAACCGGGATTGTGCCATCCTTGGGAAATCCATCTGGCAGGGTGATGGTTAAAGTAAGATTATCATAAAGATCAAGGCCTTCCGGTCCGATGCGCACCGAACCCAGGTTGGGACCATCCAGCGGCCAGCCCTGGACATCCGTAACCGGAGTCAGAGTAAAGTCCGTGGATGCCTGAACGGCGCTGGCGGGGACCTCTAACTCATAGAGCACCCCGTTCTGATCCGTCAGGCTTATGTTTCCGCCATCGGGTCCGATGGATTGGGTCACCATTTGATCTTCTGCAAAGGTCGCCTGCACCGTCAGCGGATTCGGCAGGACATCCGCTGTGGTCACACTTACTGTACTGTACCCTCCCGGTTTGCCATCCGTAAAGGTTTGCAGGCGATACGTCAGCTTGCTGTCCTTCGGAGCCATAAAGTCTTCGTAATCTGTTTGAGCCGCATTTAATGCCATTACGGGGAAAAAGGTTTTCTTTCCATCCAGCCGATGCTCGAGGAGGTATATATCAGCACCTTCCACGCTATCCCATTTTAATTTTACGCTGCCGTAGGGAGGCGCTTCGGCGGTGAACCCTGTCGTTGCGCCGCCAAAACCAAAGCCATTTGTGACAGACTCGGGAGAGGGCAGCACATGATAAAGAAAACAGGATTAGGAAAATCAATAAAAGAGTAAATTTGATTGATTTCATATAACTTCTCCGATTTCATGAATTATACCTTGAAACTATTACGCACCTACAAGTCGCGGAATTGGTTTGCATCCGAGTGCAACCAATCGCTGTACAGCAATATCGGCCACTTGGGCGATTCAATCCCTCCCCTGTCCCCTGCCGGGAAATTAGATGTGCAAATTACCTTCGAAAGGCATATCGTCATGTAAAAAAGCGAGCCAATGGCTCGCTTTTTTATTTCTGCGGTTGTGCCGATCACACTAGTATTGGATGTCGCAAGTAAAAAGCGGCCAGGACAGGTCTCCTACTTAATTGGGGCGCTTTGCTAAGGTAACCAGCAACAAGTGAATTCGGCATCATTAAATGCAGTGTCGTCACCGCCACCTTGAGATCCTTCAACCTTCGTCCTAATCCCGCAGATCGCCGTACCGGGTGTGCAGGTTTGTCTTTCCTTCCATTCTCCCCAGGAAAAGTGAAGGTCACCTCCCAGGGTTTGCCCATCCTGGCAGAAGAATTCGGCATCAACAGCGCCGGTATCATCACCGCCCCCTTGACGAGGTTCAATTCTCAATCGCGCGCCTGAAATAAAACCATTCGTGCATTTTGCCAATGTAGACCAATTTCCCCAATTGCCGACCGATGATGATATTTCCAGAGGATAAGAGGGTGTTCCACATGAAAGGCGGATGCCATTTAGGGCTGTGTCATCACCGCCTCCCTGTGAACTTTCCACCCGGAGCGAGACCCCAAATACCCACTGCCCGTCTGGACATCTTTCCTCAGCACCCCAATCACCAAATGGTCCATCAAAAGGTCCTATTTTACTCACCACCGCCCAGGGTCGTTTTACAACAATCTCCTGTTGATCAGTATCAGATGCGGACGGGGCAGTTGTGACAGTCAGCTTTACTGTATACGGTCCTCCCGCACTGTAAACATGGCTGGGATTCATTTCAGTGGAAGTCTTTCCGTCCCCAAATTCCCATTTCCAACTTGTTGGGTTGCCCAAAGACTGATCAACGAATTGCACACGCCATTCAAGGGTGGTAGACAAGTCTTGCCAGGTAAAGGAAGCAGTCGGGGGTATTGCAGTTGGCGGCAAGGAAGTGACAATGATAAATTCAGGATAGGTTTTGGATTTGGAACCTTGTTCATTGGCAGCAGTCAGCGTGACATTATAGGTTCCCGGATTGGCGTAGGTATGGATTGGATTTTGAGCATTAGAAATTCCGCCGTCACCAAAATCCCATAACCAGCTCGTTGGATTGTCTTTGGAAAGATCTGTGAATAGGACTTGTAATGGAGCCGTGCCTGTGCGCCGATCAACTTTAAAATCCGGCTCCGGCTTGGGCAAGGGCTCGCTCACAATAATATAGCCATCCTTTATAGCCATATTCGACCCTTGCGCATTCGTAGCCGTTAGTTTGACTGTGTACGACCCCGGTCTCTCATAGATGTAACTTGGATTTTGAACAGTGGAGGTTTCTCCGTCACCGAATTCCCATTTCCAACTCGTTGGATCTCCTGTTGAAAGGTCTGTGAATGCAACTGCTAAAGGAGCTGTTCCGCTACGCATATCGACCTTGAAATCTGCAGTTGGTCCAGGCTTCTGGGGCAAAAGGAGGGCGATTGCACACCGGTCATCGACATTAGGCCAGCGAAATTCGATTCTCGAGCGATCGGGGACAATGCTGAAATCTATTTCCTGGACATTAAGTTGGATTTCATAGGGGGTTTTACGGTAAGGGAATAATTGAATTGTGTCGATATCACGACCCGTCTCATCAACAACGACTGCCGTAGGGAGATTGGCATCGATGTAGTTGTATCCGGTCAACCCGATCACTTCCTTGCTTGGAACGAGCCTGTCGCCCACCTGCGTCAACTCGATCTGATCGGGGATGATCTGGCAGACCCAGGGGATGGGGATTTCCGGTTTGTCTTCTTTGCCGGAGATGATGTCTCTCAATCGGCCAAGGATGCTGCGGCCGATAAACGCGTTGGCTGTCTCACCGGCTCTGGCGCCCATGAAATCCACATTGCAGCGGAACTCCGTCCCACCTGTGGCTACCAATTGCTGGGAATTAATCCGCGCTTCTTCTATCACCCCCTTAACTTCATCTGCCATATCCTTTGCGACAGTTCCCGCTGAATTCTCGAGAGTCTGAATAATCCCGGTTCCGGCGGATTCCCACTTATCAGGGGCATTATCAATGGTATCAAGAAGATCATCGACAGCATTAAGTGTATCTTCATCAAGCCCAATCTTCACTCCGTCTTCCACAACTCGAAGCAGGTTGTCCACTCTTTGCAATGTCGCATCATCAAATCCGGCCTTTATCCCCTGGCTGATCGTCTGGTTAAGTTCCTCGATCACTTTCCTGGTTTCCGGCCCAACCTCAACGCCTGTGGCAATGGTTTCATTGATTTGTTCGATCCGGCTCAGGGTCTCCGGGCCAAGTTCCGATGTCGTTTCGATCTCGAAGCTGGAGGGGATACCTAAAGGATTCCAACCGCAGGACGATAAGAGTACACTCAATATGAGTGTCAGAACTAATAATCGAACATAATTACTGATGAACTTATTAACCTCCCTTATTGGCAAACGATTGACCGGAGTGATACTTTTTATCCAAATTGACTCGAGTTTTTGATTTTCCCCTCTTGGAAAGAAGTTTTATCTTTTTCATAGGTCCCTTCTTCTTGTGGCAAATAAAAAGCGAAGCTAGGGTAAATCTCCAGGCTTCGCTTCTATGCTTACTCAAGACATCATTCATTTCCGAGTCGGTGGCGTTGTAAAAGTCTTGGAACGATGGTCAGTTATTAAGGATCTGTCTGGTCGTATTGTAGCATGGCATAATTGTGAATTCAACCACAAGTATCTTGCTCAATAAATTCCTACCTTACTATAATGACTGTCCATAAAACCGAAACGGTGAGGATGAGTTCTAAGTCAGGTGGAGACTTTAGTATTACCTGGAGTAAAAGCCACGGACATATCATCCTCCACGAAGATGGATTATTTTCCAGCCTCTACCATCCTTAATCCCATCGGGCTGAAATAAGGGATCAACCAGATAAGCCATACAAAAATACTGAATTTATGAAAATTCACGATCATTTTTTCGTCTTTCTTCGCAAGCACAACCGTCGCCCAGATCGCGTGAACAAACATCAGGAGTATGGCAAGCAAACCTGAAAGTCCATGCAGGTCATAGGTTAACCCACCTGCCCATTCGAACATCATACCCGTCCCCACAGTATCGCAGACCAGGCCAAGCCAAAAGAAAACCGTGTGCCAGACTTTTAGCCTTCCTTGGATTCTCTCACTCCAGACGCCAATTGAATAGAATATCAGTGCAAGGTTTATAACGATCACGGCAGAGTTCATAATTTAAATTAGCTCCAGTGAAATTGGGATTTTGTGAAATTATACACGAACATCATGGAATAGTTTCATGTATGCTCAGACACTTCACCAATTACATTCTTTTTTGGAAGGGGCTTAGGCTGGGGCGAGCGCAGAATAATTCAAGTTCATGTAAGGCGTATCGTTTTCAAGCCGTTCTTTCCTGCCAAGCATGAACTTTTTCCCCCACTCGCCTGCGTCGTCGGGATAGAACTTTGCGACCATATCATAGATGTTGATCTCAAGCAGTTTCAGAAACAGGGGAAGTTGCTCCAGCCAGAACATGGACAGGTTGTTTTCCGTCAGGTATCCCGTCAGGAAGTTGCGCAGGAAATTCTGTCCGTACTCATCCTTGTCCGTTCCAGGGTAAAGAACCAGGATATCAAAAAGCAGAACGGCGATATCCATCACAAACCAACCGTACGCGCAGTCATCGAAGTCGATCAACGTGACGATCTGCTTATGGGTTTCCACAAAGAAGTTCCCAAAATGCAAGTCGCAGTGGACGAGTCCGTACGCATCGGCTGGCTTCGGCAGAGCGCGGATTTGCTCCAGTAAGTGAGATTGTCTTTCCTGCAACCAATGCTCGTTTTCAATTTTTCGATTGAATAGATTCCCACCAGTCTCCCAATCGATAAAACTTACATCCTTTGACGGTACATAGCCGCGCGCAATGGCATGAATTTTGCCGATGGACCTTCCAAGCGTCTGAAACTGGACATAACCCCACTGGTCGAGTGGAATTTCTTCAGAAAGAATTCCTTGTGCCTGCGTGAACGCTACCGCCAGCCACTCCCCCTCAGGTGACGAAATGACTTCCACCAGATTCTCATTTTTCGAAGGCAGTGGGGCAGGGACAGAAGCGCCATACGCAGCGAGGTAGGCCATCCAGGCAAGGATCGCTTTCTGGACATTAATATCGACATCATCGTTGGGCGGAGTTAGACGAAGGACGTAATTTCTGTCATTGCGTTTGAAGCCATAGACGTGGGCGAAATGCCCACCACGCAATGGTTGAAGTTCTGCTTCTGATAAGCCATATAAAGATGCGGCCTTATTTAGTGGAATGTTTTTCACAACTCAGTTCAACAACTTCCCGTCTCGGAGAATGGATTTCAATGCTAATACTCTAGAAGCCCTCCGCCACATACTCACCCCAAATTTTTCTTAATGTGTTGCAAATCTCGCCCAGCGTGATGTCACTTTCGACACACTCGATGATCAGGGGCATCAGGTTTTCGGTTCCACTCGCAGCGGTATCCAATTTCGAAAGCAACTGCTCAACTAATTTCTGGTCTCTACTCTCTCTCAACTTCTTCAGTTTTTCCCTCTGGGCTAACTCGATCGCCGGGTCAACCGACATTCTCTCAAGGTTTCTTTCTTCTTTCACCTCGAAAGCATTTACGCCAACCACGATGTCTTCTTTTTTCTCAACGGCTTGTTGGGCGGCATACGCGGCATTCTGGATCTCGTTCTGCATATAACCGCGTTCGATGGCCGTCAGTGCGCCGCCCATCTCGTCGATTTTGGCAATGTAATCCTGCGCGCCTTTTTCGATCTCGTCCGTCAGGTATTCGACCATGTACGAGCCTGCCAGCGGGTCGATGGAATCCGCCACACCCGACTCGTAGGCGATGATCTGCTGGGTGCGCAGCGCCACGCGCACGGATTTCTCCGTGGGCAGCCAGAGCGCCTCGTCCATGCTGTTGGTGTGCAGCGATTGAGTCCCGCCCATCACTGCGGAGAGCGCCTGCAGCGTGACGCGCACCACGTTGTTCTCCGGCTGCTGCGCGGTGAGGGTCGAGCCGGCGGTCTGGGTATGGAATCGCAGCTGCCAACTGGATGGTTTTTCCGCCTTGAACCGTTCCCGCATGATGCCTGCCCACAGCCGGCGCGCGGCGCGGAACTTGGCCACTTCTTCGAGCAGGTTGTTGTGCGCGTTGAAGAAGAAGGACAGTTGACCGGCAAAGTCGTCCAATTTCAGTCCAGCCTTGAGCGCTGCCTCCACGTAGGCAATTCCGTTGGCGAGAGTGAAGGCCACTTCCTGCACGGCGGTCGAGCCGGCTTCGCGGATGTGGTAACCGGAAATCGATATGGTATTCCAGTTCGGCACTTCAGCGGCGCAAAACTGGAAGATGTCCGTGATCAGCCTCATGGACGGCGCTGGCGGGAAAATATATGTTCCTCGCGCCACGTATTCCTTGAGGATGTCATTCTGGATGGTGCCGCGCAGCTGACGGGTGTCCGCACCCTGTCGTTTCGCCACCGCGATGTACATCGCCAGCAGAACCGCCGCAGGGGCGTTGATGGTCATCGAGGTGGATACCTTGTCGAGGGGAATCTTGGTCGAACAACTGCTGCATGTCGCGAATGGATGAAATCGAGACACCCACCTTCCCCACTTCACCCTGCGCGATGGGGTCGTCCGCATCGTATCCGATCTGGGTCGGCAAGTCGAACGCGACGCTCAGCCCGGTTTGTCCCTGCTCGAGCAGATAGCGATAGCGCTTGTTGGACTCCTCCGCTGTGGAGAACCCCGCATACTGCCGCATGGTCCAGAAGCGCCCGCGGTACATCGTGGGCTGGATGCCGCGCGTGAACGGATATTCGCCGGGGAAACCGAGTTGATCAAGATACTGCTGGTCGGGCCTGTCGTCCAGGCCTGGCAGCGCCACCCGCGGGATCTCGATTCCCGCCGAGGTCTCGAAGCGCTCTTTTCTCTCTTTGAATTTCTCCAAAGATTTCTTGAGAGTTGTTTCTTTCCATTTTTTATATTGTTTGTTGAGGGTCATAGTTTTCACCAAATAGTGTTAAGAATAAACGAAGAGTTTAAGTTTTTTCCTTTATTACATTGGTATCCCTTAGTGGTTAACGAAGCTTTCCTCAAGTATAAATCCAACGGGAATAAACCTACAGGACAAGTGACACGACATTTAAGAGAACAAAATCATCATTTAACATCTCACTCAAGGGATAATAACGACTATAGCCCAATTTATGGGAATTAATCCAAGGGTTTAAATTTTAATGGTAGACTGTTTTTCATTATCTTTATTGGAATTGATCCATTTCAACTTTCATCCTGATTTCAACCAAGTAATATCTTTTATTCTCATCGAACTTACCAATCAATTTGTGCTGTAGTTGGCCTGAAGAGTAGCGATTCCTTTCAGATTAGTATTTATATTTCGATTTTTTAGTGGTATTGGTCAGGAGGCAGCCATGAAGAAAATTGTAATGGCAGGAGCTCTCGGCGAGTGCGTCCATGTGGCAGGCGTCTCGAATTTTTTACGACTGGCTGAATCCGCAGGCTGGCAAACCCTTTTTCTCGGACCTGCTGTATCCCCGGATGCCATGTTGGACGCCGTCCAACGTGAACTGAAAAACCTGAAACCGGGAGATGACCTGCTGGTCGGCGTGTCATACCGTCTCACCCCTGAGGCCGGCGAGCGGCTGCTCGGTCAATTCGCCGAAGAGGCCTCTGACCTGCATGAAAAAGGTGTGCGTTTTGCCTTTGGCGGAACACCTCCGGTCGCTGAGCGCGCTGAAAAGCTCATATTCTTCGAAAAAGTATTCAACGGGAGCGAAAGTCCCGAACAGGTGCTCGCCTACCTGAAAGGACAGGCTGCCCGTGACGTCTCGGAAAAGGATTTCCCCCAACGGACCATCGACAGGATCAAATGGCGGGAACCCTATCCTATCCTGCGCCACCACTTCGGCTTGCCCACCATGGACGCCACCGTCGAGGGCATCCGCAAGATCGCCGAAGCTGAAGCGCTGGACTTGATCTCTCTCGGCACCGACCAGGACGCCCAGGAGAATTTTTTTCACCCCGAGCGGCAGGATCCGCGCCGTACCGGGGCAGGCGGAGTGCCCGTCCGCACACCCGACGACTTTCGCAGGCTTTACGAGGCCAGCCGCTGCGGGAACTATCCCATGCTGCGCGCCTATTCCGGCACCGATGATTTCATCCGCTACGCCGAACTGCTGACCGAGACCATCCACAACGCGTGGTGCGCCATCCCGCTGTTCTGGTTCAACCAGATGGATGGGCGCGGACCCTGGGACCTGGAAGGTTCCATCCGTGAACATCAAAAGGTGATGGCCTGGTACGGCGAACGGGATATTCCCGTGGAACTCAACGAACCGCACCATTGGGGCATGCGTGACTCTTCGGATGTGGTCTACGTGGTATCTGCATTTCTCTCTGCTTACAATGCCAAAAAGTTTGGCGTAAAAGATTACATTGCCCAGATGATGTTCAACAGCCCGCCTGGGTTGAGCGATGCGATGGACCTAGCGAAGATGCTGGCTATTTTGGAAATGATAGCCCCCCTATCATCCCCCATTTAACTAATGGGGACAGAGGGGCTCTTTCCGCATCTGGAAGCAAACCCGCATCGGCCTGCTCTCACATCCGCTCGACCCGGATGCCGCGCGCGGACACCTGGCAGCCAGCACCTACCTGCAAATGGCGCTCAAACCGCACATTTATCATATCGTTGGGCACACCGAAGCCCACCATGCCGCCACTGCCGAGGATGTCATCGAGGCCAGCAAGATTGTGCGCCGCGCCATCACCAATGCCCTCGGCGCACCGGATATGACCCGCGCACCGGAGGTCCAGGAACGCAAGGAGAATCTCATCACTGAGGCCAAAATTCTATTAGAGCACATCCGCGTGATCGCGCCACCTGGAGTTGACGATCCCTGGGCGGACCCGGCCAGCTTGGCAAAGTCGGTCACGATGGGGTTGATGGATGCACCCCAATTGGGAAACAACAAATTTGGGCGTGGGATGGTTCGCACGAGCATCATCAATGGAGCCAGTGTCGAAATGGATGAAAACGGAAAATCGCTCTCCCAGAAGGAACGAATAGGAAAATTATCAGGAGGTAAAAAATGAATACGGCTGAAAAATTTACAGTCATCGGCGCCGGGCACGGTGGCAAGGCCATGGCCGCCCATCTATCCATTATGGGTGCTGAAATCGCCCTGTGGAATCGCACATTTGACCATGTTTCGGTCATCAAAAAACGCGGTGGTATCGAGCTGGAAAGCACCGAGGGCGGCCCGCATGGATTCGGCAAACTAAAAATGGTGACCTCGGAGATGTCCGAGGCGATCCCGTTTGCGCAGGTCATCATGGTCGTGCTTCCCTCTTCGGCTCATGCAGATATCGCCAAGGCGGCTGCGCCGTACCTGAAGGATGGTCAGATCGTCATCCTGCACCCGGGGCGTACTCTGGGCGCCATCGAATTCGTCAAAGTGATGCGCGATAATGGTTGTACAGCGGATGTGACGGTTGCTGAAGCAGAGACTTTCATCTATGCCAGCCGTTCGGATGGACCCGCACAGGCCCGCATCTTCCGGATCAAGGAAGCGGTGCCCTTGGCAGCCCTGCCAGCCAAGCACAATGAAATAGTATTGAATTCCATACTTCATGTGTTTCCCCAATTCATCGATGGCGGGGATGTTCTGCATACCGGCATGAATAACATGGGCGCCATTTTCCACCCGGCATTGACCTTGCTTAACGCCGGTTGGATCGAGCACACGCACGGCGATTACCAATTTTATATCGAAGGCGTGACCCCATCGGTGGCGCGTGTATTGGAGGTGCTGGACCGAGAGCGGGTAACCGTTGCCTCCTCGGTTGGCATCCGCGCCCGAACCGCATTGGAATGGCTCAAAATGGCCTACGATACCGTTGGCGAGGATTTACACGAAGCCATCCACAATCAGCCCGGTTATTACGGAATCAAAGCGCCGACCACGCTAAACCATCGATATATTTTTGAGGATGTACCAATGAGCCTTGTACCAATCGCTTCGCTTGGGATGCGCTACGGTGTGAGCGTGCGCGGCATGGAGAGCATCATCCGTCTCGGCAGTATCATCCATAAAACGGATTACTGGCGGCGAGGACGCACGGTGGAACGGCTCGGGCTCGAGCAGTGGAGCGTGAGCGAATTGACCCGCTTCGTCCAGGAAGGTGTAATCGAGGATTAGGAGGTCGTAATGGAATCATTGGACTGGTATGCCTGGGTGATTTTGCCCCTGATTGTCTTCTTTGCGCGAGTGGTGGATGTCAGCCTTGGTACAATGAGGATCATATACACCTCCCGCGGAAAACGCAACATCGCCTCCATGTTGGGATTTGTGGAGGTGTTCATCTGGATTGTGGTCGTGTCTCAAATCGTCCGGAATGTGCACAGCCTCCCGGCCTATATCGCTTACGCCGCTGGGTTCGCCACGGGCACATTCGTCGGCATGAAGATCGAGGAGCACCTGGCACTGGGCACCCTCGTTCTTCGCATTATCCTTCCCCAGGGTGGGGATAAAATGGCGCAAAGTCTCCGCTCGGCAGGTTACGGAGTAACCATCGTTAATGGGGAAGGCTCTGCCGGTGAGGTGAAACTGCTTTACAGCGTGATCAAGCGGCGGGATATGGATGAGGTGGCTGGAATCATCCATGCCAATAACCCGAAGGCGTTTTTCTCCGTTGAGGAAGTCCGTTTAGCTGAAAGTGGAGTATTTCCCGTGGAGACTCAAGTGACAGAAAGAAAGTGAAAACTAGATCCTTGCACCAGCATCAAGTCTGTAATTCGGAATGGCTCGAACTGAAAGACTGAACAGCTAATTGACTCGTTTCGTTCATCAGGGCGGAATCGACTGACCGCTAAAGCCAAGCTGCTATAAAATAGAGGCATATGTCCCCGTTTCTTCAACTCGCCATCCTGCTCGTCATCATCCTTCTTACCGCCAAAATGGCAGGTTATCTTGCCATACGGTTGGGACAGCCTTCGGTTCTGGGAGAGCTGATCATTGGGATTCTGTTGGGACCGTCCCTTCTCAACCTGCTGCACCTCCCTGCCTTCGACGAAGAACTCATGACGGAGATATTAAAGGATATCGGGGAGATCGGTGTATTGCTGTTGATGTTTCTGGCCGGGCTGGAACTGCATGTGGGCGATTTGCGCCACAGCGGAAAGGTTTCCGCCATGTCCGGGGTGCTGGGCGTCATCTTCCCTGTGCTGTTGGGATATGCCACCGGGTTGCTGGCCGGTCTGGATACAGGGCAGTCGGTCTTCCTGGGGTTGACCCTCGGCGCGACCTCCGTCAGCATTTCCGCACGCACCTTGATGGAGCTCAAGCAGCTCCGCTCCCGTGTGGGACTTGGCGTGCTGGGGGCAGCCGTCTTCGATGACATCCTGGTCATTCTTCTCTTGTCCATTTTCTTCGCGTTGAACAATGGCGCAGGAGGTTGGGAGAGTATCCTGTGGGTGTTTGCGCGGATGGTCATTTTCTTTGCCTTGGCGATCCTGTTCGGGTGGTGGTTGCTGCCCAAACTGGTGCGATGGGTGCGCGAACTCCCCGTCAGTCAGAATATTCTCAGCTTATCCATCATCACCATGCTGGTCTTTTCGATCGCCGCCGAACTGATCGGAGGGATGGCAGCTATCACAGGCGCCTTTCTTGCAGGTTTAATGTTCGCCCGGTCACCTGAACGTGAAAACCTGGAACCGCGCATCTCCGCCCTCGCCTATGGTTTCTTCGTCCCCATCTTTTTCGTGGATATCGGTTTGTCCGTGGATATAAAGGCGATCTTCCCGACCCTCGGTTTCACCCTGATCGTGATCCTGGTCGCGGTGGCATCCAAGCTGCTTGGCGCCGGGCTTGGCGCAAGATGGGCAGGTTTCTCCTGGCGGGAGTCTTCGCAGCTCGGAGCGGCGATGGTCTCGCGAGGGGAAGTCGGGCTGATCATCGCTGCCGTGGGGCTGAGCGCAGGACTCGTGTCCGATTCGGTCTTTGCCTCGATTGTCGGGATGGTGATCGTCACCACCCTGATCACACCGCCGATGTTGCGGTCGTTATTCGAAACTAAAAAGGAGACGCCATGAGCATGATCCTGTTTGTTCTCCATGATGGTGAAAAACTGCAGGAGGTCCTGAATGCCTGGGAGGAGACCGGCATCAGCGGAGCGACCATACTGTTCAGCACAGGCATCGGACGCATACGCGAAAGCCAGGCGCTGCGTGAGGACCTGCCGATCATGCCCTCGCTGGAGGATTTTTACCCTTCTCCCGAAAGCCTCGGGCGCACGATTTTCACCATCACCGACGACGAGAGCCTGGTCGAGAAGATCATCCAGGCCACTGAAAGCGTGGTGGGCGACCTGCATGAACCCAAGCGAGGCATCCTGGCGGTTCTGCCGACATCCGCCATCCATGGCATGAGAAAGACCACGGGAAGCTGATCGTCGGAAACTTTTAGCATCGTTTCCCGTAGAAAAAAGAGACAAAAGTCATTTGTGCCTCTAAAAGGGAAGTGCTACACTAATCTTGCATGTTCAACTGAGGAGGTAGTATGGGACGTACATTCGCATTTATTGGCGCAGGCCTGCTTTTCCTTTTCGGTCTCTGTTTGGTTGGCTATGGCGCGCTGGCGCTGCTTGGCTCCACAGATCCTTCGGGCAGTTCGAGCTGGGTGGCGCAGGGGGTGGGATTCGGCGCTTTTGGTCTCCTGCTTCTGGTTGGCGGCGGTTTGTTGGTCTGGCTGGCCATGCGTGGACAAAAGACCGAGGTCATCCAGCAGGTGACCATGCAGGTGGACCTGCCCGGAGACACCAAGGTTGAGCAGATGAAATGCAAATCTTGCGGCGGGTCGCTTTCCACCGATAATGTCAAGATGGTCAACGGCGCGCCGGTCGTCAACTGCCCGTTTTGCAAGACCGCTTACCAGCTCACAGAAGAACCCAAGTGGTAATTTGACAAGGAGGGGCGTCATGAAACGTCGTCTCGCAGTCCTAGTTGTTGTACTCCTGTTGGTGGCTTCAATCACCACCAACGTGGCTGCACAGGATTATTCCTTCAGCATCCCTAAATTGACTGTGCATGTTTACCTTAATGAGGATGGCTCGATCAGCCTCGATTATTTATTTGTGTTCCAGAATGATTCCGGCGGGCACGTGATCGACTTCGTGGATGTGGGCATGCCCAACGGCGATTACGACTGGAACAGCATCAGCGCGGACGTGAACGGCAACCCAGTCACGATCTCCTCGGATTACCAGGGGAGCGGTGGCTATGGGTTTGCCGTGGATATGGGTCCGTATGCCATCCCACCCGGGCAAACCGGTCAGGTGCACGTCGTCGTGGGCAGTATCGACAACATGTTTTACCCGGACAGCGACGACTCCAACTATGCCAGTTCGGAATTCTCGCCAACCTGGTTTGGTTCGCAATATGTGAACGGCAGCACTGATCTCACGGTGGTCATGCACCTTCCTCCCGGCGTCAAGCCTGAAGAACCGCGCTACCACCTCCCCCGCAATTGGGTTGGTGCGGATGCGCCGATTACGGGCATCGACGCCCAGGGACGTGTGACCTACACCTGGAACTCCCCCAATGCCGACGGCTCCACGCAATACACCTTCGGCGCTTCCTTCCCGGCAAGTTACATACCGGCAGCGGTCATCGTCAGGCAATCGTTTCTCGAATTCATTGAACATCGATTTCGAGAGCATCATTTCCACACTCGTCTGTTGTGGGTTTGCATTCTTCATGTTCGGAGTACCCGTCTTGAGCATTATCGGGGGTCAGCGCAGGAAGCTGCAATACCTGCCGCCAAAAATCGCGATAGAAGGGCATGGCATCAAGCGCGGGCTGACAGCGGTGGAAGCCGCCATCCTGATGCAGGAGCCGCTCGACAAGGTCATGACCATGATTCTGTTCGGGGTGGTGAAAAAGGAAGCTGCCGAGGTAACCACGCGTGACCCGCTGGCGCTCAAGGTGGCATCGCCCCTGCCGGAGGGTCTGCGCGATTACGAGCTTGACTTCATCAAGGCGTTCGAGGCCGAGGACAAGCGCACACAGCGCAAGGGACTGCAGGACTTGACCGTGAAACTCATCCGCTCGGTGGGCGACAAGATGAAAGGGTTCAGCCGCCGGGAGACCATGGAATATTACAAGAGCATCATGGAAAAGGCGTGGCAGCAGGTCGAAGCGGCTGACACACCCGAAGTTAAGAGTCAGAAGTTCGACGAAGCGCTCGAGTGGACGATGCTCGACAAGGACTTCGACGACCGCACCCGGCGAACCTTCACCGGTCCGATCTACGCGCCAATGTGGTGGGGACGCTATGATCCATCCTGGGGTCATACGGGAGGGTCTGGCGGTGGGTTGGCTTCACCCAGCATCCCAAGCGCGTCAGGCGGGCGCGGCGGATTACCCGGCTCAGCCTTTGCCGCGTCGATGGTTTCAGGCGTGCAGACCTTTTCCAGCGGTGTGATGGGCAACCTGAACACCTTCACCAGCGGCGTAACCAAGGTCACCAATCCGCCTCCTCCTCCCTCGCGCAGCAGCGGCGGCGGCGGTCGAAGCGGAGGCGGCTGTGCATGCGCCTGTGCCTGCGCGGGTTGTGCATGCGCCTGTGCCGGCGGTGGACGGTAATTCAAGTTCAACCGCCCCTGAATTTATAGGTAGTCCATGAGCATCCTAAATAATCTGTTTTCTCGAAGTAAACCAAACCAGGCTCTGAAATACGGTTTGTTCCATTACCGCATCGAGGGCCAGGATGAAAAAAGCCGCGTCCACCTCCGGCTTGACCCGGACGGGCATGGAACGCTGATCGTCAACGCCAACCGGATCATGCACCTGAATCCCACCGCGGCTCTGATGGCATACCTTATCCTCGAGAAGACACCTCAGCAGGATGCCGTACGAATTGTCCGCAAGCAGTACCGGGTGAGTGCCTCGCAGGCGCGCGCCGACTTGCAGTCCATCCAATTTCAATTGTCGGAGTTGACCCGCCCCGATGGCGCCTGCCCCGTCCACGACCTGGAATTGGAGACCATCGCGCCGTTCAGCGCCCGTCCCACGGCACCGTACCGCATGGACCTGGCGGTCACCTACCGCTGCAACAACGACTGTGCCCACTGCTACAACGCCCGGGCTCGTTCCTTTCCCGAGCTGGACACCGACCAGTGGAAGCGGGTGCTCGACAAGGTTTGGGAACTGGGAATTCCCCATGTGGTTTTCACCGGTGGTGAGCCGACCCTGCGAAATGATTTACCAGAGCTCATCGCCCATGCCGAGCAGAACGGGCAGATCACCGGGCTGAACACAAACGCCAGGCGTTTGTCCGATGCGCGATTTCTCGAATCTCTGGTCCAGGCAGGACTTGACCACGTCCAGGTCACGGTTGAATCGAGCGACGAGGACATCCACGATAAGATGGTGGGATGTAAAGGTGCGTTCCCTCAAACCATTGCCGGCTTGAAGAATGCTCTCGCCTCGCCACTGTTCGTGATGACCAATACCACCATGCTGAAGACCAATGTGAAGAGTATCCCGGACACGTTGGATTTTCTGGCCGGGTTGGGAGTACCAACCATCGGGTTGAATGCTCTCATTTACTCGGGTAAGGGAGCCACGGTCGGAACGGGATTGATCGACCGGGAGCTTCATCCGCTCCTGGAAACCGCCCGCACGAAGACCGAAATGAGGGGACAGCGGCTCATCTGGTACACCCCGACGGAATACTGCGGCTTCGACCCCATGTCGCTGGATCTGGGAGTAAAAGGGTGCACGGCTGCTCTCTACAATATGTGCGTGGAACCGGATGGCTCGGTCCTGCCATGTCAATCGTACTACCAGCGGTTGGGCAATATTTTGAATGATCCGTGGGATTCGATCTGGAACCACAAACTATCGGTGAGACTGCGTGAAAGGCAGAATCTCCCGCAGAAATGCAGCGACTGCGCGCTGGTCAGTGAGTGCGGGGGCGGATGTCCCCTTCAATTCGAAGAGACCATCCCCATGGAGGCAGTGGTATGACCGAGCATGAATGGATCAAGGAATTTCCAGCCGCGGTGACCGTATGCGACCCGCAAGGGGTTATCCTGGCGATGAACGATAAGGCTGCGTTGACCTACGAAAAAGACGGTGGTTATGCCCTGATCGGGAGGAACATGCTGGACTGCCACCCCGAACAGGCACGTATCAAGACAGAAAAGCTGCTGGCTGACCGCGTAAAGAACGTTTACACCATCGAGAAGAACGGCATAAAAAAAATGATCTATCAATCGCCCTGGTTCAAAGACGGCAACTATGCGGGCATTGTCGAAATCTCACTTGAGATTCCCTTCGAGATGCCCCATTTCCTGAGAAGCTGATCAACCCAAGAACCTTCATGCATCATGTGTCCTGACACGCTCTACTACCTGCTCTCCTTCCCGGACGTTGTGCCGTCCTCCCCTGCGCCTGCCGAGAAAATCACAGGCCTGAAGGATGCTCCCTACTTTCAACCGGTGGACATTTCGGTACAAACCCTGCCGGGGATGGAATCACAGGTTGGGGAAACGACCATCCTGGTCGCCCGGCAACGCTACGACGATCGCGTTCAGGTGGTCGAATGCCGATATACGCTTCCAGACCCTTTGTCCACGGCAGGCAACCATGAACGGGACCGCATCCAGACCGCCCTTCGCAATCAGCTAATCCCTCCGGATTTAAGGGAGAGCGGATTGTACGAGGAATATGCAGTGCTGTGCCTCACTCAAATCGAAGGCACACCCGATGAGTTTTTCAAGACCAATGCCGGAACTCTTGCCCATTTCATCCGGTCACAGAGGGAATCGCTGGACCCTGCAGAGATCGACGAAATTCTGATCAGCCGCGTGCGATATTCAAATCAGGACCTGACCCTGGTCGATTGGGAAGCTGCCGTGATCATCGCCCCGCAGGGTGACTTTCAATCCGACATTGAATTGCTGAAAATTGGGAATTACCAGCTCCTGCGGTATCGCATCCTCGACAAATCGATCGAGGGCATTCTGCGCGATATCAACCGGGAATTTTTGCAGGGGAAGAAATCGCGCTTCAAGCCCACCCGCTCCTCCCTGCGCCGCATTGTCGCACACAGGCTGGAAATTGCACTCGATTTCGAACACACCGACCAGAATCTGCTTCTGATTGGCGATTGGTATACTGCAAAACTCTTCGGCATTATTCGAAACGAGTTTTATCTCGATGAATGGAAATCTGCCGTGCGCACAAAACTGGATAACCTGGAAGCGATCATCACCACCATCCAGGAGAATTTCTCGCTCTCAGTCGCGGGTTTGATGGAGAATGTCCAGCTAGTGGGGTGGATAATTCTCTTGATCGGTTATTTTGTTCTTTTCTTCATGGACGCAGGACTTGTCAAGTAAGCCAGTGCCCTTTCGTGCAATGAAAGTGTAAAGGAGATTGCCATGCCTATTTTTGGAGACCTTCGCAAAATTTTCATCCCTGTTCAACCGCTTTCCGCCGGGACTGTTCAAAAGCAGGTGGCTCCGGAAGATGCCCCTCCCTACCGGTTGCACCTGCGCATGCATTCAGACGGCACAGGGATACTCATCGTCAATGCATCCACTGTCCTTCACCTCAACCCCACCGCCACGGAATATGCCTATCACTTCATCCAGGGCAACAGCGAGGAGGCGACAGCGAAAATTATCTCCGACCGTTATCGCGTAAGCCGGAAGCAGGCGTTGGAGGACTATCAATACTTCATTGACCGGGTTCAGGCGCTCATTTCCACACCGGACCTCGACCCTGTCACCATGCTGGATTTCGAGCGCGTTCGTCCCTACGATACCGCACTTACCGCTCCCCTCAGGCTGGATTGCGCCCTCACCTACCGCCTGCCCCCTGGTGCTGACCCGATTGCAGCACCGTCCAAGCGGGTCACCCGGGAACTTTCCACCGAGGAATGGATGGGTGTGTTGGATAAAGCCTGGTCGATGGGAATACCGCATGTTACGTTTACCGGCGGCGAACCGACCTTGCGCGAAGATCTGCCGGCGCTCATCGCCCATGCAGAATCCATTGGTCAGGTGACCGGCCTGATGACCGATGGATTGAAACTCTCGAGCGAAGCATACCTCCAATCACTCCTGCAAACCGGATTGGATCATCTGCTGTTCATCCTTGCACCCGAAAACCCCGCTTCCTGGCAGGCGCTGGACGCTTGTCTCAAAGCGGATATTTTTGTCACGGTTCATTTGACCATCAAAGAGTCGGACGCTTCCAATTTCAAGACTTTGCTCGAAAAACTGGTGGGACTGGGTGTGAAGAGCCTTTCGCTGACCGCTGATCCAGCCCACCGGGATGCGGTTCTTCAGAATCGGCAGGCAATGGTTGATCTGGGTATAAACCTTGTATGGGACCTGCCCGTTCCCTATTCGGAAAATAATCCGGTCGCATTTGAACTCCTCGAGGACGAAACCACCCCGAGCGGCGCTGGCAAAGCCTGGCTGTATGTCGAACCCGACGGGGACGTGCTGCCTACCCAGGGGATGGCCGATCAGGTGTTGGGGAATATCCTGACCAACGAATGGAGCTCACTTTACAAGTAACCGACGAGGGACGGCGCTGTCCGTCCCTCTTTTTTTGGTCTCCTGTATAATCAATTCATGCCCCGCGCTGCTGGATTCATCATTCACGGAAATGAAATTGCCCTCATTAAACGTCGACGTGAGGGGCGGCTGTATTATGTCTTTCCCGGGGGACAGGTGGAGGAGAAGGAATCACCCGAGCAGGCAGTAGTCCGGGAGATCGAGGAGGAATTGGGCCTGAAGGTGGATGTGGACCGGCTCATGGTGAAAGTAAGTCACCGGGGAAAATTACAATATTATTTTCTGACTCGCGTCACAGGTGGAAAATTCGGCACAGGCGCCGGTCCCGAAATGCAGGGTCTTTACCCGCCCGAACGAGGCAGCTATCGTCCAGTATGGATGCCGATGGCCAATCTGTTGAAGGAAAATGTCGTGCCTCGCGAAGTCGCCCAAATCGTATCCAGTTCATCCCGCCAGGGTTGGCCGCAGGATGTGATCACCCTGAAAGAGGATGATTAGGCAAACCAGCATGAATCAATTCCCACTTTTTTTCGTCCGGAACTGCATATGAGCCAGCGACACATTTACGTTGTCCGCCACGGGCAGCGCCTGCCTGGCAATGCCAAAGACCGGCTGGGCTTGGGTATCACTGAAACCGGCAAACTTCAGGCGGATTTTACCGGAGAACGATTTAAGAAATTAAAGATTAACGCCATCCATTACAGCACACTTAGACGGGCATCCGAGACAGCAAAGATCATCGCCCAGAGCATCCCGAAAGTTCGCATGCAGGGTTCGAAGCTTTTATGGGAATGCATCCCCTATTTACCCGGCGATTTCATCACCTGGTATAAAGCCAATAAGGGAAGAATTTCGAGCGAAAGCGTCACAACTCCGCTCCAGATGGCACCCTGGGTGGGTTTATGGTCCCCGGAAACTCCCTGGAAGATTATTGAAGATGGATTCACTCAAGCCCAACAAGCGTGGGGGCATTTTTTCCGGCCGTCCCGCGAAGAAAGGCATGAGATCCTTGTCTGCCACGGGAACATCCTGCGTTATTTCATGGTGCGCGCCTTGAAGGCACCTCTTGAAACCTGGATCAATACCGATATCAACAACTGCGGGATCAGTGAATTTTCTGTTCATCCCAACGGTGAAGTGGTTCTTGTGTCCCATAATGATACCGGGCACATGCCTGTCTCAATCCGCACCGTAATGTAAACCAACCGTCAAAATTGCCAGCGCGATTGGTTGCCGACGGTTGACAAGGGCACTTTTTCTCTGTAGACTCATAAAACAGCATTCGAACTAGATGATGAGCAGTGAATTGGAGAATGCCATGGGTGATGAAAGAAGAAAGCTTGAACGAAAATTCCTGGTGGTTTATTCACGGGTTTTCGACCGGAAGTCCGGCAAGGTCATCGGTTACCTTTCCGACCTGACTGTCAAAGGCGCGATGGTCATCGGCGAACATCACCTGGAGCTGGGCGATCAATACGAGCTTCGCATCGACCTGCCCGAATCCAATGAATTTAACAAGGATCATCTGGATATCACCGCCAAATCGGTGTGGTCCAAGCCGGATATCGACCCTGTGTTCTTCAACACAGGTTTTGAATTTGGAGAGATAAACCCCGGCGATGAAAAAATCATTGAACGAATGATCGAGCTCTATGAATTCCGTCGGGAGACCGGAAAATATCCTCCATCGGTGTCGGAATTGCAGGACCGCAACCGCATATAATCATGCATAACAATTAACAAGATCACCTGGCTCGGAAACCGACCCTTTGGCAGCCCGAGCCTTTTTTATCCCCAATCGAGAAGATGATTGCCATCCCTCCCCGTCCAATTCCCGAATCATACTGGGTCACACCCGGCAGATTCCTCGCTGGAGAATACCCCGGCTCATGGGATCATGAAAGAACTACTCAGCGCATGGATCTCTTTCTCGAGGCTGGTTTTGTTACCTTCATTGACCTTACCGCCGAAGGGGAACTCCTGCCGTATGCTCCCATTCTCACCGAACGGGCTGCTCACTACAACCTTCCTGTTACATATCAAAGATTCTCAATTGGTGACTTTGGCACCCCCTCCGTTGAGCAGATGAAAAAGACACTCGACACCCTGGACGCGGCACTTCAGGATTCACGGAAGGTTTATATTCATTGCTGGGGAGGCGTGGGACGCACGGGGACGACTGTTGGCTGTTACCTCGTACGCCATGGAAAAACAGGGGCGGAATCTCTGGCCCAACTGGCAGAATGGTGGCAGCATGTTCCCAAGCACAACCTCCACCCCCGCTCACCCGAAACAGATGAACAGGTGAAATTCATCCTCAGTTGGATGGCCGGGCAGTAATGACTTCCTCAAGTGGATTGGCATGCCCGGTATTTGCAGCAAGCGGGTTGGACCTCAAAAACAAGAATATATCTATACGAAAAAGCAGGAATCACCAAAGCCCATCATATCCTCGAGGTTGGATGCGGGACCGGCGCATTACTCACAGAATTCCCTTCTCTTACTAAAGCAGAAATCCATGGGCTGGACATTAGCCTCGAAAGCACCCGGCTGGCACGCCAGAACGCCACCACGGTCAGAATAACCTGCGGCGACGGGCATCACCTCCCCTTCCCGGATGGCAGCTTTGATATCGTCTTCTGTCATTTTCTGCTGCTGTGGGTGGAATCTCCTATAACCGTATTGAATGAAATGAAACGAATCACACGTCCGGGCGGTGCACTTCTTGCCATGGCGGAACCGGATTACGCCGGAAGGATCGATTACCCGCCTGTGCTGGAGCCGCTGGGAAAATGGCAGGCAGAGTCGCTTCTCAAGCAGGGTGCAGACCCGAACGCCGGTCGAAAGCTGAAAGGTTGGTTCGTGTCAGCAGGGATTGCCCCCATCGAAAGCGGGATCATGGCGGGAGGTTGGCCGGGAATCCCATCTCCGACGGAACAGGAGATGGAATGGGCGGTGATCAAATCCGACCTGGATGGAACGATTCCTCCTGCCGAAATCCAGAGGATTAAATCTGCGGATGAAAAAGCCTGGGCGAATGGTGAGCGTGTGCTGTTCGTCCCGACATTTTATGCCTGGGGCCGAGTTTGAAGCCTGTGAAAGTGAAAGCTCCTCTTGCAGGGTGACCAAGAGGGACTTATAATCTTTTCAGGTTTTGGAGGAGCTTTTTGGAAAATTTTGACCCTGAAATAATTCCCGTCGAGACGGTGGAAAAGAAATCCGCATCCTGGGGGCAGGTTCTCCGGGATTCGCTTGAAACCATCCTGCTGGCTGTTGTCTTGTTTGTGGTGATTAACGCAGTATCCGCTCGTGTCCGAGTGGACGGATTCAGCATGCGCCCCACCCTCGAGAACGGTGAGTATGTGCTCGTATACAAACTTGCCTACCAGTTCAACGAACCACAGCGCGGCGACATTGTCGTGTTCCGCTTTCCGCTTGACCCCACGCAGGATCTGATCAAGCGCGTGATCGGTCTTCCCGGTGATGTGGTCCAGGTTGAAAATGGAGTGGTTATCGTCAACGATCGGGAAATCACCGAACCCTATATTGCGGCAACGCCTGATTATCAAGGAACCTGGATCGTCCCTCCGGGGCAATTATTCGTTCTGGGAGACAACCGCAACGATTCGTCGGATTCTCATGCCTGGGGTATGCTGCCGGTGAATAATGTGATCGGAAAGGCGATTCTGATCTACTGGCCTCCCCCGGATTGGAACATGATCGACCACACCAATGTCGTTAACGCAGCGCCATAACAAGGAAACCCGCGAATGAGCGAGTCGACCCATCGAAATGAACCCTTTCCCTGCCGTGAATGCCAGGCTGGCATGATGCGCCTTCACCATGTCACCTATTTCACCTGGCTGGATGAAGAAGTGATCACAGTGCCGAACTTCCCGGCATGGATTTGTGATGTATGTGGACGGCGAGAATACGATGAAAAATCGGTGAATTGGCTGTCAACCCTGCTCAATCCTGATGCCGGCCATTCGACTTCTCCAAAACGACGGGGGGGAAAAGGCCTCCGACAAAGCACGATTCGACCGGTGTTACTTCCGAACAATAGTCCTGGGGGATGCCATGCCCGCTGAAGCACCTGTTTCCGGTACCCAACGATTGATCAATGCCGATTTCCTCACCTCGAGTTACCGGGTGGTTGGAAAAATCATGGTACCCAATACCGGGCTGATGGGCTTGATGAATGACGGCACAAATTCCTTCATGGAGGTTTTGGATGCAAGGCTTGCACGCTTGCATATGCCCACCAAGCTTGTTGATCATTTTGAGGTGGTGCGCCTGGTCAAGTCCCAGGTGATCACGGTATGCATGTCGAAGCGGGAGGACATTGGTCCCCAAGCGTTGGCGCGCGGAGGTTATGTGCGTCTGGTAGAGTATCCCGTCCGCGTGGTGACCCAGGTGTACGAATTGAATGGGATTTTGGAGTGGGCTGGGCGCTTTGATTTTTCCACGATCATGGTGGAGGGCACGCGGGAATTTGTTCCGTTGTACAGTGCCCTGGTCAATGCGATTTTAATCCCGTCATTTAAAATCGAAAGCGAGGCGGTCCTATTCAACCGGAGCCATGTGGACCTGCTTGCTCTGAAGACCCAAAAAATCGAAGATTAATCCCGTTTAATGCTTGACCGTTCATTAGTGGGATGATAAAATCCTGCCCGCTGTAAAAAAGCAAGGACAAGCCCCCATCGTCTAGTGGACCAGGACGCAACCCTTTCAAGGTTAAGACCGGAGTTCGAATCTCCGTGGGGGCACTCTTATATACGGGAGTTTCAAAAGCCGTCACCATTGAATGGCTATGATGACTTTAGAAAACGCCCGTTTTGTTTTTAACCCTAAAAAAATCAGGGCTTCTTACACAAATTTCTAAGACAAACACCCATCTTTTTGATGGGTGTTTGTAGTTTCTATTTTCGTTGTTTTTCCGTACTTTACTAATCGAATAATGCACCCGCCCGGCGGCTCACGAGCCGACTAGAAAAGACAGTTTGAGGGAGATGGAGTGCAATCTTTTGTCTATGTATCCAATGATTTAAGGTTTTTTCGCACGATACTGGTATGAGGATGGTCGGGACCAAGAACCTTTTCATTGATTTCGTAAAGCCTGCTCAAAATTCGACCGGGCACCCTCATAGTCACCCATTTCATTCAACAACCCCCCCAGATTGTTGAGGCTGTTGGCGGTGTCCGGGTGCTCCTCACCCAGCACCTTCCTACGGATCGCTAATGATTGCTCTAGGTACGACCGGGCACCCTCATAGTCACCCATAGCCTGCAGCAGCGCACCCAGATTGTTGAGGCTGGAGGCGGTGTTCGGGTGCTCCTCACCCAGAACCTTCCTGCGGATCACCAGAGATTGCTCATAATACTGCCGTGCACCCTCATAGTCACCCATATCCTTCAGCACCACACCTAGATTGCTGAGGCTGTTGGCGGTGTACGGGTGCTCATCACCCAGCACCTTCCTGCGGATCGCAAGAGCCTGCTCATAATACGAACGGGCACCCTCATAGTCACCCATAGCCTTCAGCACCCCCCCCAGATTGTTGAGGCCGCTGGCAGTGTCCGGGTGCTCCTCACCCAGCACCTTCCTGGAGATCGCCAGAGATTGCTCAAGATATGGCCGGGCACCTTCATAGTCACCCATAGCCGCCAGCAGGAAACCCAGATTGTTGAGGCTGATGGCGGTGTGCGGGTGCTCCTCACCCAGTACCTTCCTGGAGATCGCCAGAGACAGCTCATAGTACTCCCGCGCACCCTCATAGTCACCCATAGCCTGCAGCAACAAACCCAGATTGTTGAGGCTGGTGGCGGTGTCCGGGTGCTCCGCACCCAGCACCTTCCTGCGGATCGCCAGAGACTGCTCATAGTACGGCCGCGCACCCTCATAGTCACCCAAAGCCTGCAGCAGCAAACCTAGATTGTTGAGACTGGTGGCGGTGTCCGGATGCTCCTCACCCTGCACCTTCCTGCGGATCGCCAGAGATTGCTCATAATACGGCCGGGCACCCTCATAGTCACCCATATCCTGCAGCAGCAAACCCAGATTGTTGAGGCTGGTGGCGGTGTACGGGTGCTCCTCACCCAACACCTTCCTGCAGATCTCCAGAGACTGCTCATAGTACTCCCGGGCACCCTCATAGTCACCCATATCCTGCAGCACCCCCCCCAGATTGTTGAGGCAGTTGGCGGTTTTCGGGTGCTCCTCACCCTGCACCTTCCTGCGGATCGCCAGAGCCTGCTCATAGTACGGCCGCGCACCTGCATAGTCAGCGATCATTCTCAAATAATAGCCCAGGTTAATTGCCAGAGCAGCAGATCGTTCATCCTCCCGCTTCAATGCCCGGTCAGTGAGATACTTCAAATGGGCCAGGAGCGGCTGCATCCTGCTAGGATATCCACTTTCGTTGGCTTCATAAGCCTTGTCGCTCACTGCCTGCTCATCTGCCTGCAATGCCGCCTCGATCGGTCGCGTTTGCCTCACGAAACTGCTCACCAGCCGATGCATTCGCACATCCCCTGCTTCATCCTCCTCCACCAACCCCAACCCCAACAGCCTCTCAACCCCATCCGCGAATTGCGTGTCATCCACCTCCTCCCCCATGCTTCCTTTCAATAAACCACGAGGGATCAACTCACCAGGCGCATAACACGCCACCCGCACCAATTGCTCCAACGCCATTAGATCACTTTCATCTTCCTCGTTCAGCCTCCCCACACTTACCGCAAACGTCCGCCCCACATGCAGATCGTGCCCCGTCGGTGAGAACTCCCCCTTCTTCATCGACACATGCTCCAGCAGCCCAGGCTTCCGTATCGCCTCCAGATACTGCCTCGCCGTTATCTCATGTCGATACGTTCGTAAATGGCTCCCCGCCATGTGCAGTGCAAGAGGAAGATCTCCCAGCTCATCCGCGATCTCATTCAGATCCTTGTCACTTGTTGCCTTCTCGCCCCGGAACTTCCGCAACAACGCCAGGCTCTCCGACTTCTCAAATAATCCAAGTGGATAATGCCTCACCCCCATCCCAGGATCCCAACTGCTCTGCCGACTCGTCACCAGCACCCGGCTGCCTCCCGTGGGCGGCAGCCACTTCGTCAGCAATTTGGCATCCTCACAGTTGTCGAAGATCAGCAGTCGCGGTTTCTGGTTCTTCCACTCGGAGAGCACCTGCCTCACCTGCTCCTCC
The DNA here is from genome assembly GCA_963709295.1 of uncultured Chloroflexia bacterium. GTDB lineage: Bacteria > Chloroflexota > Anaerolineae > Anaerolineales > Villigracilaceae > JBGPQJ01. The sequence continues at coordinate 148,288 of CAVPVW010000005.1, read as the reverse complement.
TGCGGCCGTTCATCACCCGGGTCCCCACACGCAGCCACCTCGTTCGGGACCAACTCCGGCGAGGCAAAGCTCAACCAGTACACTCCTCCTGCAAAGTATTGCCCGTACCGATGTGCAAACTCGGAGGCCAGCTGCGTCTTGCCGATGCCCCCCATCCCCGTGGCTGCCGCTACCTGCCCGATGGCAACCGACTCCCCTCCCTTCAGATATTTCGCCAGTTCCTTCAGCTCGTCCTCGCGACCCACGAACAGCGGGTTGGGTCGGATCGATGGGAACCGCGACCCCTCCGGCATCGGGGCTGGCTGCGGCACCTCCCTCTCAGGAAGTTCCGCCAGCTTCAATAACGCTGCCTTCAATTCCTCTTCCGCCACCATCCGCGCAGGTATGGTCTGGTATATATTTTGATCACCAGCAACGTTGGTCTGATCACCAACCCTCTGACCTTTTTGATCGAATGTGCTCAATTATTATCCCTAAAAGAATTTCTGAACTGCTTGTGCTGCTTCAATGAACACCTTCACCAGAATACCTGCCTCGGCCAAACCACTGATCAGCTTTTTGGCACCATCAAGATATTCAAGTACCTTGTTCCTATCCGCCTCAGGATTTTTCGATTGCTGAACAGCTTTTTCCATCTGGTATTTTGCATCTGTCACGGTTTCCTCGTTCGCTCCTGATTTTGCTAGAAGCTTTTCCACCTGGACTTTGAGTTTCTCAATATCTGCGATCACCTCTTCCCGGTTGGTGGCCGATCCAAAGTGGATCTCTTCTCCTACCAATACAGTGTTTTGCATGGAATCCACATTCATATCTCCAGCGATGTTGGTTTGCTGTCCGACTTGTTGACCACGTTGATCAAAGACTGTTGAGGCCGTTTTCTTTCCTTTTGAGCTTCCACGTGACGATTTGCTTTCCTTGTTCATTCGATCCTCCAATTTTGTGTGCTTGCTTATTAGGATGATTTTTTATACTATTCCGACAAAGATTCAAGGTTTTGCCGCGCGAACCTGGTATTAGGATGGTCGGGACCAAGAACCTTTTCATTGATTCGTAAAGCCTGCTCAAGATACGGCCTCGCACCCTCATAGTCACCCATAGCATAAAGTAGCGTACCCAGATTGTTGAGGCTGTTGGCGGTATTCGGGTGCTCCTCACCCAGCACCTTCCTGCGGATCGCCAGAGCCTGCTCATAGTACAACCGGGCACCATCATAATCACCTGTTTTCTTCAGCAGCGCACCCAGATTGTTGAGGCTGTTGGCGGTGTTCGGGTGCTCCTCCCCCAGCACCTTCCTGCGGATCGCCAGAGATTGCTCATAATATTGCCGCGCACCTGCATAGTCACCCAAAGCCTGCAGCAGCGTACCCAGATTGTTGAGGCTGTTAGCGGTGTCCGGATGCTCCTCACCCTGCACCTTCCTGCGGATCGCCAGAGCCTGCTCATGGCACGACCGCGCACCCTCACTGTCCCCCATATCCTGCAGCAGCGAACCCAGATTGTTAAGGCTGGTGGCGGTACCCGGGTGCTCCTCACCCAGTACCTTCCTGCGGATCGCCAGAGACTGCTCTAGGTACGGCCGGGCACCTGCATAGTCACCCATAGCCTGAAGCAGATAACCCAGACTGTTGAGGCTGGTGGCGGTAGCCGGGTGCTCCTCACCCAGCACCTTCTTGTGGATCGCCAGAGCCTGCTCAAGATATGACAGGGCACCTGCATAGTCAGCGATCATATCCAAATAATAGCCCAGGTTAATTGCCAGAGCAGCAGATCGTTCATCCTCCCGCTTCAATGCCCGGTCAGTGAGATACTTCAAATGGGCCAGGAGCGGCTGCATCCTGCTAGGATATCCACTTTCGTTGGCTTCATAAGCCTTGTCGCTCACTGCCTGCTCATCTGCCTGCAATGCCGCCTCGATCGGTCGCGTTTGCCTCACGAAACTGCTCACCAGCCGATGCATTCGCACATCCCCTGCTTCATCCTCCTCCACCAACCCCAACCCCAACAGCCTCTCAACCCCATCCGCGAATTGCGTGTCATCCACCTCCTCCCCCATGCTTCCTTTCAATAAACCACGAGGGATCAACTCACCAGGCGCATAACACGCCACCCGCACCAATTGCTCCAACGCCATTAGATCACTTTCATCTTCCTCGTTCAGCCTCCCCACACTTACCGCAAACGTCCGCCCCACATGCAGATCGTGCCCCGTCGGTGAGAACTCCCCCTTCTTCATCGACACATGCTCCAGCAGCCCAGGCTTCCGTATCGCCTCCAGATACTGCCTCGCCGTTATCTCATGTCGATACGTTCGTAAATGGCTCCCCGCCATGTGCAGTGCAAGAGGAAGATCTCCCAGCTCATCCGCGATCTCATTCAGATCCTTGTCACTTGTTGCCTTCTCGCCCCGGAACTTCCGCAACAACGCCAGGCTCTCCGACTTCTCAAATAATCCAAGTGGATAATGCCTCACCCCCATCCCAGGATCCCAACTGCTCTGCCGAACTTGTCACCAGCACCCGGCTGCCTCCCGTGGGCGGCAGCCACTTCGTCAGCAATTTGGCATCCTCACAGTTGTCGAAGATCAGCAGTCGCGGTTTCTGGTTCTTCCACTCGGAGAGCACCTGCCTCACCTGCTCCTCCTGCGGCCGTTCATCACCCGGGTCCCCACACGCAGCCACCTCGTTCGGGACCAACTCCGGCGAGGGCAAAGCTCAACCAGTACACTCCTCCTGCAAAGTATTGCCCGTACCGATGTGCAAACTCGGAGGCCAGCTGCGTCTTGCCGATGCCCCCCATCCCCGTGGCTGCCGCTACCTGCCCGATGGCAACCGACTCCCCTCCCTTCAGATATTTCGCCAGTTCCTTCAGCTCGTCCTCGCGACCCACGAACAGCGGGTTGGGTCGGATCGATGGGAACCGCGACCCCTCCGGCATCGGGGCTGGCTGCGGCACCTCCCTCTCAGGAAGTTCCGCCAGCTTCAATAACGCTGCCTTCAATTCCTCTTCCGCCACCATCCGCGCAGGTATGGTCTGGTATATATTTTGATCACCAGCAATGTTGGTCTGATTACCAACACCTTGATCTTTTTGATCGATGTTTATTTTCTTTTTTTCCCTCATTGACTACTTCCCAAATGCCCCATGAAATGGATACTACAATTGTACAGAAGAGTTCTACGAATGTAAACATGACTAAGAAGACTTTTACATAGGATCGTCTATAACATGCTAGAATCCACCCGCCCGGCGGCTCACGAGCCGACTTGAAAAGACCGGTTGAGGGAAAAGGGTCCTAAATCCTATATCACTTTATTAAAGCACGAGAAGGCATCATTTTTTTAACCAGCAATCAATGTGAGGATATAATATTACTAATTAAAAGTAATCCTAAAAATAGAGGAGACAAGGATATATGCCAACAATATCCCCCGTTGTAATGCGCATTGAAGACATATTCAATGCCCAAACTCAATATAGTATTCCTAAATATCAAAGAAATTTTGTTTGGGGTGAAACTGAGGCACTAGAGCTTATTGAAGATTTAAATAGTTACATAGGTGAGACGGATGAGTATCTTTTCCTTGGTAACTTTATTTTTGAAGAAACCCAGGATCAATTAACCAACGTGGTTGATGGTCAACAACGACTTACGAGTTTATGCTCTTATTGATCGCATGCCGAATGCATGCAAGGAGACTCTGGCTTTATCCCCTCGAACAAGCAATCCAAGGAAAAATAACATTCATTGATTTAACCACAGCGGAAACCATGGGGTGCAGATATATAGCATCCGAGTTGGTAAGAATTATTTTTGAATATATGGCGCGTGGCGATTGGCAAGGTGATTTTCCCGCCCGAATAAATAATCGGACCGTAAAAAAGCAATCGAATTGAATAAAACCAATTTACGATTTCTTCCTTAGTCAAGTTTCTGGTTTTGACAGAAGCGAATTAAGCCAGTTCCTCCGAGCCATCTACAATGCCTATGTCATCCAAGTCTCAGTAAATGGTGACGAAGAAGCGCTTAGCATCTTTGAGAGAACGAATGCCCGCGGCACAGGTCTCGAAGTCTCTGATTTACTTAAAAACTACCTTTTCTCTAGGCGTGTTGATAGTATCGAAGATCGGTGGAAGGAAATTCTTGATAATTCAGAAAATACAATCCTAAGAATGCTAAAGTATTTTTATGTTTCCAAGCTGGGGTATGTGGCGAAACCGCAACTCTATCGTAAACTTAAGAATATGGAGAAAGGGAAGACGTTGGACCCGAATCATTAACAACTTCATTAGTCGAATTCTCAAGGTTTTACAACTTGACTAAACATCCAACCAATGAAAACACGAGAGATTATTTTGAAACTATCGGGTTGGTATCAATATCCGGGTATCAGGATAGATATGAAGCTATTACCGCATCGTTACAAGCCTTGCGTGAATTTGGAATAGTTCAGTTCTGCCCAGTCGCCTATGCTGCTATTGAACTTGCCCAAATAACCGCCACGGGAACCTCAGACTTAAAAGCAAGGACTCTAGTTCGCTTGTTTGAAGCACTTGAAAAATACCACTTTGTTAACAATGTGATTTGCGAACGCGTCGGAAATGAAGTTGAGCACCTTTACGCAGACACCTGTTTAACTTTTGTACAAGAAACAGATTTAAACCTTGCAGTAGAAGATCTTATTAATAGTTTGCGGGATAAAAGAGCTGCTTGGGAAGAGTTTATAGGACGATTTGCCGATATTTCATATTCTTCAGATCAATTACCAATTATTTGCTATATTTTCGATCGTATAAACAATTACGGATTAGATTCTTGGGCAACGACTTGCTATATAACAACCCCGATTTCAAGGATTTTAAGAAGGAATAATAATATTGAACATTTTCTTCCGCAAAATCCACCTACCGCGTTAGTGATTGATGACCAGACTCTGAAGATTCTTATTGATAATATCGGCAACCTTCTCCCGTTATACTTTCGCACTAATTCTAGATTAGGGAACTTACCGCCGAGCGAAAAGGCCAGAAGGTTAAGGGAAGACATGAGAAATGAAATTCAAAATCTTCCTTTCGTTCAAGACTTTCTTACCAGATATGGCGACCGAATAGAAAACTGGAATGCTCAGGCTATTCAAGAAAGAGCTCGAGATTTAGCTACGTTGGCTTTTGAGAGAGTGTGGAGTTTGGGCTAAATTAGTGCATTTTTTTCGTCATGGTAGATAGGTGTTTTACTATAATGTTCTGCTTGCAGGGGTTCGAAAAGTTACCAATATCGATTGGATATGATGACTTCTAAAAACTCCTGTTTTGTTTTAATTTCTGGGCAAATGGCTTATCTCAAGAATTTAACTAACACAAACACCCGTCTTATGATGAGTGTTTGTGTTTTGCATCTTTACGGATTGCAACTTAATAACTCTCCCGGCGGCTCACGAGCTGACTTGAAAAGACCGTTTGAGGGAAATGGGGCACTATCTTCTCGCAGCCATTTGCGCTTGCAGGGATAAAGGTTTGGCTGTATGCTTATTTTATCGTTGCTCAAAATAACCTAGGGGTTCTAAATGGGACAAAAAGAAGCCAAAGCCAGAATCAAGATCAACAAGCTGCTGGAAGAAGCAGGGTGGCGTTTCTTTGATTCCGAGGATGGCACTGCCAATATTCAACTTGAGCTTCATACAAAAATCACGCAGAAAGAATTCGATGCTTTTGGGGAGGATTTTGAATCAACCAAACATGGTTATCTAGATTTTCTTCTGCTCGATGAGCGTGGTTTCCCGTTAATTGTTTTAGAAGCCAAGTCAGAAGATAAAAACCCTCTTGTTGGCAAGGAACAAGCAAGAAAATATGCAAAATCGCAAAACTGCCGGTTTGTAATTCTTTCAAACGGTAATTTGCACTACTTATGGGATTTAGAGCGCGGCAATCCCTATGTCATTACGCAATTTCCTAAGCCATGGTCAGTAAAAAGTTACCAATCAACCCGCCCCAATCCCGTAAAACTTATTACGGAGTTTATTACTGCTGATTACATCGTGCAAACTCAATATCCAACCTACAAGGAAGAAGCTGCATGGAAGAATGAACTAGAACGATCTGGTTTTATTGAGAATAATTACTTGCGTTTTTTACGTGAGTATCAAATACGTGCTATTAAATCTCTTCAAAAATCAGTCAAAGAAGGAAATGATCGCTTCTTATTTGAGATGGCTACCGGTACAGGAAAGACTCTGATTGCTGCCGCAGTCATCAAGCTTTTTTTGAAAACAGGCAACGCAAAGCGCGTTTTGTTTTTAGTGGATAGACTTGAATTGGAAGATCAGGCGAATAAGCGATTTGTACAATTCCTAAAAAATGATTTCAAGACGGATATCTACAAGGATAATCGTGAAGCTTGGCGAAGAGCGGATATAGTTGTAACTACTGTTCAATCCCTGTTGTTCAACAATAAATATAAGAAGCTCTTTTCGCCAACCGATTTTGATTTAATTATCTCGGACGAAGCACATCGTTCCATAGGTGGGAATGCACGTGCAGTATTCGAGTATTTTATTGGCTATAAACTCGGCTTAACTGCAACGCCAAAAGACTATCTCAAAAAATTTGACCACAGTAACGCACGCGACCCGCGTGAACTTGAAAGGCGCATCCTGCTGGATACCTATCGCACGTTTGGATGCGAAGGCGGACAGCCTACTTTCAGGTATTCGCTTATGGAAGGCGTGGAAGATAAATTCCTGATCAACCCAAAAGTGGTGGATGCGCGCACAGATGTAACCACTCAACTTCTTGCGGATGAAGGTTATTCTGTAATTGTTGAGACGGAGGAAGGCGAGCAGGAAGAAACCTTTTTCCAGCGATCCTTTGAGAAGAAGTTTTTCTCTGACCCCACGAATTACACCTTTTGCAAGACATTTCTTGAAAATGCTTTACGCGACCCTATTAGTGGTGAAATCGGAAAGAGCATCATTTTTGCTGTAAGCCAGCATCATGCTGCCAAATTAACGCAAATACTCAACGAATTAGCTGACCAGATATTTCCGGGCAAATATCAATCAGACTTTGCGATGCAAGTGACTTCGCAAGTACAAGACGCTCAGCAATTCACTATCAACTTTTCAAACAATAATCTGAGCGGATCAGCAAACTTCATATCTGCTTATAAAACCAGTAAAACCCGCGTTTGTGTGACCGTTGGAATGATGACCACCGGCTATGATTGCGAAGACATTTTGAATCTATGTCTCATGCGCCCCGTATTCTCACCAACGGACTTTGTCCAAATCAAAGGACGCGGAACACGTGCTTACGAGTTTACAAAAGACTTGTTCGACCCTAAACTCAAGTCTGATATTGTCACAGCAAAGAAACAACACTACAAACTGTTTGATTTTTTTGCCAATTGTGAATACTTTGAAGAAAAGTTCAATTATGACGAAATTCTAAAATTGCCGCCTCGAGCCAAAATTGGATATGGCTCAGGCTCTGGTGTAGATACGGGACCGACAGCCGTTATCGAGGGTTATGAACGATTTGATCCAGATAGTTTAAAGTCTCTTCAAGAGCACCAAATCGGGTTGGAAGGCATGAAGATTGACCGTATGTTCTTCGAGAAGTTTGAAGAACGTATCAAGGAAGATGAGTTTATCAAAACCAATGTGCAGGAAGGCAATTGGGAGCGTATTGTTGAATATGTTTCAACTCACATTTTAGATAAGCCCGAAGAGTTCTTCACGCTGGATAAATTACGCAAAGCCGCAGGTATTGATCGCAGGCTCTCACTTCGCGAGATCATCGAGAAGGCTTACGGGTTCATTCAGCAATTCAAGAGCAAGGATGATTTGCTGGAAGAAGAGTTTGAGAAGTTCATCGCTGACACCAAGCCTGAAAAACCCGATATCATTATGCCATTGAAGTATTTCTTTAAAGCATACATCACAGACAACCAGGTACGCGATATTATTGAAAATAAACGCCTGACAGAATTGAACACGAATCCCACTTTTACCATGCAGGACTTTAAAGCTGTTCCCGCTGCATGGAGGACACGTGTTCCAGAATATGTCAAAGATTATGTGCCGCTGAACCAATTCATGGCATAACCTCAAAGGAAAATAAATGTTAGATTCCGAAACAAAACGCCGCATTGACTCAGCCCGCGATATTCTCGTGGGGAAAGTGCCCGACCCGAAGAGTCAGGTGGAGCAGATTACCATTGCGTTGATCTATAAATTCATGGATGATATGGATGCGGAAGCCGAAGAATTGGGTGGGAAGCGCAGTTTCTTTGTGGGTGAATATGAAAAATTCAGTTGGGCAAAGTTATTAAGTCCCGCTTTGAGCGGTTACGATATGCTCAACCTGTACGGCGAATCGATTGACAAAATGACGCGCAACCAGGGCGTGCCGCAGTTGTTCCGCGATATTTTCAAAAATGCGTATTTGCCCTACCGTGACCCCGAAACGCTGAAAATGTTTCTTAAAGTGATCAACGACTTCAATTACGACCACTCTGAAAAGTTGGGAGATGCTTTCGAATATTTGCTGTCCGTTCTCGGGTCGCAGGGAGACGCGGGACAGTTCCGCACGCCGCGTCACATTATTGACTTCATGGTCAAAGTGGTTGATCCGAAGAAAGACGATTCCATCCTCGACCCTGCCTGTGGCACAGCGGGATTTTTGATCTCAGCTTATAAGCATGTAATGGCAAGCAATGCAAAGGATGGGAAACCTGGCGGCGCGCTGAAACCCGCCGAACGCAAGAAACTAGCGGATAACATTCGCGGCTACGACATCTCGCCCGATATGGTGCGGCTTTCGCTGGTCAACCTGTACCTGCATGGCTTCACCACGCCGAATATTTTCGAATACGATACGCTCGCCAGCGAAGAACGCTGGAACGAGTACGCCGATGTGATCCTTGCCAACCCGCCGTTCATGTCGCCAAAGGGCGGCATCATGCCGCACAAAAAGTTTTCGGTGCAGTCGAACCGCAGTGAAGTGCTGTTCGTGGATTACATGGCGGAGCATCTCACGCCAAACGGACGCGCCGCCATCATTGTACCCGAGGGCATTATCTTTCAATCGGCTGGGGCGTACAAGCAATTACGCAAATATCTGATTGAGAACAATTTCCTGTGGGCGGTGGTCTCTCTGCCTGCGGGCGCGTTCAATCCGTATGCAGGCGTCAAGACTTCCATACTGTTTTTGGATAAGGCCTCGCTAAAAAGACCGACAAAATTCTGTTCGTCAAAGTCGAAAACGATGGATTGGATTTAGGCGCGCAACGCCGCCCGATTGATAAAAATGATCTTCCACAGACTCTAAAGGTCTTAGAAACCTTTAGGGTCTCTATACTAGATGGAAAGACTGCTTCTTTCGCCCCCGAAGCCGATTCCGCTTTGCTGGTTCCAATCTCTAGTCTTGCAGAGAATGACTACAACCTAAGTGCAGAACGTTACCGAAAGATTACAAATAATGGAAAACAAAAATACCCAAGAGTTCCCATTATAGATGTTTGTGAATTATTTATTGACGGTAATTGGATTGAAAGTAAAGATCAATCAGATTCTGGAATACGATTGGTTCAAACAGGCAATGTGGGTTTTGGAGAATATATAGATAAAACGGAACGATCTAGATTTATTAGTGAAGAGAAGTTTCTAGACTTAATTGTACTGAGATTTTCCCAGGAGATGTTTTAATTTCTAGACTACCAGACCCTGTAGGGCGAGCTTGTTTTGTGCCAAACCTTGGGAAAAGAATGATTACTTCCGTTGACTGCACAATAGTTAGGTTTAATATTAGCAAGATCATTCCAGAATATTTTGTTTATCTAACCACTACTGATAACTATTATGAAAACCTTGCACAATATCTAACTGGTGCTAGTCGCCAACGCATTAGCAGAAAAAATCTTGAACAGGTTCAAATTCCTCTCCCGCCAATGAATGTACAACGTAAAATTGTAGATAAAGTTAATTCTTATCTGCATCTTATTAATCAAAAACAACAAGAGATCGCCGAGTTGGAACAAAATATTCAAGATAGTGTTAATCCAATATGGAAATAGCAGTTTTATTTTCTCTGGAAATCCAGCACGAAATCGTCGCCCGCATCGAGACCGAGCGCGCTATTGTCCACGGCAATCGGGAGTTGGTCCGCTTGTATGAGGAGAAGGTCAAGAAGGTGATAGAGCGAGTGTGGGAAGGATGAAAACGTTATTTGAACTTCCAAAGATCGAATCCCAATATATTCGTAATACTTGGATGTTCTCGGCGCAAACAACCCTTGAGTTCCTAGATTCTAGCAAAATTCGTTTTTTCAGCTCTGACGAAGCAGAAAGATTAGCTGAGCAAGTTCGGAAACGAAACGTATTTGCGAGACACTCTTGGGAAAATAACTTCTATTATCAGCGCGCAAAAGACCTTGCTAGCCAAACAGTGATTGAAATTTGCCGTCCAGGTGATCCAAAATCAATTAGGGAAAAAACAGAAGAAATCGCCACTCAGATTGAAAGAATTGCAGTGCTTTCATCAACTTTAGTCGTGAAGAAAAAAGACCTATTACGAAAATTAGGGATTAGTACAAAACCAAAATCCGAATTGAATTTCAGCTATAGCCCTGATTTTCAATATATCAGCTCAACATCAAAAGCCACGCCAACGACTCAAGGATTGTTAATTGATAAAACATTTGTCAAGAGATTTGCGCAATGCGGCTTTAATCGTCTGACAAATTATGTTCAATCAAATTCTGATTTAGCAAGCCGAGTCGATTTATCTCTGCAATGGTTATTTGACTCTCGGACTGAACCGCGCATTCAAGCATCCGTTGTAAAAACATCAATCGCGCTAGAATCGCTTATGATATTTAATGAGTTCGAGTCGATTGCACAGTCACTTTCTGAACGGGCAGCATTCATACTTTCATCCAATCCTACTAGACGTAAACTTATCAGCAGAAGTCTAAAAAGGTTCTATGATGTACGGAGTGGAGTAGTTCACGGAAGCCCAAAGAAAGCAAATAAACTTACCTCAACTCTGCTAGAAACTGTTGATAGAATTACGCTTCTTTTGAGTTTGGTCATTTCGGCAAACTCAAAAACATGGACCAATACCGATGAAATTCGTGAGTGGTGCGAGACTCAACGATGGGGAGAACCTTCAACTGAGATTATCATTCCATTTCCAGATATCTATCTAAAGAATGTTCTGGCTGTCGCCTGTAAGGAACTTAACTGAATTCATTATCTCCAATATTCCAGAACAAAATCGCCGCCCGCATTGAGTTTGTGCGCAAGATTATCAAAAGCAATCGGGAGTTGATTGGAATGTACTAGGAGAAGACCAAAATGTTGATTGAGTGAAAGTGGGAAGGGTGAAGGAGAAAATAGATCATGCAATTCAAAGATGCCGCTTACGAAATTCTAAGATCATCAAGTAAACCCCTGCACTACAACGCAATCACAGATCAGGCAATCAAAGCTGGCTTGCTCGATACTACTGGTCATACGCCTCACGCCACGATGGGGGCTTTGCTTTATACCGATACCCTGAATCCCAATTCTCGTTTTCGGCGTGGCGATCAAAAAGGCACATTTGCACTAAAAGCCAATGCACCTACGGGGATTGAACAGCAGATTGAAGCCATACACAAGAAAGTCCGCCAGGATTTGCGCAAGCATTTATTGGGTATGCCACCGCAGAAATTTGAGGAGCTAATTCGGTCCTTGCTCGAAGAAATGGGATTTGAAGAAACCGAAACCACCCAGTACGTGAACGACAAAGGCATTGATGTTCGGGGAATTCTGAAAACAAATCAACTTACCGCCATGAAAGTCGTTATCCAAGCAAAACGCTGGACAAATAATATCGGTTCTGTCCCTGTCCGCAACTTGCGCGGTTCTTTAAGAATGGTCGATGGAGAACAAGGAATCATTGTCACACCTAGCGACTTTACCCCTGAAGCCAAAGCTGAAGCACAGTCAGTGGGAAAAATACCAATCACGCTTATTAATGGCAATCGGCTTATTGATTTGCTCTTTCAGTATAAGGTAGGCGTGAAGCAAGAAGAACGTATCATCCACTCTATCGATGCTGAGTACTGGACTGAGGTGCTTGGCATCTCTTTGGATGAACCAGAAGTTGCTGAAATTAAGAAAGCAAGAAAATTAATGGTCAAATTTCCGCTGATAATTGAAGCTCACCATAGAGGACAGACATATTCAGGCGAATTGCTCGATTTAAAAGGCAATGTCCGCTGGAACGGATTAGAATACGCCACTCCCTCTGGTGCTGCAAAAGCCATTGCAACCGATTGGAAGGAAGTCAATGGCTGGAAGTTTTGGAAGTACGAAAACCCGGAAAACGAAGAGTGGGAATATATTAGTAATCTAAGGGATGCTTAGAAATCCTGCAATAAGCCTTGGACCGGATGGCATCCAAAGAATACTGGCATTCAGTGGAATACTTACTGAAAGTGCTGTAAGAGAATTCATGGAAATCTGACAGGAAATAATCAGGGTAAGTTAGGGGAAATATGGATGAGAAAGCAATAAATTTTACAAAAAAGCTACTTGAAGGGATTGATAAGCAGCGACAAATAAATAATGATAATTTATGGAGGATTATCTATAAATTTATTTTGCTTATCATTCCTCTTCCTATTCTGATTATCGCAATCTCATACATCCCCATCTCACCAATTATTCGAATTGTTCTACAACTTTTTTTCACATTTATCTTTAACGGTTTTATTCACTATTCTTTACTTCAGGGGATATCTCGGAGGAGTGATTACCGGAGTAAAGACAGCTTTACAGAATCCACCGCATCCCGGTGAAACATGGATTCAAATTACTGACGGCGACGAGGTTTTATGGAAGTCTGATAAATTTGAAGGGCTACCACTTCCAAAAGAAAAAAAGAATAAGCAATTTTTCGAAATTTCCCTTAAAAAGATCACTGTACCCTCGCAATATGAACGTTGGAGAAATTGGCATAATATTTACTATGACAATGAAATACAAGAGATTTACATAGGCGAAGGTGAATTTGCCGAAATTAAACGTGCCGAAAAATGGAAACGGATCAGTGAACTTGTCGGGAAACGATATGGAGAACCCGTCAAAGTTGAAACGCTAAAAGACCTTTTCTACGCGGGTGACCAAGGTTTTCTTGTTGACTATAAAAAAGACATGGAAATATTAAACCGGAATAAACCGGAATAACCCTAAATATTCCGACTTCCTTCCTACACATCCTTGACGGTTGTAAACTATCTCCACAGTTTACAACCGTTTTTGATTGGAGGAAACATGGTCCCTGAAATTTTTATTTCAATAACTAGTGGAAAACAGCGGCTCATTATTGATGGACCGCTATTCCTATTTCATAAATTTTTCCTTACGCTAATTGACCGATCTGCTACCCAGGATCTTCCCCTCGAACCTCCTACGCCACCAATGGGCGTAATGTCTTAGGAGCACTTATGCGGAAGATAGCTCCAGAGTTATGGCGTGATGACTTCATCATCGGTCTAAACCATATGGAACGCTTGCTTTGGGTTGGTCTTATCGTGACCTTGGCAGATGATCAGGGAAGGTTGCTAAATAATCCAAGGATCATTAGATTGGATATATTCCCAGATGAAAAAATAACAGCGAGGCAAATAGAAAAGTCTTTGGAAAAATTCTCACAAGCGAAAAGAATCTGCATCTACAAAGCAGGAGATAAATCACTAATTCAAATAATCAACTGGTGGAAATATCAATCCTCGGCTTCATGGATGGGGAAGTCACAATACCCGCCACCTGAGAGGTGGCACGATCTATTTAGATTTCATGGTTCAGGAAGAAAAATCGAAACTTCTCCGAATTGGGATTCTAAAGTGGCTGGGTTTCTACCTAGCGACTACCTAGAGCCTACCTATCCCCTACCTAGTCATGACAGTGATGTTAACGGAAATGATGACAGTGAAGTTAATGACGATAGTGAAAAAGAAGAAGGAGTAAAGAAAGAAACTAAAACGGTAAAACTTGCTTCTGCTGCTTCTTCTATTAGCACTTTAGAAATATATAAAAAAGTAACTGAACTGGATGCCTTCCCCTCTGGTCATGAAAAAGCAATAATAACCCTTGAAAGAATAATCAGTCATTTCGATAATGTTGAAGATTGTATAGCATATTTAAAACAAGTCATCATATGGTGGTGTAACCAACCTCGAAAGAACGGATCGGGAAATTACAGTTTACTTAATCCTGGCTGGATAGATCGTGCCCTTGTTGGTTTAACTGGTGAGAGGCCATGGGAAAACAAACCAAAAAAAGATTCCAAGAAGAAAAATGCTCAAGAAATTGTAGATGAACTTCGCGCTCAAAGATAACCATGCCAAGAAAAAGCCCTAAGCTTACCATTGAGGAAATGTCTGGCGATCAATACGCTGATCTGTCAGATGTACAACGTGCTGCCCTCAAAGCTACTGCGGCTGACTTGGTAATGATCTTTCAATCCCTCCTAGCTACAGGTAAGCTAATCAGGAAAGATGGGCGGATATCCTTCAACTCAGATCAAAAAGAATAGGGCTACCCCCCAGTGGGAAATAACCGAAATGCAACACACAAATCACAAATTTGATATCATCTCGAAACTTTCAGGTATTCAACTTTCTTCTAATTTGATTAACCCTGTGGTTGCAGCTTTCATTATTGGGTCACTGAATTCCTTTCCAGAATCGCAAAGGGGGATATTGTCTTCAAAACTAAACTTCTTTGTATGCATAATTTACAACTCAATTTTTTGTGTTTATAACTGGAGGTCTTATGGATGAAATCAAATTCACTACAGGACAAATTTTAGGAATCACTTTGATCAACCGTATGACCTTATTTCGTTATGTAAAAGACTTCCATGAGTTCTTTAGCGAAACCGCCAAACAACATAAGAAGGGACGCCGATGGACTGTCAATGATTTGGAGGTCGTCCAGGCTATTAGATACCTTCACCATGAACACAAAGGAAATGTTTATATTAGACAATTACTCTCCAAAGGTTGGCGTTCTTCAATTAGCCGACCTTATGATATCGAATCAATCTCAAGATTACTTAATCGATCATTCACTAATGCCGAAGAAGCAAGGCAACTTCTAGCCGATGCCACCAAACAACTTCAATACGCAAAATTCGCTACTCAAAGAGCAAAGTCGACTTGGGACAATACTCAATACCTAATGAAGCGATTAGGTCAACTTGATGAAGAAATCACAAGAATAAAATACTTCCTTAAAGCCTCACGCCAAACCTAAGAAAAACGAATTCTATTCCACATGGCAAAAGTTCAGAGAAGAACTCAAAGAATTTTGGATCGTCCAAGATGAACAAAAGAAAGGATAAACATTATGCCTGACTACATCTCTCCCCCCTCCACAATTCCACCTGGCTCTTTGGTTTGGGCTTATGTACGCGATTCTGGTGGGACAGCTCAAGAGCAAAGTACAACCCAGCAAGAAGCAGAAATATTGAAATACTGCAAAAGGCACAACCTCATCCTTGTCCGTTTCTTTTCAGATATTGCCAAGTCTGGAGGCAGTACCGAGGGCAGGGATCAATTCAATGCCATGATCGATGCATCGAAAGAAGTAACTAATCGCCCCGTCGGTTTGCTTATATGGAATTTCGCTCGCTTCTCGCGTGATATAGATGACTCTGATTATTTCAAATCCATCCTACGAAGGCAGAAAATAGCAATTCACTCTCTAACCGATCCAATCCCTGAGGGACCATGGTCACGTGTAGTAGAGAAAATAATAGATATTGCCAACGAAGAAAAAAAGACGACAAACCTCACGGGATGTAAAACGCAGTTTGAACGACCTGGTAAGAAAAGGTTATTCATCCGGAGGTTTTCCACCTCGAGGGTATAAAGCAGAAAAGGTTGTGATCGGAGAAAAGCGGGACCATACCCCTCGTATAGTCTCCAAATGGGTCCCTAATCCTGAATTATGGGACCTCGTAAAACTAGCTTGGAAAATGCGGGCTGAAGGTCGTACTTACTCTGACATTCAAAAAGCTACTGGAGGAAAAATATATCGAACGATCAATTGCTGGCAAACGTTCTTCACAAATAAAACTTATCTTGGAATTCAAAAGTTCGGTGACCTTGAGGTATCGAACCACCATGAGCCCGCAGTAACTTTGGAAATGTGGGAAGCCGTTCAAAAAAGAATGCATGCTTATCCAGGCGGATTAGGCATATCGCATCCTCGGCGCAATGCATATCCCTCTTTACTTTCAGGTCTGGCCACCTGTATGGAATGCGGCGCAGCCATGGTCCATCACAAAGGCAGAGAGAATCGGAAATGGGCTTATTATGCCTGCGGAGTGAGAGACCTCGAGCGAGGCATAGAAAAATCCTGTAAGTCACGCCGTGTTAATGCACGCCGGGCAGATCGAGTGATACTCGATACGATCCTAAATCGAATCCTCACCCCAGCGTTCTTAGAGGAACTCATTGAAGAAGCACGCGAACAGATGAACGATACTTCAAGCCTTGACCAAGAGATCACACTTAAACAAGCCTTGCTTGATAATTTGGATCGAGGTATTCAGCGCCTACTTGATCTCGTAAAGTCTGGGGAAATGGATAACAACGATGCTATTGTGAGACTTAGACAACGCCAAGCAGAACGCGCACATACAAAATCTGAGATTAGGTTGGTCGAAGCCAGGCGTGATGCTTCAAAGATAGAGATCACCCCGGAGGCAATCTCATTAGTTTTAGATATGTGGCGAGGACAATTTGCCGAACTCATGCAAACAAACGATCTACGGGCACTACGGGCTCTTCTAGCCCGTTTTGTGACCAAAGTCGAGCTGGGATATGAACGAGGTCGAATCTGGTATACTTATCCTGTTGACGGCAATACCTCCCGTAATAACAGCCCCGATGTGGGGGCACAAAAGAGACCGCCATCAGGCGGTTTTATATTTAAGCCGGAGCCCCCATTGAGGGGATGATATTCAAATCTCCGTGGGGGCACCTCTCTAAAGGGAAACCTACTCCCACCCCTCCATCATCAAAGAGACCAGCACTTAGCTGGTCTCTTAATTTCGATGTTTTTCTTTGTGTCCTTCGTTCCTATGTGGTTATTTGTATATCTATCGAGGGGATTTTATTCGAATCTCCTTGCCCATAGGGTGCAAGCTAGGGGCACAAAATCCATAACGATGGCGAAGCAAGTTTATCCAGTGAAATCCTGAAGGTCATAGGAATAGGCATCCTGGAGGGATTTTTGAGCTTGTAAATGTCTAAGGACATATTGTCCGCAATTGCTCCCGATGGCATTCTCCTCCAATTCGCCAATGCTGACAATCACCTGATAGCCGGCTTGTTCCAGGCGACGGACTGTATCATCCGAAACTTCCTCCGTCGATGTCCTGAAGGACGAGATGCGAATCCAAGCCATGTTTTTCTGCATTGTGCGTGGGATTCAGAGGCGTGATCTTGACCAGGTAACGGGCTGGATCGAAATACCGAAGCAGCACATCAGGTTCCAGCGGATTCCCTTTCGCCAGGGCAAAATTCAGGGTGATCTTGCGGTCTCCAGGTTGGTAAAACTGTTCGCCATAGCGGGCGAGGTCGATGAAATTCCATTTTCGGACCGGGATGATCTCGTCCCGTATTTTTTCATCGGTGGTATGCAGCGAAAACTGGAATTGGAACTTTCCGCCCGAATAATGTTTCTGCTTGATCGTCAATAGTCGTTCAAAGAATTGGTCCGTTCCGCGAGGTCCAATGGTGGATAGGGACGGCAATAAACCTGGAGCCTTGTATCGGCCGGGAAGTTCATCCAAGACATCGAGCACATTCATGTTCAGGGCAGGTTCGCCCATCCGGGCGAACTGGATCTTGAAGTTGCCAACAGGAATAACGCCTCCCGGATATCGTTTTTTGACCAGGAAATCGATTTGATCGAGTATATCCTTCTTGTCTAGCTTCCCCTCGAAGTATCCGCCCGCATCGCACATCTTGCACTTGACCGGGCAGCCGAACATGGTGGAAACCAGCAGGACCCACTTTTGGTCGCGCGGTAGAGGCGGCTGCAAGGACTCAACACATTCGGCAAGTTTTCCGTTTTCGAATTCAACGACATACACAACGGCGATGTCTTCTCGTCCGGCACTGGCGACAACTTTCATTGCTTCATCTCCTCTAAAGTTTTATACACTTTCATGGCACCAGCTATTCCATCACCCACAGCAATTGCAGCCTGCCTGAATATTCCATTTCCGACATCACCGATAAAAGATAGCTTTCCCTCTTGCTCGAGGATAGTCCTTTTCTTGTGTAATTCTGTGGTAATGAAATCCAGGCAGGGTTCACGACCAATGGCGAAAACCAAATAATCACAAGGGAATTCCTGCCTGCCTGAAGGTGAGACCGTGGTAAGGATTATTTCTCCTTTTAACCCAGGTTGCACATACTCCAATTGTGTTTGGTCCCAATATTTTACACTGGAAATGTTTTGAACTCGGTCCCAAAGCAATGGGAGGCATTTGACTTCTTCAGTGCGATTTAGGATTTCCACCTTATTCTTACGCCCCAGATTCAAAGCGTAATCGAAAGCCAGATCCCCTGCCCCGACGATCATGATCCTTTTATTCTCTGCAGAGATGATTGGGAGAATTTCTGTCATCACCATACTCTTAATCGCTTCAGGAATTATGAATTCCCTCTGGAAACTTCCCCCTCGTCCCGGAAGCGATGATCGCAACTGGGGCCGAATAATTGCCCTTGCCTCCCGGAAGCTAGAAAATTGCCATTTGAGTAATCCAGAGATACCACCTCATCGCAGGTTATTTCGACTCCAATCCGGGTTACCTGCTCGGAGAACAATTCGATGAGATTCACCCCTGAGATGCCGCCTGGAAAACCGGGATAATTTTCAACAAGATTGGCATTGTTGAGTAATCCTCCAACCCGCCCGCGCTCGATCAAGGTGGCATCGATTCCATAGCGTTTTAGCTGCAAGGCAGCGGCCAAGCCGGCAGGTCCTGCGCCGACAATCAGAACATCAGACATGTTGACTACCCTGAAGGGCAGACAGGATGTCATGCACCAGCTTTAGCTCCGCAAATCCATGTGAAAGATTGGTCAGGCTCGCCATGATGAAATTTCTCGTTGTAGGTGGCTGTTCCATCCACCAGGAAGAAGACTTCAAATCCACGCATGAACGCGGATCGCGCAGTGGTCTCACAGCACAGGTGGGTCATCACCCCGCTGATCACGACCTGTTTCACTCCCTTATCCCGCAGGGAGTCTTCCAAATTCGTGTTGAAGAATGCATCATACTGACTCTTCTCCACAACAATTCCGCTCAATGGATCCAATTCAGGCACAATGTGGCTTAATGGATTATCCGGGGCAATGATTTGCCGCCACCACGAAGTCATGAGTTGTGAATTTTCTGCAGTGTTGATGTGTCGCGTGAAAATTATCGGGCGCTGAAGTTTATTAAAGGCGTCAATCAGACCGTTGATTCTCGGGATAATCGTTTTGCCGCTCGGGACGAATGCATGGGACGATTCATCCAGAAAATAGGATTGCATATCCAGAACAAGCAATGCAGACTTGTCTGGATGATAGGCGAATTTTCCGTTTCGCTGTCCAGCCTTAGCAGCCTGTAACATCTCCAACGCCTTGGCTTCTATCGACTGGGGTGAAAAATAAAGCTCTTTGATCTCTCTAGTCATGGCTTCGCGGCTGGTTTATCTATTGTATGGACGCTTGAGAGGGATGTCAATGCTCCAGGCAAATTGCAGGGTTGTAAATCAAAAATTTTGTTGTATAATATATATATAACACCTGAATATATGTTCATATATTGAGATAATATGGCCAATAATAATAGAATTGCCCTGGATGAACACAGCGCAGCCCATGTCGCGGAACTCTTTCGCTCGTTCAGTGACACCAGCCGCGTGCGGATTATGTCAGCCTTAATGACAAGAGAAGTCAATGTCTCGGAACTGGCAGAGATGGTCGGCATCAGCGAATCAGCAGTTTCCCACCACATGCGAGGGTTAAGGCAGATGCGGCTGGTCCATTCTCGAAGGGAAGGAAAGGAAGTTTTTTACAGTCTCATTGATCCCCATATTATTGCCCTGCTCCAGCAGGGAATAGAACATATAACCAAAGGAGAATAATCACCAGTTGCCATTTCGATGGCAGCGCAGTATGGTCAGCGCTCATTTTCAAAGACCAGGAAAGGAGCTGATCATGAAACCAACATCCTCTTAACCTGATAGTCTGCTCGAACTTATCATTGGGATCTGGAAATTTCTTGGAAGAAAAAAGTGATATTCATAACGGAATACTGACCTGCCCACCAGCCTAGTCAAAATTCGAATTCCAAATAGTATCCCTCATTTCTTAGAAACCGAATCCTCGATGGTACAACCGGCGGTTATCGCCGGATGTATGATCTCTTCTCGTCATTTACCATGCCTTCTCGAGCATGGCTTTTGCGTATATTGGGATGAACGAGGAAACCGGTCGTCGCGAGATCACGGACCGTTTGGAACCGCAGGGAGGCAAGGTGCTGGAAGTCTCCATCGGGCCGGGCGTCAACCTCCCCTATCTGATCAAACGCCAAGATGTGGGTGAGGTTTACGGATTGGATATCTCTCTGGGGCAACTCAAAAATTGTCAGCGCTATGCAGCCAAGAACTGCTGGGACGTGGATCTCTTCCTCGGCAATGGTGAGCAGCTGCCTTTCAGGGATGATTCGTTCGCGGGCGTCTTCCATGTGGGCGGTATCAACTTCTTCAGCGACAAGAAGGCCGCCATCGACGATATGATCCGCGTTGCCAAACCGGGAACCCGCATCCTGATTGCCGATGAAACCGAAAAAGGAGCCCAAGGCTACGAAAAGTACATTCCTGGCTTTAAAGGTTCCTTTGGCAAGGTGAGGGAAACGATTGTTCCACCTGTCGATCTTGTACCCAAAGATATGCTTGAGATTCGCATCTTCAATTTTGGAAAGGCTGGATGTACTGTATCGAGTTTGAAAGCCTCAGGAGTATTATGAGAACAGAAGCCTATCGCGACCAATAGCGATTGTAACGGGAGCTTCTTCGGGAATTGGCAGATCGCTGGCTCTGATTCTGGCAAGCCAGGGTGCAAAGGTGGTACTCGCCGCCCGACGCACCGACCTGCTGGAACAGACGGCAACCGAGTGCCGCTCGCTCGGAGGTGAGGCGCTGGTAATCCAGACTGACGTTGCTGATGAGGCGCAGTGCAAGGCGATGATAGATAAAACAATCGACCGGTTCGGGCGGCTGGATATGCTGGTCAACAATGCTGGATTGGCAGTAATCGCACGGCTTGAGGATTTCTCCGACCTTCGCTTGTTCCGGCACACCATGGATGTGAATTTCTTCGGCGCGGTCTATAGCACCTACCATGCCTTGCCTCACTTGATACAGAGCCGCGGGCGCATAGTGGCGATCTCCAGCTTGGGTGGAAAGGCGCCTCTTCCCTACAACTCGCAATACGTCGCCAGTAAATTTGCCATGCATGGCTTCTTTAACTCTCTGCGCATAGAATTGGCGAGGCATGGGGTGAGTGTCACTATCATCTGTCCTTCCTGGGTGGTGACTGGTTTCCACGAAGCGCAAATGAACAAGGATGGCATACCAAAAGGTCCGCAAGGCCGGGCGATCTATTCGAAGAAAATGATGACGGCTGAACGTTGCGCCGAGATCACATTGCAGGCGGCGTACAGAAGGAAACGCGAGGTGCTGATGGGTTTCGGTTATTTGATCACCTGGATCAAACTTCTTTCTCCGGGGCTGTTGGACCGGATCGTGATCAACTTTCTCCTGGCAACTGTCCGGCGGGAGCGAAAGAGCGCGCAGCATTTATAAACTAGGCGGCCCTTTGTGAAAGGAATCACATGCCCCATCTCATTGACCTGAATGTTGTCACCAAAGCCTACCAAACCGACGCCGGGCTATTCATGGCATTGAAAGGCATTGACCTGCATGTCGAAGCGGGAGAGTTCGTCGCAATCATCGGAAAATCGGGCAGCGGAAAAACCACGTTGATCAACATGATCACCGGACTTGACCGCCCCACGGAAGGCGAAATCCTGGTCGGCGGCGAAGCTATTGAGAAATTGGGAGAGAACCAACTTGCCATCTGGCGTGGACGCACCATCGGCGTGGTGTTTCAATTCTTTCAACTGCTTCCCACCCTGACTTCGCTTGAAAACGTCATGCTGCCAATGGATTTCTGTGGCACGCCATCCTTCATCGAACGCCGCGCTCGCGCCAGAGAATTGCTGGCATTAATGGAAATCGAGGACCAGGCCAACAAACTCCCCTCCAAATTGTCGGGGGGACAGCAACAGCGCGTCGCCATCGCCCGCGCCTTGGCCACCGATCCTCCCATCCTGGCCGCGGACGAGCCAACCGGCAACCTCGACTCCAAGACTTCAGCTGCCGTCTTTGCCCTCTTTGAGCGCCTCACAAACCTGGGAAAAACCATCCTGATGGTCACCCACGATCCCGATCTAGCCCGACGGGCCGGGAGGCAACTCCACATCGCAGATGGAGTTATCGTGGATGATGTCAATACCACCGGAGGGCATAAATGACCCGCTGGGTTAAAGTCTACCGCGACCTGTGGAATAACCGCTCACGGACCATCCTGATCGTCCTCTCAATCGCTGCAGGTGTCTTTGCAATTGGCGTCACAGGTATTTCGCAACAGGCTCTCACTGAATCGCTTAATCAACAGTATGCTGATCTGCGTCCAGCTGATGTAATTCTCCAGACTGAACCAAATTTGGACGATGATTTTGTTGAGAGCATTCGTCATATGCGCGGTGTAGCCGACGCCGAAGGCCGCCGTTTCCTTATGTTGCGCATTTCGCTGGATGGAAAAGGCGAAGTCTGGCGAGATCTGAGTCTCTACGCCTTGCAAGATTATAACGATCAGCGTCTGTTTCGCATTTGGGAACAGGACGGCAACTGGCCACCTCAAAAAGGCGAGGTTTTATTGGAACGCGCATCTTTGACCTACCTTGGAATAACACCCGGCCAGCAGATCCTGGTCAAAACTCCAGATGGACGGAAATTTCACCTGACCGTCACAGGCCGTGTCCACGACCTTTACAGGATCCCGCCATTTCTTGAAGGCTGGGTCTACGGCTATGTCAGCATGGATACCATCCGCTGGATGGGCGAACCTGAAGGCTATAACGAGCTCTACGTCAGCGCCAGCGATTCGTCCCTCTCCCTGGCAGTTGCTGATAAAGCAGCAAATCACATTGAAGGTCAAGGATTACCCGTCTACCAAAAAACACTGCCCAATCGTGGCGAGCATCCACTTAACTACATCATCACCACGGTTTCGCTTCTCCTCGGGCTGGTGGCCGTGCTTTCAATGGTCCTGAGCGCCTTGCTTGTGGTTAATGTCATTTCAGCGTTAATAACCCAACAGGAACGTCAGATTGCCATCATGAAAGCCATCGGTGCCCGTTCCTGGCAGATCACTGGATTGTATTTCGGGATGGTACTATCACTAGGCTTGATTGCCTGCCTCATCGCCATTCCCCTTAGCATGATCGGAGCGAATGCCCTGGCTGCCTTTGTTGCCGGATTGATTAACTTCGACCCTCCTGAAGTAGGCTTCACCCTTGAATCTCTGCTGTTCCAACTCGGAGTCGGGTTGATGGTTCCTCTCATCGCAGCCGCGCCTGCCATCCTAAACGGAACCAAACTCTCCCCGGCGAAAGTACTCAGCGAGTATGGCATCAGCCAGGTCTGGGGAGGCGCCGGTCTCATGGACGCTCTCCTTCGGCGCTTTCCCATGCTCACCCGTGACCTATTGCTGGCTCTGCGCAATCCTTTCCGTAAGCGAGGTCGGCTGATCCTCTCTCTCATTACCCTGACCTTTGCAGGTTCAGTTTTTATGGCTATCGTCAACCTGCGAAGCTCGCTAAATGTGGCTCTAAACGAGATGTTCAGTTTCTGGAACTATGACACCTGGCTGATTATCGATGAATATATACCGGCAGAGCGATTGTTGAACGAGGCGAAAACTGTCCCCGGCGTGGAACAGGCTGAAGTATGGAACTTTTCGCTGGCGCGTTATGTCCGCCCGGATAATTCGGAGAGCAAAAATTTGTACCTGCTCGCGCCGCCTGCCGGCACACGGTTTCTTGATCCGCCGATCATCGAAGGCCGCGGTCTCCAGCCGGGTGACACAAATGCGATTCTGGTCAGTCCTGCCTTTCTGGCGTCCGAACCGACGTTGCGGGTTGGCGGTCCGATAAAAATTAAAATCGAAGGCCGCGAGAAGACCTACACGATTGTAGGTCTGATAAACATGATTGGCAATGAAACGATAGGATATATGACCCTGTTGGATTATTACGCCTTTGCACGCCATGTACGTGAACCCAACCGGGCTAACAGCATCGTCCTTACCCTGGACTCCGACTCACTCGAGGAACAGCGCGCAATCACCAGCGCCATTGAGCAGCAATTTGATCGCGCGGACATCGAAGTGGTCAACACGTTTCTGGTAAATGATGAACGCGAGGAGATCGATGCTGCCTTTGGCATCCTCGTCGCATTGTTGATGGTCATGACCCTTATCCTAGCCACGGTTGGAAGCCTGGGGCTGATGGGCACGATGAGCTTGAATGTCATTGATCGTGTTCGAGAAATCGGCGTCATGCGCGCCTTTGGCGCTTCCAGTACGGCAATTTCCCGCATCGTCATCATCGAAGGTCTTTTGATTGGGATGATGAGCTGGATCCTGGCCATCCCCTTGTCGCTGCCCTTGAGTTCCTTGCTGGCCCGCAACATTGGCGAATCCTTTATGAACTACCCCATGGCTGCCGTCACCTCCATAGGCGGAATCCTGGCTTGGGGAGCACTGGTCATCATCATCTCAATAATTGCCAGCTTGATCCCGGCGCTGCATGCCGTTCGCCTGACTGTGACAGAAGTATTGGCTTATGAATAAAAGTTACCTACTGATCCAATTGGTCCATTACTAGATCGGAGTATTCTATGAATAAAACCATTTATGCCCTAGTCTTTCTCTCCCTCCTGTTGACTGCCTGTAGCGGGACGGCCACTCCTTCGCCGACAACGCAACCAATCATGGAAGCCGTAACTGCATCAAACACCATCTCAGCGGAAGGTAAACTGATCCCTGCTCTGGCGGTGAAACTGGCGTTCGCTCAAGGGGGGATCATCGACCAAGTGCTGGTCAAACCCGGCGACAAAGTGGCAGCCGGGGATGTGCTTGCCCGTATGGAGGGTATAGAAGTTGTCAAGGCTGAGCTTGCGGCCGCGGAACTTGAACTGATCAACGCCAAACAAGCCACTGGATGCATTGAATGAGAATGCATCCATGGTAACGGCGCAGGCTGAATTGGCGCTGGCCAATGCTGAAAAGGCATTGAAAGATGAGGAGTACCGATGGAGGGTCCAGCAGGCAGGCAATCGCGCGTCGCCTGAGACTATCCGCGAGGCGGAAGCAAAACTCAAACTCGCTGAGGATGAAGTGGATCACTGGCAGGGTATCTACAATAGTGCTTCGGGGGATTCAGCCAAGGCAGCGACCTTGATACAGCTGACACAGGCTAAACGAAATCGGGACTCAGCTCTTCGAAGCCTGAACTGGTATAAGGGCACGCCAACAGATGTAGACCAGGCGATTTTAGACGGTAAACTGGCTGTAGCTCAAGCGCAGCTCGATGACGCACGCCGTCTCTGGGAAAAAGTCAAGGACGGACCGAATGCGGAGGATATTGCCTCTGCCCAAGCCCGTCTGACGCTGGCTCAAGCCCATCTTGCTGCGGCTAAAGCCGCCCTCGAATTTTACGAACTGCGTGCCCCTTTTTCTGGAACCATCCTCAGCCTCGATTTGAAAACTGGCGAAGCCACCGTCCCCGGCATTCCTGTTGTCCATCTTGCTGACACAACCGCCTGGATCGTTGAAACCAAGGATCTGGCGGAAATTGACATTGCCCAGGTCGATATCGGGCAGGAGGTTACTGTCAGTCTAGATGCATTCCCCGGTGAAGAATTCACCGGAAAGGTGACTGACATTGACCCGGTCGGCAAAGAATATCTTGGTGATATGACCTATATAGTGACGATCACACTAGACGATGTGGATCCCCGCTTTATGTGGAACATGACAGCGACGATTTCCGTGAACACCAGCCAATAGCAACGGAATGAAATTAAGCACGGAATTGCAGACTATTGGGCACGGTCACCGATCCATGAGACGCGAAGGGTAACATTTATATCAAAAAAGAGGGTATCACAATGACTTTTGAAACTGTGATTAAGTGGTTGGGAGGATTACTCGCTTTATTTACGTTAGCCATGGTAATTTATGGTGTCTGGCGCGGCACGCAGCGTCAGGCAGGTCGCACGACCGGTTTGAAAGGCAGCTGGGTGCGGTCTCCATGGTTTTATCTTGCTTCGGTGGTGTTGTTTTTCAGTATCGCCTACTTCGGCTGGATTCCCCTGCCGTGGACTGTCTCCTCATCCTCCCGTCTGTGGATGCTGGCGATAGGATCACTCCTGTACTTTCCTGGCATGTGTTTTGTATTGTGGGCACGAATTGAGCTTGGAAAAAACTACTTTGTATCCACCGGTTTCGGCGCCCAGTTGTTCAAGGATCACCAACTGGTCATGACCGGACCATTCGCCATCGTCCGCCATCCGATGTATGCAGGATTGATCCTCGCAGCGTCCATAGGCGCTCTGTTGATCTATTTCACCTGGACGACTTTTACTTCGCCTGCTTTGCCCCGCTGACGATGTCCGTGCCAGGCGTGAAGAAATGGCGCTTGCTGAGGAGTTTGGTGAAAAATGGCAGGTTACTGCAAAGTGTCCCTGCATTCATCCCTCAATTAAAGAAGCAGTGATAGGACATGACAGAAAAATTCCAACACAACCTCACCGGCGTGCCTGAAACGTTGCTCATACCGCTCTACATCCGGGCGATGGAATCGCTCCGCCCGGACGCCATGATAAAGGATGAGAAAGCTGTAGAACTGGTCGCAAAGGGGAGCCTTGACTTTTCCGGCGTCAGGCAGATCCCGTTGAACGATGCGCTCAACGTAATGCGGATCATGCAAGCCCGTGAAATGGACCGATATGCCCGTGATTTCCTCAGCCGTCACCCGGAGGCGGTGGTGGTTCATATCGGGTGCGGTCTAGATACACGCTTTGAGCGCGTGGACGATGGCCGGGTAGAGTGGTACGACATGGATTTACCGGAAATCATTGAATTGCGTTGCAGGTTCCTCGGCGATGAGAAAGAGCGCTATCATCTGCTGGGCTGTTCGGTATTTGAACATCCCTGGCTAGAGACAGTGAGCGCACATCACCAACACCCTTTCCTGTTTCTGGCCGAAGGTGTGTTTGTGTACTTCGAAGAAGCGCAGGTCAAGTCGCTGCTGCTGACCCTGCTCAATCGTTTCCCCGGCTCGGAGACGGCCTTCGATGTCTTTTCACCGTTCGGCGTCTGGGAGTTCAACTTCGCAGTCTCCCGCTCCAAGCTTAACGCTCGAGCCCACTGGGGAATCTGGCATGGCCAGGAGATCGAAGGCTGGGGCTCCGGCATCCACCTGCTCGATGAATGGGGAGTCTTCGACCAGTCTGAGCCGCGACTGGCCCACCTTCGCTGGATGGCCCCCTTCTATCGCCTGCTCAAGCCAGTGCTCATCTTCCACTACAAGTTAGGTACAGTGCCATGAAAATGACCAACCGCTGGAATCGGTTTATCTACCGACTATGGGCACCAGTATATGATTCCACAGTAGAGCACTTCTTCAAACCGGGACGTCAACGGGCACAGGAAGTATTGGCCTTGCTGCCTGGCGAGAACGTTCTTATTGTCGGTGTCGGGACTGGGGCAGATCTACCGCTGCTGCCTGAAGGCGTCAAAGCAATCGGCATCGATATCAGCGCTGAAATGCTCAACAAGGCAAGACAAAAGCTTCCCTACTGCCGCGCGGATATCCATCTTATTCAAAGGGATGCCCAGGAGCCAGGTTTCCCGGAGAACCATTTTGATGCTGCCATCCTAAACCTGATCCTGAGCGTCGTACCAGATGGAACGGCCTGCCTGCGAGAGACACTCAAGGCCGTTAAACCGGGAGGGAGGATGATCATATTCGATAAGTTTCAACCGGAGGGACATAATACGAGCTTCACTCGCAAGCTCGTCAATGTTTTCAGCACATTTTTTGGAACGGACATCACTCGCCAATTTGGGGAAATTTCAAAAGGGCTTCCCTGCATCGTGATAGGCAATGAGCCAAGCCTGGCAGAAGGAGTTTACCGGGTGATCGAAATCCACAGGATCTAATCACTCCTGCTTTACCACTTCGCTCTGGATTATTCTGTTGACACTGTTTTTGGGGTTGGTTCTTGTTCGGGCTCTTTTTCGCGTTCTGTCTGGACTTCTTTCTTATCCCATTTATCAACAATCCAGAAACCAGAATAATATCCAACGATGCCGAGGGCTAATCCCGTCACGACATCCAGTATGTAATGCTGCCCCGTAAAAACCGTGGACAAGCAAACAATGACCAGGATGCTCATCCAGATCCATTTTTGCCGGGGATACCAGAGAGAATAAAAGAGGGCAAGCAAGGTGGTCATGTAAACATGACCACTGGGAGCGGCATCGTAACTCCCATCGTTTGCATAGACGGTGCGCAAGGCATTCGTGAAGAAATCGTCACCAACGAGGATTGGGCGGGTAACGTAGGTCGGGTAAAGCATAAAGATGGTCATGCCCACACCGATGGTGAAAGTCGCCGAGACCACCGCGATTTTGAAGAGACGCCCCTGCATATTAAAAGCGGCCCAGGCGTATGCGGCGATCCAAATCGGCCAGACCATCATATAAGGGATAACCCAGATCGGCCAGATTGGGATGATATCCCAGGCTATCTTCGGCTCAATGCCTCCCGTCAGGTAACGGCTGGTGGGAAGGTACAGCAGTTGTAAAAGGATTGGAATGGAGACCAGTGCTATTCGTTTTTTTAGAGTGAGATTTTCCATGAACCCGTAATTTCCGAGAGAAAGATTTCAGATGAGTGAAATTTACCAATACTGGATTAGAAATTCCAATCCTCAGGGTGTATGTTTATGATAGGGAACCAGCATTAGGAACCCAACAGCAATGACAAATTCACCGATGACAACCCCTACAGCTTGAATTGGCCCAAAGAAAGGGATATCCGGGCGAGGCTGGCTGCCCATGCCAAAAACATCCGCCATGCCCGAGAAAACCACTATCACATAACCGGTGGCGATCAATCTCTGGCCAATATCCGCGATGATCGTCCTCTCCGTGGTCCCCCACAATGCGTTTAATCCCATATATCCGCCGATTGCGATAATTGCCAATCCGATCAGAAATACCGCGATCTGGACAAACCCGACCACCGGGCTGCGGTCGAGATTGAACCATTCCGGTTTTGTGCCGATGATAAACACGATAAAGCCCACCACGGTCAAAATCAGGGCCAGGCGCACGCGCGTGCTTTCACGGATCTCCTGCGGAGAGACCCCGTTTTGAACAGGGCTTTTCGTAGAAGGCAGTTCACTCATGATGTCGGTAGACTTTTCCTTAGAAAGTTAATCCAATTCCCGCCATAAATTGCGTCGATATCATCCTCATTATATCCTTGAGAAGCCAACATGGGAACGAGTTTGTGCAGGTCGGCGATCGTGTCGATGCCTGCCGGCACTTGCTGGAGACCAAAGCCTCCATCAAAATCAGTGCCAAAGCCGACGTGCCGGGAATCTCCTGCCAATTGGCAAATGGTATCGATTTGCGCAGCGACCATATCAAGCGGACAGGCTTCGCGGGGATCGGAACTCGTCCATGACTGAATAAGAAAGCGATTGAACGGAACAACACCAATTACTCCCTGGCGTTCCACGATGCGCTCGATAATATCATCAGTAAGGAAACGGTTGCTATCTCCATTTTTTACCTGGCGCAAAGCGTTTGCGTGGGAGGCCATGATTGGGCCTTCATAAACATCCAGCGCCTCACGCGCCGCAGCCCAATCCATGTGGCTCAGGTCGAGCACGAAACCCATTTCAGCCATGGCATCAAGCAGGGCTCGGCCTTCCTTTGAAAGAGGACCGGGCTCACGCGTCCCTCCGCAAAATCGATTCGACATCCATGCAGGGCCGATAATCCGAACTCCTCGCTCCCACCAATCAGGGAGTTCATCCAGGCTGCGGATGGCCTCCGCGCCCTCCATCAGCGGAACCAGACCGACGGGCAGGTTGGGGGTTTCCTCTTCGGCTGCATCCCAGACTGAGAGAATGGAATCCATGTCGCGGGTGGAGAGAACCAGAGAAAATTTTTCCGGCGCCCGATCCACCAGATATTTATAGGCATCCAATTGCTCGCTGTAAAGCTGCCTCGCTTGATTTGTGTCCAGGTAAGTCTGCCTGTCCCAATCCCCTGACTTGGCTCGGACTGGGGCTGCAAAAAGGGTGGCAAAAATGAGCGCAACTTTTCCACGCAGATAGTCGGGATACCCCAGCAGCGTGTCCCCATTGACCTGGGGAGCAATCCCGCCGGCTTCACGCCGTCGTGTGTCGGCAGTGGAAAGAGTGTAGTCCCTGCCAAAGGTGAGTATGTTCCAGGCCAGGTCCTGGTGAGCATCGACGGTGAGGCGTTTCATTGTTTTTAGTCACGAAGAGAGCGCACCTTCCGGTGCGCTCTCTTGAATCTCCGGTAATATTTA
This sequence comes from uncultured Chloroflexia bacterium, assembly GCA_963709295.1. Classification (GTDB taxonomy): domain Bacteria; phylum Chloroflexota; class Anaerolineae; order Anaerolineales; family Villigracilaceae; genus JBGPQJ01. The sequence continues at coordinate 117,468 of CAVPVW010000005.1, read as the reverse complement.
TTCCTCTGGCTTATCGAGGTCGGCCGTGAGGGATTTCATGTCGAGGTCTGCGAATTGCGCCGAGTTCGACTTTGCGCAGGCTCAGCCCGATGCGACGCTGCTCGGGATCGATACGGATTACTCGCAGGTTGACGACATCCCCTTCATGTAGAACTTCCTTCGGGTGCTCAATGCGATTCTCGCTGATCTCCGAAATATGGATAAGTCCCTCAACGTCGCCTTCCAGCCGGGCAAATGCGCCAAACTTGGTCAGGCGGGTGACAACCCCTTCCACTAACATGCCAACCTTGAAATTGCCGACCTTATCCTGCCAGGGATCGTCTTGCAGGGCGCGAATCGAGAGCCCAATGCGTTTCTTTTCGCGGTCGATGCTGATGATCTTGACTTTGACTTCCTGCCCGACCTCAAGCGCTTCGCTGGGGTGTTGTATGCGTTCCCAGGAAATTTCCGAGAGATGCACAAGCCCGTCAGCGCCGTTGATGTTGACAAACGCGCCAAAATCAGCCAGGCTGGTGACGCGCCCGGTTCGAATCTCGCCTTCCTGCAGCTCTTCGATGATGCGTTCCTTGAGCGACTGGCGCGACTCGGGATTGGCAGCCCGTTCCGAAAGGATCAGGCGCCGGCGCTGGCGGTCCACTTCGATGACACGGATGGTGATCGGCTGGCCGATCATTTTCGCCCAACGGGCGTCAGGCGTGTCGCCCTGGACGGCATTCCGGCGATTCATACTGATCTGCGATGCAGGTACAAATCCGCGCAGTCCATGCACCGGGACGATCACGCCGCCCTTGTTGTAGCCTTCGATTTTTCCTTCGAAGTCTTCGCCCGTTTCGACCATCTTTTCAACGACGTCCCACCCGATGAACTCCTGGGCGCGGACAAATGAGAGGACGACATTCCCATTATTGTCTTCAGGGTTGACCACGTAGACAGGGATTTCCTGCCCCACCTGCAGCGCTTCGCGGTCGGCTGGGGAAATCTGCTCCAATTCGCGGCCAGTGATGACACCTTCGGACTTGGCTCCGACACTGACCAGAATCTGGGTTGATGAAATGCCGGCGATGAACCCTTTACGGATCTCACCCTGACTGGGGAATTCCAGCCCGGAATCCTGGCCTTTCATTAAGGATTCCATTGATTCATTGTTGCCTTCGTTGTGCGAGGAGTTATCCTGCCCAACCAGGGTGCTGTTTTGGTCCGTCATGTTTATGATTAGCTCCAATTTGAAATAATGCAAGGATTATAAAGGTTAATCAACAACTTGACAACCCTGCATAAAATTACTAAAAAATTTATGTGTCATCAGGCATTTTTACGATAGCGTTTTTACATAATCGGATTTACGGATTATAATAAGATCTCTATGCCTTCCATTTACCCATTTACCGCCATAGTTGGCCAGGAACGGATGCGCCGCGCCCTGGTCCTGAACGCCGTGGATCCCCGCATCGGCGGGGTGCTCATCCGCGGAGAACGCGGCACGGCTAAATCCACTGCCGCTCGGGCGCTGGCAGCCCTGCTGCCGCAAGTCCACGTGGTGATCGACTGCCGCTTCGGATGCGATCCCGACCAGCCCAACACCTGGTGCACGGAATGCCGTGAACGCGCCGCTGAAATCAAAGGGGATTTGCCCTTCGAGTTGCGCCCCACCTCATTTGTGAACCTGCCCGTTTCGGCGACGGAAGACCGTGTCGTCGGCACGCTGGATATCGAGCAGGCCATCCAGAAGGGTGAACGTCACTTTGAGCCGGGTGTGCTGGCCTCCGCCAACCGGGGTCTGCTCTACATCGACGAGGTCAACCTGCTCGACGACCACGTGGTCGACCTGCTGCTGGATTCTGCAGCGATGGGCATGAACATCGTGGAGCGCGAGGGGATTTCGTTCTCCCACCCGGCCCGATTCATCCTCGTGGGGACCATGAATCCGGAGGAAGGCGACCTTCGCCCGCAGCTCCTCGACCGCTTTGCGCTTTCGGTGGACATCACCGGAATTCGCGATGCCCGTGAACGGGTATTGATCATGGAGCGGAATATCGCCTACGAGACCGATCAGGAGGCCTTCCGCGAGGAATGGCTGTCAAAGGAACAATCTCTCTCGAATCAAATCGAGCAGGGACGGAAACTGGTTGGCAATGTCAACTACACCCGCCGTGACTTGCTGTCCATTGCTGCCCTGACTTCCTCCCTTAATGTAGATGGTCACCGCTCTGACCTGGTCATCCTGAAAGCGGCACGTGCCCAGGCTGCCTTCGATGGGCGCACAGCCATTACCGACCATGACATCGCCCTGGCTGCCGAGCTGACCCTCCCCCACCGCATCAAGCGCGGTCCTTTTCACCAGGCTGAAGTAAATGCTGAACAGCTTCAGGAACGGATCGAGCAGCTGGTCGGGCAGTCCACCGAGGGCACGCCAGAAGAACGGCCTACACCCGAAGATTCCGCTGAAAAAAAAAGTCGGTCCTAGACGAAACGTCTGAAGAAAGCCCTGACCAACCTCAGGGAACGCCTGACCCATCCCGGCAGGATGTATTTGCGTCCCATAATGCCAACTGGTGGGACGGCGGGCAAAAGGTCCGCACAGGCGAGACTTTCATCCCCCGCAGATTAGACACCCCGCTCGATAAACTTTCAAGGAAGAATGCCGGCCGCCGATCGCGCACACACACGGAACGCAAACGCGGGCGGTACATCAAGGCGCGCCCTGCCAACGGGAAGACCAGCGACATCGCTTTCGACGCCACCATCCGCGCGGCGGCACCCTACCAAAAACGACGGGTGGAGAAACGCAAGAAAATGGCTTTCGCCATCGAAAGAGCGGACCTGCAGCGCAAGGTCAGGGTAAAAAAGACCGCGAATCTTGTGTTGTTTCTGGTCGATGCCTCCTGGTCGATGGCTGTCGCTGAAAGAATGAACGCCACCAAGGGTGCGATCCTTTCGCTTCTGACCGACGCCTACCAGCGACGCGACCGGGTCGGGTTGATCGTCTTTCAAAAAGACCGCGCCACCCTGGTTCTCTCACCCACCAATTCGATTCAGCTCGCGCAGCGCGCCCTGGCAGAAATCCCTGTGGGAGGCAAAACTCCCCTCTCGGCTGGATTACTCATGGCGAGTGATATTCTGCGCCACGAAAAGTATCTACACCCGGACGTGGAACCGCTGCTGATCGTCCTGACGGACGGGGCGGGAAACGTCTCCATCGGGCCGCTCCCACCCCAGGATGAAGCCAGGCATTTTGCTGAGATTATTGCCACTGAGGAGGTCAAATCGGTCGTGATCAACATGGAACACGCGGCATTTGACCAGGGGCTTGCCCAACAGTTGGCGAATCATCTCAAGGCACCCTGCTATGCTCTTGGGGAGTTGAAAGCTGAAAGCCTATACCACACGGTCAAGCAGGAAATGAAGACCTAGCCCGAATTATGGGCAAAAATCCATTTACTTTGCAGGTTCTTTACAACGACCGGAAAGCCATTGACTGGCTTCCGGTCATCATTTATTATGAAAACAGCAAAGTGGCCATCATCGACCATCCTCCCCTCCCAAAGCGGACCCTTCTGTTATAAAACCGGAAGGGTTCGCGCTGTAATTTATTGAGAGGTGAACTAAATAAGCTAAAAAGGCTCCCCTAATGGGAAGCCTTTTTAGCACTAATGAATTCTAAGGTTACAGTGTGTTTCCGCAATGTGGACAGTTCTTCCAATCATCCTGAGCGGGTTTTCCGCAGCTTGCACAGGTTCGAGTGAGGATGGCTGGGACGGCCTCCGCAGCAACTACTGGAGATGGTTTCCGTCTAAAGAGAGCTACCACTCCGTAAATTGCCAGTCCGACAACCGCCAGCGGAATGAGCAATCTAAATATCCCAAGGAAGAAGAAACCCGATCCATACATCACCGGTCTCATGAAACCAGGATTCCGATTCATCATACTTTGATGCCAGTAAAAACTATCTGCCCCGCGTCCCATCATGCCCGGGCCAAGGTTTTGATCAAAGCCGCGTTCAAAGCCACGTGCGGGAAATTGCTGAGTATTGTTCCCTGCCAATTGGTGCATCCCAAACGGGATGGCGACGATGACCACCAACACCAAAAAGCCGATCAATATTCCAATTATCCATTTCCATGTCTTGCTCATAGATTCTCCTTTATCTAAATCAGTGAATTTCCTAAATCATAATTATCATTTGTGTAGAAATTGTGAATACAGGATGAATCTTTTATAAAGAACGCCATCAGGTTATACTCAATCCATGGCGGATAAAATAGGTATTTTTGGCGGTACTTTCGATCCCCCTCATCTTGGACATTTGATTTTGGCTGCTGAAGCGTTGGACCAGCTTGAGTTATCCAGGGTTCTATGGGTGCTCACGCCTGTTCCACCGCATAAATTGGACCAGGAAATAACAGCCCTGGAACACCGTCTTACTATGACCCAACTTATGCTGGACGATTACCCCCATTTCGAATTGTCCCGTGCCGAAATCGACCGCCAGGGACCTCATTACATGCTGGATACAGTGCGGGTGATAAAAAACCAATTCCCCGACGCCGAGCTTTTGTTACTGATCGGCGGCGATTCTCTGCGTGAATTGCGAACCTGGCACCGCCCCGCGGAGCTTTTGGACGTTTGCCAGGGCCTGGGAGTAATGCGTCGCCCTTTTGAGACTATAGATTTAACCGAACTCGAGGAGATTCTTCCAGGTATTTCAAAGAAAGTCCTTTTCGTTGATTCTCCCCTCCTCGAAATATCCTCCCGAGACATTCGCCGCCGCGCCAGAGAGCGACGGGCTTTTCGGCATTTTCTCGTCTCAATGGTTTTCGACTACATACAAGAAAAGAAACTCTACAGGTAAAACAGGCGGATGAAACTTCTACTGGATGCACTATTTTCTTCAGTCGCTCTCGGTCATATGATCGTGGATGTGATGAACGGGCAGCGCGCAGTGCTTCTCACTTATTGGAGCGCTGAGCTGGGACTTACCAACACCACCTACGCCGCCATCACCACGCTCTACATCTGCGTCGCCTCCCTTTCCCAGCCTCTTTTTGGATGGATCAGCGACCAATACGGCCGGTCTCGCCTGATGGCAGCCGGGGGAATCCTTTGGATGTCTGGATTTTTCGCCCTGGCACTTTTTCTGCCGGTTCATTTCGCCATCCCCTGCCTGATCCTTGCCAGCCTGGGCTCAGCGGCCTTCCACCCTGCCGGAACCATGCATGCCACAATGCGCGGACGCACGAAATTGTCCCAGCGTGAAACGACAGCCGCGTCCTGGTTCTTCCTTTTTGGGCAGGGGGGATACTTTTTGGGTCCCATCATCGGCGGCCCGCTGCTGGACATCTACGGCCCGATCGGGTTGATCATTCTCCCCATCGTCGCGGTGCCCATCGGCTTGAATGCTGTCTGGCAGCTTCGTGAATTTCTACCGCATCCGAAAACCAGCTACAACGCAGGAAAATTCCACCTTGCCGGCAGCCGCCGCTTCATCGTCGCGCTGGCGGTCGTTGGCGGGCTCCAGGCATGGGCGCAATCGAACATGTCCACTTATATCCCCAAATACCTTAGCGATATGGGTGAAACAGCGGCCGTTTATGGGCTGTTTGTCGGTCTGTTCAGTGGTGGTTCGGCCATTGGTAACGTGATCGGAGGCAACCTTGCCGACCGGCTTGGAAAGCAGCGCGTGGCCATGATGGTGCTGATGCTTGCCTCCTTTCCGATCTATGCGATTTCTCAAATCGGCTGGTCGCCGTGGTTGTACATCCTAGTGCCGCTTTCAGGCGCGTTCACCGGAGCCGTCCACAGCATCGTGGTCGTTCTGGCGCAACGCGCCCTTCCCACCGGAATGGCGACGGCTTCAGGCCTAACCCTGGGATTCATGTTCTCAGCCGGGGCCATCGGCTCGCTGCTTTGCGGACCCCTGGCCGACGCCTATGGAATCCCGGCCGTATTTGCTTTCACTGCCCTGCTGAACTCTTGCCGCATCACTTACCACCCTGCTTCTGCGAGAAGAAGAATCGGGCACCCTGCCGGTAGTGGCAGATTAAGATCATTTTCAACCTGACAAAAAGGAGCGCATTGAACTTGTAGTGCACCCCATTAGTTGGACAGGAATTAAGTAGGGACAAGGGACTGAGTTCTGAACTGAACAGGGCTCAGTCCTTTTAGTTTAACCTTAATTCGCCGGTTGTTGTAGTAATCGATGTAACTCTCCAGTTCTTTCTGGAAATGATCCACCGTAGCGAAGGACTGATTGCGGAAGAATTCGGTTTTGAGCACACCGAAGAAGTTCTCGATCACACAGTTATCATAACAATTGCCTTTGCGGGACATGCTCTGAGTGATGCCTTTTTCCTTGAGCATCTTCCGATAAGGTGCCATCTGGTAGTGCCAGCCCTGGTCGGAGTGGAGCATCAAGCGTTCCGAGTTCGGTATCTTTCGGAAAGCCTGTCGCAGCATGTCCATCACCAGCTGGACGTTGGGGGTCTTCGATAGGGAATAGCTCACGATCTCCCCGTTGTAGAGATCCAGGATGGGGGACAGATAAAGCTTCTGTCCCTGCACTTCGAATTGCGTGATGTCCGTGGCCCATTTCGTGTTGGGCTTCACCGCCCTGAAATGGCAATTCAACCGGTTGGGAGCCACTCTGCCAACCTCGCCACGGTAGGAACGATACTTTTTGGGCCGCAAGACACAGCTGAGCTGTTCTTCCCTCATGAGCTTCATCACCAATTTGTGATTGGTGGCGTACCCCTCTTGATGCAGCGCTAGGGTGACCCGCCGATACCCGTAGCGTCCTTTGTGTTCTTCGCAGATCTGGCGGATTTCCTCCCGTTCCGGCACGTGTTTTTGCGGGTCCGAGAGGTGTTGGACATGATAATAATAGGTGCTTCTGGGAAGGTGAGCTATTTGAAGAAGCACTCCCAACGGATAGTTCTGCCTTAGTTCAGAGAGAATAGCTACTCGGTCTTTTTGCCGCGTTTCTCGCGAGCTTCCCGCTCTGCCACCAAGGCGTTCAATTTTTTTAGGTATTCATTCTCCGCCCGCAGATATTCATTCTCTGCCAGCAGCTGCTCATCTCGCTCCTTTTTGTCAGACGTCAAGATGGTAGGTGTGATAGGGGTTTTCGCATGGATTGCCCCAGGCAATGTGAAGCTCGCGCGCCGTTAAATCCAGCACCATCGAATTGATCGTCTTCTCACGATCCAGGGGGTCCTCCATCTCAATCGCATGGTTACAAATCGAATTGGAGAAATTGACATGGTCCTTCAGAATGGACTGAAGGGTTTTTATTGAATGTTTGGGCACCTGTTTCAACAAGCGCTTTGCCCGAAAGTAACGCACGCGGGAAGATATCAATTCGTCGGGAGAATCCTCGACTTCCTGCATACTCTCGGAGAGGTAATGATTGGTATGGACGACGGAGCCTTCGTTGCCATAGATGATTGCAAAGCGCCGCGCCGATACTTCAACGTTGTATAACTCCCCGCTCTCATGAGCAAGCAAATGGTTGTACCCTGCTGCGCGGTGCGGGGCCAGCATAAACCGGATGGCATCTGCCGGAGTCTCCGCTGCCAGCACCGCACGTGAAACCAACACACGAGGAATTCCGATGCGCGAGTTGTTGGGATAGACTGAGTCGCAAAATTGGGCGATTCCCTTGGAGTTGAATCCGATATTGGGAAGCAGTCCGCCATAACTCATCGCCAAAAACGGCGGTTCATCATCCGGTATGGCATGAACCACGTAGACGTCGTCCTCGTCTTCGGGCACCCAATCTTCATTGTGGCCGATCAGCACATGACCATCGGCGGTTCGCATTCCATTCACCGCGAATGATGTGCAGCGTGTCAGATGCAGGGCATCCGTCGTCACCGCCTCCATGGCATTAAGAACCATAAGGTCCTCGAAGGATACGCTCGATCCTTCGGCCATCCCCATGATCTCGTCAACATATTGCGGGTATCGCTCCTGGGCAAACGGGAGGTATTTCCGCGCCTGGATTTGAGCTCCATCCCAAGTTAATCCGAGGGTCTCATAGGCATCCGCCAATAGCTTGTGGGCATTGTCTATGCTGTGGCGGATCTGTTGCGGGACTGCCTGCCCGAGCTGGCGTCCAATGTCGCGGTGTGAACCGGTGACCTTGATCAACGGGGGCGGGTTGGGATGCAGCGGAATTTTATGTGCTTGACTGTTCGACTTGGTCATTTTCATCTCGGACGGTAAACTTAATCATTATATCAAACCTGAAAAAGAACCCCTCTTCTTTTTTGAAGAGGGGTCAGGTAGAGGCAAATCCGACCGCACTAGTTGGCTGGAGGCAGAGGAGGTTCAGGCACGTTGCTCGAATCTGCCGGTACAGCAGGAACCATTGGAGGCAATGCTGCGCGGGTTCCGAAACGCGTCATGAGCACGCCACCCACAGAAGCAATTGCCAGGAGAATCGGCGCCCACCAACCGAAGCACCACAGCAGGCTTCCGATCGCCTGAACAACGAGGACGAGCAGGAAGGTGCCCATGGCTGCGGACAACGGGAGCGGCCATTCGGAACGGAAGGATTTGACCAACCGCTGGCCCACTTCGAGGCCGATGGCCATCTCGCCAAAGATCAGGGCAACCGCCAACAGGATGGCGCCAATTCCAATTAGAGAAATGGTCAACGGCGCAAGTATCACTGTGAATGTAAGCAGACCAAGAAAGATGAGCGCTATTGGCGCGACCAAGGCAGTCAGGCAGCCCAATCCACCGGCAACCACAGGTTGGGAGGAAACGGCCTGTCCCACCCGCTGAGTGGGCACCGGGATGAACGCCACAACCAGCGCAGCCAGCAAAGCCATCAGGAAGGCCTGCCCAAAGACATTAAGCGCCGCGCGAATGGGATTGAAATTGAAATCAAAATTCGGCGGTTCCGGGGCATCCGGCACATTAAACATGGGGAGCATGGCTGTTCCGGTTTCGATGTTAACCTCGGGTGAAGTGGTGTTGATGATCTCACCTTTGATTTCAGCACCTTCAACCTGTTGAATCGAGCCACCAACCATAACGACATCTCCTTCGACCACAGCATTCGAGCCGAGAGATACCGTCCCGCCGATCATGACGACTTCCTGTTCCACTGTGCCGTCAATTTTTATGCTTCCGCCCATGACCACCACGCTGCCTTCTACAGTAGCATCGGTCTGGACTTCTACGGCTCCCCCGACGACCACCAGGTCACCGGTGAGGGTCTCGCCGCTTTCAAGGGTATAGCTGTCCCCGAAGACGACTTTCCCGTCGTCGAGTCCTTTGGCAAGAACGGAGCTGCCCGGGATAACGAGCAAAGCCACCAGAACCAGCAAAGTTAGAAATTTGGTTATATTTTTCATTTTTCAACTCCTTCAAAATTGGGTGCGAACTTGCGAATGGAAGCGACCCACAGGAGACCAGCAAGTCCGGTCAGGGTGAAAACCGCCACCCATAAATAAACCGGGATGAAACCCGATGCGACACGGAGCATGACCGAGCCTGCCTTGCCATAAGCCAGGAGCGACGAAACGACAAGGCTGAGCGTCGTGACCCAGGTGACAAACATATCCAAGGGTGAATTAAATACCCAGGCGAAATACGGAAAAACCAGCCCAACCACCAGCGCCACGGCACTGATCACCAGGATCAAGATCCCCGCCATGTTGCGGCGGCGTTGTCCAGACCGGCGTACCACAAGCCTGGTTTGAAACCGTGAGGTAAAACCGGGTGCGGGAGCGACAATTTTTTTCGTCCGCAGAGCCAGGTTGACCTCGGCCATGGCCTGACAGGATGGGCAGGTGTTGAGGTGACCCTGCAGATCCGCCTTCTGGTCGGTCGTGAGGGGGTCTTCAGCGAGCAGCCAATCTTCAAAAGGCCGGTGATTCATTGGATCTCCTTTCAAGGTGGGTGCGAGGCTGTTCGTCCTGCCAGCGTTTTGCCAGTTCGCGCCGTGAGCGGTGCAGCCGGCTTTTGACCGCGCTGACCGTCAGCGACAGGTTCTCGGCTATTTCCACTTCCGAGAAATCGTACCAGTAGCGCAAAATGATCGCAGCCCGGTCTGTGGGGTTTAGGGAACGGAGGGCTTTTTGCATTTGTTCCTGCTCCTCTCGACGCACCGCTTCAGATTCAGGGTTGAGCGCGGACTGGTCCGGCAATTCCATGGGATGCTCTTCATCATCGTCATCGATCGACAGGGTGGTAAATCGCCTACGACGCAGGCAGTCGATGCAATAATGTGCGGCGATGGAAAGCAGCCACGTGGCAAAGGAACGCTGAGGGTCGTAACGGAGGATGTTTTGATACGCCCTGAAAAAACTCTCCTGGGCGGCATCCTCGGCAGATTCCGCTTCGCCCAGCATACGATAGCACAGGTTGTAAACCGGTGTCTGATATGCCTCTACCAGCTTTGCGAAGGCTTCGTCACTGCCTCGTTGGGACTGGATAATCCAGTCCATTTCTTCGGTCACGTTCGCTCCTGTTGGGTCGTTCTATATCACCTTACGCATGATTTTCAAGAAAGTTTCACAAATTATCACGAATTTTCAGATTTTTAGGAAATGAAAGGCTAATGGGAATGCCCATGGGAACCTGCATTCTCCGGCCCCAGGTATTTACGGAAATCACCCATCCGATGTGCGTTCAGGACGAGCCATGAAGCGATGCCCGTGGCAATGGGAACGGCAAATATAAGCCCCAGCGAACCCACCAAGGTGCGGACGATCTCCACCGCAATGATCTCAAAATTTACAAGATAGCTCAATTCTCCTCGGGCGAGCGTAAATACCAATAGCATGGGCAAGGACGCCCCCGCATAAGCCAATACGAGTGTGTTCACCGTGGCAGCAACGTGATCCTGACCAACCCGCATGGATCGTCGAAACAGTCCGCGCGAACCCTGCCCCGGGTCTGTGCCGTGCAATTCGAATACGGCTGACGATTGAGTGGTGACCAGGTCGTCCAGGACGCCTACTGCCCCGATGATCATACCCCCCAGCATCAGACCGCGCAGGTTGATGGAGACATCCCGCATTTGCAGGAGGAAGAGTGCATCCTCGCTGCCAAAACCGGTCAGCCTTGTCAACCCTGCAAAGAACCAGGTCAGCAGCCCGGTGATCAGAAGCGTTAGGACCATGGAAACCACAGAAGAGTGCGTTTTTAGATTCCATCCGTAGGTGACATACAGTGTGACCCCCAGGAGAACTGCAGAACCGATGATGCTCACCTTCACCGGGTCTTCGCCGCTCAATATATGCGGAATGATATAACCGATAATCACCAACAGGCTGAAAGCCATCGCCAACAAGGCGCGGACACCTTTCCAGCCGCTGATCACGATTATGGACACTATAAAGGTTAGCAGAAGCCACAATAAAGGCTTAATTCGCATCATATCCACAAAATAAGCCGTCAGCACTCCATCTTGACGCCGTCCCATGGTGACCAGAATTTCATCCCCGGGAGAAAACGAAATCCCCTCCTGACGGAGCTGGCGTATGCCATAATCAATCTCCATGAGCAGACCCTCATATTCACCTTCCAACAATTCGATCCGCATGACCTGATAGGGCTGGATCACTTCCCCAAGCTGGATATCCCCTTCCTCGATGATCTCCACCACCCGCGCAGGCACCGTCCCTTGCCCATAACCCGGTCCGATCGATGCAGGGAGAGGAACAGGGCTGAGGAAATATGGAAGTATCCACAAAACGGCAGCAACCGTTACAAGAATGAGGATTACAACCAGGACAATTAGTTTTGAATTAATTTGTTTCATTGTTCGTTTCCAATTTATTAGATAAGGTCCTGGTCATTTTACACTTTTGTATCAACTTTATTTAGGTCGATTTTGGAGAGCATAACCAGACTGATGATTGCGCAGATCGAACCAAAAACAAACATACCTGTATATCCCATCCACAATCCGGGAATGGCATTATTGGTCATGTCGATCAGCGGGCCTTCCAGCCGGGAAAGAGCCCCAGCTCCAGCTGTGGCGAGATTGGTCAACCCGAGGAATTTTCCCGCCTGGTCGGACGGAGCCAGCCTGTTGGACAATGCCCAGCTCGCGGTGAGAAAGAGCCCGATTCCCGCTCCAACGACGCTGCCGTAAACGATGAGTGATCCGGGGTTTGGTGCCAGCCGCAGCAGGATCATCCCAATAGCAGTTAATACACTGGCTATCGCCAGGATGCGTTTCTCCCCGAACCGGTCTGCCAGCCAGCCGCCTGCAACCGCGAGAATGATCAACGCCACCGTAAGCGCTGCCAGCAAGTCACCGGTCGTCTTGACCGGATTTTCCACCTTCAATACGTCCTGCAGATAATATTGGGCAAAGGCTTGCACCGCGAATATACCCAGCATGAAAACCAACCGCTGCCCGATCAACCACCAGTAAGCGGTATTTTCTCTAAAGTCCACATGCATTTGCCTGCGCAAAAATCGCCACCAGGATTCACCTTTTCGTGTCTCTGCTGGTGAATTTGTCGGTTCCTCCGGAGTGCCTAAAACCGTGATTACGGTGGACGCAACCATGACTCCCATCAGCGCCAGAATGATGAGAGTGGGGTCCTTACCTTCAGGGTCAAGCAATCGTCCGGCGGCGAGGGATGCGATAATGAGGGCGGCCATGTCCATGAAAGTTTTAATTCCACTTGCCACGCCTAATTTTTCTGGAGCGACTCTGTCAGGCATCAATCCCTGTGCCGGCCCCTGCCCCAAGTTGGAACTGAACTGCAATCCAATGTATCCGATGAACAACCAGAGAAGTCCACCTGCCCAACCGATAATCGCTAAAAATACCAGATCGAATAATGCGGACAGAACCATCAGCGGACGCCGGCGTCCCCAGCGTGAATGCCAGTCATCGCTAAGCGCCCCTGCCACTGGTTGAAAAACAGCCGCCAAAATCAACCCGGCAAATGTCAACATGCCAAGGTAAGTGTTTTTGAGCGTTTCCGGGACGTAATTGAGCATCACAGCCGGCAGGATGATGGGATGCAAAGCATTCCACTTGAAAGACAACCCGAGCCAGTAGGTGTTCAGGATAATCATCCGCCCGGTGGTGTGGATTTTCTTCACTGGAAATCTCCCCGCAAATGTGATGGCAACAACCTGGCGATATTTTCCATAACCGCCTTCGCCGATGCCCGGTCCTTTTCATCGGATGACATTAGTCTCGGGATGGATAATTCATAAGCCGGTCCGAAGCTCACGCACAAACAGCCGTCCTGCTCCCAGATACCAACCGGGATCACCTTTAACCCTTTGCCTGCCAGCTGCAACATGAAGCGGCCTGCGCCGGGTGGTGGATACGTCAACCGCCCTCCAGGCATGTCCGCACCTTCAGGCGCCAGACAGATAACGGGGTTTTTGGTCCGTTCCGCAAAGGATAGAACCTCGCGGACAGAATGGGCACGCGCGACCACGTCTTTCTCACGCGGCGGCATGGGCGGCATACTGGTGAATCCATATACCCTGGCGACCCCTTTTAGTAACCAGCGGCTGAATGGCATCCCTCCGGGAGAATACCGTTTGCCTGGAGAGGTCAACTCATCCGTCATCACAAAATGAGCGTCCATAGGGAGTTGTGAAGCGACCGCCAGGGCTATCCACCAGGCATTGAAATCGGGGCGGGCGTAATGGTTAAACGTCAGCAGGTATGGACCACTCGACGGAATATTCTCTTTACCGAAAACCTGCAGGGGCGGTACGAGCCTTGAGATACAAGCCGTTGCGTCTTCGCGGAAGGAACGATGCCCACCAAACAACACATCGCCTGCCAATTCAGTTAACAAATAGGCAGGGTATGAGTAACTGGGAAAACAAGAATGGGAAGGCGATTCCACCCTCCCATTCTACACTTTTTTTTATCGGCACTAATCGGTTGTTACCACGCGTACGCCTCAGGCGCTTCTCCTCCGGGACCGGGGAAGATTGCATCCAGCTTAGCCAGCTCGGCTTTGGAAAACCTGATTTTCAACGCACGAAGACTCCCTTCGAGTTGCTCCACTGTGCGCGGACCGATGATAGGCGCGGTCACAACCGGGTTGTTCAACAGCCAGGCTAAGGCGACGTCCGCAGGGTGTTCCTTCTTTTCCTTGCAGAATTTCTCCCACGCGACCAGCTTTGAGCGCTTTTTCGCGATTTCCTTTTTCATATCCTCCGATGTGCGCCGACCTTTCTCGATCTTTGCCAACACGCCTCCGAGCATGCCGCCCGCCAGGGGGCTCCATGGGATGAGTCCCAGGCCATAGTCCTTGCAGGCCGGGATAACTTCCAATTCAACCATACGCGCATCGAGGTTATACAGACTCTGCTCGCTCACCAACCCGACAAAATGACGCGCCTTGGCGGCTTCCTGCGCCTTGGCGATATGCCAGCCTGCAAAATTGGATGAGCCGACGTACAGCACCTTCCCCTGCTGGACAAGCACTTCGCACGCCTGCCAGATTTCCTCCCAGGGCGTGAAGCGGTCCACATGATGGAATTGGTATAAGTCGATGTGGTCCGTCTGCAGCCGTTTGAGCGATGCTTCGCAAGCCTGGCGGATGTGGAGCGCGGAGAGGCGCGATTCGTTCGACCAGTTGCCCATCCGCCCGAACACTTTGGTGGCGATGACGGTCTTCTCACGCCGCCCGCCGCCTTGCGCGAACCAGCGACCGATGATTTGTTCCGTCACCCCCTCTCCGAGCTTCCAGCCATAGACATTTGCCGTGTCGAAGAAGTTGATTCCCAGGTCGAGGGCTTTGTCCATGATGGCAAAGGAATCCGCCTGGGTGGTGTGTGGACCAAAGTTCATCGTGCCGAGGCACAATTTCGAAACCTTGAGACCAGTACGTCCAAGTTGGGTGTAGTCCATAAATTCCTCCTCTTACTGAATGGATTTGGAAAGGGTTAGTGCGAGCACCCGGCGCAATTGCCGCCCGAGCAGGAACCACACGAACCACCACCGGAAGTCCCGGAAACAGCGTGGCCTCCGCTCATCGCCACCACCACTGCTAATTTTCGTTTTACCCGTTTTCCACCGCAGGATTCGCAGGCCAAAGGCGCATCTGATTTGCTCATCGGGCGGATGAGCTCAAAATCCTCTTTACAATCAAGGCAAACATATTCGTAAATGGGCATACCAAGCTCCGGAAAAGTGATAAATCAATTTTACTACGCAGCCACAATTATTTTTTATCCAAATCTTCTGCAGTCTTCTGGATCTGCTCCAGCACAGAGGGAACCTCACTCGCGGGTGTATTCAATCGAAAGATGGAATAGAGTCCATCACCCAGTGTGTATTTGACGGTCCGCCAGGATTCCATCTTCGGATGAAGCTCTGCCAGATCCAACAACCCCACTGCCTGAGCCCACTGCGGGTGTGAAGCAGCATAGCTCTTCAGCAGGTTCATCGATGAATTCCTGAGAGGAAGCATGCCGGTGGCCTTGGTCCATTGAGTTTGGATTTGCGGATTGAGCATCGAACGTGCAAACAACCAGGCTGCCAGTTGTTTCTCAGGCGAGTCTTCCATCACGGTGTATGAAGGACCATAAACCAAGATGGTTCTTCTCTCGCCACCGGGGAACGGGATCACTTCCCAATCATCACTATTTTCAGCTAAAGTAAATGCATATTCCTGGTCTGCCAGTTCCGAGAGATCGCCGGTACCGAACAATGCCGTTCGTTCCACGAGGGGGGTATAGGGGTCGAGTCCCGTGTAAATCCAGGCGCAGCTGTCATCAAATAATTTTTTCAAGAACGCCATGGCCGCGGTGTTTTCATCTGTCACAAAGTTATAAGAATTCCCATCGACCACACTTCCCCCAAAGGAGTGCAACCAGCTCAGTGCGGATTGCGGATCCGAATCCACGATCCATCCGCCGTAACCATCATTGCTAAGGGCTGAATCGCTTCGGAATTGCATGTTTGCCGCGCACGCCTGCGCCTGGAACTCGAGTTCATTTTCCGGGCTGGACTCGAAACCAAGCTCACGCCCCCATCTTGCGTTGTAGAACAACAAGCGGGTGGAACGCTCGGCGGGGATACCCAGCCTTTTCTCTCCGACCTGATCCTGCTCCCAGAAAACTTCGGGGATGTCTGCAATCTCCTCGGCGGTCAGTCCCCACTTGGGGTGGTCGGAGTAATCCATCAGATCAACAACAATTCCCCGGTCATCCCAGGCAAGCGCGTATTCGGGCAACGCCACGACCAGTTCAGGCAATTCATCGGATTCTGCGGCTTGATTGACCGCTTCGTACAATGAAATCCAGTCTGCAAACGGACGCGAGTTGACCGTGATGTTCCAGAGGTTTCGCCGGTTGAAATCGGCAATTTGAGCCTCGAGGAGTTCCTTCTGGGGACTCCCCCAAGCATGCCAGACCTCGATCTCCAAACCTGCCAGGTCGGAAGCGTCGACACCGATCACATCCGGTGGCGTGGGAGTGAATTTCGGTGTAGATGTTGACGCTGAAGTCGACTCGGTTTCAAGCGTGCGCGTTGGCACGGCTGCCGGCATGGATGGAATGGAGATGCGTTCGCAACCTGAAGTCGCCAGAATAATGATCAGCAAAATGAAATGGAGTGTGCGTGAACGCATGGCTGATTAAATCACCACAAGAGGAATGGGTATGAATACCAGAATGAAAAGTAAAACAACAAGAACCGCGATCACCTTTCGCCGTTTGTCGAGCTGGGTGATCTGGTCGAGAGGTTCATCGGAGACTCGTCCAAATATATACAAAAGGAAAACCCATAACCACCAACCGGACCAGAAAAAACCCAATACCGCCAGAGTGACCATGATGGGGATCAGCAGCCTGCGGACTCGTTTTCCGAAGAGCGCAAACATGACATGGCCGCCATCCAGCTGCCCGGCAGGGATTAAATTGAGAGAGGTGACGAGCAGCCCCACCCACCCCGCCCAGGCGATCGGGTTGAGCTGGACATCCAATCCTCCGATCGGAGCAGGCGTTCCAGTGATGACATATTTCACCCAGTAAACAAGAGGCGCGATTCCGTTATAGTCCACAGGCGCCGGGAGCAGTTTTCCAAAGACAGAATATTTCAGCAGGAGGTACAGGATGGAATTGCCTTCCAACTGGCTGAATGGTTGCACCGGTCCGAGTTTCGAAAGCGAGAGACCCAGCAGCAGTACCGGGATGGCCACCACCAATCCGGCGATGGGGCCGGCAATTCCAATATCCAACAGCAAGCGCCGGTTCTTTACAGGCGATTTCATCTGGATGACCGCGCCCATCGTGCCAATCCCTCCTGGGATGGGGAGCGGGATGAAGAACGGCAGGGTCACGTTTTCGTTATGCTTGCGTCCCATCAAGTAGTGTCCAAATTCGTGCGCTAAAAGGATCGCCATCAGGCTCAGAGCAAAAGGAAGTCCATCCCAGAAATTTAACAATGTGACCCGATAGAGTTCCACCAGGGAATTGATCTCGGCATTTGGATGATTGTAAGAAAAAGCATATACGGCACCGGCCAGCCAGACGCTTAAGACAGTCAGGATCAGAAGCACTGCATTCACCCAGGTTTTCGCCGGAGGTGAAGCATTCAGGCTGGTGACCAGGTAAACCACCTGTCGTCCATCTTCCAACCTGAATAGAGGTGTGATTCCATAGGGTTTCAAACCAGAAAGGAGATAATCAAAAGCCTCCGCGGAATCCTCTTGCAGGAGTTGCCCACGGTAACGGAACAGGTATTTTTCCTTGAGAGGATCCCCCATCGTGACGTCATCGATGCGGAAGGCGCGGGAAACCAGTTGATTCAAAACTTCAGGTTCAGGAAGGGACAAGCAACACCTCTAATATTAAGAAAAAGGCGGGAGTGAATGGGGGTCGAACCCACCCAGGACCGCAACGCGACCCAACACTGGTGTTGAAGACCAGGGAGCCCACCGGGACTCAATCACTCCCGGGGTAAGGATACCTTATCGAAACAGGTTTGACAAGAGAGCCACCCACCGAGGGATCGCATCAGACAAGGAATGCCATATTTCGGATACTTCACTAGACAATATGGCAACCCATCGAGGAATTTCACGAACCAACAGAATAGTCGTGATACAGAATGAAACGATTGGGACGGTACCCAAGACAACTCCCCCGATGGCAAAGAGTCTGGTCTCGATTTGTCCCCCCATATCGGTGGATTCTCCACAGGGCGATTCCACCCAACACAAACCCAAGTATCCCCAGCAAGCTGCTGGGAATCAGAGGAAGTGGCAACGTGCAAAGAGTAAATAGGGATATGGAAAAGCTGGCAATAGCGAGCTTATTGTAGGAAGGCATGGCTTTTACAACACATCGAGCAACACTTGAATTTACGATTTCGCTGCTTCTACGGTTTTGGCTTCAAAAATACCAGTACATTTTTATCATCTGAATAAATAAAGTACTTATTCTCTAGCTGGCCGCTAATTTCAGGCAGGGCTGAAATTGCCTGCCAATCGCTGGCGCTGAGTAAAACGTGAGTGAAATCAGAATTAATCAGGTCACCGGGGATATCTGACGACTCTTCAGGAACAATAAAATTATGTTTTGTTGAGCCTGCATCAAAGAACACATTAAAAAGCGAGGAAACTTCTATTCTATCTTTAAGGAAATTACTGGTTTCCATTTCTCGCCACACATCAGGTGAAATATAAAACTTCATGATAGGAGTATATTCTATTAGGTTTTCATACGACGCAAAGGGGTAAAAAAACCTCTCTGAGGCGATCTTATTCGGTTGATTAATAAATATTTGTTTTAAGTTATGAGTTATCGGAACTGAAACAATTGCAATTATTAATACGGCAATCAAATATGATGCATATAAAGGTATTCTTTTCCACAGAAAAACCAACGCCAGTATTGCCGATACTAACAAAGGAGTAATAACTGCTGCCATGAATATGGTAATATCCCACCCAGCAAAATCAAAAATATAACGAATTGATATACGTAAAACGAAATAAGCCAATAATCCTATGATGAAAATACTAATGGCGATGAAACGTTTATGATTCTCATGGATATTTCTTAGATCTAAATTTAAGAATTGTGGTCCCAGCAGGCAGATTATCGGAATCGCAGGATAAATAAATCTTGATTGGAATCCCCATTGATTACCTACAGAAAAGGTCGCGAATAAGATTATCGCTATTGGGATAAGCCAAACAAGCAAATTTCCTTTTTTTATAAATGGGTTAAATGCGGCTTTTGTTCCACTAATCAAATAGGCAAGAAAAATGATCCACATATCATTAAGAAAAAAGGCTGTAAACCAATTTGCATATCCTGAATACTTTTCACTACTTTGAGAACCGCTAACGTAGGTCTCAAGAAATTTTTGAATTTCAACAAGGCGGAATCCAAAAAGCGAATCTCCCAAGAAAATCATATTCAACAAAATAAATAATCCTATACCAAAAACAACACCAATTAATACCAATCCAAGTCTCTTAAACAAAACTTTCAAATCAAAGCGTTTATCCTCAACATAGCCAAAACCTAGAAACAAGATTGCAACAGGCAAGGTTGTTTCTTTGGTTTTTAGTGAAAACAAAAATAGAAGCCCAATGACAATTATTAGAACCTTAGAAACATGCTCCTTCCTTGCTGAGATTACATATAGCACAACAATTAAGAGCACCATGAACATGGCCGTGATATCCACCAACGGCAGACCAGCCGTATCTGTTATAGCCCCCACTGAAATAAATAATGCGACTGCCAATAATCCATGCAGCAGATTAGTTCGAGAAGTAAGAAGACGCGAGGCTAAATAAACAACCAAGCTTGATCCAGCGATTAAAAAAGCCCAGTAATATTGAAGTCCAATTAATGGAGTGGGTGATAATTTCAAGAACAAGGCTTCCAGAAACACATGGAAATAACGGTTAATAATAAAAGTATCTTTAATTCCATTGAGGCCAACATTCATATACCAAGTGACATCCGTAGAATTGGGGCCTCCAAGTGCAAAATTGGCGAAAACCAGAAATAAAGCAATGGACCCAAGAACGACCACGAAAATTTCAAAATATAAATAATTTTTCTGATTTCCTTCATTTAGATTATTCATTGGAATTATCCCGCGGCGGGGTATTCTCAATCAGCCCAATTCTCATAGCGGATAATTGGCTGGCGATCAATCCCAATATCAAGAATAGCAAACCTGTCACAATCGCCAGCATGGCACCTACACTAACACCACGTCCCAACAACATGAAAGGAATTCCCCATCCAAGACCTACCACAATGCAAATCATCGAAAGGGGGAGAAATATTCTCAATGGATTAAAAAGGAGAACCAGGTTGATTATCTCCATCACAGTGTCAAATGCTGTTTGAACACCAATTGTACTTCTTCCTGATTTCCGTTCCTGGATTGAAATTGGATACTCAAGCACCAAGCAGCGTTGGTTAATAAAGGCAAGGGTTATCACATCACTGAAAGCCATCGAGTTAGGGCACAAGGCAATAAATTTCTGAGCCATGTTTGTTCGATAAAGTTTAAAACCAGAGTTTAGATCATTAATCGGCAAAGGCATTAATAGTTTTGTAAAACCTTTAATCAGCCATTTGCCTAAGTCTCGAAAGGATGTTTTGCCCTTTGCCCTGCTACGATCCCCCACCACCATATCTGCATCGTGTTCAACTGCAAACCTGAAGAGTGGTTCTATGTCAGAGACTGAATGTTGACCATCACTATCAATGGTTACCAGGTGCGATGTCTTAGCAGCCAATATTCCTGTTTTTAAAGCTCCTCCATATCCTCGATTGAGCTTGTGAGTTATGACTTGCGCAAAATCCTGTTCTATGCAGGCGGCTAAATGTTGAGCTGTTTCATCGGTGGAGCCATCATTCACAAAAACAACCGACCAGCCGTGCTTTTTCCTTGCCTCCAGGAGATCAGGGAGGAAGGTCTGAAGTGAATCAGCTTCATTGTAAATCGGCACCACAATAGTTAGTGATACCGCATGAGGGACGGCCTTAGTCATCAGTCATTTATCCAAAAAAAGTGAAGTCTAATCTGATTATAAAGGACATTTCTCATGGACACACAAAATATTCCCCATCATCCAAAGGTTCACCATCGTAAACCATCCGCAAATCGAAACAATCGTATCCCCGGACGATCACAGCACCTTCCCCTCGGGAACCTGTCACACGTAACGTAAGGAAAATTGATGTGGAATCCATCCATGAACTATAGTTATTCAAACCAACTGCCGGGCGGATATCCTGGATATCTCCAAAGGCACGAACAATCGCAGAGGATTTTTTAACAAATTCCAAAGCTTTCCAATATTGATTCCCAATGACACGGGCAGCGCGGGCATTGGCCGTCGAAGCACTCATCCATGGCCAAAGGATGTCTACCGGATGCACTGACGCGCGGTCAGCAACATTGTCCAGCAAGGGAGAAGGCGATGCAATTCCATTCAGCCACCAATCTCCTGATTTTTCATACGGATCAAATGCAAGCCCGGAGGGAGTCCGGTAGACACGGATTTCCGCCAGCCTTCCATTGGAAAGAAAGAACTGCAAGACCCCAACGGACTCGGATTGGTCAGCCTCCCATTTGATTGCAGAATATTGCTCCATGAACCTCTCCCCTTGCAGACAAGACTCCAGCCTGGGATCTCCGCCTCCATTCTTATCCACACATTGATAAACATCTCCTTCCGGTGAAGGGCAAAACAAGTTCCCTGTCGAAAGCAACTGCTGGAGTTCTTGGATTTCATCAACGGACAATTCGGAACGAGGAAAACCGACATAATGAGGATCCCAGAACAACACATCTTTTTGAATATCGATGAATGCAGCTTGCTTAATGTCCAAGGGATCGACCTGACCGAGAACAAATTCTGCGCTGAGATATTTCCTTGGCATCAGGGATTTGGTTTCCGCTGACAGTGAGATCTGCCCCAGCAATAGTTCAGGAAAACTGGCAGTGAAGGGTTGCAGGAAATACCAAAGCAAGATGCAAAGCAGCGATTGCACCAGGCAAATTCCAAGCACAACGCGGAAAACCTTATTGGTTCGCATCACCTACCTCCGTTTTCATCGGTAGAAATTTTCGACAGGTGAAAATAAGCCAAGGGATCACGAATACCTGCCCAGCCAGAGTCAAGCCAGCTGCCCCAAATCCGGTTATACGCAGAAAAATGTGTAGCGGAGTCTCGGAAGCACCGATACTGGTCAGAATAATCACGCCAATCCACAATGCTGAAAATAAAGTAATCGTGAATAATCCCCAGATGGCAATCACGATTACTCGAGGGGAAAGTCCACGCTGGCAGAAAGAAACCAATCCCCGGCCAGCGAAGAAAACGCCAGCGGCAGCAGCGATCGGAACAACGATCCACAGGTCATAGGATAAGGCCTGGGTGAAGGTGACTGTTGGATCAAAAATGGCCAACAGGCTGAATGTCACACCGACGGGAAGTAGGAATAACGCCGGAATGAGATAAGCGGCGAGTACTGGCAAGTAAATCACGAAGCTTACCTTCGATGGACTGACCACAGGCTGAACCTCCAAGTGGAAAATAAAAACCAAGACACTGAATTACTGTCTTGGTTTCTTTTTACCCGCCTGCAGCTTCCAGAGACTTTCTGATAGCTATCAGAACCGGTCAGGGGGAATTTTCGGGATTGCCCTCGGGCAAATCTTCGTTCTGAGCGTCATCCAATAATTTTTCCATATTCACGTCGTAATCTCCCCATTTGCTTCCGCTGGCGGTGGAAAAGATCATCTGGTTGGTGATCTCGGATTGGGCTGCCGCTTTCCGCACTGCTTTCCGGCGTTTCTCAGCTTTATCGGTGGATACTTTTTCCTCAATCTGGATGACCTTCAGGATACGAATTTCTTTCAGATCGCCCATCGAATAAGGGACAATATCCCCAGCCTGGTGCCCCATCAGCTCATGAGCAAGAGGCGTATTTTCGTCCAGCAGCCCGGATTGGAAATCAGCCTGTTTAGCAGTCACGAGAGTGAACTCACGCTGCTCCGATTCACCTGAAGACTCGACGAGCTCCACCAGGACACGGCTATTCAAACCGATGATGTCTGTCGAATCGCTCATAACTACATCATAACAAAAAATGGGAGGGAAATCTTCTTCCCTATGGATTTACCGTCAGGGTATACGTCATTTCTCCAGTCTGCCCGCTGACCTGAGTACCAAAACACCAGACTGTAACCGTGAATTTGAACTCCCCTGCTTCAGTGGGTGCTCCGGTGATGGTGGCGGCATCTTCCCCCTCGAGGAAGGTGAATTCCAGTCCTTCAGGCAGAGCACCCTCGGAGATGAAAAAATCACCCACAGGCGTGTTGTTGAGAGTAACTTGGAGAGTCGCTTCATATTCACTCCCCACTTGAGCTTCAGGAAGAGTGTCGGGCGTGAATTTTAGCGGCCCTCCGGTGGGGCCGAAGTCCAGTTCAGGGTCTTCCGTAGGTTGAGCAGTGGGTACAAATAAAGAACAGGCGATGGAAGCAGAAAGGATCAACAAGACATGCGAGAATATATTAACATTGTTTTTCATATGGTCCTCCACTAGATAAAACACAATCGCCACCCTTGGAGGCGGCGATCTTCATAACGATGGTCGAGGCGAAAGGATTTGCCTGTCCCATCAATGGGGAAAACTCCGACCATTTTTAGTATAATGAAGTCGGGGCGAGAGGATTTGAACCTCCGACCTCTTGCACCCCATGCAAGCGCGCTAGCCGGACTGCGCCACGCCCCGATATTTTGTACAGCGAGGCGGTATTATAGTATTCTTTGGCGATTCTGACAACCTCGCGGTTGCATCCCCTCTACCCTCATGATAGAATTGCGGCACGGAGAAATCGATGTCGGATATGGTTGAAGTCGTCATTGACAGCGTACGCGTGAGTTTGATGTCCCCCCAGCGGCTGGTCGTCCTGCGCCAGTTGGACGCCGACCGATTCCTGCCCATCTGGGTCGGTCCCTACGAAGCGGAAGCCATCACGGTTGCGCTGCAGGAGATCGAGATGATCCGCCCCCTGACGCACGACCTGCTCAAGAACATCTTTACCACGTTCAACACCCGCATCACGCGCGTCGAGATCGTCTCCCTGCGCGAGGATATTTATTACGGGAATATCGTTGCTGAATCCGACACGGGGCAGCGCATCAGCATCGACTCGCGCCCATCGGATGCCATTGCCCTTGCCGTTCGGGCGCATGTGCCGATCCTTGTCTCACAGGATGTGATGACCTCGGCAGGTATCATCCCGGAGAAGGACATCACGACGCAAGCCCAGTCGCCTGCCAGGGCTTCAGGCGAAGCCTCTGCCCCACTGGTTCAATCCTTCTCATCCAAACCTGTCGAGCCCGCTGACGACCGGCTGTCCGTTTTTGAGAAATACCTTTCCAATCTTGAGATGGATCCTTCAAAGAAATCCAAATCGGCACCCAAGCCAGCCGCTCCCCCTCCTGCCGATTTGCCTCCAACGAAAGGTTCAACACCTGAAACCAAAAAGGATGAACCTCCGGCCAAAAAGACCAAACCGCCGGCCAAGAAACCGCCTAAAAAAGATGGGGACGACAATAAGCCAAAAAAGCCCAAGGCAAAACCAAAGGAATAAGAGGAATCTCTTACCAGCAATCAAGGACACGATGTAAAATAGCAGAGTGTCCTTTTTTTCTCAACTCCTAGCATCCAAAAAACAAAATGACTGAATTCATTCCCCCTGAAGAAACCCCTGTCGCCGCCAGCGCCGGACAGCCCCACAGCCGCGAAGCCGAAGAGGCCGTGCTGGGTGCGGTCCTGATCAACCCCGAGGTCTATTACGACCTGGCTCAGTTCCTCCAGCCCGAAGACTTTTTCATCCACCGACTGCGCTGGGTGTGGGAATCGTTCACCCGGCTGCATGAAACCCGCACTCCCATCGACATCCTGACCGTCTCCGAGGACTTGGAACGGAATGGACAGTTGAATGAAGTAGGCGGGGCATCCTATTTGACAGCCCTGCTCAACCAGGTGCCGACCACGCTCCATGCCGAGGCTTACGGGCGGATGATCGAAGCCGCCTCCATTCGCCGCAAGATGCTGACGGCTGCCAACCAGATCGCCACGCTTGCTTATGACGAAAGCGAAAAGATCGACACGGTCATGGGCGATGCAGAAAAAGCCATCTTCAACGTTTCGGAACGCAAGCTGCGGCACGACGTGCTGCCCATCCGAACGGTGTTGAGCGAATATTATGACCGCATGGGTGAGCTCGCAGGACGGACTGACGAGGAGATCTTCGGCGTCCCGACCGGGTTCATCGACCTCGACCGAATGTTGGGCGGATTGCAGAACTCCGATCTTCTGATCCTTGCCGGGCGGCCGGGCACAGGTAAGACGGCCATGCTGCTGACCATTGCTCACAACGCAGCGCTCATCCATAAGAAGCGCGTCGCCATCTTCTCGCTCGAAATGTCGAACGAGCAGGTGGTGCAGCGCATGATCTCCCAGGAGACTGGCATCGACTCGCACCGGCTGCGCACCGGCAAGCTGAACGAGGACGACTGGTCCGTGTTCACCCACGCCATCGAAGTGCTCTCGGATACCAAGATCCATCTGGACGACACCCCCGCTTTAACGCCGCTCCAATTGCGCACCAAGTGCCGCCGCCTTCACATGGAATACGGCATCGACCTGATCATCCTCGATTACCTGCAGCTCATGTCGGGCGAGACGCGCACCGACAACCGCGTGCAGGAAGTGTCGTATATCTCCCGTTCTCTCAAGGCACTGGCGCGCGAGCTCAACATCCCACTGCTTACAGCCGCCCAGCTCTCCCGCGCGGTCGAGCAGCGTTCCGACAAGGAACCGGTGCTCTCCGACCTGAGAGAATCGGGATCACTTGAACAGGATGCCGACATTGTCATGTTCATTCACCGCCCCGACGAGAAGGATCCCGCCATGCAGAGCGTGACCCATCTCAAGATTGCCAAACACCGCAATGGACCCGTCGGGCAGGTGGACCTGATCTTCCGCAGCAATTTGACCAAGTTCGAGAACGCTGCCACCAGAAGGGTGGATTTGAATGAGTAAATCTTCTTCTGAAAAAAAATCCCCTTTCAAGGGTTTCACTGACGCCGAGACATTCACCCAGGTGCCTGAGTCATTTTTCCGCCGTCTGCTTCCAGAAATCGAAAGCCTGGATGAATTGAAGGTGACTCTTTACCTGCTCTGGCGTATCTACCATATGGAAAGCTCATTTCGCTGCCTGAGTCGAGTCGATATCGGGGAGGATAAAAAGTTCATGGATGGAATCTCACCCGACGAGCTCGAACTCAGGGCTGAGTAAAGCCGTTCAGCGCAAAAGCCTGCTGCGGGTGGAAAGACCCGAAGGCGTTTTCTATTTTCTGAACTCGCCTCGCGGCAGGGCAAATGCCGAGGCCATGAATAAAGGCGGCTGGGGTACGTCCGATCACAGCGTTTCCGCACCGCCACCCGAACGCTCGAACATCTACAAGCTCTATGAGCAGAACATCGGGCCGCTGACCCCGCTCATCGCCGACGCGCTCAAGGACGCAGAAACAGAGTATCCGCCTGAGTGGATCGAGGAAGCGATAAACGAAGCCGTGAAGCGCAACAAGCGCAATTGGAAATACGTGGAAGCCATATTGCGTGGCTGGAAGGAAGAAGGACGTGGCAAAGAGCAAACTAGACAAAACGCTGAAGAACTTCGCGGACGGGATGTCGAAAAACTCGTCGACGAGTTCCGCAAGCGCTCCGGCAAGTGATCTGCCCGGCGATCCGAACTGCCCGTTGTGCGGCGGGTTGGGCTACCTGCGCCGCGATCTTCCGCTTGGTCACCCCGATTTCGGGCGTATTGAAGTATGCGACTGCCGACGCCGCGACGTGGCGCACCAGGTGCGCGAGAAGCTCTTCTCCCTCAGCCACCTCGACGAACTAAGTGACCTGACCTTTGAGTCGTTCAGTCCGCGCGGACGCAAGGGGATGGGCGAGCTTCAATCCGCCTCACTGGAACGCGCCTTTAATCAGGCAAAGCATTTCGCAGGCAAGCTCAATGGCTGGCTGCTGCTGATGGGCGGGTATGGCTGCGGTAAAACCCACCTGGCCGCCGCCATCGCCAATTATGCCGTGGAGATGGGTGTGCCCACCCTCTTTCTCACCGTCCCCGATCTGCTCGACACCTTGCGCTTTGCCTACGACAGCGACGACGTGACTTTTGAACAGCGCTTTGATCAAATCCGGACTGCTGAACTTCTGGTTCTGGACGATTTTGGCACACAAAACGCCACCCCCTGGGCACAGGAAAAACTCTTCCAGATCATCAACTTCCGCTACATCAACCGGCTGCCTCTGGTTGTGACGACCAACCTGTCACTGGAACAAATCGAGGCGCGCATCCGTTCCCGCCTGCAGGACCCGGAACTGGTGACCAGTGTTCGGATCGCCGCCCCGGACTACCGGCGTCCTGCCACCGATCTGGGCGGCTCGGAACTCTCCTCTCTCGATCTGCTTGCCGGAAAAACATTTGCCACTTTCACCGACCGGCGTGATGAAGGGCTGGCTGCCGATGAGATAAAATCGCTCGAAAAAGCGCTCAAGGCTGCCCATGATTACGCCGCAAAACCTCGAGGGTGGATTCTCTTTACCGGGACCTACGGCTGCGGCAAGACCCATCTCGCTGCAGCGATTGCCAACTACCGCGCAGAGTTGGGTGACCCGCCCATGCTGGTGACGACCCCCGATCTGCTCGACCATTTGCGTTCCGCGTTCAACCCGTCCAGCGGCACGACCTACGACCGCCGCTTTGACGAGATCCGCACCGCCCCGCTGCTGGTGATCGACGACCTGGGCGCCCAATCCACCACGCCATGGGCGAAGGAAAAACTTCACCAGTTATTCAACTACCGCAACAATGCTGAGCTGCCTACGGTAATCACTGTGGCGGCGGAGATGATGAAGGATATCGACGAACGCCTGCGCACGAGATTGTTGGATGAGCGCACTTGCACGATTTACGCCATCACCGCGCCAGCGTATCGAGGGGCAAAACAAAAGAAAAGGAAATAACAACAAAGAGAGGCGGATTTGAAAATCCGCCTCTCTTTAGATTTAACCTTGGGGGAAGTTTATTCCTCGCTCCCCTTGTTCTCGGTCACCACAAAATTATCGAACAGGACAGCCCCGTTGGGATCCTGGTAGGAGCCGATGGTCAAGCCCACCATCCCGGATGTGAATTCGTCATCTGTGGCAGTGGCGATCAATTGCCCATTGGCGTACAAGGAATAAGTGTTGCCCACGCAATCGCCTCGAATGCGATTGAGCGCGTTCCCCTGGTTGATGGCGGAAGACTCCACCCATTCCTCGCCCGAGAGCAGGACGAATTCGCCGCCTGTGAACTTCCCGATCACTGCATACCCATCGGCAGAAATCAGTAACAGGACCTGGTTGTCGCTGTCAATTCCACGGCAAAGGATGCCAAAATCGCTGTCCCGGGCGGAACCGGTCACGGTGGCGTCCACTTCGATGGTCGTGTTCGTTTGGTCCTCCAGCTCAGGCGATGCCCAATATCCACTGTCGGGATCCGGGACGGTGAGCTCGTAGCCTCCATCCTTGTAGTTGGCGGTGCCGTCGGCTTCGTTGATGGTCGGCCACCCGCTATTCTCGTTCGAAAAATCATCAGAGAAGATAACTTTGGGAGAAGAGGATCCCAGACCGGGCAACGCACATGCCAGACTGGCGAGAACCAGCGCGATGAGAATGATCATTGCTCTTTTCATAATTTTTCTCCTATCTACATGAAATTAATCAAATAAACATTACTATACAACAATCGTAATTCTCTAGTCAATACCCGAAAGTCCTACGACCAACCACAACTTGTGCGAATCGGCACATTTGAACAGCTCGAACATACCTCGTTTACCCGTGGCATCTTGCAGGATCCCGGTGCATTTATCGACCGCTTGTGATTCCACACGCGCAATTAAAACAAAATCCGCCACAAGTCAGGCGGATTTTTTCGCTTCGGGAGCTATCGCTCAACAAAGACCAGGCGCGCCGCTGGAAAACCAAGTGTGACCGTTTTCCGGTCCACGCGAAGGGTCAGGGTCTGGTTGAACGGAAGGATTTCCGTCAATGTCACTTTTGCGCCGGGGGTCAGTCCGTTTTCAATTAGGAATTCCAACAGCTCGTGGTTGTCCTCGGCAAACTCATGGATGCGCCGCACCTTGACTTCGGCCCCGACTGTGATTTCCGTCAGCGGGACCCATTTGCCGACGACATGTTCAAAGCCAGGAAAGGGATTTCCATGCGGACACACTTTGGGATTGCCCAAAATCTCCTGCAGGCGTAGTTCCAATTGAGGAGAGATGGCATGTTCGAGGTTATGCGCCTCGTCGTGCGTCTGGTCCACCGGAGTTTTTAAGATCTTCACCAACAGCCATTCCACCAGCATATGCCGCCGGATGACCGATGAAGCCGCCGCCCGTCCCGTTTCTGTGAGACGAACACCGCCGTGACCTTTGCCGGTGATCCACTGGTCACGCGCCATGCGTTTGAAGGTCATGGTCACCGTTGCAGGCGCGACGTTCAACATTTCAGCGAGTCGTGCCGCGATGATCTCGCCGTGATCGCGCTCGAGCGCGTACATGGTCATGAGGTAGTTTTCAACAGTATGCGTGGGACGGGAATCAGTTGTTGAAGTTGTTTGCCGAGTCATGGATCACCCTGATATTAATATTGACTAACTAATATTATTAGTATATACTAAATATGTCTATTGCGGTGCTCTAAAATCATTCTAACATGACTGCCACGCTTGTCAAGAAGGTCGAACAAAACTCGCGTTTCAATCCATCTGGAGGATGAACATGCTTGCCAGTTTTTTACTGTCATTGCGCGAAGGGTTGGAAGCCGCTCTCATTATCAGTATTACCCTCGGGGTATTGAAAAAACTGAACCGACAGGACCTCTCTTCCACGGTGTGGGCAGGGGTCGCCTCTGCCATCTTGGTCAGCCTGGCTGCAGGCTTGGGGCTATATGCGATCGGGATCGAACTCGAAGGGCAGGCGGAGGAGATATTCGAAGGTGTGACCATGCTCTTAGCTGCCGGAGTGTTGACCTGGATGATCTTCTGGATGAACCGCCAGGCAAGAGCAATCAAGAGCGACCTGGAGGCTGGAGTCACCCGTTCGGTAAAAGCATCTGATAAGCGCGGACTTTTCTGGCTGGCTTTCCTTGCCGTCGTACGTGAAGGTATTGAACTGGCACTCTTTCTTACCGCTGCCACCTTTGCGACGTCAGCGCAGGCAACACTTGCGGGAGCTCTTCTTGGATTGGGCACTGCCGTCCTGCTTGGCTGGGCGTTGTTCACCACGACCATTCGTTTGGATCTGCGCCGTTTTTTCCAAGTCACGGGGATTCTGCTGATTCTCTTCGCTGCCGGATTGGTGGCACATGGTGTGCACGAACTCACTGAAGTGGGAACTCTCCCGGCGATCATCGATCCCATCTGGGATATCAGCGCTTACCTCCCGGAAGCGACCATTTTTGGCACGCTTCTGAAAACACTATTTGGCTATAATGCCAATCCATCCCTCACAGAAATGCTCGCTTATTTCGGCTATCTGATCGCAGTGGCTATTGGACTACGCGCGTCAAACCGGCGCGCTCAAAAAGCCGAATCGCTAGCTACCCAGCTCCAAGGATGACCTCAACAGCCTCCGGTACCAATTTCGGAGGCCGATTTTTTTATTCTATTCCAGCCTTGACAAAATCCCAGCTCAAACTAAAATTGCCACACGATGGGCGGGTGAACCCGCTTTCATTTCTCAGCTTAATTAGTGTATAATATACACTATGTGGAGGACAATTGAAATTGTTACACCCTGAAATCAATGAAACCATCCAACGCGCGCTGGCCGAGGACATCGGCTCCGGCGATGCCACCAGCAACAGCATCCTCCCGGCTGAGGCGAAAATGCGAGGCCAAATCATTGCCAAGCAGGACGGCGTCATCGCCGGGCTGGACGTGGCGGAAGCCGTCTACCTGACCTTCGACCCTCAGGTTGGATTCCAACCCCTGGCGGATGAGGGTGCCCGAGTGACCAACCGTCAGGTGGTGGCAAAAGTAACCGGGGCTGCCCGCAGCCTGCTGACTGCCGAACGGACCGCTCTCAACTTCCTGGGCCGCATGTCCGGCATCGCCACGTTGACCCGCTCCTTCGTGGACGCCGTCGCCGGAACCAAAGCGGTCATCCTCGATACTCGAAAAACAGCTCCCGGATTGCGCATGGTGGACAAACTGGCAGTCGCGCGCGGTGGCGGGCAAAACCATCGCATCGGGTTGTTCGATATGATCCTGATCAAGGACAACCACATTGACTTCGCCGGGTCGCTCGAGGAAGCCGTAAAGCGTGCCCGTGCTGCTCACTGCGGACTTGAAATCGAGGTCGAGGCGCGCACGCTGGAGCACGTCGAAACGGCGCTCAAGCTGGGGGTGGAACGCATCCTGCTGGATAACATGTCCCCCGAAACAATGACCGAAGCGGTCCGCATGACCCATGGACGCGCAAAACTCGAGGCATCCGGCAATGTCAACATCGAGACCGTCCGTCGAATTGCTGAGACCGGCGTGGATTATATTTCCATCGGCGCGCTGACTCACTCGGCAAAGGTATTCGACGTCAGCTTCGATTATCTTAATGGTTAAGGAGTTCACATGGATCCTGAAGCTCAA
Organism: uncultured Chloroflexia bacterium; assembly: GCA_963709295.1. Taxonomy (GTDB): domain Bacteria; phylum Chloroflexota; class Anaerolineae; order Anaerolineales; family Villigracilaceae; genus JBGPQJ01. Next base: position 85,751 of record CAVPVW010000005.1, on the reverse strand, counting down.
AAACTTTACGAAGAAATGAAACCCAGGTTGGGCAAGGTCGTGCCTGACTTTGAACTGGCATACAAGGCTGAGATCGCAGTTGAAATTAATGCTTTAAAGAAAGAAAAGAACGCCGTCATCCTTGGACACAATTACATGGAGCCGGTGCTTTTCTATTCCATCCCGGATTTCAAAGGCGATTTGCTTGACTTGAGCCGTAAAGCCGCTCAGACCGACAAGGACGTCATCGTCTTCTGCGGGGTCAAATTCATGGCGGAGACGGCGAAAATCCTGAACCCCACCAAGACCGTTCTCTTGCCCGCCGAAAAAGCCGGTTGTTCCCTGGCGGAAAGCATCACCGCTGAGGACGTGCGTGCTCTCAAACGCAAGTATCCCGGCGTGCCGGTGGTGACGTACGTCAACACCTACGCGGATGTGAAAGCTGAAAGCGACATCTGCTGCACGTCAGGCAATGCCATCGCTGTCGTGGATTCGACTTAAAAGCGATACGGTCATCTTCCTGCCCGATCAATACTTGGCGGGAAATGTCGCCCGTGAGACAGGCAAGCATATTATTTTCCCTTCCCTTCTTCCACAGGGAGAGAGCGAAGGGAACTTGCTCGATGTACAATTAATCGGCTGGCATGGAAAATGCGAAGTGCACGAGAAATTCACCGTGGAGGATATCCGGGCGGTGCGCGAGCAGTTCCCGGATGTGGTGGTTCTGACGCATCCGGAATGTTCACCCGAAGTCGTGCAGGCGTCTGACTATTCCGGAAGCACAAATGCCATGATCCGCTATGTTCAACAGACCAAGGCCCCTCATTTCCTTGTACTGACAGAATGCTCCATGGGCGACAATATCGCAGCCGCCAACCCGGATAAGGAGCTCTTGCGCCTGTGCATGGTTCGATGTCCTCATATGAATATGATCACCATGGAAGATACGCGTGACGCGCTCAAATTCAACCGCTATGTGATCGATGTGCCTGAAGATATCCGTCAGCGTGCCTACCAGGCCGTGGAACGAATGATTCGAATCGGATAACGAAATCGCTTTCACAGGGAGCAACGATTGAAGACCACTGATGTTTTGATCATTGGAACCGGCATTGCAGGAGCAGCGGCTGCCCTCAAGCTCGCGCAGAATCCTGAACGCCAAATCATCCTCATCACACGTGAACCCGACCCTGAGGAATCGAATACACGCTATGCCCAGGGAGGCATCATCCATCGCGGACCGGACGACAGCGCTGACCAGCTCGTGGCGGATATCCTCTCCGCCGGGGCTGGGGCCTCCCTGCCATCTGCTGCACGAATCCTTGCAGATGAAGGTCCCGGACTTCTGCAAAAGACCCTGATCGAAGCAGCCAAAGTCGAATTCGACCACACTTCGGACGGTGAACTGGATTACGGCAGGGAGGCAGCACACTCCAAGCGCCGAATCCTGCACGTCGGGGATGGGACGGGTGCCGCCATCAGCCAGGGATTGGTGGCTGCTCTCAAACGGATGCCGAATATCGAGCTGTTGTCCAATGCCACCGCTGTGGACCTGATCACCTACCCCCATCATTCCCGCGACCCCCTGGATACTTATCAGCCGGTGAGCTGCCATGGAGCGTATGTCTTTGACCGTAATGGAAAAGCGATTCATCGGACACTTTCTGCTGCGACGGTCCTTGCTACCGGCGGGCTGGGTCGCATCTACCGCAACACGACCAATCCTCCGGGAGCGCGCGGCGACGGGCTGGCCTTGGCGTCACGGGCTGGCGCGCGCATCATCAATGCCGAGTATGTCCAATTCCACCCGACGGCTCTGGCAGTACCCGGCGCGGAGGGATTTCTGATCAGCGAGGCTGTGCGCGGGGAGGGCGGGAAACTTCTCACGCCTGAAGGAAACCCCTTCATGGAGAAGTATGCCCCCGAGTGGAAGGACCTCGCTCCGCGCGATGTGGTCGCGCGCGCCATTCACACGGAGATGGAAGCAAACGACTATTCCTATGTTCTGCTGGATATCGCTTCTCAGATGTCCGCTGAAAATATCAAAACACGTTTTCCAAATATTTACGCAAAATGCCTTAAAGCCGGCCTAGATATCACCCGGGAACCGATTCCTGTCGTTCCCGCAGCGCACTATTTTGTGGGCGGCGTGGCGGTGGATGAATGGGGTAAGACAAGTATCGACAATCTGTATGCCATCGGGGAAGTCTCCTGCACGGGTCTGCATGGCGCCAATCGGCTGGCATCCACCTCCCTGCTGGAGGGACTGGTCTGGGGAGATCGCGCTGCGAGGCATATCGAGGAAACCCTGGCCACAAACCCACCCAGCATCCCGGACATGGAGAGCGTCCCCGCCTGGGATGAATCAGGGTTGACGCAGGATTCGGACCCGGCGTTGATCCAGGGAGATATGCAGACCATCCAGAACATCATGTGGCACTATGTAGGCCTGATCCGTTCCGGCGACCGGCTATCCCGCGCCATCCGCGAATTGCGCCACCTGCAGAACGAAATCGAGACATTCTATCGTGTCACCAAGCTGAGCGATGGCCTGATCGGCTTGCGAAACTCCATGGAGGTGGCGCTGGTCATCGCGCAGGCAGCCCGTCACAACCGCCAAAGCCGCGGGTGTCATTTCCGCACAGACGCCGTTGAGACTGGCGATAGATTGCTGTAAATAAATCAATCTTGACTTAAAAACCAGGCCCTCGCTTGATGCGAGGGCCTGGTTTTTTAATTAGGTTTCCAATCAACCGTCGTGAAGCTCCAGCTCATCTGTCGAAGAGGACAATTCGCGGAGTTCACCTGTGGCAACGAAAATGGTCCGTTCACAGATATTGGCGACACGGTCGGAGAAGCGTTCCAGGTTATGCGCCACCCAGAGCAGCCAGTTTGCGCGTTCGATATTCTTCGGTTCCTGAATGATGTAAGTGATCAACTCACGATAGACCTGGGTATAGAGTTCATCGACCCGGTCGTCTTCCTTGGGAATCTCTCGCGCAGCATCGACATCCTCGTTCACAAAAGCTGTCAGGGCACGATGAAGCGTATCGGCACAGATTTGCGCCATGCGCGGCACGTCCACCAGCGGCTTGAGCAGTTGCTCGTTTCCCATACGTTGGTTGATGATCGCAATTCCCTTTGCATAATCACCCATTCGCTCGATTTCACTTGCCACTTCAAGGATGGAAGCCAGCAACCTCAGGTCACGCGCCATGGGTTGTTGGGTGGCAATGGAGATCATCACCTGGTTTTCAATGGCGTAACGCTTCTGGTTGATTTCCTTGTCCCGGTCGACTGTCTTTTGAGCGGATACCAAATCCCGTTTCTTGAGTGCCTCGACAGCCTCCAACAGGGACTGCTCAACCATGCTGCCCAGGATGAGTATATCGTCCTTGAGTTGTTGGATTTCCTGTTCGAATGTTTTCCTAAGCATAGACCACCTCTATCCGTTAAAAAATTATAACGCAATATTGAAATTACCCTTTTTCCAATTGTGCAAGGTGTGAAGGATACATCATCCATTCCAGCATGGCACAGCGGCCATAGGATAGGACCGGGATCGACAGACTGCAAAGTCCGCCCTTTTTCATGGTGATGGCCAGAGACGGATCCCCTGAGAGCAGCGTGGCGATGAGCGAACTCAATGTGGGCTCATGGCCGACCAACAGGATATTCTCCCGTTTGCGGTATTGTTTATTGATTTCACCGACAACCTGCTCCCCGCTGACACCAGGGATCAGGTTGTCGGTAAATCTCAGGACCTGCCTGGCATCGAACACATCAGCGACAATATCCGCAGTCTGCCGGGTACGCAGGAAAGGGCTGGACAGGATCAGATCAAATTCCAACTCGAGGGCAAGCATTCCTCGAGCAATGCGCCGCATTTTTGCGGCTCCCTTGGGCGTTAATTCTCGCAGGGAATCATCCTCCGCACCTGGAGTGCCTCTTTCCACTGCAATGGCATGGCGAAGCAAATATAGGTTCATTCGTCATCTTCTTCCTGATTGACTACAGATGGCTCAATACTGGAGACTCGCCAGGGGAAGCGTGTCGTTGGTGATTTGCGCCAGAATTGCTTGAGCCGGTTGATCCGACTTAAGAAATATCCCATCCGCTCATCCAATTTTTGAACAACAATTGTTCGGACTGGCATCACATCAAACTGGGGATTTTCCAAGGCGAATCGGTCAATAAAGGTGAGCATGACCACAACATCCTGAATGTCACCCATCATCCCCTGGTAGTGATGCAGTACGCGGGGGCGGCTGGGCGGCATCGGCGGGACCAGGGGACTGGCTACTTCAAGCATGTATCGAAATTTCTTGAATGCAATTCGCATGGCATGAACGGATGCCAGGTTTGCCGGGTCGATGTTCACCTGTCTCCATAAGACATTGGCGTAAGCCTCATCCACTACGGCCAGTATCTGTCCGGCTACGCCTGTGCCGGTAAGGGTATTTTCCAAAGACCTGCTGAGTACGTCAATTTTCTCTGACATTTGCCCGGGGAAGATCCTTTTAATTTCGTATCCAAGCTGTCTGAGCAGGTGTGTTTCCTGCATCGCAAGAAATGTTTCAAGTGGAACAGCCGACTCGTTTTTTCGTAAATATTTCCTCAAGTAAAGCTGCATTACATGCGTATCGCGGAGAGCGTCCAGATTATCCAGGTGGGATTTGATTTCGCGCCGCAATCCCTTTGACTTCAATTCAGGCATGACTGCCCGGCACATAACCAGCATCGCCAATAGACGACGCATGGACACACGCAGGTCGTGGACATTTTCTTCACTAAGGTCAGCCTGGCATCGTTCAAGGCGGAGAGTAAATTTTCCCCAGCGTTGGATCAATCCATCCCTTAAAAGAAGGGTCGCAAACGGCAATCCCTCCAAAGCAGGCCGCTCATCCAGTCCAGTCAATCCTGTATCGTCCAGAAATTGAGACCATTACTTCCATTGTAATGCTATTTTTACCAATGGATTTATCCAAACCGACCGGTGACGTAATCTTCAGTTTGCTTATTTTTGGGGCGGGTAAAAATAGTATTCGTTTCGTCGTATTCGATCACCGTGCCCGAGCGCTCCCCTTCCTTTGAAAGCATCATCATGGCCGTATAGTCCGAGGCGCGCGCGGCTTGCTGCATGTTGTGGGTGACGATCACGATGGTGTAATTTTTCTTGAGCTCCTGCATTAACTCTTCAATTTTAAGAGTTGCTATTGGGTCCAGAGCTGAGGCGGGTTCATCCATCAGAATGACTTCCGGCCGGACGGCGATCGTCCGCGCAATGCACAACCGCTGCTGCTGGCCGCCTGAAAGAGATAATCCACTCTGCTTCAGCTTGTCCTTGACTTCGTCCCAAAGCGCTGCCTGCCGGAGGGAAAATTCCACCAGCTCATCCATGTTCCCTTTATACCCATGGATGCGCGCCGCCCAAGCGACATTTTCATAGATACTTTTTGGGAAAGGATTTGGTTTCTGGAAGACCATGCCGATGCGATAACGCACTTCCACAGGGTCGATGGACTTGTCGTATAAATCCTGCCCCTCAAAAATCACATTTCCTTCAATATGTGTATCCGGTACAAGTTCATTCATCCGATTGAAAGCCCGCAATAACGTGGATTTGCCGCATCCTGAAGGTCCAATAATTGCTGTGACCTTGTTCCGCTCAATGGACAAATTAACATCCCTGACCGCACGAAAATTTCCGTAGTAGATGTTCAGGTTTTTCGATTCAAGTATGTTGCTGCTGCTCGTTTGAAGTAATGCCATTATTAATATCTCCTGCTGTATCGATTACGGATGATGATTGCCACCGCATTCATCGTCAAGAGCAATGCCAATAATACAAGGATGGCCGCCGCCGCCAAATTGCGGAATTCATCCTGCGGGCGAGACGTCCACTGGTAGATCTGGATGGGCAAGGCGGTAAATTTGGAAAAAACGGATGTGGGATCATAAACAATATAAGTGGAAGCTCCGATCACCACCAGGGGTGCTGTTTCGCCAAAAGCCCGGGAAAACGCAAGGATCGAACCCGTCATGATCCCAGGGATGGCGTTCGGCAGAACATGCGACCAGACGGTCTGCCACTTTGTAGCCCCTACACCATAACTGGCTTCTCGCAGTGAATTGGGGACCGCTCTCAGCGCCTCCTGAGCATTGATGATAATAATCGGAAGGATTAACAATCCCAGGGTTAACCCGCCAGAGAGGATGGTACGACCATTGAGAGTGGCGCCTGTAAGCCCGTAACCAAATGCGGCACCGCTGGTTATCGGTTCCAAGGCCCGTACGAATACTGCCAATCCAAGGATACCGTAGATGATTGAAGGCACTCCAGCCAGGTTATTGATATTCGTTCGAATCAAGTCATTGAGCCAGCCCTTGCCGGCAAATTCTTCCAGGTAAATAGCCGCGCCCGTGCCAATGGGCAATGCGAATATAATCGCCACACCCATCAACCACAGGGAACCCAGAATAGCGGTACGGATACCGGCATACAGCGGATCGGAGGATTGCGGTGAAGAAATAAACTCCCAACTCAACCAGGCTTTGAAAACCAACTCCGCGTCCGGGTAATTTTCCTGAACAGTCGCGACAATCTCCTGCTTTTTGAAGATTGATTCAGTCAGTGTCCAGGTTTGGGCAACCTTTGGTTCGACCACTTCCCGGACGATGATGGCTAAAATGTCATCACGGTTGCGCTCTTCCATGGGGAGTTCTTTCACCAAAGTCTTGAATCGCCCAGGTGTGACATTTTTCTGTAGTAGGAGCACCAGGTCTTCCTTCGGGAGTTCCCAAATGGGAACTCCATCGACAGCAAGAGATTCCGGAGCTATACCGTATTCGACCGCAATATATCCAAAGCTGTCATTAACGATTTTCAGGAGAAGAATGGAAAGAAAGAAAATCCCCGTCAGGGTAGAAATGATAAAGACGCTGCGCCAAATTCCCCCGGTGCGGTAACGGGCAGGCAGGTTCTCACTAAATTTAAATTCAAGAGGACTCTGTTTCATTCATACTCCTCTCGGAAGTGACGAACAATGCGCTGGCTGATGATATTCAGAATAAACGTCAAAACAAACAGTAAAAGTCCAATCGCAAATATACTGTTGTAGTCGATGCTGTCATAACTCAGGTCACCACCGCTGATTCGAACCATGTACCCGGTCATTGTCTCTGCTGATTCAAAAGGATTGAGGGTCAGGTTTGGGCCGGCTCCTGCTGCGATGGCCACAATCATGGTTTCGCCTATGGCACGGGAAATTCCCAGGATGATGGCGGCTGAGATTCCAGAAATTGCTGCAGGCACCACGATCCGGAGGGCCACCTCCAGTTTGGTTGCGCCAAGACTATATCCCCCTTCCCGCAGAGAACGGGGAACCGCACTGAGCGCATCCTCCGTCATCGAGGCGATCAGAGGCAAAATAAGGATGCCCATCGCCAGTCCGGCAGAGGCGGTGTTATAGATCTGGACCACATCCAGACCGAAAATGGAGCGCAACATGGGAGTGATGAATGTCAATGCAAAAAAACCATAGACTACTGTTGGAATACCCGCAAGCACTTCCATGATGGGTTTTACCGTGTTTCGAGTACGGGTGGATGCATATTCACTGAGGTAAATCGCAACAGCCATCCCAAGAGGAATGGCGACCATCATGGCAATGGCAGTCGTCACCAACGTTGCTGTTACCAGTGGAATCACACCAAATTCACCCAGTTTTGGCTGCCAGGTCACCCCAGTCAGGAATTCCCATAACGTCACGTTGGGATCCTGGAAAAACAACAATGCTTCCTTGGCAAGCTCATAAACGATTGCTGCCGTGACGAAAATCGAAAAAAAGCCGCAAAAGAATAGGAGCGCTTTAATAACGGTCTCTTGCGGCCTTCTCCTTCCAAGAAGGTTTAGTGGAGGACGAGGCGCAAGGAATGACTTAGATGAATCGTTTTGTAATTCTGTCATAGCAGTTTCCAGGGATTATTCAGACATGTGCCTTCCCTCCCCATATAGGAGAGGGAAGGCCGAGAGGGGAAAACCACCACTGGAGGAATGGCTATTTACCGACTGCCTGGTACCATGTATCCATGGCTGTCTGCAATGCGGCTTGGCTGGCAGGGAAGTAACCTACGTCCAGAATTTCGTTGTTTACATTTTCCAGATAGAATTTGATGAAGGCGGCTACCTGGGGCTTGCTCTGCATGATACTGGCATCAGAGTAGATGAACAGCGGTCGGGCCAGCTTGTATTCACCATTCTCAGCCGTTTCACCTGTAGGCTCAACTCCCTGAACTGAAATGGCGTTCAGTTTGTCCTCATTCTCCTGGAAATATGCATAGCCAAAGTAAGCTACCGCGTAGGGCGAGCCTTCCACACCTTGCACAAGGACGTTGTCATCCTCTGAGAACTGGATGTTTGTGGAGGATAGAATGGCTTCTTCACCAAGGGCAACATCCGCCTTGCCGTCCGCGTTTTTGTTCGCAGGCGCCATCACTGCTTCAACGAAGTAGTCAAAGGTGCCAGAGTCAGTGCCCGGGCTGTAGCGCAGGATCGTCTCGGCAGGCCAGGACGGGTCGACATCGGACCATTTCTCGGCAGTCGAGAAGACCAGGGCCAACTGCTCAAGGGTGATGTCGGTCAGGAAGGTGTTGTCCTTGCTCACAGCAATTGCAAGCGCATCGGTCCCAACACGAAATTCAAGCGGCGTGCGGGGGGTCGCCAGAGCAGCGCAGGATTCTTCTCCAAATCCTTGATGGCGCGGGAAGCATTGGAAATATCGGTCTCGCCAGTCTTGCAGAAACGCTCAAAACCAGCGCCGCTTCCTATGCTGTCGATCGTGATGTTGCCGGCAAAACCCTCATTCTTGAAGACTTCCGCCATCCGCTCGGAAAGCGGAAACACCGTCGAAGACCCAGCTGAGACAATATCACCTGTCACAACATCCGGCATGTACATCGCCAAGGGATCAACAGTGGGAACTTCGGTGGGGACTTCAGTCGCTGCAGGAGCTTCCGTCGCTGCAGGAGCAGGGGGCTCGGTGGGGACTTCAGTCGCCGGCGTACCGCAGGCAGCCAGAACAAGGCTGGCAACCATCAGTGCGGCGAATAGAACAATAAACTTATTACGCATTTTTTCTTCTCCTAGTTTTTTTGTCATTTTTAATCCTGACCCTATTTTCCCACTCCACTGTTAATGGCAATGGAAGGCTAGTTTAACAATTGGTTAACAAATTGAAGGCTATTACCTATCAGGGCAATTTCCAATCCCAGTCACCAAGCGCAGGGATAGCGCTATACATGGTTAAATCCAACTGTAATGGGTTAATGGACACAAAACCTTCCGAAAGCGCGCCAATATCGGTCCCTTCTTCTGGTATCCCTGTCGGGGCATCGCCTCCGATCCAATAGTATGGCCGCCCTCGAGGGTCCATACGCCGGTCAAGCCTGTCGCGGTAAACGCGAAGCCCTTGTCGGGTGATGCGCAAACCCTTGATTTGTTCGGCAGGCAGATACGGAATGTTGACATTAAGTAACATGCCTGTTTGGAAATTCCTTTGAATGGATTTTTCAACGATGTGATGAGCTATCCGCGCAGGCGCGGTATAGTCCAAAGGTTCTCGATGAGTTTCATTCGTGCCCAGGGAAAAGGCAATGCCTGGTGTTTCCCAGATCAGGGCTTCCATGGCTGCTGTGACCGTTCCAGAGTAGGTGACATCGTGCCCGAAATTCGGCATGGGGTTGATCCCTGAAACCACCAGGTCGATTTTTTCATCAAAGAAACCCAGCAGCGCCAGGGCAACACAATCGGATGGTGCCCCGTCACTGGCATAAGCAGTGGAACCGTCTGCCAGGACGACTTCTTTAACCCGCAAAGGTCTTTCGAGTGTTTTTACATGTCCGCTCCCCGACCAGTTCCGATCTGGTGCCAGAACAAGCACGTCAGCGATCTTGCGCATCTCCTGGGCAAGCGCCAGAAGTCCAGGTGCCATAACTCCATCGTCATTGGTCACTAAAATATGTTTGACATTGTTCATGTATTAAATATTCTCCTAAGTTAAAATAGTCCCTGAAATAAATCCAGGAATAGAAACAACAATTGAGAGAAAATGGATTTCTTCAATATGATTGAGCCTTTGCAGGCATGAGACGAACCGGAGTACTTCGCAAGTAATCTGCCAACCATACCCCCATTATTTTGGCTGTGCTCCATGAAGCCTTTTTCTTAACGACAGTGGTCCCTTCAACCAGAGAACGGTATAAATCCGCTATCGTCCGCCCCGGGAACTCGGTTACGCCCAAGCCAATGGCATCCAGAACATGCGCATCACTGTTGCCCACTTTGGATATTTTGGAGCGGTGGGCAAGTAAATCGGCAAAGACACTACTCTCCCGGTCCAATGCGGTGGCATTGAGGGTTTCGATCCCCAGAATAATTTTGCTGGCTTCAGGATGCCGCGAAGCCTTCCGTGCCGCGCGATAACTCAAGCTTTTCATCCCAACCCCGCCAGCCATCAGGTGAGGGATAATACAAAAGCCTCCCTGATCGCCTACGCGCAGCAAAGTCTCAACCAAAGACATTCCCGAGGGAATCAGTTTCCGGATTCCCAGCGCAAGCAAATCTCCTTCACCTGTTGTCACCTCAGATGCAGGGATGACCTGTATTCCATACAGCGGAGCAAGTTGTTCGGCTGATAGCGCACCGCGAATTTCGTCGTGGTCGGTAATAGCAATCACGTCCAAACCTATTGCCCTCGCCTGCCCGAGCACTGCTTTCACCGAAGCAGTTCCATCGTAGCTAAAAATTGTGTGTATGTGTAAATCTGCAATTCCCATTTTTTCTCCTTGTAATTCACACATAGTTTATCCGTAAATAATTAACGCCCCTGCAACGGGGCGTTAATAAATGGTAAACAACGATTACAGCGGGTTAACCTTGAGGAATTGTGAAATAGAAAATACTGCCTCGACCTTCTTCACTTTCAGCCCAAATCTTACCTCCATGGGCTTCAACGATGTGGCGCGCGATGGACAGCCCCAACCCGGTCCCTCCACCAGTTCGAGAGCGATCCACCCGGAAAAATCGCTCAAAGATTCGCAGCAAATCCTCCGCCGGGATACCCACACCCGTATCACGGACAGCAAAACGGACATAATTCCCATCATTAGCAGCAGACAATGCAATGCTGCCTCCAGGCGACGTGAATTTGACAGAATTGTGGATTAAATTCACCAGCACCTGTTCAAGTCGAGGAGTATCGGCATGGATGTCCGGTAGATCAAGCGGACATTCGACATGCATGGTCACTCCTGCCCGTTCAGCCTGGGCCCGCATCCGATCGGCAGCGACATTCAGCACAGACTCCGGGCGGGTTTTTTTGAATTCAAGCGGCAGCTGTCCGGATTCGATTCGGGTCAATTCAAGCAGTTCCGCCGCCATCTGTGACAAGGCATCCACCTCGATTTGAATCCTGCCCACAAACCTGTGAGCAGCCTGCGGGTCGTCCAGAGCCCCATCTTGAAGTGTTTCAGTCAGCGCTCTGAGAGAAGCCAGAGGTGTCCGCAATTCATGAGAGACATTGGAAATGAAATCTCGCCGGACGGTCTCAAGACGCCGCACGCGGGTAAGGTCCTGAACCAACAGGATGCTTCCAGCTCGATGGGTGTCGGGAGCGACAATTAATTGAAGGAATTGTCTCCGTTGAGGAATTTCAACAGATTCGGTCTGCGTTCCCCCCAGTTGCTGGCAGCGCTGCCAGGCTGCAACCAGCTGATGATGGCGTACCACCTCGGCAACGGTGTGCCCCGGCGCTTTTTGATATTCAAACAGATTTTCGGCTGCCGGGTTCGCGAATTGTATGATACCGCGTGGATCCGCAAGCAGAACTCCATCGGTGATCTGGTCAAGCACAGCCGCAAGTCGCTCCCGTTCACCCTCCAACATCGAGTTCTGCTCAAGTAATTTATCGCTTAGGGCATGTACGGCATTCGAAAGGTCCTCAAGTTGAGGTACATCGAGCGGAAGCGTGGCAGGCGGTGTCTCCAGCTCGGAGGCGTCACGAAGAGCCACGGAATAATTCTTCACGCTTTTCTTCAAGCTGGAAAAGCGGCAGGAAACCCAGCCCAAGGCTGCAAGAGCGATGAATAAACCGGCAATAAGCAATGTCGTGGTCATGATATCCAAGATAATCAGCCTTCGAATCGATACCCGCCGCCGCGCACGGTAACAATACGGGTGGGTTTGGCGGGGTCCGGTTCAATTTTCTGTCTCAGCCAGCGGACATGAACGTCTACTGTCCGGCTGTCTCCGATATACTCCCATCCCCAAACCCGCTCCAGGATGAATTCGCGTGATAACATCTGACCCTTGTGTTCGGCAAAGAAGACCAGCAAATCGTATTCCTGAGGCTTCATCGCCAGGATTTGATCATTTAATGAGACTTCACGACGGGAGCGGTTTATCTCAAGGTCATCGAATGTGAGCGGTTTTGGAGTTTTTTCAGAGGTGTGAATTTTCTCCATTTCATCACGGATCACCTGTGTGCGACGCAGTTGTGCTTTGACCCTGGCCATCAATTCCCGCATTGAGAATGGCTTTGAAATGTAATCGTCTGCGCCAACCTCCAGGCCGACCACCCGGTCAATTTCGTCATCGCGGGCAGTTAACATCAGGATGGAGACGCTCATCTCGCGCCGCAGGATCTTGCAGACTTCAAAACCGTCCAGGCCAGGCAGCATAATATCAAGCAGGATCAGGTCAGGCAGGAAGCTGCGAGCCATTTCCACTGCCTGGCGGCCATCCCCTACCGCCTTGACAATGTAGCCCTGTTTTTCGAGATTATAGACCAGGGTCTCCTGCAAAGCTGGCTCATCTTCGACTACTAAAATTTTTTCTGCCATGGATTTTCTCGCTGAGGTAACAGCCAAAGGGATCAGCCGAATCTGCCGGTAATATAATCTTCTGTCCGCTTTTCGGTCGGCGATGTGAACAATTCCTTGCCATCGCCATACTCCACCAACTCACCTTGCAAGAAGAAAGCCGCCCAATCTGCGGTTCGCGCAGCCTGCTGTACGGAATGAGGGACGAGAATAACCGTATAGTTCTTTTTAAGTTCCTGAAGGCTGAATTCCACCTTCGCAGTCGAAAGAGGGTCGAGACCAGAGGTAGGTTCGTCCAGCAGAATCACCTCCGGCTCAAGCGCGAGCGAACGGGCAAGGCACAGCCGCTGTTGCTGCCCGCCAGACAAGGCGATCGCCTGGTCATCGAGCCGATCCTTGACTTCATCCCAAAGAGCCGCCTGTTTGAGTGAACGCTCAACAGCATCCTCCAGGCGCGACTTTTTCTTCTCGCCCATGACCTCCAAACCATAGGTCAGGTTTTCCCGAATTGACATGGGTAACACCACAGGACGCGCGAACACCATCCCCACCTTGCGGCGAAGAGCAATGACGTCAGTCTTGGGATCGAGTATGTCTTCACCATCAAGCAGAATACGCCCGCTGGCTGTTTTTACTTCCGTCAAATCGTTCAGTCTGTTCAGGCATCGAAGCAGGGAGGATTTGCCTCCGCCGGCAGGACCAAACAGGACTGTGATGGCGTTCGCTCGAATGCCCAGATTGATATTCCGCAGGGATTCCGTCCCATCGGAATATTGCAAACTTAAATTCTCTACAACAATCTTATCCATAACGTTAATCACCACTGACGCTTCGCCCGGGCACGCGAACGGATGATGGTGGCAATCACGTTGAGCACCAGGACGAACATCATCAAGACAAGCGCGGTCCCATATTGGACTTCCAACGGCATCTCGGGCACCTGGGTTGAGATGACATAGAGATGATAAGGCAGCGCCATGGTCGGGCTGAGAATCGAGGAGGGAAGACCCGGCAGCGAGAACACCGCGCCGGTAAACAGGATGGGGGCGGTTTCTCCGATGGCGCGCTCCAAACCAAGGATGACGCCTGTCAAAATACCCGGCTGTCCTTCAGGCAGAGACGATTCTTCGAATAGTCTGCCAGCGAGTGGCGCCCAATGAAACACTGACCGTGCGGAAGGCTTGAGGCACTGAACGCAGCGCCTCCTCAGAGGTGGAGATGACCACCGGCAGGGTCATGATGGACAATGTTAGCGAGGCGGCCAGGATACTCGTTCCCAGTTGGAAAAAGAGCACAAACATTCCCAACCCAAATAACCCATAGACCACGGAGGGTATTCCAGCCAAGGTGATCAATGCCAGGCGGATCATTCGGGTAAACCTATTCTCCGTGGCATATTCCGAAAGATAAATCGCTGCAGCAATTCCTAAAGGGACGCAAAGGATGGTGGTGACCAGGGTCAGGTAAACCGTGCCGAGAATGGCCGGCATGATTCCCCCAGAGCGCATCCCGTCGGTGGGAAACTGGGTCAGGAATTCCCACGAAATGGCAGGCAAGCCTTTATAAACAATATAGGATATGACCAATACGATAGGCAGAATGGTGAGGAAAGCCACGATTCCCAGAATGGCAAACCCGAAACGCTGGGTGATATTACGGTTGGAGCGTCGTTTCATTCGGCACCTGTCATGACAAGATCCGCTCGGACCGTTTTCGCTGGCGGAAGATGATGGCCGAAGCTGTAATATTTACCACCAGCGAGACAAAGAACAGGACGATACCGATGAAAAACAATACATGATAATGGGTACTACCCGTGGCGACCTCGCCCATTTCAGCAGCAATGGTGGCGGTCATGGTACGGACTGGTGAAATCAATGCGCCAAGGTAAACCGCCATGATCGGGGCATTTCCCGTGACCATCATCACGGTCATGGTTTCGCCAATGGCGCGCCCAATGCCGAGCATGATGGCTGTCAAGACGCCGGAGCGCGCTGCTGGTAAGGTGACCCGCCAAATGGTCTGCCATTGCGTGGCGCCCAGTGCCCAGGCTCCCTCCCGGTAGGCGCGTGGGACGGTATCCAACGCATCTTCAGCCACCGAAACCACGGTGGGGATGGCAATCGCCCCGAGGAGGAGCGAACCGGTCAACGCAGAGAGTCCGGTCGGCAGCTCAAGCCATACCCGGATGTAAGGGGCGAAAATGACGATGCCCAGAAAACCCAGCATGACGGACGGCAACCCACCCAGTAATTCCACGATGGGCTTAAGCACCTCGCGCAGCCAGCGTGGAGAGATTTCGGCGATGAAGATGGCCGTTCCGATGCCAAATGGAACAGCAACCATGGCTGCTCCAAGCGTCACGATCAGCGAGCCGGTAAGCAGCGGCAGGATGCCGTAATACGCTTCGGTGGGATACCAGCGGGTGGAGAGCATGGCGATGAAGGAGACTTCCCGAAGCGCCGGTAATCCCTCCCTGAGCAGGAAGAAGAAGATCAGCAACACAATACCAATGGCGGAGAATCCAGCCACCTGGATGGTTCGGGTGATCGCGAATTCACGCCAACCGGTATTCTTTTCCATGGATACTCCCAAGTTTATAAGAAATTCAACACGTTATGGAGTAAAACGAATGGGGACAAATCCCTGTTCGGCAACTATCGCCTGGGCTTGAGGGCCATAGATCCACTCGATATACGCTTTCACCGCTCCCGTCGGCTCACCCGGTGTGTAGATGTAAAGGTCCCGGGCAATCGGGTAAGTTTTATCATTTACTGTCGCTATCGAAGGCAGCACGTACGGATCGCCTGGATTTTCCGCAACAGCGATGATTTTCAGGTCGTCAGGGATATAACCGAGTCCGTCGTAACCGATGGCATTGGGGTTTTGCCGAACTTCATTGACGATGACTTCTGATGAAGGGAGAAGAAGCGTATTTGCCGAGAAGAGGGTCTTGTTTTCTTTGTCACCCAGGCGGACGACTTCCTCAAGAAAATAAACATGCGTCCCGGAGTTTGATTCGCGGGAGAGACGCACGATCGGCCGGTCCTCACCGCCCAACTCCTTCCAATTGGTAAATTTCCCGCTATAGATGTCCGAGAGTTGTTGGAGGGTCAGTTCGGAAACCGGGTTGGATGGGTGAACGATGATCCCGATGGCGTCGCCTGCCACAATGAACTCGACCGGAGAGACACCCTTTGATTCCGCATCGGCGATCTCTTCCGGTTTGATCCGCCTGGATGCATTGGCGATGTCCACACTATTATTGATGAGTGCAGCGATGCCCGTTCCAGACCCGCCTCCGGTCACAGCCAATTCAACCTCAGGATGGTCAACTTGATAAGCTTCCGCCCAGCCCAGGGCGAGATTGACCATCGTATCTGACCCCTTATTATCAATGGACTCCACCGGCGTTCCAGATTCATTTGGCCCAAGCGGACCACACCCGCCAATTAGTAGTATCAAACTAAATGCGAACATCAATAGGAGAAAATTCTTGCGGTTCATCGCCTGAATTATAGCCGGAAAAAGACAACTTCAAACCAACCAATGATAAAATTCAGCTATGTCTGATTCGAATGTTTTTACTGTTCGCGATCTTGATTTTTACTACGGGGAAAAAATCGCCCTCGCGAAGATTAATATGGACATCCAGCCCAGAGTGGTCACCGCGCTGATCGGCCCATCAGGGTGCGGAAAATCCACCTTCCTTCGGTGTCTCAACCGGATGAACGACACCATAGCTGGTACCCGGGTTGAAGGGCAGATCCTGCTCGACGGTCAGAATATCTACTCCCCTGAAGTGGATGTCGTCGAATTGCGTCAACGCGTGGGGATGGTTTTTCAGAAGCCAAATCCATTTCCGCAATCCATTTATGACAACGTTGCCTTCGGTCCGCGAGTATTGGGCACACGCGCCAGTAAAGCCGAGATGGAGGCCACCGTTGAAAAAAGTCTGATCGCTGCAGCCTTGTGGAATGACGTGAAGGACAAACTGGACCAGGACGCATTAAGCCTTTCACTGGGACAGCAGCAGAGATTATGCATCGCCCGTGTTTTGGCGGTCGAACCGGAGGTCATCCTGATGGATGAATCCACCTCCGCGCTGGACCCGATCGCCACCTTGAAGATCGAAGAGTTAATTGCCGAATTGAAACAGAACTATACGATCGTCATCGTGACGCATAACATGCAACAGGCAGCGCGTGTTTCGGATTCCACCGGTCTGTTCTGGTTGGGTGAACTGGTGGAGTTCTCCCCACCTCCGAATTGTTCATCCACCCCAAAGCGGAATTGACAGAAGCCTATATCACAGGACGAATGGGATAATAATTTTCCAAACATTAACAACAAAGGCCGGGATGCAAATCCCGGTCTTTTAGTTTTCTGATAATGACCTATTTTGTCATCTCTTCCATCAACTCAAGCAGTTTCCCGGCAATGGCAGTCCTGCTGAATTTCTGCTCGAGATAGCATCTCCCAGCCAATCCCATTTTTCGGCATCGGTCCCGGTCGTCAGCCAGGGATATGATCGCCGCGGCCAATTTCATCGAATCCCCCGGAGGGACATAAATCCCGCAGCCGGCGGATTCCACCACTTCTCGAATGACCCCGTCGATCGCTAAAACGACCGGCCGCGCCGCAGCCATGTAATCGAACACTTTATTGGGGTAGGTCGTCTTGTAGGCATCCAACGGCTTAAGGATGGCAAGGCAGGCATCTGCACCTGCCAACGCAGCCGGCATTTCCGTTTTGGGAACAGGCGGCAGAAACAGGACGTTGTCAAGTCGCAACATTTCAGACTGCGCCAAAAGGTTCGTTTTTTCCTTGCCGTCCCCCAGTAAAACAACCTTAATCTCCGGTCTGGATTCCAAGGACTTCGCTGCCTCGAGCACCACACTCAAATCATTGGACATCCCATGCGCCCCAGCATAAAGCACTACGAATGAATCTTCAAGGTGATGTTGTCTGCGGAAAGCTTCCCCTGACTCTGATACAGCGAACATGGCCGGGTCTGCGCCATTTGGAATAAGCTCCACGGAGCGCGCTCCCCTGGATGTGACATGATCCACGAACCCGGGGCTGTTGACCACCACCCGGTCGGCATGCCGGTAGAGGAATCTCTCCAGCCAGAGCGACATTTTGATCAGCGTGGGATTTTTCAATACCCCGACGGCGATGGCAAACTCAGGCCATAAGTCGCGCACCTCGAACAGGAAAGGCGCACGTTTCAATCTTGCCAGCATCCAGGCTGTCCAACCCTGAAAGATCGGCGGCGATGTTCCCCAGACCAGGTCTACTTCTTTAACCTTCAGCCCCAGGAAAAATGACGAGACCATGAACGAAAAGAAAGCAGCCACCCGGTGTACAAACGACTTGTGCAATGCCTGGTATGTGTAAGCCCGTAAAATGGTGATGTTCTCTTCAAGCGTGTCAGAGGGAGATTTCTTGCCTGCTGGCAGACCGGCTTCCCCGGTCAAATAGCTGACAGGGCTGGCGATGACCGTGACACGATGTCCCTCTCCGGAAAGGAAACGCGCCAGTTCATGATGCCGGGTCCCCCCCGGTTCATCGAGAGCTGCGAAAGCCTGGTGTATTAGAAGGATGTGCATCGTTATAGTTCTGGAAAAATAAACTCGGATGTAAAGGAAACCGGGCCCGCTCCCGTAACATCGACAGCAAACGACAATGCAGGTTCCTTCCGCCCATAGGTTGGGGAGATCCATCCAGCCTGGGGTAAAACGAGCCTCTCCCCTGTCAAGCATTCGCCGGCACGCGCCAGGGTCACCTTCGCATTTTCAAGAGAAACCGTCACATCGAGGTTGATCCAGCCTTGAGGAGATTTTATCGACAATACTGTTTTGACCCCCTCCTGGTTCAACTTCCATTCCCAGTCTGGGAGCAGCCAATGCAGCCTGAAAGTGCGGATTCTTTGGTCAGCTTTTTTCGCAGCAAGCTCATCTTCGATTAACCACTGATCTCCTGGATCCAGAAGTAACTTTCCGGTCATGAGTGATGCCCAGGGATTTATACCCATGCATACGGGCAGTCAATCGTTGAGATTCACCCGTTCTTTCGTCCGCAATGAAATCCCGCCAGCGCCCAATCAAGATAAAGGAACTTCCCAACGCGGGACATTTGCTCACGCCCGTTCACGGTGACCGTGTTATGGACCTGGGTAATGGTCAGGGAATTATCCCAGGGCGAGGTGGAATTATAGAGGTACGTCCCGGCGTCACGGGCGATGTTCATCCCTCGCCACCACAAGTCGAGATGAAGCTGATCAGAATGAGAAGGACGGGAACTGAACTTCACCGCGCGGAAATAAGCCCAACTGTTCCGGGATTCCAGTAGAAATTTTTGTGTTGGTCGCTTTGAGCAAGCATACCTCTCAATCAGGGATAGCTTTTGCCCAAACCACAACGCCATTTCATTCCAGGGGCCATCCTTGAACGGCTTTTCTCCGGTGAAGGCCAAAGAAGCTGCCTGCACCACGGGTCTGAAATCGATAAAAGGGCAAATGGTCAGAGGGAAAATATAGGCTCCGTCGTTCGCCCCCAAGTTAGCTGCCTGCCCTGATTCCCTGTCTGTCAGCGAGGAAAGCCATTTGGCAGCCAATGCCAACTGGGCTTCAATCTTCTGCGGCATCCCGCCCCGCCTTGCCGGGGAGAGGTTGGCCAGCGTCCACACCCACAGCGCGACCTGAAGCATCAGCCGGTGATAGTTCGTGCTGTGCTGAACGTAGGAACCATCCTTGGAGATCTGCTTCTTGAAAGCCCACTCGAGCCATTTCCACCCCTCGTTTCTCCAAGCTTCTGATCGTGGGTGATCCGGCAGCGCCATCCCGGCCGTGTATAATCCTGCCGCTTCGCTGACCAGGTGGTTATTGTTCTGAGAGCGTGCATAAACCAGCGTGGGGGGAATCCTTTCCGCATGCGCAGCGATCGCCGCAGATAATTTATCCCTTCGCTCAGGCGTGGATTCAGGGGATTCGGCAAAAACCTGCCCCGCCCAAACAAGCGCCATGAGTCGAATCGCAACCTCCTGCCCCGACATCCACTGTGGACCGACGTAAGGTGGATTTGACTCAAGAAATATTTCAGTGATCTTCCAGAAAGATTGTGAATAACGCTCGTCCCCGCTGACCAAATAGGCTCTTCCCAACGTGAACGCCCAGCCGAATCTCGCAGGCTCCCAGATAAACTTAATATCCCCATGCTCTGACGGAGGAAAAGCCACCTTCCCCTGCTCATAATCGGTCCAGTGAGCCAACGGCACTTCAACGGAAAGTTGTAATGGCACAGCTTCCCCCCCGAAAAGGCGTACTTTGCCTATCAGGATCTCTTCGGCTTCAGCAAGCAGTCGCGCTTGGCCATCCTGCCCGAGTACTTTGAGCAGCTCATTCTTCGACGGGAGCAGAAGGATCGGGACAAGAGGCCAATTATCGGTGTGGGAGGGTTTTTTTGTCAGCCGGCGGAAATGCCCGGTGGCCAGACCAAGTTTATATATCGCATACAGGCTGAGGGATTTGAAACCCAGCTCGCGCAGCGCTTTGAAGTAGAAAGAAAATCGATTCATCCGATGTGTGGAAAGAATGAGAGGTGTTTTAACTATCCCGCAGAGAAAGGACAGCCGAAAGTGTAATCCTCGTCACGCCTATCAGCTGATCGTAAGGGATGGGCGGTTGACCGCCGGATCGAATGGCCTGTGTAAACACCTGCATTTCAGCCAGATGACCCTTATCCTGACTGGATTTCTTCACCGACTTCCTACCTGCCTTGACCGTCTCAAGCGACCTGAAATCATCCAGCACCGCCACCCGCTCGCCGCAGAAGACTTCCACCCGTTCCTTGGGGAAGGATTTATCACCGTTGGCAAGATAATCCACAACGCCGATGGAACCGTCCGGGAAGGTAAAAGTCATCGAGACGTTGTCCCCGCGGTATTTGCCGGCATCCGGCAGGGCATGTGCTGTGACTGAAACCGGCACAGCACCGGCGAGGAAGGTGATGAAATCCACGAAGTGGCAGGCCTCCCCGATGATTCGTCCGCCGCCTTGAACAGGATCGTGCACCCAGTGTTTTGCGGGGATGAAACCTGCATTGATGCGGTAATGAACATACAGTGGTTCGGTGCGGTCAGCTAGAAAGCGGGATAATTCCACAGCCAGCGGGGCAAAACGTCTATTGAAACCGACCATGAACAATTGCCCATTGGATTTCTCAAGCTGACCCGTCACGGCATCAAGTTGAGCCTGGTCCACTGCCATGGGCTTTTCAACGAACACATGCTTTCCTGCCTGAAGCGCACGGATGGTCAGATCGGCATGGGATCCATGCCGGGTGAGGATTGCCACTGTGTTGATGCGAGGGTCATCCAGTATCCGGGTTTCTTCGGATGTGGCATAAGCAAACCCGAATTTCTTACCGGAATGCTGCGCATGCAGCCCGCCCGCCGAGGCAATTCCCACCAGCTCGATATCCTTCACCTTCTTCAAAGCGGGAAGCAGTGTCGCATTGGCGAATAAACCTGCCCCGATCACCCCCAGGCGGACGTCCGCAGGCTGGGAGTTGACCGGGTGGAACTCAACTTGTCTGGCTGCCGAGGCAGATTTATCGTCGTATGTGAGGACCACCCCCAGGAAAGGAATCTTCTTCTTGCCCGTGATGATCTCGTAAGCATCAGGAGCCTGCTCAATTGGAAATCGGTGCGTAATGAGCGGCTTTACGTTCAACTTGCCATCCGCCAGCAATTCCACCACCGCTTCGAAGTTGCGCCCCTCCGTCCAGCGGACGTAGCCAATCGGGTAGTCCTTGCCATTCTCTTCGTAGGAAGGATCATACCGGCCAGGGCCGTACGATCGCGAATTGATAAAGCTCAATTCTTTTTCAAAATAAACTTTTCGGGGAAGAGTAAGACCAACGGCGCCGGTCGCAACCACCTTCGCTCGATCACGCGCAATCGCACCCGCCAATTCCACCGGGTCCGATGAAGAGGTGTCCGCGCAAATGATGACGCTGTCGAATCCGCGTTGGGATGTGAACGCCAAGCCCTGGTCCACTGCAGATTCACGAATGCATGCCGGGATACCCATTTGACCTGCAAGAGTGATCCGTTCGGGATTAGTATCAATGCCAAAGACACGGCATCCGGCAGCGGTGGCGATCTGGGCGGTAAGAAGGCCCAACAGCCCCATACCGATTACGGCTACACGCTCCCCAACTTGAGGTTCAGCCAGGCGGAATCCATGCAGGGCGATTGCTCCCAGCGTGGTAAAGGCTCCTAACTCGAAGTCGACTGAATCGGGCAATGGGGTAAGTAAATTTCGTGGCACCACATTGTACTCAGCATGAACGGCGTAGCCTCCCCCGGCACACGCCACGCGCTGACCAACCGTGAAACCTTCCATGCCTTCCCCAAGCTCGACGATTGTTCCGGCCGAGGAATATCCCAGGGGCATGGGCTGGTCCAGGCGATTGAACGCATATTGAATCGCTGGGATCACGCCGTCACTTTTTACCTTGTCCAACAACTGCTTGAACTGGTCCGGCCGGGACTTTGCCTTGCCGAGCAATGACTTTTCAGCGAACTCAACCAGCATCCGTTCAGTTCCGGCAGATACCAGCGATGCCGAGACTTTGACCAGTGCCTGACCTGCAAGTGGCGTGGGAACCGGCACTTCGCTGATAAGCGTATCCCCGCTGCGCATGTTTTGAATGAGCTGTTTCATAATTTGGTCGCTTTTTATGGTGTGTGAGTGTCTATATAAACCCAAACTCAGGATGAAAGTATACCGCAGTTGGGTGAGACCTTGCAAAACCGTTATGGGTACTGGATTGCGCGTAAGTGAGCGACAAACCCCTCGTGATATAATTCACACGCTAAATCCCTTTTGAAAAGGAGTCTGCTGTGTCTGATGCACGTGTTGAAAAATTTGCGCGAATCCTGGTGGATTATTCCGCCCGAATAAAGCCAGGTGACCGCGTTCTGATCGAAGCCACCACTGCTGCTGAACCCCTGGTCCGTGCATTGTACAGCCGAATCATGGAGGTCGGAGGTCACCCCGTTCCCCTCCTTGAACTGCCCGACCAGGATGAAATTTTCTATGCAAAAGCGAACGACACTCAGCTTGATTACCCTCCCACGTTCAGGAAGACAGCCTACGACCAATTCGAATCACGCATCCGGGTGGCATCCCTGCAGAACACCCGCGCGCTGTCCGGAGTTGAACCGAAGAAACTTGCACGGCGGCAGAAGGCGGTTTCGCAGGTCATCGAAACCCAGATGCGCCGTGGAGCGACCGGCGAATTCAAATGGGTGACCACGCTCTTTCCCACCGCCGGCTACGCCAAGGAAGCCGAAATGAGCCTGAAAGACTACGAAAACTTCGTCTACCGCGCCTGCCATGCCGACCAGGAAGACCCGGTCGCGTACTGGAAATCGGTTGAGGATGAACAGGCGAAGATGATCTCGCGCATCGCCGGCAAACACCAGGTCAGCCTGCGCGGACCGAACGTGGACTTGACCCTGTCGATCAAAGGCCGGAAGTTCGTCAATTCCTGCGGCACCCACAATATGCCGGACGGTGAAATTTACACCGGCCCGGTGGAGGATTCAGTCAACGGCTGGGTGAAATTTACCTATCCTGCCATCTACAACGGCGTTGCAGTGGAAGGTATCGAGCTGAACTTCTCCAGCGGCAAGGTGACTTCCGCCAAGGCTTTGAAGAATGAGACCTATCTACTCGAAATGCTGGATAGCGACGCGGGTTCGCGCTACCTTGGCGAGTTCGCCATTGGGACGAACTTCGAGATTAACCGCTTTACGCGCAATATTCTCTTCGACGAGAAGATCGGCGGGACATTCCATATGGCGCTCGGTGCAGGATACCCCGAAACCGGTTCGAAGAACAAAAGTGTCATCCATTGGGATATGATCTGCGACCTTCGCGATGACTCGGAAATCGAAGTGGATGGGGATGTAATTTATAAAAACGGGGCAATGGTGTAACAAACTTACAGGGCGGCCAAATGGCCGCCCTTTTCTTTTTATCTAATCTCTATTCTTCTGATCTTTGCGCCTAATACCACCCCACCGATTTATCCACTTCAGAAGCATAGGCCGCGATTCCGCCTTCCAATGAGAAGGTGTTCTTCCACCCCTGCTTGATCAACCAACGAGTGACGTCCGAGCTGCGTATGCCGTGATGGCACATGACGATGATCTCAGTATCGTGATTTGCATTCAATGAATCAGGCAGGGCGGCTTCGCGTGCATGGGCAAGCTGCGAGATGGGCAGGATGACCAGCCGCGGGTCGTCGATTTCGGGCATAACTCACCTCCCAAAGTTCACGTACATCCAGCAGGACAAAGCTGCTCTCAGATTTGAGCTTTGCTGCCAGATCACGGGGGGAGATGCCTGGGATGCTCATGCCGCTTACTAACGGTTATTTTTTCTTCGACATCGCCGGCAGGTACAGTCGGTCGGTATATTCCTTGACCATGCGGCGGGTGGAAAATTGCGGCGTGACAGTCCGCAGTGATTCCTTCACCATCTCAACCCACTTGCGAGGCACATCATCACCGTTGCGATCGCTGTAATAAAGCGGGATGATCTCGTTTTCCAAGGTATCGTACAACGAATCGGCATCCGACTTATCCTGGACTTCGACATCAAGATCGGCGTCAATGCCAATTGCCCAGCCGTTGCGCCCATTGTAAGCTTCACGCCACCAGCCGTCCAGCACCGAGAAATTGAGCGCACCATTGGCTGCCGCCTTCATCCCAGAGGTTCCGCTGGCTTCGTTGGGACGGCGCGGCGTATTCATCCACACATCCACCCCCTGCACAAGATAACGCGCA
The DNA here is from genome assembly GCA_963709295.1 of uncultured Chloroflexia bacterium. Lineage (GTDB taxonomy): Bacteria > Chloroflexota > Anaerolineae > Anaerolineales > Villigracilaceae > JBGPQJ01. The sequence continues at coordinate 61,031 of CAVPVW010000005.1, read as the reverse complement.
AGGTTCATGTCGTAATCTTCAAGGAAGACCAGCCGCCCGCCGTTTTCCGCTTTCTTGACCGCGCGGTAGACCTCCTGGATGAGCATTTTTCCGGGTTCGTCAGCAGGATGAGACTTCCCAGCAAAAATGATCTGCACGGGACGGTTGGGTTTATTGATAATCTTCAGCAGCCTATCGATGTCGCTCAGAACAAGGTCCGCGCGTTTATAAGTAGCGAAACGGCGGGCAAAACAAATCGTCAAGGCATAGGGGTCGAGCAACGCGCCTGAACCGATCACCTGGACTGGATGGAAGCCGCCCTTCATCCAACGGTCACGGGCACGCTGCATAATGTAGAGCACCAATTTACGTTTGAGGTGGTTGCGAACCGACCACAATTCCTGAGGCGGGGCTTTGTCCAATTTCTCCCAGGTGGAAGGGTCATCCAGGTCTTCCATCCAATCTTCACCCAGATGTCTGTTGAGTAAAAGGCGCATCCGCCGCGCCATCCAGGTGAAGGTATGGACTCCATTCGTAATGGATGTGATCGGCACATCGTTTTCATCGAGGTCAGGCCAAAGCTCATGCCACATCCGGCGTGAGACCCTGCCATGCAATTCCGAAACGCCATTGCGCCTTTCGGAAAACTTCAGGGCGAGGATGGGCATGCTGAAGGTTTCCCCCCAATTCAGTTTGTGACGGGCCAGATCGATGAATTCATCCCGGGAAATTCCCAACTCCGACCAGACATTGGACAGATATTTATCCGTCAACCACAGGGGGAATTCGTCATTGCCGGCAGGAACTGGGGTATGCGTGGTGAAGATATTCGTCGTGCGAACCTTCTCCGTCGCTTCATCAAAACTCATTCCCTGAGAGATAAATTCGCGAATTCGTTCGATGGTAAGGAAGGCAGCGTGTCCTTCGTTCATATGCCATGCGGTCGGGTTATAACCCATGGCACGCAAGGCTCGAACCCCGCCAATCCCAAGCAGAATTTCCTGCATGATGCGCAGGTTGATGTCGCTCCAGTACAGACGTGTCGTAAGCTGGCGTCCAGTCGGGTTGTTGGCCTCGATGTTCGAGTCGAGCAGGTAAAGGGGAGTCCTCCCTATGCGTAACTCCCAGATCCGCGCCTGAACGGGTCCTTCCGGGAAGTTCACGCTGATGGTCAGTTCCCGACCATCTTCTGTAAGAACCGGGAGCATTGGAAGTTCGTCGAATTTGATCGGATTGTTGACAGAATCCTGCCAACCATCTTCCGTGATGCGTTGGGTGAAATATCCTTCCGTGTATAACAATCCCATACCAACCAGCGGCAGGCCCAGGTCGGAGGATTCCTTCAAATGATCCCCAGCCAGCACACCCAGACCGCCGGAATAAATCGGCAGCATTTCATGCAACCCGAATTCCATGGAGAAGTAGGCTATGGAATCGTTCTTATGATTGCGATACGTCGCGGAGTACCAGGTGTCTTTGCGTTCCAGATAGGCATCGAAATCCTCGAAGACCTTGTCGTAGATTTCCAAGTAAGCCGGATTTTGGGCGGCTTCATTTAAAACGGGACGCTCAAGCTGACGCAGGAAGCGAAAGGGATTGTGATTAACCCTTTCCCACAGGGCATTGTCAATTCGATTAAAAAGCCGTTGGGCAAAGGGATTCCATGTCCACCACAGGTTGTAGGATAATTCGCCGAGGCGGGAAATCCGTCTGGGCAGGTCGAGGTGGTTGTTATATTTGGTTTTAAAGGCAGCCATATTTTTCCTGTATACATTTTTATTTAAAGCGGCACAATCATACCACAGCGCATCGTGGATTTTCAGCCGCCTAAGGACTTTGAAAAGCAACCCTGGAGCCGGATTCAGCGATCCTCACATCTCCCGCCGGAGCCCAGGCCTGTAACTTGACAGCCTGTTTACCTGTATAGATTTTTAATCCACAACCGTTGTCAGGCTTATTCGTGCCGGATTAATACATCCTTGTGAAGGGTAAATCGCTCGCAGATTCTGTTATACAATGAACGGTATGCTCACCGTACAACTCTTCATCACCTGTCTTGTTGATACCTTTTTCCCAGCCACTGGCGAGGCCATGGTTAGCGTGCTGCAACGCTGCGGGGTCACCGTAGACTTCCCATCCGGCCAGACTTGCTGCGGGCAGCCGCCTTTCAATGCTGGATTGCGGTCTGATGCCCGGTCGATGGCGGAACATACCATCCGGGTGTTTGAGAATGCGCCTGGGGATATCGTCATCCCTTCAGGATCGTGCGCCACGATGGTCAGGCACAGCTACCTCGAACTTTTCGAAGGTGACCCGGTCTGGTATCCGCGCGCCAAATCCCTGGCATCGCGTGCCTATGAATTTACCGAGTACCTGGTGGATGTACTCAAAGTCACCGACGTGGGCGCTCGCTGGGACGGGAAACTGGCCTACCACGCCTCCTGCCACCTGAACCGTCACCTGGGTATCGACCGCCAACCGCGAGCACTGTTGGCTGCCGTAAAAGATGCGGAAATTGTTGACCTCCCTGCCAGCGACGATTGCTGCGGGTTTGGCGGCGTCTTCTCCGTGGAGCATCCTGAGCTCTCAGCGGAGATGCTAAAGCGTAAGATCAGCAACCTTGAAGCAAGCAGCTCCCCCACCTTGGTCCTGGCGGATACGGGCTGCCGCATGCACATCGCCGGTGGGTTGCACCGCCAGGGAAAATCCCAAAAAGTCGTTCACATCGCTGAAGTTCTCAACTCGCGGTAAGGAGAGAATATGTTCACATTGTCCGCACACCTTTATGACAAAATTTACCTCACCCGGGGAAAAGATTATGAAGCGGATGCCCAGTCTATCCATGAACTGGTCAAAACAAATCTAAAGTCCGGAGGCAATACGCTGCTGGACGTAGCCTGCGGGACAGGTATCCATCTGAATTATTTAAAAAACTATTTTGATTGTGAGGGTCTGGACCTGGATGAAAAGATGCTTGAGGCGGCGAAGAAAAAATTGCCGGAGATGAAATTTCATCAAGGTAACATGCTGGATTTTGACCTGGGGCGACAGTTCGACGTCATTACCTGCCTATTCAGTTCCATCGGGTACGTCAAAACAGTACCAAACTTGAAACAGGCTGCAGCCAACATGGTCCGGCATCTCAAACCAGGCGGCATGCTGGTCATCGAACCCTGGTTCTCGCCCGAAGACTGGCATCCTGGAAATGTCTTTGCCACCTTTGTAGACGAGCCTGACCTAAAAATCGCCCGCATCAACCGGAACGGAGTGGAGGGTATTCTGTCATTTTTTGATTTCCATTACCTGGTGGGCACACCGCAGGGAATCGACTACTTTGAAGAAAGACATGAGCTGGGTCTCTTTACCGTAGATGAATACAAACTGGCTTTCCGCGATTGCGACCTGGAAGTGAGGCACGATCCGTTCTGGTTGAACGCCCGCGGTCTGTATCTCGGCCTCAAACCGCTGTAGAAAAGGGAAAGACCAACTGTGAAAAAACGCATCCCACCCGCTCTCGCTCTTTTCTTCATCGCCCCGATCTTCGGGGAACTGTTCTCCGGCTCATCACCGTTGAATGAGTATATCTATCCGGTCACCTTCATCACCCTGTCCCTGCTTGTATGGCTGCGGCGCGATCATCGTCCGCGATCTGACAGTCCGCTGGCAAAAAGGCTGGTTGAGCATCTTCATCCTGGGCGCGGCTTATGGAATCTACGAGGAAGGGATTCTGGTACAGTCCTTCTTCGATCCCGGCTGGATGGATCTTGGCGACCTGGCGGTTTATGGGCGCGTCGCCGGCGTCAACTGGGTGTGGACGGAGCACCTGACGGTTTTCCACATGCTGATCAGCATCGCTGCCAGCATTGCCTTCGTCGAAGCGCTCTACCCTGAGCAGCGCGCCACTCGTTGGGTGAACAGCCGCGGCTGGTGGGTTGCCAATTGGGTCGGGGTGCTGAGCCTGGTCGTTCCGTGGAAGATTTTAGTCAAATATGATTCGGGGGGTTGGTGGCTGCTTTCGTGGCTCGCCGTCTTCGCGTTGGGATTCATTGCCCGATACGTACCTGCTCATCCCTTAGCGCCACGCGAACGAAAATCCCCAGCACCCTGGAAGTTCTTCCTGGCGGGATTTCTCGGATTCTTCATCCAATTCGTCATCGTGTATTCCTCCGCTGAAAAACAGACCACTCCCTTCCAGGTCATCATGCTCAGCCTGCTTATCTTCGACCTGTTCATGCTCTGGCTGCTTCTGCGCATGAGCGGCAACGGCGCTGCCTGGGATGACCGCCACCGCATGACGTTAATCATCGGCGCGTTGAGCTTCTTCCTGATTCTGGGTCCACTCACCACGAACGGGCAATATCCCGTCATGTATTTCAGTAATCCCATCTTCCTGTTCTTGCTGTGGCTGGCTTACCGCTCCGTCAAACGCCGCGTTCTGAATGAACAGACACCTTTACCCGCCGAGGTTTTACCGAGCCCATGACTCTCTTCAAGGAAAAAATCCACGAGAAAGTCTCCGATAGCGCTTTGCAGATCGCCCTCGATAACAATGCCGAGCGGCGCGTCAAGGGGCGAATCAATGCCTTCGCCTCCATCCCGGATTGGCGTGAACGGCGTCAGCGTGCCCATCGAATTCGCGCGGAAGTGATCGAGCACCTCGACGAGTATCTCGAGCAATTCACTGCGAAGGTTCAGGAAAACGGATTCACTGTCCATCGCGTTTCCACAGGTAAAGAAGCCGCGCAGCTTATCCTTGACATGGCGCGTGGGAAAAATGCAAAACTGGTGGCAAAATCGAAATCGATGGTCTCGGAGGAGATCAACCTGAACCACGTGCTCGAAGCAGCCGGCATCCGTGCCGTGGAGACGGACCTTGGAGAGTATATCGTCCAGTTACGGGGCGAGCGCCCCGCGCATATCATCACACCCGCCGTGCACCTGCGCCGGCACGAAGTGGGACAGCTTTTCACCGAGAAGCTGGGCATTCCCTATACGGAGGACATCCCCACACTGACCGCCACCGCCCGTGGAGTGATGCGGGAAATCTTTCTAAGCGCGGATATCGGGTTCTCCGGTGTGAATTTTGGCGTGGCTGAGACCGGCACAATGGCAGTAGTCACCAACGAGGGTAATGGACGAATGTGCACCACCCTGCCGCCGGTCCATATTGCGTTGATGGGCATGGAACGCCTGTTGCCTACGCTCGACGACCTGGCATTATTTCTGAGCTTGCTGCCACGCTCCGCAACCGGACAAAAACTGAGTGTATATACCCAATTGATGCACGGACCCGAAGCCCCGTCCGAATCATTCCGGTCCTCACGCCAGGAGAAACACCTCATCATTCTTGATAACGGCCGGAGCCGGCTGCGCGCCTCCCCATTGCGGGAAGCACTCTACTGCATCCGCTGCGGATCGTGCCTGAATGCCTGCCCAATCTTTCGCGAGATCGGTGGGCATGGCTACCTCAGCACGGACGGCAGCATCGCACCTTACCCCGGCCCGATCGGGTCTGTCGTGTCACCGGGACTGTTCGGGCTGGACCAGTTTGGGCATCTTGCTCAAGCTTCCACACTGTGTGGTGCCTGCAAGGATGCCTGTCCTGTGGACATCGACCTGCCGGGGATGTTATCCCGTGTCAGGGCTGGACTCGGACCGGAGAAAAAAGCTGAAGGTATCGGTGTGCCGGCTCCCGTAAAAGCAGGGCTGCGTGGATTCCGACTGGCCGCCACTCTCCCCGGCTTGTTCGGCTTCGGTCAGCGTGTACTCGGCTGGTTGGCATCCATCCTGCCGGCTTATTTCCGCATCCCGGCCTTCACCGGCTGGGGTTTCAGCAAGGACTTCCCGCGGCCGGTCAAACCATTCCGCGCAAGATGGAAAAGCATCAACCCTCAGGTGAAGGCAGACGTTGTTCCACTCGAGGATAATTTTTTTGTGGAATCCGGCGGTTTGGAATTTCCAGCTGCTCCAAAGCCACTGCAAATTCAATTTATGGAAGAGCTTACAGCGCTAGGCGGTCATGTGAGTTTGGTTCAACCTCAGGAAATCGTTCCAAAAATTTTGGGGTTTTTGAGAGAGCGCGAGGTCGATCGGGTCCAGGCGTGGGATGAGATTCCCGGGCTCGACCAGGCTCGATTAACGGAAGCCGGCATCCGGGTCGAACGCAGTGCGGATCCCATCATCAAGGCAGGACTCACCTCCGCACTGGCAGGCATTGCGGACACCGGAACGCTGGTCGTCCCTTCGCGACATGGGCAACCACTCACAGCGTCCCTGCTGCCCGAGATACACATCGCAATATTGCCGGTTTCCCGGCTAATGTCGTCGCTGCCCGAGGCGCTGAGTCTGCCAGAAGTCAAGGATTCCCCTGCAACCGTGTTGATCACCGGTCCCAGCCGCACCGCCGATATCGAAATGACCTTGACCATTGGTGTGCATGGACCGAAGGAATTGCATGTGTTCCTCGTTGACGACTCTTAAACCGGGTGATAAAATACAGCCCGCTCGGTGAAGGCGGCCTCAAGCCGCCATTCACCATGCCGCTGACCTGAGTTAGCGGCGTCTAGACGCCCCCATCGTCTAGTGGCCCAGGACGGAGCCCTCTCAAGGCTCAAACAGGGGTTCGAGTCCCCTTGGGGGCACCTCTCTATAGGCAAACCTTCACCCACCCCATCATCACGAAAAAGACCAGCCTTTGAGCTGGTCTTTTGCAAATACAACCTATGCTTGGGAAGATGGCCTAAAAAAACATTTCTTTAGACTGGACCGTTTTCATCCCAAGATTAAACATACCGGCTCATATAAACCTAGCATTAAAAACGCCATGCTCGTAGAATCATGAGTTAGGTGTCATGGCCAAGTTTCTCTCGCCCATCCTAGAACATTTGCGTCGCCTCTATGCGCCCAGGTCTCGTTCACGCACACCCTGGGAGGAACAGACCTCCCTCGTCTTGCGAGCGATTTCATCCTGTCGCTTCATGGCCTTCTTCCTCCTCGGCTCCACTGCAGTCCTGCTGGTTCTCGGCTTCTCTTTTCAAATGATCACCGTAGCCGTCCTGGCCCTAATGGCTACTCTCGCGCCTTTCACTCCGACTGCTTTCCGCCCTCTTATGCGCATCTCGGCTCCAGCGGGTTCACCCTACCCTTTCGTGAAACCACCTCTCTCTGTCTGGTCAGCCTTCCACATAGGTATTCGTATCTTCGTCTTCCTAGTGTGGATCGGCGGGGCCATCTTCTTGCTTTCCAAGGCCGGCTTCTGTGGCCAGAACCTCGTGTGTCTCCTCGCCTGGAGCTTGAATGCTCGATGAATCATCTTTCCACCAAACGCCATGCAGCCTAACTCGAGGCCGTTGGGCGGCATTAGGCGAGCTTAAGCAAGGTTCAAAATGACACAAAAAGAAAACTCAGACGAATTTAGATCAATAATGCTCGAGGTACCCCCTGACTGGTGGCAAACAGCAACTGCGTCTTCAGTTCTCATCCAACAATTTAAGAAACACCTTCTTCCTTTGCTTGTTGCTGGTTCTGTCGATCGCCAACCCCAGTATAACGTCTACACTCGTATCCTTCTGAGACATGGTGAGACAATCGTGTGGCTAACCGCAGGCCATGTTGTCGATGAACTCATTCAAATACTTTCATCCCCTCATTTCAAATTATCTGCAATGGCTTGGCTTGACGGTTATGAGGCTACCAAGGCTAAATCTGTACCTTTGCATAGGATTGATATCGCTATGAAATCATGGCGCGAAACCGGTCTCGATGTCGGAGCAGTTCTGCCAAGTCTTTTGGACATTGGTAATCTATTGAGGAATAAAAAAGTAGAGACCATCGACTCTAGGATCTGGAAAAACCTTGATTTCGCAAGCCCTGAGGGTTACTATGCCATAGGATTTCCTCGCCCTTGGTGCCATTACACTCAAACACCAGCCCCCAACAATAAAATTCTCAACTCAGTAAGGCCAGATATCGCATGCCTCCCGCTTAGAGAAATACTACCCCCTTTGGAGTTTGCAGGCGACCCTGAGTGGTCAAATCCAGAAGCATTCTACGGGCAATTGTTAGAGTACCCCGATAACCCAGCATTTGATCTTGAGAGTGCGAAGGGAATGAGTGGTGGTCCTATTCTTTCAGTAGAACGTGATCCGGATGGTCAGATTCGTTATCGTCTGGTGGGAGTAATTCAGTCTTTTGCAGAAGGGAGGTCCATTTTCCGCGCAGAACCAATTCAACGAGTAGCTGAAGTCATAAATTTATGGCTCGGAGAAAAGAGCCCTCCACAATAGAATTATTAGCTCTTGCCGCCCAACAACACCAACTCCGGCGGACATCGCTCCGCGCAGCTGCTGAGCCACACCGTTGACATTGTCATCAACGGTGTCATATCGCCCCAATAGTCTAGTGGCCCAGGACGGAGCCCTCTGAAGACCCAAACAAAGGTTCGAGTTCGCTTGGGGGCACAGGAAAATCCGCCATGCAAGGCGGATTTTTTTATTAGTGATTACCCAACGGCGTCAGCTTCACCCGCTGCCGGGCCACAAGACACTAACCGCCAACAAGTGCCTATGTGGGCGCAGAACCTCTGATAAACCGGGCGGCAGGCAGTCGGGTGGAAGCCGCTGTTGGGCCGGTAAACATAGCCAGTAAGGCGGGCTACTTTTCATAATCCTGGTAGGTCGCCTTGAGCCGTCGGTAGAACCGGCCTCCCTTGACCAACAAATGAGGCAGTTCCTTCAACGGAAACTTCGATAGAAAATCGAGCTGCTTATTCAAAGCGATCCCCTTCATGTACAAGTCATGATACTCCGTATAAAATTCCTTAAGCGGGAGCGTCGTGGGAATTAACGTATGAATGAAATCGAAGTAATCATAATTGTGGATGATGAGTTGATCTCTTACCTCTTGATACAAATCGGTACCCGGTAGGGGTGTCAGCACGGCATAGGAGGCATAGCTCAATTCCAATTGCCGACAATATTTCCTGAGCGCCGCAAAATCTGTCCTTGTGAACTCTGGCCGTAGTATGAAAGAGGCGTAGACGTCGATGCCGAGATCATGCAGTATCCGAACTGCTTGCTCGTTATCCTTTGAGGTTGATTTCTTTCGAACATAGGCGAGATCTTCGTCCCGAAAAAACTCAATTCCGACAAATACTCGCTCAAGCCCAACTTCCCGCCAGTCCCTCAGGAGATCAGGATGTTTGGTAATGGTATCGCTCCTGCCATAAAGAAAATAGCGTTTTTTGATTCCCGCCTCTTTGATCAACTGAGCCAGCCTGGTCATTCTTGATGCATCGATCAGAGACTCGTCATCGGCAAAAAAGACACATTCCTCCTCTATCCCGGCCAATTCCTCAACAACTCTCTCGGGGTTTCTCTTTAATAACGACCCTCGGCCATCTTCCACTGGGCGCAGAATTTGCACCGATAAGGACACCCCTTTGATGTTCGGATCGAGGCTAATGGTTTCATCCATTCTGAGTAGTAGTATTGTCGATATTTTTTGGTCAGGCTTCGGTCAGGAAAGGGAAAGGCATCGAGATCAGTGATAGACTGACCATTCGTTTTAATTAAGCTGTTTCCCTTCGCAAAGGCAACTCCAGGTATTCCGTCGAACGGCTCTCCTTTATTGAATCTTCCCACTATTTCCTTGAACGCAAAAACCCCTTCACCGATGACAATCAGATCGATAAAGGGGGATATAAAATCCTCTGGAACCATGGTAGCATGGTGCCCTCCGACCACCGTAAGGATATTGACATCCCAGGCTTTTATTTGCTCGAACAAGCTTTTGACAACATTTACATGGAGGGTGTAGGCAGTGATCCCGACAATATCGGGTCCGAATTCTGTGAGCGTGGGCTTCAATTCCTTATCTAGGCGTAAGTCAAGGATCTTGACCTCATGTTCATCAAGTACTCCGGCAGCAACATATTCCAACGCTAGAGGTTCAAAGATGAACACATCCTCTCCTCCAATCGCTGAGAGCGGTTTTGCCGGTTCTATCAATAGTATTTTCATTTCTAGTGTTCTCCAAAGGTATAGCACGGTCTAACATATAGTTATGCGAACGGCCTAATGGACCATACCGGATAACCGCCTTACCAAGTTAGGACGGTAGACCGCGTGAGATTAATATAGCAAAACCGTAAGGGAGTATCAATATGCTCCGCCATTTTCTGTTTGGGTTATCACCCTCTCATCGTTGTATTATCCGTATATACAGTATCCCCTTGGGGGCATAGAAAAAAATCGCCGGAATTACTGGCGATTTTTGTTTTTCGGTTATCCAGGTGAGGAACAGGGCAGATCATCATCGGGTTGTTTTCTCGTTTTATATCCAGAAAGCCTCTCATTAATAAACATAAGCTGTTCTTCAGGGGGCAATACTGGTACCCTCACCAACGTTAAATCCCAGGGCATTGTAATCACGGGTAAGCCATTGATCGAGAAAGTCAGCAGAAATGTCATCTTCGCTTCTGGCAGCGTCCTTTTGTACAGGGAACCGATCGAGCACAAAAACAGAAGCATACCGATGGCGGAAGCATTCAGGCAGGATCACATTTGGGTTCATCCCAGCCAGTTGGAAATAGGCTATGAAATCTGGAAAAGCCCGGTCGGAAAGCAGATATTTGCAGGTTGTAATCCGTGTTCAATTTCCATTTGCATATCTCTTAACTATGTTATTGAAAACAAAAGTGTCCGCGCGGATCTCGTAGAGTGTTCTTCCCCCGGCGATTTCTCTCTCAACACACATCCGTCCTACCTCCGGAATAATCTGGAACCCTTTCTCAGCCAGCAGCTTGATGAGGGTTTTCTTGCCCGAGCAAGGCGCTCCCGTGATTACATGCCAGTCCGTCTGAACCCGGAAAGGAATTGACAATAGCTCCGGGGCCAACTCGATGACTGGAGATCTTTGACTATTGTTATATGTCATGTGGCCGATCCTCTACTCATTATGGGCAGTTTTGCTCTGAAGAAACTCCCAAAAATTATCCCGCGGCTGATATTTTAAAGTCCTCTTTGCCTTGTCAATGACATAAACCCGGTCGATCGATGACGGCTTTTCCCATTTCATTTGGTCATACAACTTGCTCGCGTTTGGATAGATTCGGTCGATAACCTTCCAAGGGTCTTTCAGTAACTCACTGGTCTCCGTTTTCTTAAAGGAGGATCTGCTGAAATATTAAAGATATCCGTACCCGAAATGGGAATGAAAACAGCCAGCCAGTGTGCTTCGGCAGTATCCTGTCTGCTGACTCCCCGATACAAACGATAGAATACCTGGAGGGGATCAGGCTCAGGAAAACAACGTGACATGCGCAGTATGACCGTGGTCATACCCAGTCTTGAGGCTTCCTGACACAGTTGCTCAGCCTCCAATTTTGTACGGTCATAGATATCCTCTTGGATAAGGAGCCAAATCTTCAGTGACCCAGATAGCTTCGGCCTTCGGACGAGTGGAACATCCGTAAACAGACGTTGTACTCGTGAACACAAAGCGCTCAATCTTGTTTCGAATTGCCAGATCAAGAAGCACTTCCGTTCCATGCACGTTGACACGATGGAATTCATCCTCACTCACCACACCCACATGTGGCGTAAGGTAAGCTGCTGAATGGATGATAGCGCTCACTCCCGGTACAATCCCACTCATGAACTTATGGTTGGTGATACTACCGAGGTGAGTGGTGAATTTGCCAGGAACCAAGTCGACCCCAATACAAGTCCCGTGTTGGGTCACTATTTCAGCAATTTTTGATCCGATTTTTCCGGATGATCCAGTGATTAAAATACTCATCTTCAATTCCCGGGTGGACGGATCACAGACCGTGAATGGAAAACCATACCACTATCCACAGAACTGACACTCTTCTCGCAAAAAACGCCAGTAATCACATGTTCATAATACATAATAAAAATTCTAACATCAATATGGAAACGCTTATGCATTGGCCTTCTGGACCGAGACGTTCATATACTCCCTCTCAATATTGTAGTATCCGTATATACAGTATCCCCTTGGGGGCATACAAGGATCCGCCTCTCGGCGGATCCTTTATTGTTGATCCTTATCAAACGGTTTGTGTGACCCGTTGGCGAGCAGGAGGGGGTCGCTTTATAGATGCTCTCCAAGCGAACTCCCAATCAAAGTTGATAAACGGTACATCGTTCTCGATCTTCGCCCGGCGTCCGGTCATGAAACGAGCGCACCAGGCATCCTCGGGGGTCTCGCCCATGGTGAACAGGATGGCGGCGAACAGGTCGATCTCGCGCAATTTCAGGAAGCGGGGGATCTCCGGCAGCCAGCGCGGGTCGAGGCTGTTGTGCTCGCGGTAGCCACGCAGGAAAACCCGCATGAAGCGACCGGTGAAGCCAGGAATATCGTCCCCACCCCAGCCCGCGATGTAGAACAGGACCATGGCAATATCGTAAATGAAATGCCCGTAGACGCAGTCGTCGAAATCGAATAGCGTCATGGTGTAGTTCTCGTCCACGAAAAGGTTGCCGGTATGGGCATCCTGGTGGATCATGCCATAGCCATCAACAGTCGCGCGGTAGTGTGCGCAGGTGGTCGAAAACCGACTGGTATTTTTGACGGATGGCGCTTTTCCTTTTCCGAGAGCTGCCGGTCGGGGGTATTGTTCTCAGGGGAGTCCCAGGCGTAGCGCTTCCAAGCGAGATTGGAGGGAGTGTAGGCTTTGGCTAGGATGTGCATATGTCCCAGCAGGCGGCCATAGTTGAGGAACAGACGTTCATTGATCTGTTCTTTCCCGGCGATCCCACCGCGTGCCTTGACGAAAGCCGTGCACAGGAACTGTCCACCCTGGCCGTCTGTTTACCGGCTCGATCAGGTTCCCGGTCCGCGAAAGGATTGCCCGGGCCACGGTCACCCCGCCGTCGGACAGGTAATTGATCCAGTCCACCTCGCCGCGGATATGGTCCGGGGTGCGGCGGGCGCTGTGGCCGATGCGCAAGATATATTCCCCGTCCGGGCGGTTGAACTCGTAGATGAAACTCTCGAATCCGTCGAGCAGCTTGATCCGGTCGGGGGCGATATCGTAGCGCTGCATGGCGGCGTGGAGGATGTCATCATTGAAACGGGATGCGATTTTGAGGTCCATGATCCAATCATTATTTTGGTGAAATTATACCTGTGCCGGAAGGAAAGTTCACCCTACTGGAGGAGCCTTTTTCCCGGCTACAAAAGGCGCAATGTATACAGAGCTTCTATGAAAAGCAACTCACCCCTTCCATCGATCGCCGGACGTCTCGGCCTGCTGATTTTTGTAGTGCTAAGCAACTATACTCCTCTGCTGTCCCGTGAGATCGACCCGTACGCTCGGATCGGCGTGACCGTGAGCCTGCTGGTGCGCTGAGTGTGGGGAAAATTGACAAAGCCGATCCTCGTAAAAACTGCACAAGTCAGCTTGTACGTCGCTGACAGTTGGCATCCCCCCTCTCAACTTAGTATTATCCCTATATAAAGTATTCCCTTGGGGGCACTAGAATATAAAGACCATATGGAACAAGGATTCCATGTGGTCTTTTTGTTTGGGTTAATATATCCGTCTCTATAATATCTATTCATCCTTGTGTTCCGATTGAGTGCTACCCAATACAGTATCCCTTGGGGGCGTCACTACGAGCCGCTGTTAGCAGCGAAAAAGTTTTCCCCAAAATCGCTCCGCAGAAAACTGTTTTATTTCAAATATTGTTGACACTCCATCGCTGCGAATTTATAATCGTTGATAAGTCAACCATATTCCCCGGCTTGTGGAAGGAAAGGAAGAATATTCTATGGATTACCGAAAAATCAACCGTTTTTGGCAGTCTGCCACCCTGTTCCTGGCGCCGCCGTTGATCGTCCTGCTGATCTGGCTGCGCCCGTCGATGAATGCATACCAATGGCTGCTGTGGCTGCACCTGCCGCTGCTGATGCTGCACGAGGCAGAAGAGTACGTTCTGGCCCCGCTCAGTTTCAAGCAGTTCTTTAACCTCAAAACCCCCATGGGCTCCAAAACCGACCCAGACTATCCGCTGGACGAAGGTTATGTCTTCCAGGTGAATTTGCTGATCGCCTGGCCGGTGGTCATCCTGGGCGCCATCCTGGCGCCGGTCGCGCCTTGGCTGGGCTTTGCGATGATCTGGTTCGAGCTAATCATGAACAATGTCATGCATACCATTCTTTTTCAGGGCGATAAACCCACCTACAACCCCGGCTTGATCACCAATTCCTTCCTGCTGCTCCCATACGGCACCTGGACTTTGCTCACCGCGGTCAATTTTTTCACTCCGCTGGATTGGGTGCTTTCGGCAGTGGTGGGCGTGGCAATCGCGGCAGTGCTGGCCACCAAGACGCGCGGACGGCTGGCGCGCATCAAGAAAGCCTAGCAAAATGCGTTCCATTAATCGCCACGTCAGTCTTTTATTCCGCATGGGAGAGCGCTTCTTGAACCGTGAGCTGGCGGGCAGCGGCATATCCAGCGGAACGGCTCCTCTGCTGCTTGAGTTACGCGATGGCAAGGACCGCAGCCCGGTTGCCATCGCCGCCGCCGTTGGCGTCGATAAGGCCTATGTCACGCGGGCCATCCAATCCCTGAAACGGGCCGGGTATGTGACGGTTGTCCCCGCTACGGCGGACGGACGCAGTGTCAGCGTGTCGCTGACCGGCAAAGGCCAGGCGGTCACCGGGCGGGTGGAAAATGCGATGCGCGCCTGGGTGACTATCATCAGCCAGGGAGTCAGGCAGGCCGACCTGGATACTGTCGGCGTGGTATTTGACCAGTTCTACCTCAATGCCCGGGAATACTTCATCAGCAAGGAGGAATAAGGGGCACGTACTGGGGTATTTTTATTTTCAACCCCTCTCAACTTTGGATTATCCGTATATCCAGTAGCCCTTTGGGGGCACTCCTCTATACAGGTGTCAGCAAGACCATCACGGTTAAATGGACCGGATGACCAAGGCAGACACCTGTTTTGTTTTCAATCCCCTGATGTTGTGCATGTAACTACGAAGGCACCCGCCTCCATTGGAGGGTGCCTTTTTGACGTGCTCATCGAGCTGAATGTCAGCGGTGCCACCGCCTGACCGCAGGTGGACACGAGTATCCCGAATTGTAGGATGTTGGAAGGTGGTTGTACCAGTAGGTGCTTCTCCTGGTGGTGTAATGACCTCAATCGGCGTCCTGCAGTGACTCAGAGAGCACCACAGTCATTCATTCACTGGTCAACACAGCTTCTCGTGAATTGCAGGTTGGTTGACTCACTTACTACCCTTGGGGTATAGTATCCCCAAGAACTAAGGAGGCCTCATGACACGAAGAACACAGATCCTCATCCTCCTGATGGCAGCACTGGCGGGTTGCAACATGCCAAGAGATGCGAATGAAGGACCCATTTCCCTGCCGGAAGAGGTGCAAATTGCCACCCCGCCCCTCGTGGAGTCGGCAGATAGCACCCTCACACCTCCCGAGATCATCCCGATCCCAGGCATACCGGTGCAGATCGAGGGTGCGCCCTACACGGCCTACCAGCTGCCCGGCGACCCGTTCCGCTTCGTTTGCCAGGAACCCTGCCCGCTGGATCCGCAGTACATTTACGCCGAATACGCCGGCTTTCGCGCCGCGCATGCCATGATGGTCGAGAGGCTTGGCATCGACACCCTGGTGGAACTCCAGCCGGTGGATATGCACCTCGTTCTTGAAGATAGCATCTGTGGTTCGAATCCATATGGGCATGCTTACATCTACGCCAGCGTGCATCAGGCGTACACCTGCACCGACGGACCCGGATTCTATCCCACCATGGAGGAGAAGATCCAGAAAGCAGCGTTGGCAAGCGAGCAGTATTTCCCCATCCACGAGTACATGCATACGCTGTTCTTTGGCAGGATCTCGGGAACGGCGGGAAGTTTCTATGATTACAAGGCCGAGTTCTTCCACGATTACATCGTTCCGGTTCCCTCCTTTACCATCGGGATCATGGAACCCGCTTCTTTCTGCACCCAGGATACCGGACTGGCTCCTGGTGATTACGGCGGCGCGCTTATCACTGAACTCTGCCAGCAGAATGGCTTCGACCTGACCGATCTAAAAAACAGCCTGATCGAACTGGATAACCTGTATCAATCCGGCGGAGGGCAGGTGATCGTGGATGGGTATCAATACCCCGCACCTACTGTAGCGCAGTACCGCGACATCCTGAACTCGCTGCTCGGCTCAGATACGACAGGCGCCTTTGCTGCGGCATGCTGGCCCCCTGAACTGTTCGGAAACATTTACAGTCCCCTTCCCGCCTGTATTGTATCGGTTGAATCGGGTACGGCAACGCCGGTGAAGTAAGGAGGAACACCATGGGCGTGCTGCGCGAGGGGTAGAGGAATGATCTGGAGGAACCACAGTTTTTTCGCCGGTCGTGCCGGGATGTTTTCTGGAGGGATATAAAGCATATCCTTGGTGTCCGTTCAATTCACCATGGGAGTTAAAAGATGCTAAGTTCGGTTGGATTCAATGGGATGAAATTCTAATACGACAAAAACCGCTGTGCTCCCCCTCTCATCTTTCTATTCCCCTTATATAAAGTATTCCCTTGGGGGCACACTATATGGTCTATATGTTCCATTTGTTCCACATGATACGCCCTAGATCTGGGAGTATTCACTTTTTGGGCGGACCATTGATAATGCGGACCTTGTTATAATATAGTATCCGTGCTATCATATATCAATGATCCAGAATTTCAAAACCAAGGGCACGGAAGATATCTTCAACGGCATCGGCTCCCGTGAAGCCAGGCAAACCTGCCCAAAGGTCCTTTGGCGAGTCGTAGTCCGAAAATTGGATCAGCTCGACTCGGTTGAAATGCTCAATGAACTGCGTATACCGCCAGGTAATAGGCTGGAGCAACTCTCAGGAGCGCGTAAAGGCCAATATAGTATTCGAATCAATGTTCAGTACCGGATTTGTTTCTTGTGGACAGGCTCAGGCCCAGATCAAGTGGAAATCGTTGATTATCATTAGTTCAACAGGAAGGTAAATATGATTCGTATTCCGACAAACCGCACCCCAACTCATCCGGGAGAGATGTTACTCGAAGAATTTCTCGTGCCCATGGGTCTCACCCAGCGTGAGCTGGCAGATGCGATCCATGTTCCCTATCAGCGCGTCAATGACCTGGTCAATGGACGGCGTGGGATCACCCCCAACACTGCATTGCGTCTCGCTAAATATTTCGGCAATACAGCTGCTTTTTGGATGAATCTGCAATTGCGTTGGGACTTATATTTTGCTGATCAGGCAGAAAAGCAAGTATTAAAAAAATATCACCCCACCAAGTTCATTTGGCAGGGGACTAGTCATTATACATACTGACTCAGACCAACCTCTCGCCTTTCTATTACCCGTATACACAACACCCCCTTAGGGGCACAGAAAAACCACCTTACAAAAAGGTGGTTTTTATTTTGATCCTACAACGCCCTTTGAAAAGGCTCTTTGTCCAATCAAGGATTCAGTTAATTTCCTCCGCGAAAACCATTTCCTCGATCAGAGGCATCACCAGCATTGGAGCCATTGCCTCCCCAACTTCGACCGTTCCCTTGGGATCCAGCAAGGATGCCCTGGTAAAGATCATCCGTGAGATATTGAGGCTGATATGTCTCTCCCGTTTGTCGTTCAATTACGCGGACATATGCTCGCAGGTGATTGTGGGATCCAGTCATCAGACTGTTGTAAACCTGCAGGATATCCGCCTTTTCAGTTTGAGCAATTCGAGTCTGCAGGTCGACGATATCGACCTCTTCAATCGTTGCCCCGACTTTCAGCGCATCCGCCAGGGAATTGCCGCCGGTCGCCATCAATTTGGTGTAAAGAGATTGGAGTGCAGGGTCAGTGAAGGATCCTGAAGACGTTTCAGGTACCGGGATGCCATATCGAATAAGCAGGGTTTGGACGGCATCCATGTGTGTCTGTTCGCTGGAGGCAATGTTTTGAAAAACAGGATGGCTCCATTGGGCAAACAAGGCATTATAGACATCCCGCGCCAGTTTTTCTTCCTCGTACATGTACAAAAGCCCCGATATCTCTTCGGTCGGTAATGAAGTGGAAATCATCGGCTGAGACACCATGGGACTGACCTCCGCGGCATCTTCCAACCCTGCAGCTGGGATGGATTCGACTGGCAAATTCTCCTCGACAGGGGCCGCCTGGGCGGTGCAAGCGGTCATGCCTGCTGCAACGATCATTACTGTAGAAAGTGTACCGATCATAATTTTCTTAAACATAAGGTTTCTCCTAAAGAGTAATTTTTACGGTTGCTTTTTCAACTCTGAATGTATGATAACAACTCTTTATAAAGAAAATTTAAAGCAATTGGCAAGATAATTCAAAGGATTTACACCAAAAAAGAAGCTGCTTCTCTGAGCAGCTTCCCTGAATTATCAAAGGGATCTTGTGAAGATTTCTCGTTATCTGCCAAATAATCTCTTCGCTCCACATGACCCCCGAATGATTAACAGAGAAAATCACACAGGCTTTCCCGCCGCATACTGCTTCCTGAAATGATACAGGAAGAACGCCAGCAGGAACGCAGCCAGCCAGCGACCGATGGTCGTGGCGACAAAAACGCCTTTAAATCCAACCTCTCCGATAATATAAGCTCCCATCATCGCGCCCAGTGAATACGAAAGCATCACGATCACCTGGTATATGGCGGAATATCGCGCCTGACGTTCCAGAGGAAGCATCTCCAAAAGCACATTGAACGATACTAGTTCAAAGGCACCCCACAGGATCCCGCTGAATATATTCACAACGATTGCCTGATAATAAGAAGTGACAAACACCCATGCCAGCGACAAAAAGGGGATCAAAAGCATCGTCACCACTTGCATAATCCTTGAACCCCACCGGTCCGCATATTCACCCGCTTTACGTTGGGTCAACAATCTGGATACACTCACCACAATCGTGACCGTTCCAACCATCGCTGCGGTGAAGCCAAGTTCGTTCACCATATAGACCGAGTAAAACGGTGCAGCTATGTTTAGGGAGAAACTCCAAAGCGCGGCCGCACTGCACAAGGCAACGAACAACGGAGAGGCGCGCAAGTCTTCATAGATCGATCGAGGCGTCAGGGCTGTCGAGGTGCGATGCTCCGGACGGGGATCGCGAATCTTCGCAAAGCTGAATGTGGATACCATCCCCAGAATAAAGGACAGGAGCAGCACCCACTGGTAGCCTTGGGGAGACCCCAGGAGCGTGATCCATTTTCCAGAAAAAAAGACGACCGTGATCGTGGCGACCGTCGCAGCGAATCCGCGCACGCCAAAATACCGTCCCCGCCCCTCGATCGGGACCAAATCTGCGGTGAGTGACATCCACGCGGGAAAGGCGAGATTTCCGGTAATGGAACGGGCCACTGCGAAAACGATCACCGCCCAAATGAGCTCCGGACCGGAAAACCAGAACGGGAGAAGGGCAAAGCCCAGTAAAAACAAACGGCCGATAATCCCCCCAAAAATAACCGTCCAGCCATGACGACGGCCAAACCGTTCGACCAGCATGACACCAGGGAAAAGGAATAGCGCACCCGCGAGGTTGGTCAAAGAGCTGTAAACACCCACCTGCTGGTCGGATGCACCGAGGGCGACCAGATACAGCGTGAAATATGTGAGCGGAATGGAATCGCTGGCTGACGCGAAAACTCCGTCCACAAAGAACCAGCGCAGGTTGCGGCGAGTACTTTCAGCGAGGGATTGAGCCCACTCGCCTCCCACGATAAAATCCCGCGCCCAGGGGATGATGCGCTTATTTTTCATATTAAGGTTTCCCAATTTGGACTTCGGGGGGTGGATTTGCGGGATGGATCAGGTGCAGCAATGACCTTGATTTGGGAATCGACAATGAAAACATGAAACGATGCGATCACAATGGATTTTCCAACCTATCGATTTTACCAGACTGCCCAGTCTCTTCAAGCATCGCGTATATGGATTACTCATAATGGATTAAAATTTTATCCAAAATAAGAGCCGTTTATGAAAACGGCTCTTATGACTACCTGTAAAAACAAACTATTTCCATTTTCGCCTCCGGCCCTGAACCGGAGTGCCAGATCTCGCGAGGCGGACCGGATGTGTGATGACCGTTCTCCTTGATCCAGGCTGCGGCTGCATCGTATGCCTGCAGGATGGCGGGAAACTCACATTGATCGCCGACCATGGTCACGCTGGCAGCATTTCCACCGTATAGATGCTTTAATGCGATTTTTTCATTTCCCGATGCTTGTCCCCGTACCGGCAGGCAGATCTCAATGGGACCGTCCTCTTTTTCGTTGATCGGACCATGGAAAATCCCGAAAGGAGGACCAGCAGCTTCAATTTTCTGCTCCTTCACCATTTTATTCATGACTGCCAGAGTTTCTTCGATCGTCTGATCTAAACTTCCAACTTTAACATGACAGGTTAAGCTGAATACCTGTTTGGGAGAGATTGTTTTGGCTTTTACTTCCAAACTCATGAGGAACCCTCCTGATCGAATGAACAGCCCCAAGCGAACCAATTAGCGAACAATGTAACCAGTATAGTTATCCTGGTTTTGGAAGTCAAGCACGAGAAAACCGCCCGCTCGTAATTCGCATGATGATATGATTGAGTGACGACAGGGTTATTATCGAAATGTGACAAGGATAAGAGTGAAGTGAACGGGAAGGTTGGCTGGCTTAATTTGACCGTAATTGCAGCAATTTCTTTCGTGCTAATAATTGCTTTGCTGTTATTGGCGTGGAGAAACCATAAAACCAATTACACGGATCCGCATGGGGACCTAACCCAGGGAAATCACTCGGACCAGGCAAAAGCCTTCGATGGGACATTACGCGTGGTGACATGGAATCTTCATTTTGGCGAAAAGCTGGACAAGATAATTGCCACTCTTGAAAATACCAAAGAACTTCATGAACCGGATTTATTGCTTCTACAGGAAATCGACGCAGAGGGCGTCGATAGGATTGCCAGGCAACTCCGTTACAATTATATTTTCTTTCCTACCGTCTTCTCACGCCAGCGGGGAAAGGAATATGGCCTTGCGATCCTGTCAAAGGGGCCTCTTGAGAATGCCGAAAGAATTCTGCTCCCCAATTGGCTGCCAGGATGGGTGGAAAATCGTTTCTTGATCAAGGCTGTAACTTCTGTAAACGGCAAAGGCCTTACCGTTTACAACACTCATTTCGATGTTGCCTGGATGAGGCACCAGGGTGAGTTTCTGGTTGAGGAATTAGCGTCTCCCGAAGGGCTGACCATCCTTGGGGGTGATTTCAACACCTGGCAGCCGTCAAGCATCACGGAATTGGAATCCCTTCTACAGGCTGTCGGGATGGAAAGGTTGACTCGCAAAACCGGGTACAGTTTTGATTTCCATGGTCTTCATTTCGTTCTGGACCATATTTTCAGCAGCGAGTCCCAGGATTATTCTGCCGGTGTGGTCCACAATACTGATGCCAGCGACCATTTTCCAGTGTGGGCTGATATCGTGATCGATCTTTAGTAATAAAATTTCCAAAGATCGGTATTCGTAGTAAATTGTGAATGAGTTAAAAGGATTTTTCACAGGAGTCGAGAAAATGTCAAAACTAAATCCTAATTTACGCAATTTCCTGAAGGGGGCTCTTGGCTATTCAGCAGGTGCTGTGGCAGGTGTCCTGTTCATTTTTATCACCGCCCGGCTTGGTTTGGTGAGTTGGCTGTTCAGCCTCATTGATGAAAACCAAGTCCTTGTGAAGGTCCTGGGAATCCCCGTCTTCGCCGGGCTGATGCTCGCACTGGGAGGGGCTGTTTTAGGCGGTGTGGGCGGCTGGTTCCTGGCTTCCATCCTTGGCGTTTCGCGCAAACGGCGTCAGGTGATCGGCAGCGGCGTGACTTTCGCCATCACTGTCAGTGTGTTTACATTCGTCTACCTTCTTCTGCTCGGTTTCATCGGAATTTACAACAACTTCACAGCCAACCAGGTTGAACACTACGTATTAGTCTTCGGTCTCGCAGGATTAATCTTTGGCTTGATAACCGGTATCATCCTTGCTTTGGTGACCCTGAGATTAAGAGAAACCTGGCGGTTAATTCTGGCATCAACCATCGGGTTCACACTCGGCGGCATCGTGATGGGTATCCTGGTGCGCCTGGTCAACCCGACCTCGGGATTCCAAACCTACCCCGTCCTAACCTGGATCGTGCTGCTGCTGGCTCTGGTCGCGCCATTTGCTTTGGGCGGCGGCGCGATGGGTTACACCTACGGGAGACTCGCAAACCGGGCAGCCGGGAAAGGTGAACCAGTCGAAGCGATGCAACCCTCCGCATGGCAAACCGGCATCATGGCGGTCATCGGCCTGCTCGTGACGTTCTGGTTTTTCGGCATCGTGGACCACATCACTGAATTCCTGACCATCTATGAGGGAAACACGAATACGCAAATTTCTTCGGGGACGGTCGGCGTTCGGTGGACTGAGCCTGAGGTTTATACAGGCGATGCCAGCATTATTAATCCTGCATCAGATCCAACTGCGCCAGTTAGCATTACCGGACCCGATCAGGTAATCCACTCTGCCTGGTGCAGTTCGGAGGGAATTATTCAATATCAGCACGGAAGCGAAACTGTGGAGGAGATTGACTTCCCCGGTTGCAGCGGTGCTCCCACACTTGCGCTTGGCGCGGACGGCCTGCCGCACCTGGTGTGGTACACAACGGAGATTCTCGACACGACCGGTGTGATTCGCGCCGACAGCATTCTGGTGGAGAGTATCCGCCTGACATCCAGCTGGAGCGAACCCGCCATCGTTTCCCGTACCGCATCCCAGGCAATCCCCTCCATGTCGGCGGATGAGGCGGGGAATCTGACCCTCGTCTGGCAGGAAGCTGACCAAAGCATGTATTCCGCTGGTCAGGAGGCATACACCTGTGATGACCAGCAGCTTTCGGAACTGGAATTGATTGGATTGCAGACTCTCTTGACGGGCGGAACACGGCCTGCCGGGACGGAAATCCCCTATTGCCGTAATCAATTCAGCCACATCCTGTATACGCCTAATCCGGAACCAGGCTACAGCGAAGAGCCTGCCACCCCCAACAGCGCCTTTGATAAAGTTTCAGCGGCAATAATCAACCAGGCTCAATACGAGGTTCTATTTGCGACAATGCTATACGAGCCGAATATATCCCCTCCCAGCCCGGGAAATGTGCTGGCGCAAGGTGTGGCAGCATTGTACAAGGAGGTAAAGGCTCATCCGGAGAATTATCCCAAGGGGATGACGGTTCGCATCCTGTTGGGCAATTACCCGGTGTTATCAACGCTCGAGTATGGATCTCAACTTAATGATGCCATATCTGATTTTCGTGCGGCAGGAGTTGAGCAGATGGTCGACCCGGAGATCGGTTGGCGGTTGGAGTTCGCCAACTTCCCCGGCGCCTACCCACACAGCCACACCAAGTTCGTTGTAGTTGACGGTGAACGGGCTACAGGCGTCGGATTTAATTACAGTTACCTGCACTACCCAATCGACCATTCTTCAGGAAAAGGATTAGACCTGCTCGACCTGGGTTTAGCCGTGTTAGGTCCGATCGCCCAGGAAACGGTCAGTGTGTACGATGACATGTGGGAGGGAGCGGACCAGATCCATTGCGAGGACTTTTACCCCGAAGACGGCTCAGACTGGAAAAAAACATGTGTGGAGAAAAAAGCAGTTGCCGACCATGTCCCGGAAGTGATGCGCTACTACCTGCCTCCGGAAGGCAGCGATACCGCGTTTTCACTTTACCGCAACAGCGATATCAAGGAGGCGGATAACTTTATTGCTGTCGGCATGGCCTCCTCAACCGAGACGATCGATATGATGGAGGTCAATTTCTCACTTGAACTGGTCTGCATGCTCAATATCATCTATCCTGATTTCTGCACCTTCGACGACGCGCTGCCCTGGATGGAAGCCATGGTGGAGGGCATCAAGAATAACAATACACATGTGCGTGTCATTATGGAGAATACCAACAGTAATGGGCTTGAGAACCGGGTCGCCGGGGTGGAGCTGATGGAAGAACTCACCCGCCTCGGCCTGGAAGACCAGGTCGAACTGCGCTTCTACAACGGCAAGATTCACGCCAAGTCCATCCTGATGGACGGAGAATTGCTAATTATCGGCAGCCATAACCTGCACTACAGCGCCTGGGGAGACAGGGGCTTGAACGAATACAGCCTCGCCACCGACAATCCGGAGGCCATTGCAGAATACCAGGCGCTGTTCGAGAACAAATGGGCGGAGGCAATTCCCTTTGACGAAGCCGAATATGGTACTTCGACCCTGTTTTTGGAAGAATAATCGATTTCTTGCCTAATATTTTGGGATAGCGATTCTTCCCCAATCCAAAGTATAATTTTGCAGGTAGTTGAAGATTCGTAATAAAGTAGAATTCGGCTGGTGTGAATAATCCATCAACCGGCAAAAAATGGAAGCCGGTTCCAACATTATTACAAATAAGGAGAAATCAACATGAGCGACACACAAAAACAAATCCAGGCAGTGGGATTCCTGGTAATGGCCTTTAAAGATGAGAAAGCAGGCGACGAAGCCTTGAAGGCCATGAAAGAGGCCAAGAAACAAAAGAAGTTTTACTTTGAGAATGCTGCCGTGATCCGCCAGGACGCCTCCGGCAAGGTGCACTATTCCGAGACCGGCGACATGAAAACCGGAACCGGGGCAGGGATTGGCGCACTGATCGGCGGCGTCGTCGGAATTTTAGGCGGACCGGCGGGTGTAGCCCTTGGAGCGGGAACAGGCGCGGCGATCGGCGGGGCTGCAGCTTATAAGGACTCCGGGTTCAAGGATGAAAGTTTGAAGACGGTCGGCAAAGCCATGAAACCGGGCACGTCCGCGGTGGCGGCCATTACCAGCGAAGCTTTCCTGAAGGAATACCAGAAAAAAGTCAAAGAGGAGAATGTCAACCCGTTCGTTGATAAGCTGGCTGCCAAAATCTCCGAGAGACTCAACGAGGGCAAGAACGTCGCCCTGGGAATCCTGCTATCTGAAGAAGGGCTGGTGTACAAGGAAGTGGCCGCGAACGAGAAATCAGCCGAGGTGATCAATTTGGCGATCACTGACGAGGCTGTCGTCGCAGCCGCCGCCACCGTGACCGAGGACAAGGTGGAGTACGGGATGGTGGTTGCCACAGCGGATATGGTGGCAACGGAAACCGGGGTGGCCACCAAGGATGGCGCCGTGGTCGTGGACGACGTGATCACCCGCGAGGGTGAAGTCGTGGTGGCAAGAGTGGCATTGTCCGAGGCGGCAGTCCAAAAAGCCATCGAGCAACCAAAGCCAGTTGAACCTGCCCCCAAACCGGCTGTGGAGAAAGCAGCCCCCGCCAAGCCAGCTCCCAAACCCGCTGCGAAGAAAGCAGCGCCTGCCAAGAAGAAGGCCAAGCCGGCTCCCAAACCTGCTGCAAAGAAAGCAGCGCCTGCCAAGAAGAAGGCCAAGCCGGCGGCTAAACCCGCTGCGAAGAAGAAGACCACTCCCAAGAAGGCGGCCAGCAAGAAGCCTGTCAAGCCGGCACCCAAAAAGACGGCGAAAAAGGCAAAGCCCGCCAAGAAGACTACCGGCAAGGGTAAACCTGCCAAATCTTCGTCCAAGAAGACGACAAAAAAGAAAAGCAAGTAAAGTCGATAATCTAAAGTATGCCAACGCAGGACAGATGCTCGATCTGTCCTGCGTTTTTATGTCATTGTGATGGTAAAAGGTCGCTCCCTATCGAAGCGACCTTTTTATTATTCTTGACTAGCGCTGTAATACTGCGCCTTACAAATTACTTCTTGCGCCTGCGCATAAAGAACTTGACTACCTCGTCGAGGAGTAGGAAGACCAGAGCGAGGCTGATACAAAGCAGCCACTGATCGTTAGTGAGCGTCGTTGTACCCAGGATGCGCTGCAGGAAGTCCAACACGGTCGGCAGGAACGTGAACAGGATGGCGAGACCGTAGAGCATCAATTGGTTCCGATCACTCAGGATATCCCGGTTGAAAGCGCTGGCCGTCTCACTGCGTGAAGCGAGCCCCATGACAATACTGAGTAATGAGAAGGCGACAAAGCCCATGGTGGCCGCAGTTGCAACGCTGCCCGCCTGATACATCCCCTCCAATTGGACCGTCACAAAGCCCAGCAAAATGCCAAAGATGGCAATACGTACCCATTGCGACCCTGAAAGGATGGGTTGCTTTAGAGGCCGGGGCTTGCGTTCCATCAGATCAGAGGCCGGCTTATCGAATCCCAAAGCGATCGCGACCGGTACTGTCACCAGGAAGTTCAGGAACAGGACCAATGCCGGCGTGAACGGCACGCCGCCGAGAACGATAAAAAACGCCGCCAGCAGATATGATGTTATGAACCCTACCAACTGCATCATCTGGAAGCGGATAAAGTTGAATAGATTATTATAGATGGAGCGCCCGAACTCGACTGCCTTGACGATGGTGGCGAAATTGTCGTCGGTCAGGATCATCACGGCTGCGCCTTTGGAGACTTCGGTGCCGGTGATGCCCATGGCCACACCGATGTCGGCTTTCTTGAGAGCCGGCGCATCATTGACGCCATCACCGGTCATGGCGACGACATTCTCCTTTCTTTGCAGCAAGTCCACCAGTCGGATCTTATCTTCGGGGGCAACGCGCGCCACTACACCGATATTGTCCAGATCCTTCATCAACTCTTCATCGCTCATGGCTTTGAACTCCGCACCGGTGAGCGCCTTGCCTTCGATTCCCAGCTCATGTCCGATGGCTGCTGCGGTAACAGCATGGTCGCCTGTGATCATGCGCACCTGGATGCCGGCGCTGTGGCACTTGGCAATGGCGTCTTTGGCTTCGGCGCGGGGTGGATCCACTATACCCACCATCGCCAGGAGTGTGAGGTCTGTCACCAGGTCAAGCAATTTGGCCTTCGGATCAAAGGTTGCCGGGTTGAAGTCGCGCCGCGCAACCACCATCACACGCTCACCGGTCTTTGCCATGCGTTCATTTTCCTTGAGCGCCAGCGGGCGGTTTTCATCCGTGATGGAGTGGAGCTCGCCACCAGGCATCCAGTATGAGCCGCTGCGTGCGATCACAACGTCGGGGCCGCCCTTGACGAAGCAGCGAACCACTTCCTTGCCCTTCTCATCCTTCATCTTATGGAAGGTGGCCATGAACTTATAGTCGGAATCGAATGGCACTTCCGCTACACGTGGATACTGCTTCTTAGCCCCTTCCAGATCGATACCGCCTTTGGCTGCCAGGACGATCAAAGCGCCTTCGGTGGGATCACCAATTAATGCTTCCCCGTCCAGACGGGCATCAGCGCATAACGCCATTGGGAGCATGATGGCGTCGAGGTCAATCTTTGTCCCACCATCATGGAGCAGTTCGCCTTTCGTGCTGTAACCCTCGCCGGTCACCTTGTAATGATTCTGGCCGGGGACGGTAAACTCACGTGCTGTCATCTTATTCAGAGTCAATGTGCCCGTCTTGTCCGAGCAGATCGCGGATACCGAACCCAGGGTCTCCACCGATGGCAGCCGCTTCACGATTGCGTTCTGGGCGGCCAGTGCACGCGTGCCCATGGAATAGATTGTTGTGACAACAGCCGGCAAACCGGTAGGAATGGCAGAGATGGCCAGGGCAATACCAGCGATGAAGACCGCTTCCAGCGGCTGCCCATTAAGAAACCCCATAATGAGCATGAGGAGGAAGGCGAGGCCTGCCAATCCGGCAATAATAATGGTCAACCGGTCGAGCTGCTTTTGCAGCGGAGTCTTGTCCGCCTCGGTCTTGTTTAATAGATCAGCGATATTACCCATCTCCGTGCCCATACCGGTGGTGGTGACGATCATCTCACCGCGGCCGCGGGTGACGGAAGTGTTCATGTAGGCCATGCAATGGCGGTCGCCCAGAGGCACTTCGGGCTTGTCTATGGTCTCAGAGTCTTTAGACGAAGCAACGCTTTCGCCGGTCAGGGCGGCTTCCTCGATCTCGAGGGTCGCTGTCACGAACAGGCGGCCGTCCGCCGGCACGCGGTTGCCTGCCTCCATCAACACGATGTCGCCCGGAACCAATTGTTCCGCTTCGATCTCAATGGCCTGGCCGTCACGGCGCACGCGGGCGATGTTCTTCATCATCTTTGTAAGCGCGGCCAGGCTGGCCTCGGCCTTGGATTCACCGCGCAAGCCCAACACCGCGTTGAAAACCGTCAGGACCACCAGCACAATAGTCGTGCTCCATGACTGCGTGAACACCAGGTTGAGCACGGCAGCGCCCAGCAGGATGATCTGCATGAAATCCTTGTACTGGCGCAGGAAAGCCTGCCAGCCTGCTTCCTTTTTCTTGGCGGCCAGTTCGTTAGGGCCGTACTTTTGCAGGCGCTGCTGGGCTTCGCTTGCGCTTAGGCCTTTCGCCGGATCAACTTGCAGTTCTTTCGCCGCGGCTTCCACCGTCAGCGCATACCATTTGGATTGAGTTTTAGTTGTTTCTGCCATAGTAACTCTCCTTTATTAATATTTTTCGGGAACATAGTTGTATGGATGCTTGGACTCAACATATTTCCCTTTTTTCTGGGCCGGTGGCAACTTGACTTTTTTGTGCGGGACAGCTTTATAAGGAATCAGGCTTAGCAGGTGCGCGATGCAGTTCAGGCGCGCCTTGCGCTGGTCGTTGGAATCCACCACGTACCAGGGACATTCCGGCGTGTCGGTGGCCTCGAACATGGCATCGCGTGCACGGGAGTAATCGTACCAGCGTGCCTGGGCTTCCACATCCATCGGGCTGAGTTTCCAGATCTTAATGTAATCGTCCATGCGTTCCTCGAAACGCTTGGCCTGGTTTTCCTTGCTCACTTCCAGCCAGTACTTCACCAGGATGATCCCCGAGTAGACCATGGACTGCTCTACGGACGGGACGTTCTTCAGGAAACTGGTCACCTGTTCCTTGGTGGCGAATCCCATCACGCGCTCGACTCCCGCCCGGTTGTACCAGCTGCGATCGAACAATACCACTTCCCCCGCAGCCGGCAGGTGCGGCATATAGCGCTGAAAGTACATCTGGGTCTTTTCACGCTCTGTCGGGGCAGATAAAGCTACGGTCCTGATGACGCGCGGGCTGGTGCGCTCGGTGATGGCCTTGATGACGCCTCCCTTGCCGGCAGTATCGCGCCCTTCAAAGACCACGACGATCTTGGCGCCGGTGTACTTCACCCATTCCTGAAGCTTGACCAGCTCGACCTGCAGTTTTTTCAATTCCTTTTCATAATCTTTGCGGCTCAATTTGCCGTCCGCTTTTTTATCCTTGCCGCCATTCTTTCCTTTCATCTCGGCAGCAGCAAGCTCGTTCTTTTCTTTTTTCTTGTCTTTTTTCTTTCCCATGCTCTCGCTCCTTTCGAATCGAATTACAGGAAAACTTTATTTTCTCACTTCGTGGATGGCAATAATCTTGTCTTACTGTAATACCGACAAAATTGCCGCTGCCAGGAAGCCCATTACGGTGAACAATCCCACGGTCATGCCGCCTTTTTGGTGAGCTTCAGGCATCATCACATCCGCCAGCATGGTCAGCATGGCGCCGGCAGCAAAAGCCTGGGCCATCAGACCATCGACGGAGGGTATCATTTGGATGATGAAAAAACCCAGGCCTGCACAAAGCGCTGAGATGGCAACCAGCCCCATCCACATCCAGAAAACCTTTCGGCGGGAATAACCTGAAGACTCCAGGTTGATGGTGCCCGCCACGCCTTCCGGGAGATTGGAGATGAACACGGCTGCCAGGAAGGCAATATTGATCACGCCGCCGATCGCCATGGACATGCCCAGGATGATCGACTCGGGCACATTGTCGAGCAGCGTGCCGATGAAGATGGCCGCCCCCGAACCGCCGGGTTGATTCCCGGCAATGTCCTTGCGGTCCTTGCCACCTCTGCGGTCGATAAACCAATCACCCAGGAAAAAGGCAACCGCGCCTAACCCGAAAGCCAGGGCCATGCCCAAGCCATTGCTGCTTATCTTCGATAAAGGCACGAGCTCGTAGGCAATGGCGCTGATGAGCGCACCAGCGCCTATCCCCATGACGATTCCCACGCGGCGGTTTGATAGCCCGCGGTTGGCCAGGAAATACCCGATCAACAGCGAACTGGCTGCCAAACCGCCCCACAGGAAGGCGTTCACCGCAGTGTCTATTTCTCTCTCCTAAATCCCGTCGCGCAGGATCGGGCAGGTCATGCAGTGACCGCCGCCGCGTCCCTTGCCCAGTTCGAAGCCGGCAATCGCGACTACTTCCACGCCCGCTTCGCGCATCTTGTTGATGGTGAAGGTATTGCGTTCATAGGAAACCACCACACCCGGTTCGAGAGCGACCGTGTTGTTGGCATCGTCCCACTGCTCGCGCTGAGACTGATACTCATCGCCGCCGGTTTCGACGACGGTCAGCTTGGCCACTTTGAGCGCATCGGCAATTGCAGAGGGGAAGTTTTTCTCCTCGGTGACGTGGAAATCACCGGCTTTTTTACCTGGGCGAAGGCTGATGGCACGAATGTTGTTGACCACCTTCGGGAAGGCCGTCGCCTTGTCGCGGTCGAGCAGGGTGAATACCGTATCGAGGTGCATGTGGGCGCGGTCCTTGGTCATGACTGCCACGATGACACGTTCCGCTGCGCCTTTCTCGAAGAGCTTTTTGGCGACCATTTCGATCATGCGTCCCGAGGTGCGCTCGCTCATACCGATAGCTACAGTCCCGTTGCCGATCGGCTGGACGTCGCCGCCTTCCAGAGAAGCGCGGCCAAAGTCGTTGATGTTGAATCCGCCGTCCGCGCCCTGCTCCGGATACCAATATTCAAACCCACCATCCTTGAACATTGGGTGGTATTTGTAGATGGTCAGCATGTTCAGCGCTTCGCGCCGGCGGGCAGGCCAGTACATCGGGTTGACCGTCACGCCGTTATAGATCCAGCAGGAGGGATCACGCTGGAAGAGGGAGTTCGGCACCGGGGGTAGGACAAAGTAACCCAGATCGTCCTCCACCGCTGCGGCGCCCAGCGAAATCTCCTTGAACTTGGCGAGGTCGAATCCTCCCTCCACCATTTCGCTGACAGTCAGACCGCCTACTAAATGCTTTGCCAGGATTTCAGGCTTCAACTTCGACAGGAATTCACGGACCTCATCCATCAAGGACCAGCCGACGGTGTACTCCGAAGCCACCATATTGATGACATTCTTCCGGGCTGACTCGGACGCTGCCAGGGCTTCCCCGAGCAAATCGAGATGGTAAAACACTTCCACGCCGCGTTCGCGCATGGCCTTTACGAACTGGTCATGTTCCCATTGGGCACGCTCTACCCAAATCACATCGTCGTATAACAGCTCGTCGTGATTAGCCGGTGTAAGACGCTTCATGCTAAGATCCGGCCTGTGGACCATTACCTTGCGCAGTTTTCCTACTTCTGAATTTACTCCAAAATTTGCCATGTCATTTCATCCTTTCTTCTTGGTTGGTTTAGTTTTCTTTACCGGTTTGCTTATTTTCTTTACGGGTTTATCGGGCACCACGTTGGTTCCCGCTTTACCTGCAACGATCATTTCAATGTCTTCCAGGGAGCCAATCGCCGCCCGCTTGCCGGTCGCCTCGACAAACTGAACTGCGGCAGCCACCTTCGGACCCATGGAGCCGGCCGGGAAGGGATGCGCTTTCAACTCGCCTGGAGTGATTTTCTCCAACATTCTTTGTTCCGGCTTGCCCCAATCCAGGAAAACACCTTTCACATCCGTGGCGATGACGAACAGATCCGCCTCGACTTCTTCTGCCAGCAGCTCGCTGGCCAGGTCCTTGTCGATGACGGCTTCGATGCCGGTCAGCCAGCGCTTCTTCGTAGGGTCGTACATGGTCGGAATTCCACCGCCGCCGGCGCAGATCACGATGGTTCCCTTATCCAACAGCCACTTGATGGGTCGGATCTCGAAAATCCGTTTGGGGAGCGGTGAGGGCACCACCCGGCGCCACTTCGCTCCATCCAGTTTGAACACCCAGCCTTTCTCTTCCTTCAGCTTGTTCGCTTCCTCTTCCTCATAGACCGGACCGACAAATTTGGTCGGGTTCTGGAAAGCAGGATCCTTTGGATCAACCTCGACCATGGTCAGGAGGGTGGCAAACGGCACCTTGAAGGGCAGCAGGTTGCCCATTTCCTGTTCGATCATATAACCGATCATGCCCTCGGTTTGAGCGCCGAGCACATCCAACGGGTAGGCTTCCACCTCCTTGTAGGCCGAAGCCTGGAGCGCCAGCAGGCCCACCTGGGGACCATTGCCGTGCGCCATCACCAACTGGTGCTTTTTGGCCACCGGTGTGAGTGCTTGCGCCGCGACCCGGATATTACCGCGCTGGGCTTCATGCGTCATCGGTTCGCCCCGCTTGAGCAGGGCATTTCCTCCTAATGCAACGACTATCCTCATTATTTTTCTCCTTTCTTTCTAAATTGTCATTTCTCTGGTACCCCAGGCTTGCATCAGCTGGGCATAAAACGTGACCATCTTCCCGATCGCTTCCACCGGAATGCGCTCATCGATGCCGTGCTCCAGGCCGCGGAAACTCTCGTCCATGACCACGGAAGTAAAACGGTAGATATGGTCGCACACCGGAACAAAATGCATGCAGTCGGTGCCGCCCAGCATGATGAACGGCGCCACGGGCGGGTTATCAAAGACCTGGTGGATCACTTTCTTGAGGCCCTGATATGCTGCGCAGTTTTGAGGCGATATGGGCAAGGCTTCGTTGAACTTTCCTTCGATAGGCTTGAACTTCACGCGCTCATCCTTGATGACCTTCTTGGCATGCCAGAGCACGTCCGCGATGGTATCGCCGGGCAGCAGGCGGAAGTTGACAATTGCCTTCGCCTCTGCGGGGATGGTGTTATCCTCCACGCCCCCATTGATAATGGTCAACGCGGTGGTCGTGCGCATGCTGGCATTCATTTCCGGGTTCTTCACCAACCAGCGCTTCAATAACGGTCCAAACAGCCAGACATTGGCAAAGGCAATTTGGATGTACAGCGGAGCAGCGATGCCAATGCCGTGGTACAACGGACGCAGCTTGCGCAGGTGCGTTGGCATGGGGTGAGCTTCCAGGCGGGCCAACGCGCGCGACAGAATGCCTATGGCGGTCTGCGGAGGCGGTGTGGAGGAATGTCCCGGCTGCCCCTGGACAGTGAACTCCATCGTCAGGTAACCCTTCTCGCTGACACCGATCAGCCCGACCTTGCCCCGCACACCGGCTGCCAGCCCCGCGCTGATTCCGCCGCCCTCGTCGACAATTCCCGCCAGACGAATGCCGCGTTCCTTGAGCTTCTGTCCCATCACCTTGCTGCCGTTGACTCCGCCTGTTTCTTCGTCATGCCCGAGCCCGAACAGGATGGTGCGCTCCGGGCGGAATCCCTGCTGGAGCAGCGCCTCGGCTGCGTCCATGATGCCGATCAACTGGTTCTTGATGTCCAGCGTTCCGCGGCCCCAGACAAAACCATCCACGATGCGGCCTTCGAACGGCGGATGAGTCCACGCAGTTGGGTCGGCGGAGACCACGTCCTGGTGAGCCATCAGCATGACCGGTTCCAGGTCGGCACGGCTGCCCTGCCAGGTGTAGAGCAGACTGTACCCGTTGATCACCTCGCGCTTCAACTTCTGGTGCACCAGCGGGTAGGTCTCCTCCAGCATTTTGTGAAGCTGTTTGAATGCCTCGGGGTCCGGCATGCCCTTGTCATCCACTGGCACTGTCTGGCAACGGATGGAGGCCGCCAGGTGCTCCGCTACTTTGTCGTTATCAACCGGCACGCCTTCCTCCGGCGCAACGCCGCGCTGCCGCCAGGAGAAAACCAGGGTGCGCACCACCACATACAGCGTGGTGATGATCAGTATTGCGAGGATGATGTACAGGATGTTGGTCAACATATTTTTTATATCCACAAAATCAATCGCGAAACCAAACTTTTCACTTGACTTTTATCAATTGACTTGTTGGTCATTTTTCTCCAGGCCAGAAGGCTGTGCCTTGCGAGGAGAAAACCGCTTCTTCATCGGCAGTCGGACAGTTCGGCTGATATATTGCGGGATCACCTGCAACTTCTCATCGACGTTCCATTCGCTGACGGGACGAGACTGCCAGTTGTAACGAATTACCAACGCCCGCGCGATGGCGGCAAAGAGTATCGCCACCCAGGCGGCTGCATTACTGCTCACTTGACCATATCCCAACAGGCCAACATACAATAACAGGGAGGCCATCAGAATGTAGCTAAAATATTGTCCCGGGCGAAAAAAACTGGGGACATTACCGACGAACAGATCGCGCGCGATACCTCCAGCCACGCCGTTCACCAACCCCACGAACAACGACCCGATGATCGGGATTCCGGCCAGGTAGGAGAGCTGGAAACCGATCAACGCAAACGCCGGTGTCCCGATGGCGTCGATCAGACCGATGACGACATCCCCGCGCTTCACCTTTTCCCAGTACTTGCCGAACAGGCTTATGATGACCGCCGCGAAAAAAGCAATCACAATGTATAACGGTTCAGTCAGCATGACCGGAATCCGCTGCAGAAAAATCCCATCACGGACCAGTCCACCGGCGGTGGTCGACACCAATGCGATGATGAATACGCCCATAAAGTCAAAACCAAAAGCCCGCGCCACGAGAGCGCCGCTCGTCGCCCAGGCAATTGTCGCCAGGACTTCAAGGAAGTAGGGAAATTCGTAGGTGGTGATTTCCAGGGTCATAATTTTTCGCAGGTTGCGGTTTCGTTAGCTTCCAGCGTAGAGGAATGCAAAGGTTAAGATCGAAACTACAGTTTTGTTTACCAATTAGGGAATATTCGACACAACGACTCAGGCTAATAAGCCCGAGTCGTTGTATTTGATGGATCAGACAGCGTCAGCAGGCACGGCGAAAATTTTCTTATCCTCTGCCGCCTTCTTCTCTTCCTCTTTCCTGGCTTCAGCCAGGTACTTGTCTTCGAGCATTCCAGCAGCCTCCAGGGTTTCGAGGGCATCCTGGATCGCAGCTTCTTCGATGACCTCGGCAATGGCCAGTGTCCGCACCACGTCGGCAACTATGGCCGTCTTGATGGCATCCGCTTCTTCGAGCGTGGCCAGCGTATCCAGGATGGCAGCAGCCTGCACGGCCTGGGCGACTTCGATGGTGCGCTCTGCTTCCACAATGGTCTCCAACTCCTCACCGACCATCATCACAGCCTCGGGGGTCAGAAAACCCTGGGCAAGGGGAATGCCGCCCGCACGGCGGACCGCATTACGCAGCGGGATCGCCCAGACATGTTCGATCATCAAAATCCCGAACGCCTTCCCCGGCTTCATATCCTTCACGATCTGGCCTATTCCACGGTAATCCAGCCCGACGGAATGGGAGGCGGCTGCCAGTGTTCGTTCCACCACCACAGCAGCAGCTTCGCCGGTGGTTATCTTTTTCTTCCCAAGCAATTTCCCAACCACCTTGCCAAATTTAACGGATTCCTTCTTCGTCAGGTCGTTGAGCTCGACGGCGAGGACATCGCCAGTTTTATCCTTCATCGCCACGAACAAGTCTATAAGACGGATCAGCCCTCGTCCGCGTAAATTGGCCAGTTCCTCGAGCACTTCTCCGCGGAACTGGTCAGTGCGGTCGAAGCCAAACACCATGACCTGGACGGGACCGACTTTCAGCATCGGCAAATTGGAAGTCTTCGCCGGCTTGGCCACCTTGGTCGATTTGGTCGTCTTGGCCGGTTTGGTGCTCTTTTTTACAGCTTTCTTGCTCTTTACGGGTTTGGTTGTCTTTTTCGTAGCCATGGTTATCTCCCGTTGCTGACCATCATGTCGATGACCACTGTGATCGCCAAAATCAGGCAGTCGTTCTCGCCCTGCAGGACGTCCACCACATACTGGTCGCGGCCAATCCAGGAGAAAGCCTTGGATATCTTGCCAACCGGTTTGTTCCCGCGCAGGATGTCATATTGCGCCCAGATGACCTTGCCCATCGTCACAAGATTTTCCTTGCCGGGGATCTCGATCGTAAACCGCTCCCGCAGCGGGTCGACGATGGCATTATGCACCTTGGCGGCCAGCGTTCCATCGGGATTAAGAATATCGAACGATTCCCGGATGCGAAGTACTTTCTCATCCAGTTGATACAGCAGTTTGCCCTGCATGTCGTGGAATTTCAAGGACTCCTTCACCATGCGGACTTTCCCGTCGATCTTGAAGACCGGCTGACCGGCGGAATTATTGATATTGAAATCCTGCCCCAACGCGAATACACGCTGGCGCATGATATAGCGATTGACGCCAGTAGGCGCCTGTGGGCCTCCACCTTGCTGAGCAGGCTGACCTCCGGCCGGGCCAATCATGGCATTTGTTTTTGCCAGGCCACCACCTCTACGTAACATGGCTAGTCTCCTTGCTTAGAAAATTTTCAGGTGCGATATCAAAATCCAAGTTGATATCGCACCTGTGATTGCAGCTAATCACCCAACGTGGCGACCATGATCGCCTTGATAGTATGCATACGGTTCTCGGCCTGGGCGAAGACGATCGAAAGGTCGGATTCGAATACTTCCTCGGTCACTTCCAGGCTTTCCATGCCGCTTTGCTGGAACACCTCTTCGCCGACCTTGGTATCACGGTTGTGGTAAGCTGGCAGGCAGTGCATGAACTTGACCTTGGGGTTGCCGGTCTTCTTAACCACGTCCATGTTGATCTGGTAGGGCTTGAGCAGCTTGATGCGCTCGTCCCAGATTTCCTTGGCCTCGCCCATCGAGACCCACACATCGGTGTACAGATAATCCACACCCTTGACACCCTCTGCCACGTTCTCGGTCAGGGTCAGGCGGGCGCCGGTCTCTTTGGCGATCTCCCGGCAGGTCTTGACCAATTCGTCCGCAGGCCACAAAGCCTTGGAAGAGCACAGACGCACATCCATGCCCAGCTTGCAGCCCATCACCATCAGCGAGTTGCCCATGTTGGAGCGGGCATCGCCCATGTAGCAGTAGGCGATCTCGTTGAGATGTTTGTCGCAGTGCTCCATCATGGTCAGGATGTCGCAGATCATCTGGGTGGGATGGAACTGGTCGGTCAAGCCGTTCCAGACCGGTACACCCGCAAATTCGCCCAGAGTTTCCACCAACTCCTGGCCAAAACCGCGGTACTCGATGCCGTCGTACATGCGCCCCAGCACGCGGGCAGTATCCTTCATGGATTCCTTGACACCGATCTGCGAGCCAGACGGTCCCAGGTAGGTGACATTTGCGCCCTGGTCGTAGGCTGCCACTTCGAAAGCGCAGCGGGTGCGGGTGGATGTCTTTTCGAAGATCAGTGCGATGTTCTTGCCCTTCAACTTCTGCTGCTCATAGCCGCCGTACTTGGCAGCCTTGAGGTCGGCAGAAAGCTTCAGAAGGAATTTGAGTTCGTCAGGGGTAAAGTCGAGCTCTTTGAGAAAGTTGCGATTGCGTAAGTTGTATGCCATTTTGGATCTCCTTTTTTTTAATTTTCTTTATGTGGTTATCCAGTGATATTTTGGATTGAAAAACCTCATCGTACACAGCTATTTAGGGCGCTGTGCCGCC
Organism: uncultured Chloroflexia bacterium; assembly: GCA_963709295.1. Lineage (GTDB taxonomy): Bacteria > Chloroflexota > Anaerolineae > Anaerolineales > Villigracilaceae > JBGPQJ01. The sequence goes on along the minus strand of CAVPVW010000005.1, from coordinate 23,400 downwards.
ATTCTTGAATTCCATGCGCTGTGCGCCTCCTGCGGTCTCCAGGGCAAATCCTCCAGCCCCATCCGGACCGCCGGCAACCACATCTTCCAAAATTGAGAGATACAAAGTATCCAAAGAGTTTTCACCACAATAGGCCATGGTGGAGGTTTGTACTTTTACCGAAAAACCATTTCGAGAGGAGTATGTGCCGGAAATGCTATTGCAATCCGCCGTGCCGGAAAAAGTTTCAACCGGATAAAAGATGAGGGTGTAACTTCCCGGGTTGGGCACTGTGGTCACAGCACCCTGGTCCTTGAGCAGAGTCCATTGCCAAATGATGTTCTGGATGGCGGCATCAGCATCCTGGGCGGTCGTCGATGTGGGTGGAACTTGAGTACTGGTCGGCGCGGGAGGCGCGGTTTCCTCGCCATCAGATCGACCCGCAGAAATCAACATGAACACCACCAATGCAACCAGGAATAGCACCAAAACACCCAGGACAATCGCTGCAGTTCTCTTTTGTTTATTCATGTCCGATTTCTTTCCAGCCGAGGCCTGCAAACCAAAGACATTTTTTAATTCATGATCTATTTGGGTTTCTAAAATGAATGGGGCGAGGCCAAAGGATCAGCCTCACCCCTTAGTAGTAAGCTGATTTGCTAGACGCCGACAACAGCGCCAATCGACAACACGACCATGCTCACCACGGCCAACAGGAGAACCAACAACGCCACCCATTTCCACCATACCGCGAAACTGATGCGGCCGATCGCCAAACCACCCGTTACCACGGCAAAGGTCGGCGTGATGAGGGCAACCAGGCCGGATGCGGAAGAGTAGGCTGTGACAATGAGGTGCTCTGGAATTCCGGCAAAGCTCCCCAAAGGAGCCATAATGGGCATGGTCACGGTAGCCAGCCCCGAAGAGGAGGGGATCAGGAACGACAAGGGGATGTAGAGCAGGTAGATGGTATTGATGAACGCCACCGAGGTCAACCCTGCCAGCGCTGATTCACACCAGTACAATACTGTATCGATGATCAGGCCGTTGGTCATGATCACCGAGATACCACGCGCTACAGCCACGACCAGCGCCACACCCAGCATATCGCGGGCGCCATCAACAAAGGCATTGACCGTACCCTCTTCACCTAACTTCCCAACGAAACCGATCACGACGCCCATGACCAGGAACAGCACGGAGAGCTCGCCGAACCACCACCAGCGTGTGGCGATGGCATTAATTCCAAGATCCGACCAGGGGATGACGCCGATCACCATGGCCACGAAAGAAAGCAGGAAGAGTGTCAGGACGAGCTTGCGATTTCCGGTCAGCTCGGGTGCTGCGCTCGAATCCCTGTTCCCCAGGAAGTGCTTCTCGTTGGCTTCCTTCATATCCGCCACAAGCGACTTGGTGGGGTCTTTCCGCACTTTCTCTGCATACCTCATGACAAACCAGATACCCAGAATCGTCCCAACAATCAGGATGACGATGCGGTAAATGATGCCTTCCGCCAGAGGGATGCCGGCGATGCCGGTGGCAATGCCAACAGAGAATGGATTGATCGTGGAGCCCAACGTGCCGATGCCTGCGCCCAACATGATCAACGCCACCGCGGAGAGGGCATCATAGCCCAGCGCGATCATCGCGGCAATGATCAGGGGATAAAAGGCGAGCGATTCCTCCGCCATGCCGTAGCTGGTCCCACCGGCGGCGAAGATGAGCATCAGCACCGTGATCAGGACACGGCCTTTCTGACCGAGCTTCTTCACAACGGCAGTGATTCCGGCGTCGATCGCCCCGGTCTTCATGGTCACGCCAAGAAAGCCGCCGATGAGCAGGATGAACAACGCCACGTCGATGGCGCCGTACAGGTCACCGCTGTTATAGATGTTGATGAATCCGGTCTCGTCCTGCACGCCGTACATACCGTTGATGGGGGCTGCGATCGCAGCGCGCCAATACTGGGGATTCGCCTCAACGGGATGATAGGAACCCGGGATGGGAGAGCCATTCTCATCATAGTCGTATTGCCCCGCCGGGATAACCCGGGTCAGGACGGCCACCACGAACGTGATGAGCACCAGGATGGTGAATGCGGTTGGGAACTTGAATTTCTTCTTGCCTTGTTCTGTAGTCATCGTGAGATACTCCTTATTACTTGGGATTTTGGCTAGTTCATGACCTATTAGCCTAACCCATTAATTTTACTTGAATTTAAACATTCCACTGACAGCACCGATAGATGCAGTTCGTGGAGTGTGTTGAATACACCTGCCAGGGCGGTCTGGTCGGGCAGTTCTCCGGTCAATGTGGTCACGACAAGCCCGCTTTCGGAGGCAGCTTGACTGATAGCCATGCCTTGCAGACGGTCGGACCAACTGGGATTAATTGAGCCTTGGACCTGAATACGGTACGATACACGTGAATCAAAGGGCACTTGAATATTTGAATTCGCATCCATGGTATTTCCAGTATAGTGGCAGATCGTGATAATAAAAACCACCCCGAGGGTGTAATCGGGGTGTGATTGGGCGCAAGATGTGTGTTGCGTAGCAGATAGACACGTTGGCTCAAGCGGCAGTTAACAAGCTTCCACGTGCCTGGAGCCTTTGCGCATGCAAACAGGGAACCATGTAGCAAAGCTCGACTTCTTCCAAGTCGCCCAGACGGTCGCGAATCGCGCTGATGATCCATGGATAGGCGAGCCCGTATCTGGTACCAAGCTAGCGCTAGAGAAATCGTTCTAGAATCCCTCTCCAGCCACACGGACAAAAACTGTATGGCTAGAGAGGGATAATTTTTTCGTGTCATTCCGCCAGATTTACCTCTGGATAACTGTCGGGGATTCTGGTGGATTTGTTTCCAATCCCGGTTACATTACGGCTTGGGGGCAGCCGACGGGGTTGCGGGGGGTTCCGGAGGCAGTGCACCCGGGTATCCCTGGGGGACTCTGTCACGGTTGGCAGCTCCAGCAGCGCCGGCGCCGGCGACATCAACAGCCACTGCAAGGCCCAACCACAACCAGTCGAGACCCTGAATACTTCCAGTCATACCGGGGCCGCTGGTCGACATGATCACGTACATCAATGTCGTGAAGGGCAGGATCATAATCCCAATGCAGGGGAGTATCCACGAACCGCCTAAACCGCCAAAGGCCCGATCAAAGGCGATCGGCCGGGCAAGCCACGCGAAGATCAGGAAAAAACGGGAAAAACCGACAGCGAATGCAGTTAAACATCCTCCACTACTATTTTGTTTCATCTTCATTCTCCTTTTTAATAACTGAAATACGCTTGGTTATTGGTTTTTTTGCCAAAGCAATTTTAGTATAGTAGGAGATAATAATTAGCAGAACCACCCCGAGGGTGTAATCGGGGTGTGATAAGTTGCTGGAGGGCAAGCAAAAGTGGAAAAAACAGCGTCAATTAGGTGGGAAGATACCCAATTTAATGGCCGTCGCGACAGCTTCCCGGCGTGAATGGACTCCAAGCTTGCCGTAAAGATTAATCGTGTGTCGTTTTACGGTTGACGGGGATAGGTAAAGTTTGCTGGCAATTTCCTTGTTGCTTAAGGGCTCACGCAGGAGGATGAGGACATCCATCTCTCGAGCGGTCAACAAGTCATTGGCTGCAGGATAATTTTGTGCTGAACCGGGAGCAGACAGCAATTGGTTATTGCTGCTGGTCTTGATACGCTGATCCTCCATAAAGGTTGAAAGGATACGCTGAATATACTCATTGTTCGGACTACGCTTCTCAAGTCGTTTTAAGATAACTTGCAATTGTTGACCGAGATCGACGAAAACCCTGATAAATCCACCCGGTTGCGCAAGATCCAGAGATTGCTTCAACTCTGTCTCCGCTTTACGTGCCCTGCCCATAGCGTCCAATGCCATGGCACGTAGAGCCATGGTCTCTATTTTGAAACGCGTATTGTAAGTCCGGTCAGCCATTTCGTAGAGACTATCGAGGATCGATAATGCTGTCTTCAGGTCACTTTTATTGCCTCTTGCGATGAGGATCTGCGCCTTGGTCGCATGCAGATTTTCCGGCCATAATAAGGCCTGTTCTGGAGGCGATGAAGTGATTGAATCTGCCCAACGAAAAGCGTCATCCATTTTTCCTTGCAGAAAGCCCAGCCTGGCTCGTAGGGAGATGGTTTCATCAGTCTCATATCCGAGCCGATCAAAATCATACTGGGAAAGGACCTCCAGGGTCTGCCATGCTTCAGAGCTCCTGCCCCTGGCTTGATTCAATCGGGCAAGAATTGTCAAGGCATTTCGGATGGTGAGTGGTTGGGCGTTAAATCGGTTATCGACAATCTCTGAAAGATACTTCTCGGCAGAATCAAATTCATCCCATTGGTATTTCACCAGCCCAAGAAAATAATTACCCCAGGTTCTTGAGAGTGGGAGATTGCCACGGGTGGCCTGCTGAAGCATTATATGAGCTACCTGCCGGGTCTGCTCGAGATTGCCATCGGTCAACTTAATAAAATTTAAAGAGAGCAGGATTTCCATGGCGTAGCCATCCGTCTTATTGTCATAATTTTCATATATATCGAAAAGTTGACGCTCGGCAGCCTGGCTCTGACCTGCAGCTTGCATACTCAAGCCTAAATACAGAATGATTACGCCGTGTACAAAAAGCCAGGTTCGGGGCAGGATCGCTATTCCCTCCCGGCAGTACTCCAATGCCTGGATGGGTTGATTCGATAAATAAAATTCCTGGGCACGGAAGGCTGCCATTTGCCCACGCAGGATAATCAAAGCTTGCTCATTCTGCACAGCGCCAACGGTGTTAGTGAGCTCCGCCCCTTGTCTGACGACCTCTGACAATGAACCAAGCTGCCAAGTAAGCAGTAAAAACCAAGCCTTGATCATCAACAGGGAGGGTCGTTTTTGAATATATTCTTCGGGTAACAGACGCAACCATCGCTCAAGTGTCAGTCGATCTTCGCGGTTGAGAACATCATTCAGCCCTTGCTCCATCAATTGGGCCGCCAGGTCAAGGTCGCCGGCTTCCAGGGCATGCTGGATGGCTTCATCCAGCATGCCCTGCTTCTCAAACCAGGCGGAAGCTCTCTGATGCAGAACTTTCTTGGTTTCATCTCCTGACCCAGCCCTCATTCTTTTCTGGAGCAAATCCTGGAAAAGATGATGGTAGCGGTACCACTGCATGCGGTCATCCAGAGGGATAATGAACAGTTCCATCCTATTCAACCATTCGATACAGGTTGCCACACTCCATGCCGGGTCACTCTCCCCGACAACGGCTTCGCAGAGGCCAACGTTGAATTGATCGAGGATGGATGTCTTGAGCAAAAAAGTCTGGATGGCAGGCAGCTGGCGCGAAAGGACCTCATCCGCCAGGTAGTCCGTTACGTTGGTGTCGTCACCCGCCAGGTTTGTAATAGCATTATTGGCATCGTCTGCAGTCCTTAGCGAAAGGGCTGCCAGCCTAAGTCCGGCAATCCAACCTTCCAGGCGTTCCTGCAACTTTGTCATTGCGGAATCGCTGAGTGTAATTTCCAGAGTTTCACTCAAATAAGCAGTCGCCTCATCTTTTACGAAACGTAAGTCCCGGCTGCGAATCTCGGTGAGCTTGTCATTGGCTCGCAGTCTTGCCAGGGTCAATGGAGGATCAACGCGTGAGATCAGCACCAGATGTAGGAGAGGGGAGGAATATTGCAGCAATTCATCAAGCAGGTCGTGGACAGCCTGACCCTGTATGTTTTGATAGTCGTCCAGAACCAAAATAAAGCTTCCAGGAAGCTGATCTATCTCATTGATCAAGGAGGTCGTGATCACTTTCAGGGATGGACGTTGCGGGGAAAGAATGAGAGCGAGGGTTTGCTCGCAAGCGCCTTCAAAGATCGTCCGCAGAGCAGCGATCAGATACTCTAAAAACAACAAGACATCACTGTCACTTTCATCCAGCGACAGCCACGCTGCAGGTGTGGAGGCGAATCGTTGTTTTCCACCCGCCTGCATGTTCTCGATCCACGAGCTGACCAGGGTGGTCTTTCCATAACCTGCCGGAGCACAGACCAGAAGCAGCGGGTGGGCTTTTCCTTTATCAAGCTTCTCCCACAACCGGTGACGCACAACGAGGTACCGCGTGGAGTGCGGCCGGTGCAGTTTGGTCTGTCGAAGAGTAACCAATGGATTTAATTTACCGGTGCTGGTTTTCATACAGGCAAGTTGTCCAGTGCAGATATATTTACATAAATCTTATCATATTTGGTTTACCGAAGAGTTAACAGGCGTCAGGCGGGCTTGAAATTAGCTTTTCCAGTCTGGGAAGAACCAGCGGGGCTTTAACCCACAGACATTCTCGAATTTTTTCACAAATCAGGTTGGAAACCTTCCAAACGCTTGTTTAAAGGACATTATTTGCTTTTTATGACCAGCGTCGCCTCTGCAGCCTTGAGCACCGCCTCCCGGTCAAAGAGCATGGGATGGTACTCCCCCTCCAGCCAGTCCTGGATGTTGTCCGCGTAATGGGGGCTCATCGGGTGACCGCTCTGCCCTGGGACGACGATACCCAGCGACCGGTTCCAATCCTGCAGGTCGGCGATGAAGCGGAAGGGTGGACCCACGATCACGTCATGACTCAGATCATGACGGGTTGCGCCTGATGCCCAAATGGTGTCAAAATCGCCGCCGAGCGGAAAAGGTCCGCGGTTGAAGAATTGGTCCAGCGGTTTGACCCTGCCCAGATTATGGCCAAAAGTGATCTGGTGCAGTTTACCCCAACGCCAGTCGTGGAGGTCCGGTCCACATTCTATTTTAAGGACCTCGACACACTCCTTCAGCGCGGCAAGAATCAGGTCGTCTCGATTTCTGCCATCGCCCAGATCAAACCAGGGGGACTTCGGATTATCCAGAATGGATTGCAGCCACTCCCTCGAACGTTCCCCGTGGAGGCTGGTTTCCTGAAGAACAGGCACCGCACCCTTCCCCGCGTAACGCAACTCTAAATCGCCCAGTTTTCCAGACAGGAGAACCGACATCAACTTGAGCGTGAACACCTCGTAAATTGCCGCCTGCGGGCTTTCGGGGACTAAAGACCCATTCCACTCACGCATCAACTTTATAACCGGGGTGAGGGCAGGATCCTCCGACCGCAGTGTCTTAAAAACCCGTGCGATTCTCTGGGCAGATTTCGAGATCTGGTCCCTCTGCATGGAACGGATGTAGTCCGTACCGATTGTCGATTGTTTTTCAATCAATTCGATGATGCGCTCTGCCCGGTTGCCGCAGCAGCAGTCATAACCGATCCAATGAGGATAATCATCCCCAACGACGCGGTTATTGGCTGTTGCGATAAATCCTTGTGGAGGGTTATACAGATGCGGCAGTTCTTCAAAGGGAACATACCCTTCCCATTCATATTCTCCCGTCCAGCCGGGAACAGGAAGGCGACCGTCGCCTTTGGCACGAATTGGCAGTTTTCCGGGCAGGGAGTACCCGATATTCCCCTGGGTATCTGCGTAGACAATATTTTGCGCAGGAACCGACCAATCACGCAAAGCTTCCCGGAACGACGAGCAGTCCTTCGCCAGATTCATCTTGATCATACTTGCCATCATCTGATCTGTCTCAAGGGCAGTCCAGCGGAGGGCAAGAAGCTGCTCCCCGATATAATCCGGCGCCAGTCCGTTGATCACCGGCCCGTGTCGGGTGATGACCACTTCCTGGGTCACTGCATCGCCGCCCTTGGTATTGATCTTTTCCTGAAGGACCTCCGCGGGTACCCAGTTCCCCATAAATTCATATTGGACCTCTCCCTGCTCGTTGTGCCGAATATGTTCGAGGAAGAGGTCCTGAACATCGGTAAAACCATTCGTAAATCCCCAGGCCACATGCGGGTTATGACCGGCAATCACCAGCGGAATGCCTGGAAGCGAAACACCCGTAACATTCAAATCACCTCCCACCAAATGATTCACGTACCAGATGGCAGGCATGGTTATCCCGAGGTGCATGTCGTTTGCCAGCATTGGATGGCCGCTGTCCGTTCGACTGCCGGAGAGCACCCAATTGTTACTCCCCAGGCCTTGTTGGGATGCAGGACCTGTGAATCGACGCGCCTCTGCAGCCCGCCGCAGGGCTTCGTCCCCGATACAGGAATAATCCACGCCTGGAGGAACAACCCGCGGCCAGAAGTCGAACCACGGCGGCTCAAGCTCGGCTGCCTTTTCAACGCCCAAATGGGCGACAAGTTTCGCCCGCAGCAATTCGGATTCCCAATTGACGCACAGGGTCCAGGCCATCATCTTTGTCCAGGCAATCGCATCCGCTGGCGACCAGGGTTCCGGGGTGTATCCCAGCAGCCTGAATTCAACCGGCAAGGGACCTTCCATAATCGCCGCGTTAACTCCCGCTGAATAAGCACCAAACAGAAGTTGTGTTTTATTATCCAACAGGGTTGCCTGCTTCTCGGCAATACGCCGCATCCCGATAATGCGCATCCATCGGTCCAGCGGGAGGGATATTTCTCCCAGGATTTCAGACAGCCGGCCCGCCACCACCCTGCGGTTGAAGTCCATTTGCCAGAGTCGCTCCTGGGCATGGACAAATCCCTGCGCGAAGAGGGCATCTCCCAACGATTGTGCATAGATGTGAGGCACGTCCCACCGATCACGGATGATCTCCACAGGGGCATCAATCCCCTGAAGGTGCACGATCCCCTCCCTCTTCGGCTGAGGGGTATGCAGCAACTTACTTTTGGCCAAAATGGCCAGGGCGGAAACAGCCTGCAGGAATAAATTGGTTGAGCGTGCCATGTTTTCCCTCCCGTGATCGAATATCGGTTACTCAGTTCTCTTTTCATTATAGGGAATGCAAATGAAAAAGAAAATACCCTAAATAATAAACAAACCCTTCAGTGAAAACCAAAGGGTTTGGTAAAGGTCTTGCTGATGCAGACTATGCCAGCCCGAGTTCAGCCAGCTTGGATTTAGTCGGGTAGCCTTTTTCGTCCCAACCGCGGACTTTATAATAGTCGGGCAGCATCTTATCCAAATCCACCACGCGGCCTTTGGCGGGACCTTCCGGCAGGGGTTCATTGAGCAATCGGGGCGAGAGGGTATCGAATTCCGGCCCGGAGCCTGCCTTGATCAGGAAAAGGCGCTCCAGGTTGTAGACCCGTTCCGCCGCCTGCAGGGCTTCCTCCGGGCTGTATCCCGCGCCAGTGGTCAGGTTGAGCAGCGCCGCGAGGCGATCTGGCCAAATCATCATCTCCCTGGTGAAGACGTAACGAACTGCAAAGAAGACACACACGCCGCCTGAATCGATGAGCACGAATGCATCCTGGAAGCGCTTCACGAGTTCCGCCTTGCCATCCGTGCTCAACGGATCCGCCTTGACCGGCACGCCAAAGACTTCTTCGTAAGCCACATCGCCTTCCATGTGTGAGGCGCCTTTGTTGGAGGTGGCATAGAGCAAGCCCATGCCCTGCGAACCGCGCGGATCGTAACCCGGCAATTCCTGTTTGCGCGCCGTGACCGACATTTCGGGGTGATCGTAATTTTCCGCCAAGCGGAAGCTGCCGTCGGCGAGTTCATCTCCAAAACCTTCCCTGTAGGCGATCTTCCTGACCATCTCGATGACCGCATCGCCGTCACCAAACCGCAGCGGCATACCGGTCTGCGCCTCGGTCAGAACTCCCTTCTCGAACATTTCCATGGCGGCCGAGATGGTCAGCCCGGCGGAGATGGTATCGAGGCCGAGTTCATTGCACAGGTAATTAGCCTTGGTCAGCGCGGCGAGATTATCCACACCGCAGGAGGAACCCAGTGAGGCGATGGTTTCATATTCTGGTCCTTCGCCTTTACCGGCATATTTTTCATCGTCCACGGCAGTCAGGCGTCCGCACGAGATGGGGCAGCGGTAGCACGGCTTATGCGTGATGAGGTATTTCTCCTTCAACGCCACGCCGTCGATTTTATCCACGCCTTCGAACACGCCGCTCTGGAAGTTGCGCGTGGGCAGGATTCCCAGCGTGTTGGTCACCTGCGGGACGTAGGCTGTGCCGTAGATGCGCAGGTTGGAACCCTTCTTAATATCCACACCGACTTCCTTTGAGAGTTCGACGCTCAACGCGCGCATGCCGGCATCGTCGAAGAAGGCGGGATTCTTCTTCCCCATCGCCACCACAGCCTTGAGGTTCTTGCTGCCCATCACCGCCCCCACACCGGAGCGGGCTGCCGCGCGATGCTTGTCGTTCATGATGGCTGCCATCAACACAAGGTTCTCCCCTGCCGGGCCGATGCAGGCGACCTTCGCCTCGGGATTCGTCTCTGTGAGCAGGAGGTCCGTCGTTTCGTGAATATCCTTACCCCATAAATGGTCTGCAGACCGTATCTCGACTTCATCCTCGTTCACCCACACATACATCGGTTGGTCTGCCTTACCTTCGAAGATGTACAGGTCGAAACCTGTACGTTTCATCCAGGTGGGGAAGTCACCGCCCGAGTTGGAATGCGCCAGCGCACCCGTCAGCGGAGACTTGGTCACGACCATGTAACGGTTGCCGGTCGGGGCGGTCGTGGCAGTGAGGGGGCCGGTGGCAAAGATGAGCTTGTTCTCCACGGATAAGGGGTCCACCATTGGGTCCATTTCCTTGTAAAGGTAATGGATCGCCAATCCGCGCCCGCCGATGTAGTCGCGCAGAATTTTCGGATCAATGGTTTCGATGGTTGCCTTGCGTTGTGTCAGATTGATGCGTAACAGTCTTCCATGCCAACCATACATGTTTTCTCCTTGAGTGATTTATCCGCCGGCGATGGCTGAAAAAGCCGCCGCTGTGTCGCCATCGGAGAGAGGTGTGTCGAGCGGGATGGTGAGTCCGTTGAGCAAGATGACGCTCGTATCGTCAAGCGGCACCTCGAAGCGTGCCATCACCTGCCCGACTGTTGTCCCTTCGGGAACCTCCATTGAGATGACGTTTCCCTTCGTGCCCGGCGGGAGCAATTTCTGATAGGTGGCGATGAGTTTAATTTGCACCAACACGGGTCGATTTTATCATGGGCAGGGTCGCATTCATGCAGCATCAATGGTGACAACGAGTGTCTGGCCTGGCGTTAGTGTCTGCGGTTCCAACGACAATGTTCGCGTGAGGCTTTCATAGTGTCCAGGCAGCGAGGTCGTTGTCGTCTCAACAACGCCACGCAAGTGGATGCGGTAGGTACGCTGGGCTGGGGCAAGACTCTGATCTTCTTCGACCTGATGGATAGTGAAACGTCCCTCTTCAAGTGAAAACCGCGTGATGGCATATTTCCCTTTCAGATAATCGGTCGTTTCGCCGTCATCTTCGTAGAGCGCGAATTCATTGTCCGCACCGGGGAAGATGAAGATGTCAAGTTCTGATGGATTTCCAATTCCACCCCACCCCACCTTGGGCGCAAGAGGGATAATCGCGCCAGCTTTGGCATACACCGGGATGTCCTCCCATGCCGCAGTAATCTCACGCCACCCGCCGCCTGAGATCGATTCGCCCGTGAAGAAGTTGAACCATGTCCCAGCCGGGTCCCAGACCTTTCGTTTCGCCAGAGCCAGTTTTTGGGTCGGATGGATTCAGGATCGGCGCAACGAGTAACTCAGAGCCGAAGAAATACTGGTCTTTAGCCCCAAATGCTGAGGCGTCCTCCATATTCCCATAATACATCGGCGTGACGAGCGAGATTCCGGTCCGGTGGGCACGCCAGGCCATGGAGTAGATGTAGGGAATCAGCGCATGCCTGAGCTGCATGGCATCTTTCGCAGCCGCATAAACACGCTCGGGTTTGCTCCACGGACGGCGGTCGAGCGCTGCTTTCTTTGTTGAGTGCACCCGAAAGATGGGACTGAACACACCGAACTGCACCCAGCGCAGGTAGAGCTCAGGAGTGCCGTCCTTGAACATGTGCCCGCCGATGTCGTGACTCCACCAGCCATAACCGACATTGGCAGCCGAGGCGGTGAAATAAGGCTGGTAGGCCAGCGTGCGCCACCTGACAAAGGTGTCACCCGAAAAGCCGATTGGATAGCGGTGGTTGCCGAGGCCTCCCCAGCGTGAGAAGACGAATGGACGTTTGCGGCCGTCACGCCCCAGATCATTAAAGTGAAGATGGTTGATCCACCATAACGGGTCGAAGCCCGGAACGCGGCTCTTGCGCCCCTGCTGCCAGTCCATCCACCAGAAGTCAATGCCCATCGCCTCGTAAGGATGATGCAAAATTTCAAAGTAGCCTTCCACAAAACGCGGATCGGTGATGTCAAAGGGGATGGGCTCGCGGCTGGCAGGATCGACACCCATCCATTTGGCCATGGCCTGATACTGTGCCTCGTGAGGATGGATACCCCGCGCCGGATGCAGGTTTAGCGCTGTCCGCAGACCCTGTTCGTGCAGCCAGCGGATAAACCCGGGCGGGTCGGGAAACAACTCGCGGTTCCAGGTGTACCCGGTCCAGCCATCCGAGGTGTTGCCTGTTTTGGTGATGTGCCAGTCCATGTCCACGATGCAGACTGAGAGCGGAATCCCCCGCTCACGAAATTCCTGCATCAGCGACTTCAGTTCGTCCTGCGAATATTCCCAGTAGCGGCTCCACCAGTTGCCGAGGATGTAGCGCGGAATCATCGGGATGAGTCCGGCGATGCGGGTGAAGTCCTGCATACAGCCTGCGAAGTTGCTTCCGTAACCAAAGAAATAAAGGTCCTTCTGCTTGCGGGCGCGAGGTTCGAGCCAGCCTTTTTCATTAAATACCAATGTATGCGAATCATCCACCACGGACCAACCGGCGCGGGAGAGCAAGCCATCTTCGAGACGGGTATTTCCGAAGTCGCCGTCGAGGGTGCGAGCGGTGCCCTTGAGGTTCCCGGCGCGACGGGATGAGTCGCCATAGCGCCAGGTGACTCTGTTGCGCTTCAGGGTGATGGACAGCGTCCAACGGGTAAATCCAAACCGGGTGGGGCGGTATCGGAGCAAAAGGTCATCCGTTTCAATTTCAACCAAACTGCCTGAGACCGATTTACTAAACGAAGGTACGAGCTGTCTGCGGAACCAGATTGGCTGAGATGGGCGGTCTTCAAAAGTTCCATCCTTGCTGTATTCGAGTCTGATAAGGCGGCTCGTCAACACAGTAAAACGAACATTGCTGGTTTCGACGATGGTTTCCGGCGACGCAATCGGGTCAAAGGTTGGGACGGGGGGAAGCGGCATGGAATCCTTTCGGAACGCAGGTGTGAGAATTTGATTAATTTTATCCTTGTTCGGGAACAAACGCGGACAATCAGGCGTCTATCCCAGGTTGAAAGAAAAGGCATATCAAAGATTATAATTACTGCAAGAAGGAGAGAAAAATGAAAACCATATTATTTCTGTTAGGCTTAACAGCGACTGCGCTCCTGCTGGGAGCATGCGCCACCCCATCCGCCAGCACGATTACGCTGCCCGGTACCAAGTGGGAACTCGTCAGCCTCGGTGGTGCTTCACCCGTTCAAGGCACATCGATTACCCTGTTCTTTGGTGAAGACGACATGGCTGGCGGCAATGCCAGCTGCAACACCTACTCTGGGAAATACAAGGTCACCGGAAGTAGTCTCACCTTTGAGCAAATGATGTCCACCATGATGGCCTGTGAGCCTGCGATCAACGAACAGGAGCAGTCCTACTTGAAAGCTCTCGGCGAGACGAAATCCTACGAAGTGACAGGCGGGAATCTCAACTTGAAGGATGCCTCCGGGAATGCTCTGGCAGTGTTTGCACCCTTCCAGCCCGCCTCCTTGACGGGTGAATGGCAGGCGCTTGCCATCAACAATGGTAAAGAGGCCGTGGTCAGTGTGCAGAGCTGGGACAACCGTCACCGCCATCTTCAGCGCGGATGGAAAACTCTCTGGGAACGCAGGCTGCAACACCTATAACGGCACCTATACCATCGACGGCGACAAGATCACCATCGGACCTCTCGCCACGACCCGCATGGCTTGCGAGCAGGCGGTCATGGATCAAGAGACCGCCTACCTGAATGCCCTGGCGAACGCCGCCACTTTCAACCTGGGCAAAGATTCCCTCGAACTGCGCGATGCGAACGGAGCGCTGCAGGTGGATTACATTACCGTGCCATAGTTTTACGAGTAATAAATCAAAAACACCGGACAGGTTGATCCTGACCGGTGTTTTTGATTCTCGCACAGCCTGTAACTAAATGAAAATGATCTGCGCGCCTTCAGACATGTCGATGAAATCGCTGGCGGTGACCACAGCGTCCACCTGCGGCAGGAAATCATCCTTCTTCAGCCCGAACATATCCACTGTCATCTTGCAGCCATACAGCTTGGCGCCGCCGTCGTGAAGCATTTCGATGTATTCCTTTACCGGAGGGACATCAAGACCTTTCATCTTTTTCTTCATGAACCAGCTGGCGAACCAGGTCATGCCGGGGATGATGCCCAGGATGCTGGGGATGCCCAGGTTGCCGGTGGGCAACCCCATCAGCTTTACTTTGAAACTGGTGTTGGCTAAAGGCGCGATCTCCAAATGGTCCACGCGCTTTTTTGTGATCATATCCAGCCCCCAGAAGGTGAAGAAAATGGTCACGTCAATACCATTTCCCAGCGCCGCCCAGCCCATGATGAGGGCGGGATAGACCATGTCCAGGTCGCCTTTCGAGCAGATAAAAGCCATCTTGCGAGGTTGTTCAGCCATGTCAAATCTCCCGATTTTTTTGATTTTCTCGAATCATTGGATTAATAAAATTACACACAGCCTTCGGGCTTGCCGAGGCCGGAGATCTTGGCGACCTTCTTGGCGGGACCCTTGGGGAACAGAGCGAACAGGTCCTTGGTGGAAATGCCCGTGCCCGTCGTGATCTGGCGCATGGTGGGGGCCTTGCCGCTGTCAAGACCGGTCTGGCGGCAGAAATCGATGATCTTCCAGTGGTCATCGGTCAGGGGGTCGATTCCCTCCTGCTTTGCAATTTCGACGGCAATCTCCTTCGTCCACTGGGATTTATCGACCATGAACCCTTCGGCATCGAACTTGACTGCGGATAAAACAGGTGCGACCATTGTGTTCTCCTTATCTTTGAAAAATTGAGTGGATTAAAGTTTTTCTGCGGGGACGGGTTTCTTCCCGCTCATGGACATGTGTGAATGCACGGTGGGAATATCCAATCCCTTGAGCAGCAGGTTCCAGTAGATCCATTTGAAAGCCAGCTTGCCCCAGTGATTGATGACACTCTCACCCAGCAGCGTGAACGGTCCCACACCGGGAAGTGGGAATTTACCCGGTAGCGGTTCGACATCGTAATTAAAATCGATCAATACCGCTTTATTGAAGCCCGTCTCGATGTAACAGTTGGCATGCCCGTCAAAACTGGCACGCATCTCCTGCCCCTTCATGTGGCTTAACATATTCTCCACCACGATATCGAGCATGAAGTGCGCCACCGATCCCGCCTTGGACGCGGGGACATTCCCGGCATCGCCGATGATGAAAATATTCTGCCATTTGTCCGATTGAAGCGTGTGCTTGTTCGTGGGGATGAAATCCAGCGCATCGCCCATGCCGGAATTCTTGATGACCTCCGCACCCTTGTTGAGCGGGATGCTGACCAGGACATCGTACGGAATTTCGGTCTCATCGTAGGAGCGGATGACCTGCTTGGTATTATCCACTTCCATGATGTTGAATTCCGGGAAGACGGTAATGTTCTTGCCTTTCAATACGCCTGCCAGCATGGTGGAACAGACCGGTTTCGTGAATGCGCCAGGCAGCGGCGTTGCATAGACGAGTTCCACTTTGTTGCGGATACCGCGCTTCTGAAAATACCAATCCGCAAGCATCATAAATTCCAGCGGCGCGACGGGGCATTTGATGGGCATTTCCGTCACGTTGAGCACGAACCTTCCGCCCTGCCATGTCTCCAAAAATTGATGCAGTTTCGCTGCGCCTGCCGGTGTATAAAAGTCGAAAATATTTTGTTGCCAGCCCTCCCGCAAACCGGGAGTCTCATCCGGGTAGATGTAGCTTCCCGTGGCGACCACCAAATAATCGTAGTTGATCGTTTTCTTATCCGCGAGCGTGACCTTGTTTTTCTCAGGCTCAATGAGCTCCAGTTCGCCGAAGATCACTTCCACCCGTTTGGGCAACAAATTGCGCTTGGGCTTGATGACATCCTCCGGGCGGTATATGCCAAAGGGAATGAACAGAAAACCAGGCTGGTAATAATGGTTCTCGTCTTTATCGACAATGATGATGCGCCATTCTTGAGGGTCAAGCTTCGCAGCCATTTTATTGGCCACCATCGTGCCGCCGGTTCCGGCGCCCAGGATTAGGAAGGTTTTCATGTCTTTTCTCCGATCAAAAGAATTAGGTGATCGCTTCGACCAGCGTGGCGCGCCGGGCAAAGATGTCGCGCATTGCCGCGCGGAGCAGGTCCAGCGCCTCCACCAGACGCTTATCGCCGAGGCTGTAAATGATTACCGTTCCGCGGCGCTCCGTGGTGACCATCCCCCGCTCGCGCAGGACCTTGAGGTGGCGGGAGGCTGACGGTTGAGGCACATTCAGTTCATTGCATAACTCGGTGACATTGCGCGGCCCCTGCGAGAGGGCGTACAGGATCAGGATCCGGTTCGGATCGGCGAGTCCCGCGCAGATTTCTGCGTGGAGTTGTGTTACTTCTGCTTCGAGGTTTGGACTTGTCATCTTGCTCCTAATATACTTATATGCATATATAATTGTGAAAATAGTAACAAATCAACGTCCCTACTCAAAGTGACATGTATCACCGAAAGGGATGATAAACATAATATTGTGAACTGTATCACTAACTAATTGTGACAATCTGTCATTTAATGCTATGCAAAATTCCTTCTTCTAACTCCCCCTATCTTCAAGGGATTTTTTTTAGGAACAACTAACTTGCTGGTCTCTCCGTGGTTAATGCTTGCGAGTCCAATCTTTTTTCGTCTATAATAAATGGGCACCTCGCGGCTACGCCAAGCATTCCGTAAAAGTCATTTAGTTTCATTAAAATTCTTTCAAATCAGGCAGGGGCTAGTCCATGCACGATAACGAGACCGTCAGCAATCCTACTTTGCTTGTAAACCGCGAACTCAGCATGCTGGAATTTCAGCGCCGGGTTTTAGATGAAGCGCTCGACGAGCGCAACCCTCTGCTCGAACGATTGAAGTTCCTCGCCATCGTCGGCTCGAACATGGACGAATTCTTCATGGTGCGTGTCTCGGGCATTCTCAAGCAGGTGGAGGCCCGCTTCATGGGCTCCTCGCCGGACGGCATGACTCCTCCCGACGAGCTGGCTGCCATTCGCAAATCCGCACTCGGATTGTATGCGGATGCCCACCAATGTTTCATAAAAAAGATCAAGCCAAAACTTGAAAAAGCCGGCATCCACTTGATGGATTACGAAAAATTGTCCAAAACGCAAAAGGACAAGGTGGATGATTATTTCAAGGAAGTGGTCTTCCCCATCTTGACCCCTCTCGCCCTTGACCCGGGACACCCCTTCCCCCACATCTCCAACCTCAGCTTGAATCTTGCCATCGTCATCCGCGACAAGAAAGGGAATGAAAAATTTGCCCGCTTGAAAGTCCCCGATACGCTTCCGCGCCTGGTGCCCATAAAACGCAGTTCCGGAGCCGTCCGCAAGGATGGCACCATACCATTCCACCATTACTTTGTCTGGCTCGACCAGTTGATCATGGCCAACCTGCAGGCGCTTTTTCCGGGCATGGAAGTCGTCTCTGCGCATCTCTTCCGTATCGTGCGCGATGCGGATATCGAAATCCAGGAACTCGAGGCAGACGACCTGCTTGAGACCATGCAGCAAAACATTCGGCGGCGCAAGTTTGGATCAGTGGTCCAAGTGGCGATCTACGACAGCATGCCAGCTGAGCTCAGGACCCTGCTTGTCGAAAACCTGGAAGTCGATCACAACGATCTGTATGTTCTCCAGAGTCCACTTGACCTTTCCTGTTTGTGGCAGCTCTACAACAATGTGGAGCGGCACGATCTCAAATACCCGCATTACTCCCCGCATATCCCGAAGGTATTCAGGGATGTCGAACTGGCCGGGGATTTCTTCGAGGTCATCCGGCAGCAGAACGTCCTGCTTCACCATCCCTACGACTCTTTCAACCCGGTGGTTGATTTTCTCTTCGCCGCCGCCCGCGACCCGCAGGTCCTCGCCATCAAACAAACCCTTTACCGGGTCGGGCAGAATTCCCCCGTCGTGGAAGCTCTCCTGGAAGCCTCGGAGCGCGGCAAGCAGGTGGCTGTGCTGCTCGAGCTGAAAGCCCGTTTCGATGAGGAGAGCAATATTGGCTGGGCACGAACGCTGGAGCAGGCAGGTGTCCATGTGGTGTACGGGCTGGTGGGGCTGAAAACGCACAGCAAGATCGCCCTCGTCATACGCAAGGAGGGAGATGGCATCCGCCGTTACGTCCATCTCGCCACGGGAAACTACAACACGGTGACGGCCAAGATCTACGAAGACATGGGTCTCTTCACCTGCGACGATGCGATCGGCGCCGATGCGACCGACCTGTTCAATTACCTCACCGGTTACTCCACCAAGCAGGATTACAAGAAACTGTTGGTTGCTCCCGCCAACCTGCGCCAACGCCTGGAAGCTCTAATCCGGCGTGAAATCGAACATGCCAAGGAAAAGCGTGATGCACGCCTTATCTTCAAGATGAATTCACTGATCGACCCGCGCATGATCCAGCTTCTCTATGAGGCCTCGCAGGCAGGCGTGAAGGTGGATCTGCTGGTGCGTGGGATGAGTTCCCTGCGCCCCGGAGTCAAAGGCGTGAGCGAACACATCAAAGTAATTTCGATTGTCGGTCGATATTTGGAGCACAGCCGCATTTTTTATTTCCTCAACGGCGGCAAGGAGGAGATCTACCTCGGGTCCGCCGACCTGATGCAGCGCAATCTCAACCACAGGGTGGAGGTCGTCTTCCCTGTGGAAAGTTCAAAACACGTGCGCTACCTGCGCGATGAGGTGCTGCAATCGTATCTCAAAGATGATAGGCGGGCGCGCGTCATGCAGGGGGACGGCAGTTACCGAAGGCTGGAGCCGCAAAAAGAAGAGAAGGTCATGGACATCCAGGACTGGTTGATGAATAATCGCCCCAAATAGGGGCGATTATTTTTACATCAGTTTTATTGGCCACTCCCAGTTGAAAGTCAAGAATTGTCGTGCCATAATAAGTTTGTCAACCCACAGAAAGAGGCGCTATGAATCTCATCGGTCAGTCCTTCGGCCGTTACCACATCCTCGAGCAGCTTGGCGAGGGTGGTATGGCCACTGTCTATAAAGCCTACGATACCCGCCTGGATGCCGACGTGGCCGTCAAGGTGATCCGTCGCAGTGCCTTTGCCCCGGACCAGCTCGAAATGGTGTTGAAGCGCTTCGAGCGCGAGGCCAAATCGCTGGCCAAGCTCTCGCATGCCAATATCGTCGGCGTGATCGATTATGGCGATTACGAAGGCGCTCCCTACCTGGTGATGGAATACCTGCCCGGCGGCACCCTTAAACAGAAGCTGGGGCAACCCATGTCGTGCCGGGAGGCAGCCAGAATTCTGCTGCCGATCGCCCGTGCGCTGGACTTCGCCCACCGAAAAGGGATGGCGCACCGCGATGTCAAGCCTTCGAACATCCTGATCACCGCCGACGGTGACCCGATGCTGACCGACTTCGGCATTGCCAAAATGCTGGAGGCCCCGGAGGGTGCCACCCTGACCGGCACCGGTGTGGGCATCGGCACCCCGGAGTACATGGCTCCTGAACAATGGACGGGGCAGGCCGGTCCTTCCTCTGATATTTACTCGCTCGGGGTCGTCTTCTATGAAATGCTGACCGGTCGTAAACCTTATGAAGCTGACACCCCAGCGGCTGTCCTGCTCAAACAGGCCAGTGATCCGCTCCCCAACCCGCGCGAGCTGGTGCCCGATCTACCGTACCAGGCGGAACATGTGCTGCTTCGGGCGCTGGCGAAAAAACCGGAGGACCGCTTCGCCAACATGGGTGAATTTGCCGCCTCACTCGAAGCGTTGGCGAGCGAACCGACCGTCGTTGCCCAGTCCCCCACTGTGGCAGCTGCCATGGCTGGCGCTGCAGTCGCGGCTTCTGAACCAATCACGGACCTGAAGACGATGGCCGCTGTGGAAGGAATCGCTCCAACTGCAAGGACGGTGATCGCCGCTCCGGAAGGTGGGAAAAAACCAAAATCAATCCCGGCAGAGAAACCCGCCAGGAAAGGTCAACGCGGGTGGCTGTGGGCAGTCGTCGGGGTGGTCGCGATCGGGCTGATTGTGATTGGTGCAATGGCAGTTCTCCCGGGGATTATCTCACCCTCCGACAAAGCAACGATTCCTCCAACACTTCTTGTGAAAAAGCAGGATACTCCGAAGCCTGTCCCTGCAACAGCTCTTCCCATATTCACCACCCAGGATTGCCCTAAACCGGAAGTATTCTGCGTCGGGTTGGTCACCGACATGGGTACGGTCGACGACAAGAGCTTCAACCAATCCGCCTGGGAAGGTGTCAAAATTGCCAAGGATAAGGGATTGGTGCAAATTACCCAAGTTATTGAAACAAAAAACATTGGCGATTATGACCAGAATATCAGCGTCTTTGCTGACAGCGGTTACGATGCAATTGTCACTGTTGGCTGGGGAATGACCCAGGTCACCCACGATGCGGCGCTCAAATATCCGGGCATTCTATTTATAGGTGTGGACCAGATGCTTGACCAACCCTGGCCAGCGAACCTGGCAGGGTTGAACTTCCCCGAAGACCAGGCAGGCTTCCTGGTCGGCGCGCTAGCTGCGCAAATGAGCAAGAGCGGTTTAATAACTGCAATTTGTGGGCCAAGTGAAATCCCTCCTGTTTGGCGCTTTGGTGAAGGATTTCGGGCAGGTGCAGCCTTCGCCGATAAGCAGACAGGCAGAAACACGATTGTCGAAGTTGTCTATCACGAGTTTAACGATAAAGCTTTTACCGATTTTGAATGGGGTGCAGAAATCGCCAAGGCTTTGATGGAAAAAGGAGCGGATGTAGTCTTCGGCTGCGGCGGGGTGACCGGCAACGGTGCAGTGACAGCCGCTGCCCAAGCCGGGCGTTATGCCATCGGTGTGGACTCGGATCAGTATTACTTGCTGCCAGAGGCTGCGCCTCGCATGCTTTCCAGCGCAATGAAGGACATCAACTCCGGTGTATTCAACCTGATCGAAGCTGCCAGAAATGGCGCCTTCAAAGGAGGCTTTCGACTCGGCGGCGCAGCCTATGCACCTTATCACGACCTCGAGCAGGAAGTCCCGCAAGATGTGAAAATCTGGATGGAGGAGGTATTCAAAGGCTTGAAAAGCGGGGAAATCGTGACCGGTCTGAATCTGGCAGTCTCAACCGGCTGTGACGAGGACCCCCTCGGCTGCATCACTCTAAAACCGGGTGAACCGATTCACATTGCGTATGCGCTGGCCGTCGAAGGGCCGAATCAGAGTTTAGGCCTCGATGCGCGCAACGGCATTGAAATTGCCATCGACGATTCAGGCGGGATTATCTTCGGTCATGAGATCCGTTTCGACGGGATGAACACCGGCTGCAATGCGGACGTTGGCAAGGCAGCAGCTGCCGAGCTATCCTCTGACCCGACCATCGTAGGTGTGATCGGCCCATCCTGCTCGAGCGAAGCCAAGGTAGGATTGCCGTTTCTGTCCAAAGCCGGTTTTGTGATGATCTCGCCGTCCACCACCGCCCCCGATATGACGGAACCCGGCAATCCCAACAACCATCCCGGCTACCTGCGCACCGCAATTAACGATATCGTCCAGGGAACTGCGGCGGCGGAGTATGCCTATATTGTTCTCGGAGTCCGTACAGCTGCCACAATTAATGACGGCTCACCCTATTCAAAACAATTGCAACAGATTTTTGTGGACAGTTTCAAAAAGCTGGGTGGCAAAATCACAGCGCAAAGTATGGTGACACCGGACCAGACGGACATGAGCGGCGTCCTTGAGAAAATTGCCAGAGGGAATCCCGAGTTGATTTACCTGCCAGTGTTCCTACCGGCTGGACCCAACATTGTCATTCAAGCCAGGACTACACCCGGTCTTGAGAAGGCTCTCTTGATGGGAGCAGATGGCTTATTCTCACCTGATATGGTCAATAAAACTGGCGGTGCCCTTGATGGCTTCCTGGTTTCAAGCCCGATCATCGGCGGTCCCGCTTATGATGAATTCACCAAGAAATATGATGCAAAATTTGGAATGGCGCCCATCGGACCTTATCACGCCCATGCTTACGACGCTTTCATGATGCTCAAGGCTGCCATTGAGAAGGTGGTGTTGGTGGATCTGGATGGCACTCTGCACATCGGCCGCCAGGCACTGCGTGATGGCCTGTATGCCACGCGGGACTTCCCCGGTATCACCGGCAGCCTGAGCTGCACACCCACCGGTGATTGCGCCAAGCCAGTGATCGGGATTTACGAATACCAAAAGGGAGAATTCCCGCCAACTTTAATTTTCCCGAAGTAAACCAAATTAGCCTCAGGGAAAAAACTCGCTTCGAAATTGGCTTCGAGGCGAGTTTTTATGGGTGATAATGGGTAATTGAGCCAGCCCACCTGTGAATGATGACAGGCTGCCGGAAAAATCATATAATTTCACTTATTCTCTTTGCATCCATTCCAATCCCTGGAGAGACATCATGGACATCAGCGTTCTCTGGCAATACCTGGTCATTATCCTTCAATGGGCCTTTGTCGTCTATGTCATTGGCGTCATCATTTTCATCATACTGGACAACCGGTCCCCGCAATCGACCTTTGCCTGGCTGTTTTTAATGATTGCATTTCCAGTAGTGGGGTTTTTCATATATATATTATTCGGGCGGAACTATAAGGCTTTCAGTAACGAGGCCAAATTAGCGCGCATCGGTAAACTTTCTTCACTTTATGAAATGGCGATCAAACCATTGCGGGATGTTCAGAATGACTATATTGAAATAATCAAGCGCGAAAAACCCAAATCTTATCGCCATAAATTATTGGCGCTTGTCACCCAAAACTCGCCGTCCTTATTGACTGCCTACAACCGGGTGGAAATCCTGCAGGACGCCGCGGAAAAATATCCTCGTTTGCTGGAGGATGTCCGAAATGCAAAATCAACCATTAACCTTTTATATTACATCTGGTCGGAAGACGAATTCACCCTTCAACTCAAGGAAGCACTGATCGAGCGGGCGAAAGCAGGCGTCAAGGTACATGCCCTTGGCGACGCCACCTGTCTCAATGTCAGCAAACAATATCTCAAAGATCTGAGCGATGCGGGCGTAAAGATATTCCCTTACATGCCAGTCAAACAGATTGGCCGTTTACACACCGCCAATTATCGCAGTCAC